>JAYFPZ010000024.1:0-1563 GCA_034927445.1 Syntrophomonadaceae bacterium
AAATTTTATTAGGAGATGATCATATGAAAACCGGGCAGGAATATATTGAGAGCCTAAGAAAGATGAAAACCCAAATTTATTTTATGGGAAAAAAGATGGAGAACTTTGTGGACAATCCTTATTTACAGCCCCACATCAACACGGCTGCCCTGACCTATGATGTAGCCTTCGATCCTGAAACCATGGAGCTGGCCACGGCTGATTCGTCCATAATCGGTAAAAAAGTCAATCGGTTTACCCACATCCAACAAAATAGTGATGATATGGTAAAGAAGTCCAAGTTCCTAAGAGCGGTGGGACAAAGAACGGGAACATGTTTTCAGCGCTGTGTCGGATGGGATGCGATGAACGCGGTTTACAGCGTTAGTTATGAAATTGATCAGAAATACGGGACTAAGTATCAAGACAGAGTAATTGCATTTGTAAAGTATATTCAGGAAAACGATTATATGGTTGTGGGGGGTATGACTGATCCCAAAGGCGACCGCAGTTTACCCCCGCATAAACAACCCGATCCGGATGTATTTGTGCATGTGGTGGAGCAGAGGGAAGACGGAATTATAGTTAGAGGAGCCAAAGCCCATCAGACCGGAGCGGTAAACTCCCACGAGATGCTGGTGATGCCGACTGTGGCCATGAAAGCTGAGGATAAGGAGTTTGCAGTCAGTTTCGCGACCCCAATGGACGCCCCGGGGATAACCCTTATTTTTGGCCGGCAAACCAATGATGAACGCAAGCTGGGGAAATTGGACCAAGGCAATCCCACCTATGGGGTGGTAGGCGGCGAAGCGCTGGTAATATTCGACAATGTTTTTGTTCCCTGGGAACGGGTGTTCATGTGTGGTGAGACGGAATTTGCCGGTATGTTGGTGGAAAGGTTCGCCACTTACCATCGTCAAAACTATGGGGCCTGCAAGGCCGGGGTGATTGATGTGCTGATCGGAGCCAGCGCCGCCATCGCCGAGTATAACGGGACAGCCAAGGCCAGCCACATAAAAGACAAAATGATTGAGATGATTCTTCTGAATGAGACCCTGCATGCCAGTTCCCTGGCTGCCGGTTATGAATCGCAGCCGCTGCCGGCGGGCAACTATTATCCGCAAGGCACTTATGCCAACATAACCAAGCAGAACATTACCCGCAATCATTACGAGATCTCTCGTTTAGCCCATGATATCGCGGGAGGCTTCCTGGGTACGCTGCCCACCGAATATGATCTGAATGATCCTGTCTTGGGTCCCTTGGTGCTTAAATATTTTGCCGGGGCCGCCGATACCGATACTTTGGACCGGATAAAAATGGCCCGGTTGATCGAGAACATGACCGGGGGAACATCGTTGGTAGAGTCCATGCACGGGGCCGGTTCGCCCCAGGCCCAGAGAGTGGTACTGTTAAGGGATGCCAACCTGAAAAAGTTCAAAAAACTGGCTCAGAAAATCTGTGGAATTACGCCTAAAGAGTAAGCGGCGCCAAGGCTATGAAAATTGGGGTTAAATTCTGCGGCGGCTGCAATCCTTATATAGATAGAAAGAATATTATCGATAAGGTAAAAAATTTGCTTCC
>JAYFPZ010000008.1:0-222955 GCA_034927445.1 Syntrophomonadaceae bacterium
TAGCGGAGAGGCCACACCCGTTCCCATCCCGAACACGGCAGTTAAGCTCTCCTGCGCTGATGGTACTGCAGATTCCTGTGGGAGAGTAGGTCGTTGCCAGGAATTTTTATTGTTTCTGGCAGGTTTACAGTATGACTGTTGGCTATTATCCAGTAATGAGGGTTAGGTCGCCCCGTTAGCCTGCGGGCTACGGGACCACCGATGCAACCTATTAGGTCCTGGTGGTTGCAATTAATGACGTTGCCAGGAATTTTTATTGTTTCTGGCAGGTTTACAGTATGACTGTTGCTATTATCCAGTAATGAGGGTTAGGTCGCCCCGTTAGCCTGCGGGCTACGGGACCACCGATGCAACCTTATTGGGTCCTGGTGGTTGCAATTAATGACGTTGCCAGGATTTATTTTATCCAATTAAGTCTTGCCTATAGCAGGGCTTTTTGTTTTCTAATGTAAGGCTTGTTCTTTTTAATTATTAGGTCGCTTCGGACAGGCAAAGCAAAGCATGGGGTGGGAAGCTAAAATGGAAGGACCTGACATTATACTTGGAAGAGTGTAACATCAGGTCCTTGCGTTTATATAAATGTGCATTATTTTTTCTTACCTCCTATAATTCCATAGTAGACCCCCCATTATTATAGATGAAATACATTTTTTCATTAAGATGCGCAACGTTCACTATTTTGGCGACATTCTTCTCTTCGCGTTGGTTTTTGCTTACCAATGGAATAATTTCAGCCCTAACAGTTCTCTCGGGAATGATATTCCAATTATCTTCATAAGATGGATCTATATAATCTATGTCTCTTGCTTCGTTTATAGCCAGCCAATCTTTTCTGGCAATTTCCAGGAACCTGTTAACCAGAGTTAAGATGTCAGGGTTATTTAGCTTGGTTTTCCTGCGATAAATCTCGTTCATCCAAATAACATTTTTTGATTCATTCATACCGCATTGATCCTTTTCATTAAAATGTTTATTTGAGTGCTCTCTGTTATCTTTTTTTACAGTGGCTTATTAAATATCCATTACCGGACCGCCATGGGCGTAGAAGTAAGCCAATTTTTCATTTAAATATTCATTGGTATACTTTTTATCTTCTTCAGCCTTGCGGTCAGGCAGATAAATAACCTCGGCAGCTTTAGCTTTTTTATCATAGGATTTATCTTCAGCCTCCAATTTTTTAGCAACGTTCATCGTGAGCACCTCCCTTCCCTTAATTAACACCTGAGCTTCTTAATTCCCTAACTCCTAATAATTAACTGGTTAAATATCCATTACCGGACCGCCGTTGGCATAAAAGTAAGCCAGCTTTTCATTTAAATAATCGAGGGTAAGCTTTTTGTCTTCGCCAGCTTTGCGGCCAGGCAGGTAAATAACCTCGGCCCTCTTAACAGCCCCTTCTTTGTTGTCAGTGGTTCCTTTAGTTTCCAATTTTCTTGCAACATTCATCGTTTTCACCTCCTCTTATCGGTCTGATTAGGTTGTTGCCATTACTTAATGCAAGTTGTGTGCCAAATACAAAAATGTACGAAACTTTTTTTTAATATTATAAACAGGCCTTTTAGGCGGGCTAAACAATAACCGATACATATTAATAACGCACATCAAAAAAAACTGTATCACAAGATGTAACGTTAAATGTTACATCCATCCACAGAGTTACACTTTTGATACAGTTTTTATAAATTTGACGGTTGATACGAAAGCAGTTATGTTTGGGGGAGGGGGTAAAAGAGGAAAGTTATTGGAAGGAAATAAAAGGCGAACAGGGGCTCCGGAACCTCTGTCCACCATCTTTATTAACCTGCTATTTTACTCTTGTGATCCATCCCATCGTGTCCTGAATAGTGCCGTTCTGAATCCCGGTGATGGTATCGTAAATTCGTTTTGCAAGTTCTCCAGTCTTATTATCATTGATAGTCATAGTCCGGCCCTCATAGTAAAGCTCGCCTATCGGGGAGATGACAGCTGCAGTACCGGTCCCGAAGGCTTCTTCCAATGTACCGTTTTTATTCGCCACGACCAACTCATCAATACTGATTCGTCTTTCACTGACCGGGACTCCCCATTGTTTAAGGAGTTTGATGGTTGAATCCCTGGTAATGCCGGCGAGAATACTGCCTTCCAAAGCAGGCGTAACCACTTCACCGTCAATCTTAAACATTACATTCATGGTACCGACTTCTTCAACGTATTTCTTCTCAATACCGTCCAGCCAAAGTACCTGAGTATAACCTTTGTGTTCGGCTTCTTCCTGCGCCTTTATGCTGGCAGCGTAATTGCCCGGGGTCTTAGTAAAGCCGAGGCCGCCTTTGACAGCCCGGACATAATTATTCTCCACGTAAATTTTTACCGGGTCAATGCCTTCAGGGTAATATGCCCCAACGGGTGACAGAATAACAATGAATTTATAGTATTTAGCCGGATGAACTCCCAGGTGAGGTTCAGTAGAAATAACAAATGGACGGATATAGAGAGAGGTCCCTTCCGCTTCGGGAATCCAGTCCTGATCTATTTCCACCAGTGTTTTTATGGCTGAAACGGCAAAGTCAACATCAAGGGCCGGTATACATAAACGTTCATTGGAAATATTCATCCTTTCCATATTGGATTGAGGCCTGAATAATTGAACATGTCCCGCTGGTGTTTTATATGCTTTAAGCCCCTCGAATGTTGCCTGGCCATAGTGAAGTATCATGATAGAGGGATCAAGTTCCAGGGGGCCGTAAGGAACTATTCTGGGGTCATGCCATCCCTTGCCTTTGGTATAGTCCATAATAAACATATGATCGGTAAAATACTGTCCGAAACCTAGTTCAGCTTGATTAGGTTTGGATTTGGGATTAGGGGTTCTCTGGATACTGATTTCTTCCATTATGTAGTCATCTCCTCAATACATGCTGTTAAGTGACAAAGTTGCAACAAAAAGCGAACTGAACATTATAAGTAATTAAAATATATTATAAATAAATATTGAAGCTTTTAGGTTATAAAATTTTGTATACAAATTTTTAAAATGAGTACTGTTCCTGTTAGGGTGGGCCCAAAAGATTAAAGTATAAGGGAGCGGTGAGCGCTCCCCCTCAATAAACTATTTAATCTGGTAATAACATCTCTTGGGTGAATCCAGTTGATCGCTGTCCTTGAGTTTCTTGATTATTTTATCGACTTCCTTTTTTTCGAGCCCCGATAATTCTGCTACTTCTTTGGAGCTAAGCGGCTTGGCTTCCTTTTTAAATACGGCTATAACCTTTTTTTCATTATCCAATCCAAAGTCCTCCTTTCAATTGGTTTCCAAATACTATAAGAAATTTAGGAATGTATGTCAACCATAAGCTTATCACTGTGAAAAATCAGCTGGGTCGCAAAGTCTTGTTCCTACCCAAAGTATGCCTATATCTATAGAAAAATATCATCATTTAATTAAACTGTATTATTGCTCTCGATTTACCGTGCTTCCTTTATTCATAGTCATTATGATATGGTTATAATTAATAGAATAAAGGAGGGTGGTTGTTGATGTGGCAGGAATTTAAAGACTTTGCTATGAAAGGCAATGTAGTAGATTTGGCAGTCGCGGTCATTATCGGAGGAGCTTTCGGCAAAATCGTTTCTTCCCTGGTCGCCGATCTGATTATGCCGCTTATCGGATTATTATTAGGGGGGGTTAATTTTTCAAATTTGCAGATTGTAGTTGGTGAGACGGAAATTAAATATGGTATCTTTCTGCAAAACGTAGTGGACTTCTTAATCATCGCCTTTACGCTCTTTCTGGTAATAAAGGCTGTTAATCACCGTAAAAAGGTAGAAGTGAAAGTTGTGGAACAACCACCGCAGCCTTCCAACCAGGAGATCTTGCTGGTAGAAATCAGAGATCTGCTTAGAGATGGACGGTAAGGGGATTAAACTCAATAATTATGAAAAAGCAGCTGAGGGAAAGAGCATTCTAACCCCCGACTGCTTTTTACAGGCATGCCTTGCCAATTGATCAAGCTAAATAGACAGGGGACAGTTTCTTTAGACACTACCAAGTGCTTTCGGAAAACTGTCCCTCGTTTTCAGGCCTGTATATCAAATTCATTTGATTTTTCAGCCTCCCTGTCTGGTAAGGGTAATCGGTTGGCTCTTTTTAGCGCTTCACGCAACAGGAACTCAATATGGGCATTGACACTGCGCAATTCATCCTGGGACCATTTTTCCAAAGCGGCATAGATTTTAGGGTCTATACGTAGAGGAAAGCTCTTTTTGCTGCCAGTCATAGAAAAATTCCGCCGTTTTAATAAAGGGTGCCCGAATTTATTATGGGCTGAGCGCCGCGTTCGGAAATAATAACTGCTAATAGGTTATTGATCATGCCTGCCCTGCGTTCCTGATCCAATTCCAGAATACCGTCCTTTTCCATACGATCAAGCGCCATCTGAACCATGCCGACCGCCCCTTCCACGATAATTTGCCGTGCGGCCAGAATAGCAGAGGCCTGTTGCCTTTGCAGCATAGCACTGGCAATTTCGGTGGCATAGGCCAAATGAGTCAGCCGGGCTTCCATTACCTCCACTCCGGCCAGGGCCAAACGGTCCTGTAGCTCGCGGGATAATTCCGAGGCTACTTCCTCGGCATTACCCCGTAGAGAGAACCCTTCCTCCCCAAAATTATCATAAGGGTATTTGGTAGCAACATGACGCAGAGCGGTTTCACTCTGGATCTCTACAAATTGTTCATAATTGGATACATCAAAAATGGCGCGGGCAGAATCAACTACCCGGAATACCACCACGGCAGCTATTTCCACCGGGTTGCCCTCAACATCGTTTACTTTAAGAGTCTTACTGTTAAAATTACTTACCCGCAACGAGACTACGGTCCGAGATGACAGGGGTACGGTCATCCAAATCCCATTTTCTCTAATACTGCCTAGATAGCTGCCGAAAAAAGTAATTACCCGGGCTTGATTGGGTTGAACGATGGTTATTGAGCAGAAAATGATGAGTGTAACAATAAAACTTAGGCTGGCGAGTACAATTTGCAGTTGAATTGAGAAATAGACCGTCAGCAGCAGACATAGTAATGCTAGCAAAAGTGCTAGAAACCCATTAAATTTCCATACCTTTCGTTCCTGCATGGCTAAAAGCCCCCTCCTTTTTAGTTACTTCTTTAGATATCTATATGATATCATATAGATATTATTCAATCAATAAAGATTATTGATTCGTTTAATTTCATCGAGTATAGCCTCTTTGGTTTCACCATCCAGCTGCCGTTCGAAGGCATATGCCAGGGTGGGGGTATATGATGGTCCGGGATCAATTCCCAGTTTCTGCAGATCCCGCCCCTTAACCAGAGGCTCCAGCTTTTTTTCCGGATCAAGCCCCAGATTAATTAATTTATCTTCAAACCATTGGCGGATAACTTCAAAATCCCGATCTATACCTCTGCCCTTAAAATCGGCTTCCGCCAGCAAAAGCAATTCCTTTAGATTTACTCGGTTTACCAATTTCCGAATAGCTTTGTCGGTAACGTTCTGCCGCTCCTTATAGAGCAGGACCGGTCGCATATGTTCTTTGATCAGCAAGGTCACGGCGTCAATTTGGGTTTGGTTGTGGGTGAGTCCCTCTAAAAAGGCTCTAGCAAGCTTGGCGCCGAGCACATCGTGACCATAGGTGGTAATTTTATCTCCCTGGTTTTTTGAGGTTTGAGGCTTGCCGATATCATGCAGCAGAGCCGCGAACATCAGGGCGGCAGGATTAGATGATTGTTCTTTCAATCTGGCCGCCTCATCTACCACCAGCAAGGTATGCTCCCAAACGCTGCCTTCGGGATGGTGGTGGGGTGTTTGCCGGCAGGTGTACAAGCGGAAAAGGAGGGGATGCATACGTTTCAATATACCGGCTAACTGCATATACCGCAACCCTATGGAGGGTCGGGCAGCAAGGAGCAGCATCTTTTTTATTTCCTCATAGATTCGGTCGCGCTTAACCTCCCTCAAATCAGTCGCGGATATTAATCGCATAGTTTCCGGGTGGATGGAAAATTCAAAACGAGCTGCAAAATGCATGGCCCGGTAAACCCTGAGAGGATCATCCTGGAAGACATCGGAGCAGGTGTGTTTGATAACGTGGCCGGCGATATCAGCTTGACCGCCATAATAATCAATGATGGCGCCGCTTAAAACATCCATCATCATGGAGTTAATGGTGAGATCTCTCCGGGCGCAGGCTTCGGCATAAGATAAATCAGGTCTTGCGGGCAGAGTAAAATCCCATTTCTGATGACCGTTGATTTTCAAAACGGGAAAAGACTTACCTACCAGCCTGATAGTGCCATAGCGGGACAATATAGCTTGAGTTTGCTCCAAATTAAGAGAAAATATCTCTATATCAACATCTTCGCCTTCATCTGAAGCAATGTTCATTAGTTTATCCCGCACATAGCCGCCTACATAAAAAGCCCTGCCGCCCTGTGCGGCTATATCGGCTGCGATTTTCTGCAGCATAACCTCACCTCTTAGGTTTAGTATATTATAGCTTGCCCCGAGAGACAGCATTTACGTTTCTTTTTTGTTATAAAGAACTGACAGATTAGTAACCGGGTGATTACGATTTGCATAACTTAGAGTACGCGATATTTATTTGCGGTGTATTTCCAGTAAAAGAGGCAATACTACTAAAAAAAGGAAAGTTGGCTTGTTTAATGAGCAATGTTTCGGTACCCATAATTGAATCGCAGGTTCAGGGAGTTCTTTTACCCCGGTGCATAATGTGCGGCGAGGTCCCGCCCGGCGGCATACGAGGAGGAATAAAACTAAAAAAAATCTTTATTTGCACAGCTTGTGAGCAGCAGTTAATTCACAGTGAGGTAGGGTCGAGTAAATACCAGGACTTTTTGCAAAAGATAAAACAGATATTAAAATGAGCGCAGAAGCGCTTTTTTTATTTTTAATTTAATATACAATGAATAAAATACGGTCCCGCAGGAAGGAACAAAATATTGCTACCAACTACGCCCATCTATACCGCTTTAACCTTATACCTGCAAGAAAGAGGATTGCGTCTGCATATGCCCGGTCACATCGGGGGAAAAGGTACAATGCCGCCGGAACTGGAAGCGTTAATAAGCCTGGATGTGACCGAAGTTGAAGGCTTGGACGATTTACATCTTCCTCAGGGTGTGATTGCAGCCGCCCAAAGAAAGTTGGCACTGGCGTGTGGGGCGGCGGAAAGCTTTTTCCTGGTAAACGGAGCAACCTCAGGAATTCAAGCCTTGTTCATGAGTTTTGCCGAAAATGACAGCATCATGGTGCCCAGGAATGCCCACCGCTCTTTCTATGGGGGCATGGTCCTAACGGGGGTCAATCCCATATATATACCCTGCGCCGTACAGCCGGAACTGGGAATTGGGTTGGGGGTGCAGGCGGAACAAATAGATAATTTACTCCCCCTGCATAAAGAAGTAAAAGGGGTGTTCGTCACCAGCCCCAGCTATTATGGAACCTGCTGCGATATTGCCGGTATTGCAGCTGTAGTTAATAAATGGGAAAAAATGTTGATGGTGGATGAAGCCCATGGAGCCCATTTCCCCTTTCACCCGTTTTATCCCCATCCAGCTGTGCAAGATGGGGCTGCCGCTGCAGTTAACGGACTGCATAAAACCTGGCCGGTTCTAACCCAGGGCGCTTGTCTGCATCTGGGGAAAAACTTCAGTAATCATGGCCGACTGCAGGAAGCTTATAATATTTTAACGACTACCAGCCCATCTTACCTTTTGCTGGCCTCAATTGACCTGGCCCGGGATTTTATGGAGCGGAAAGGCAAAGATTATCTGGAACGGTCAATCGCGTATGCCTGTGAATTCAAAACCAAATTGAATATGATCAAAGGTATACGGTGTTATGATGTTGAATTACTAAACATTCCAGGGGTACAGGCTTTAGATCCCTTAAAAGTGTTGATAGGGGTTCGGGACCTAAGTCTTACCGGCTATCAGGTAGCCCGGTTATTGCGGGATGAATATCATATTCAAGTGGAAATGGCTGAGCCCGATCTAATCCTGGCGATGTTTTCCCTGCTCCATGATCGCGCCGACTGGGAGGGATTTTATCTGGCCCTGCGGGATATTGCCGGCCGTTATCCGGCTGGCGGAACCGCAGCCCGGCCAGTCTGTCTGCCGCCCCCGGTGCCAATGGCGTTGACTCCCCGCCAGGCATTTTTCGCGGCCACCGAGAAAATCAAGCTGGAAGCGTCAAAGGGGCGAATAGCAGGGGAGATGGTGGCTGCCTACCCGCCCGGTATACCTTGTTTGCTGCCAGGTGAACTTATTACCGGCGAGGTATGGGAGTATATTAATTACCTTAAAACCATTGGAGCACCCCTGCAAGGGCCGGAGGAACCAGAATTAGAACATATTAAAGTATTAGTATAGGAAGTAGAGGAGAGCGCGTGAAGGTAAATGGATTATTTATTAGTCTGGAAGGCATTGATGGCAGTGGGAAAACCACATTAAAAGAGAACTTATTGGCCCTTATGGGCAGGAAATACCAGGTTATGGGGCTTAGGGAACCCGGAGGTACGATTATCTCTGAAAAGATAAGGGACATGCTCCTGGACGTGAGGAATGATGGTATAATAGGTAAAACCGAGGCTCTGTTATATGCTGCCGCCCGCAGTCAGCTGGTGGAAGAAATAGTTCGCCCGGCTCTGGCTAAGGGTAAAATAATCATAGCAGACAGGTATTTGGATTCTACCATTGCCTATCAGGGATATGGGCGGGGACTGGACTTGGAATTTCTGGAGGATCTCAATCGTATTTGCACTGGCGGGTTAAAGCCTGATATTACGATACTGCTTGATATAGATCCGAGTGAAGGGCAGAAACGCAGAATTAAAAATGTACCGGATCGCCTGGAGCAAGAAGGCTTGGAGTTCCAGCAACGTATCCGGGCGGGGTATCTCAAAATTCAAGCCCGGGAACCCGACCGCATCAAACTGCTGGATGCCAGGCAGCCTCCCGAGCTATTGCTGGCAGAAGCCATGAAACATATAGAAGCTAAAATGTGTAGGGGTTAGGCGCGAAACTAAAGCGGGAATAGCAAAATGATATCGCATCTGTTTAATACGCTAAGGATGATAATATGGATTACTTTGACGGGATTGTGGGTCAAGATAGAGCACTTCAGATATTGCGCCGGGCATTGGCAACCGGCGCCATAAACCATGCCTACCTTTTTACCGGCCCGGCGGGCGTAGGCAAAAGAACTGCAGCTTGGGCTTTTGCCCGGGCAATTGTCCTGGGACATGATCCTGAAGGTGAAATATATTTCCGTGAAAAAGTTCACCCCGACTTTATGTTAATTGAAAAACCAGAGAATAAGACATCAATAGCCATTGAGCAAATTAATCGCGAAATGGAGCCCTGGCTGGCCATGAAACCATATCGTGCCGCCCGGCGGGTGGTAATTATTCATGAAGCTCATTTGATGAGTATGCCCGCTGCCAACGCCTTGTTGAAGACCTTGGAAGAACCGCCCGGCTATGCTGTTATTATTCTGGTTACGGCTGAACCGAACTTAATGGAGACCATTGTCTCCCGCTGTCAGCTCATCAGATTCTCCCCGGCAACCGAATCGGACATACGGCAAATTTTAATTAAACGAGGCCTAGAAGACGATGACAGGTTGACTAATTTGGCAAGATTGGGCCAGGGGAGCATTGCCGCCGCAATTCAGCTGGCAGAGGAGGAGGGGATCGAAGAACTATGGCATACAACTCGTAATATGGTAAAAGACCTGTCCGCCGGAGGCGATGTTGAAGTATTCAAATGTGCCGAACTAATGGAAAAAAAACCGGCGATGATTGCGGGGATGCTGGCAGCCCTGTTGAGGGATATTTATATTTTTCAGACAACCGGCCGGCGGGCGCTTTTGGTAGTGGAAAGCAATCATGATTTTTATAAAGAATTTAAACCGCTTGATCCGGAAAGGGTAATGACAACGCTGAGCCAAATGGATAAACTTAGCAGGCAATACCGTGGGCCGGTTAATTCCCTGCTGTTAAGTATTAATATTTCCTATCAGCTTCGGGATGCATTAAAATAAAAAAGGAAATAATTGAAGATAGTAAAATTCTTGGAAACAGGGGATGCCTTAAATATAATCATGAACTCTGGAGGAGGTTATTTCATTGGCATTGGTAGTAGGGGTGAGATTTAAAGCCGCCGGCAAAATATATTATTTTGACAGCGCCGACCTTGATCTGCGTGTTGGCGATGCAGTAATTGTCGATACGGTTCGCGGGGTGGAGTATGGCGAAGTGGCTATCAGCAGGCGTGAGGTAAGCGAAGATCAGTTGGTGTTGCCTTTAAAAGCAGTAAGCCGCAAGGCCAATGAAGAAGACCAGCGAATTTATCGGCAAAATAAAGAAAAAGAAGCCCAGGCTCTGGAAATATGCCGCGAAAAAGTGAGGGCTCACAATCTGCCTATGCGCTTAATCGACGTTGAATACACTTTCGATATGGGCAAGATAATTTTCTATTTTACGGCTGAAAGCAGAGTTGATTTTCGTGAACTGGTGAAGGACCTGGCAGCCATCTTCAAAACCCGAATTGAATTAAGGCAGATCGGGGTCAGAGATGAAGCCAAAATGCTGGGTGGGATTGGGACCTGCGGTCGGGTATTGTGCTGTAACAATTTCCTGGGAGAATTTGCGCCGGTTTCTATTAAAATGGCTAAAGAACAACGACTTTCACTTAATCCTACCAAGATATCCGGTATTTGTGGGCGCCTGATGTGCTGCCTCAAATACGAATCGGAGTTGTATGATGGCAAGAAGCCGGAGGGAGCAAAGAATGGAAAAAACGGTACAAGAATTGAAGGTATTGATTCGGGAATTGATTCTTGAGCTAGGTGACTTGAAAGAGCGGGTATACCGTTTGGAACAGGAGAAAATAGAAAAGCCCGTTGAACCTCCCCGGCAGAACTCGGAGATCATTAAACTACAGGGCGAAAGCTACGATCAGCTCGGGAAGATATATAATGAAGGCTACCACGTTTGTCCGGTAGCCTATGGTACTCCGCGCCAGGATGGATGTATTTTCTGTATAGCCTTTATGAACAAGGGGTAAAGATACCGTGGGCGACAGTATTAAATATTTAAATGCCGGAGAGAGTCTCGATGATTTAATCCTGGGTAACTTTAAAATTATCCAACCGGTACATGGTTATCGTTTTTCCCTGGATGCCGTATTGCTGACGCATTTTGTTGAACCCTCGGAGGCCAAGCATATTATTGATATAGGTGCGGGTAATGGGGTTATTCCGATATTATTGGCGGCGCTAGCCTCCGAACCATCAATAATCGGGGTTGAGATCCAACCTGCCATGGTTGAGCGAACACGGCGAAGTATTAATTTGAATGGATTGAACCACCGCATAGAGATCTTTCAGGCAGATATAAGAGAAATTGACCGGGTTTTAGCAGGGGGGAGTGCTGATTTGGTATTAAGCAACCCCCCTTTTTGGAAAATGGGGGAAGGGCACCTGAGTAACAACCCCGAAGAAGCCAATGCCCGCCACGAACTGACCCTGAATCTTAAGGAACTGGTTGACCGGGGTGCATATCTCCTGAGACAGGGAGGCAAGATGAATATCATCCAGCGGGCTGAACGGCTGGAGGAGGCCCTGGAAGCCTTTCGGTGCCATAAATTATTTCCTAAAAGGTTGCGCTTGGTCCACTCTTATATTGATCGTAAAGCCTCGCTGTTTTTGCTGGAAGGGATGAAAAACCGACCGGGAAGATTGAATATTCTGGCCCCGTTAGTGATTTATGAAAAACCGGGTGAATACACGACTGAGATCAAACAGTATTATGGGGGACTAAATGAGCGGTAAATTATATATATGCGGCACACCTATCGGAAATTTGGAAGACGCCAGTGTCAGATTGCTCAAAACCCTGCGGACGGCGGACATGATTGCCTGTGAAGACACCCGCCATACGATCAAGCTCTTAAATCATTTCAAAATCAAGAACCGTCTGGTAAGCTACCATGAGCACAGCAATATTCAAAAAGAACAATACATTTTGGCGGAACTGCTCAGCGGAAAGACCGTTGCGCTGGTGTCAGATGCCGGTATGCCGACTATATCCGACCCCGGAGAAAAATTAATCCGCTCGGCCATCGCGGCCGAAGTAGAAATAGAGGTTATCCCCGGACCGTCGGCCTGTACTGCCGCCTTGGCCGTTTCCGGCCTGGACACTTCATCATTTGTTTTTTTGGGTTTTTTACCGGCCAAAAGGAGTAAAAGACAGAGCAGCCTGGAGAGTATTAAAAAGCAGCCGCGAACCCTGGTATTATACGAAGCCCCTCACCGACTGGTGGAAACCCTGGAGGATATTGCCGCAGTCATGGGTGAGCAGCAGCCGGTCTGCATAGTTCGGGAAATAACCAAAATACATGAGGAGGTCAAACGGGGTCCAGCCTCTGAAATGATAATCCATTTCAAGGGGAACCCGCCGCGGGGGGAAATATGTTTGGTTATTCCGGTTCAGGCAGAGATACCGGGGGCAGTTGATATGGAAAAAATCATCCGGGAGACCGTGGAATTAATAAATAACGGAATAGAAAAAAAAGAGGCCCTCAAAATGAAAGCCCGGGAGTATAAGATCAAAAAATCGACAATTTATAAACAATTTTTGGAACAAATTTCTTCTGATTGAGCGAAAATTAACCAATTTGCTTGGCTAATTCGGTTAAACAGCTCTTACAGAGGTTCTTACCCTTGTAATTGGCTACATCTTCGGCATTGCCGCAGAAAATACAAGCTGGTTCATACTTTTTAAGAATGATTTTCTCGCTGTCAACATAGATTTCCAGAGCATCTTTCTCCTCTATTCCCATAGTCCGCCTTAGCTCAATAGGGATTACGATGCGGCCCAGCTCGTCCACTCTTCTGACAACACCGGTTGATTTCATCATGTCTGTTTCCCTCCTTTTCTAAATTACCAACCCCATGATGAAAAGATACCAGAATTGGTAGAAAAAGTCAAGCTAATTTCAACAAAAATATACAAAAAAACAATAAATTTATTCCAAATTTCGATAATCCAGGTTTTTAGAGGGAGGATAAGAACTGCTTTTTGTGGTAAACTATACAGAATATACCGGATTATTTATCAAACGACTCGTAAGCTCCTACCTCTATAGATAGGGGATAAACCGTATTTATCCTTAATGGCGGGGTAGGTTCCCGATGGGGGAGACGTTTGCTAAAACACTCACGGCGATGTACCCAAAAACGCACCAGGAAAGCGCTATAGGCCCACGTTTGGGCCGCAATTCGCGCAAGCGCTCATTGAAAAATGGAGGGACCAAAATGCAGGACAAAAAAAGCTATTATATTACCACCCCTATCTATTACCCCAGTGATAATTTACATATAGGGCATGCCTACACCACCGTTGCGGCTGACTGTATGGCCCGTTTCAAGCGTATGCAAGGCTATGACGTTTATTACCTTACGGGTACCGATGAACATGGCCAGAAAATAGAACGAGCAGCCCGGGACAAAGGGATGGAACCGATTACCTATGTGGACGAAATAGTGGCCAACATACGTGAATTGTGGAAGGTACTTCAGATATCGAATACAGATTTTATCCGTACCACCGAAAAGCGTCAGGAAGAGGTGGTCCAGAAGATATTTAACCGGGTTTACGAGCAGGGTGATATATTTTTATCACAGTATGAAGGCTGGTATTGCAGTCCCTGTGAGACCTTTTTTACCGAACGGCAGTTGGTGGACGGCAAGTGTCCGGATTGCGGCCGCGAGGTAGAACTTTTGAGGGAAGAAAGCTATTTTTTTAATATGTCTAAATATGCCCCGCGGCTGTTGGAACACATTGCCACCCACCCCGATTTTATTCAACCGGAATCGCGACGCAACGAAGTGGTGAATTTCATTAAAAGCGGCTTGGAAGATTTGTGCGTATCCCGGACTACCTTTAAATGGGGCATACCTGTCCCCTTTAATGACAAACACGTAGTATATGTATGGTTTGACGCCCTGATAAACTACCTTACCGGCGTGGGATATCTCCAAGACGAGGAAAAGTTCAAGCAATACTGGCCGGCGGATGTACATCTGATGGCCAAGGACATAATACGCTTCCATGCTATTATCTGGCCGATTATGTTAATGGCCCTGGAGCTGCCTTTGCCCAAAAAAGTGATGGCGCATGGATGGATCATGCTTGAAGGCGGAAAAATGTCGAAATCCAAAGGCAATGTAATTGATCCGCGCATATTGGTGGATAAATATGGGGTTGACGCGGTGCGCTACTACCTGATTAAGGAACTTAGTTTTGGACAGGACGGCACTTATTCCGAGGAGATCCTTGTAAACCGTATTAATTCGGATTTGGCCAATGACCTGGGCAACCTGATAAGCCGTACCGTGGCCATGATAATCAGATACTTTGGAGGCATCCTACCTGAACCTCAAACCAAAACTACCCTGGAGGATGAGATCCAGGCAGCGGCTGGACAGTGCTATGCCGATGCCACCGGAAAGCTTGAAAAACTGGACTTTTCAGCGTATCTGCATGCCGCCTCCCGGCTGGTATCACGCGCCAACAAGTATATTGACGAGACCGCTCCGTGGCAATTGGCTAAAGCAGAGAGCCAGAGCGGACGCCTGGCCACGGTTATGTATAATTTGCTGGAGTGCATTCGCATTGCCTTGATTCTGACTGCGCCTGCCATGCCTACGCTGATGGAGCGGGCCAACCAGCAGCTGGGTTTGTGGGATGAGGTTCAAACGGTTGCCTGGGAAGAAGCGGGTATATGGGGAAAGACCAGGCCGGGTACTGCAGTAAAGAAGGGAGATGCGCTTTTCCCGCGTATCGACTTAAAAAGTCTGGAGGGAGATGCCAAAATGGAAGAAGCCCAAGCGCCGGCGGCAGTTGCCCAGCCGGAGGGAGAAATCGAAAAAAAACCGGCGAAAGATGAATATATAAGCATTGAAGAATTTGCCCGGCTGGACCTGCGGGTAGCAGAAGTAATAGCCTGTGAGAAAATGAAGAAAGCCGATAAATTGCTCATATTAACCCTTAAGGTAGGGGAGGAGGAGCGTACCGTAGTTTCGGGAATTGCTCAAGACTATACCCCGGAAGAAATGGTCGGCCAAAAAGTAGTGCTGCTGGCCAACCTTAAACCTACCAAACTGCGGGGGGTAATGTCTCAAGGAATGATCCTGGCTGCCTCCGATGAGCAGTATGTCGATGTCCTGACCGTTACCAAGGATATTGCTTCAGGAAATAGGGTAAAGTAGGGGGAACCGACCTTGATATTTGATACCCATGCCCACTTGCAGGACAGCCAGTTGCGGGGGGACGTCGAGAATATCTTGCTCCGGGCCAGGGAGGCCGGGGTGGAGAAGATAACCTGTGTGGGTTACGACTTGCCCTCATCCCAGGAGGCAGTTCTTTTGGCGCGAAAGTATAAACAGATTTATGCCGCCGTTGGAGTCCATCCCCATGATGCGGAAACCTTGACTCCGGAAATCCTTGACCAACTAAAAAGTTTGGCTAAGGATCCCAAAGTTGTCGCTATCGGTGAAATTGGGCTGGATTATTATCGCGACCTGTCACCGCGGCACCTTCAGATGCAGGCATTTATAGAGCAGATTAAGCTCGCCCGGCAAATCGGCAAACCCATCGTGATTCATGACCGGGATGCCAACCAGGATGTTATGGATACCATTAAAAAATACAAAGCGGGCCGGAATGGAGGGATTATGCACTGCTACTCCGGTAATTTGCCGTTGGCGCTGGAGGCAATTAAGCAGGGCTTCTATATATCTTTGGCCGGTCCCCTGACTTATAAAAATGCGAAAAAACCCCAGGAAGTGGCGGTTAAGGTACCTATGGATCGGCTTTTAGTGGAAACCGACTGTCCCTATCTGACCCCGGAACCGTTTCGGGGCAAAATAAACGAGCCTGCCCATGTACGGTACGTTGTGGAAAAAATGGCGGCGCTGCGGGGGCAGCATCCCGACGAGGTCGCCTATTTGACCGGACGCAACGCCAGAAAGGTTTATGGGATTAAAGATTAAAAACATCTTCTAAAGGAACATTTTAAAGAATTAGGGCTTAATAGCCCTAATTTATTTTTTGGCAGTTTATCTCTTTCAACAAAATAATTACATGCAGAGGAATAAAATTAGTTTAACTGGATAATAATTATAGCAACTATGTTTTCCGGTCCCTTTAGTAAAACATAGAAGGATAACCATAATATGGTGAAGATTTTGACATTAGGGAGGAGTTTTGCATAAAATAGAGTAATTCAATATTTTTCTTCCGGGGGAATATTGAAGTAAGGGGGAATTTTATGAGTATAGTCTGGTCAAAGAAAGCATCTTTCTTTTTAGCCAGCGTACTAACTCTGGGTTTGCTCTTGGGCAGCTTAGCTTTTGCTATTCAGAAACCGGTTACCCTGATAGTTGATGGTAGCCAAATTACAAGTAGAGTGGTATTTGCAGGGACCGTAGGTGATGTTCTCAAACAAAACCAAATTATCTTGGGGGGAAACGACCTGGTTGAGCCTTCTCAGGATGCTCCAGTTAAGAGAAACATGCAGATAGTAGTTACCAGGGCGTTTAGCGTGAAAGTTACAGCCGACGGGGTTACCAGGGAAATTATCACCACGCCGGTTACCGTAAAAGAGGCAGTGGCTTTAGCCGGATTTACGCTGGGAGAAAATGATATTGTAAAGACCCTGCCTGAAACCCTGGTTGTTCCTCAACAGGAGATTGAAGTAATCAGGGTTACGCAAAAAGAAATTACGGTAGATCAGGAAATGCCTTATCAAGTAGAAAAAACAACTGATGCTACTCTGGAAAAAGGTTTGAGTAAAACACTAACAACCGGGAGAAACGGAGTTGCACGCAACACCTACCGGGTCACTTATTACAACGGTCAGGAAGCCAAGCGGGATATAATCAAAATGGAAACCCTAGTTCAACCTGTAAACAAGGTTCTGGCCATGGGCAGTATTACTTCAGTATCACGTGGCGGCCAGCGTTTTGATTTCACTGAAGCACGTTATATGCAGGCTACGGCCTACACCTATACAGGCTCACACACAGCCACCGGCAATCATCCAGCGGTGGGTATGATAGCGGTTGATCCGACCGTGATTCCCCTGGGGAGCAAGATGTATATTGAAGGATACGGTTATGCCTGGGCTGCCGATACGGGTGGCGCAATCAAAGGCAACATTATTGATGTATTTTTGGAAGACCAATCCCAGTGTGTGAAATGGGGCCGTAAAACAGTTAAAGTCTATATTCTGCCTTAAAAGTATAGTGTAAAACCAGAGTTAACCGAACAATTGAAGTTATCAAGACGACCTGGGGACTTATCTGATGATAAGTCCCGCTTTTTATTGCCATTTTTTACTTAGTTTGAAATCTTCGTTATCTTTAAAAACTATAAAAAGTACAAAAATTGGAGGTGTATATGGCTTTGAAAAAAATAATGACAATAATTTTATGTGTATTATTTATCACTACGGTTTTGGTGAGCGGATGCAGCCAAAACGCTAAAAAGCCTCAACCCGAAGACACGTCCAACAGCGGCGTGCAGCAGACTTCAGATGCTGATAATAGGATAATGGCCAGCCGTTTCTCCAACCTGGCCCTGGATGTAAACGGGGTGCAAAAGGCAACTGTGGTGGTATCGTCAACCACAGTTGCAAATCCCCTAAATGTCAGTTCAAACTCCAATAGTGCGGCAACCTTAACCCCGGCCCAGAGCGGGACCACGACGACTTCCAACCTCAGCGATACTAACCAGTCTGGATCCGAACTATCCGGTATAAGCTCCAATCCTGGTGCAGCAGCGGATATTGACCCGGGGAGATTGGTGGTGCTGGCGGGGTTAACCTTGAATGCGGCGGCAATGCAGGATAAAGACCAGGAAAACAAAGTAAAAGAAGAAGTTAAAACCAAGATTATGCAGAGTGATCAAAGAGTAAATGAAGTGCTGGTTACAACCAACCCGGATATGATTAAAAAGCTTCAGGATGTCGCCGAGGGAGTAATTCAAGGCAAGCCGTTGCAGAATTATGCGCAGGATATAAATGAATTGGATAAAAGCATTCGTTCGCAATAGATTAAAAAGGACCGGCTTTCTCTTGACTTTGTGGAGGCTTTCGATTCAACCTGGCTGGGAGGCCGGTCCCCTTCAATCAAGGTACTTACACCCAGCCAAGGATCTCACTATGGAAACTGATACGTTCATAAAATATATTTCTATATTAGGGAATAAACAAATACGAGGGGATTATAATGATTTTCTAAATCTTTTTAAAATGGAATTTGACGTATATAAGGTTACATGCTACCATATAAATACAAAAGGAGTTGCCGCTTTTGGTCAGCGGTAGGTCCTAAACTGGTTAGGCCGCCTTACTCAAAAGGCGGCTTTGTTATTCCTTATGTTTAAAACATAAGGAAATAATACCTACAATCAATAGTCCGAAAGTAAATAACTCCGTCCATGTAATCATAGGCATCACCTCCCCCCAAGGGAAAGTGACCTAACCGCCCAACGGCAACTCCATGTTTATAATTATAACATAGCATTCCAGTAATTGGCGACGCTGCCTAAAAAAGCATAATAGCTTAATAAAGATGCGAGAGGTAAAAACGATGGCAGATATACTATCTCCTACGGTGATAAAAGATATTATGAACCAGTATGGACTCTATCCCAAAAAAAGGCTGGGGCAAAACTTTTTGATTGACCGCAATATTCTTACCAAGATTGCGGATTCCTGCAGCCTGTCGCCGGAACAGTACGTGGTAGAGATAGGTCCTGGACTGGGAGCTTTAACCCGGGAGCTGGTTAAACGCTGTCGGGGAGTAATGGCTATAGAGATAGACAACAGCCTGGAAAGAATTTTGCATGAATCGGTTCTGGATAAAACCAATCTCCGCATGGTGTTTCAAGATGTTCTTAAAGTGAATATCGAGGACGAACTCAAAAAAGTTTTTGGCTTGGCGGAGATAATGCCATATCAAGTTTGTGCCAATATTCCCTATAACATTACCACGCCCATTATTTTTAAATTGCTTGAAAGCTGTCCCCGGATGCAATCTGCCACTTTAATGATGCAAAAAGAAGTTGCAGACCGCCTTATGGCTTCTCCTGGCACCAAAGAATACGGGAGGCTTACCATAACCACCGCCTATTATGCAACGGTTAAGCATGTTATGAGTGTGTCCCGCCATTGTTTTTATCCCCAACCGGAAGTAGACTCGGTGGTTTTAAAAATTACACCGCAGCACCCTAAAAAAATATTGATAAATAACGACGAACTTTTCAAAAGTTTTATCGCCGCTGCCTTTCAAAAAAGGAGGAAAACCCTCCTAAATATTGCCAGCTCCTTTTTTAGGATGGACAAGCCGGAAGCGGAGCAAAGACTGAAAGCAATAGGATTGGAGGCCAATCTTAGGCCGGAAAATTTAAGCCTGGATGATATCGCAAGACTGCTGGCCGCCTTTGCCCTTTAGATCGAAAAATATAAATTTATGTCAGTGGATAGTTCCTGTGAGCGCCGAAAATTATCCATAATTTTATTGACACTATCTTTATTTTTTTATATACTATACATTTTACTCTTGACAACATACCCCCTGTGGTATAAGATATTAAGTATATTGATATAAAGAAGGTGATCGTTTGAATTCTCCCAGGGCTATCGCGGAAATCAAAAAAGATTTAGAATTTTTCGTGGGAAGCAAGATCAGACTGAAAGCCAATCGGGGAAGAAACCGCATTATAGAGAGGGAAGGGGTCCTGGAGTCCATATACCCTAATATATTTGTCGTAAGATTAAATGAACGCAAAGTCGAGCGCAAGGTTTCTTATACTTATGCGGACGTACTCACGGAAACAGTTGAATTGTTTGTCTATGACAAACAGGATTTGGAAATAAAGATTGCCTCCGCAAACGAGTAAAAATAGTTAACATACCGACTGCATCCTTGAGGATGCAGTTTTTTTTTTGTGAATTGGCGACAGGTCTGGAAGTGCATACTTAACGTGCGCTTGCCATATAATTTTAGAAATTCCGTGGGGGTGATACCTTGAATCGAGATATTTCTTTGTGGACCCCTGTTGTTGTGTCCAGTCTTACAGCCCCGCATATCTGCTCGAAAAAATGTAATTTTACAGTAGGGCCGTTCTATAAACGCATTGAAGATATCAAAGTCAGGATTCGTAATATTCAGACCGAAAAACACGGCAAGTATTTGGAAATCATAACCAAATTGGAAACCGTGATTTTACTGGAAGATATGGACGGCCGAACCGTGCTGATAAGCCGTCCGGAAACCATCAAGGAGCGTCTGGGTTTCGAGGAATTTGACCGCATGCCCCAGGCAATGGAACCGGAAATCAGCTACATAACCAAGATTCAAAAGCTTAACTGGGATGCGGATCATCACGACAATGAAGTAAACCTGAACTATTTTATTAATTATATGATATTGGCCGTACGGGAACAGTTGGTCAGGCTATACCCGGAAAACGAGTTTAATGAGGCCGGGATAGAGCCGGTACAGGTTACTGAGGCGCCTCTGCCGGAAGTTAACCGCTTGGAAAAGATCAACGAGGATTTAAAACACAAGTTGTTTTTATATGAAAAAGATATGTTAGGTCTGAAGCGGGCAATAAAAAAGACGGAAGAACAGAATGCCATGCTCCATCGGGAATTGAGCGGGGTTCAGCAATTAGTGCAGACTTTGCGCGATGCAGTTACCCGCAAGGATCTGCTTATCTGCCAATATGAGAATCGGGCTCACTTGGCCGCCGATAAACCGCTGCCCGGCATCAATGGGATAGAACCAAAGCTGGGACAGCTTCTGAAGCGAATGTTTATGGGAGCCCTTTGATCTCTCTAAAAATTAATAATCAAGTAATCACATAATGTACCCCTCTTTCATACTATATCGTAGAAATTGGATATAAATTTCTAAACTGTTGCATTTAAAACAGAACGATATTAGAGAAAAAAGGAGGGGAAAGTAACATGTTGAAATGTGAATACCCGGAGGGTTGCAGGCTGGATTTATGGGCCAAGGTCATAAAGGCCAAATACATTGAGAAAGCAGCTGAGGTTCTAGAACGGTATGTATGTATACCTTTTGCAGAAGTTGGCGGCTACGTAAGCTTGGTGGACGATTTCAAGATCAAAGTTAACTGCGCGACTGAGACACTCAACTTTAACAAAGTCAAAATAATGATCGATTTTGATCTGATTCTGGTACTGATCGTTGGAAATGCTCCTGATACTGAATATCAAATATACACTATCTGCGACAACGTTTATGAAGAAACTATCGAACTCAGTGAATTTGATCCGCCTTTAACTCCGGAAGAATTCAGGAGCGAAATTGACCAATCCGAATTAATTCTCTGTAATTGGGACTTCGACTATGATATCAAAGGAAACTGCGAAGACGAAGACAGCCCGTGTTCGTCAGTCGTAAGAGGAACCTGTCTGGAAGTAAAAGTATACGTAGATATTATCGATAAACTCGGCAAGATGCATGATATTATTGTTTATGGGGAATTAGATCCGGAAGTAGAGTGCTAAACCTATAGTTTACCGTAAATGCTCGGCCCGCCAGGGCCGGGCATTTCTCGCCTGACGGGGGTGATAGCCATCAATAATGCACGGATCGGTCGTCCGGATAAAAACCGCATGCGCGGGAATCTAGAAGAAATACTCGAGATGCAAAAACAAATCGAACAGAGAATTGAGAACTTGCTTCAAGCGGAAACAGTGGAGACTTATAAGAATTTTTGGCAGGATCTGAAAAAGCAATGCCATCAAAATGCTAAAAATACCTACAATTTTATGGTCAGAAAGTGCAATCGTTGAATCTAGGCAAGCCGGAACGGGCGTCCGGTTCGATATTAATTAATTTCATGAAAGGGGGTGGAGCCAAGCAAGCAGAACTTGAAAAGGGATCCGGAAGAGGTGAATTCACATGAAAAGCCTGGGGGTTGCCCTGGGAGGGGGCGGGTTAAAGGGTCTCGCTCATATAGGAGTTCTCCAAGTTTTGTCCGATGAACGAATTAAACCGGCTTATATTTCGGGAACCAGCGCCGGGAGCATAATCGCAGCCCTGTACGCAAGCGGAATTTCGCCGTATAAAATTGAACAAATCGTAAATAATCTCTCGGCTCGGGATTATTTGGATTACAATATCTCAGGTCTGGCCAAATATTTGTTGAAATTCCTGCTGCCCGGGTGCAATTATAGTCTTGACGGCATAATAACCGGAAATAAGATTGAGAAACTGGTCTATAAATTAACGGGCGGAAAAAAACTGCTTGAAATCGACCTGCCCTTAGCCATTGTCGCTTGTGATATAGACAGTGGCCGTAAAATTATCTTTACCAATCATACGATTAAAACGCAAGATGATATTGTTATTAAAGATGCTCTTTTAAGTGAAGCGGTGCGCTCAAGCATTTCGATTCCGGTTACATTCCAGCCTAAACAATTCAGGGGTATGCAGATGGTTGACGGCGGATTGAAAGATATAGTCCCGGTAATGGTCAACAAATACATGGGTGCTGAGTATGTTTTGGGTATAAATCTGGGCAAAGAAATATATCAGACTAAAGTTAGCGGCATACCTCAAATCATATCGCGGACCCTAAGTATCATGACCTTTGAAACTTCAGATACGGAGGAGGAATTTTTTGCTGACATGCTTTTATATCCGGGGATTGGTGATATAAGCCTGATCGACTTGAAGGATGCGCCCCAAATTATCAGGGCGGGCAGAAGGGCTATGCGAGAGAGCATTACCAAACTTAAAACAGATTTGGCATAATCGGCAGTAACACAAACCTGCCCGGTAACATATACTAGACACAAAACCAGAACAATCAGCACAGTTTGGAATCCTGGCAGGGGAGGGGTGCTATTTTGGCAACGGAACAATTTGAACACGCTACGTTTTATCTAACCAAAAACCAGGTCAACGATATTAAAGAGCTGGCCAGGAAAAATCAAATATCGCGTAGTGCGCTGGTAAGAATGATAATAAGGGAATACCTGGCCAAGCAGGATGGAGATAAAACCTAGGATTCGTAATGAGGTCAAGGATGTCAAGGGGACGGGGTTGGTGATAACAGGTTACAAAGGCCGAAGGTTGTCAGCAACCCCGTCCCCTTGACACTTGCCCCAACCTGCTTCCTATTACCCATTGTTAATTATCCTAGGAAATCACAAATAACAGTCCCAGCATCACCAGGTAACCCATAACAATAAAACTGGTAGCACCCAACGCGGTTTGGATAAATTCCTTTTTACTAAAGTCTGCAAACATGCTATCCACTCCTTTACAGCATCCCTTCAGAACATATGTTCTGAATCAATTTTAACACAAACAAATGTTCTGTCAAGCCCGAACCAAATAAATGTTTGTGGCGCCAGCCCAAGAATAGCAGCTTCCTCAAGTTTTTATCAGCGGCAAAAGTTTATGATAAGCTGATTTATCACTTCAGGTTTCTCCAGCATAGTAAAGTGTCCAGCCTCACTAATAACCTCAAGACGGCAGTTATTTAAATGAGTCTGCAGGTATTGCGAAAGCTTCAAAGGCGTAAGCCGGTCATCCGCTCCGCTGATGAGCAAAACGGGAGTTTCTATTTTTTCCAGCCGGCCGGTAATATCAAAATTGTCGCAGGCCAAAAAATCTGCATACAGAACCGAAGGCTGGACTGCACCAAAAATTTTTACCATACCGTCCGCCAGTGGGGCGGGAGCATGGGGGGAAAATCCCAGGCGGATAAATTCCGGGTCATTTTTCCCCTGCTGCAAATCCTCCAGGAAACTGGGCATAACCTTCATGCGCTGACCGGCCCCGATGAGAACTAATCCCTTTATCATAGCGGGATAATTCAGGGCACAGGTCAAAGCAATGGCCGCTCCCATTGAATGTCCGATCAAATAAACAGGTTGAGGTAATGGCAGGGTTGATATAAAGTCAGCCACGGTCTGGGCTGACTGATCAATGCTGCTGCTGGCCGCCCCTTCTGACTGACCATGTCCGGGCAAATCAAGTGCGAAACTGTTTAAGCCCAAATCTATCTGCCGGGTCCATAACTCATGGGTTGCCCCGCTGCCGTGGATATACAACAGGCAAACCTGGTCTTTTGATTGCCCGGGCTGATGATCGTAATAAACGGTTCTATCGCCGATCTTTATAAACTCCACTTTAATTACCTCCCCACCATTATATTAATACCTTACATGATTACTGCCGGGAATTTCCAGCGAAAGCTGGGGGCGCTTTTGGGTATATCTGTTGAAGCTTGCCAAAAAAGCACTATTTGTATCAGCGGGGGCCGCTTTATTCGGGGAATTGTCCCCGGGATAAGCACATACGCTTATTCTTGCTGGGGGACGCAGTATTTTAATTAATATCGCGCGAAGCTTATCCGCTGATATCGCGTTGCTCGCTTAAATATTGTGGTATCACTATACTCAATTGTCTGTCTTGCTCTTTGATATTTTTTATCCAAAAAGAACTCCGCGTTAGTCTGCGCCCGAAAGGTCTGTGTTTATCCCCCTGCTGGGACGCCTGATGTTCCGCTGCCGCTTCACTATTAAGGTTGCCGCGTCTATCGTTCCGGTTTGGGGCCAAAACTTAATATCAGCTATAATCGACAATCGTTTAAAACAAGTCCTTCCCGGCAATAATGTAAAGGTAGAGGGAGGGATTTTTTTATGGGTAAAAATTTAATTGGAATCATAATCATTCTGACCAGTGTCTTTATCGGAGGATTTATTGTAAACAATCAAGGCCAGCCCCTGGAAAATAGTGTGTTGAGGCTGCACGTAATTGCCAACAGTGATGATATAGCAGATCAAAATTTAAAATTGGCAGTCAAGGACGATGTAGTGGCTTTTATGAAAAATGAGTTTATTGATGTTAAAGACGCCGATGAGGCCGAGCGACTGGCCGAACAAGACATACCACTAATACAGGCGGTAGCTGAGGCTAAAATAAAGTCCCTCGGTTACAATTACCCGGTAAAGGTTATGGTAGGAGAATACGATTTTCCCACTAAATCCTATGGCAACCTGGTGTTTCCCCAGGGGCGCTATCAGGCGGTAAGAGTTATAATCGGCGAGGGGCAGGGCAAAAATTGGTGGTGTGTCTTATTTCCACCGTTATGTCTGGTGTCATCCGAAGATAAAGGTTTAAGTCTTGACCGTCCGGAACAGGCCCAGGTAACCTTTAAATGCCTGGAACTTCTGCCCCGGGGAGTAACCCTGGGCAAGCTTAATACTAAAGCCGTACATTTGCCAGTGACGCGAAATAACGATGCCTTCGCAACTTGGTTAATGAATGATTGTGAATCTCAGTAGTACCCGTATATGATTATTATAGATTTTTTACCTCTTAATTTAGTTGCAAGGTATTGATATTAAAAAGAAATCTGCTCCCGGAGGGGCTGCCTATTCCCCTCCGGGCGACTCCCGATGAGCCCTAGGGCCGCGAATCGAGGTTGCAGCGCCTAGCGTTTTTCTCCGTTCCTTTTTCCTCCTCTGGAGGCTATAATATAAAAAAAGGTGAGGAGCCTGCGGGATGAAAAAGCATTTGGAATTGGACGCGCCGGCTAAAATAAACCTGACGTTGAAAATTATTGGCAAAAGAGCAGACGGATACCATGAATTGGAATCGATTATGCAGCAGATCAGTCTTAAAGATAAATTATTCCTGCAAGCTGGAGGAGTTGGAATAAAAGTAACCAGCAACAGCCGACAGATTCCGGATAACGAAGAAAATTTGGCCTTTCGCGCAGCAAATTTAATGTATTCCACCTTCTCACTGCCAGTGGGAGTACAAATCTATATAGAAAAAAATATTCCCGTAGGTGCAGGGCTGGCCGGAGGCAGCACTGACGCCGCGACAGTAATAAGAGGGATAAATGAACTATTCGGCTTGGCCTTGCCCCAGGACCGGATGTTAAAATTGGGACTCAAAATAGGTTCTGATGTTCCCTTTTGTTTATTAGGCGGTGCGGCTTTGGCCCGGGGAAGAGGAGAGATACTTGCGCCGCTCCCGGCAGGACCTCCGATGGATATGGTACTGGTCAAACCGGAATATCAATTGTCCACCCGGGAAGTATACCGTGATTTTCGTATGGAAAGAGTACGGGATGCACCTGATAATGCAGCTTTTCTTGAAGCCTGGCGTCAATGTGATATGATAGGAATAGTATCTGAGCTGAAAAACGTCCTGGAAACGGTTAGTATACCAAAATGTCCCGAAATACAGTTAATTAAAGATAAACTGGAGGTTTTAGGGGCTAGAAGAGCCCTAATGTCTGGAAGCGGGCCCAGCGTAGTAGGTGTTTTTACCCGCCGGGACGAAGCTCTTAACGCGTGGAAAATCATAAAAGACCAGTATAGAGAATCCTATCTGGTCTCATCTTGTAATAGAGGTGATTAATTTGGCGGGAAAACGTTTAGATCCGGTGGATCTTGAATCATACCGGCCCTTGCGCGAATTGGTGCTGGATGCCATTCGCAGCGCCATTATGAACGGCACCCTGCAGCCCCGGGAAAGGTTGATGGAGATACAATTGGCTGAGGAATTGGGAGTATCGCGCACACCGATTAGAGAAGCCCTTCGTAAACTGGAATTGGAAGGATTTATTGTAATGGTGCCGCGTAAAGGAGCGTACGTATCTGACCTGTCTTTTAAAGATATTGCCGATGTGTTCGAAATACGTGCGGCTTTGGAAGGCCTGGCCGCCGGGCTGGCCGCCGAGAGAATTACCGAAGACGAGTTGGAGCGTATGGAAAGGCTGTTAGTGGAAAAACAGGAGGCTATCCTCCAGGATGATATAGATAAGCTGGTAGAAGTTGATACTAAATTCCATGAGCTTATGTACCAGTCCAGTCGTAACGTCAGACTCAGTACTATTATCAGCAACTTGCGTGAGCAGATTCAGCGTTTCCGACTGACCTCATTATCTTATCCGGGCAGAAACAAGTTGTCCCTGGAGGAACACAAGAAGATTGTCGAAGCAATTCAAGCCCGAGACTATCAATCAGCCCGGCAATTGGCGCAGGAACATATTGAAAACGCCGAAAATGTTCTTATTGAGTGTATAAAACTGGATGCCAAGAAAAAAGACAGCATTCCTGCAGGTGAATAAATGGAGGTATAAAGGATGCAATATGATGCTGTAATTCTCGCCGGAGGCGAAAACAGCAGTGAGTTGAAAAAGATTGCTCCCTATGATAGCGAAGCCTTAATCATAATCGGCAACTATCCTATGATATACTATGTTTACCGGGCATTGCGGGCAACGCCATGTATCAATAATATTGTTGTAAGCGGACCGGCTGACGCTTTGCGTACTATTCTGCCCAAGGAAGAAAAGCTCTTTTTTGTAGATGGTGGTAACAACGCGGTCGAGAGTTTTGCTAATGCCATTGATATGCTTACGGAGCTTGAAATTAGCACCAAAGTTTTAGCAGTGCCCACCGATGTACCCTTCATTACCCCGGAAGCCATCCGTGATTTCTTGGCCTGCTGCGAAAAGAGTGAAGCTGATTTCTATTATCCCATAACCCGTAAAGAAGTTAATGAGAAAAAATATCCGGGAGTAGTCCGGACCTATGTCCGCTTAAAGGACGGGATCTTTACGGGGGGAAACCTGTTCCTGATACGGTCTGCCGTTATCCCTGTTTGTCTGGACATTGGGGTAAAACTTATCCAGAGAAGAAAAAATCCGCTGGCTATGGCCAAGTTGTTTGGGCCTGGATTAGTTTGGAAATACTTAACCGGCAGGCTTAGCATAAGTATCGCCGAAAAAAGGTTCTTTAAAGTTGTGGGGATCCACGGCAAGGGTATTATATCGCCCTATGCCGAAGTCGGGGTTGATATTGACAAGCCTGAAGATTTGCGTTTGGCTCAACAGTATTTGACCGGGATAGATTTTAGCCGCTAACCGTCATGGGTTATAATGCTCTTACACCTGTAACCATAAAAGGTTATAATACAAATGTATTTTAATTTAACCGAGAATAAAAAGTCGGATAAGGAGAGGGAATTCAAAAGTGAAATTTTCGGCGGTAATATTGGCTGCTGGCAAAGGTGTCCGTATGTGTTCAAAACTGCCCAAGGTGGTTCACCGGGTGGCTGGTAAACCAATGGTGGTACACGTTGCAGACGCAGTACGGGAGGCTGGGGTGGACAGAATAGTCTTGGTAGTAGGACATGGCCGACACTCCGTAGAAGAATTATTTCCTTCCGGAAGCGTTGAATTTGTGGTACAGGAAGAACAACTTGGAACCGGACATGCTCTTTTACAAGCCCAAGCCAAAGTCAGCCAGGATGATACCATCCTGGTACTGGCAGGAGACACCCCCTTGCTTCAGGCCGGGACCCTTAAAACTATGATTGCCCATCATCAGAACAGTGGCGCCGCGGCCACCGTTCTTACTACTGAAGTAGAAAACCCCTATGGTTATGGTCGGATAATACGTGACCCCCAGGGGGCTTTTCAATCTATTGTAGAAGAAAAAGATGCCAATCCCGCGCAAAAACTGGTCAGAGAAATCAATTCAGGCATGTACTGTCTGCAGGTCAAAGATGCATTTGCTGCCTTGAATGGCATCGGCACTCAAAATGCCCAGGGTGAATATTATTTGACCGGGATCTTGCCGATACTTATGGGCGAGGGGAAGAAAGTGGAAGCCCTCTTGCTGGATGTCGAGGAAGATATGTATGGAATTAATGACCGGGTTCAGTTAACTCAGGCTGAAAAAATTATAAGACGACGGAAAAATAGATCTTTGATGAAGAGTGGGGTTACCATTGTTGATCCCCCTTCCACCTTTATTGATAACGACGTGGTAATTGGCATTGACACGATCATATACCCGCAAACCATAATTGAAGGCGGTACCACCATAGGAACCGACTGTGAGATCGGGCCCGCAACCCGTATAACTTCATCACGGGTGGGCAATCAGGTTACAATTGAGAACTCGAGGGTCAAAGAGGCTGAGATAGGAGATGAGTGTACTATCGGGCCCTTCGCCTATTTACGTCCGGGAGCGGTATTGCACCGGAAAGTTAAGGTTGGTGACTTTGCCGAAATCAAAAAATCCACTTTGGGTGAAGGGAGCAAGGTCCCGCATCTTAGCTATGTCGGAGACGCCGTGGTAGGGAAGGGAGTTAACATTGGTGCAGGTACCATTACCTGCAATTATGATGGGGTAAACAAATGGGAGACCATTCTTGAGGATGGAGTATTTATAGGAAGCAATACCAACCTGGTAGCGCCGGTAAAAATAGGCGCGAACTCTATAACCGGCGCCGGCTCTACAATTACCCGGGATGTTCCGGCAGAAACCCTGGCCGTAGAGCGGGCCGATCAGAAGCTGTACAAAAAAAAGATTAAGAACACGTCTAAAAAATAAATTTCCGAAATCTGAATGGAGGTTAAATATTAATGAATGCATCCAGGTGGAGGATGAAGCTATTTACAGGAAATGCTAATCCGTATCTGGCCAAAGAGATAGGAGATTACCTGGGGATGTCATTGGCAAAAGCCACAGTATCTCATTTCTCGGATGGTGAAGTCAGCGTTGAAATTAATGAAAGCGTTCGCGGAGTAGACGTATTCGTTGTACAGCCTACATGTTCCCCCAGCAACGAGAACCTGATGGAATTATTAATCATGATAGATGCTTTCCGCAGGGCATCAGCCGGGCGTATAAACGCAGTCATTCCATACTTCGGTTATGGGCGTCAAGACCGTAAAAGCCGGGCGCGCGACCCAATAACCGCCAAACTGGTTTCCAACCTTATTGTCGAAGCAGGGGCAGATCGAGTCGTAACCGTTGATCTTCATGCTACCCAAATCCAAGGATTTTTCGATATTCCGGTTGACCATATGCCCGGGGTGGCAACCTTGGCGGATTATCTAAATAAAAAGGGTCTGGGAGACCGTGCGGCGATAGTGTCTCCGGATGTAGGGGGCGTTACCCGGGCGCGTAATCTGGCCGCCAAATTAGGTGCTCCATTGGCCATTGTAGATAAAAGACGACCCAAGCCTAATGTATCCGAGGTAATGAATGTAATCGGTGAGGTTGAAGGCAAATCCGTAATCCTCATTGACGATATTATAGATACCGCCGGGACCATATGTACTGCAGCCCAGGTAATGTTGGATAAAGGAGCCTTGGAGGTTTATGCCTGCTGTACTCACCCGGTGTTTTCCGGCCCGGCTATAGAAAGGATGACTGCAGCACCGCTTAAAGAAATAATCGTTACCAATACCATACCCGTTTTGAATGAAAAGAAAATGCCTAAACTAACAGTTTTATCGATAGCTCCCTTGATTGGCGAAGCTATTCTAAGAATCCATGAAGATCTGTCAGTAAGCAAAATATTTGAAGATTAATCAATACATAGACAATGGTCAACATTTATGCCCAGCGACCCTTAATCCAGGTATAAAAAAGCTCTAACCGGTAAGTATGTATAGTGTTGCCAGTTATATTGAGCGTTTAAGGGATTCGGGCATTTTATGCTCAGCCGGTCTATGGCTAAAGCAAAGAGAAAGGATAGGTGGTACTAATGGCATTGACCCAAGTACTTAAATGCAAAGTTCGTTCGCTAAAAAATACCGGATATCTCAGACAATTAAAACGCAATGAATGGGTTCCAGCGGTGATTTATGGGAGAGATCGCCAGAATCTAAATATCCTTCTGGCCCAAAAGGAGTTAACCCGAATTTTTAGCCGCCTAGGCACCCGGGGGATATTTTCTCTGGAAATAGAAGGTGCCGGACCGGCGGTCATGGCCCAGGTAAAAGAGGTACAGAAGAATCATATAAGCGGCGCTATAATCCACGTTGATTTTCTAGCGGTAAAGATGAACGAGAAAATTCATACTACGGTAGGAATTCATCTGGCCGGCGAAGAATCCCTAATAGAAAAGGGCGTTGTATTACAGGTTGCTCTACGTGAGGTGCCGGTGGTCTGTCTGCCCAAGGACCTGCCTGAAATGATCACTTTTGATGTATCCGGCCTCGAAATTGGCAGCAAAATTACGGTAAGGGACTTATCCTTGCCACCGGTCCTGGAAATTGAAGATATGGATGCGATGGTAGCCAGCGTCACGGCTGCAGCCAAAGCAGAGGATGAGGTCCAGAACGAAGAACCGGAGGAAACAGAAGGAGACAAGGAGACAGGTTCCCCCTCCCAAAACTAAAACGGGGACAAGAACACAAGGGGACGGTTCTCCTGTGTCCTTACATATGAGGTTTTATTATGAAGATAATCGTGGGGCTGGGTAATCCCGGCCCGGAATACAAGAATACCCGCCATAATATAGGCTTCATAGTCCTAGAAGAACTGGCGGCCCGTCATGCGGTCGAAAAACAGGACAGCAAATTTGATGCCATAATAGGGCATACCAGGATCAAAGGCGAAAAAGTATTGTTGGTAAAACCCCTTACCTACATGAATCTTAGCGGCAAATCAGTACAGCCTCTCATGCACTGGCATAAAACCGACCTGCAGGACCTAATGGTAATTTATGATGACATGGATCTGCCTTTGGGAAGCATACGCTTAAGGGCCAACGGCGGAAGCGGTGGTCATAAAGGGATTAAATCAATAATGGAAAGATTGGCCACTCCGGATTTTGCACGCACGCGAATCGGGATCGGGCGCCCGGTGGACCGCGAGGCCGTAGACTGGGTTTTAGGACGTTTTACTGCCGAGGACAAGGACTTGATTGCACAAACGGTTCAAAAGGCTGCCGACGCCGTAGAAAGATGGGTAACCGGGGGCATAACGGAGGCTATGAACGCGTACAATTAAGGAATAGGTATATTTGCCCGGTTATTATGGGAGAATACGAAAAAACCCATAAAGGAGCGGGCACTCTTGAAAATATACTATATATGCGAATACTGCGAGCGTATTTTTAAAGAATTGGAAGTTGAAGGCGAAGATGGAGCCGTAGAAGTGGCTGGAATATGTGAAGAATGTGCATTGGAAATGGGAATAGCACCGGTTGCCATGCTAAACCAGCATTACTATAGCTAAGGAGCGACAAGGGGAAACAGGGTTGTCAAGGAGCCAGTTCTTTTGACAACCTTATATTGTTAATTAGTGGGGGCCGCTTTTTGCGGTGTCCACCTTTAGGGGCTTGTCATGAAATAAGTGTGTCATCTGATGCCGGTACCGTTTTATTACCGGGCGTGACGGCAGCAGGCTTAGATATTTCAATTATTACATGACAACCCCTTATTTTGGGGAGGAAGATGCTTGAACCTGGAGCTGATGGATGCGATCCAACACAACCTGAACAGCGGCCATGACATCATGTTAAGCGGTTTATCGGGAAGTGCCCGGACCTATTTGCTGCAAGCAATATTTCAGGATGCCCCGGGTAAACTGCTTTATATCGCACCCGGTGAGGAGCAGGCCTATGATATAGCCCAGGAGCTGACAGACCTGCTGGGAGCTGACAAAATAGCCCTTTTCCTGGAACGGGACTTTGTATTTATGAAAGAAAATACTTCCCGTACTGAAGTAGACCGCATTGCGACTCTGCAGAACCTGCTTGCCCACCCCCGGCGAAAAATGTTGATCATAACAACGACGGGGGGGTTATTGTACCATGTTATATCCCCCGCCATCATGCAAAAGGCCACCCTGCTCCTGGAATTAGGCCGTGATTATGCCCTTCCCGAACTGCTGCGCCAGCTGGTCATGGCAGGCTATGAACGGGCGGATACAGTTACCCGCCCGGGACAAATAGCGGTTAGAGGAGGCATATTGGATGTTTTCCCGGTTGGTGACCGGGAACCGTGCCGGGCCGAATTTTTTGGTGATACCCTGGATATGCTGCGCCGTTTTGACCTGAACACCCAGCGCTCTGCCAAAAAGGAATCCCGACTGACAATTCCCCCCGCCGATGAACTCCGGGGCGAGAATTTACATAGCACCTTGCTTGATTATTTCCCTGAAAACAGCCGGGTTTTTTTTGATGAACCACGTATATTTTATCAAACCCTGGACCGGCAGAGTCGCAGATACCGGGAATTTTTAAAAGAAGCCCGCAAGGAAGACGCCAACCGGCCGGAATTGGCATTGCTCCATCGGGATGCCTGGATTGAGGCTTTAAACCGACATACGATTATCTACCATTCCTTTTTTGCCGGCAATATTCCTCAGGTAAGCGTAGCTTGGTATGAGCATATCGCCCAAATTGAAATGGAACCATTCTATAAACGTTATGACAGCCTTTTTGTGCGTCTGCAGGAATGGCTGGCCCAGGACTATACTGTGATTTTTGCGGTCAAATCGGAAAACCTGCAGGATGAAATCAAGCAGGAACTCAGTGACCGGCATTTGGTCGGGGTCGAATTTATAACCCGCAATTATCAGCGCGGTTTTATCAGTCAAACCTTAAAATTGGCCTTGATTACCGAACGGGACATTTGGGGCAAAAAAACTTCCCGGGTTAACCGCTCAAGGGCCCCGGGTGAGCAAAGGGTGCTGGTGGAAGACCTGCAGCGGGGCGATTATATTGTCCACGAACAATATGGTATCGGAATTTACCGGGGTGTAACCCAGGTCGAAACCGATGGCGTGATCCGTGAATACATATTGCTGCAGTATGCGGGAACCGACAAGTTATATTTACCGGTCGATAAACTTGATTTGCTGCACCGATATTCCAGTTCGGAAGAGAAAGAGCCGCGCTTGAGTAAACTGGGCGGCAGCGAGTGGGAAAGAACCCGTCAGAGGGTCGCCCAGTCCATCCAGGAAATGGCCCAGGAATTGCTGCTGCTTTATGCCACCCGGGCGTCGCTGGAGGGCCATGCCTTTGCCCCGGACACACCCTGGCAGGCCCAGTTTGAGGAAGAGTTTCCCTACCAGGAAACCCCGGATCAATTGAAAGCCATACGCGATGTGAAAAGGGATATGGAAAGCCGCAAACCTATGGACCGGCTGGTGTGCGGAGATGTGGGTTACGGCAAAACTGAAGTCGCCCTGCGGGCTGCCTTCAAAGCAGTAATGGACGGAAAACAGGTGGCCATTCTGGTCCCAACTACCGTTCTGGCTGAGCAGCATTTTGAGACATTTACCAAACGCTTTCAGAATTTTCCTGCCAATCTGGAGGTATTAAGCCGTTTCAAATCTCCGGCCGCACAAAAGAAAATAGTTGCGGACCTAGCCAGTGGAGTGGTTGACGTCGTTATTGCCACCCACCGCCTGCTCTCGAAAGATGTTAAATTTCATAACCTCGGACTTCTGGTAGTAGATGAAGAACACCGTTTTGGAGTGGTGCAAAAGGAAAAAGTAAAAGCCCTGAAACAGCAGGTTGATGTGTTAAGCCTTTCGGCAACGCCAATTCCACGCAGCCTGCACATGGGTCTGACCGGTTTAAGAGACCTGAGCGTGATTGAAACCCCGCCGCCCGAGCGCTATCCCATCACCACTTACGTGATGGAATATAACGAGAAAATCGTCCGGGAGGCAATTTTGACCGAGGTAGCCCGGGGCGGACAAGTCTTTTTTGTGCACAACCGCATCCAGGATATCTATGGGCGCAAGGAGGCCCTCCAGAAGATTCTGCCGGAAATAAAGATAGCGGTAGGGCACGGGAAAATGAAAGAAGATGAACTGGCCCGCGCCATTATGAAGTTTATCCAGGGAGAATATGATGTATTCCTCTGTACCACGATTATTGAATCCGGGCTGGATATGCCCAATGTAAACACTATAATAATAGACATGGCGGATCGTATGGGATTGGCTCAGCTCTACCAATTGCGCGGACGGGTAGGCCGCTCCAACCGGGTTGCCTATGCCTACCTTACCTACTATCCGGACAAGGTAATTACAGAGGCTTCGCAGAAAAGATTGAACGCCATAAGGGAGTTTAACGAACTGGGAGCCGGTATCAGGATAGCTTTGCGCGACCTGGAAATCAGAGGGGCGGGAAACATCCTGGGGGCTGAACAGCACGGCTATATTCACGCTGTCGGTTTTGATATGTATTGCCGCCTTTTGGGACAGGAAACCAGCAAGCTCAAAGGCAAGGTGATGCAAGAACCGTTTCAGCCTCAATTGGATATTGACATGGATTACTATATTCCCGACAGCTATATACCGGATTCCGGGACCAAGATGAGGATTTACCGGAGGCTGTTGCTGGCGGCTGATTATACCGATATAGAAGGCATCAAGAATGAAATTGAAGACCGTTTTGGCAAACTGCCCCAGCCGGTGGAGAATTTCCTGCAGGTAGCCTCCTTACGCCTCAAAGCCCGGGACAAACAAATTAAAGGGCTGAGACGCAAGGGTCAGGAGGTCGAGATCCAATTAGTAAGGCCTTTGCCGGATGCTTATACTCCTCCTGCCGGTCTTAAAATAAAAAAACTAAATCCTTATACCCTGAAAATAAACCTGCATGGGGCCAACTCGTTGCAGGATCTGCAGAATGTCCTGGATCTGGTGCAATAAACAGGCAAATTATCAAAGGTTGTCAAGGGAACGGCGAACAAGGTACCCGTACTTGTTCGCCGTTCCCTTGACAACCTTGGGCCTTAATATCCGGTCATGGGGGCAAGGATGGGAAGCAAGGTATCCAGGGGGTTATAAAAAGGCCAGTGGTAAAATTGAACCATGCCCATATATACACTTATCAGGAAGAGAATGCTAAACACCATAATTTCTTTATACCAGCGGTTTTTAATCAGGCTTGGCAGTTCTGAAACCAGAATCAAAGCATATATGGCAACCAATAACATTATCATGTCTGGCCCCCCTTAATCTTTAAATTCAAACGATTGATCCAAGAGGTAAGTTCTTCTCAGCTGGAAGTCTACATTAATATCAGCTTGAATAACCGGGAAAATATCCGGCCAATTTGCTTCAAGCTGTGTCCACAGGGCAGGATCTTTACGGTAAACACTCCGTCCCCAGCCGAAGATGTCGCTGTTTAAAATTTGTGCCTTCATAATACAGGCCTGGACCTCGCTTTTGATACTATCGTCAACGAGAGTCTGGATCTTGTTAATGCCTTCCAGGGTCAGAACATTGCCGGTAAAGGTTTGTTCATAAAAATTCCCTTCGGCCTGTATGTCAATTTTCACCCTAATGCTGCCGTCATTGCCTATTTCCGGGCTGACTTTAGCCTGGGAACGAGTCAATTCAATGCTGATCATATTGCTGCTGTTATTGTCGGAAGCTTGATCGAGCGGGGATGGAATGACAATTAGCCCCCCACTTATTTGCTTGGGGCTTAAAAAGCGAAATCCCTGGCTTTCCGTCTCATTCAAAGCGCCCACCATTTTTCGGCCTCTAAATACCGCGGTACCGTCCAGCCGCAGCTGCTTTTTGCCCTCCACCTCCTCGATCGATATCTGGGGAGCCACCGGCTCAATGCCTGACGTAGACAGATACTTTAAAAAATCATCCATCGTAACCGGGGTATAAGCCCCCAATTGCTGTTCCTGAATGGTGATCAATTTTTTCAGGGCCGCACTGGAATGGGTTTCCAAAGGAACCTGGGCCTCCAGACATTCCTTGCCGGTTGCTCCTTTACTGACAAAAACTACTGCGCTTTTGCGGATATTGCGGTTGCGGGCAATAAAGTCCATGGCATAGGCCAAATCATTGCTGGCCAGGTCATTGCCCAAAATTACAACTTCGGCATGAGACCATAAAGGCAGACGGGGGAGGCGGAGTATGATATGGCGGGCGGCTTCAGTGTAGGTGCGGCCGGTTTCGGATATATTCAACGGCTCGGTTGATGGGGTGCCTGACAGATTATTGGATGAGGGCGCGGCCAACTGTATAGAAAAACTGGGCTGGCCAGCGCTCAGGTCAAAAACCATACCCTCCACTTGGGCTGCCTCGTTTACCTCCAGTTTGTCCCAACACCCGCTGGTTATGAACATGGACAAAATAAGCAAGGTCAGCAGACAAAAGGTTTTGCATTTATTTAGGGGCAGAATCGTCTTTGTTTTGTCTGACTGCATTTTTGATTCCTTTCATAGCTGGACGCATATTGGTTAAAAACCAGGGACGCCGCACCATAATGTCAGTCATTTGACCAAGATTAAAAGGTGCAACCGGCGCCAGGTAGGGATATCCAAACGATCTCAGGGAAGTCATATGGATCAGCATGATCAATAAAGTAATCATTATTCCAAACAGGCCTAAAAACCCTGCGGCAATCAAGAAACCAAAACGGGCCAGACGTATTATAATACCGGCATTGTAGGAGGGGGTGATAAAAGAGGCTATACCGGTAAAAGCGATTACAACCACCATGGGAGTTGAAACCAGACCGGCTTTTACAGCCGCATCCCCGATGATCAGAGCTCCCACTATACTGATGGCCGGACCGATAGCCCTGGGCAAGCGCACTCCTGCTTCTCTCAACATTTCAAAGGTAATTTCCAGAATCAAAGCCTCCGCAAAGGCCGGAAAAGGAACACCTTCCCGGGCTGCCGCAATTGTAACATAAAGAGATGCAGGGATCATCTCCGGATGATAAGTTATGGCAGCCACGAAAAGAGACGGCAGCAAAAGCGCGACCAAAAAGGCTGCCGAGCGCATTATTCTTAATGCTGAAGAAAATATATAGCGTTCATAATAATCCTCGGATGCGATTAAAAACCGGGGAAATGAGGTCGGGGCGATTAATGCGATAGGCGAGCCGTCTACTATAATACATACCTGACCCTCGAGGAGATGGCCGCAAACCCGGTCCGGTTTTTCCGTGTATTCAATTTGTGAAAAAATCGTATAATGATTGTCTTCCAAAAACTCTTCCAGGTAACCGCTGTCCAGTATCCCATCAATATCAATCTTATTCAGGCGGCTCTTGACCTCAGTTACCAGATCAGCCGGTGCGATGCCCTCCACATAACATAGAACCACATCAGTTTTGGTAACCCGTCCCAATACGAAATTCTCTATTTTGAAGTTGCTGCTTTTAATCCGGCGTCTTAATAACGCGGTATTAAAACGTAGAGTTTCGGTAAAACCTTCTTTGGGGCCCCGCACCACCACTTCATTTTCCGGAGTTTGGACCGAACGGGCCTGCCAGGAACGGGTTCCGGCTGCCAGGGCCTGGCTATAGCCGTCAATAAGCAGAATTGTATCGCCGGAACTAAGATGATGAATAAGATCCTGCAGAGTATCAACGGTTTTAACATCGGCCATAGATACGAAACTGTTTTCAACCAGTTTGAAAATGTCGGTTTTGTTCCAGGAGGGGTCATTATCATCCAACATGTTAAGTTCCAGCATCAATGATTTTAACAGGTGGACCTCTATTTCTTTTCTGTCTGCCAGGCCGTCAAAAAATACTACCAGTCCGTGGTTCTCCCGGCTGGGGCCAAAGGTAAACTCTTTGAAAACTATATCCGAGCATCTTTCCAGCAGCAGGCGCAGATTATCGAGGTTCTGCTGCAGTTGGTCGGACAAAGGCTGAGCAATGATCTCCCGGGGCGAAGGCTGAGTTTCGGATTTTGTTTTTCCTTGTCGGTAACGCACGTATTATCCCTACTTTGTAATTTATTCTTAAGCTGAGGGGCTTTTTAAACCGGAGGCAGCATCCACGGCGGGATTAGGCTTAAACAGAAGCACGCCAAAGACGATTAAGGGAACCACAATGTAAAATGCACCGTATATAACGGGTAAAATATCGTGAACGATGACTTGCAGCGCTATGATATTTTTACCCATAGCGAGCGATATAATTCCAAGGGCAACCGAGGATGGTGCAGCGATAAACTTGTAATCTTTAAGATTGAAGACTTGTTGAATGGTATAGCAGGCCAGGAACCATTTTACCGTAATAGCCCCAAATATACCGATGATCCAGAGAGCTATGAAGGCTGCATCGATATTTTTAATAAAATCACTTATGGTTATATAACGGACCAATTTAAATGCCGGGAAGGCTATCAAATTCGTATATTCTGTACCGAATTCCATGCTTGAAGCCAGGGCGGTTAATGTAATCAAGGCAATATAGGTATACAAAACATAGTACAAAGTACGGGGAACCTCTTCCCGGTGCGTAGAGAAAAATGCCAAGACCAATATTCCAATTAAATCGCCCAAAAAAACGAAACTGATAAAAACCCCCTGGCCGAAGTCTTTGAAGCTGGTGCTGAACAAAGGCAAAAGGCCGCTAATGTCATAATTTTGGGCCAGGCTGATGAATACAGCCAGGAAAGCGAAAGGGAATCCATAAATAATAAGTATTTGGGAAATGCGGGCGATATTTTGCAAACCTGTTTTTAAAGCATAGTAGCTCGTTAACAGCATGGCTCCGATATAGACGCTCAAGGGGGTATCGGGGACGATACTGCTGCCGATAAGGGCTATAAAATATTGCAGGGTAAAAGCGATTCCCCAGAAGAATATCAAAATATATAAAAAGCCCAATGTTTTCCCTAATACCTTGCCCAGGCAGTCTTCCAGGCAGGCAGGGAAAGGCCGGCTGCTTTTTTTTAATATATAAAGGTAGATATAAATCAGAAGGGCGCCAGGTATGATTGCAGCCAGCGTTGCCAGCCAGGCACTGCTGCTGATCGTATGAATTGCCACCATTGGGGCTGCCAGATACGCCAGCGGTGCGGTTGTCAGCATCAGCAGACAATAAATTTGGAGATTAGTGATACGAACCATTTAATAACTCCCGCCTTTTAAAGAGGCTGTCAGCTCTAATTCTTCCAAGTCGCAGCTTCAGGTTATACAATATCGTGAATAAACCTTTATGGCTGAAAATACCGCAGTGTATAACATTTAGAACTTGTTTGACAGCTCGTTTTATTATCAAGCACTATTTTCACCAAAATTGTTAATTAATATGTAGAGATTATTTTTTTACGGTATAGATGGCAAAAAGTGAATAAAAGGATATTTTGAGTTATATACTATCACTGAGAAAGAAAACAACATTTTCAATATATTTGAAAAAAGGAGGGACAGCAGAAGAATGAAAGCAACTGGAATTGTTCGCCGCATTGATGATCTGGGACGTGTAGTTATCCCCAAAGAAATTAGAAGAACGCTGCGCATACGCGAGGGAGACCCTCTGGAGATTTTTGTGGATCGTGAAGGCGAAGTTATTTTAAAGAAATATTCGCCTATAGCAGAATTGGGAGATTTCGCCAAGGAATATGCAGAATCATTACATGAGACTACCGGGCATATTTCGATGATCTCTGACCGTGATGTGATTATTGCCATAGCCGGCGGCAACAGAAAAGAATTCCTCGGCAAGCCGGTGGGTAAAATGTTGGAGAAGGCTCTTGAAGAACGCTCTACCATCATGATTAACGAAATAGAAAAACCGGATGATGAAGCTCTGCATGTTATTCAGAGTGATGATCGGGAATATACGATTAAATCACAGGTGGTAGCTCCTATTGTAACTCAGGGCGATCCAATCGGAGCGGTTATTATAGTAAGTAAAGAAACAGGAGTTAAACTGGGCGAAATGGAAGTCAAGCTGGCTGAGACTGCAGCCGGGTTCCTCGCTAAACAGATGGAACAATAAGCAGTGTTATTTTAAGAGGCGGTCTTATAGCAAATAAGATCGCCTTTTTTCTTGTTGAAAAACACGGGGAATAAAAGGCTTAAAGCTTAAATAAGGATGCGGCTGGCAGAAGTAAGTGCCGCTAAGCCGCTGCTGGGATTATACCCTTATAGGGCATAATCCCGCCGGGTTACCCCGGCGGTCATGCCCTGAGAAAATTGCCCGTCAATTATAGATTTGGACCTGGGATTCGCGAGTTATTCCTGATTGCGCGGGTTTTCTGCTGCAGAGCAGCAGAAAACCAAGGAAATACTGGAAGCGATTATGCTATAATAAACCTCGTAAAAATGGGGAGGAAAAGTATGGATAAAACGGGGAGCTTTCTTAAAGGTGCACTTATCCTAAGCATAGCAGGCGCCTTAAGTAAAATACTGGGGGCTGTTTATCGTATACCCCTGGCCCGGCTGCTGGGCGGCGAGGGTATGGGGCTTTACCAAATGGCCTACCCGATCTATATTACGATATTAACCCTGGCTACAGCCGGGGTACCGGTAGCTATCAGCGTAATGGTTGCCAGACGGCAAACTCAGGGATATACAGGCGACAGCAGGAGAATATTTCGTTTATCATTATTAATTCTGTTTGGCTTCGGCCTCGTACTTTCCCTGCTGGTTATGCAGAATGCCCATTTCCTGGCCAGCAAGATCCTGCATGAACCTCGGGCTTATTATCCGATCCTGGCAGTGGCGCCGGCGATATTTTTTTCATGTCTGATGTCCGTTTTCAGGGGTTACTTTCAAGGCCACCAATGGATGCTGCCAACTGCTGTCTCCCAGGTCTTGGAACAGCTCTTCCGGGTTTCTGCGGTTATTGCCCTGGCATTTATATTATTCCCCCGGGGTCTTGAATATGCCGCCGCCGGGGCGACATTTGGCGCAGTAGTGGGCGGTATAACCGGACTTATAGTATTGATTATATTTTATTTTAGGTATCGAGGGCAGACGGACGGTGATAGTGGGAGCCTCAAATACAGCGGTATCGGGTCGGCCCAGCTGGCGCGGGAATTAATTGGCCTGGCCATTCCGGTTTCTTTTGGGGCGGTGGTGCTGCCGTTGGTGCAGGTTCTGGATGCAATTATTGTGCCCGGCCGTTTAATGGCAATACAGTATACTACATCCCAGGCAACCGAACTATATGGGCAGTTGGCTGGAATGGCCGCCATATTGATTGGTCTGCCCAGCATATTTACGATCAGCATTGCTACCAGCCTGGTGCCGGCTATCAGTGAAGCACTGGCCCAAAATGACCGGGGCTTGCTAAACAACCGTCTAAACTATGGTTTAAGAGCCGGCATGATAATATCCCTGCCCTGTGCCATGGGGCTCTATGTCCTGGCTTTTCAAATTTGCGATTTGCTTTATGCTACCCCGGAAGCAGGGGTACCCCTGGAAGCCCTGGCCTTTTCCACAGTTGCCCTGGCGGCTTTTCAACTGAGCAGCGCGGGCCTTCAGGGTATCGGCAAACCTCAGATCGCTATGCGTAATCTGGTGATAACCGGATTGTTAAAAACGATTTTTAACTACAGCTTGACCAGCGTGCCTATGTTGAATATAAAAGGAGCCGCCATAGGGACCTTGCTTGCCTTTACGATTGGTTCCGTCTTAAATATTTACTCCCTCAGAAGTATCACCGGGGTGCATTATGAGGGGCGCCGGTTCCTTAAATTGATACTTATAACCATAGTCATGGGGGTAAGCGTTAAGCTCTCCTACAGCTTCATGGTAACCTATGGCCTGCTTTCAACCTGGTCCACGGTAGTTGCCATCAGCATAGGGGTATTGGTTTACGGCCTACTGCTGTTAATATCCAAGGAATTTGATGTTAATATGATAAAAAAAGTAACCCGATAGTCGATAGGATAAATAAGGAGAGAGACAGATTGTCAAGGGAGTGGAACCTGTCATTGTCCCTCCCGAGATCACTCTGATGGGAGCAGAAAGGAGAAGCTATATGAGCAGGAGTGCTGACGCTCTGGAAGAATTACTGGCTATTCAAAAACGACTGCTGGCTCCGGATGGATGTCCCTGGGACCGTGAACAGACTCACGCATCGCTGGTACGTTATCTGATTGAGGAAACCTACGAGGTGATTGAGGCCATAAATGAAGGAGATATGTATAAACTGAAGGAAGAGTTGGGAGACTTACTACTACAGATTGTATTTCATGCCGCTCTGGCCGAAGCAGCGGGCTATTTTGACTTTGCCGATCTTACGCAAACGGTCGGCAACAAAATGGTAGACCGGCACCCCCACGTTTTTGGCTCCATGCAGCTGCATACCAGTGATGATGTATTGGACCATTGGGAAGGATTTAAGCGCAAGGAGGGGAAAAAGTACCTACTGGAGGGAATACCTAAAGAATTGCCGGCATTGCTGAGGGCTGAGAAAATTCAGGAGAAACTCAGCGGAATAGGGTTTGACTGGCCCAATGTCGATGGAGCGTTGGACAAGTTCAAAGAGGAGGTGGAAGAACTTAATCAGGCCCAAACCAGTGAGGATATCACCGCAGAAATGGGAGACGTTCTTTTTGCAATAGTCAATATAGCCAGATTTAAACAGGTTGAGCCTGAGCAGGCGCTGCAGCATACCAATGATAAAGTTGCCCGGCGTTTTAGTTTTATAGAACAACGGGTAAAAGAGTCGGGTCGTAGTTTTGCCGAATACAGTCTCGCCGAATTGGATGCAATCTGGGATGAAGCTAAGAGTAAAGGCCTTTAATTTCGGAATATAACCCGAAAAAATTTTCCAATAAAAAAGGATAAATGGCAAAGAGAGCGAATAGTTAGTATAACGTTCACAAGACAAGGAGGGATAACTTGAATAAGACCGATTTAATCAGTGAAGTTGCTGGGAAAGCCGGAATCACCAAGAAAGATGCGGAAAAGGTAATCAATGCGTTTTTTACCACAGTAGAAGATGGATTAAAAAAGGGTGACAAAATACAGCTAATAGGATTTGGTACTTTTGAAGTAAGAGACCGTCAAGCCCGTAAAGGGAGAAATCCTCAAACCGGTGCCGAGATCGACATTCCGGCAGCGAAGGTCCCGGCGTTTAAGCCCGGTAAAGCTCTAAAAGACGCATTGGAATAAAATGCGCCTGGACAAATACCTAAAAGTAAGCAGGATCATTAAGAGACGCACCGTTGCCAAAGATTTTGCGGAAAGTGAACGGGTGATGGTTAATGGCAAAGTGGCCAAGCCGTCTACCGAGGTTAAGGCAGGGGATATAATTACCATGCGGGTAGGGTCGAAAGAGACCGCTTACCAAATACTTAATGTTGTTGATAATATTAAAGCGGCTGATGCCAAAGAATTATATAGAGTTGTCGAAAAGTAAGCCGGGACAAGTAAAAAGAGCATCCAAGGCGAACTAATAATGGGTTCAAGGAACTAGGCTGGTAAAAGGTCCGTGATTGAGGTGGGTTAAGGTATGGGGACATGCCCGGGGGGATGTCCCCGGAACCAATACGCCGAATGAGCGGACCTTTCGTTTTAATGCAGCTATTTCACCAACTTCATAACAATATTAAGCGATTAGTCTACCCCAGAGTTAAAGTTGCTCTGGGGTACTTTTTTGATAGCCTTATGCCTTAAGGTCATTATCGGGTGGCCAAAACGAGGCATAATTATACAGACCCTGAGCATAAGCTATAGAGATAAAAATATAGCTGTTAAGGAGGGAAGCTTATGGCCGAACATTCTTTAAGCCTGGCCAATCGTCAGCGCCTGGAATTAAGCGGAATAACCAATGTAATTAGCTTTGATGAAGAGGAAATAGTGCTGGCGACAAATCTGGGGTACCTCTCCATTAATGGTGAGGAACTGCATATTAATATGCTCAATCTGGATGAAGGACAGGTTGCTATTCAGGGTACGGTAAACAATATGGCTTATAAGGCTCAAGGTACAGACTTAAAAGCCAAAAGCAAAAGCATATTTAACCGTCTGCTAAAATAAGGAGGCGTAGCGAGTGGGGCTGTTTGCCCAGATACAAGCATTCTTGCTCACCTCCATACTGGGCATAATAGCGAGTCTGATATTTCATTATTATCAACAAACCATCAGAAGTATGCGGGTGGGAAGAAATAGTTTATATGTCATGGATATTATCCTATGGATGATAATGATTATTGTGATTGCCGCGGCTCTATTGATTATTAATCAGGGAGAGATAAGGGTTTATGTTTTCATTGCCCTGTTCGTAGGAGGATTGGTCTACTATAAATGGCTGGCTCAATATATGCGGCCGCCTTTGGTTATAATGGGCAGATCCACCGCTTGTATGCTGAAGGCGATCTATTCAACCATGACTAAACCGTTTATTTTGCTTAGGGGTTGGCTGCGGATCCGGGCCCAACGCCTGAAGGAACCTCCGCCCGATGAACAGGAGCCTCCCCCCGATGATTTTATCGAATAATTGTAGAAAAATTTTTTAATAAAAGCAGGAATTTCACCTCGGTCCCCCGAAGTAACCATAATAAATTTGTCAACAGTCTGTGGAATATATGTGGATAGTGAACCGCTGAAATGAAGATAGAAATCAGGGGAGCCGAAAAACTAAGTTTCAGGGAGAGACAAGTGGTGGTACTGAAAGAAATGGGTAAAAGCAGCGCCGAAATCTGCAAGACCCTTAATATTACTGCCAGTACGGTCGCTACCCTATATAATCGTGCCCGCAACAAGGGCTACGAAGTGGTAATCGTGCTTCCCGGGGATACGCTGGGCATATACGATGGGGAGGACGAAGATGACTAAAGTCATACCCGGTAGACGTCTAAAAAAAATATTGACCGTTTTTTTGTGTACCCTGTTGTTAATCGCTATTGTTCCCAGAGCCGTCACTATATACGAATTGTCAGCCCGCAAGCAAGTACTTTTACAGGAAAAAGAGCGGCTTACCCAGGTTAACCAGGAGCGCAGCCAGATATTAGCGGATGTCGATACTCCCCAGGGTATAGAAAAAATAGCCAGGGAGCAGTTAGGCATGGTAAAAAAGGGTGAGAGGACAATTATAAGAGTGGTCCCCAATGAGTAATTTGCAATTTTGCAGGTTGACTACCGTTCGTGCTTCACATAAAATAAAAGTAGTACGAATTTGAGGGGGATCTTAACATCTATGCCAACTGAACAAACTAATATTGAACCCGGTGAGATTATTGACGGCAAAGTTCAGGGTATAACCAGCTTTGGGGCTTTTATTGAATTACCGGGGGGATTGGTAGGATTAGTACACATTTCGGAAATTGCCGACACTTATGTTAAAGATGTAAAAGACTTTGTCAAAGAGGGAGACAGTGTAAAGGTTAAAGTACTTAACATCGCCGGTAAGAAAATAGGCTTGTCCATTAAACAGACCCTTCCGCCCAAGGTCGCACCCCCTAAATTGAATCGGCCTGAAGTAAAGCCTGATCCAAGGCGTGATACGAAAAGCTTCAGCCCAAAACGTAATGATACTCCGGTAAGTCTGGATGATAAGATTGCCCGTTTTCTTAAAGAAAGTGATGAACGGATGCAACCGCTTAAGAACAAAATAGAGACCAGAAAACGTCCCAAAAACAATCAATAAGCTACCAAAAGCACTTCTAGGGAAGTGCTTTTATTTTTCTGGGAAAGGGCGAATTTTATGCGGTACGGGGCTGTTGATATCGGCACCAATTCATGTCGTCTATTAATAGCGGAAAAACCAAGCAATCAAAAAGTGATCACCCTGTGCAAGGAATTGGATACTACCCGGATGGGGGAAGGAATCACCCGGGCCAGCATATTAAAAGACGAAGCCATTGCCCGAACAGTCTCGTGTTTAAAGCATTTTCGCGATAGAATGCGGGAATTCAGGGTAGATAAACATAGAGTAGTTGCAACCAGTGCGGTAAGGGAAGCCGGGAACCGGGAGGAATTCCGAAAACGAGTCAAAACCGAGGTAGGATTGGATATTGATATAATAGATGGCTATGAGGAAGCCCGGTTGTCTTATGACGGTGTAATTAAAGGGCTGAACATACCTGGTTCACCTCTGGTGGTTGACTTGGGCGGCGGCAGCACTGAATTTATCTGTCTGGATCAGAAACTGGTCCTGTCATTACCGGTAGGAGCAGTACGGGCTGCCGAAGCTGATATGGGAGCAGCCCGAATAATAGAGATTTTAAACCCATTGACCAAACTTAACCAAGACCTCAGAAATCAACTTCTGATTATGGTAGGGGGTACTGCCACCTCCTTGGTTGCTATTAAAAAGGGTCTGGTAAAATATGATCCTGAGTACGTCCAGGGAGAGATACTAAGCCGGGGAGAAATCGGGGATTTGTATAATTTACTGGAGAGCATGCCGCTCACACTGCGGCGCCGCTTGCCCGGGCTTCAGCCTGAACGTGCAGATATAATCCATAAAGGCACCCTTATAATACTGGTCATAATGGAAGTTCTGGGCCATAAAGAGATAATTGTCAGTGATACCGATCTCCTGGAAGGCATCATCTGGTCCATGATAAGCAACTCCAGCGGTTAAGCATAGACGCAGAGGAAATTAGTCCGCGTTGTCCGCGTCTATTCTATTATCCCCCCGGTTGATTTGGGCAGACGCCGGGCTTTGGCGGCAAAGCCGCCAATGGTATCAATCTGCTTGATAGCTTCTGCGTCTTTTACCCCATTAACATTTACCGTATAGACTTTTCCGTAACCTTCTCCGTATATATTATGCAAGTCCATGAATACCCCTATGATCTGCAAAGCCTTTTTCTCAACCAGGGGGGCTATGTCAGGATGGGCCAATAGCATATCCACCTGGACGTCAATATTTAGTTCTGCAAGCTGGGCTTGAGACAGGGAACCGGCTGCCAAATCAATTTTAACCCCGGAACAGGCTTTTTCCAAAGAGCCTTTAACCGTGTTGAGTTCCTGCACCAGTGCGGCGGGTTCGCCGGCATAATCGGAGGAGGATGCCGCCTTAATCGCACCGCACTCGCTGTGACCGGCTACAATCATAAGCGGGGTATGCAGATGCAGCAAGCCATATAGGACAGACCCCTCAGCATTTTTCAACTGATTTCCTATATTTTCTACACAAAATATGCGATTGAAGGTATCGCCGAACATGCTGGGTGAAACCCGTGAATCACAGCAAGTCAGCAGGGTTACGAAGGGATGCTGCTGATAATGCCCTTTGGCAAAATCATCCAGGGGAAAGGACTTTTCAAATTTGGCCAAACCGCTATCCAAGGTTTTCAACAGGCTCTCCAGGTCAAACTGTACTGCGTCATGCGACATTTCCGTACCTCCTCTTAATATAAATAAATATAATAAATATTATTATAATATATTATAAGAGCCTGAAACGGCAGGGATTTGCAGATTAATATAGAAATAAGCATATTATTATACAAATATTTAGAAACAGATCTCAATATATTGTATCTAAGGGATATTTTAGCACTATACATAAATATTAACAATGATTAGTACATATTAAGAAATGATTGGGTGTCAGTTGTTTTTTATATGTTCGGGTATTTACTCAGGCAGAACCGGAGTGAAGTTTTGGTTTTGCATGAGCACAGAACCATACAGCTTTAGGGGCTCGAACGATAGTGAGTCCTATTTTTTCTGAAGGGAGGGAGCCAGCCTACTAAATATTTTTATGGTCGTGACAATTGAAGGGAGAGTGAATATTGAATGAACTTTTTAACCCCTGCAGAAATTGCTGTATCAGCTGCCAACGCTGGTAAAGGCAAAACCGATCTACCGATTTTTAAAATGTTGTTATTGGGAATTCTAGCCGGTGCTTACATTGGTTTTGGAGCTAATCTGGCAACCAAGATCGGGTCAATGGGAGAGTCGGCCAACACTGCGGCAGGACAGTTCCTATTTGGAGCAGTGTTCTCCGTAGGACTGATGATGGTTGTTATTGCCGGTTCGGAACTGTTTACCGGTAATGCAATGGCGTGTTTCATTTCCGCTTGCAACGGGCAGGCAAGCTGGGGCGGATTACTTAAGAACTGGGCTGTTGTTTACATTGCCAATTTTATTGGTTCAATGCTGTTGGTTTATATCGTCTATTCCGGCGGATATTGGTCAGACGGAGCGGCAGCCACGGGGATAAGCGCAATGGGGGTTAAAGCTCTGGCAATAGCCAAAGGGAAATTGACTTTGACCTGGTCACAGGCCTTTATGCGCGGTATTCTCTGTAACTGGCTGGTTTGTTTGGCGGTTTGGATGGCCTTTGCGGCCAAGGACATAGTTGGTAAAATCTTTGCCATCTTCTTCCCCATCATGGCCTTCGTTTCCAGCGGCTTCGAACATAGTGTGGCCAACATGTTCTTCATCCCCATGGGCATCACCATTGCCAATGGCGCGGCTGAAGGTGCGGCGGCAGCTACCAAGATGAATCCTGACGCCCTGGCAGCCACATTTAACTATGCCCATTTTGCTACTGCCAACCTTATTCCGGTCACTTTGGGCAACATTGTGGGCGGTTCAATTATGGTGGGCTTAATTTACTGGTACTGCTACCTCAAAAAATAATCAGGTACGTTGTAAATAGGTTGATAAAAAAGGACTTCTCTAATCAAAGGAAGTCCTTTTTTTGTCGGGTAGGCCGCCTCAGCCGAGAATTGAATTCAGGATTTCATGGCCTTATGCCGAGGATGTCCACCATAAAGTGACGAAATTGGGGTGAAGCCCGTCAATTCATGGCCTAAAACATGAAATAATGCAGTAAGGAAAAAACGGCAAGCCCCCGTACATGACAAATTTTACCAGAAGCTCCTGCTATAATTGTGAAATGTACGATTATTAAACCGGAGGAGGAGAGGTAGGTTGGAGCGACTGGAAATATATCCTTATCAAAGGATAATTGAACATAAGTCCCGTAAAGGAAGCAAAAAAAAGACAAAAGTCCAATTTCAGCTGCCCAAGCTGAACTTGTCCCGTTGGAGCGGCCGTATCTGGCAGAGCTCGCTGCAAATGGTAACGCCGGGCAACGTACTATTGGCCTTGGGTTCGTTGATTTTGGCCCGAGCCTTTATTTTGGGTGAACTTTTGCCTTATATCTATGCCTTTATGGCGGCGTTCGCCTGGAAAAGCCGGGAGCGCAGTACCGTGGCTGCGATTTTTGCATTGCTCGGTTTTGCTACGGTACTGAGCGGTGCCGGTTTATGGAGCAACATTATCACAATTCTGGTTCTGGTTGCGGTTATGACCTATACCACCGTACCAGAAGACAAGAGCTGGTGGGGGTTGCCGATTATAACCGCCGCAGTAATTTTTCTTACCAAGAGCATCCTGCTGGCGATGACGGAAATCAGTTTTTACCAGGAAATGGTAACGGTGTTTGAAGCTCTGTTGGCCGGGATATTGACCTTTGTGCTTCTGGTTGCCAGCGAGGTGATCAGTAATCGGAAAGCCCTGGCCAAATTCACCTTTGAAGAAATGGCAGCTTTTGTGATACTGGGGATTGGTTTGGTTATGGGTATGAACGATATTCAAATATGGGGTTTAGGCATCAGCAGTATCATATGCCGTCTGGGCATCCTGATAGCGGCATATCTGTGGGGCAGCGGCGGTGGTACCATGGTAGGGGTGATGTCGGGTATTATCCCGTCTATTGCTTCCAGTATTTTTGCCCAGAGCCTTGGTATGTATGCCCTTTCCGGACTGTTGGCCGGGCTGTTTAAAAATTTTGGCAGGCTGGGAGTCATTATCGGCTTTATGATGGGAAACCTGGCTATCTCAATGTTTATATCGGAAAACCAGGTTGCCCTGATTGGGATCTGGGAAACGGGAATAGCCAGCCTTATATTTTTTATCCTGCCCGAATCATTGAAAAGGGTGGTGCCTTTTGAATCATTGGGGGCGTTAACCCTTGATAACCATGAGGTTGGCCGGATGGATAACCGTATAAAAGCCAGTGTAGGCAACCGCATACAAAATCTGGCGGAAGTGTTCGATGAGTTAAGTTCGACTTTTACCACTGCCTTCGATTCAGAGTCGCAGCCCCCCTCAATTGCCTATTTGAACTATCTTTACGATGAATTGTCCAACGGTTTCTGCGAAAGCTGCAGCCGTTACCGCAAATGCTGGGAACAGGAATGCCTCAATACATCCCAGCAATTACTGGATTTATTTAACTTGGCGGAAGCGGAAGGACAGGTTAATTATGAGAAATGTTCCAATGCTTTTAAACACAAATGCATACATGGGCGGGAACTGGTGAGTACTATTAATTACTTGTTTGACAACCTGCGGATGAATGAATACTGGTCCGGAAAAATTGGTGAATCCCGGGAACTGGTAGCCCGACAGTTAAAGGGAGTCAGCCAGGTGGTGAAGAATCTGGCGGAAGAGATAGAGGTTGAAACCACGATAGATTATGAATTGCGTTCCACCCTGCTGCGTGAGTGCTCACGCCAGGGAATTAATCTTAAAGATATTACCCCGATACGGAGCAGCGGGGATGGTTTGGTGCTGGAGGTGGTGGCCGCTTCTTGTTTGGACGGAGCTGGCTGCGAACTTAGTATTGCCCCGGCGGTGTCCTCTATAATTGGGGAAAAAATGGAGGTCTGCGGCAAGAAATGCCCTCGTTTCAAGGGCCAGGGGGCTTGTGAATTTACCTTGACCCGGGCTTTTACCTATGCTGTTCAAAGCGCAGTTGCCCAGGTAGCTCGTGAAGATGTGTCCGGGGACAGCTATATTATAACCACGCTAAAGGAAGGCAAAGAACTGCTGGTTCTCAGTGATGGAATGGGGGTTGGGGAAATGGCTTCCAACCAGAGTCAGACGGCGGTAAATCTGTTGGAGAACCTTCTGACCAGCGGTTTTAATAAAGAAGTAGCCCTCAATACCATAAACTCAGTACTGTTGCTGCGTTCAACCACGGAGAGCTTTACCACTCTTGACATCGTTATGATAGATCTGAATACAGCCGAAATTGATTTCATTAAAACTGCCAGTGCACCTTCCTTTATCAAGCGAGGCAGGAGGGTGGCCATGATAAGCTCCAGTTCTTTGCCCATAGGAATACTGGACGAAGTTGAAGTGGTAAGTGAAAAAAAGGCCCTGCTGCCCCATGATATCGTGTTAATGATCAGTGACGGAGTAATGGAAGCATCTCGAGATATTAACGGAGAAGAATGGATAGGACAATTGTTGGCCGACCTCGATGAAAGCGATCCGCAGTTAATTGCGGAAATGGTAATCAATCAGGCCTTAAGTCTGGCCCAGGGCAAACCCCATGATGATATGACCGCCATTTGCGCAAAAATAGAACTGCGATAATAAAGAACCATGGACGCAGATAGAACATAGACGCGGACAGCACAGACTTGTATGAACAACGCAGACAAGACTGGGAAACTATGGAGGGAAAAACCCCGGAGTTACAGAACAGACGGAAGCGTGAATAGATGATGATATCGCAGCAACCTTATTAGTGGAGCGATAGAGAAACATCGGTGGTACCCGCTAGGGTGATCGTTTATGATTATCGCTGGCTCTTAGTTAAGTTGAAAAGGAATATTGATTAAAAAGGGTGCCTTCTATATGGAAGAACACCCTTTATTAGTTGTTAACATTTAGACTTTAAAACTCTGCGATAATCAGCGTCCGGAGGGTCAGCGTTAATCTGCGTCTATTCTTCTCCGCAGCTCTTGCAATAAGAATCAGCGATATCATTTGCTATTCTGCTTTTTGTCTTTCATTGTTCTGTCTGCGTTGGTCATATTCATCCGCGCTGTCCGCGTCTATGTTCTATCTGTACCCGGAAATACAAGCAAAGTCAGAAATGATAGCTATGGTTCCAGTCCAATTATCATAATTCCTTCATCAATATAACATTCCGTCGCGAATGCTCTTTTATCAAGTACCAGATTTACTTCTTTGCCTTGCTTGACCTCCCTTAAGTATTGATAAGCTTCTTCATAGGAATTCGGAAAGAACACGGTTAAAATGGATTTGACGTCATTAAGCTTGGTATTATCACTTGCCGCCACTGATAAATCGAACTCCCGGACATTGGGATAGTATGCTATTTGATATGAGGCACCGTCTTCTAAGAACCAAACTCCATCCCTAGAGCGAGAAACAGTTACGCTATGAGGCAGCAGTTTCAGGATCTTAGCATACTCCCACGGCATTTCCGACACCGTCTGTGGATGTCTGTCAATTCCTGCATCTTGCAAAACTTTCCCTCCCTTCAACGTCATTTTTCTGAATTAAAATTTCTGCTCTATGATCCCTGCTTTCAAATAAAAGCGTCCAATATTATGCCAAATGGGAAATATTTCATGAATAGAATGCTTATTACATCTTATACATCAGAACCCGCAATAATGACTGACAAAATATTGGCTCCAATTAATGAATAGCTCCAAAATCTATAAATATATGCGCTGTTTCCCCCACGATTTTGAGCTTGGTGTTTACTATTGGCAGTATCTTGGGTAGCATAAGCATATAGCAACAAATTGGAGAAAAATAATGCTTATAAGTAAAATCAAGAAATTTATCGAAGAAAATAAATTACTTCAAGCTGGGGATCGAGTTATAGTAGCAGTATCTGGCGGACCGGATTCCATAGCGCTGCTGTATATCCTGCATAACCTGTCCTCGATACTTGATTTTGAGATAAGCGCAGCGGCCCATCTCAATCATTGTTTAAGAGAATCAGCCGACCAGGAGGAAGCTTTTGTTAAAAGCATTTGCGCTAACCTTGACGTTCCTTTTTTCAGCCAAAGAATAGCGGTTGCACAGATGGCGCGGGAACAGAAAATGACCCTGGAGGATGCAGGCCGCCATGCCCGCTACCAGTTTTTTAATCAATTGCGGGAAAAATTGGGGGCTCATAAAATAGCTACCGCGCACCACTGTGACGATGTGGCTGAAACGGTGCTGCTGCATTTCTTGCGCGGGTCAGGTATTAAAGGTTTAAGGGGGATATTACCGGGTCAGGGTGGTTTGATTCGTCCCCTTCTGACCGCCAGTAAAGCTGAGCTGAGGGCTTACTTGGAGGCGGAGGATATACCCTACTGCCTGGATCTAAGTAATAATGATACCTATTATATGCGCAACCGCATCCGGCATAGGCTTATTCCCCGCCTGCAGGAGGAATTTAATCCCCGCATTATTGAGAAACTAAACCAACTGGCTCTAATTGCGAGAGATGAAAATGCCGTCATTGAGGAGGAGTGCAACCAACACTGGCGTAGCCTGGTTGAAACTGAGGATAATGACACCCTGGTGGTTAATACGAAAACGCTTGGAATTCTCCACCGGGCTTATCAACGCAGAATTATCCTGCAAGTGCTGGGCCGATTGACGGACGAATCCGGATGGAGCCTGGATGATGTTGAAAAAGTCATGGAATTAAGCCTGAAGCCTGGCTCTTCGCTTACCCTGCACTTAAAAAAGAAGGTTCAGGTCAACAAATCTTATGATAGAATGATATTTACCACCCGATCCTGGGGTAGCACCGAGTTTGGGTATAATGTTCAAGTCCCCGGCCGCCTGGTTATACCGGAGATCGGAAGTACCTATCTGATTTCTAAAATTGCCAAGGATGACTTTAAACCAGAAACGGGAGATACCTGTCTTGATTATGACTTGCTGCCACCGGAGCTCTGCCTGCGCTCACGCCAGACTGGTGATGTTTTCCGCCCGCCGGGAATGAGCGGCAGTAAAAAAATCAAAAAGTTATTTATCGATCTTAAAGTACCCTGTCCGGAAAGAACCCGGATACCGTTGCTGGCTGGTCCCGACCATGAAATTTTTGCAGTTTTAGGCCTGGGTGTATCAAGGCTTGTAAAAGTGAATGCCAATACCCGATATATATTGTTGATAAAAAAAGTGAAGTAGGGGGAAAATAGGTTTAAAATAATGATGCGTATCTTAAAACCCGTCCAGCCTTGAAAAGCCGCGGCTTGTATGCTACAATATACCAGAATTTACCGCAGGTTTGAATGATTGTAATTCACGACCTAACTGGGGAGGAAGTTAATTGGATAGAGCTCTGAAAAATATAGCGATATATGTTCTTATTGTTTTGTTAGCCCTTTTTGCGGTAAAACTGACATCCACGCCGCAGACCCAAGCCCAGGAGCTGACCTATTCCGAGTTTTTAGCGCAGGTGCAGGACGGTCAGGTAGTATCAGCCCGGGCGGAAGTTGATGACCTGGTTTATAACATCACGGCTGATTTGGCAAATGGAGCGAAAGTTATCGTTACTGCACCCAAAGAAAGCGACATAATCCAAGTCATGTCTGACAAGGGAGTTCAGTTGGATACGCCGCCGGTTCCGCCGCCCGCATGGTGGACGGGACTCTTAAGCACCCTCTTGCCTTTCCTGATATTAATAGTAGTCCTCATTTTTATAATGAACCAGACTCAGGGCGGAGGCAGCAAAGTCATGCAATTTGGCCGCAGCAAGGCCCGGCTTATGAGCGGAGAAGAAGTTAAGACCACTTTTAAGGATGTCGCCGGAGCCGAAGAGGCCAAAGAAGAGATGGCCGAGGTGGTAGAGTTCCTAAAAAACCCACAGAAATTCATCAAAATCGGCGCCAAAATCCCCCGGGGAGTCCTACTTTACGGAGCACCGGGAACCGGTAAAACCCTTATGGCCAAAGCTGTGGCCGGTGAAGCCGGGGTTCCCTTTTTCTCCATCAGTGGTTCGGATTTTGTGGAGATGTTCGTTGGTGTAGGCGCCGCGAGGGTGCGCGACCTGTTTGAAAACGCTAAGAAAAACTCACCCTGTATAGTATTTATTGACGAAATTGATGCAGTGGGACGGCAGCGTGGCGCCGGACTTGGCGGCGGCCATGATGAAAGGGAGCAAACCTTGAATCAGCTGCTGGTCGAGATGGATGGCTTCAGCACCAATGAAGGCATAATCGTAATGGCCTCCACCAACCGCCCTGATATACTTGACCCGGCCCTGTTAAGACCGGGGCGTTTTGACCGGCATATCTTGATTGACCGGCCGGATGTAAAGGGCCGGGAGGCGATCCTCAAAGTCCATGTCAAAGAAAAGCCGCTGGCGGACAATGTCAACCTGGAGATTCTGGCCAAACGTACACCTGGTTTTACCGGAGCCGACCTGGCCAATATGGTAAATGAAGCCGCGCTATTAACTGCCCGCCGGGACAAAGAGAAGATAGCCATGGAGGAAATGGAGGAATCCATTGAAAGGGTAATCGCCGGACCGGAGAAGAAAACCCGAGTCATATCCGAGAAAGAAAAGCGTCTGGTGGCTTACCATGAGGCCGGGCATTCCATTGTGGCTTATAATTTGCCTCATACCGACAAACTGCACAAAATATCGATTATACCCAGAGGCAGAGCCGGAGGATATACTCTGCTGCTGCCGGAGGAAGACCGTAATTATATAACCCGTTCCTATATGCTGGACGAAGTAACCACCCTGCTGGGCGGGCGCGTCGCAGAAGCTATGATCCTTAAGGACATCAGCACCGGCGCCCAGAACGATCTGGAAAGAGCCAGCAACATACTGAGAAAAATGATAACCGAATATGGAATGAGCGAGGAACTCGGGCCCCTGACCTATGGACATAAGAGCGAAGAAGTATTCCTAGGACGTGACATCAACCGTGACCGCAACTATTCAGACGCTATCGCCTATGCTATCGATCAGGAAGCCAGCCAGTTCATGGAGAATAGTTATAAAAAAGCCGAGGGTATTCTGCAGTCCAATATAGAACGGCTGCATTTGGTGGCAAAGATGCTTATAGACAAAGAAACCATAGATGGCGATGAATTCGAGGAGATAATGCAAAGCAACCCGATTCAGCCAACTCCGGAAGCCTGATATTATTTGAATTATGGCAGAATTTTTCACAGTGGGCTCTAATATAATGCCTAAAGCAGAATACTATGCAGGGGGCACACAATTGAAAAGAATTGAACTGCTTTTGAATGATAAACAATATAACGAATATCTGAAATCCAATACGGATGATGAAAAAGGAATAAAGTACTGCCAGCATGGACTCCAGCACCATATTGATGTGGCTAGAATCGCCTATATTCTGGTATTGGAGCATAATGATCTGGGCTATTTCACCAAAGAAGCCGGTTTGGGAAGCAAACTTGCTGCCAAAGAAACCATTTATGCCGCCGGACTCTTGCATGACATTGCCAAATGGCAGGAAATACAAGACGGGGTTGATCATGCCGCCTCTGGAGCCCGACTGGCCCGGGATATACTGCCACGGGCCTTTTTTAATGCGAATGAGATCGACCATATTTGCCGGGCAATCTATGAACACCGCAACATAAGCCAGAACATGAGCTTTCTGGGGGAAAGGATTCATCGGGCCGATAATTTGTCCCGGGTCTGCAGCCAATGTGAAGAACGCAGCAGCTGCCCTAAACGGGGTACTCGTGAAATGAGTGTCGCCACCTTCGAATATTAAGAACAGAGAACGATAGACGCGGACGTCGCGGACAGTTATGAATTTCGCAGACTTTTATTATTGTGTTATGGTTTTATAAGATCAACTTTAAAACCGCGGCAGTCATAAACGTCTGCGTGCGAGCTCAGTGAGCCAGCGTCTATTAATTGAGGTGTAATATGGACGGGCATCAAGAACAAATTGGATCAAATCTCCCGGCCCTGGAGGGCGACCGCTGGGTTATACCTCTGGCGCACGGGCGTAGCCTGGAAATGGGCCAGAGAACTATAATAATGGGAATACTCAATGTTACGCCTGATTCCTTCTCGGACGGAGGGCGTTTTTTTGATGACGGCCGGGCGGTAGCCTATGCCTTGGAAATGGCGGAAGCGGGGGCCGATATAATCGACATCGGCGGGGCTTCATCCCGCCCTGATTCCGTGATGGCGACGGAGTCTGAAGAAATACAGCGCATTCTGCCGGTGATAAAACAGCTGGCCTCCCATAATCTGATTCTGTCGGTGGACACTTTCCGCAGCTCGGTGGCCGAGGCGGCTCTTGCTCAAGGGGCTCATATTATAAATGACATCGGCAATTTTGAAATGGACCCGGATATACTGGCAGTACTGATTAAATGGAAAGCTGCCGTGGTCCTGATGCATAATCGCCTGCAAATCAGGCAGGGAGAAAAATATCAAGATATTGTCGCCGATATTTCCGCGGAACTGCGCCAGGCAATAGCCACCGCGGTTAACGCGGGATTAGATGAAGAACGGATTATAATCGACCCGGGACTGGGATTTGGCAAAACCCCGGCCGAAAATCTGCTGCTTATCAGAAGACTGCATGATTTTCGCAGTATTGGCCGCCCTATATTGCTGGGGGCTTCCCGCAAACGTTTTATCGGACATATTTTAAACCTGGACCCCAGGGAACGCTTGGAAGGGAGCCTGGCGGCTGCAGTAATCGGTATCATGAACGGAGCTAGTATTGTGCGGGTGCATGATGTGAAAGAAACCAAAAGAGCGGCGGTTATAGCCGATGCAGTGAGGTTGGGCCATGGATAGTATTATCGCCCGGGGCCTGACCTTTATGGCCTGTCATGGGGTAGAGCCCCAGGAAAAAAATTCGCCTCAGCCTTTTAACGTAGATTTGGAAATGTTCCTTGATCTGGAGAGAGCCGGGCAAAGTGATAATTTGCAGGATACCGTAAATTATGATGAGGTCTATCACTTGGTCGAGAAAATTGTAACCGGGACCAGTTACAACCTTATCGAAGCCTTGGCGGAAGCCATAGCCCGGAACCTATTGGATACATTTCCGCTTATTAAAATGGTGGAGGTTATCGTATACAAGCCCGAGGCGCCAGTTCGAGGAAATTTTACCTATTTTGCAGCTAAAATACAGCGCTGCCAGAAATAATGCTTGCTCTTAATCCAGGTTTATGCTAGTTTAAAGGGTGAAATCACTATGAGAAACAGAGTCTATATTGGTTTGGGTTCCAATATGGGAGATAAGGCCGCAAACTTGGCCAGAGCCCGCCAATTGATAAACTCTATTGACGATTTACATATAATTAAAGTGTCATCGCTTTACCTAACCGCCCCTTGGGGCAAAACTGACCAGGAAGACTTTGTCAACCAGGTCATAGCTATAGATACTGAACTAACCCCCTTGGACTTACTGCACCAGCTGCAGGATATTGAAATTAAATTGGGACGCCAGAGGAACGTACACTGGGGCCCCCGGGTTATAGATCTTGATGTTCTCCTATACGGAAGGGAGACCATCGCCATGGAGGAGCTAAAGGTTCCCCATCCTTATTTGATGCAAAGGTTGTTCGTACTGATACCGTTGCAGGAAATAGAGCCCGAATTGGTATTTCCGGACGGATCGAAAATTATGGAGGTGTTGCATAGAATCACCGACAGCGCTGAAGCCAGCGACATACGAAAACTTTAGAGAATATGATTTCCCACCGGTGCTCCTGGATAGACACGCTTGTATCTTTTTAAGAACAAGACGATGAATAAAAAGAGAGGGTCGAGGGTTTTTTGCGACCCATTTTTTAAGGAGGATTATTGTGAAAAAGAAGATGGGTATCATCGGGTCGGGAGTGGTAGGAACGGCTATTGGGGTGGTACTGAATGCCAAAGGCTACGAGATTACGGGTGTGCATGACATACAATCCGAATCTACGCAAAAGCTAGTGGAACGGATCGGATGTGCAGCTTATTCAGACCCTCAGGACGTTGCTCGCTTGGCTGACATTTTGTTTATTACATCCAATGACAGTGCTATTCAACAGGTTGTGGATGATTTGGCCGATAAAGAGGCTTTTCACCCAGGACAGGTTGTAGTTCATATGAGCGGGGCACAGTCATCGGAAATTCTGGATAAAGCCAAGGAATTTGGAACGCAGGTTTTATCGGTTCATCCCTTGCAATCATTTGCCAACCTGGAAGGGGCCATAGAAAACCTTCCTGGTTCAGTATTCAGCATTGAAGGTGATAAAGCCGCTTATGGCGCCGCTGTTTGTATTGTGGAATCACTCGGCGGAGAATACTTTTTCATTGACAGAAAAGCCAAGCCGCTGTATCATGCAGGGGCTTGTGTGGTGTCCAACTATTTGGTCACCCTGCTTGATCTGGGTATGAAATTCCTGGAATCGACAGGCATACCGGCCAGTATGGCAACCAGGGCCTTAATGCCGTTGGTCCATGGAACAATTAAGAACGTAGAAAATATCGGTATTCCCAGTGCGCTCACCGGGCCTATAGCCCGGGGCGATATATCGACCATAAATAAACACCTCGAGTGTATGGAAGAGATGGCTCCCGAACTGGCGAAGCTCTATACCCAGCTGGGCTTTTATACTGCTCCGATAGCGCATCAAAAGGGCACTATTGATGCGCAGGTCATGGAAGAGTTCCAACGGGTTTTCAGCCGGGAACTGGCCTTAATTACTTCTGATAGACAGGGAGGCTGTTAATTATGAATAGAGTCTCGACCGCAACTATAAAAGATAAAAAATTAAAAAACGAAAAGATCAGTATGCTGACTTCTTATGATTATTCCCTGGCGGCCATGGTGGATGAAGCCGGGATTGATATGATTCTGGTGGGAGATTCCCTGGGGAATGTAGTATTAGGTTATGAGAATACCTTGGCCGTGACCATGGACGATATGATTCATCATACCAAAGCCGTGGTCCGAGGAACTAAACATGCCATGGTCGTGGGAGATATGCCTTTTTTATCCTATCACGTATCGGTTGAGGAAGCGGTTCGCAACGCCGGCAGGTTTATCCAGGAAGCCGGATGCCAGGCAGTAAAGCTTGAAGGCGGACAGGAACGAATTCCCACCGTCAGAGCCATATTGGACGCCCAGATCCCGGTGGTGGGACATATTGGCTTGACCCCTCAATCAGTCAACCAATTTGGGGGGTTCAAGGTTCAGGGCAAGGATCTGGAAACAGCCAAAAAACTCATCCGGGATGCCAAACTGCTGGAGGAAGCCGGTGCCTTCGCCCTGGTGCTGGAGGGAGTGCCCACCAAGCTGGCGCAAAGGATTACGGCGGAGCTTACCATACCTACCATTGGTATAGGGGCGGGGCACTATTGTGACGGGCAGGTATTGGTCATAAATGATATGCTGGGCATGTTTAAAGGCCACATACCGAAATTTGTTAAGAAGTTTGCCAATCTGGAACCGTTGATTATGGAGGCCTTGCAAGCATATAAAAGTGAAGTCGAGGCCGGCACCTTCCCGGGCCCGGAGCACGGATTCACGATCCAGGACGACTTGCTGGAAAAACTATACTAGAGGTTGGAAGAGGTAAGCATGCAAACATTTACGACGGTTAACGAAATGCAAAATTGGTGTATGGAACAGAAACGTGGGGGCCGGACCATTGGTCTGGTGCCCACCATGGGATACCTGCACCAGGGCCATTTGGCCCTGGTCAGGGAAGCCCGGCGCAACTGCGATATAGTTGTGGTTTCAATTTTTGTGAATCCCATTCAGTTTGGGGTGGGAGAAGACTTTGAAGACTATCCGCGTGATTTGGAAAAAGACAGCTCTCTGCTGGAGCAGGAAGCGGTTGATGCGATATTTGCACCCGCGGTAAAAGAAATGTATCCGGCCGGTTACAGCAGCTTTGTGGAAGTAACCGGCGAAATAAGCGAGAAACTCTGTGCCCAGTCACGACCGGGGCATTTCCGCGGTGTAACTACGGTTGTGACTAAATTATTTCATATCTGTATGCCGGATATAGCATTTTTCGGGCAGAAGGATGCCCAGCAAGCCATGATCCTCGAGAAAATGGTGAGAGAACTCAACTTCCCGCTGACCATTATGAGAGTGCCAATAGTCCGGGAAGAAGACGGATTGGCCCTTAGTTCCCGCAATGTGTATCTGACTCAGGAGTTAAGAACGCAGGCTCTGGTTTTAAATCGATCCCTGCAGGCAGCGCGGGAGATGATTGAGTCAGGTGAAAGAAATGCATCCCAGGTCAAAAAATTATTGAAAGATATCATCAATTCAAGTCCGGAAGCCAATATTGTCTATGCCGAAATTTACGATGCCGACAATCTGGCCGATGTTGATGAAATTAAAAACCGGGTGCTGATAGCTTTGGCGGTCAAATTCGGTACAACCAGATTAATCGACAATCTTATTGTGGAGGTGTAAACGGGTGCTTCGCTACATGTTGAAATCGAAAATTCACCGGGCTGTAGTTACGGAGGCAGACCTGAACTATGTAGGCAGTATTACTATTGACAAAAATCTCATGGAAGCCGCTGATATTTTAGAAAATGAAAAAGTAACGGTGGTTAATAATAATAATGGACAGCGCTTCGAAACCTATGTTATTGAAGGAGAGCGGGGATCGGGGATAATCTGTTTGAATGGGGCGGCAGCTCGTCTGGCGGTACGTGGGGATATAGTAATAATACTGACTTATACGATCTTGAACGACGAAGAATCCAAAACCCATAAACCCACACTGGTTTATGTTGACGAAAAAAACGGAATTAAAAAAACCTGTTTAGGCAAATATGAATAACAATTGATATAATATTTAGTACTATTAGCAATAAAATGTAAACCCCAATGTTTAGCAAACGCCTCGTAAGCCCCCAACCTCTACAGGTGAGGGATAAACTGAATTTTTGCTCAGTGGCGGGGTGGTCCCCGACTGAGGAGGCGTTTTGATAAAATGCTCGCGGCGCGATGCATACAAAACGCGAAAGGAAGGCGTTATAGCGCCTGCGTTTTGGCACTCAATTTGCGCAAGCGCTCATTGAATGTATGCGGGGTTGCATTTTCCTGCTTTTTTTAGAAAAACTAAGGCGGTGAAGGTTAAACATTGATAACGACCAGATACATTGGGGAGTTAGAGAAAAACACGCCTCTGTTCTATACCGACTTTTTAATTATAGGGAGCGGAATCGCCGGCCTTTTCACCGCCTTAAAAGCATCTGCCCATGGGCAGGTGGTGGTGTTGACCAAAAAAACCTTAAAAGACTCCAATACGGGACTGGCCCAGGGTGGAATCGCAGCGGCTGTTCATGAAGAGGACTCCCCTTTTCTGCACCTGGAGGATACTTTGGAAGCCGGAGCCGGACTGTGCGATATTGCTGCCGTTGATGTTCTGGTTACTGAAGGGCCTGATCGGGTCAGGGAATTAATTAAGGCCGGAGCTTCTTTTGATATGAAAGACGGCAGTATTGCCTTTACCCGTGAGGGAGCTCATGGAAGGGCCCGCATCCTGCATGCGGCTGATGCCACCGGGGAGGCCATCCGGGTGGCCCTGGTCAATAATTGTATTGACAATAGCAATATTGAGATAAAGGAATCTCACTTTCTGGTGGACCTGCTGGGGAATGACGAGCGGCACGAGTGTCACGGAGCCCTGGTCTACGACCGAATCAAGGGGCAAAAGGCGATATATATAGCCCGGGCTACCATCATAGCCACCGGAGGGGCCGGACAATTATACCAAAACACCACCAACCCGGATATTGCCACCGCAGATGGGATGGCGGCATGTTTCCGGATGGGCTGTGAACTCAGCGATATGGAATTTATTCAGTTTCATCCTACCGTACTCTTCAGCCATGACACCCAACGCTTTCTGATCTCGGAATCGGTCCGAGGGGAAGGCGGATTATTATTCAACACCCACGGAGAAAGATTTATGGGCAAATACAGTTCCATGCAGGAACTGGCACCGCGTGACGTAGTTGCTCGCGCCATTTTAAGTGAAACGACGCTAACAGGCAGTGAATTTGTATATTTGGATATGACTCATATACCAGGTGCTAAAGACCGCTTCCCCAATATCTACCGCACCTGCTGGGAGCATGGCATAGACCTGGAAAAGGATATGGTGCCGGTATCACCAGGGGCTCATTATACCATGGGCGGGATCAAAACCAATACGCGCGGGGAAACAGGAATCATCGGCCTGTATGCATGCGGCGAGGCAGCCTGCACCGGAGTGCATGGGGCTAACCGGCTGGCCAGCAACTCCCTGCTGGAGGGGATAGTATTTGGAGCACGGATCGTAGACAATGCCGGGGAAATTATGTATCAACGCAAGGTCAAGGAAGAAGAGATCTACAAGAATTTTGACAACGCCTGGGTGCATATTCCCCCGCTGCAAGGCATCGCCCCGGCTGAAGCCAAAACCGAACTCCAGGCCGCCATGTGGTCGGATGTGGGGATTATAAGAGATTATAATGGACTTAAAAGAGCCAATTCCAAGGTAGAGCACCTTTATAACTGCCTGTGCCAGGGAGATGATCCCCTGGCCTACATGGAAATGATCAATATGTTAACCGTCGCCCGGATCATAATTCAGGCGGCCCTGTGGCGCAAAGAGAGCCGCGGCGGCCATTTCCGCTCGGATTACCCCCAGCGTGACGATCTTAACTGGATAAAACACGTAAGTTTTGTAAACATATAAGCAGTGATGGACAGGCATGGGGATGGTTCTTTTGCCTGCTAGAAGCAAATTCAGGAGGTAGCGTATGGAATACCTGGGCCTTAACGATTTGATCAAAAGAGCACTGGAAGAAGACATAGGCTATGGTGACATAACCACTCTAAGCCTTATACCTCCCGAGCAAAAAGCCCGGGGTTTATTTGTTGCCAAAACCCCCGGGATTGTGGCTGGTATTGAGGTGAGCCGGGCCGTATTTGCCTACCTTGATCAAGCAACCCAATTCGATATACTTATCCGGGACGGTGAAGCCATATTTCCCGGTGACATAATTGCCATTGCCAAAGGCAAAGCCAGGACTTTGCTTACCGGTGAACGCACTGCCTTGAACTTCCTGCAAAGGCTCTCCGGCATAGCCAGCAAAACCAGAAAAATGGTGGAGTTGATCAAACCCAGCCCCGCCCAGATCCTTGATACCCGCAAAACCACGCCGGGACTGCGGGTCCTGGAGAAATACGCCGTAGGCGTGGGAGGAGCACGCAACCACCGTTTTGGTCTCTACGACGGCGTAATGATAAAAGACAATCATATTCAGGCAGTCGGCAGTATTCAGGAAGCAGTTGCTCTGACCCGGCAAAAAGTGCCGCATACGATTAAAATAGAGGTTGAAGTGGAGACCATGGAACAGCTGCAGGCAGCTCTGGAAGCCAAGGCGGATATCATATTGCTTGACAACATGGACATTTATGAAATGATGGAAGCCGTTAAAATTACCGATGGCAGGGCTCTGCTGGAAGCTTCCGGCGGCATTAATGAAGGCAATCTGGCTGATGTAGCCCGCACCGGGGTGGATTTCATATCCATGGGGGCCCTTACCCATGCGGTATCCAGTCTGGATATCAGTTTTGACATAGTTGAGACTGAATAGGTTGTCAAAAGAACCGTTCGAGACCACTGAAAAAGTACATGTTTTGTCATCCCGAGGAGCTGAAGGCGACGAGGGATCTTATCAACAATACCGTAAAGTTGGCATTTATATGATTGCAAGATGCTTCGCTAACACTCAGCATGACACACTTAAGAGACTTTTTCAGTATTCTCGAACCGTTCCCGTGACAATCTAACCCCGAACCATCCTTCTATTTCCCTAAGAACGTCTCCAGTCTAACGGTTAGCTTTGGCTCTTTGCTTTTGCTTATCTGCCTTTATGTTTGTTTATAGTTATGGTCGAATAATCCTAGCAGCCTTGCTGTCCCGCCTGTTGCCATTCCTAAATTGGACATCCATTCGGAACTACTTTAAAATAAATAAAGAATGCAACCCTGGAGGAAATAGCGGTTGGCTAATTCAATTACAGATATACAGGGAATTACCGTCGGGTCCCGTGAAGACCTGGAGGCCTTGACAGGTTGTACGGTTGTACTGACCGGCCGGGATGGTGCCGTATGCGGGGTTGACGTAAGGGGCTCGGCGCCCGGTACCCGTGAGACTGATGCGCTGGCCCCGGTTAACCTGATCGAAAAGGTGCATGCAATCCTGTTAAGCGGCGGCAGTGCTTATGGTTTGGATGCGGCCGGGGGAGTTATGCAATATCTGGAGGAACTGGGGATAGGTCATCAGACCGGTACCACCGTGGTTCCCATCGTTCCTGCCGCCGTAATATTTGACCTGGCGGTGGGTAACTGCCGGATACGGCCCGACCAGGAAATGGGCTACCTGGCTGCCCGCGAAGCCGGAACTCTTGTCAGAGAGGGTAATGTCGGTGCGGGAGCGGGTGCTACCATAGGAAAAGCCAGGGGATATGCGTACTGCACCAAAGGCGGCCTGGGAAGCTGGTCGATTACAATGGAAAACGGCCTTATTATCGGGGCCATAGTGGTGGTAAATGCCTTTGGTGATGTAATAAACGAGAAAGGCGAAATCATAGCCGGCGTGCGCGGAGACGAGGCCCGGAGCTTTATCGGGACCGAAAAGGCCTGGATGAACAATATGGCGGCCCCAACCCCGGGAGTGGCGAAGAATACTACCGTAGCCGTGGTTGCCTCCAATGCCAGCCTCGATAAAACCGCGATGACCAAAGTCGCCCAGATGGCTCATGATGGTTTGGCCCGGGTAATCAACCCCATTCACACCATGTGTGATGGTGACACCGTGTTTGCCTTGTGCACAGGGGCAATACCTGCCGATGTCAGCATGGTAGGCTATTGGGCCGGTAAAGTTTTGGCCCGGGCAGTATTACGAGCTGTTTATGCAAGTGATACTATACAGGGTTACCGTTGTTGGAAAGACTAAAAGACGCGGGAGGTAAGAATATGATACTAGTTTTTGACGTAGGTAATACCAACATTGTAGTAGGCGTATATGAAAGAGAAAAACTATTGACCCACTGGCGGGTCAGAACCGATACCCTGCGTACTTCCGACGAATACGGCATGATACTGAGCTCCCTTTTTCATTACCACGGACTGTCCATGCGATCCGTGGAGGCAGTGGTAATATCTTCAGTAGTACCGAGTCTGATGATGGAACTTGACTGGATGAGCGAGCGCTATTTCGATTGCAAGCCCTTGGTGGTCGGACCCGGCATAAAGACCGGGGTGGCGATCAAATACGATAACCCCCGCGAAGTTGGGGCTGATAGGGTGGTAAACGCCGTAGCTGCTTTCCACAAGTATGGAGGACCTTTGATAATCGTCGACTTTGGCACCGCCACCACCTTTTGCTACGTAACTGAGGCCGGTGAGTATATGGGCGGAGCCATTGCGCCCGGTATAAGAATATCCACCGAAGCCTTGACCAACCGGGCATCCAAGCTGCCCCGGGTGGAATTGACCGTACCCAGAAGTGTTATCGGCAAAAATACCGTAATGAGTATGCAGGTTGGCATTATGTATGGTTTTGTCGGTCAGGTCGAAGGTATTATAAATCGAATGAAAGCTGAGATTGACGGATACCCCCAGGTCATAGCCACCGGAGGGCTGGCCCATATAATTGCCCGTGAAACCAAGACTATAGACATAATTGATGAATTCCTGACCCTGGAAGGGCTGCGTATGATCTATGAAATAAACCGGGGGTAAACATGTTCTATATAGGTAATGTAAAAATTGCCAATCAGGTCGTTTTAGCTCCAATGGCCGGGATTACTGACCGTGCCTGCCGTGTTATCGCCAAATCCTTCGGCTGTGGGCTGGTTTTTACCGAGATGATAAGCGATATGGGCCTTGTGTATAAACAGAGTCGTACTCACCGGATCGCAGATACTTCGGGAGAACAAAGGCCGGTGGCAATACAGCTGTTTGGGTCCAACCCTGCCAGCATGGCTGAGGCAGCGCGAATTGTGCAGGACAGGGGAGCCGATATCATAGATATAAATATGGGCTGTCCCACTCCCAAGATAGTAAAAAATGGGGAAGGAGCAGCCCTGATGCTGGATATACCGCGAGCCCGGGCAATAATACGGGCGGTGGTGGATACAGCGCGAGTGCCGGTAACCGTAAAAATGCGCAAGGGATGGGACGGAACCGACCCGGTTTGTCTTGAACTTGCCCAGGTAGCTGAGGAAGAAGGGGTGGCTGCCCTAACCTTGCACCCACGGACCCGGATGCAATTTTTCTCCGGACACTCCGACTGGTCAATGATCAAGGCCGTAAAAGAACTGGTACGAATTCCGGTGATTGGCAACGGAGATATTCATAATGCCGATGATGCCCTGCGCATGCTGCAGGAAACCGGTTGTGATGCGGTCATGATCGGTCGTGCAGCTCTAGGCAATCCCTTCATATTGCGGGAAACCGTCGAATTCCTGAATACCGGGCGCAGGCTGGCCCCTCCGACTTATGAGGAACGGGTGGAAGTGGCTGAACGGCATTTGGAACTCACTATCCAACTTAAAGGTGAATGGGTGGGAGTGCGCGAAATGCGCAAACAACTGGCCTGGTATTTCAAAGGCCGGCCGGGAGCCGCCCAGATCCGCACCCGGATAAACCAGGCCACCAGCAAAGAAGAAATCCTCGGGATAATGCATAGCAGTTTATAGTTAAAAGTTAATCGTGAACAGTTGAGAGTTAACCAAAGGAGATTTTCATTTGGGTGACACACAAGGGGACGTTTTTGATGTGTCATTAGGCTAATGACACACCAAAAATGTCCCTTTGTGTCACTCGCCTGCACCGTAAGGTTAGCCAATATTAAGCTCTCAACTGGAAGAAACTAGCATTGTTGCGGGGATAGTGCTATAATTTTCCCAATAATGTACACAAGATTGTGCTCAAGGAGTAACATATGAGTTTTATCCGAATTCAGGACAAAATAATAAGTCAGCCCAAAATTAATAATGCCATTGAAAAAATTCTGCAGCTGCGCGCTCGGGGGTTGTCCCAGCAGGAGGTAGCAGAACGGCTGGGCATCGACCGTACATTTATTTCCCGTCTTGAAGGTATAGGAGAATTGCGTAAAGGCAAGACTATTGCTTGCATTGGTTTTCCAATAATTAACAAACAAGAGATACAGGATATTCTTGAACAAGAAGGCGTGGATTTCATATTTTTAATGACCGAAAAAGAAAGATTGGATTTCGTTGAGCAGCGTTCAGGAAAAGAGATGCTTAACGAACTAATGGCGATGGTAGGCAAAATGCACAAGTATGAGGTAGTAATCGCCATTGGCTCCGATCAGCGCCTGAAATTAATCGAAGCAATGCTTGACAGTGAGGTAATCTGTCTGGAAATCGGGACCTCTCCCATTACCGAGGACAAGTGGGTTGATCCCAAAGAGATACGCAAAATTTTAAGATCTATCAAATCAGCTCGTTAACTGGGTGGGGCGCCGAGGGACAACGGATCTGTCCCCTTGTCCCGATAACACCCAACATCAAAATATTAGGGGGCTTAGGCAATGAAACATATCGTAAGTGTCAGTCTGGGTTCATCGAAACGTGATCATGCTTTTGAAACTGAATTCATGGGTGAACAATTCCGGATAGAGCGGATTGGCACAAATGGTGACTGGGATAAAGCCATACAGCTTATTCGAGATTTGGACGGCAAGATAGATGCCTTCGGGATGGGGGGCATAGACCTTTACATACAATTGGGCGGCCGGCGTTACGTTATTAAGGATGCCAGGAAGTTATTGGCTGCAGCCAAAAAGACCCCGATGGTAGACGGGAGTGGCCTGAAAAACACCCTGGAACGTAAATGTATAATGGATGTTCAAAATGATGGAATATATGATCTGCGCGGCAAAAAAGTTCTGATGGTATGCGGTGTAGATCGCTTCGGTATGGCCGAGGCATTCGACGAAGTAGGTGCTAAACTTACCGTTGGAGACCTGATCTATACCATAGGGATACCGATTCCCATGCATTCCTTGAAAACCCTGCAGTTAGTAGGCAGTATCGTAGCTCCGGTGGTGGTACGTCTGCCGTTCGATATGCTTTATCCTACCGGCGATAAACAGGATGTCATAATTCCCAAACACTCAAAATACTATTATAATGCAGACATAATTGCCGGAGATTTTTTATATATCCGGCGCTACCTGCCGGAGAAGCTACCCGGTAAAATCATTATTACCAACACAACCACCCAGGATGATCTGGTGCTTCTCAAACAAAGGGGTATAAGCAAAGTAATAACCACCACCCCGGATATGGGCGGGCGTTCTTTTGGCACCAATGTAATTGAAGCCCTGATAGTCAGTATCATTGGCAAACCGCTGGATCAAATCAAACCGGAGCACTACTACGATATGCTGAAGGAGCTCAACCTGAAACCGGGAGTAATCGATTTGGAGAATATGAGTGCTTGATTTAGATTTTGCCTTTTTTAATATGAGAGAGGACAACCGCAAGGGGCTAGCCAACCGGAAATCATTTCTGGACAAGCTGGCCCCTTTTCTTTTCCCTCCGCGGGTGGAAAGGCTTATAAACTTTGGCCGCATGGGTTTGCAAGGCTGTAATGTTATGCTGCCGCTGGGGGAGGGCAACTGGAGCATATTGAATAGTGACAATCGTGACCGCATGCTTGAAAAAACCGGAGAGATTCTTAATGAATATGATGTGCCCCGGATGGGGGTGGACCGCAGGCTGATGGAGATTTTTGCAGCGCGTGAACATAGTCTGCCGGTTGTTTTCGGGGACTGGTTTATCAGTATACTATCCGCGGTTCTGGTGGAAGCCATGATATCCCGCCATGATATCCAAAAACTGATTTTAGTTGGCGCTATTCCTCAACTGGAACCTTTTATAAACAATATTGTGCGTTATAATATTCCGATTTCCATGCAAAATTATTATCCAGGCAGGTATGAAATCCTGAAATACCGACTATTATATGAAGAAGGCCTGGCTGTAAGCAACAGTTATTTAAATCCCCAGAATTGGAATAAGGGAGATCTGATAATATCAGTTGACTTAAACTGCCGCAGCTTGGCCCTGGCTTCACCCCAGGCCTTCTACATCAGGCTTGACAACGAACGCAGCGGTATGGCCCCGGAATGGGAAGAAATTTTGAGGGGGGCCGGATTAAGTCCGCAATTGCATACCCTGGCTCCAATTTTAGAAACTTGTCTGCTGGCCCAAGCAGGAAAAATAGACCATGATGGAGAAGAAAGATGTTTTAACCAGGCAGACAAGGGAAAGGAATTTTATCAGGCAATGATCGAGGTTGGCCATGTCCTGGGTTTGTGGGAGCCATTTCTTGACAAGGGTCTATGAGGTCTCTATAATTGACAAAAGGCAAATATCCAAATACCTTGATTCGCAGTAAATTATGCCTGTAAGACGCCGAGTATAGGTGTTTTACAGGACATTTATGTTAGGAGCGATATGATGGCCGAGAAAGAAGAAAGAGAAATAATATTAACCAAAGAAGGGTTGGAAAAACTGGAAGCAGAACTGGAGATCCTAAAATCGGTTCGCCGGGAAGAAGTCGCCGAACGTATCAAACAAGCCATAGCTTTTGGCGATATATCTGAAAACTCGGAATATGAAGACGCCAAGAATGAGCAGGCATTTATTGAGGGCAGAATCCTGACTCTGGAAAAGACTCTTAAAAAGGCCCGGTTGATGGAAGATGGAGAAATTCGGACCGACGTGGTTTCACTCGGTTCCCGGGTAAAATTGAAAGAAATGAAATCGGGGCGGGAAGTATGGGTAACCCTGGTTTCATCAGTGGAATCCAAGTTAAAAGACGGAAAAATATCCGATGAATCTCCCGTGGGCAAAGCCATCATGGGCAAAACCGTCAAGACTACCGTGTCGGTTGAAGCACCGGCGGGCATTATCAAATACAAGATATTAAAAGTTGAGAGATAAATAATATAAATTATATTTTAAGGAAGCGTTAGAATGTCAGAACAGGAAATGAGCATTAGTGACCTGAAGCAGGTTCGACTGGACAAGCTGGGAGAACTGCGGGAAATGGGTTTTGAGCCCTTTGGCTGCAGATTTGAGCGGGATGCCAGTGCCTGGGGAATCCAAGACAATTTTGAATCGATGGATGGGCAGACCGTAAGGATAGCCGGGCGGATCATGTCCAAACGGCGTCATGGTAAAGCCGGTTTTGCCAACCTCCAGGACTTGAGCGGCGATATTCAGCTTTATTTTCGCAAAGACGACGTAGGCGAAGAAAAATATGAACTGTTCAAGAAGCTGGACATAGGCGACATTCTGGGGGTGAAAGGCTTTGTGTTCCGAACTCAGAAGGGCGAGATCAGCGTCCATGTCCAGGACTTTACCTATCTTAGCAAGTCACTCAGCCCCTTGCCGGAAAAATGGCATGGCTTGAAAGACGTGGAACTGCGCTACCGCCAACGCTATGTAGACCTCATCGTTAATCCCGAGGTCAGAGAGGTATTTATCAAGCGCAGTCAGATAATTAAAGAGATCCGCAATTATTTGGATGCACGCCAATTCCTGGAGGTAGAGACTCCCATGATGCAGCCTATCCCTGGAGGTGCGGCAGCCCGTCCTTTTATAACCCATCACAATACGCTGGATATGAACCTTTATCTGCGCATAGCCCCCGAGCTTTATTTAAAGAGGTTGATAGTGGGCGGATTGGAGAAGGTCTATGAAATAAACCGCAATTTCCGCAACGAGGGTATTTCCACCAAGCATAACCCGGAATTCACCATGCTGGAGCTCTACCAGGCCTATGCGGATTTCGAAGTTATGATGCAGCTCACCGAAGAGCTTATATCATCGGTAGCCCTTAAAGTAAATGGAACCATGGTTGCCGAATTTGAAGACCAGGAGATAGACTTCACCCCGCCCTGGAGACGGGTTACGATGCTGGATGCTATCAAGGAATATGCCGGGCTTGATTTCAACCTGCTCCAGAGCGACTCCGAAGCCCGTGAGGCAACGGCCGGCCTGGGTATGGAGGTTAATCCCCATGCGACCCGGGGTGAAATAATCAATGAAGTTTTTGAAGAATTTGTTGAAGACAAGCTGATTCAACCGACTTTTGTCTATGGCCATCCGGTGGAGATTTCGCCCTTGGCCAAACGCAATGCCGAACATCCTGAATTTACAGACCGGTTTGAAGTATTTATTATGCAACGGGAAATTGCCAATGCCTTTTCGGAACTAAATGATCCTATCGACCAGCGGGACCGTTTTATGAAACAGGTGGAGAAGCGCGCCAGCGGCGATGCTGAAGCCCATATGATGGACGAGGACTATATCAATGCGCTGGAATACGGGATGCCGCCAGCCGGCGGACTGGGAGTAGGAATAGACCGTCTGGTAATGCTGCTGACTGATTCCCCTTCTATTCGCGATGTGATCCTTTTCCCCACCTTGCGCAAACGCGACTGAAAACAGTCGCCCGGGAAAGAGGATAATATATAAATATACTTTTTGCAGTGGAATCAAAACTAAATATGCTGCAAACGTAAAGGGTGCTTCCATCAAAATTTTTGAGGAAACACCCTTTTAAAACGCTTATTTGCTATTTCGTTCTCAATTATCAACTAATTCGCTTCTCTTACCAATTCAAGACACTGTCTGGCCATGCGTAATTGGGCTTCCAAAGAGGCTTCGAGTTCATGCAGCTCTTTGTCATCGAGCTTGGGCAGCTTCTTGCCATTACTGGAGGACTTAATCATGAAATCAACCTCGCCGGGGTTATAGCCTACGGTAATCAAGGTTTCTTTCAATACATTAATATTATTCAATTTGCCTTGGCGGTTTTTTCCTATAATACTTGGCCATATGCTAAAACCCATGAAAAAAGTCCTCCTATTATTTGCTATATCTCTAAATAGATTTTCATATCAAGGTATAAAAATATCTAGTATAAATATCGGCCAGCCTGGTCTAAATTTTAATTTTTATTTAAATAAATTTAATTCATGGTTATCCTACCAATGAGCCATTCCCCCAGCTTGATTACGATCAGTGCCCCAATACCAATCAGCACGCCCGTCAAAAGACCCGCCATAGTACGATTTATCGAGACCATCACCGCAGTAAAGACATGGCAGAACGAATTGACCATGGATATGCTGCCCATCATTACACCCAACCCTAACACCAGCAAAATGGCATCATGTTTATATTTCCTATACCAGTACACCATTACTAAGAGAGCCGGATAACCGACCAGCAGCTCCTTAAAGCGGGGCCGGGCCAGGAAAACGCTCTCTAAAACCTCCCGGAGTCTGATCTCCAGACTGGAAACAGAGACAACCGCATTACCGCTGCGACCCAGGTAATAATAGCCTGCGGCCCCCCCCACAATTATTAGTATCAGCACCAGATAATTAGGTTGGGACAGCAGAAATTTGATCGCATTATCCCTGAAATTAGCGAAACCAACCATACAGCTCACATAGTTGACCATGAACAGCAGCAGGGGTGCCAAAAAGGCCATCTTGACTCCGCTGAAAATCAGGACATTCATAATATAACGGATGTCTGCCAGACTGGTAACTACCGTGTACATGCCCAGCCCGTTGATCCCCAGAATAATGGCCAGTGACATAATTAGCTGGACCATCAGGGGTTTTTCGCGGTTGTGTTTGAGATAAAGCAGCAATAGCAAACTGGACAGGGACGGATAAATAATGGCGGCTGCCAGGGCGTACAACTTGGAGAAATCAACCGGCAGAACCAGATTGGCGCCTAAACATCCTGCAGCCCCAAACAGCAGCCACCCAGCCATCCAGGCCGGTTTCATTTTAGGTCTGAACAGATAGAGCAAATATAGGGTCCCGCCCAGGAAAAGACTAAGTGTAACCATCAAGCGATGCAGCGGCCCCGGCATATCACCGGAGAGATTGGGCAGAGGCTGATTCATGCTAAATCCCTTGGCGGTAATGGTGCCGTGAAATTTGGCCAGCATATCAATGGTATTGTTCAGATTCTCGGAATAACTCAGTTTTTGATCCTTAAACGGGACTATGTATACAATTCGGATGCCACGGTCGATTACCGCCCGCACCCAGCGGTAATAGCGTTCCTCGATGGTTATGCCATACTCATCGTTGGTGGAGGAATAGACTCGGTTAACCGAGTAGCCGGTAGCCTGCATAACTTCATCCAGGCCGTTCTGCTTCACATATTGCAGTTGGGTTGAAGGCTCGATAATGCCCACAATAAGATGATAGCGGTTGATGAATCCTTCAATCCAATCAAGGTTATCCGGGGAACCGGCTACATCATTGCCGGTAAATATGATGCTTTTCACCCCGTAAGTAGTCACCAGATGGTCATACTCAGCCTGGTAGGCGGTATTGGAGCCTGTATTTTGCCCCGGCCGCAGAATAATGTTAAAGCCCTGAGTATGCAAAGCCGCCAATAGCTTTTCCTCAAATCCCAACCGGGCGTCCAGATCCTTGCTGACGGCTTTGTTCTTGTCAGCCGGACTGGTGTCGGCATTAATAGGACTCAACTGAGCATTGATAATAAAATAGCTCTTACCCTCAATATCAAAACTTATCAACTCTCCGGGCAGGTAACGCGCCCCCAGCCGTTCCTTGAGAAATGCGGCGGTAGCAGGGTCGCTGGTTACCACCGTCAAATCAGCGGGACTGATATAGCCTGAGCCAACGGCCTTCTGCACCTGAGTCCATAGCTGCGGCAAAAGCGTACGGGTTTGCGCGGAAAAATCACCATAAGATGAAATCATAGCGTCGCCTTCATAAGCAAGGTCACGGAGCGTTATCTCGCTCAAAGCCACCGTATTTACCCCACTCTGCTGCAGCCGTTCCAGGACGTCCTGCAAATCCATATTGGCGGAATCAGCGGTTCGTTGAAATTCGCGATAGTCAAGCGTAGTTACTACCGTCTTATTATTGGCTTCATTGCTCATCCGGAGCTTGACCCCGCTGTAAGATAAAACCAGGGTCAAAGCCAGTAAAACCCATAGAATTCTAACCATATTTTTGTTCAGTTGCTGGGGCACGCTCTCCACTCCTTTGTTTATGCTTGGCCAACAGCCATAAGGACGTTTGTCAACCTTGTCAAGGGGACGGTTCCAACCCTACTCTAACTTTCTTTCAAACCTAAAATACTATGGCGCACCGGGCTTAAGTAAGCAGTGCCCAAATAAACCAGTCCGCTCACCAACAGCGGCAGCAGAAAAGTCAATCTTCCGGCCAGACCAAGGTAGCGGCCGGCCAGTACTACCGATGCCATCCCGGCCAGCGGGAAACCTAATTGAAATATGAAATACAGCAGATCCCGTCCCAGGAAACTGCCGATTTCGCGGTGCAGCAAAACTCCCATGACCAGGGCGTAAACGAGCAGACAAACCGCGGTGGATATGGAAATCCCCGCAATGCCCGCCGTTCTGAAAAGCAGCAGATCCAGCAGCAATTTCAGCATTAAACAGAGTATACTCACCTGGGCCGGGATCTTAAACTTCTTCAGGGCATAATAGACCCGGTTGAAAATCTCCTGACAGGCGTAGCCGAGTACGGCAAAACTATAGCCCAGAAAAGCCAAAGCAGTTGTGTCGGTTGATTTGCCGGTAAAGGCTCCCCGTTCATATACCAGGGAAACTATTTCATGATTATAAAATATGACCAGTAACAGATAAGGAAGCAATATGAAAAGCAGTATTTTGAAAATATTTTGCAAAAGCATTCGGATCCGCGCCATGTCACCATCCATACAATACTGGGATAACCGGGGAAAGACCACCGTCGACATCGCCACAATAAATATGCTGGTAACCGTTATAAACAAATTACTGCCGAAAGCGAGGGCGGAGGTGGTGCCTACATCAAGGTTATAGGCAAAAGACCGGTCGATTATGAGACAGAGCTGCAGCAGGGAATTCCCCAGCAGGATGGGGATCAGCCCTTTGAAAAGCAGCACCGTATGCTCATCCTTAAAATTAATCCGTAACGAAAAATGGTATTTCTCTTTGATCAAAACCGGCGTCTGAATGAGAAACTGCAGCAGCCAGCCTATCGTAGTCACATAGCCCAGCAGTACGATATCGTCCCCTTTCAGCAGCAAGCTGCCGATAATCAGTATATTAAAAGGGACGGAGATGGAAGATGAAAGCAGAAAATAACCGTGGACCTGCAACACTCCGGCAGCTACATAGGTCAGGCTGACAAACAGAAGGGTGGGAATCATAATCCGGGTCAACAGCACTGCCAATTCCTCCGCTTCACCGCTGATACCCGGTGCAATTAAACGGGTAAGCGCCGGAGCAAATACTATACCCAACAGGGACAGCAGGGTTGCCCAAAGAGTTATCTGGGCAAAGAGGTTGGACAAGTACTGGTTGCGTTCCTCGCGGGTACGGTTATTAATGAAATAGGTTAAATCAGGTATATTAAAAGACGACAAAGCTGTTCCCACACTGGCAAACAAATAACCGGGAAAGCTGAATATTACCTGGAAAAGGTCGGCCAGAACAGCAGTCCCGAAAATTGAGGCAAAAACTATATCCCGGGCAAAACCAATAACCTTGGATATAAATATTACGGCCGAGACCCCGATAAATGTCTTGCCGGTCTTTTGTAATCCATTACTCATACCATAAACCTCTATCTATATAAAAATGTACCTAAGCAATTATTTAACTGATAAACAAGTGTAAAAAAACACCAAAAAGCTTCGTGTCACTATACATCACTCTCAATAATTCGGGGTCTTGAGCCCGGGCTATTTGACTCCGCACTTGTCATAACAGTCTGTGCCAGTCTGCGTCTATTATTCTCTCCGTTTTATCAAGGATAGAGCCAGACGGGCATTCTGAGCCGACTTGGCGCGCATCTCCGCGGCCCGGCGGCTGATATCATCCTGAATATCGGTATCCTCCAGCAGCCGGTCAACCTGAGCCTGCATTTTCTCATAATTATCAGGGAGCGGCTGAAGATTAAATGATTTTAAAAAAGCATCCACTTTGGGATCGTAGGATATGCCTGACATGGCAATTCCCCGGTTGGCGGCAAAGATTAAAGCATGCAAACGCATAGCGATCATAAGATCAAGTTGAGCTATCAAGGCCAGATGTTCCTGACTGTGCAAATTTTCCTCCAGCAGATGGGAACCCATGCGCATCAGCCCGGCTACCCTGCGCGACTCCGCCAAATCTTCAGGATAAGCCATAGGAATGAAAACCACTTGGTAACCTCGGCCGGACAAGTTGTCCAGCAGCCGGGCCAATTGCTCCTGGTAACCTTCCAATGCTTGCCATTGGCGGACCGCAACTCCTACCAGAGGTTGTCCTTCCAATCCCCGGGCAGCAAGGAGGTTTTTAATCTTTACCTCATCCGCCTCATCCGGTTGTAAGGCAAAAACCGGGTCAGCCGTCACCAGCTGCGGGGGGCGGGTGACCCCTAAATCATATAAAAGACGGCTTGACTCAAGGTCTCTCAAGGTAATAAGATCAACCCGGTTGCCCACCAGTCGCATGAGCAGCTTGCTGGCAGCCCGGTTGATAGGTCCTATTCCCTGGGCATAAAAAATAACCGGTTTCCTCAGCAGCTTGGCCAGAGCCACCACCCCTATATAATAAGGAAGAGAGCGGGCGCTGGTAACATCCTGAAAGATACTGCCGCCGCCGCTGATCAGCAAGTCGGACCCTAACAATTCCCAACCTACCTTCAGCGGATTTTTATGGTAGACAGCCCGCAGACCATGCAGAGCCGAGGTCCTCTTCGGATTTCCGGAGAACACCACAAAATCAGCCGCAGGCTGCAGCTTGCGGATGGAAGAAGTTATAGCCGCCAATAAAGCCTCATCACCGGCATTATCAAAGCCATAATATCCCGATAGAGCAATCTTCATAACCTGTGCGGTCACTCCTAATGGTGTAAAATAAGCCAATAGCTACCCATTGATTATAACATTACTGTTATGCAGTGGATAGTTGATAGTTCATACATAATAGTTACCGGTTGACAGTTAATGCCGTCATCCAGCCTTCCAGCCCATCGGGGGCAGAGCATTACGAGTGCCCGATCAATGCTTAATTGCCCCAGCCCATTACTGCCAGTTACTACCAGTATTGCACCGGCAAGCCTTACTTATCCCGTATGCAATACACTTGTTATCCCAAGTCCAAATCCTTGGTTTCTGACTCTCAACGATCCCCGGTCCAAGCCGGCTTCTCTAAAAACGACCAAATATTTGGTATATGGACAAGATCCAGCCTTGGTGTTAGAATAAGCCTAGAATCCGACTGGGGAGGGTTTATTTGTAATGCCCATTTTTAAGCTGGCCTTTGTTGTCATATTGGCCTGTGCCATTGCTTATTTTTCAATGCCTTACGCGATCAAGGCAGCTCACTTTTTAGGAGCGGTTGATCAACCTGATCAACGCAAAGTTCATAAGCATATTATGCCAAGGCTGGGAGGCCTGGGTATTTTTTCGGCATTTATCATCGTAATGTTGGTTGGAGTGCAAGTTTCCGACCCGATTTTAGGTATTATGATTGGGGGAACCGTAATCTTTCTAGTGGGTATGCTGGATGATATTTATCAATTGCCCCCGCTATGGAAGCTGGCAGGCCAGAGTGTAGCCGCTGTTATCGCCATATATTTCGGGATAGTGGTCAACTTTGTTACCAATCCCTTTGACGGACCCCTTAACCTGGGCTATTTGGGTATTCCGCTAACCTTTCTGTGGATAGTGGGAATTACCAATGCCATCAATCTAATTGATGGACTGGATGGTCTGGCAGCGGGGGTTTCCGGTATAGCGGCAGTTACGATTGGTTTTGTATCTTTCACTCAGGGACAGTACTCAGCGTTTATAACTGCCTTTATTCTGGTGGGAGCTATAGGCGGATTTCTACCCTATAACTTCCATCCCGCCCGTACCTTTATGGGGGACGGGGGTTCCAATTTCCTGGGGTTTGTCCTGGGGTGCCTGGCGGTTATTGGCCTGACTAAGAGTACTGCGGTTATATCCTTGTTTGTACCTATTGTAATCCTGGGAATACCAATTTTTGATACCTTTTTTGCCATAATCAGAAGAATCAATAACAAAGCCCCTATATTTATGCCTGATAAAAGCCACCTCCACCATCGCCTGATGGCCTTCGGGTGCGGGCATCGCAAAAGCGTATTAATCATATATGCGATCAGCGGATTTTTTGGGTTAACGGCAATTGTCCTCAACCATTTAAACTGGCCGAAGGCTACTTTGGGACTGGCCTTACTGCTGATACTGGTTGTATTTGGAGCAGAGAAAATCGGTATGCGGACCGGGGGCAAGACCATTGAACTTACCCAACCGGGTAAAACAACTTCCATTTCCCATTAATTATTTGTCTGCTTGATTCTATGGAGGTTTTAAAATGAAATTATATATAAAAACAGCATTGCTTATGGTCATAGTTTTCGGCATTTTCTTTGGAATTGGAGCCGGTTTGGGTCAAATGTTTAAACCGGACGATAAAACAACATTGGCCGAGGAATCCAATGTAACGACGGTTCAGGACAAAGAACGAACCAACATACTGCTGCTGGGCGTCGATGCCCGGGAGGGTGACAGTACCACGTCGGCGCGGTCGGATACTATAATCCTGGCCTCGATTGATCCTCAACAGAAACGGGTGGCGGTAGTTTCCATCCCGCGCGATACCAAGGTAAACGGCAGTGCCAATGGAGGCTTTGATAAAATCAATGCGGCCAATGTTGTCGGCGGTCCGGAAATGGCAGTAGAAAAAGTCGAAGAACTTATGGGCGAGAAAATAGACTATTATATGGAGATCGATTTCGAGGGGTTTAAGAATATAATCGATACTCTGGGCGGAGTTACCATAAACGTCGATCAGCGCATGTACAAGCCCTCGGAAGACATTGATCTGAAGCCGGGGATACAAGAGCTTGACGGCAGTGATGCCCTGGCCTTTGTGCGGTTCCGGGATTACCTCAACGGCGACATTGACCGAACCGCTCATCAGCAGGAATTCCTCAAAGCTCTGGGCAAAGAGCTGCTGCAGCCATCTACCCTTGTGAAGCTTCCCACTTTAATCACAGAAGCGAAGGCACATGTAAAGACCGACTTGAGTCTGGCCGACATGTTTAAAATAGCTTCCTGGGCGCCGGGCTTCAGCAGTGATTCCATCATTGCCCAGACTCTGCCAGGTTCTTTTTATGACCAACGCAATGAGCAGGGCGTGCTTACCGCAAGCTACTGGATAGCCGATAAAACGGTGGTATCCACCCTGCTGGACAAGATGCTCAGCGGTCAGACCGTGGCCGTAATAGTCCCCGGCAGTGTTCATCAAACTACCACGACAGGGTCCTCCAAGACTAGTACCGATACCCAGAACCAGACCGACACAGACAAGATTAAGCAAGAACGTTCCAACCTACCCAGCGCCGGTCATGGAGCTAAAATATAATTTAGGGCGCTGGTTTTGCAGATGCCGTCCTGATGCCGTCCTATAGTATAGAATTTATAAGCAAGTATGATTCCGCTGCAAAAAGCCTCGTTCTCAACTCGTAGAAGAGACACGTAGTAGAGGAGACTAACGTCTCCTCTATGTTATAAGATGTATAAAGCAGATTTATATATATTCCATATGCAAATCTCAGGTTATTTAACCAGGTCAAGCCAACCGGAATATTTATTTTAATAACTAGCAAAAATTACTGGACAAACATGACAAAATATGGTTTATTATTATTACGCTCCAGAATAAGGCAAACTCGTCGAAAGGCGGGGACGCAAAATCGCGGGTCTAAGGTCGTAAGATTATGACAGCCGGATTGCCAAGAGCAGAATCATCGATGATAAACCTGCTGGGCATCCTGTCCAAGCGGGTTTTTTATTCTTTGCAATAATAATTGGTGCATGGTGGGAGTGTAATTTAATAGCTTAAAGGAGAATGATTATTTAATGCGCTCTTTTTCGCAACGTATTTTTGTTATGTTGACAGTTGATGCTCTACTAATCAATACGGCTCTCTATTTTGCCTTGATGTTAAGATTTGACGGTGAGATACCAGCGCAACATCTTTACACCATGCTCAAACTGATCCCCATTATGACAATAGTAAATCTTGGATTTCTACTGGCTTTTAAGCTGTACGGCCGCGTATGGGAATATGCCAGCTGGGGTGAATTGCTGTCTATTATAAAGGCCTCCACTTGCAGTATGTTAATTGTCATTGCCATGATCGAGGTCTTCCATTTGGCCGACCTGCCTCGGTCAGTTTACATAATAAGCTGGGGATTAATTATTCTGAACATAGGGATATCACGTTTGTGGTGGAGGGGGATCCGGGATTTTATCTCTAAACCCAATAATTATGGCACCAAGGTTCTAATAGTTGGGGCTGGGGCTGCCGGGGCCGCTTTGGTTAGGGAAATCCAGACGAATACCAGATTAGGATTGGATGCAATCGCTTTTGTCGATGATGATCCTCAAAAAATAGGTAAAATGATGCTGGGTTTGCCTATTAAAGGCAACCGCCATGACATACCCAAATTAGTTGCAGCCCTGGAAGTTCAAGAAATTATTATTGCCATGCCGTCGGTCAAGGGACCGGGGATACGGGACATAATTAAAATTTGCGAGGAGACATCCGTAAACTTGAGGATATTGCCTTCTCTCTATAAGAGCAACCGGCGGTCTTTGATGTCTCAGGTTCGCAGAGTTAAAATGGAAGACCTTTTAGGCCGTAAACCGGTGAACATTGATATGGCTCAGGTATGCGGATATATACAGGATAAAACTGTATTAGTAACTGGAGGAGGCGGTTCCATAGGCTCGGAACTATGCCGCCAGATTGCTGCTCTGAGGCCTAAACTCCTGATAATTCTGGACAATTGTGAAAACAATCTTTTCGATATCGAAAATGAGTTGATCGACTCCGGTTATGGGAATATATTAGCCGTTATACTTTATGACGTAAAACACAGCTATAACGTTGAAGATGTATTTCAGAAATACCATCCCCAGGTAGTCTTCCATGCTGCCGCCTACAAGCACGTTCCGATGATGAAACGTAACCCGGAAGAAGCTTTATGGAATAATGTCGTAGGCTCCCTGAATACTGCTGAAATGGCGGCCAAATACGAAAGCGAAGCCTTTATTCTGATTTCAACCGATAAAGCAGTCAACCCTACCAGCATTATGGGGGCTACCAAACGACTGGCCGAGCTTATCATCAAAGATTTCAACCGCAGCAGTGAAACCCGTTTTGCCGCCGTACGCTTCGGTAATGTCTTAGGCAGCCGGGGAAGCGTTATTCCTACATTTGAAAAGCAGATCGAACGTGGCGGTCCGGTAACAGTTACCCATCCTGATATGAAACGATATTTTATGACGATTCCGGAGGCGGTGGGACTGGTAATCCAGGCTGGATCAATGGCCGATGGAGGAGAAATATTCGTACTGGATATGGGTGAACCGATCAGAATAGTTGACCTTGCTTATGATTTGATCAGGCTTTATGGATACCAGCCCGGACGGGACATAGAAGTCGTCTTTATGGGAGTCAGACCCGGTGAGAAGTTGTCCGAAGAGCTTTTCTATAAAAAGGAAGAGATTACGTCCACCAGCCACGAAAGAATATTTATATCCAACAAAGAAGTGAATGACCACTATATAGGCATTCATAAAAAATTAACTGAAATGATTAAAAATGCCGGCTCTGAAAAAAACGCGATTATTGACCTAATATCAAATAAGGTACCTGAATTCCAAAATCCCAACTATACCTTCTTCGAATCGAAAACCGAGAAAGAAAATTTGATATACCTAAAAGACAAATTACAGAAGAAAAGCGGATAGGGGAGACGCAATACTTGCTGATTGATCTGCATACGCATATTCTGCCCGGAGTTGACGATGGCGCCCAAACCGTTGAAGAATCATTGGCAATGGCTGCAATTGCCATAAAAGACGGGATAACCATGGTGGCAGCCACACCCCATGTAATCAGGGGGGTATTTGACAACGGTAAACAAGATATCTTAGCCAAGGTGGATCAGCTTAACCAATGCTTGGCGAGTGAGGGTATGAGCCTGACGGTTATGCCCGGAGCGGAATACCGCCTGGAACCCGATCTGCCCCAACGCCTGGCCGATAATGAATTGCTGACAATAAACAATTCCGGCTGTTATTTGATGGTAGAGCTACCCGCAGATCTGATTCCGGAAAACACTGAACGGGTCCTGTATGAAATTCAACTGCAGGGGGTAACCCCTATCATAGCCCACCCGGAAAGAAACCATGTTTTTAACCGGCATCCGGAAATATTGCAGTCTTATGTGGAACGAGGCATACTGGCTCAAGTTACCTCAACCAGCATTACCGGATTGTTTGGCCGAAGCATACAGAAAGCTGCCTTAAATATATTGGCAGCAGGTGCTTGCCAGATCATTGCCTCGGATGGACATTCCGCCAGTAAAAGGGCTCCTTTGCTGGCCCAAGCCTGCAGGGAGATAGGATACAGATGGGGAACCCAATATGCCCAGACTATGGTAAACGTAAACCCGGACCGCATTATTAACGGACTGCCTATACCGGCGAACCCTCCTCCCGCCAAACAGGCTTTTTGGAAAAGGCTGTGGATATAAAAAGGATTTTATACCCTGAATAGACAAAAAAGCAGAAAGTTGCAGGTATTAGTCAAATTCTGCTGAATATATAACGTGCACCAACCTTGAGAGGAGTATTAATCTTGAATTATACCAAGCGTAGTTTAGAAGAGGCAGACGAAATAGAGATAGATCTGCGCCAGATCCTTAAAGTGCTGCGGAAAAGATGCAAGCTAATAATATTGATAACTCTGCTAACTACTCTTGCATCCGGGCTTGTCAGCTACTATGTTTTGAAGCCGGTTTACCAGGCCAAAACCCTTTTAATGGTTACCGTGGCCTCAGATAAACTTGAGGTTACGACCAACCCTTTGACTGGAAATGATCCTGCTACCGGGCTTACAATCGCTCCCATGCCAGTCTTGACCATGAACACCTATCTGGGTCAGCTAAAAAGTGAAGTGGTTATGAGACGGGTAATAACTACTCTTAATTTACCTAATCAAACCGTAGAAAAACTATCTCAAAAAACTGAAATAAGTATAATTAAGGACTCCAATCTTATTGAAGTAAAAGCCAACGACACCGATCCGCTGTTAGCAACCAATATTGCCAATACGATATCGGCTGAATATTTAGATCTGATGAAAGAATATATGTTTTCTTCAGTGGTGGTTATATCGCCGGCAAGCATACCAACCGTACCAGCGAAACCAAATAAGCAGATGAATATAGCCATCGCCCTTATATTAGGGTTGATTGTGTCAAGCCTGTTGGCCTTTCTGTTGGAATATCTGGACAATACGCTGAAGACCGCTGATGATGTCAACCGCGAACTGAACCTGCCGGTTTTAGGCATAATTCCCTTAAGAAACCGCAAAAACACCAGGCAGACCATATAGGGAGGGTAATCAATGCGAAATAAAAACAAAATGCTTAAGGAATATATTTCAGGCAAGGCATTGGTTGCAATTAGTAGTCCCAGATCGCCCATGGCCGAGGTATACCGCACTCTACGTACCAATCTGGGTTTTGTCGGTATGGAACATCCCTTCCGGACTGTTCTGGTAACCAGTTCCTCACCTCAAGATGGCAAATCTGTAATTATTTCAAATCTGGCGGTTGTTACCGCGCAGGCAGGACATAAAGTGATACTAGTAGACTGTGACCTTCGCAAACCGGTCCAGCATGAAATATTCCAGCTACCCAATAATAAAGGTTTCACAAACTGCATCGTAAATAAAATTGATCCGAAGCAAGCAGTTAATGATACAAATGTGAGCAACTTAAAATTGCTGACCAGCGGGCCGATCCCTCCGAATCCTACCGAAATATTAAATTCAGAGCGGACTAGATTGCTGTGGACGAGCCTGATGTCCGATTACGATTATATATTTATAGATTCTCCTCCGGTACTGGCGGTAACCGACGCCTGCATCCTCGCTTCCCAGGTGGATGCAACCTTACTGGTGGTGCAATCGGGGGTCACCCGTACAGACCCTGCCCGTCAGGTTCAGGAGCAGCTGGTCAAGGCCAACGCAAACCTGATCGGGGTAGTACTTAATAAGGTAAAAATGGATACCAGTAATTATTATCAGTATTATTAAGCGAATCATACAAAAATTTAATAATACTATCTGCAGTTAAGGAGGGAAGAAATTGTATAATAAACGCATAGCAATCGTAGGAACTGGTTATGTAGGTTTGGTACAAGGAATTTGTATGGCTGACTTTGGGTTGAAGGTTCTGAATGTAGACCTAGATGAGGAAAAAATCAATAAATTAAAAAACGGCAAGATTCCCATCTATGAACCCGGGTTATCTGAAAAGTTTGACAGGGTATTAAAAAAAGGATCAATTGATTTTACTACCGATATCGTAAGTGCGATTGAGGAATGTGAAGTCATTTTCATTGCGGTGGGAACCCCGCCTAACGAGGATTGGACCGCCGACTTGCAAAATGTATTTGCGGTAGCTAAAGAGATTGGTGTCCATATGAACGACTATAAAGTCGTGGTTACCAAAAGTACAGTACCGGTGGGTACAGGTAGAAAAATTGCGGCCATTATTCAAGAACAATTAGATAATCGAGACGTACAATATGAATTTAGCATTGCTTCCAATCCTGAGTTTCTAAGAGAAGGAAAAGCAGTGCAAGACTTCATGGTACCCGATAGAGTCGTGATAGGTGCAGATGACGAAAGAGCCATTGAGATATTGAAAAATATATACCGGCCATTAAATTTGAATCAAGTACCATTTGTCATTACGAACCTTGAGAGTTCCGAAATGATCAAATACGCTTCCAATGCCTTCCTGGCTACTAAAATTGCTTTTATTAACGAAGTGGCCAACCTTTGCGAAAAGATAGGCGCGGATGTTCATATGGTAGCCAAAGGGATGGGAATGGACGGACGTATCGGCTCAAAATTTTTGCATCCGGGACCGGGCTATGGCGGGAGCTGCTTCCCCAAGGACACCCGGGCGCTGGTGGCAATTGCCCAAGAAGCCCAAGAAAATCTATCTATCGTAGAAACTGTCATCTCCAGCAACGAAAACCAGAAAAAGAGAATGGTTAAAAAAATATATGACGCTATGGGGGATATCAAGGGGAAGACCATAGGTGTCTTAGGGCTTACTTTCAAAGCTGAGACTGACGACATTCGGGAATCCCCGGCGATTGTAATAATCCCAGAGTTAATTCGTATGGGTGCGGTTATTAAAGCCTATGACCCGGAAGGAATTCCGAATTATAAGACCCTGGTTACAAATGCCCGCAATATTACCTATTGCTTCGATGAATATGAAGTTGCCAAAGGAGCGGATGCCTTGGTTATTTTGACGGAATGGAATGAATTCAGACAGATCGACTTGGTTGCTATCGAAGAGCTCATGAACAATAAATACATATTTGATTTTAGAAACATGTTTGATCCGCATATAGTCAGGGAGATTGGCTATCGGTATGAATCAATCGGAAGAAAATAGTTTGGAGGGGACATATGCAGCCACCAATTAAAATACCTTTTTTGGATTTGCAAAAGCAGTACCAGTCCATTAAACCAGAAATAGATGATGCAATCCAGAACATAATAGAGACAGCGCACTTTATTAAAGGAAAAGCAGTTCATGATTTTGAACAGTCATTCGCCGATTATGTCGGTGCTCAGTACTGTATCGGAGTGGGTAATGGCACCGACGCCCTAATCCTGGCATTAAAAGCTATGGGAATAGGCAGGGGAGACGAAGTTATAACGGTCCCCAATACTTTCATTGCTACCGTGGAAGCCATAGTAGCAGCTGGAGCCGATCCAGTTTTACTGGATATTAACTATGAAACCTATACGATGGATCCGGGAGTATTGGCCCAAGCCATTACCGGGAAGACCAAGGCCATTATTCCCGTCCACCTGTACGGCATGCCCTGTGATATGGATGCCATTATGAACATAGCAGCGCAATATAAGCTCAAGGTTATCTGTGATGGAGCCCAGGCCCATGGAGCAAGATATAAGCAATTCCCAATGGGAATGTATGGAGATGTTACTACCTATAGTTTTTACCCAGGGAAGAATCTGGGGGCTTTTGGTGATGGCGGAGCGGTCGTTACTAACGATGAAGAACTGGCCAATAGAATTAGAATGTTGGCAGATCACGGCCGCCTTGACAAATACCTGCACCATTATTGCGGCTACAACAGCCGGTTGGACGCAATCCAAGCCGCCGTATTATCGGTAAAGCTTAAATACCTGGAAAAATGGAATAATCGGCGCAAAGAAATCGCCGCGATCTACAACCGGGAATTGGCATCTATAGATGATGTAAGCCTCATAACGGTACCCGCATATGCTGAGCCTGCATGGCACATCTACCTTATCCGAACATCCAGACGGGATGAATTACAAGAATATTTATCAAACCGGGGAATTCAAACGGGGATACATTACCCGGTGCCTATTACACATCAACCAGCAGGTCAGTCAATAAGGGCAATATGCAATTATGATCAATTGGAAACCATGTCACGCCAAATCCTTTCCTTGCCCATGTGTCCGGAAATGAGCGATGACATGGTTAATTATGTAATCGAGAATATCAAAGGATTTTTCTCAAAGTAAAAAAACGAAGGGGAATTTAGTGAATGCCAGATACAGATTATTTTGTGCATGAAACTTCATACATCGATCAAAATGTTCAAATCGGAACAGGGACAAAGATTTGGCACTTTTGCCATCTCATGCCCGGAAGCAAAGTAGGCGAACAGTGCAACATAGGTCAAAACGTGTTTATAGGATCAGATGTGGTACTCGGTAACGGAGTTAAGATTCAAAACAATGTTTCCTTATATACCGGGGTAATATGCGAAGATGATGTCTTCCTGGGTCCTTCAATGGTATTCACTAATGTCATTAATCCCCGTGCGTTTATCGAACGTAAAACAGAATTTAAAACCACTCTCATCAAGAGGGGGGCCAGCATTGGGGCAAATGCTACCATCGTATGTGGGACAACCATTGGCCGATATGCGTTTATTGGTGCAGGAGCAGTAGTCTCATCCAACGTTCCGGACTACGCGCTTGTCTATGGCAATCCCGGAAGGCGGAAGGGATGGGTATGCCAATGCGGCACAAAGCTGAAAATAGAAAATAACCATGCCCAATGTCCGGTATGCCAAAAGGAGTATAAACTGCTAAACGAGGATGAATTAGCTGAAAAATAAATTATATAGCATGGTTATCCTGGATAAACATGGCTGTAAAAAGGAGTTAAATATTTATGGTCAACATTGGTCTTATCGGCTGTGGCAGAATCTCAACCAACCACTTCCAAGCGATTGCGCAGCAAAAAGACGCCCAGGTAATAGCCTGCTGCGATATTATCGAAGAACGTGCCCGGGAAGCCTCAAAAAAGTTTAATATCCCCAACTGGACCATTCATTACGAAGAAATGCTGCATGATTCCCATATTGATCTCATATCCATTTGCACCCCCTCTGGGCTGCATCCTGTACATGGCATCCAGGCAGCCCAAGTCGGCAAACATGTATTAACCGAAAAACCTATGGCTTGCAGACTGAATGAAGCCGATGCTTTAATAAAAGCCTGCGACGATGCAGGAGTGAAATTATTCGTGGTACTCCAAAATCGTCTCAACCCCAGTATTCAGTTACTCCGCCAAGCATTCGAAGAAGGTCGCTTTGGCAGGATATATATGATAACCTCCAACGTTTTCTGGACCCGGCCTCAGGATTATTACGATATGGCACCTTGGCGCGGCACCTGGAAACTTGACGGCGGGGCCTTCATGAACCAGTCTTCCCACTATGTGGATATGGTGCAGTGGTTTGGAGGCCCCATCGCAGAGGTGAAAGCCATTACTGCAACCCTGGCTCGAAACATCGAAGCCGAAGATACCGGCTCTGCCATTATCAGGTTTCAAAGTGGAGCCATCGGCAGCATCAACGTAACCACGCTAACCTACCCGAAAAACCTGGAAGGTTCCATAACCATACTGGGTGAAAATGGCACAGTCCGGGTGGAAGGTACCTCCATGAATAAAATAATACAATGGGATTTTGCCGATACCCGGGACTACGATGCGAAATGGGAGGAAAGCAACACCAACCCAAGCTCTGTCTATGGATTTGGGCATGCGGGGTACTACCGGAATGTTATTGACACCTTACAAGGTAAAGATACACCTAACAGCGATGGCTGGGAGGGAAGGAAATCACTAAGATTATTGGAATTGATATATCAATACACTTGAGGAAGACAAACACCGATATAACAGGTCACATAGACAGAAGCTGCAAACCCAATAAAGGACAAAGATAATGAAACAATTGATTTATCTCATGATATTATCATCATTTTTTGCAGAGCAAGTCTTTGCAATAGATATGCATACTTTTCAACTGTCTATATATAGGATAATCCTGTTACTCCTTGCTTTCCTAATTATGATTGCTTATTTGCTAAAACCTAATTCATTTACTATTATTCCTGGTGGTAAGAGCGGAAAAATAGTTTTATTCTACTTTATTTGGCTATTATGGTCGGTTATTTCACTGGCATGGGTAAATGACTATAATGCATGGTTCCGAACCGTATATGCTATTGCATCCGGGTTTTTGGTTATTATCTATTTGGCTATGTTTTTAAAAAAAAAGAAGGATTTTATTGCTGCATTTAATATCATACAAATCATGTTAATTATACATAACATGGTTGGCTGGTATGAGATCTTTACCGGGGATTACAGATTTTTAGACAGTGAGAAATTTAACTATTATATGATGTTTGATATGACAGGAAGAAATCCGGTTTCTATGCTTGGAAATACTAATGATTTTGCTCTTCTTGTCAGTATAGGAATATTCATATCATTTATATGTTTTAAGAACAGCACTAATATATTGTGGAAGTTAATCAGTGTGGGAACAATTGTCTCCAGTATCACCCTGTTGATAAGGACTGACTCAAGAGCCAATATTTTAGGATTTTTAATCGCAGCGGGAGCATTTACGCTTCTCTATTATTTTAACGTTAAGAATTTGAAAAAATTTATTTTAATAGGGATATCTCTCTCTATATTGGCATTATATCCATCGCTTCTCGGAAGCATATTTGATCTATTATCCCAAAAATTGCAGTTTGGCTTTGTTGCTTCAGAAGGCTCCTCCATGGAAATCCGGATTAATTTGATAAAAAATGGATTTCTGTTCCTGGCTCAAACTTTTGGCTTTGGAACCGGGGCTGGCAATATTGAGTATTGGATGGCAAACAAAGGTGTTTTTTATGCCGGGGATATTACCGATATGCATAACTGGTGGATGGAACTTCTTGTAGGATACGGCATTATAATATTTACGGGATACCTGTGGATGTACATTACAATGGCAAGAGGTTTTTATACAGCATATAGGCAAATAGAAGACAAATTTATTCAAAGCGTTTCGCTGGGTCTATTATGTTGTATGATCGAATTTGTACTTGGATCAATTAGTTCGAGTTCAAATATTCAGACTGAATGGCTATGGGTATTTTGGGGACTTGTTATAGCCATGTATCATTATATTGACATTATCGCCAGGCAGAGACAATGCTTGGAATGCTCTAAAGAAAAAACTGAAGTTTAGTTCGGTTCCGGAGAAGAGTCACAGAATACATATTAATTTGAAAAGTCGTGAGTTTTTGTCAATTTGCACTTTCCTGTACGGTCTTAATCAAAGCCATATTACTTTTTGATAAGGAAGACAATATGCAATATGTAGGTTATATATCAATATTGGGATTGGTTTTTTTTACTGCAATATTAATATACTTTGGGCTTTCTCCACAGCAAGCAATTAACAAATTATTAGGGAGAATCTCAGTATTGAGAGATCAAACTAAGTTTGGGTGGCTGCTTAAAATACCTGCTATTAAATTCAGAACTGTGCTTCCAAATAATTCAGTGGTTCATTGCCCGTACCATTTAAAGCTTGATACATATGATAAGACGGGACAATGTGTTCATCCAGATGTTGTTTATATACGGCAAGGGTTCGGTTCTAAACGATGGAAATACTGGATGGCTATAACGCCATATCCTTTCGGTCGTGATCAATATGAAAATCCGTCATTATTCGCAAGTCATGATGGTATAAAGTGGGATATACCTTTTGGACTGCAAAATCCTATAGTTAGTGCACCATCTGGTCGTGGAAATCATAACTCGGATCCCTCTTTATTATATTATAATAATGAATTATGGCTATATTTTAGACAAACAATCAAGTCAAACTCTTTAGAAGCCAATAAAATTATATTGTCAAAGAGCTTGGATGGGATTGTTTGGCTTGAGCCGGTAGAAATTATTTGTTCAAAGACCGACACGTTAATATCCCCCTCGATCGCGTTTAATCAGGGTACTTTCATCATGTGGAGTATAAATGCTCTTTCATGGCCGTATTCGATTACACGACGAACCAGTATAGACGGCATTAATTGGAGCAGTGCAATAGCTGCAACTGTCGAAGGTATAGATAAAGAGCGTTCTGTATGGCATTTTGATGTCTTTCTCGGACAGGATTGCTTGCATGCATTGTTAGTAACATGTACTGGAAATGGTGGCAGAGATGCCCGACTTCATTATGGGTATAGTATTGATATGGGTAAGCGGTGGATTTTCAAGCCATTTATGCTGATGCAAATACATGACTTTGAAAATAGATCGCAGTATCGGGGATGTTTGGTACAAGCTGAAGGGTACTCAAACATATTTGAAGTATGGTATTCGGGTCAATCATCCAATGGCGTATGGTCTACGGTATATCTTCCAATGATTCTGGTCAATAGCGACCTGTTGCCTCTGGGCTCACTTAAATGGAAAAAGAGGGTAATATAACCTATCTGGAATCTACTAACATAATTTGGCAAGCCGGAAAGGAAGGAAAGGGACAGGAAGTGTGGGAATAGACTTCAACTGTTTTACGCTATGCTTTAACCCCTCTGCTTGATGCTAACAAAAATTAGAGATGCTTTGATAAGTAAACTACCTGATGGAAGTTTTGTCAGAAACGTTACTATTCTGACGACTGGTACTACATTCGCTCAGGCAATAACGGTTCTGGCAGCTCCGTTACTTACCAGGCTTTATAACCCGGAGGATTTCGGAGTATATACGCTGTATGGTTCAATATTGGCAGTGATAGCCATAATGGCGGGCGGACAATATGAAGTAGCTATCGTCTTACCGGAGAAAGATAAAGACGCCGCTAATATTTTATTTATATCAATCCTAATTTGTTGTGGATTGGCAAGTTTAACCCTTATTCTTGTTTCGGTTTTTCGCTCCAATTTTGCGCAGCTATTTGGTATTCCGGATTTAGCAGGATGGTTGTGGTTCTTACCCCTGAGCCTAATTGCCACGGGTCTGTTTCAAGCATTTAACTACTGGAGCACTCGTCGTATGAAATTCAAACTATTGGCGATGAGGCAGATTACTATGAGCACGGTTATGCTTGGTACACAGATAGGTACGGGGGGACTTCTACATTCAGCTGGACCAGGGGGATTAATAGCCGGGTCTATTGTAGGACAGGCTGTGGCTACCGCTCGATTGGTTTGGCATACCATAAAAAATGATGGATCGCTGTTTAAGAAGTCGTTAAGTTTAATAAGGATTAAAACCGCCATAAAAGAATATAAACGGTTTCCATTATATTTAGGGCCTGCCGGACTGTTAAATGTATCAGCGGAGCAAGTGCCTGTGATTTTGTTAGGTTACTACTTCGGTACAGGTGTAGTTGGCTCTTTTTCCCTTGCAGTCAGAGTGGCGAATCTGCCCTTTTCAGTAATTGCCAGCTCGGTTTCACAAGTGTTCTATCCACGGGCATCGAAAGCTTATATAGATGGTAATTTAAATGATATTGTTTTGAAGATGTTTACAAGAATATTTTCTTTTGTTTTTGTTCCCATATTATTGTTGATGATATCAGGCCCGGACATGATTTCATTAATATTTGGAGTAAAATGGGTAATTGCCGGAGAGTACTTAATTTGGTTGGGACCACGGTTCATCATTCAGTTTGTATCAGCTCCATTGTCTACAGTATTTGTGATTTTAAACAGACAGGATTTAAACTTGAAAATAGATATCATGTTATTTGTTACAAATATTGGCATAATAGTGTTTGGGGGAGTCCTGGGAGATTCTTTTATGACAGTTAAAGTGTTTGGAATAGGAACTTCTGTTTGTTACGCAATTGCTTGCTTTTTAATATTTAAAATTGCAGGTGTCCCGAATACTGCCGTATTAAGACAAATTTATGATACATTTTTAAGAGCAATTCCATACACGATCATTCCGCTAATGACCGTCCTGTTAACGGATAACTCAATATTTATAACGATTATATCCATATTGTGTGGCTTATTATTTTTATACAACAATGCTCGAAGTTTTTTAAAAAATTAATAAAGGCAACAGATTAACAGCTGAATTTAAAAATTATTAGGATGGTATGAATAATGCACCTTTTAATTATCCCTTCGTGGTATCCTGACGAAAAAAATCATTTAAGTGGCATATTCTTTCAGGAACAAGCACAGGCTTTGAAAAATGCAGGGCATCAGGTAGGGGTTATTTTTCCTGAACGAAAATCATTACGACGGTTTGGTTTTAAGGATATAAAAAGCTATATATCCTTTGAAAATGACCATGGTATTGCTACGGTCAGAAAAAAGGGATGGAGATGGTTTCCGCGGATACCGTATGGTTATTCAAGTTTATATCTAAATGATGGCTTAATATTATATGAAGAGTATATCAATAAATACGGGAATCCAGATATTATCCATGCACATGCTATGCTTTTTGGCGGGGTTTTGGCCTCGAGAATTAAAAAGCGACATGATATACCTTTTATAGTTACGGAGCATTCCAGTGATTATGCCAAGAATCTGATTGAATGGTGGCAAAAAAAGTACTTGGTGGAGATATATCAAAATGTTTCACAACTGATTGCAGTTTCTCCTGCATTAGAAAAAGCACTTATATGGAAATACAAATGTCCTGAAGAGATAATAAAATTTGTGCCTAATTTAGTGAATACAAATTTTTTCACAATTAATACTGAGAGAGTACAAGTAGAAAATAAATTTATATTTTTTATAGTCTCTTCTCTGGAGTATGAGAAGGGGCACCATGTGTTACTAAATGCTTTTGCATCAAAATTTAAGAATGCTTTTAATAATGAATTGTGGATTGGAGGAGATGGTGGGGAAAGATCAAATTTAGAAAAACAAGCCGATGATTTAGGGATTAGAAGCCAGGTAAGGTTCTTAGGGATATTAAACCGGGAACAAGTGCGTGATTATCTGCAGCAAGCAGACATATTTGTGTTACCAAGTCTGTATGAAACATTCGGAGTGGTAATTATCGAAGCGCTAGCTTCTGGAAAGCCCGTCATAGCCACAAAGTGTGGGGGGCCAGAATGCATAATAACCGAATCGAACGGATTATTAGTACCCAGAAAAGATGTTGGAGCTCTTGCAGACGCAATGGAAACAATGAAAGAACATTTGAAATTATATGATCCGGTTCGAATCAGGCAAGATTGTGTTGACAGATTTAGTGAAGAAGCGGTGACCAGGCAATTGGAGAATATTTATCAGGAAGTATTGAGAACTAGGTCCTAAATACCGACAGTTGTGCAGGTCCTGAGTTTGAGCCGTAATTAAAACTGTATAATTGTCTTTGGGACATTAGAAAGTGAGTATAATATATGAAAAAAGCCTGCCATATGACTTCTGCCCATTCTCTTACCGATATTCGTATATTTCATAAAGAGTGTAAAACGTTGTTACATGCTGGATATGATGTTACTTTGGTTGTTCAACATGATCGGGATGAAGTAGTTGATGGAATTAATATAAAAGGGCTAGAAAAACCCAGGAATAGAAGAGAAAGAATGATCAAAACGGTAAAGCAGCTGTATGATAGGGCCTTGGAATGTGATGCGGACATATATCATTTCCATGACCCGGAATTAATATCAATTGGATTAAAATTAAAGCGGAAAGGCAAAAAAGTAATTTATGATGTACATGAGGATGTCCCAAGGCAGATCCTTTCGAAGGAGTGGGTGCCTGCCTCTTTGAGAAGTATGATAAGTTGGGTAGTAGAAAGAATGGAAAACTTTGCAGCCAAGCGTTTTGATTACATAGTTACCGCTACTCCATTTATTAGGGAAAGGTTTCTGAAAATAAACCGTTTTACTTTAGATATCAATAATTATCCGATTTTATGCGAACTGTATGAACCGAATGAAGATTGGAGCCACAAAGAACAACTTGTCTGCTATGTAGGCGGCATTGAAACGGTTAGGGGGATCAATGAAATGGTAGAAGCCATTTCATTGACACAATATTTTCTATTACTTGCGGGCAAATTTGAATCAAAACATGAAATGGATACTGTGGTTTGTAAGGATGGATGGAAGCAGGTAATAGAAATGGGGCATGTGAACAGAAATGGTGTTAAAATAATTTTATCTCGTTCGATGGCAGGGTTGGTAATCTTACATCCGGTTCCCAACTATATTAATGCACTGCCAATAAAGATGTTCGAATACATGGCCGCAGGTATCCCTGTGATTGCTTCTGATTTTCCTTTGTGGGTACAAATCATTGAAGACAATAAATGTGGTATTTGTGTAGATCCGTTGAATATAGCTGAAATCTCTGATGCTATAAACTGGATTCTTGAACATCCTGCAGAGTCTCAAAAAATGGGGGAGAATGGACGCCGTTTAATTGAGGAAGAGTTCAATTGGGAAGAACAAGGGTCCAAGCTGTTAAAAATATATGAGGGGCTGCTAATAATTTAGGGTTGGTAGTTATTAGAAACCTTATAGAATTATTGAAAGGAGCGTACATATAATGAGGCATATTTGGAACCGAATTTATGCTGATTTTTTGATGCCTCCGCGATTATCAGAATACAAAGCATTGCTGGAACGAGCTCTACAAAAAAAATACAATATCTGTTCGATTGAGGAATTTTGGCGAATTTATCAGGCGAATGAATATAAAACTGATTCAATCTATTTAATACTTAGACATGATATAGATACGGATGTTGGAACGGCTAAAGAAATTTTTGAGATTGAGCGCAGCTTCGGGATCAGAGCGTCATATTATTTTAGATTATCTACCTTGGATATTCGATTCATGAATGATCTTCACGATTATGGAAGTGAAGCCAGTTATCATTATGAGGAAATTGCTTCATATGCAAAAATTAATAAAATAAGAGAGCCACAGCAGATCTATGCGAATATGAAAAAAATTCAGGATCTCTTCGCAGATAATCTGGAGAAATTACGAAAAATAACCGGCCTGCCTATGAGTATAGTTGCCTCTCATGGTGATTTCGTAAATCGCTTTTTACAGATTTCTAATACTGAGTTGCTGCAGGATCAAGATTTTAGAAATAAGCAAGGCATAGAGCTCGAAGTTTACGACGAGAAAATAATGTATTTGGTTACCAGCCGGCATTCGGATACAGCTTATCCTGATTACTGGAAACCGAATTCACCTTTATCGGCGATAGAAGCGAGAAACGAGATGGTATATCTGCTTACCCATCCCCGGTATTGGCAGGTAAACAAATTAGTAAACCTAAAAGACAGTCTTGGCCGGATTAAAGAGGGCATCAAATACACATAGAAATAAATGATTAATACATACGAAGTATATGAAAAATAGCCGAATGATGAGGAAAAGTGAGCTAAGTTCTATATGTATCTTTGTTTTTGATAGGTGACGAACACCAATAATTATTGCCTGAAAATACCTTATGAGGATATAGACAAGGGGATTATAATGAACATTTTACTAATCAACCATTATGTGGGTTCACCGAAATATGGAATGGAATACAGGCCGTACTATATAGCCCGGGAATGGGTAAAAAAAGGTCACAGTGTGACCATCGTAGCTGCATCTTTTTCACATCTGAGGAGTATGAACCCGATGGTGCAACAGAGTCTAACCGAAGAAATAGTCGATGGTATTCATTATGAATGGATCAAAACACCATCCTATGAGGGAAACGGAATAGGCCGTATCCGTAATATTTTGTCTTTTATAATTCAGCTTAGATATTATATTCCAAAACTGACAGCCGCCAGGAAATATGATGCTATAATCGCATCTTCCACCTACCCGCTTGATATTTATCCGGCTCGTATGCTGCAAAAAAAGTCGGGAGCTAGACTTATTTTTGAAGTGCATGATCTTTGGCCTCTATCCCCTATGGAGTTAGGTAATATTCCAGCATGGCATCCCTATATCATGTTAATGCAAAAAGCTGAAAATGATGCCTATAGATTTTGTGATAAAGTAGTATCAATTTTGCCATGCGCTAAACCCCATATGATTGAACATGGACTGCATCCCGATAAGTTTATACATATTCCCAACGGAATCGATATAGAAGAATGGGAGCAGGAACCGGATATAATACCGCTTGAGCATAAAAATATCATGTTTGGACTCAAAGCGGACGGGCGATTTATTGTTGGCTATGCCGGGTCCCATGGGATCGCAAATTCACTTAATACTCTGCTTGAAGCAGCGGAACTCTGTAAAAATGATAAGATTGTATTTGTAATGGTAGGACAGGGACCGGAAAAGGGAAAGCTTCAAAAAGCAGCAGTAAACAGAGGCTTAAACAATGTTGTCTTTTTACCGGCAGTGGATAAAAACGCTATTGCGAATATATTGAATATGTTTGATGCTTGCTATGTAGGATTCCAGAAACAACCTCTATTCCGTTTTGGAGTCAGCCCCAATAAACTAATGGATTACATGATGGCAGCAAAACCGATAATTTATGCTATCGAAGCTGGTAATGATCCGGTTAAAGAGGCTGACTGCGGGATTTGCGTACCGGCGGAGGACCCGATGGCAGTTTCTGAGGCTGCACGGAGATTGGCTGCTATGAGTCGGAGTGAAAGAGAAAGCATGGGCCGGCGAGGAAGGGATTATGTATTTAAAAAACATGATTATCGTGTTATTGCCCAAGAATTTCTGAAGATTTTAGAACAGTAAATTTATGAATAGGGTGAAATATATGTTAAAGTTTTTACCTTTTGCCTTACCGGATATTGGTGAGGATGAGATTAATGAAGTGGTAGATTCACTACGCTCGGGTTGGCTGACCACAGGGCCGAAAACGAAGCGATTTGAAGAAGAATTTGCTCAATTTATAGGATCAGGTGTTCAAGCGATTGCAGTCAACTCGGCTACTGCAGGTTTGCATCTGGCCTTGGAAGCTATCGGGATAAAAGCAGGGGATGAAGTAATTACCAGTACGTACACCTTTACTACGACTGCGGAAGTAATACGTTACCTGGGTGCTGATCCAGTTTTTATAGATGTTAATCCCTTGACCTTAAACCTTGATGTAAGTCAGATAAGATCTGCCATTACGGGGAGAACCAAGGCAATAATACCGGTGCACTTTGCAGGATTAGCCTGTGATATGCAACAAATTATTCGGATTGCCTCAGAATATAATATACATGTCATAGAAGACGCGGCGCATGCTTTACCAACCACTTGTAACCATAAATTAATTGGTTCTTTGGAAACTGATGCCGCTGTTTTTAGCTTTTATGCTACAAAGACTTTGGCAACCGGTGAAGGCGGTATGATTGTAACTCGAAACAAAGAAATTGCACAGCGTTGCCGGGTTATGAGGTTACACGGAATCAACCGGGATGCATTCGATCGTTATACATCGAAGAAGCCTTCCTGGTATTATGAAGTAATTGCACCGGGATTTAAATATAACATGACTGATCTAGCCGCATCTTTAGGAATTCATCAGTTAATTAAATTAAATACTATGCGGATCAAACGCGAAAATATAATCCGTGAATATGATGAAGCTTTTAAAAATCTACCCCTTATTCTTCCAGCCCATGCCAAAAATCATGATCAACATGCCTGGCACCTGTATGTTATAAGATTAAAGGATGAAGCAAAGATTAATCGGGACGATTTTATAGCCGGGATGTTCAGCTTTGGGATCGGTTGCAGTGTGCATTTTATTCCGTTGCATATGCAGCCATATTGGCGAGATACATATAGTTTAAAACCCGGAAACTTTCCATGTGCTTACGACGCCTATTGCCGGGCTGTTAGTCTGCCGATTTATAGTCGAATGTCTGACAATGATCAGGAACAAGTTATTCAAGCAGTTACTGAATTATTAAGGTGATTTGTATGAAACGTTTCTTCGATTTAATTTTTACAATTCCGGGATTGGTTATTCTGTTGCCATTCTTTATAATCATAGCTTTTTTGATTAAAATCGATAGCCGCGGTCCTGTTTTTTACTTGCAGGAACGGGTAGGGAAAAACGGGAGATTATTTAAAATATATAAATTTCGAACTATGGTTAATGATGCGGATAGGATTGGGCCAGCGATCACGGTGGGAGATGATCTGCGTATTACCAGGTTGGGATATAGTCTCCGCAAACATAAGCTGGATGAATTACCCCAACTAATAAATGTCTTTAAAGGAGAAATGAGCTTAGTAGGACCTCGTCCTGAAGTACCAAAATATGTTTGTATCTATACAGATGACCAAAAGGCTGTGCTTAACCTTTTACCCGGTATTACAGATCCTGCTTCTATCAAATATAGAAATGAAAACGAACTGCTGGCTGCGACAAGCGCAGAGGGGATAGATTTTGATCCTGAATATATTTATATAAATGAAATTATGCCTGATAAAATCAGGGTTAATTTGGAGTATGCAGCAAGAGCCGGCATTCTAAGTGATTTTCTCGTAGTCATGAGGACTATTTTGGGGTAGCAGAAGTCCTAATATTGATTACTGTTTGCTAGAGGTTTTTCTATCTATCACAAACATTAGTACAAAAATGGACTCCAAAAACCTATAACATAAAAAATAATTGTAGACAAATTCATAGAAATATGTTTTAATTAAAAAAAATATCCTTGAAAATAGCAAACTCGTTGAAAAGCGGGGACGCAAAGCCACGGGTCTAAGACCGTAAGGTTATGATAGCCGGGTTGCCAAGGGGATTGTTGTATCAATGACCTGCTTGACAACCTGTCAAGCAGGTTTTTTTAATTTTATAAGATTATGGACGGCAGGGCTTTAAGCCCTCACCGATAATGGCAAACCCGGCGAAAGCCGGGGACGCAAAGCCATGGGTCTAAGGACATTAAATGTCTATGATTGCCAGGTTACCGAAGCAGAGGAATGTGAGTTCTGCTTTTTTCCATTGGGCCGTCCAAGTATGAAAGGGGCGTGCCCAATGTTTATCAAGAAACACCCTATTGGAATCATCTCTATGATAGTACTAACCTTTTTCTTACTGCAATTATCGCCGGTTTTGGCAAAGACAACCGCAAAACCTTCTTCTACTGATTCAAAGCAGGTAGAGGCTGTCAAGGTAGCTCTGGCTGGTGCAAGTACGTTATTGACAGATCAAATTAATGTTAAAGATTATGGTGCCAAAGGAAATGGAATTACTGATGATACTGCCGCAATACAAAGAGCGATCGATGAAGTTGCGGACAAAGGTGGGGGGACAGTATTATTTCCGGGCGGCAGATATCTTGTTCTGAACGTAGCAGCCAAGGCTAAGGTAAATCTTGTTGGAGAAGATGCGACTTTAATTAAAAATGGTGGTAACGATACCACTTCCGTAATACGGGTTAATGGCTATGAAACCGATATAAACAGCAAATTATCTTCAAATTTAACAGCAGGTACCAGTACTATTAAACTTAACTCGGTTAGTGGTTTTGACGTTGGAGATTATGTTATAGTCAGGGACAATACTTATAAATACGGTGATGTTGGTAGAAATCAAGAGTTCAGACAGATTGAATCTATTAGCGCTAATTCTGTTACTTTGACAGAATCCACTATAGGAGCGTATAAAAGTTCATCCTCTGCTGAAATGGTGAAAATAGAGCCTGTTTCCAACATGACAGTCGATGGTCTTAATATAGAAATTCCAACCGGAACTGTAGGCGGGGGAATAAATGGTGATTTAGCTTATAACATTGCAATTCAAAATTGTACGGTATCGGGTCCGGAGAATATGGGCGGAATAGCATTTTATCGAAGTGCCTATGTTAACATAGACGGGAATAAGGTTCAAGATGGACAAGACCTGGCAAGTCCGAGAGGACATGGTTACGGATATGTTTTTGGCGAGTCAAGTCATAATTGTATTGCTCAAAATAACTATACTTATAATGTTCGTGAAAATCTAATTACCGATAACGCAAGATATTGTTCGTTTATTAATAATGAAGATGTTTATTCTTATGATGATAGTTTCAATACTCATGGTACTGGTTGTGAAAATATCCTTATTGCCGGCAATATCTCTAGGGATACTCGCGGTTATGGGATTCCTATCGGGTGGGAAGGTTCCCCCGCTTTTGACAGCTACATTACTGTGCGAGACAACAAGATTTATAATAGTGCCGGTCAAAGTTTGGTATGTTTATCTGATCCAGGAAAAGAAGCAAATCACATCGAGTTTATAAATAATGAGATATATAATCCTGCAATAGTCGGAGATTATGCTATTGAGGTTTCAAAAGGCAATGACATAATTATCAGTGGAAATACCATTTATGGTGGTAACGGAACATGGAGAGGAATCGGTATTATATATTGTAACAAAGTTGAAATCAATAATAACAATGTAAACGATATCCTGGATGAATATGGAATAGTGTGGGATACATGTGACTCGGTTTCAATAGATGGCAATAGGCTGGCCGAAATAGACGAATTTAATTTAAACAGTATAGGCAGAAATACTAACGTGTCAATAACTAACAATGTTACGGATGATCCAGAAATCTTACTTGAGGGAAATGAATATCTGGCGGATAATATATGGGGCTAAAAATTTCCCAATCTCGGATGGGCATACTCCATTCCTTGGGGATCTCCTAAATCGACAGAACAACAGACTTTCTTATCGGACACAGCGAAATTTCAGCGGAAAAAAGCATCAAATCGTTACCGCTTTTGCTTACTTACCATGTATTGCCGGATAAATATTCTGTTCCGGCAAAATGATTACATATATCATCAGTGATATTGTTGGTAATATAGACATTGGTGCTGATTCCCAGATAATATAAATTATATTCATTTATAGCGGTCAGCTTATTGCCATCTATTGAAACTGAGTCACATGTATCCCACACTATTCCAAATTCATCCAGGATATCGTTTACGTTATTATTGTTGATTTCAACCCTGTTACAATATATAATACCGATTCCCCTCCAAGTTCCGTTACCGCCATAGATAGTATTTCCTCTGATAATTATGTCATTTCCTCTTGAAACCTCAATAGCATAATCTCCGACTATTGCAGGATTATATATCTCATTATTTATAAACTCGATGTGATTTGCTTCTTTTCCTGGATCAGATAAACATACCAAACTTTGACTAGCACTATTATAAATCTTGTTGTCTCGCACAGTAATGTAGCTGTCAAAAGCGGGGGAACCTTCCCACCCGATAGGAATCCCATAACCACGAGTATCCCTGGAGATATTACCGGCAATAAGGATATTTTCACAACCAGCACCATGAGTATTGAAACTATTATTATAAGAATAAACATCTTCATTATTGATAAACGAACAATATCTTGCGTTATCGGTGATTGGATTTTCACGAACATTATAAGTATAGTTATTTTGAGCAATACAATTATGACTTGACTCACCAAAAACATATCCGTAACCGCAGCCAAAATCTGAGCTTAAATCTTGTCCATCTTGGATTATATTACTATCAATATTAATAAATGCGCTCCTGCTGAATGAAATATTTCCAAATTCCCAACCGCCCGTAACAGTACAATTTTTTATGGTAACATTGTAAGCAAGATCTCCCATTATACCCACACCATGAGTTCCGATTGGCACTTGCATGGTCAACCCATCTACGATCATATCAGAAATAGGATCGTATCTTACCATTTCTGCAGAACAAGAGGTTTTATACGACCCTATAATAGCCTCTGTCAGGGTAACATCATTGCCATTGATAGATGCAATCTTTCTAAATTCTTGATTTCTGCCATGCAGATCGTATTCATAGGTATTATCTCTAACTATTACATAATCACCTGCAGCAAAATCAGATACAGAAGTAAGGCTTATGGCTGTTGCGCCGATATTGGAATCGGAAGCCAAATCACTTTTTGTAGCTGTTTCCGAACCATAAATATTTATAATCGCACTGCTTCGAGAGGCAGTGCTTGCTTTTACCAAAGTAGCATTGTTCCCGATAAGATTTACATTCGCCTTAGCAGCTACATTCAAAACTTGATAGGTTCCATTTGGAAAATATACGTCGCCACCGCTTTGAGCCGCCGCAGCATCAATCGCATGCTGTACTGCGGCAGTATCATTAGTAACCCCATCACCTTTGGCGCCGTAGTCTTTCACATTATAAGTATTACTCATGTTAATAACGTTGTTGATATCCGAACCCTGGGCTTTATTCAATGTTGCTGCCGCGCGGGCTGTTTCTGCGACTATTGCCTGCCCTATATCCGATACGGCGGAGGTTAGTACCCGGTCATTTGACGATCTTGTCGTGCTTATAAAGGCCGATCCCGGTGATAATTGCAACAAGAAGAAGGATAATATGATCATAGAAATGATTCCGATACGGCTTTTCTTGATAAACACTAAATACCCCCCTTTTGTTTGACTGCCGCATGAATATGGCTGTATATATGATTCTCATATAATCCACCGACTGTTTTCCGGCTGCTTGTTAGAAATAATAGTTCTCACTCCCAGCTCCAAATAAAAAAATGTGGAGCTGTTGAATTATCAAAGGAATAATAAATACAACAGCAAAAGTGAAGACAGATGATTCAATTAGTCTTAATGGATCAATTGCTGTAGTAGGCCAATATATAACAATTGATATTAGATGCATATAACTTAGATCTAGAAAAATTACAAACAGCAATATACGAGAAGCCATTGATACAGTTTAGTCTGTATTACTACTTTGAAGTTATTTTAACAAAGCTTCATACGTTTGCCAAATCTTAATATCTGTAAAAATATTATTATGCCAAAGATGGGTGAATTGTCCCTGGAATTGCTGACAGCGCCTTTTCAACTTCATTATATATTCCACCGCTTCATTCCCACCCAGATCCATATTTTGTTTTTCTAAAATACTGCCATCCATAATGATGAGCGGATATTCGAAAAGGGACAGGGGTCTGCTCTGTTCAAGATCAAAGGTCTGGTATTCATAACAGACTCCACAGCGAAACCCAGCATGTTCAACGTATGTAAGGGTGCTGTCGTAATTAAGCCCTATATCTGCCCAGCTGCGCCAAGTTTGGGGAACTCGCCAGCGCAAGTAATGCTGTCGTCCTCCCCATTGACTTTGCTGTATCCCTTCCTGTTCACAAACCTCCAACAGTTTGTCAAACTCTCCCTTTAGCCGGCTCCAATTCAAATAAGTCTCATAGCTGGGGTGAAAACCGATTTCGTGCCCCCGGTTATGTATATCTTTAATCAACTTCCTGATGTACGGGTGTTTAATTGAGTAGTTATTGTCATATGTTTTGTTCGTACATGCGGTTTTGAAATAAAATGCGCTTTTTAAGTTATTTATTTCACTGATATCCATAATGCGATCAAAGGTATAATTTAAGTCTTGTTTATAATCACCTTTTTTGACTGCCTGCCATGATTGGGTTCTCTGCATAGCGAGATACAGCGACCTTCGTCTCACTATATCGCCAATGCAGTTACGTATTAACTGGGTTGTACTGCTGAAGGCCTGAGCAAAAGGTACATCAATATCGTGGCTTACGATGGTTCGAAATCTGCGTTTCTTTCTTGCCAATCCGGGCCAGAGGCGATTCAAGCACCACCAAAGTATTTCTATGTATTCATTAATAATCGGCCTATCCAGAAATCCTTCCTGGTATGCCAGTGATGCGCTGGCTGGGAAGCGGTCATGCAGGTCGCGTTCTGGCTCTATGTATTCTTCATATCGGGTTAGCATGAAAAAGGCGCTTCCTAAGATATCTATACCTAACTCAATAATATCTTCCTCAATGTCCACATAAGAACTATTTTTGAGCAAGTTGCCAAATATAACAGGAATATCAGGCGTAACCAACAATTCTCGTATTTCCTTTACATCAACCTTCCACTTGGGTAAAGGCTGCACAGGAAGAGACTGTATTTTAAGCCACGATTGCGTTTCCGTCTGAAAGAGGTTGTCGTTTAGGCGGAGCGCCTTAATATTGTTGGCACTTAAGGATATCTCGACCCAGCCTATATCATCCTTCAATGCCATGTCAAAGTCCAATCCCAGCCATTGATGCAATACGACTGTAAGAATATATGCCCGTTCAGACTGATAGGTTGCAGGGACTCTGATTAATAATCTCTCCATAATTTCCCCAATTCTTCTATTTGAGTTTTAACCCTAGATATTTGCAATTGCCCGGATTATTTCTCTTCCATGATAGGCTATATTCATCCTGCGGGTAAACATTTTTGATATAACGAAATAAGGAGTTTGTATCGCTCCAAATGATCGACAGAAATGTTCGATTGGCTCTATTATAGAGCCTTCGAAATCAAATACCTTGGCAACGGTTGATGAGAATTTTATAGCGTTCCAAACCAACAGACTGTAAGCCTGACTGTTTCTCAGTTCCGGATCTCCTCCGCCCAAAAGCAAATAAGAGGTGTTTGAATCCCATACAATATATCCAATAGCATGGATGCGGCCTCTCCCATCTTCAGCAAAAAACATCTTCCTGGCGTTTTGGGCCGCACAGGCATTATCCAGTTTCTTTACAAAGTCGTTCCCATAAGGCACTTTCATTTTCTGTCTGGTAAAAGTGAGACTTATGATTTCAAATAACTTATCAATCCCCAAGTCGTTCCTAATAATGACTTGTTTTTCGGCCTTTCTAATAGAATTACGAGTAGTAGGCGACATATCTGCCCAGATTTGTTCACAATCGCTTAGACTTTCAATTCTATATGTATATCTAGTAGTTTGTTGAAATCCTGCCCAATAGAAGGGAAGCCAATTGTTTATGTTTGGTGAAAAACTCTGGCAGAAATAATCCACTTTCGGTAACTGCGCCATCAGTTCATTCATAAACTCTTTTTGCTCACTTATTTTTTTATAGCTCTTTGCTTTTGACGGTCTTAGCCATGGCCCCAAGGTCGGGGTAAGTGGAGGCATGCTTATAGCTGTCAAACCATACCGCTTTTTGATAACATAAGGCATCCGAGCGGCTATTGCCCCTTCTCGCTTGACAATTATCTCTTCCCACTGGTTTGGCGCTACAGCATCAAGCCACCAAGGCTGCTGAAAAATAGAATCTACTTCATTTATCATTCTCCGTATTTATTCTCCTCCCCTATATTCCATGACAATAGAGCCTATCCTAATAGACTTCAAAAAATAGGTAAGTTTATTATTCTTGTCCTTATATGCATTTATCTTAATCTGCAATTCTACATTACACTAGTATACTTATGAAGTTTATGTAATGTCGCTGTTTGCAAGTATGGTTTTTCGTTATGTTAATAAATACTCATCCTATGTAACATTAATCAGTATTAAGTATTATCTACGCTTCTGTACTGACCTGAAATTTTCTGACTATTTTTTTCAAACTTTAATCCCAAAAATTTTTTAGCTTTACATCTTGAAAGTAAGGAAAAACCTACTTTTTCAATACCCTTTTTGGAGGCTACATTATCGTCTGTAGTTGATATATAGAATACTTCTACACGATCAGATAATAAATTTACGATATGACTCAAAACATAAGGACTTACGCCCATTCCGCGTGCCGATGGGACTGTTTCACCCCAGCGAATAAAAGCTTCATTTTTCTTTATTTTCAATGGCACGCACCCTTTCCATAGGGTTTCCGTTTTAGGCCCAAATGTAACCCATGACCTATGAATATACTGATAATTTAGATAAGCGTAAAAGCCACAGTCTCCTTCATGGAGGAATCGTTTGAATTCGTTGACTTTAACCTCGGGTTCGTATACGAGGGCATCATTGACATTCTCACTAGTAACATTTGCAATTTCTATTGGCTTTTTTGTTTTTACCTCACTAGGTTCTTTATTAGAGCATTTATAGATAACTACTACTGCCTGATCATAAACGAAACGTTTATATATGTTAGAAATAGATTCCATTGCTGCAGTAATGGAATTTTTCATATTTTTTCACCTCATAATAATTATTCTTATTTCACGAATTTTTTCGTTCGCCTGATGCCAGTTCGTCACCAGCATATTGGTAGATGGATAACCCTAATTCGCAGACAGTATCGGCTGCACTGAAATCGTGTTTGATGTAAAAAAGCCTTACCAGTTCAATCAGTCTTTGTACAAATAGATGGGCTACCTCCCTTCTCATTTCAAGTCCAGGTTTTTGTTTCGCACCCCCGGGAAAAATTTTTAATATCCATTTTAAATTACTGCTGACAGTACTTATGGCCAATTGCGGCCCACCTGAGGCATAATCTATCTTTTCCCTACGTGAAATGAAATGTTGAAATACTTTTTTTAATTTTTCTACAAATAATAACTCCCCAATTTTAATTTTATCATAAATATATGGTCACATTATAAATATTGGATAACCATTTCTACTAAAAACAGTATTTCTGCAAGAATGTTCTTTTCTGTTCTTAAAAAATTGCAGGATTTACCGGCAATGTGTAGAAAGTATGTTTTGACCAGTACAAGCCCAATAAGGGAACATACGGTGCGGATTACTCGACAGAACAGAAGGTGATCATATTTGCATGAATTTTACGATGCCCTAATTATAGGTGGAGGTATAAACGGTTGTGCTATAGCCAGGAAGCTCGCACTGGACGGGAAAAAGGTCTGTCTGTTGGAACGGCATACAATAGGCTGTGGAACTTCATCAAACAGCTCCAAACTTATTCATGGTGGTTTAAGGTATTTGGAAACCGGGAGATTTGGTTTGGTCATGGAGTCATTAAAGGACAGAAAAAGGCTTTTTGGTCTTTATCCGAATCTGGTCGAGATGGTGCCTTTTTACTTGCCGATTTATGATGATAGCGTAAGGCCTTGGTGGATAATCCGTATAGGGCTGGGGTTATATGACCTTTTTTCCCGTCAAGCCCAGTATTCTTGCTGCAAAATAAGCAATGGGGATTTTGCGGATAAGTTCCCGGGAATAAAGACGGAAAAGTTAAGGCGGGTTTATGTATATTTCGATGGAAAAACGAATGATCTGGAGATAACCCGCAGGATTGCACAGGATGCTTATCATAGTGGTTGTGTAGTCCGGGAGAATTGTCAGGTGATTTCAATCGGCAGCGATGATAAGATATTTAAAATATTATATAGGGACAGTAGCGGAGAGCATGAAGTTGACGGACCGTTGTTTATAAATGCTACCGGTCCCTGGATCGATGAAGTTAACAATGAATATCACTTGCCCCATAACCACCGGATTCAGAAGATAAGTGGTATACATATCGTTATAAACCGTCTACTGGTTCCAGACTGTATGTTTTTACAAACAAATAATCGACGGATATTTTTTATGATTCCTTGGACTGAAGGGAAAACGATTATTGGAACCACTGAAAGGATAGAGGGTCAATGCTGTGATGAGATAAAAGTCCAGGAAGAGGACATAAACTACTTATTGGTATGTGCCAATTGTTATTTGCAAGAACCGATTACCCGGCAGGATATATGTAATACTTTTTTGGGTATTAGACCCTTGGTGATGAACAAGAATGATGACGTTGATGCTACATGTATGAGCCGTGATTATAAGATTGATGTTATTACTAAAGGAACCACAAAGTTAATAAATGTTTATGGGGGTAAGCTAACCACCTGTCTAAGTATGGCGGAAAAGGTGGCGGCTCATATTTAGTCAGGTTACGGGATCATTACTTGTCGGATAACGTCATGAAACATATCTACATGGCTTTCATTACTTCCACTTTTTTCGGTTGAGAGACCCCGCATAATTATGGATATAAAGAATCCTCTTAGGCAGTAATGGCATAAAATTAATCCGGGTCTGCATACTTCTTGTCATTATAAATAAAATCATGCATAGCAGTGGTATTCGCATTTAAATCGGCTACCAAATAATATGTGCCTTTTATCATTTTTCCTTCGCTGGTTGAATCAATTGGGAAACGAGCTTTTTCTACTGTTTGGATATTGGCGGCGAGTGACTCCATTCCGATTTTCAGTATATCTATATTATTCAGGCTTGTGGTAACCAGGGGTAATGTTTGAGTAATTGTATCAGGTAAAGCCGCTGGTCCGGCTGCTTGAATTTTAATAATAAGTTCTGCCAGTACATCTCTTTGCCGTCCAGTCCTCTGATAGTCACCATTACCTACATTTCTAAGTCTCATGTAATCTACCGCCTGTTTCCCATTTAAATGCTGCAACCCCGCTTGTTTCACCCCGTCTATACTGGAAACCTCCTCGGGAAAGACATTGATATCCACCCCGCCGAAATGGTCAACTATCTTTTCCATATTCGTAAAATCAACGGTGGCAAAATCCTTGATATCCATGTTAAAGTTGCTGTTAATAGTGTTTATGGCCAGCTGGGGCCCGCCATAGGCATAGGCATGGTTGATCTTGTCCATGCCATGACCGGGAATATTAACATAGGTATCTCTCATTATTGAGGAAAGTTTTACTTTTTTATTTTTTTTGTCGATCGATACGACCATAATAACGTCGGTTCTGCCATTTTCATTATCCCACTGGTCAATCCCGAAGATTGCAAAGTTTAGGGGTGGGACATCAGCAGTGCTGGTTTCTTGCTGGGGGTCTGTGTTTATTCCCAGGGCTTCATCGCTCTGATCTATGGCGACATGGTCTATTTTATTGAGCTGCGAATAAGTATAAAAACCTAATGAGGCAATTATTAAGCCCATAAGAACGGCAAAAATCAGCAGTGGTTTTTTATAATTTTTCCCTTCGTTTGACTCAGCCACTTAATCAATCCTTCAACCTAAAATGATATAATACTCATTATACATTACATGAAGTGCAGTTTGAGAATATATTTGATCTTATGAAGGCTCAAGCAGACAGGTACCACCCAGCAATTATCGAAATAAGGAAAATTGCCCCAGATTTTTTATTAAACAAGAAGTGGCAAAATTATGCAAATTTCCCCTATTATTTGGTTAATTGTAACATGGAGGTTTCATAATGAAAATTACTGTCGTAGGAACCGGTTATGTAGGATTATCAAATGCAGTTTTGCTAGCTCAAAACAATGAGGTTATTGCCCTGGATATTCTTAAGGAAAGAGTGGAAATAATCAATAAAAAAAAGTCTCCGATAATTGATCTTGAAATAGAAGAGTTTTTATCAACCAGGGAACTTAATTTATCTGCGACTACTGATGTTTATGAAGCATACAAGGATGCGCAATATGTTGTTGTAGCTACTCCTACTGATTATGATCCGCAAAAAAACTATTTTAATACCAGATCGGTTGAAAGTGTTATAGCCAACGTGCTTGCTATCAATCCGGATACCGTAATAATCATTAAATCAACGGTTCCGGTTGGATATACGGAACGGGTTAAAAGTATGTTTGAAACGGATAATATTATCTTTTCACCGGAGTTTTTAAGGGAAGGCAAAGCTTTATATGATAATTTGCATCCATCGCGAATCGTGATTGGAGAAAAGTCGGAGCGAGCGGAAAAGTTTGCCCATCTGATGGTGGAAGGTGCCATGAAAAGGGATGTACCGATGTTGTACACCAACCCTACCGAAGCGGAAGCTATCAAGCTATTTGCCAACACCTATCTGGCACTCAGAATTGCGTATTTCAATGAATTGGATACATATGCAGAAATTCGTGGTTTGGATACCAGGCAAATTATTGAAGGGGTAGGGCTGGACCCGAGAATAGGCAACCATTACAATAACCCCTCATTTGGTTATGGAGGCTATTGCTTGCCCAAAGATACGAAGCAATTAAGAGCCAATTATGCGGATGTCCCCAGCAATTTGATCAGTGCTATTGTAGATGCCAATTCAACTCGAAAGGATTTTATTGCAGACAGGATAATCGCTATGGATCCTACTATAGTAGGGATATATAGGCTGACAATGAAAAAGGACTCTGATAATTTTAGGTCATCATCAATCCAGGGTGTTATGAAACGGATCAAAGGCAAAGGTATTGAAGTAATTGTATATGAGCCTGTTTTAAAAGAAGAAAAGTTTTTCAATTCCAGAGTGATAAAAGACTTGGATGAATTTAAGCGATTGGCTGATGTTATAGTATCCAACCGATTGTCTGATGAGCTTTTAGATGTTAAAGAAAAGGTATATACGAGGGATTTGTACAACAGAGATTAGCCCGCAATAACTCAGGGTAGGGACCCCGAGTTATTGCCCGCGACTTAATAAAATCCAAAAAAGATCGGGAAAAGGAAGGCTACAATCGCCATCCAGATGAAATAAACATATAAATATGCGGTCTGCCATATTTCCAATCGCACAAAGTCATACTTTTTCCTGAAATAACCGATGTAGAGCCAAGCCAGGCCTCCCAAATTACCCAAGAGGATCAGGTTCTCCCCCAGGGCGGCCAGTTTGTTGGGGGTTATGCCATAGGCGGATAAACGGAAAATTATAGCTGCCAAGGCCACTGCGTCGATAATAAGGGCAACTACAATTAGAGCCTGATTCAGATAATCGAATAGATTGGCCGGAGCCTGGTTATTCCGGGCTGAGATAACATATAGGACGAGGCCCAGCACCATGGCCAGCATGAAGTCAAAGGCAATCAGGAAGTTTCGTTCCATAAACGGGCTTTGGCCGGTGATGATCATCACCGCCAGGAAAGCGCACATGGTTAGTAAAAAGAGCGGGCTGAATATCTTGGCCAATATGGGGGCGAAGTTCTCCACGATACTTTTCTTGGCTTCCACCAGGTATACGGCGATAAGGGCCGCCGCGCAAGCCCCGTAAACCGCTACATACTCACCCACAAAGCTGTCGGCTTCTATGCCAATAGCGGCAAATATAACCTGGATGAACAGGCCCAATACGATTACTCCGCAAAAGATGAGTACTCCATAGATAAAGGATTCGCCGGTAAAGCGGATAAAATTCATTCTCTCCCGGCTGGTCCGCCAGGCCTTGCCGATGTAGGTTACCCCCACAAGGAGCCATAAAAACAGGGGGAGGTGCAGTCCGGTCAGAAGTTCAGTATGCTGCGGGGCATATGACGGGTAAATATTGACCAATATCGCAGTCAGGCCAAATATTTCGAGTATCACTACTGCGGTTTTCCCGTCAGATTTCCTTTTGATCAGGAAAAAGGCAGCGATAAAGGGCAATATGAAATAACCGAGATTTTTCAGGTAAAATAACTGAGTCGCTTCGTCATAAAGTCTATAGCCGAACAGTTCGGGTATTTTAAATAAAGTCCCGGCCAACAGAGAAAAGATGATAACCAGGGCTATGTTGCGGCGATTTTCAGCATACGACCCGGGATCAACCGGTTCCAGCATTAATTGTTTCCACAGATTTTCAGTATTTACCTTGGAATACTCCTGTGAAATCGCATCGACATTGCCCAAGCGTTTTACACTGATTAAAAATGATTCATCCGCGCTAAGCCCTGCCGAAGTTAAATCTTGGATCTCGTCCCGCAAATGATTTTCCAGCTCCCTGATATCGCTTTCGGTAACATGGCCGCGGGCTCTTAAATGGTCGCTCCATGAATTGATCTGCAGTTCCAAATCAAACATCCCGATCCTCCTTTACATTGGCCCAGGTCCTGGCCAGGGCCGAGTGTACGGTGTCCCATTGCTTTTTTAACATGGTCAGCTCTGCCAACCCTTGCTCTTTTATCCGGTAATATTTACGCTTCCGCCCTGACTCCGCTTGCTTCCAGTACGATTCAATCAAGAGTTGCTCTTCCAGACGGTGCAATACCGGATACAGCATGCCTTCCGTCCAAACCAGTTCATTTTCTGACATCTCTTTGACTCGTTTGATAATCGCATAGCCATAACTATCGTTTTCTTTTAAAATAGCCAGAATAAGAGGGGTGGCAGAGGCTGCAATCAAGTCCTTGGATATGTACATTAAATTCCCCCTCCGTATACCTAATACTTCTATGCATTTTTCATAATACATAGAAGTTCTATGTATGTCAAGAATGGAAGTCTGCCATATTATTCATGCTAAATCGGGAAGAGGTTTTGGCAGGTATGCTGCAACAATAAAACGGAGCCGGATGAGAATGATCAAAATTTTAGTCTTGGGGGTAGAAATCATGCTGTCACCCTCCATTTATGGTGCGTTTAATGTTATCATTTATTTTAACATGAATAAATATTAAGAAGACTCGCTGAGGGCTTGGAACCGTTTCCGTACAGCGTGCCTTTTTCGGAGGATTGGTTAAAGGTGCGTTGGGGTAGGTAACTCGAATTGCAATGAGAGTATTTACCCCGTTTTTGCGTTTATCACGTATAACGTTGCAATATATTTTGCAGGGGGGCCGGCAATGATATAATGGAATTATTTAGGGAATAGTCTGGCTGTCAAATCCAATTAAAGGCAATACATGAGTATGTGCATACATGAAACATATTAGGAGGTAATTTCGGACAAGACTATTTCCATTAGAGTAATTTTGTTGGAATCAATTTTAATTTAGGTATTTACGAATCTTGACGGTGATAGGAGATAGAGAATGTTAACCTCGATTATGTTTTTGATAATACTGGTGCTGTTAAACGCCTTTTTCGCGGCATCTGAAATTGCCCTAATTTCATTAAATGATAATAAAATAAGGGCTTTGGCAGAAAAGGGTGATAAAAAAGCCCTGGCGGTCAAGAAGCTGTTGGATGAACCCAGCCGGTTTCTGGCTACCATACAAATTGGCATTACCCTGGCCGGGTTTTTAGCCAGTGCGTTTGCCTCGGAGAGTTTTGCCAGCCGGATAGTCCACCTCGCCAAATTGAGCGGTATAGCATTGCCTGAAACCTGGCTTAAAACTATAGCAATGATCCTGATAACCATCATTTTATCTTACTTCACCCTGGTTTTGGGGGAATTGGTGCCTAAACGGCTGGCTATGAAAAAAGCGGAACCAATTGCCTATACGGCGGTGGGAGTCTTGAATGTCCTGTCGTCGGTGACTTCGCCCTTTGTCAAGCTGCTCACGCTGTCGACCAACGTGGTGGTAAAACTGCTGGGGTTTGATCCCTACGAGGAGGATGAGGAGGTAACCGAGGAAGAGATTCGCATGATGGTCGATATCGGTGAAGAAAAAGGGGCAATTCACGAGACTGAGAAGGTAATGATCAATAATATCTTTGAATTTAACAATAAAACAGTGGGGCAGATTATGACCCACCGGATTGACATGTCCGCCCTGCCGGTGGAGGCTGATCTGAAGGCCGTAATAGCGTTCGTGAATACGGAAAAATATTCACGGATCCCCGTATACCAGTATAGTTTGGACAATATCATCGGGGTGCTCTACGCCAAGGATCTGATTGCAATATTATCAGATCATAAAAAACAGGACGGTTTTACCTTGAGCCAGATAATCAGGCCCCCTTATTTCGTGGCCGAGTCCAAGCCTACGGATGAACTCTTCCGGGAGATGCAGAGAAATAATACTCACATAGCCATAATTATAGATGAACATGGCGGTACCGCCGGTATGGTTACGATTGAGGATCTAATTGAGGAAATAGTCGGCAATATTTTTGACGAATATGACGAGGAAGAACATGATTTCGAAGAAATGGATGAAAATACGGTCATGATTAACGGAGGGGTCGATTTGGATGAGGTGGAGGACTATCTGCAGGTAGAACTGCCCACTGATGAATATGAAACCTTGAGCGGCTTTTTGATCGGTCACTTGGGCCGTATACCCGACGAGAATGATAAGCCTTCCATTGAATATAACGGTCTGGTCTTTCAGGTGGAGGAAGTTGAGGAAAAACGGGTCTCCCTGGTCAAGGTGCGGAGAAAGCTGGCAACGCCCGCGCTTTAGCTCGTCTGGCTTCCATAGAGCCTGCGCCGCCGCTTTCTATGGCTCCAGTATATTATAAATAGTGCGATGGCGGCCCCCAGAGAATCTATCAATACGTCGGTAAACAGGGGGGTGCGTCCCCAAACATAGATCTGGTGAAATTCATCACTGGCGCCATAGAGCGTTGTCAGCAACCAGGCGGCCGGATAAGTCCAGCGCCAAGGATATAAGGCGTTGCGCAGGCAGATGGCCATGAACGCGTAAACCAAAAGATGGGCTGCCTTGCGGACTATTTTATTCAATAGGACAAGCGCCATGGCCGGTAAAAAGTCCAACCGCCCGAGCGCCAGCATGGTATGATCGTTATTGGAGAGGGGAGACCCGGTAAACATATATAAGGCTACTCCCAGGACTATCGCAGTCAGCCCCCACAACCATCTTTTCCGCATAATTTGTTATCCTCCCGCCCAATGATCGCTTCTTTCCCGTGTTTGTCTATTTTACCATTTTTCAGAACCATAGCCTAATAGAGCTAAGCTTGCCAGCACCAAACTATTTTGGCTGGAATATATTGTGAATAACTGAACCTGATCTGATGCAGAGGCAAGTAAATAAGCTTAGCCATTTTCCCTGTCAGATTGCTGGTGGGGAATTTTTTTTGTGTCCCAAAATAAGTTCCCTGCCCAGGTAAGAACTGCAGCAAGGAGGAGGAATAAACTATTGTCAGCCCACTTGGAGAAAATTAAGGAAGAAATCATTGCTTTACAACCTGTTTACACCGATATAGGAAATGCGACCCGGCTCATTTTACCCGAGGGTGAAAGCTTGGATTCCAGAGGAATGCGTTCGGTGATTATGGCTCTGGCTCGTATATACGCAGTTGATCTGGCTGCCCAGCGTGATAGTCTGGAGCTGCGTTTGAACCGTCATGGAGTAATGCCTTTTTATCTGAGCAAAGAGCGGATTTTTGTGCCCTTGAAAATGAGGAAAGCCTTGGCGCCGAAGGATATGGTTTACGGTTACGTAGATGTAAGATTTATGGGCGAAGTTGCAGCGAGCGGAGATCGGACTTGCATGGTGCCATTACCGGGCTCCAGACAGATAGAAATAGTTAGTAAACGGAGTACCGTGTTACAGTGCCAGCACATGGGACAGCGCCTGCTGAAGATACTGAATAGCGAAAAAAGCTCTGATCCGGGCGAAAAGATCCTGACCGATGTCAGCATTTACTTGCACCGTACGATAAAAGGCATCGAAAGGCGTCTGGAAAATATCGAAGTGGCAATTATCGACCACGAGGCGAGGGAGGAAAAGTAAGAAGGATAAAAAAAGGGGTTCTCAGATATCTATCGAGAACCCGAAATAAGGGGAATTTATAAAAAGTATCGACCGGAGACGTTAATAGATGTCCGGACCATACATTTACCAACCAAATTTTTCATCACTAATTTATGCAAAGTTCATGCCAAATCTATGAGACAAGGGGAACAAATGATTCTTATTGATCAAGGTACAAGGCTTACCGGGATTTAGAAGTTAAAAAATTTATATTTGCACAGTCATGTTACAGGTGCTTTAAAGCAAAAAGTGACAGGTTGGTACACTAATGTGTTTCATTTATGAGGCATATATGTCACGGCCTGATACAGTAGAGACGCAAAGGGCGGGAATTATCACGCCCTCAGACCGCCCAAAAAGCCCCAAGAGCGTTATTAATTCGTGAGTGAAGCGAACATAGGTTGTGCCCTTTGGGTGCGGCGTTATTAACGCTCGATCAACGTACATGTGGTAGGGGACATTCCTCTGCGAGGTGTGTTCCCATACCTTAATCCGCCTCGATCACGGACTTTCATTAATGTCTTGCTTTTGCAACATTAATAGTACCGTTTATGGTACATCAGTAGTGCCCTTGGATGAACTTTTTGCTCGGTCTGCCTATATTGACGTTTTGAAGGCGGGAAATTATCCCGCCCTTATAGTGAGTTATATCAGGACCATGTCTGAACTGTCAGTTACTACCAGGCGGGCTTCGATTTTGCCGATCAGGTCCCCGCCGGTGCTGGAAAAGATATTTCTCGCGATAATAGTATCCATAGCCGCGGCTACTTCAGCACCAGTTAAGGGATCTTTGGCATTATAGACTCTTATGCGCTGGGTACGGCCTAATTCAGTAGTGAAATCCATTTCGAGGCTTCTAACAGCTGCCATCTGCATGACCTCCTTTCTTTTCGAGAATAAACGAAATCCTGCAATTATTCAGATTCCATCTCAACCACGTTTCTGCGCTGGACAGCGTTGCAGGTTTTGCTCTGCAGCGCAATTAAGGCCTGGGCCACCGCATAAACGTCTTCGTCGGCGGTATCGGTTTTAACGTTCTTGTATATGCGGCTTTGACTGAGAGCCTGCCCGGAGGCCCCGATACCATTGTCCATTACCAGAATCAGGTCAGAAGTTACAAAAGTAGCAGTAACTGCCATTGGTCACACCTCCATTCCCGGGGATTAGAAGTCGTTTTGACATCCATCTGTAGTTTAATCCCCATGGGTTTAATCTGCGAAAACCGGGGAACTGCAAACAAAGACTTATAAAAGGCGAATAAATTAAAATAAAAAGTTTTTAGGCCGATGTTATTCTTAAGTCAGCAATTTAACTGGCAGGATCTTTAAAGATGCCTGAAATAATGCCGGACAACAGTAACAATATTAATCCCGGCTATCTCTGCCGGGTGGCAATAACCAAGGCTATGCAATGCCTAATTTACCGGGGCGGTCGAGCCTGTTCCAGAATGCTTGGCCTTGCTTTGCTTTATCGTTTTCCGCCTTTTACAAATTTTGCAGGAAAATAGGGGAATGACATCGAAATAAGCACAATTAAGATTATCTTGATGAACCACGTTCCCAGCAGAGCAAAAAGGATTGCCATTTGTTGGGAAGACTTTTATTATCTCTACATGTTATAATTTCGGGAGTATTATTACGTTTTCATTGAGGCTGTAAGCTGATTTCATGGTATACTGTTTCATAACCAAATAAGAGATCCATACTCCCTATATTGAGGTATTATTATGCAAAAAGTCGCGGTTGGTAACGCAGAAAACTATATCGTTTCGCCGCTTACCAGAAGAACCTCCGCCGTTCAAATCAAAAATATTAGTAGACGTTTATTAGCTGGTACTTGTCTTATATTGACTGATCTGGCAGGGGTGATAATTGCCCTGCTAATCGCTTATCAAATACGTTTGCGAGTCTTGCCGACTATTTTCCCTATATTCCCGCACGAATCCCCCCCCCAATTGTCAGTGAAAATATGGTGGATTCTAGGATTAATCTTCATTTGCCTTGCCTATGAACGCCTATACACCAGACGGTTGCCCTTCTGGCGTGAAACCAAAAAAATAATCGCAGTTATCAACCTGTCTTTTATCATGATTTTTGCAGGTGTGTCACTGGCCAAACTGGGAGGCGAGGTGTCCAGAACCGTTCTGGTCCTGGGATATATTTTCGCCCTTATCTTAATACCGTTAGATCGTTATTTGCTTAAATCAATAATGGCGGTACTGGGGATCTGGCAGGAATATGTTCTTATTTTGGGAACCGACAGTACGGCGAGAAAAATTGCCGCCGTTTTAAACAAGGACAACTATATGGGTTATCGGATATATGGGTTTTTAGGAAATAGTTCAGGAGCCAGGGGGAAAATCAGGGTGAATGCTGAGCGTATACCGGTATATGGAGGGTTTGAGGATGCCGAACGCATTCTTAAAGAAACCGGGATACAACAGGTAATCATTGCGGCTCCAACTATAGCGGGAAAAAAACTGGTACACCTCACCCACCAACTGCAGCCGTATACACGTTCTATTTTGGTTGTTCCTGATTTATGCGGTATTCCGGTTATAGACGGAGAAACGGAATACTTTTTTGAAGATCATATCCTGGGATTTCGCACCCATAATAACTTGGCTAATCCGATAAACGTTTGGGGCAAACGCTTATTTGACATTGTGGTAGGCTCTATCATCCTGATCGGGGTACTGCCGGTGCTGGCAGTTATAGCCGCTGCTATAAAACTCGATTCACCCGGGCCGGTAGGATTTTCCCACCGGAGAGTCGGACATAATGGCAACTATTTCAACCTTTACAAGTTTAGAAGTATGGTAGCCAATTCTCAGGAGCTGCTGGAAGATTTGCTGCGGCAAGACCCGGAGTTGAAAGAGGAATGGGAAGGCGATTTTAAATTAAAAGATGACCCCAGGATAACCCGGGTAGGGAGATTTTTACGCAAAACCAGTCTGGATGAGCTGCCCCAGATATTTAATGTTATTAAAGGCGATATGAGTTTAGTAGGCCCGCGGCCGATTGTAGAAGAAGAAATTGACAAGTTTGATGAATACATTAAAGAATACTATATGGTTCTTCCGGGCATAACCGGCCTGTGGGCGGTAAGCGGGCGCAACGATATAGAATACGATGAACGGGTGCAAATGGAAACCTGGTATGTCCGCAACTGGTCGCTCTGGCTGGATATTTCCCTGCTGTTTCGGACCATACCGGTTGTTTTGGGGAAGAAGGGAGCCTATTGAATTGCTGGTCTAGATTAAATACAGGATTAGTCCTTAGCGGCTTATCGTGATAGCTTTTATTAGGAAATGATTATGGCCAAAAGAATATTATTTTGCGCGTCAACAGCGTCACATATTAATAATTTTCACCTTCCATATCTCAAAGTATTTCATGATAATGGTTATGAAGTATGGGTAGCTGCCAAGTTACAGGAGCCGGTAATATATGCTGACCATACCGTTGATTTGCCTTTTGCCAAAAAAATATATAGTTTGCAAAACGTAAAAGCCATATTCATTATCAAAAAGCTATTGGAAGATCAATCTTTCGAGGTTGTAAGTACCCACACGGCTCTTGCCAGTGCTGTCATTCGAATGGCCGTATTTCTATTAAAAAAAAAGCCGAAGGTCTTTTGTACCGTTCATGGCTATTTATTCAGCAAAAGTGATGGAATTAAAAAATTACTTTTGCTTATACCCGAAAAAATATGTTCTTACATAACCGATGTACTGATGGTGATGAACCATGAGGACCTTGAAATAGCTAAACAATATAAATTGTATAATGATAAACTTTATTATATAGACGGTATGGGCGTTGATCCGTCACGATTTACGCATGTTGCCCCATCTGAAAAAAGCGAACATAAAAAGCAAATGGGATTTACGGATGAGGACTTTATATTCGTTTATGTTGCTGAATTTTCCAAACGCAAAAACCATAAATTATTAATTAATGCCTTTGCCGAAAGCGGATTGGCAAATGCACATCTGTTATTAGCGGGCGATGGCAAAACCCTAAATGAATGTAAACAACTCGTCAAACAATTAGGGCAAACCAATAAGATACATTTTTTAGGGTATGTCAATGACGTGACGCGTCTTTATGCTTTTTGTGACGCCGCCGTATCTCCCAGTTTAAGCGAAGGATTACCATTTAATATTATCGAAGCAATGGGCTGCGGATTGCCGGTGATCGTTAGTGATATCAAAGGCCACCGTGAATTGGCGGAGCAATCTATAAATGGATTGCTTTTCCATAAAAAAAACCAGCAAGAACTTATTAACTGTTTGAAAGAGATGTATTTTTTTGATTATGAGCAGCGATTACTTTTGGGACAAGCTGGTATAAAAAAAGCGGAAGCATTTTCATTAGAATCTGTTTTCAATAAGATCATGAATATTTATCAGAATAATTTAAAGGATTGTACTAGCCGGGAGATTGGACAATGTGACCTGGATTAAAATTGGGTCTTGAACACGATGCTAGGAATAAGTATTTTATGCAGGGATAGATTTTCTTTGAATCTGGTAATACAAAAGAATGGGCTTTATTTGGAAAAGAATAAGCACTTTAGAGGCATAAATCATGGTAAATTTGAAAAATGTTTATAATTATTGGAAACAATATGGTGTCAGAAGCCTTGTAGGTCTGGTTTGGGAAAAACTAATTATTGACCCGCGTAGATTCCGGGGCGGAATAGAACGTTCAATACCTGATTTCACTCCGCAACCGTTTCCCGATTTATTTAAGAGTTGTGATTTTAAAGGCAGAACGCTGTGTTACCTTATACACTATTTTTATCCTACGAAAAAAGGCGGCACTGAACGGTTTACATATAATCTGGCACAGGCAAATATAATGGACGGAAACAGAGCGCTTGTTATCACGTTGGGAAACCGCCCCCTTGCGGAGTATCCTTTTACTATCGGTGACATTTTTTTTCGCTATTATGAATATGAAGGTGTTCCTGTCATTGAGATAAGACATAGGCATGCCCCTATTGGTCTGTATTATAAGAGAATTGATGATTCCGATACCGCTATGGCAGTTTTTGCGAGGCATATCATCGAATATGGGCATGTAGATATAGTTCATGCGACATATCCGCAGCCTTTTGCTTCGTTTTTAGCTGTTTGCGCTGAGAAGAACGTTCCATATATGGTGACTTTAACTGATTTTGCGATGCTATGCCATTATTCAACGATGGTAGACAAGCGCGGTAATTTCTGCGGCGGATCGCAGTGCGGGAAGCGCTGTGAGAAAATATGTTCCACGTACGGAATAAGGAGTTTTCTGAAGAGGTACTATACGGCTGCGCGAGTTTTACAAAGCGCGTATTGTATCACCGCGCCATCCAAATTTGTAGGAAACATTTTTAAAAACGATTTTCCTGGAACGCAGGTAAAAGTAATTCCTCACGGAATAGGCGGAATATTTACAAGCGCCCGAAAGCGTTCTGAGACCAAACGCTTTCTTTACGCAGGAACTTTGGCGCCGCTTAAAGGAGTTCATTTGCTTGTTCAGGCGTTTTGTGCGGTTAAAGGTGATATTACGCTTGATATATACGGGGATGGAAATAAGGATTATATAATAGAGCTGAAACGTATGGCGGATGAGCGAGTAACATTTCCCGGAGCGGTAAGCGGAGACAATATGCCGGAGGTATTCAACCAAGCCGACTGTGTCATTATTTCGTCGGTTTGGTATGAGACCTATAACTTTGTGGCACGTGAAGCTCTCGCGTGCGGTTGTATTGTTGTCGCGTCGAGAATTGGCGCTTTGCCGGAAGCGATAAGTGAGGGCGAAAACGGTTTTTCGTTTGAAACCGGCAATATTGACGATCTGCAAAAAGCATTGAACCGCGCGCGGCAATTTGATTGGAGCAGATACAAAACAAGTATTTTTCCGTCAAGAGAAAAGGAGTATCTGGAGTACAGGCGGCTATATGAGCAAGTATATTGATCAAAACTATAACGAAAAGCAATCAGGTAAAAGGCATGGAGGGAAATTATGCAGAGACATTTGAGGCAGGTCAAACGCCAGTTATATAAGAATCTTTTTAAATCCTATCAGGGCTGGTACGGTTGGCATAAGCTTGTAAAAAAATATAAACTGGGTAATACGGCAGTTATTCTCATGCCCTCGTGTGAAAGAGACTATAACTATAACGCATTGCTTTATCTCGACCAGATGTTATTGTCAAGAAAATTTGATAATGCTGTTATTTTGACACATAGTGCTGTCGTGATGAAATCAGCTTCTTTGTTTTCTGATAAAATACTAGGTGTCGAAAAGTTCAGCCGTAAGCATGCTGAGCAGCTTATGCAATATTATTGCCTCTATGAATTTGACAAGCGTCTGATCGTCGCTTCTCTCGATGAGCCCAACGGCCGCAACGGCAGCGTGCTGATCGGCAAGAAGGGTACGACCTTGGAGGAAATATTTGTGATTGGGGTGTATAGGGTCTACCCCTACAATCAGAGGCCGGCTCCGAAATATTCGGGAGGCGATAAAGAAATAGAACAATTTTTAAATCCGGCGGGAGGCGCATCCAATGCAGGTTGAACACATAATCGTTCAGGCCGGTGGAAAAGGGACACGCATGGAGCACCTGACCCGCAACAAGCCGAAGGCGCTGGTTCCAGTCAATAATCTCCCAATGTTGTTCCACCTGTTCAGAAAATACCCCTCCAAAAAATACATAATCATTGGCGACTATAAGTGCGATGTCCTGGAAAAATATCTGGCGGCATTTGCCGAGGTCGATTACAAAGTGGTCAATGCATCGGGGGCCTCAGGTACCTGCGCCGGTCTGCGCGAGGCCACCGGGTTGCTGCCGGAAAATGAAGCATTTATGTTGATCTGGAGCGATCTCATCCTGCCGGAAGAATTCGAGCTTCCAACGGATGAAGGGTGCTATGTGGGCGTTTCCAAGGATTTTCGCTGCCGCTGGAGCTATGTTGGCGGGAGCTTCCGTGAGGAACCATCTGAGAGCTGGGGCGTGGCGGGCTTGTTTGTATTTGAGGACAAATCCCTCTTCGAGGAAGTGCCGGTCAGAGGGGAATTCGTACGCTGGCTCAGCATGCGTGAGGACGGTTTTAAAGAGTTGCCATTGTGGAAAACCAAGGAATATGGGCTTTTAAGCGAATACAGTAAACTGCCGACTCATCGCTGCCGCCCTTTTAATAGGATCACTTTTGAGGATGACTACATTATTAAGAAAGGTATAGACGAACAGGGGCAGAGCCTTGCGACGCGTGAGGTCGCCTGGTATCGCAGACTGAGAGGAAAAGATTTTAAAAATATTCCCAAAATATTTGAATATCAGCCTCTGAAGATGGAACGGATACACGGAAAGAATATATTTGAATACGAGCTTTCAACCGAAGAAAAGAAAGCGATTCTTCGAAAGATAGTCGCTTGTCTTAAAGAAGTGCAAGCTCTTGAAAGGGTGCCGTCCGACGAAAGAAGCTATAAAGAAGCGTATGTGGGCAAGACCTTTGAACGCCTCAGGAAGGTATATGAGCTTATTCCATTTGCAAAGGATGAATACGTCGTTATAAACGGTAAGAAATGCCCAAACGTATTTTACAGGCGCAGTGAAATAGAAAGGCTTTGCAACAGTTATTTTCCCAAAGAATTCAAGCTGATCCATGGCGATTGTACTTTCAGCAACACAATGTTGAGAGACGGGACAGAGCCGGTTCTCATCGATCCGCGCGGTTATTTCGGCTTTACTGAGTTTTTCGGCGACCCCGCGTATGACTGGGCCAAGCTTTACTACTCAATCGTAGGCAATTATGACCAGTTTAATCTGAAACGTTTTCGGCTTAATATACGCGAGAGCGATGTTTTATTGGACATTGCGTCTAATCATTGGGAGGATATGGAGGACGAGTTCTTCTGTTTACTTGAAGGCGAAGTTACGCGCCCACAGATTAAGCTGCTTCATGCGATCATCTGGCTGTCGCTTACGACCTATGCCTGGGAAGACTATGATTCAATCTGCGGCGCATTTTATATTGGACTGAAGTATTTGGAGGAAGTAATATGATTACATATTTTACAAATTTGCTGCACACAATAGAAAGCTCCATAAAGTCTCTAGACGAAGCAACATTTCAAAAGCTTGTTGAAGAATCAGTGGCAACGCTCGATCGGGGGAATAAGATTATTGTCAGTGGCCTGGGCAAAAATATTTCGGTATGTGAGAAATTTGTTGGAACTATGCTTTCGTTAGGCCAGAATGCCAGCTTCATGAATACGAATACTGCGGTTCACGGAGATATCGGCATGGTCAAGCAGGGCGATCTTGTAATTATCCTCACAAAGAGCGGTGAGACGGAGGAATCCATATATCTGGTCTCGTTGCTCAAGCAGCGCAACGCAAATACTTGGATATTGACCTTTGAGCGGGAATCGACACTTAGCCGTGAAAACGAAAAGTGTCTCATACTCGATTTGGAACATGAGGGCGATCCATGGAATGTGGTTCCTAATAATTCCACAACCGTGAACCTTATAATACTTCAAGGGCTTGCCATGATGGTGGTCGAGCGCAGAGGCGTCACCCTCGCGGATTTTAAGGAGAACCATCCGGGAGGCCATATAGGGGTGCAATTGAAAAATGTCTGATGTTATTAAGTTATCGCCGCTAGGTAAGACATGGATATTGGATCTGGACGGCACTTTAGTCAAGCATAACGGATATAAACTGGATGGTCATGATGCACTGCTGCCCGGCGTGCGGGAGTTTATTGACGGAATCCCTGCTGAGGACATGATCATAATCATGACCTCCCGCACGAAGGAGCAGGCAGAATTTACGGAAGCGTTTTTGCGGGAAGAACATATTCGTTACGACTTAATTATTTACTGTGCTCCATACGGCGAACGTATTCTTATAAATGATAAAAAAACGTCCGGGCTCAAAACGGCGATAGCCGTCAACCTAGAAAGGAATTGTTTCTATGGGACACGGTTTGAAGTGGACGAAACACTTTAAAGACAGACTGCGCAGAATAAAACCTCTTCATATCTTATACACTTTTTTGTTTTATGTTTTACCAGGGTTCAGGATATACAGCAGGCTTGAAAAGGGACATGGCGGAAATAATATCTGTAGCATATTGTCGTGTGCATGGAAGGGTATAGGAGATTATTACATATGCGGCATGTACCTTGAAGCGTGGAGAAAACAGGAGAATGCCGAACGCTACATTTTTTTGACTCCCGGAGGTGCGGAGGAAATGACGCTGAGGCTGTTCCCCGCAAGCGAAGGCCATACCCTCTGCGTAAGTAAAGAGAGCGTTTATCATCTTTTTTGCTTCAATACGTTTCTAGGCGATGGCAGATGCGGCTATCAGTATTTGCACCACGGAAAGCCTCATCCGGCGGTGAATCTCACCGGCATGTGTTTTGAAGGCGTTAATGGTCTGGAAATGCTGGACTTTTACCTGTACTGCGGATTCAGGTTACCGCGCGAGACCATACCGCAGCAGCCGGTGTTTTCGGCAGACTCGGAAAAAATCAATAGGCTGATGACCGATAATAACCTTGAATCAGGAAAGACAGTCCTGTTGGCACCGTATTCCACAGGGCTGGCAGATTATTTATTGCCTGAGCTCTTCTGGACGGAGCTTGCAAAAGGCCTGACAGCGCACGGATTTAGTGCTTGTACCAACTGCTCGGGAGATGAAAGGCCGGTCGAAGGAACGCGGAGGCTGTTCATCCCTATCCGGGAAATCGTACCTTTTCTCGACAAATCCGGATATTTTATCAGCATACGAAGCGGCCTGTGCGATGTAATATCAACTTCAAAGTGTAAAAAAATAGTCATTCATACCCAAACTGCCAAATGGTGGTCGGATGGGATGTCTTTGTGGTATACCGGTCTAAACCATATGGGATTGTGCAGCGACGTGGTGGAGCTGGAATGCCGTGGCGATAACTGGGATGAGCTGAGGGATGAGATCATAAATACAATGCTGCAAGAACTGAGTATGTAAACTGCTTATATCGACTTATTGAGGTGAAATTATGCGGGTTGCCGTTATAGAACAAAACTTTGGAAAATATGTACTCGATATATTCAGCAGCCATCCTGACTGCGGGATTGAGATTGCGTGCTTTGTGGAATACCAGTCAAAACAGTCGGGCATAGAGAAGAGCGGAATTCCTGTCGTCACGCTGGATGACCTCAAGCCGGGCGCCGGTATCAGTTATGATGCGGTGCTAATCGCGGTCAGTCATAATCGCGAACTGGCCAGGTTGCTTATAAAATTGCACGATAAGGGGATTGGCAATATCCATGTGATCAGGCTGTTTACGCTTGATAAGAAGGCTGATTTTCTTGCTGAAAACGGCTTTTCAGCTGCCCATGTGGACAGTCTTTCTGAAGAAAAGCCTTATCTTGTTCATCTTGAAACCCATGTTTGCGACCATTGCAACCTGAACTGCAAGGCGTGCAACAATTTTTCACCTTTTGTTAAGGAGCGTAGCTGCGCTTCGGCGGAGCAGTATGAAAAAGATCTCGCGCAGCTTTCAGAATTGTTTTCCGGGATTGGGCGTTTGTTTTTGCTGGGCGGGGAGCCGCTTTTGGAACCTGAGCTTTCGTGCAGGTTTATGGAAATCAGCAGGAAATACTTTCCGAACGCGGAACTGCGGTATCTGACCAATGGTCTTCTTATTCCTAAGATGAAGGATGAATTCTGGGATTGTGTCAGAGAAAATAATGCAATCATACATATCACTGCTTATCCGCCAACGCTAAAATTGTTACCGCAAATTGAATCTATATTAAATAGCTATAAAATCATATATTTTTTGACAGATTTGGTAAATAATTTTACAAAAAGATGGACTCTTTATCCTTTCGAGGATGCCGAAAACAACAACAGTAGATGCGGTTCTGCAGGTTGTCATTACCTCCGTGATGGTAAGCTTGCAAAGTGTCCGGATGCTGTTCTTATTGAAAATCTTGATAAGGTTATGAATACCAATCTGCGAAGTAAGGATGATGTAGATATATATTCAGCAGATTCCGGATGGCAGATGATAAATACCTTGGCCAAACCCATTGATTTGTGCTCCAATTGTACACATAAAAGACTTGAGGGGATAACATGGGAATTAACAGAAGGCTCTCCAAGTTTAAATGACTGGATGGTGGAACATCGTTATGAATACGAAGCTAGGAAGCAGTCAGAAGAAATAGAAAATTTAATTTCCAAATTGGAAAATGCAGAAGAACTATATAATGAAGAACATACTCAGTTGAATGAAGCAAAAGGAACAATTACTTCAATAAATGCGAAACTTACTAATATGGAGCATAAGCTATCTGATACTGAAAAAAAATTAGCTGTTAAGAACCGACAGTTAAGGGAACTGCAGGGTCATTACAATAATATATTGAATTCGGTTTCATTTAAGGTTGGGCGGGTTATAACCTGGCTTCCCAGAAAATTCACATATGCCATGAAAGCTATTGTGAAATTATGGATAGAGTCCGGGAAAAGTATAAGTTCGCGAATCAATGGTTTGAGAGGAATTCACAGGCATTTCATCAATAATATTTTGCCAGGTTTTAATAAATATGCAGAAATAATTATGAATAATGGAAGTGATTCGCAACTTTATATTACTGGTACAGGTAAAGGCGATTTATATATTTTATGCACATATTACGACGAATACCTGAGAATTAATGAGAAGACAGAAAATGCTATCCTCGTAGTTACTGGAGAGAGTGGGAAAAAGGTTGCGCAGTTGTTCGGTGTTACTAAACTAGAGAAAGTTACTGCTGATGAAACTGTTTCGTTGTTCAAACTTTTTGTATTTGGCGAGGGTTGTAGTATCAACATCACTATTTTGCACCATCATATAATTTCACGACATACAGGAATCCTAATGAGGCTTGAGGGATTACACAATATGGATTTTGCCGCATGTACTCGGGAAGCTGTTTTCTCCGATATAGACATTACATGTACCAAAAAACCGTGCTTTGATTTTAATTCATCTTTTGTGGAAGAACTTTTTTCTCGAAATAATTTTAAACCAAAAAAAACAGTGCTTCTTTGTCCCTATGCGAATTCTGTGAAAAGCCTTCCGGAGGGTTTTTGGGAGATACTCGCAGATACATTATTAAAAAAGGGGTTCTGCGTCTGCACTAATTCAGTAAATGATGATGAAAAACCAATCAGTGGTACTAGTGCTGTTGATATGCCATATGAATATTCTGTTCCATTTCTTGAAAAAGCTGGTTATTTAATTAGCTTACGTAGTGGATTTAACGACGTAACAAATTCAGCTAAATGTTCAATGGTTGTACTTTATCCTGAAAAAGACTTTAAACGAGGACTAGCGTCAACACTTAGGACACGTGAATCATTTTCAATAAAGAAAATGTATTCCAGACATGATGTTATTGAGCTTGATGTGAGTGAGGATAATATTCAAGATATCATAAATTCAATTTTGTTTGAGTTTACTAAAAAATAATCAGTAGAAATGAAAAGGAGTTGGGTCTTTGGTAATGTCTGAGGTTTTGAAATTTTTAAAGCGATTTATACCTCCATCGTCTAACACGGTTAACAGTAGGCTTGATTACATTGAGCAGCTTATCGGAAGGATAGATTATGCAGGAAATCCTATCCCGGTCAATCACGCTATTAATGCTGAGGCGTTGTATTATTCATGTTGGTCAAATCTAATCCGTGATACCCATAAGGAAAGTTTCGGTCCATTTAAAGGGGCTAATAAAGGATGCGAGGTAGTCATTGTTGGTACTGGGCCTACCCTTAATTATTACAATCCGATAGAAAAGGTAGTGCATATTGGTATCAATTCTTCATATAAGAAAGAAAATTTAAAACTCGACTATCTCTTCTTACAAGATTTCGCTGCAGGTAGGATATATGATGTAGAAGAAATAAGAAGCCTTACTTGTATTAAGTTTTTTGGGAAGCATTGCTCTAAACCTAATTTCTATACAATGGCTGACATACCAGAACATGTAATTGAAGAAATGGAAGCGAGAAAATATTTTGTCAATCACATCTACGGCCCCGCTGGAAATACCCCGATAATGGTAGACTTGGAATACTTCCCGGTTATGGATTGTTGGACAACGGCATTTTCGGCTCTGGAGTTTGCTTTTTATACACATCCCCAAACAATATATTTTGTTGGATTGGACACTTCCGTTAAACTTGGCGGACATTATGATGATTCTTCTATTTTGGTTAAGGCACAAGCGCAAAGATTTGCTGAATCAGTAAAGGGCTATAAAAAAGTTAAACAGTTTGCTGATTCTAATTATCCTGATATTAAAATTGTTTCTGTTAATCCAGTTGGACTCAAAGGGATATTTGAAGATATTTATACCGAGAGTTTTTTAGACGCTTATCCTGAAATAAGGAAAGAACTTGCAATATTAAATCAATGACGGAGAATTTATATTCGTTTAAGACACAGAATAGTTATCAGCCGTAATCTTTGGAAAGATGATATAATTTGCGAGATGATAAATTATCTAAGGTTTTGTTAAAATGATTAGAAGCAGGACTTATTTTGCCATATTTGTCTAAGGAGAAAACTAAATGATTAGATTGGTTGCCTTTGATATCGACGGGGTGTTAACAGATGGCTGTATCTATGTCGACGAGGGTGGAAACGAGAGAAAACGGATTAATCTTAAAGATATTGATGCAGTTTTTGAATTGAAACGTAAGGGGTACCTGTTGGCAGCAATTACGGCTGAAGATACGCCCATGACCGACTATTTTGAACGTCGATTGCCTTGGAATTACTTTGTATGTCAAAAAAATAAACGAAAGGCACTTGACGAAATCCTCAGCCCTCTGAAAATTTTTCCGGAAGAGGTTTGTTATGTTGGAGACAGCGAATACGATTTGGAACCTATAAAGTATGTCGGTTTAGGAGTTTGTCCGGCAGATGCGATTAATCGAGTCAAACGTGCAGCGGATGTCGTGCTTGAGCATGCGGGAGGGTGCGGTTGTGTGTGGGACATCGTGGAATTGTTAGAGGCAGAGGAGGATAAATAGCCTTGGACCATATCGAAAAGATGTTGACTCGTTATCCAGTGTTGGAGCTAATCGCTGATAAGATTGGAGAAGCCTATTCCATTTTGGAGACGGGCTATGCGTCCGGAGGGAAACTGCTTATCGCCGGAAATGGAGGCAGTGCTGCTGACGCAGAACATATAGTTGGCGAACTTATGAAGGGCTTTAAGAAAAAAAGGAATGTGTCGGCTGAATTTGCCGCTAGACTATCAGCTCAGAACAAAGAGATAGGTGCTCGATTAAGTGACGGACTCCAAGGTGCGCTTCCAGCGATTGCCCTGCATAATCATCCTTCGCTCAGTACGGCGTTTCTGAATGATGTGGACGGATTGCTTTGTTTTGCCCAGCAGGTGTATGGCTATGGGACGAAAGACGATGTTCTGTTATGCATATCGACATCCGGCAATGCACTCAATGTTCTGCATGCCGCCGTGACAGCTAAAGCTATAGGAATGAAGGTGATATCTCTCACGGGAGCTACGGGGGGGAAGTTGAAAGATTTGTCGGATGTGACTGTCAACGCTCCGGAAACAGAGACATATATGATCCAAGAGCTGCATCTTCCCATTTATCATTGTTGGTGTACGATGCTGGAGGATGAATTTTTTTTAGATGAAAAATAAACATAATGGAGGATGAGCTATGGAACATGTATTTATTATTGCGGAGATTGGGATTAATCATAATGGTGACTTAGATATTGCCAAAAAACTAATCGATTGGGCGGTACTTTCCGGTTGTGATGCTGTGAAATTTCAAAAGCGTACCATTGATGTAGTATATACGCCCGAGTATCTCGCTAGCTACCGCGAAAGCCCTTGGGGAACTACGCAGCGCGAACAAAAAGAGGGTCTGGAGTTTAAAAAGGAAGATTATGATGTCATAGATAGATACTGCAAGACGAAAGGCATTGAGTGGTATGCTTCCGCTTGGGATCTGGATGCTCAGGAGTTCTTGCGCCAGTATAACCTGAAGTATAACAAGATCGCTTCCGCTATGCTGGTCAATTACCCCCTTCTGGAGATGGTTGCTGAAGAGGGGAGATATACCTTTATTGGCACTGGTATGAGTACGTATGAGGAAATGGACAAGGTAGTCGAGATTTTTCAGAAACATAATTGTCCATTCGAATTGATGCACTGCAACAGCACCTATCCCATGCCAAAAGAAGATGCCAACCTGCTGATGATTCCGGCTCTGAAAGCTCGATATGGATGCAAGGTTGGTTATAGCGGACATGAACAAGGACGCATCGTTTCCACCAGCGCCGTAGCTTTGGGAGCTACCTCCATCGAACGCCACATCACTCTGGATGGTGCGATGTACGGCTCAGATCAGGCGGCATCCTTGAACGTGAAAGAACTATTCCGCTTGGTAGAAGATATCCGTACAATCGAAACCATACTCGGCGATGGTGTTAAGTGTCTTACAGAAAAAGAACTGGAAACCAAGAAAAAACTGAGAGGATAAAGTCGTGAATGTTGCATTTATACCGGTAAGGGGTGGTAGTAAGTCGATACCACTAAAGAATATAAAGCTCATTGCCGGAAAACCACTTGTGTACTGGACTATCAAGTCAGCATGCGAGTGTAAATATATAGACCGCGTATTTATTTCTACGGACAGTGAACGAATACGGAAAACAGTCGATAGTTTTGGCTTTTCAAAAGCCGAAACTATCGAACGAAGCTCAGAAACGGCCACAGACACGGCTTCGACCGAATCCGCTATGCTTGAATTTGCCACTAAGTATGATTTTGAAAACATTGTACTCATTCAGGCCACTTCGCCTCTGTTGACAGCCGCGGATTTAAATGGAGGATTCGAGCTGTTCGGCCAGCCAGGAACGGACAGTGTATTTTCCGCATTTCGAAACTGGCAGTTCCTATGGAAAACCAACGAGGAAAACATTGCTTATCCGGATCAGTACGATCCTGCGCACCGTCCGAGGCGGCAGGATCATAGCGGCTACTTGATTGAAAATGGTGCATTCTATATTACAAAAAAAGAATTGCTGATAGCAAACAGTTGCAGGCTCTCGGGCACTATTCGTACTTATGAAATGGGTCGGATGGCATCGCTGGAAATCGACGAACCGGATGATTTTACGGTTATAGATATGTACTTAAAATATAGACAAAATCAGGAAGATGGGGATTGATGATTATGAAAGAGAATAACCAATAATCTAATGAAAGCAGGGAAAGTTTATGATTAAAAAATATGGCAAATATATCGATATGCGAAATATCAATAGAGATATAAACAAAATGAAAGATATGATTGAAGGGGTAAGAAAATCATCTGAGGAAAACCGGACACCCTATAATTCGGAAACTCGCTACAAATGTAGGATATGTAACCATGATGACTATGAGTTATATTTAAACATACATGGATATCAGTATTGTGAATGCAAGAATTGTCAGTCCGTTTTTCTTGCTAATCTCCCGAACGTCAAAAAATTGTACGAGGGCATTCCTGATACGCCTATCGGGCATTTTCTAGACAAAGAAATATTCAAAAAACGGGTAGAAATGATTGCCCAGCCCAAAGTTGATTTTGTTGCGGACGTTTCAAGAGAAATAGGTTTTTCAATTAATCAATGGCTGGACATAGGATGCGGAGTAGGAGAGACTTTATGTGCTTTGAAAACGTCGAAGGGCAGTTATTCCGTAATCGGAATTGAAAGTGATTTAAGGGAAATTAGTTTTGCCAGAGAAGAAAACGATCTGGAAATAATCGAAGGATATATTGATTATAAAAATAGGAATAATGAGATAGAGAGCGCAATAAAAAATTCCTCTGTTGTTTCATTTTTTAATGTTCTGGAACATGTCGAAGAACCTGGGGAGTTTATTGATTATATTTATCGTCATATGGCAAAAGGTGCTTTACTGGTTTTTGAAGTACCGATGCATCCATCACTGGCATCGTTTGCTAACCTAACCGCGAATGGTAATATTTTTCGCCATATTCTTCCCCCCATTCATTTATATGTATTTTCTTATAAAGCAGCTGGTATGCTTTTGGAAAATAAATTTGAACTGCTTGCTACATGGGGATTTGGACAAGGTTTTTCTGATATTATAAATAACGCGGTAATTAATTCAGGTATCGAAAATTCGGATTTATATAATCAAATTTTAAATGTGACTAATGAAATTCAAAAAACAATTGATGAAAATAATCTTTCGGATCAAATGCTTTTTATAGCTCGAAAAATATAAAGGAAGACTCAAATGAGAGGATTTTAATAAAAGAATGCTTGAAAAACTTAAAAAAACAAGTTTCTATTTGAAGAACTTGTTAAACGTGACTTTAATGTTTCCTATAAATGAACAGTAGTATAGCAATTATTAAATAAATATCTGCGAGAGGGCCAAAGCCTTTGAAAAAATCAAGCTTCTTTTTATAGACGTTGATGGTACTCTGACGGACGGCAAAATCTATATGTCTTCAAACGGTGAGCTTTTTAAAGCATTTAATGTCAAAGACGGTTGCGGCATCCATGACATCCTGCCGCAGGTCGGCATAACACCCGTTATATTACCGGCCGAGAGTCTGAAATCCTATTGAACCGCTGCAGGGAGCTTAACGTCTCACACATATATCAGGGCGTAAAGAACAAACCTGAAAAGATGGATGAGATCATGCACGATTTTGGAGTTACCGGTGACTATGCAGCCTATATCGGCGGCGACATAAACGACCTGAATGGGATGAAAAAGGTCGCCGTGGCCGGCTACCCTGCGGATGCTTCGGGAACGATAAAGAAAATCTCATCCTATGTGTGCCGGGCGAAGGGTGGCGAAGGTGCTGTACGCGAATTTATTGAGTGGCTGATAGAAGAGTACAAGTAACATGCTGTGACATTGAAGCATTGGGGAAGCTGATTGCAAGAAAGTAAAGCAATCTTTTATTCTCTGATTACTCCACTCTCAAGAAATGTCTCGTATCGGTCGCAAATGGGTTTTGTGTCACCGAATGTGATCTGCTTCCCTTTATGCAGCCAGAGTACCTTGTTGCACATGCTCCGTATCTGCTCCAAAGAATGAGACACCAGAATCGTCGTTGAACCACCGGAGATAATCTCACGCATTTTTGCCTCGCTCTTTTTGCGAAAGGCGCCATCCCCCACGGAAAGCACTTCATCGAGAATAAGGATTTCCGGCTTTACCAGAGATGCTATAGAAAACGCCAGACGGGATTTCATACCGGAGGAAAGCTGCTTAAAAGGTCTGTCTTGAAATTCCTCCAGTTCGGCAAAAGCGATGATTTGCGGATACATCGCGTTCATGAAATTACGGGTGTAGCCCAGCATAGCGCCGCGAAGATAGGTATTTTCTTTTACGGTTAGATCCCCGTCAAATCCGGACGCAAGTTCTAAAAGCGCTGCTATGTTGCCATTTCTTGTAACCCGGCCTTGAGTGGGCTCCATGATACCGGAAATCGCTTTCAATAACGTTGATTTTCCTGCCCCGTTTGTTCCTATGATACCCAGCATATCTCCCTCGGCAATTTCAAAGGACACCCCGTCCACCGCCAGGAAATTCTTGACCTGATAGTTTTTCTTTAATCGGCGCATAACATATTCTTTTAGTCCGATATCTTTAAAATCCCCCGTAATGTAACAGATGGATACGTTTTCGAGTTTGAGTATCATTTCATATATCCTCCGTCATACATAATACAAAAACTTATGATTATATTTTTTGTACATCCAGCAGCCTATAACAAATACAGTTAACGCATAAAAAGCCAGGAGCAGGTGAAAGGCCGGCTCAGGAATGTCGTTTTCAATAACGATCTTTCTGAAATACCGGATACATACATAAATGGGATTTAAGTAAAACAAATACTGCATTTTTAATGGAAAAGCCTCGATATTGTAAAAGATCGCGGATAAGTACATCAAAAGCTGGGTAAATACGCGGTACAGATATTCAATATCCTTGAAAAATACAAATAAAGCCGACAAAATAAGTCCTACGCCCAAGTTAAAAACAATCAAACAGATAATCGGGAAAAGCAGAAAGATGTACTTCCAAGTGAAATGCAGACCCGGCTCCGCTATGATAAAGCCAAAAAAGATAAGCAGTATCAGCCCAAAATTAATTAATGCCGAGACATTCTTGGAAAACAAAAATAAATATTTGGGCACATTCACTTTGGTAAATATGCCGGAATTTCCTACCAAGGAATGCATTCCTTCGTTGGTTGCCTCCGAAAAATAGCTAAATACGATCTGCCCGGCAAACAAATAGATGATGTAATGCTCGGTTGTCCGTCCGAAAAATTGTGTAAAAACAAGGGCCATTACCAGAAGCATAAGTAGTGGAGACAATACGCTCCATACCATTCCCAGCGCTGTTCTTTTGTATTTCTTTTTAAAATCACGCTTTACCAGTTCTTCAAATAAAAACTGGTAACTTTTAAGCTTTTCTAACATTTTTAGAACCCCTTATGATTAAACCTACTGGTCAAAATTTGTGCATCTCTTACACTTTGATAAGGCAAATAAATTATGGTCAGCGGTGATTCTTTGTACTTTCAGTTATTAAAGTCTTTATTTAAAAACATTCATTAATTGTAAGTGAAAATAAAATTATAGATATTAAATCCTGAAATGCAGCGTTTTTTAGCAAGTATATCATATAAAAGGGATGCGGGCTTAAGATTCAGTAAGATGGGGTCAGCGTTCTTCCTGGATAGTGGAATAAGTAGAGAATGATAACTTTATCTTCAATGAGGTCAGGTTAAACGGCTGTGGCGAATAAACCCCCAGGAATCCATACACATTTCTTTGAGACCGCGGTCGGCTTTCCAGCCCAATTCCCTTTGGGCTTTGCCCGGATCGGCATAGCATTCGGCGATATCGCCGGGTCGGCGGGGAGCTATGCGGAAGTTTACCTTCTGGCCGGTCGCTTCTTCGAAGGTCCTGATCACTTCCAGAACGCTGTAGCCCTTGCCGGTGCCCAGGTTATATGTTTCCGCACCAGTAGAGGACATTATCTTCTCCAGGGCTTTTACGTGCCCCCGGCAAAGATCAACGACATGAATATAATCTCTGATTCCGGTGCCATCCGGGGTGGAATAGTCATTGCCGAAAACATTGAGAATCTCCAGATCTCCGGCTGCCACCCGGGCTATAAAAGGCATCAGGTTGTTGGGGATGCCGTTGGGGTCTTCCCCGATCAAACCACTGGCATGGGCGCCAATAGGATTGAAATATCGCAGCAGGGCAATGCTCCAGGTTAGATCAGAGGTATACAGGTCCCTCAGGATATTCTCAATTATCAGCTTGGTACTGCCATAAGGATTGGTTGGAGCCAGCGGAAAATCTTCCAGTATAGGCACGCTGGCGGGGTCGCCGTAAACCGTGGCGGAGGAGCTGAAGACCAGCCTTTTGACCCCATATTGAGCCATGGTTTGAAAAAGGATCAGAGAACCTCCCACATTATTATGATAGTACCGCAAAGGTTGGGCAACCGACTCACCCACCGCTTTAAGCCCGGCAAAGTGCATAACCGCATCAATGGGGTGGTCATCAAAAATCCGGTTCATAGCCCGACGATCAAGGATATCGGCTTCAAAGAAGAGAAAACTGCGGCCGGTGATCTGTTTTATACGCTGGATAGCCTCAGGCTTGGAATTGGAAAAGTTATCACAAACAATGATATCATAGCCTGCCTGTAAGAGTTCCACACAGGCATGACTGCCGATGTACCCTGCCCCGCCGGTAATTAATATCGCCATAATTGCCCTCCCGTCATGGGGTTTGTGACTAATATGTTAATCACTCTGAGGAAGGTGGTCAAGTTTAAAGGCATATTTTTAAGAAAAAATTAAGCTAATATGCAAGATAGATGTCGTATTATTAGTATAAATGAGTAGGCATAGCATCTTTACCTGCATTTACCTGGATTGGAATGCAGGAAAAATGGCAAAGAAGGCAGAAATAACTGTTTAATGATATAGTCTGTAAATGCTGGTCAATATTAAAAAGGGTGGTTATATGTTTAATTTAATGAAAATAAAGTACTTTCTAGCTCTACTAGCGTTCACGGTCTCTCTATACATATCTTTTCTTTTATCTCCAATTCCTGATCAAGCCTCTGCGGCTACCGGAATAGTAACCGGCAGCGTTGTTAATATTCGAGCCGGGGCGGGGACCCAGTATGCCATAGCCGGAACCGTTTATAAAGATACCACGGTAACCATCCTGTCTAAGAGCGGGGATTGGTATCAGATCCAGTGCGGGCAAACGGTGGGTTGGGTAAACCAGTCACTTTTGAGTGCGGAGGCTGGATCTGTTCAGGCCAAGACCCCTACTCAGACTCCGACCCCGACAGTTATTCTGGACGGACAGCAAATGCAGTTTAACGTTGCTCCCCAGGTGGAAAACGGGCGCATTTTAGTTCCTCTGCGGGCAATTTTTGAGGCTATGGGGGCGTCGGTACAATGGAATCAGGATACCCTAACGGCTACAGCCACCCGCGGTTCAACCACCGTAGTAATGCCTTTGAATTCGGTAACCCCCATTGTAAATGGGAAAATATGGCCTTTAGATGTACCCGGTAAAGTTGTAAACGAGCGTATTTTAGCCCCGCTGCGGTTTGTGGGGGAAGCCCTGGGCGGTACCGTAGTTTGGGATAATGCTTCTTATTCTGCTGTTTTGCAGAGCCCTTCTACCCCTTCTACAGGCGGCAGCGCTGTAACTGTAACAGCGGTCAAGGTAGGAGATTATACGGTCAACCTGCGCAGCGGACCAGATACAACCTATGCTGCGGTTGATTCTGCCACTGCCGGTGAGATCCTCCCGGTTGCAGCCCAACAGAATGGGTGGTATCAGGTCAGCCGGGGCGGAACGAAAGCATGGGTAGCCGGTTGGCTGGTCAGCCCAACAACCGGGGGGCAGCCGGCAGATCCTCCCGTAGTCTCAAATCCCGACCCTGTGGATGAATTGGAGGGGTTGACTCTCTCATCCCAGCGTACCTCCGCCGGGGTTAGTATAATAATGGAATCCGCAGATAAGCTGGACAAGACTGTTAATAAAGACACTAACCAAGTCCGGTACGTATTTGATGACATGCAGATATCCGGTACGAGTAGTTTGAAGGAGTATCTGGGGAATGGGGCTGTCACTGCCACGGGCTCCAACCAGGGAGATAACGCTGTAGTAACTATTCAGTTGCCCAGCGGGGTGAAGTATCAGACCAGCACTGAAAACAATGGCCGGAAAGAAATATTGTTCATCCCCAACTTCATCAGCAGCGTATCCCGGAGTACCTTTGGCAGCAGCGGTGAAAAGATTGCCGTTACTGCAGTTACCTCAGTGGGGTATACGACTGAAACCGAAAGCGACCAACTCGAGGTGACATTCAAAAACGCTCTGCCTGGTTGGGCTTCTCCCAGCTATACCTACAGTAAATCTTTGATCAAAAGTATGGAGATTGAAAGTAAGGGAAAAGACGGGTCAGTTTTAACTATAACTACGGTTAAACCGGCTAAATTTTCGGTTGGGCTGAACTCTGACGGAACCACTCTGAATATTCTTTTTATTGACCGGAGCGAATGGGAGAACCGGGATCCGATCGTAGTTCTTGATGCTGGACACGGCGGGAGTGATCCGGGAGCCAGCGGCTCTTACCTGAAGGAAAAAGACGTAAGTTTGGCTGTAACCCTGAAAGCCGGGCAACTGCTTACCGCCAAGGGAATCAGAGTCATATACACCCGCACTGATGATACTTTTGTAGAGCTGATCGACAGAAGTGATATAGCCAACTTCTATAACGCCGCAGTATTTGTTTCAGTGCATTGCAATGCCAGTACCAGTCGTACTCCTTCGGGAACGGAGACATATTGTTATTATCCCCTGGAGGATCCCCAGCTCTATTTGCAGAAGGACGAACGCTATAATCTGGCGCTTAGGCTGCAGCAGGCTCTAGTAGCCAATTTAGGCCTAAACGACCGCGGAGTTAAAGAGATGAACCTGTCAGTACTGCGGGAATCAACGATGCCGTCAGCTTTGGTCGAGTTGGGCTTTATCAGTACTCCAACCGAAGAAGCATTAATGCAGCAACAGCAATTCAAGGACAGGGCGGCCGAGGCTATAGCCAATGCCATAGCCGGTTATATGCAGGCAAATGTAAAATGATTCCCGGCGGCTTATTTCAGAGATTTTAGGAGTTTACATACATGAAATTTGTGAAGAGGAAACGGTGGCAGTATTTTCTGTCCGTGTTCTTATGTACCTGTCTGCTGGGGCAGATTTTCATATATTCGGCCGGGGCTAATGACCGTTCCGCTGACATCATCGGATCGAGTCCCTTGCTGGTACCTAATTATGTTACCGCGACCGGCTTAAGCGGTAAGGGCCAGATCGTTGGTATTGCCGACAGCGGCTTGGACCAGGGCAGTTTAACCGATATCCATCCTGATTTGCAGAGTGAATCGGGAGCCATGCCACGGGTGGTCATGCTAAAATCATATACTGACCGCGGATTGGCCGATGACCCGGTTGGCCACGGAACTTTTATGACCGGGGTCATTGCCGGCAGCGGCAAAGCTTCCGGGGGGAAATATCAAGGTATCGCCCCCGGTGCCAGTATTTATTTTCAGGCTCTCCTGGATAAAAATAATAACCTGCGAATACCGAATAATATTAATGATTTATTTAATCCTGCTTATTCAGCGGGGGTAAGAATTCATGTCGATGGGTGGGGCGGCGGAAGCAATAAGTATGATTTCATTTCCGCTCAGATTGATAAATTTGTTTACTGGTACCCGGACTTTCTGCCGGTGTTTAGTGCAGGTAACAATGGGCCTAATAATGGTACTCTTACTGCGGAAGCCAACAGTAAAAACGCGCTCGTAATAGGGTCCAGTCAGGTTCCGCGTCCGGCGTCTGATCCGGAATCTTGTTTTGCGGATCAAGTAGCTGCCTCCAGCAGCCGCGGTCTTACCGGAGATGGGCGGATTAAGCCCGACCTGGTTGCCCCGGGGTCCTCTCTAATTTCGGCTAAATCCAGCCTGACCGAAGGAAATTTTAGCGCCAATTCCTTTTATACCTATATGGGAGGAAGTTCGATGGCTACTGCTGTAACCGGTGGGGCTCTGGCCTTGTTGCGGGAGCAGTTAAACAGTCAATTCAATATCCTGTCTCCATCCTCCGCTTTGCTGAAAGCCCTACTCATCAATGGCGCCCGTTTTGCTTCAGGAAATATAGAAGAACAAGGGTTTGGCATACTAGATTCATCAGGTACCGCTCTGGCGTTACAGGAAGGTACTTTTAAATTTATGGATGAAAAGAGCCAACTTAACCAGGAAGACAACCTACAATACAAATTTACGGTTGCTGATCCCAGCCTGCCGGTTAAAGTGACTTTGGCGTGGACAGACCCGCCTGGTACTCCGGGAGCGGCTTCAGCTCTGGTCAACAACCTGGATTTAATCGTACGTGACAGTACGGGGAAAGTCTATTATGGCAACGATTTTGAGGGCCGGGGTCACAGTGACAAACTCAACAATGTGGAACAGGTATACATCAAAGTTCCTAAAGCTGGCGAATATTCCGTAACCGTTCGCGCTGCCCAAATTAACAGCAGTAAAGGGCAGGATTTTGCCCTGGTATACGGCCAGGCCCTCACAACAGGAGTAATAACTAAGCTGGATAACGACCAAATATACTTGGATGATGGCAGCAGCGTAAACCTGCAAAACTTGAAGCTGCATCAAGTAATAGACGGAGTACTGACCAATTCAGCGGATCGCTTGCAAATCGGCAGTGAGGTTTACCAAAGTTCATCCAGCCTGTATGTCTTTGGTGAGACTTGGCAAACGGGGGGTATTCAAGCCCTGCATGTGACCGATGGCGATCTGCTCCTGGAGATGAATGCGAATGTAAGAGAGGGAGGGTATTACCTGGACCCGCAGGCAAAGGCCATGGAAGGCAGTATTATTGTAAACGGCATTCCGGTGGCCGGCATTGACAACATACCCACCGGGTCGGAGCTTAAGGCTAGTGTCAATCCTTTTCTGCAAACCCTGTGGAAACTGGAGGCTGCCAACCAGAAAGTGAGTGGTTTTATAGCCGAAATTGATTCTGTCAAACAGCAGCTCCAGCTGTTCAAAAATGATAAAATTTACCGCTTGGCTCCATGGGCGGCTATAGCCTATCAGGACCAAATCCTGGATTGTTCAGTTCAAGATTTGCCTTACGGTTCAGCCGAACCAAATACTTTGGATCAACTTATGCCGGGAAGCAAAGTTACCCTACAGGTTTCCCCCAATACGGGGACAGTTCAGTCCATCTTAGTCGAGAGACGGCTTGTAATCGGGAAAGTGGTAAATATTGATGCCAAAGAACAACTGATTACATTGGATACCGGGCATACCTATAAATTATTCCCGGGATCAGCCGTCTATTTTAATAAAGATAAAGCCGACCTGACCCAAATTCACCCCGGGGATTGGGTGCGAGCTCAATTATTGTCGGCAGAAAACACAATTATTCAGATTCAAGCCTATAGTAGAGTGGATTATGGCAGGGTAGTTTACAACAGTACCCAACAAAACACCCTCTACATCATAGATTCCAACAATCAATCCCGAACCTATACCATAAATAAAAATACCGAGGTTTATGGCTCGGGTATACTCCTGGAGACTTCAGCTGTTAATTCCGGGAGCTGGGTGCGGGTTATCAGCGATCCAAGCAATTCGGCCGCCTGGCAAGTCGAACTGGCTGAAGTTATCGAAGATAACAGTAAGACTATCAGTACAATCGATCCCCATAATATGACAGTAACCACAACCGATGGTTCCAAGTACCAATATACCGAGTTCACCCGTTTCAGCAACGGAGGATATAGAGTAGAACCCGAGGATGTTACGATAGGAGAGAAAGCCCAGATCACTGTCTTAAGATCTCCTGTGCCGCAATCGAAGGTGTTGGCGGCAGTTGATGTGAATATACCCGTTAATGTAAAATTACCTGATTTGCAAATTATAGCCCGGTCTTTAAATGGAGTTCTAATAATACAAGGTAATACAAGTGCTGATAGGTTATATTTATATCGCCAAGATGGCAGCCAGGAGCGCATCATTCCCGGTGAGAAGGGGGCTATCAGCCGCATCTATGGGCTTTTGGAAGGGGAGCAGGAATTACAGGCAGTAGCCTTGAACACAGCTACGGGGGCAATGGTGTCCCGTAATATTAAAATAACCGCCTACCCGATTGGCGCGCCCGTAACCAGTTTTTCCGATATTGGGGGACATTGGGCAGAGAAGTATATTTTGGACTTGGCCCGCAGAAATATAGTGGCAGGCTGTGGCGACGGCGGCTTCCATCCTGACCAATACCTGACCCGGGCCGAGCTTGCAGTTATAACTGCCCGTATGCAGAACCTTAATTTTTCGGTCTTGCCTGCCCCATCCGTTCTTAATGATTATATGGATATTCCCTGGTGGGCTATGGAAGCGGTATTGGCAAATCAGCAGGCAGGGCTGCTCAGCGTTTATTCGGATGGAAAGTTTAAGCCTAGTCAGGTGGTAACCCGGTCTGAACTCAATACTTTGGCGGCTCGTATAGAGGAGCGCGAAGTCATAAACCTATTCCCCGGTGATGCCCTATCTCCTGACCGACCTATAACCCGGGCTGAAGCGGCTGCTGTTCTCGACCAGATGTTATATAACCGGTAAATATTTGTACCCAGCCGGAATATATCACCATCGATAAAGTGTGCATATCGGCGTTTCTTTATCTGGTGGTCGGAGACTAAAGTCTCCTCTTGCAGTGGAAAATATATTTATACGCAATAAAAAAGCGCCTATAACAGGGCGCTTTTTTAATACTTATATGTTATTTTGCAATCCACAGCAAGATAGTCTCCTGCTCCGCTTGTTGTTCCCAATTCTCCAATTGCTTTTGCAGAAGGCTCAAACTCTGATCCAGATCAGCCTGCTGATTGGCTTCAGTTGCGGCCGTACGCTGGATAAATAAAATTTGATATTGCGACAGGGTCTCGGCATAACGGGTCGTAATATCGTTTTTAGTTACTTCCTGGTTGATAACAGTCCCCAGACTGCCAAGTTGGGTGAGTAAACCAGCCGCTCTGGATTTGGCTACCGTAATTTTTAAAGCGGTGTAAACACCGTCCTGACTGATTGGCTGTCCTAGATTCTGAGTCTCGGCCTGAGCTTGAGCTGCCATATTCAGAGCTTTATCCAGAGCATCCGCTGAATTATTTACTTTTATTTGCAGCAGAGCACTTACAATGGAGCGTTCCTTGCTCATCATTATCCGGCTGGACAAACCACTGCTGTTAAGAGGCTGGACCGGGTCGGTGGGTGCAGGATCAATCTTATCCTCCCCTGGACTTGGATTGTTCGTTTCAGGGGCTGACTCAGTAGGGCCGGCCGGGTTGTCATTTTGATTGGCTTGAATACCGGTCGTAGTCTCCTGATTCGGCTGAACTATTGGGGCTGGATTCTGGGCGACCTGCATTATAGAGTTAACATTCATACTGTATATTCCTAAAACCAGCAGTATACCGGCTGCAATTCCGCCCACAGCCTGTTTCCAGTTACGCAGCAGCCAAGGCGCCAGTTTAAAGGGCTTGACTTTCGTTTCATTATTAATACGCTGCATAAGCGCAGCTTTAAATTCCGCTGGTGCCGGGGTTACAGTTTGGCTTATTTGCCGGCAAGCCTCGGAAATTTCCAGAGTCAGGGCATAACTGGCCTGACAGCGGGCACAGCCGGACAGATGACGACTTACTTCTTCAGCATCAACCTGTGCCAATTCGCCATCCACATACGCGGATATCAGTTCTTCCATATGCCTGCAGTCCATAACTACCCAGCTTTCACAATAATTTTCCCAATTCCTTTTTTAAAGACTTGCGTCCCCGGTTTATGCGAGACTTCACCGTTCCCAGCGAGCAGTCCAAAAGAGAAGCAATTTCATCGTAATTGTAACCTTCCATATCGCGCAGAACCAGAACGGTCCGGTACTCAGGAGCCAGCCGATTAAGGGCCTGGTTTACCATGCCGCTGAATTCCCGGCGTTCAATCTGTTCCAGCGGGCTATCATCGCTGGCGGCCAACTCCCGGAGTAGTTCGCCCTGGCTGGTAGTTAAAGCTTCATCAATCGAAATCACAGTGGCCTTTTTATTGCGACGGCATAAATTAATCCACAAATTCACTGCGATTCTATGCAGCCAGGTTCCAAAATCAGCCTCACGGCGAAACGAGCGGATACCTTTAAAAGACTGAACGAAAACGTCCTGGGCTAAATCCTGGGCATCGTCGCTGTTGCCGGTTAAATAAAGACAATGGGAATAAACCTTGTCCTGAAAGACCAGTACAATTTTTTCAAACGCGCTCAAGTCCCCCTGTTGCGCTTGGACAATCAGGTCATTAACCTGGGTCAAAAACAAACCCTCCCTGATTAACCTGGTGATTAACCAAGTCAATTTATTAGACAACGGGTCAAGCTAAAAAGTTCCCGATCTCTTAAATATTTTTCAGCGATTTTTCAGAATCTTTTAAAAATTCTTCGGTGATTAAATGCTTACATACGTGTTTATTCTATCATGGAGTAGTTTTAACAGCAATTTCCTTAAATACCCACTAGCGTATAATAGATCTTTGTTATCTGGTTGATTTTGAAATATTCGTAATTTTAGCAGGATAATCATAGAAAAGTGTGGAAATAAAAATTATAATAGTGAACCAAAAGGGCATACGACCATGAATTTAAAAGTTAATAGAAATTACATATTTATTTGCATAATTGTTATAGCCGGTCTTCTATTGGCCATAAGTTATACTGCGGCAACCGAACAGAATAGAGGTTATCGGCAGAATTACAATAATTTTGCCCAAGCTATTCAGTTAATGAACCAGCAAAAATACGCAGAAGCTCAGGAAATTTTGAACCTATTGGATCAGGACAGCCGGCAAACCTATCAGGCACTTTATGTCCAAGCTATATGCTCTGCCAAAACCGGTGATTATGCTTCTGCTGCCGCGTTTATGCAACAGGTCAGGGAAGCCCATCCGGCTTTTTTGATGGATCAGCAGTACCTGGAACAGTATGGGGAGATACTATACCGTCTCGGTGATTATGACCGGGCCCGACTTTATTTGTCAGAAAGCTTGAAATATCCTAATAATACCCTGCTAACCAAGTCGGCCCAAAATTCTCTGACAGAGATTGAAAAGCTACAAAGGGAGAGAAGTAAGAATAAGTGAGTAGAAAGAGAAAATCTATTAACAAAGAAAGAGCCGAGTTAGTTGAAAAGCTTGACAACTACTTAACCTGGTTATTACTTATATCAATAGGAGTCGTGCCTTTACTGGTACGAGGCAAGGTTATCGATTTTACCGCCCCGCGAATTATTGACACCGTCTTGAACACCGGGTTGCAAACCGACCTATTTACTTATTACAAATGGGTTTTCCTAATCTTGATGGCAATGGGCGTGCTATTACTGATAGTGTACAAAATAATTGCCGGTAATTTTAATATAAGCCCTTCCTATATAAACATCCCCTTGTTATTGCTGGTGATATTCATATTGATATCCTTATTAACGGCAGAATATAAGGATATGGCACTGATCGGTTTATATAAGCAACGCAACGGCACATTGGCCAATTTGGCTTTTCTGGCACTGTTTTTTGCGGCTGCCAATACGGTTTTTAAAGAGCGTATAAAATTATTAATAAATGCAGCCTTATCGATTTTCGTTTTAATCAATCTGACTATAATTCTGTTCCATTTCTTCGGGCACGATATATTTAGCTATGAGTCTGTAAGGGCTTTGCTTATTCCAGCAGACTATATGAACAACAGCAATATTAGAGGCGAAATCTGGGCAACCCTGGAGCACCCTAACTACATAAGCGGACTGGCTGCCGCACTTTTCGCTTACTTTTTCACCTTCTTCATTTTACAGAGGGAATTAAAATATAAATTGTTCTATTTGCTAGTTTCGTTATTTTCATTCACGATAATTCTGGCATCCCTTTCAAGCAGCGGTTTTTTTGCCCTAATGGCTGTTTCTCCTCTACTTGTGGCTATAGTATTTTTAAGTAACGATAAAAAAAAGGCCATGATTGCCGGCGTGTTAAACTTGGGATTATGCCTGGTTATATTCTTGGGGATGAACGCCTATAATCCCAGGGTCTTCGACGAATCGTTCGGCTTCACTAAGCAGGTCCTGGAAAGTAGCCGCCAGGTCATTACCGACTGGGAAAGCCCTATTGCCAAGGCTATCGATTTTTCAATACGGCCGGTTTATGCGGCGGAGTCCCCCGCCCCCGCAATGGCAGATAACACCACGGACCTAACCGGATCAGCATCTATTGACGACAGTTTTCAATTACCAGCTCCAGGTATGGGTGCAGGGACCGGGAGGCTTTATATATGGAAGGGGACCTTGAAGTTAATAGCTGCTAAGCCTTTGACCGGCTATGGTCTGGATACCCTGGCTTATTACTTTCCTCAAAATGACATCAACCAAATTGCCGAATTGGGAACTTACCAGGTAGTAACCACCAAACCGCATAACATGTACCTGGATATTGCTTATGGTTCAGGTATTCCAGCATTGTTAGCTTTATTAACACTATTTGTCATGCATTTTTACCACACCGCCAAGCGACTGCTTACGCTAAAAAATTCTGACGCGGTTGTCTTTCCCGCTGCCCTGTTTCTATTTTTTTGTACCTTTGCAATACAGTGGCTGGTCAATGACCCGGTTATAGGGGCTGCGGCAATTTTTTGGCCCCTTATGGGAGTAGGGGTCGCGCTGAACAAATAATTTCCTTCAATTTTTTTATTGAGATGGGAACTTTTTGCCTGCAATGTGTGTCTAACGGTATAGTCGCCAAGGGATTTCATTTCAGGTATAAACCACCTTGGCCCGCTAATCTGCCGGAACAAGCTTACATATAACCGGCTTGAAAAGGAGGGGAGAGAGAAGTAGTGCACGCTATCTATCATTAAGATAGATGATTACCTCTCATTATAAGGGTAAAACCTTGATCACCTAAATAGAAATCATAAATTATACAATTAAGGAGGATAAATCATTGATTAAGATCAGAAACAAAAGAATTGCTCTTTTGTTGGTAATAGCGATGATGGCTACCATGTTTATCGGCGTTGGTACCGCATCTGCCGCTACCACATATGACGCTACCTCTGCGCCCACCGTAGCCGCAGATAGTACCTCTAACCTGGGTTCCATAGTCGTCGAGATTGACACCTTTTCAGGCGCTGCTAGTGCTCTGATTTCATTACCCGACGATTTCGAGTATAATACTACCTCGATTACACCCTCAGTTTTAGTGGATGGCGGCACTGCCCCTACCGCTAGCTTTACCATTGCTAGTGCAAGTAGCAACGAAGGTACCCTTACTCTGTCAAACACTACTGCTACCGGACTTAAGGTAGTTATTCCCTTAGCCGGAATCACTGTTCCTTCCGGAGCAGATGATGATATTATCGCAGAGATTACAGGCCTAACCGGTCAATTGAGCAGCGGCACAGTGGTTGTCGGCCACACCGGAACTGGTGATGTTGGTGTTACCACCGGAACCCCGCCTGCCATTACCTCTGCAGGCACTACCGGCGGCAAAATCAAGTTGACCTTGAAAGAAACTGCTGCCAGTGGCTTAGCTCAAGCGACTGAATCAGTTAAATTCACTCTTCCCTATGGCTTTACCTGGACAAATGTTGGGGCAACGGCTGATCCGTTAGCTGGTCTTGATACTGTTACGGCAGCTGTGAGCGGGAGTGACCCTCGGGTTCTAGTAGTAACAGTTGTAAACCACTCCCCTGCCTCCAAAGGCGTATACAGAATTAGTGCTGATATCGCCGTGGATGAATTAAAGGCCAAATACGGCGATGTGGATGTGCGCATATCCGGTAAATCCGATGTCAGCGTCTCCAGTCTGGTAGTTGCCACTTATGGCGATTACAGTGTTACCGCCTCTGTCGAAGACGAGACCACCATCCTTGCCGGCCGCATGGGCGAAGAGGTTGGCGACATTGTCTTCACTGAAGCCGCACCCGAAAGCGCTGTAGACGGACGTTCCTTTACCCTGACCCTGCCTGAGGGCGCCAAGTGGGTGGACTGGAATACTTCCTCCGCCAAGGGCTTCGATGGCGATGTTAGCTTGCTCGGCACTAACGGACGCACTCTGAAGGTTGTTGTTGACCAAACAAATTCTGGATCTGCTGGGACTTTCACCCTGAAGGATATCGAGGTAGATACCGCCGTAGATTTTAGCGGCCCCCTGACCGCTACCATTGACGGAAAAGCCGGTATTGATACAGCTTCAGTAACCATTGCCACCGTTCAAGCTCCGGTTACCGTAACTGGTACCAAGGCTGATGTTAAGATCGGTCTGCCGAACCAATTGGCTGGCCAAATCGTGATTACCGAAGTTGAGGCCGGCGCGATTATGGGTGACAAAGACCTTCTGATTAAGGTATCAGACGACGCCGTAGAGATTACCGACGCCGATGTTGAGGTAACTGCCGGCGACCTGGTACTCAGCGACAGCTCCAGTTGGGATTTCACCAATGAAGTACTGACTATTCCGATTGAAGGCGAAAGCCGCACTGCCAGTACTATCACTGTCAGCAACATCAAGCTTAAAGTTGACCGTACTGTAGTTGAGGGTACTCTGGATGCCAAGGTTGCTGGATCGGCTGTTGACGAGTTTGCCGATGACGAAAAGATAGACGATATTACTAGTAACACTAACAATGATTACCGTACCACCCCCGCTGATCCCGACAAGATCAAGCTGAGTTCCTATGACCTGTTCGGCAGCACCGCCGGCAAGGCAACCTTTGCCAATGTTGTAACCCCGGCGCCGGGTGAACAGGCTAATACCGCCGTATTCACCTTTGGATCACCGACTTACACCATTAATGGCGCTACCAAGAATCTGCTTGCTCCGATATTTGCTCAGAATAACCGTACCTATCTGCCCATTCGCGACATAGCTTATGCCTTGGGCATCAATGACAACAACATCATTTGGGACCAGGCTTCCCAGACTGTTACTCTGATCCAGAGTGGCAAAGTTGTCCAAGTCAAACTGGGCAGTAATATCATGACCATCAATAGTGTACCGGTTACGCTGGATGTGACTGTTCTGGCTCAGGACGGACGCACCTATCTGCCTGCTGCCTGGATTGCAAACGCTTTCGGCGCCTCTGCAACTTGGGATGCGGCTGCCAATACCGTAACCATAAATTACTAGTAACTACTTAAAGGGCCCGTTCAACGGGCCCTTTTTTATTCCCAATTTTAAGCTTATTTTAAGTTGACCGGCCAGTCAGCTAGGGATATAATTCAACTATAGTTGGAAACGATATCTTTAAAAGGGTGGTTAATATGAAAAAAACTAAAGTCCTGGCAATAGTGCTAACTTTATTCATTTCGATGTCCATTCCGGCTGCAGCCCGGGCTGACAGCAGTGATGCCGGCACTGCCGGCCAGGCAGGCCTTACCATTCAGCAGGCCATAGATATGGCCCTGAAAAACAGTTCCTCGATTAAAATGAACGATTATAATATTAAAAGCGCCGAGATAACCCTTGATGACGCGTCGGATGCGGTTACTTACATGCCTACCGGACAAGCGGATGAATCTGTTATATCAGCAGTTACCGCGCTTGAATCAGCTAATATCTCCTGGAACATGGCCAACAAGAGCAAGGACACTGAAGAAGACAAGACGGTTTACACCGTTTTTAAAGATTACACCGGGGTGCTGCAGGCCCTGGAAAACCTCCAATATGCTGAGCAAGCCATGAGCAATGCCCGCTGGCAAATACTGATGGCCAGCAATACGCATCAGGTTGGGATGATCAGCCAATATCAGATGGACCAGGCGGAACTGCAGCACCAAACGGCTCAAAACAGCTTAACGAATGCGCAGGTTGCCCTGGATAGTGCTTATCATAGTTTAAACCAGGACATCGGCCTGCAGCCTGATGAACGCCCCTCGTTGGCGGAACAGCCCGCCTACAGCAAACTGGTAGTTGACGATGTTGAGGCCTATGCCCATAGAATAACCGAAAGCAGCCCTTCAATATGGCAGGCGGATAGTCAAATCAGTGTAGCCAAAATACAGCTGGATCTGTCGGCATACGCCAATACTACCGGCAATGGCTACCAGACTCGGAAATTAGCCATAGACAAGGCTGAACTTTCGGCCAGCTCTGCCCGGGACAGTATGGAACAGGCGGTCAGAACCCTTTATAGCAGCATTCTTAACTTGGAAAATACTTATGATTTACAACTGCAAGCTTTGCAGCAAACTGAAGCCACATTAGAAGTGACCAAGCTTAAATATGATTTGGGAATGGCTACCAAAGATGATGTGCAAACTGCCCAGCTCAATCTGTCCAATGATCGTAAAAGCCTAAACAGCACTATCTATCAGCATGAACAATTAAAGCTGGCATTCGAGAAGCCCTGGGCCTACTAAAACAACTCAAACACAAAGGAATTTAAGGGGCTTCGTAACTAAACGAAGCCCCCAAGCCTGTCGACAAAGTATTTTGTTGGCAGGCTTTTCGTATTTAAATACCGGAATAGAGCCTACCCACCTTGCCGTCATTCTGAGCGAGTGAAGAATCTTGAGATCCTTCGGCTTTGCCTCAGGATGAAATTTATTAGATGGTTCTTACTGGCTGGTGGTTGAAAACAGCTTATTTACATCCAGGGTTTCCACCTCGGTTTGCAGACTGCTTACAAAGGAGCGGCTGTTCTGGGGGGTAACCAAATATCTTGGGTCTTGCCGGGCCAAAGCCTGGATTATATATTCGTTGTATTCCTGGGAATGGTGGGCGTAATCTTTATATTTATCGAGGTCAAAGGTTAAGGCTTGGTCGCTTTGGAAGTCATACAGCCTGACATTGGGACAGTCCAGTAATTTGGCATTCACATAGGCTTTGATTTGTATTTCATTGGCGAAAGATTCGGGGTTTTCTTCATAGATGGACCGATAACGCAGAACTGAATAGGGCGGATGATAGACAATAAAATTGATCTGGGGATTCTGCCGGATAACCGGCAGGAGGTTATGATCAAAATTGGCTTGCATTGATGCCAGGGAAAAATCCATCTGGTCGTACTTTTTAACTCCCACCTGTTTGGCTTCCTGTTCCTCCGCCCAGATTTTTGCCAATACCTGACGCCCATAGACATAACTGGAGTTCCAGTTATTGAGGAGGTCCAGGTCCGAGTACTCCGGGGGAATATGATAATAATCATTTTTCAGGATATTAACGCTATTTCCCAGCATTGTTATGGATAACAAATAGGACAGATCATTGTAATAATGCCGGTCATAAAGATAATACGGAAACGGACCGGAACTGGTGTCGACCTGGTCTACCGGTCCGCGCAAAGTACCATAATCCAGCCCCAGGATGACGTTCCGCACCTTGCCCGTACGCAGAGCAACCTGCATGATCAGATTCTCTTCTTTGGCGGTAGCGGCGGACATGGAAAGCTTTAGGGTTTTAAACCCCATCACCCTGTTTATATAGGACGGAACAAAATTTTCGGTCATAGAACTGCCGATAATAATGGTGTCATAATCATAATTTTTAGCCAACCCGGGATTCTGATAGCGCTGTTCTTTGGAGAAGGAGGGCTGGTAAAAGGCGGCCTGCCGGTAAAATTGCAGGGGATCAACCATGAAGTTGAACCCTGCAACCAGAGCCAACAGCAGCAAGGTAATGCTACAAGATTTTAATAAAAAATTCCGGTATTGCATCATTTATACCCCTAAACTAAATCAGAAATTGAAATAGATGAATTCACTGACCTGGTTAAGATTCAATATAGCATAGACCGCCAGGCAGGAAATGAAAAGGGCGGTTTTCCAGTTGGGCTGGAATTTTTCCTTCATTTCCATTGAATTTTTCATAAAGACAGAAATCAAAAGGAACAGGGCAATCAATCCTATACCCTGATTGATACATGGGAAATGGGCTGACAAAGTCATGAAAGCTACTCCGTACTCAGACAGGAACCCCAGGCGCGACGCCATGAAAGCAGGCAGAACGATGCCGTTAAGGCCAAACATGCCCGCCAATACTTTTAGGGCTGCATCCCAGGTTTCGGCGCGGAAAAACACCCAGGCGATATTGACGAAGTTAAAGGTGATAAACCAGGCAATGAGCCAGTGCATACGCAGATTCAGTTTACGCCAGATGCGCTGCATAACCAGGCCGGCTCCATGCAGAAAACCCCAGAACACAAAGGTCCAGCCGGCTCCATGCCATAAGCCGCCCAATAAGAAGGTTATCATGAGGTTCCGATAAATGTTTGCTTCCCGGGTGCGGTTTCCCCCCAGCGGGATGTAAATATACTGGCGTAAAAACCTGCCCAGGGTTATATGCCATCTGCGCCAGAACTCCTGAATGCTTAAGGACTTATAGGGTGAATTAAAGTTGAGGGGCAGTCTAATGTTGAACATTAGGGCTGACCCGATGGCCATGTCGGTGTAACCGCTAAAATCGAAATAGAGCTGAAAGGTATACGAGAGGGAAGTAACCCAGGCTTCAATCAAACTCAGGGAGGATGCGGTATCAAAGCCAAAATTGGCAGCTTGGGCCAGGGTATCGGCGATTATCACCTTTTTAAATAGTCCGATAAAAAACAGAAATACCCCCTCAGCCAGGTTTTTATAATTCAGGGTTTTATTTTCCCGGGATTCAAACTGAGGCATCATTTCTTTATGGTGTAAAATCGGGCCGGCCAGCAAATGCGGAAAGAAGGTGACAAAAAGGGCGTAGTTGGCCGGCTTGTATTCTTTGGCCTCGGAACGGTAAGCATCCACCAGGTAGGCAATCTGGGTAAAGGTGAAAAAGCTTATACCCAACGGTAAAATTATATGCCGCAGCGGAAAATCAGCGGAAATAAACTGATTAATGTTGGTAATGAGAAAATCGGTATACTTAAAATACCCCAGCAATAACAGGTTGAAGCTGATACCGATGATCAGGATCGATTTCGGACTAAAACGGGAAGAATTCGAAGAGTTGACCAGGGCTAAGCCAACGAGGTAGTTTACTGCCATGGATATCAAAATCAAGGGTAAATAGACGGGGTTCCACCAACTGTAGAAAAAAAGAGAAGTCAGTACCAGCCACAATATAGACCAGCTGCTGGTGGCAGTGAATTTATTCAATACGAAATAGATGATGAGGCTGACCGGAAGAAATAGAAATATGTATTCGTAAGAATTAAACAGCAAGCCGATTATGCTCCTTACCTTGTATAATACCCGTGTATATTATACTGGTAATAAAAATCCAAAGCAACCAAGCCGGCTGCCGGATAGAACTGCTCGAGCCAGGATTGGCGGCTGATTTGCCGCCCTTAGCTTTAACCAGGGATTAGCAATTTTGGCTTAAACCGGATGCCGGCTGCCGCCTCGACAGGTTTATTATATTGTTATTAATTATAAAACTTGGATACCTTTCAGATTGGGCTCCAGGCTGATAGTTGAGATTATTGTCGTTTTTTAAGCGAATTTTAAGCGGATTTTCTGCAAGATGTTCCCAAATAAACACGTATAATACTATATAATGGTAAGAGGTGAGTAAAGGAGGATGACTATATAAACCCTAACCCTTTAACCCCACTGTGTACATAATGTTGGTATTCTTTTAAGAAGGACAGGAGGTATGATAGTGATAACCAAGGTTAAATCTAATTTAATAGCATTGATGCTGGTTTTTGCCGTTGCTTTTATAGTATCAGGTCTATGTTTCCCCACGACGGCCGCAGCTGCTGCCAAAGTGGAGGTTAAGACTCTCAACGCGACTGCAGTAGATGATGAGTCTGCAACCCTGAACGGTGAAATTACGGATGACAATGGGCTTGATGTAGAAGCGTTCGGCTTTTATTATGGCACCAGCAAGACTACAGTAGCCAAAGGAGATGACGGCAGTGCCAAGGCTAAGGAAGCAGACGGGGACGAAGATGATTTTTATTTAGATCTGGAAGACCTTAGCTCTGGTAAAACTTATTACTTTATGGCCTATGCCGAAGATGAAAATGGTAAATTTACTTATGGCAGCGTTAAATCCTTTGCTACCGATGACAGCAGCAGTGATGTCGAAGTTGCCACTAATAGTGCTTCTGGCATAGGGTCGGACTATGCTACTCTGAACGGAGAAATCGCAGACGATAATGGGCTTTATATTGAGGAATATGGATTTTACTATGGTACGGTAAAAAGTGAAGTGGCCGATGGGGAAGATGGTGACGCCGAGGTTGATGAAGCAGACGGCGATGAAGACGATTTTTATTTGGAATTGACCGATTTGGATTCAAATAAAACCTATTATTATATGGCCTATGCTATTGATGAAGATGATGATATTGCTTATGGCAGCGTTAAAAGTTTTACTACTAAAAAACCTGCCGCTGTTGTTACTAATCCCAGCGTATTTACATTTGGATCTACCAATTATATTCTGAGAGGTTCACCTCAAGCTATGGATGTGGCCCCCTATGCCAAGGATGGGCGTACCTACCTGCCGGTTCGTTACGTGGCCTATGCCATGGGACTTACCGATGCCGATATCGTCTGGATCCAGAATACCAATACGGTAGTATTGACCAAAGGTTCCACCCGGGTGGTTCTGATGCTGGGCAGCCGGATCCTGTACACCAATGGTGTCCCGACATCTATGGATGTAGCTGCTGAAGCCCGTAACGGCAGAACCTGTCTGCCCATCGCCTGGATAGCTGCAGCTTTTGGACATACCGCCACTTGGGATCAAGCTGCCGGCACCGTTACCATTAGCGGCAGCGGCATTAATACTGCTGAAATAGAGGTCACCACCAATAGCGCATCTGATATCAGCAATGACTCAGCCACCCTTAACGGTGCAATTGCGGATGCCAATGGGCTTGATATTGAGGAATATGGATTTTACTATGGTACCAACAAAAGCGAAGTAGCCGATGGTGAAGAAGGCTACAGTGATGTTCAGGAAGCAGATGGGGACGAAGATGATTTTTATTTAGATCTGGATGATCTGGATGCGGATGAAACTTATTACTTTATGGCCTATGCCGAAGATGAAAATGGTAATGTTACTTATGGCAGCGTTAAATCCTTTACTACCGATGACAGCGGAGATGTGGCTGTCAGCACCCTTAGCGCTACCAGTATAGGCATTGACTCAGCCACCCTTAACGGGAAGGTTACAGATGATGGTAATCTTGATATTGAAGAGTACGGCTTCTATTATGGTACTGATAGAAATGATGTAGCCGACGGTGAAGAAGGCTACAGTGATGTTCAGGAAGCAGATGGCGATGAAGATGATTTTTATTTAGATTTGGATGATCTGGATGAGGATGAAACTTATTATTTTATGGCTTATGCCATTGATGAAAATGACGATATTAGCTATGGCAGTATTAGGTCGTTTAAAACCAGATAGGAGGATTAACGGCATTAATGCAAACAGCCGGGGTTCAGTTAATAACTGCCCCGGTTCTTCTATTTTGACATATGGGTCGAATCTGGTATAATTCCTTTGAAAGTGGGATAGTATTTGTGTCTGGAAAGGTCGTTTTGCAATGAAAGGTATTATTCTGGCCGGCGGCAGCGGAACCCGCCTGTATCCCCTCACTCAAGTCATGTCCAAGCAATTGCTTCCTATATATGATAAGCCCATGATCTATTACCCCCTGTCAGTGCTGATGCTGGCTGGGATCAAGGATATTCTGATTATTTCCACCCCCGAGGATATTGGCCGGTTTGAGAACCTGCTGGGGGATGGGAGCCAGTTGGGGCTTGCCCTCGCTTATGCCGTCCAGCCGTCTCCGGATGGATTGGCCCAGGCCTTTATTATCGGGGAAGATTTTATCGGCAACGACCGGGTGGCGATGATACTGGGGGACAATATTTTCTACGGCCAGGGGTTTACCCCGATGCTGCGCCGGGTGGCGGCCCGGGATGAAGGCGCTACGGTATTTGCCTATAGGGTCAAGGACCCGGCCCGGTTTGGGATAGTGGAATTTGACGATAATAAACAGGTAATCTCCCTGGAAGAAAAGCCGCTTCAGCCCAAATCGAATTTTGCGGTTACCGGGCTTTATTTTTATGACCGCCAGGTGGTTGAGTTGGCTAAAAGCCTGAAGCCCTCTGCCCGCGGCGAACTGGAGATAACCGACTTGAATCGCAGGTACCTGGAGCAAAACCAACTGCGGGTGGAACTGCTGGGACGCGGTTTTGCCTGGCTTGATACCGGCACTTTTGACGCTCTGCAGCAGGCGGCCCAGTTTGTGGAAACCTTGCAGAACCGGCAGGGATTCAAGGTAGCCTGTCTGGAGGAAATCGCCTATTATATGCATTGGATCAGCCGGCCGCAGTTACTTGAGCTGGCCTCGGCCCTGCGGAATAACGAATATGGCAGATATCTCCTGGATATTGTCGCCAGCGACTATAAAAATCCTCTCCAGGAGTAATGAAGGACGGGAAATAATAATGACATTATCCGGACCTAAGCAGATAAATATGCTTATAACCGGTGGAGCAGGCTTTATCGGGTCTAACTTCATCCCTTTTTTCCTGGAACAGCACCCCGGATATCGGGTGATTAATCTGGACATTCTAAGTTATGCCGGCAATCTGGAAAATCTAAGGGAGGTTGAACCCAACCCCCGTTATACGTTTATCCGGGGGGATATTGGGGATCGTCAATTACTGGACCATATTTTTAAGCAGTATGATATCAGAGGCGTAATTCATTTTGCCGCGGAATCTCACGTGGATAATTCGATTGCGGGTCCTGATGTATTCATCCGGACCAATATCAACGGCACCTTCAATCTTATAGACGCGGCCCGCCACTATTGGCAGGTCGCTCCCCACCACTGCCGGGAAGGCTATGAAGGGTGCCGCTATCATCAGATTTCGACTGACGAGGTATATGGCAGTCTGGGCCCGACCGGGCTTTTTACCGAGGATACCCCTTACGCCCCCAACAGCCCCTATAGCGCCAGCAAGGCCAGTGCGGATTTCATAGTCCGCAGTTATTTTCATACCTATGGCATGAACGTGGTAACCAGCAATTGTTCCAACAATTACGGCCCCAAACAGCATCAGGAAAAGCTGATTCCCACTATTATAAGAAAGGCTCTGGCAGCGGAGCCGATCCCAATATACGGCGACGGCCGCAATGTAAGGGACTGGCTGTATGTGCTCGATCACTGTAAAGGGATTGATCTGGTGTACCATCGGGGCCGGAGCGGGGAAAACTATAATATCGGCGGACGCAACGAGCGCGAAAACCTCTATATAGCCCAGGTCATTTGCGAGCTGCTGGATGACTTGGCGCCGCCGGCAGGAAATAAGACCGGACTCAAATCCTACCGCGACCTGGTGACATTGGTAGCCGACCGGCCCGGACATGACCGCCGCTATGCGATTGACGCCGGCAAGATTGAGAATGAATTGGGCTGGAAGGCGGAAGAGGATTTCGAAAGCGGAATAAGAAAAACGGTGGAATGGTATTTAAAGGAGAGCAGATAGTGGAGCTGACAACTTTCAATTTTAAAATGCGCGGGGATGAGCGCGGTTCCCTGGTGGCAATTGAGGAGAACCGTGATATTCCGTTTGCGATTAAAAGAGTTTATTATATTTTTGGTACCGGGGAGGCAGTGATACGGGGATTGCATGCCCATAAAACCCTCCGGCAGGTTATGATCTGTATTCATGGGACCTGTTCGCTGCTGCTGGATAACGGCACTGACAAAATAGTGGTCCCTATGCATGACCGAGATCAGGGGATCTTGATTGATGCGATGGTATGGCATGAAATGTATAATTTTTCACCTGATTGCGTATTGCTGGTGCTTGCCGGCGATTTCTATGACGAAAGTGATTACTTGCGAGATTATAATGAGTTTTTAAGCGTCATCTGAGCGAAGTGAAGAATCTCTAGATCCTTCAGTTTTACCTCAGGATGACATCTATAAAATTACTGACTAATTTGGCAGAAAAACTAATTATGCAAAATCCTCAAAGGAGATGTTGACTTGTTTGATAAGGCCGTGGTGCAGACGGAGGACATCGGAGACAATGTAAAAATTATGGAATTTGCCGTGGTTCGCAACCGGGTGAAGATAGGCAGCAATGTGACTATCCATCCCTTTGTGGTGATTGAAAACGGTGTGGTCATAGGTGACAACGTGGAGATTTTCCCGGGTACGTACATCGGCAAGGTTCCCAAGGGAGCGGCCCTGGCCCGCAAACCTGAATTCATACCCCGGGTGGTTATAGAGGCCAACTGCAGTATTGGCCCCAACGCGGTGATCTATTATGATGTGGAGATCGGAGCCAATACCCTGATCGGGGATGGGGCGTCGATCCGTGAAAAGTGCCGGATCGGTTCCAACTGTATATTAAGCCGTTATGTTACGGTCAATTATGCCAGCAAAATCGGCAACAACACCAAAATTATGGACTCCACCCATATTACCGGCAACTGCACCGTCGGTAACGATGTTTTTATCAGTGTGCTGGTAGGCAGTACCAATGATAACAAAATCGGCCGGCTGGGTTACGAGGTAGGCAGAATAATCGGCCCCCACATCGAAGATGGCGCCGCCATTGGAGCGGGAGCGATGTTGATGCCGGCCGTTACCATTCACCGGAACGCCATCGTAGGCGCCGGGTCGGTAGTTACGAAAGATGTGCCGGCGGGGGCGGTGGTAATGGGCAGCCCGGCGGCGGTCAAACGGTATGCCGCCGGCCAGGACTGATCCAAGGATAGGAAACTCAGAGAAAGCAGGGCTTAGTATGAAGAAACTTTCAGTGGTAATTCCCGTTTATTACAATGAAGGATCTCTGCCCGGTCTCCTGACTGAATTGACCAGGGTGGAAAACGAGCTGCGGAGCAGCCGGGGGATTGAACTGGAAATTATTTTTGTGGATGACGGATCCGGCGACAATTCATTTGCTGAACTTATGAAGATCAAGGAGCAGCGGCCTGCAACTACGGTTATCAAGCTGGCCCGCAATTTTGGCGCCATTCATGCCGTGAAAACGGGCTTGCAGTATGTGACCGGCGACTGTTTTACCATGCTGGCGGCTGATTTGCAGGACCCGCCGGAATTGCTCCTGACGATGGCGGATAAATGGCTGGCCGGTTCCAAATTTGTAATCTGCGTACGCGAATCCCGCCAGGACCCGTTGCTCAGCAAGCTGTTTGCCCGCGTTTACTATAGTATTTTACGCCTGGCGGTAACCCAGGACTATCCCTCCGGCGGCTTTGATCTGGCCTTGATGGACAGTCTGCTGCTGCCCTACCTGCAGCAAAGCGGCAAAAATATAAATATCAGCCTGTTTGCTTACTGGCTGGGTTTCGAGCCCGAAATCATTTATTATCAGCGGCGGGAAAGGGAGCACGGCAAATCCCGCTGGACTTTCAGCAAGAAATTTACCTACCTCTTGGATTCTATTCTGGGCTTTTCGGTGGTGCCGATCCGGATGATCTCATTTACCGGGTTTATCGTAGCTTTGCTGAGCTTTATTTACGGGGTTTTCCTGGTGGTGAATGCAAGCATCAATCACGCCATCGTACCCGGTTTTACCACCATCGCCACCCTGGTCTCCTTCTTGCTGGGCCTGATTATCATCATGCTGGGTATAATCGGGGAGTATCTCTGGCGCATCTTCGATGAGGTCAACAAACGGCCGGAATATGTGATCCATGAGGTCTACTAGGCTTAATTTACGGGAATATGTCAGCTTCCTGCTTTGCGGGGCTGCGAACACCGGGCTGACCTATGCCCTGTATGTCCTGTTGCTTTTGGTAATGCCTTATAAACCGGCTTACAGCCTGGCGTATGTATGCGGTATCGGGATTTCCTACTTCCTTAACAGCCGCCTGGTTTTCCAGGAGCCGGTTACACTGGCTAAATTCCTGCAATACCCGGCGGTTTATATCGTCCAGTATGTCCTGGGGATAGTGGTATTATATGTATGCATCGATATTATCCACATCAGTCCATGGTTGGCGCCGGTGGTGGTTATAATCATCAGCCTGCCGGTAACCTTTGGGATAAGTAAACTCATTATAAAAGGCCGAAGCTGACTAAAAGGTGAATGTGGGTGCCAGCGATGTCAATTCTGAGCATTAGCGTGTTTGTCATTCTGAGCAAAGCGAAGAATCTCTCCCTCAGCTTATGTCACGCGAATGGTAAAAAAGAGATTCTTCGCTCCGCTCAGAATGACACAATGCGCACACGATGAGATAATGTGCCTTTTACGAATTTGTTTTGATATTCATACAGCCGACGTTTTAAGAGGTGAATGTGGTGAAAGAGATACCTTTTCTGGATTTGAAAGCCGGATATTTGGAAATGAAAGACGAATTGGATGCAGCCTATGGTCGGGTTATGGACTCGGGCTGGTATATCCTGGGCGCGGAAGTGGAGGCATTTGAAGCTGAATTTGCCGAATACTGCGGTTCCAAATACTGCGCCGGAGTCGGCAACGGGCTGGAAGCCCTGCACCTTATCCTGCGGGCGTACGGAATAGGACCCGGGGATGAGGTTATCGTGCCGGCCAATACTTATATCGCCACCTGGCTGGCGGTCAGCCAGTGCGGGGCCCGGCCCATACCGGTGGAGCCGACGGAGTCAACTTACAATATTGATCCGGACCGGATTGAAGCCGCCGTTACGTCCCGTACCAGAGCCATCCTACCGGTGCATCTCTATGGCCAAACGGCGGCGATGGATGCTATAAAGGCTATTGCCGCCCGCTATGGGCTTAAAGTGGTGGAAGATGCCGCCCAGGCCCAGGGGGCCCGCTATGATGGCAACCGCACCGGCAGCCTGGGAGACGCAGCGGGTTTCAGCTTTTACCCCGGTAAAAACCTGGGCGCATTCGGGGATGCAGGCGCGGTAGTTACCAGCGATCCTGACCTGTATGCCCGGGTCAAGTCACTGCGCAATTATGGCTCGCAGGTGAAATATCACAACGGGGTAAAGGGCTATAACTCCCGCCTGGACGAACTGCAGGCTGCTTTTTTAAGGGTTAAGCTGAAAAAGCTGGACGATTGGAACGAGCGGAGAAGGAAGCTGGCGGAGCGTTACCGCGCCGGTTTGGACCCGGATCTTTATGGCTTGCCGGAGGTTCCTCCCTGGGCCGAACCGGTCTGGCACGTTTTTATCCTCCGCAGCCCCCGGCGTGATCGCGTACTCGATTACATGCGGAAAAATGGAATTGGCGGTATGATCCATTATCCCATCCCGCCCCATCTGCAGCCCGCTTATGCTGAATTAGGACTTGGCGCCGGTGCTTATCCGGTTTCGGAGCGGATCCACCGGGAAGTTTTGAGTATTCCCATGTGGCCGCAGATGTTACTGCAGGAACAGGACAGGGTAATCGAGGTTTTGAACGCTATGTCATGCTGAGCGCGAGCGAACGTCATTCTGAGCGAAGCGAAGAATCCAAGCTATTACAGAATAATAAAGTGGGGATATGGATGTACTATGTCTATATTTTAACAAACCAATCAAACAAGGTACTTTATACAGGTATTACGAATGATCTTGAACGCCGGCTGTATGAACATCAAAACAAATTAATAAAGGGATTTACGAGTAAATACAACGTAAACAAGCTAGTATATTTTGATTGTACAACTGATGCTGTAAATGCGATTGCTAGAGAGAAACAAATTAAGGGATGGACACGGCAAAAGAAACTAGACTTGATCAGCGAGTTAAATCCTCAATGGAGGGATCTATCCGCGGATTGGTAAAAAAGAGATTCTTCGCTACGCTCAGAATGACACGCTGTGTTTAGAGTGACATAAAAAGTAATGTCATTCTGAGCAAAGCGAACGTCGTTCTGAGCAAAGCGAATGTCATTCTGAGCAAAGCGAACGTCGTTCTGAGCAAAGCGAACGTCGTTCTGAGCAAAGCGAACGTCGTTCTGAGCAAAGCGAACGTCGTTCTGAGCAAAGCGAACGTCGTTCTGAGCAAAGCGAACGTCATTCTGAGCAAAGCGAACGTCATTCTGAGCAAAGCGAACGTCATTCTGAGCAAAGCGAACGTCATTCTGAGCAAAGCGAAGAATCTCTCCCTTAGCGCGGGGAAGATCTTCCGTCGTATCAGCTGTCATTTGCTAAACTTGATCTAGTTTATTGAGGTAGGTATATGGGTATAAACCAAGTGAATCGTAAGTTCATATTGATTGCCCTGGGGATAATCCTCCTCTACCTGTCGCCTTATTATATTTTGGGGCAGGATGCCCATGTATTGATATTGGATAATGTCGACGGTGCCATCCCCACCCTTAAAGTCCTGGCTGAAAGCGGCCAGATTTTTGGCAGCATGGATGCCACCATACCGCAGGTGATGAATGGTCTGCCGCGGAATACGATGGGGACCGAATTTAACCTGCAGGTATTGTTATACTGGGCGCTGCCTGCCTTCGCGGCCTACGTCGCCAACCTGACCCTGATCCATTTGCTTGCCTTTGTGGGGATGCTGCTGTTATTACGGCGGTATGTCCTGCCGGAAAACAAAAATTCAATCCTGGCGGTCGGCGCAGCTTTGACCTTTGCTTTACTGCCGTTTTGGCCATATGGAGGCTTAAGCGTAGCCGGACAGCCCCTGGTATTATATGCCTTCCTGAACATTCGGGGACGGCGGGACCATAAATGGGACTGGCTTACTCTGACCTTGGTGCCGTTTTATTCGAGCCTGGTGTTCAGCTTCGCCTTTTTCCTCTTGGTAATGGGAATATGGTGGCTGTATGAGGCGGTTGCCCGGAGGCAATTAAATATAAGATTTCTACTGGCCATCATTTATATGGGACTGGTATTCCTGTTGGTCGAGTACCGCCTGGTTTACAACACCTTTTTTGATCCCGGGTTTGTTTCCATCCGTACGGAATTCCCCTTAAGCCGTATTTCCAGCTGCAAGGCCGCGGCCAAGACGGGTTTGCAGAATTTCATCTTTGGTCAATTCCATGCGGCCAGCCTGCAGCAATGGGTGGTTTTGCCCGCAGCCCTGGCGGCTCTGGCTATAGCGGCCATAAAAAGGAAAATACCCGCCCCGCTGTTGGGCCTGCTGTTTTTGGCCGGCGTAATCTCCCTGTGGTACGGCTTCTGGTTTTATACCGGCTGGGATCCGGTCAAACAACAGATCAGTTTTTTGCGAGAGTTTAATTTCAGCCGTTTTCATTGGCTGCACCCGCTCCTGTGGTATATGATCTTTGCTCTGGGGTTGAAGATCATTGCCGGAAATAGCCGGTGGCGCCGGGCTTTGGCGCTGGGTCTGATCGGTATCCAAATTGTGGTCCTGTTTGCCAACAGCGATGGGATAGCGGAGAAGAAAGCGGGCAGTCCCACCTATCGCGAGTTTTTTGCCGAGCGTATGTTCCGGGATATAAAGGATTATATCGGTAAGAATCAAGCGGATTATCGCGTAGTAAGTATAGGCCTTCACCCCAGTGTCAGCCAGTATAATGGCTTCTACACGCTGGACGCCTATGCCAGTAACTATCCGCTTGCCTATAAACAGGAGTTCCGCCAAATAATCGCCGGGGAGCTGAACAAAAGCCCTTTTTATCAGGACCTTTTTGATACTTTGGGCGGGTCCCGCTGCTATATTTTTGTGGAAAAGCTGATGTATAACGCCATGATGACTAAGGATTCCGGGATTAAGATCGAGAAGTTGGATATAGATACGGCTCAATTAAAAAAGATGGGGGGCGGGTATATATTTTCAGCGTTGGAGATTGAAAACGCGGCTGATATAGATCTTAAGCTGCTCAAGGTTTTTACGGATGACGAATCAGCCTGGAAAGTTTATTTATACGAAGTTGTATAGGGAGGAACTTTTATAATGAGGAGATATATAACCCTGCTGCTGGCGGCTTTGCTGGTTTTGCTGCTGCATTCGGCCGTCCTGGGAGCGGAAAATATAACATCTTACCAGAACCCAGTAGACGGTTTTAGCATTAACCTGCCGGGAGATTGGAATGTTGACGACAGCCTTAAGGGTACCATGACCAGGCTGACCGCGCCGGATCAAAGAGCGGTAATCAAGATTTTTAATCAGCCTTTGAATGGGATTTCCGCCAGTGATTACATACTGTACGGCAATAAAAAAATAATGCAGCAGCAATACGGGGTAAGGGTGCTGGCCCAGAACAACGCCAGCGTCAACGGGATCAAGGCCTACCGCCTGATGTGGGAAAGGCCCAGACTCTCCAATGTCCCTAATGATTTAAACCTTTACCGCGAGATTGATCTGATTTATGCCGACCGGGTATATACGTTAATTCTTAAAACTGATGCCGAGGATTTTGGGCGTTACAACCCGGTTTTTGACCAGATTCTATGGAGCTTCCAGCCGGTAGCAGCAATTCCTGAGTATCAGCCCGTTGCGGATCCGGTCGTTAATGATATCCAGCTGAAGGGTAAAACGATGCAGGTGGATATACCCAAGGATAAGATGATGTGGGGTATTTTTCATCCGCTCTTTCATCCCAACGTATTTACCCCCGGAGCGGTGGAGAATTTTAAATCATACGAACAATCCCTGGGACACAAGTTTGATTTCATTATGACTTATACTGAATTTTACAAGCCCTTTCCGGCTAAATTGGTGGCGGACACCTACGCCGATGGCCGCATTATGATGATGACCTGGGCACCGGTGATGGATCCCGGGTTGAGTACGGTTATAATCCCCAATATTGCTAATGGAGAATACGATGCCTACATAACGGAGTGGGCCCGGCAGGTCCAAAATGTGGGTGAACCGGTTTTTGTACGGATAGCGAATGAGATGAACGGAGACTGGGACCCTTGGTGTGCCTGGTTTTTCAGCAAGGACGCCGACTTATATATAGAAGCCTGGCAGCGGATCTATAATATTTTTAAACAGCAGGGAGTCGACAACGCCATATTCGTGTGGAATCCGCATGATCGCTCTTTTCCCAATTTCAAATGGAACAACGCCGAGGTCTATTACCCGGGAGCGGATTACGTAGACTGGGTGGGTCTTACCGGCTATAACAACGGTACTGGCTATTCAGGTGAGACTTGGCGCAATTTTACTGACATATATTTTCCTCTCTATCAGGATTATTTGCGCAAATATCCGGGTAAACCCTTTATGATTACCGAGTTTTCCTGCAGCGAGCTGGGTGGCAACAAGAGTGCATGGATAAATGATGCCATGAGCTATCTAGCCTGGTATACCAATATCAGAATTGCGGTCTGGTACGACCAAACCGACGGGATGAGGTATTACCGCATTGACTCTACCCCCGAGACCAAGGAGGCTTTCCGGTTGGGGCTGGCCAACCCCTACTTTTTGAACAATGGCGTCCAGGTGCAGACGCCGGCAGAGCCGCAGGAATAATAGGGGACAATGAGGACGGACCTGTCCCCGAACGCGGTATCCGTCCCCTTGTGTCCCGGAGCCCTTGGAATAATTGTCTTAAGCCGGCTGTAAAAAGGGATTTTCCGTGCCTTATATAGAAAAGCATATATGGAAATATTTCACCAGTAGAAGGAGGCAGGAAAATGAAGAAATGGTTAGTTTTAATGATGTTAAGTATTTTTGTGGCAGCCACTCTGGTGGGCTGTGGTTCCAAACCAACGACAACCACCACCGATGCTCCAACCACTACGGATAATAAACCCGCCGACAGCGGCAATGATCTGAGCAAGCTGATGCAATCGGCCATTGCGGTTAAAGAAATGTCATTTGATATGGTTATGACTGTAAACGACAAAACGTTCCTAAATCATAGTACCTATCGAAGCCAATATCCGGGGATCAGTTTAAACTGATCCCCGGTTTTTTCATGGAGAATAAAAACAATTTTGGGAACGTTCTTTTTGCTTTCTGCGAGGCACCCTCAAAACTGGAAGCGAAAAGAACGTCCTTTGCTTCCCTGAAATAATTAGTTTAAGCCGGGTGTAAAGAAGGAATTTCCAGGCCTCATATAGAAAACCATATATGGAAATATTTAACCCAGAAGGAGGCAGGGAAAATGAAGAAATGGTTAGTTTTAATGATTTTAAGTATTTTTGTGGCAGCCAGTCTGGTTGGCTGTGGTTCCAGACCAACAACAACAACCACCACCGATGCTCCAACCACTACGGACAATAAAGCTGCCGGCAGCGGTGACGATCTCAGCCAACTCATGAAATCGGCAGCAGGGGTTAAAGAAATGTCATTCGATATGGTTGCAACGGTAAACAGTAAGAGCGGTTCCATGTCCAGCAACGGCAAGATGTATATGAGCAACGGCAAAGTACACATGGAAATGGAACAGGCCGGGATGAAAATGGTCACCATTATAAAGTCGCAAAGCGAGATCTATCTTTATAACCCTGACAGCAAGATCGCTATGAAGACCAGCGCTCCGCAAAATCAAGTCGAGCTGCCCAACCAATGGGCTAAAGCAGATGGCGATGTTTCCGGGCTGAAAGTTATAGGAAACGAAAACAAGGACGGATTTGAGTGTTTAGTGATAACCACCGGTGACAATGCTAAAATGTGGATCCGTAAGGATATAGGCATGCCGGTCAGAGTTGAGTCACCTAGTAATGACGGCAGCGTGGTGATTGAATATAAGAATTTCAATCTGGGTTCCCAGGATGCCAGCCTGTTTGAGCTGCCCGCCGGGACCCAGATAACCGATATGCCCATCACCGATATACTTAACGCTCCTAAACCATAGTACCTGTCGAAGCTAATATCCGGGGATCAGTTTTAAACTGATCCCCGGGTTTTGTGTTTTTGGGTCCCAATCAGGGTTGTCCCCGTTGTCTGGGGTAGTTTTTACCATCTCCTCCATAATTCCATTGACCCTTGAAAAGATTAACAAGTATAATAGTTGCATGGATTGACCGACGGGTCGGAAAATGAGGAGGGGACAAGGTGAACAGAAGGGTAACCTACTGGGTAATTATGTTGGGGTTATTAACCATATCTTTGCTTTTGAGCGGGTGCGGCAAAAAAGCACAAGAAGAGGTGCAAAATGTATTCAAGGTTGAAACAGCAGTCGTAAAAACAATGGATATTACCAGATATTCAAGCTATTCCGGCAGAGTAAAGGGAATTAATGAAGAAGCTGTATTGCCCAAGCTATCAAGTCGGGTTACAGCGGTGTATGCGGCTGAAGGGCAGGCGGTACAGAAGGGCCAGGTTATTGTCAGTCTGGACTCAAGCAAACAGGCTGCCGCCGTTGAACAGGCTGAGGCAGCTGTAGCTTCTGCCAGAGCCGGGCAGGCTGCCAACGAAATACAGCGGCAGACCGCCTTGAACAATTATAACCGCATGAAAGAACTGCATAATGCTGGGGCTGTCTCCGATCAGGCCCTGGAAACAGCCCAGGCTGGCTACGATGCCCTCAATACAGGTGTTGCAGAGGCAGGTGTAGCTCAAGCCCAGGCAGCACTTAACCTGGCCCAACAGAATCTAGCGGATTGTGATATAAAAAGCCCAATGGACGGAGTCGTCGGGCGGGTCGATGTTGCGGTTGGAGATACGACCAACCCCCAGAGCCCCGTTGCCGTAATTAATAATACTGCGGATCTGGAAGTGGAAGTTAAGGTCAGTGAAGCTGATGTATCATCGGTTCAAGCCGGGTCAGCCGTCAAGGTGCAGATCAAAGCCATTAGCGATGAACCACTTACAGGTACTATCAAGAGTGTTGCGTCTGTCCCTGATTCGGCTACGCGGACTTATCCAGTAAAGGTATCCCTGCCCAACAACCCACAGTTGCAGGTTAAATCGGGTATGTTTGCCGAGGTTATGCTGGGGACGCAGCACCGGGCGGGTGTGGTAAGTATTCCGATGGTTGCAGTCCTGCCCAAAAACGGGGAGAGTACCGTGTATATTGTAGATGAGGAAAATCGGGCACAGGCAGTAGTAGTTCAAACGGGGCTCAATGATGGTAATTATACCGAAATAACCTCGGGCCTTCAGGTGGGACAGAAAGTTGTTACCAAAGGGAATACGCTTATTGATGAAACCAGCGTGCTTGAATTTGCTGATGGGGGAACTGCGCAATGATGAGGAAAATTGCCCAATTTGCGATTAACAGGCCGGCAACGATTATCATATTGATTGCAGCGATTGTCATCATTGGGTTGATGAACCTATCCAAACTGCCCACTGATTTGATGCCTGAAATGGATCTGCCCTATGCAGCTGTTATTACCAGCTATACGGGAGCGGGTCCTGAAGAAGTAGAAGATCAAGTAACCAAACCTATTGAGAATGTGGTGGGGACAGTTGCTAACATCGATCAGATTATATCAACCTCCAGCGCCAATTCATCAATGGTTCTCGTGGCGTTCAACTTTGGTACAAACATGGATTCAGCTATGGCAAATATCCGAGATAAAGTCTCTATGGCGGAAGCTGCTCTGCCGGATGGTGCGGAGAAACCTCAGATTATGAAAATGGATCTCAACAGTATGCCGGTTATCTCACTTAGTATTAATGGCCCAGACCTGTCTCTGGCACAGTTGCAAACCATTGCGGAAGACAAAATCGAACCTCGTCTCTCAAAAATACCCGGTGTAGCTTCGGTAACCATTACTGGAGGGCGCGAGCGTGAAGTGAAAGTGGCCGTTGATCCAGTCAAAGCGGAGAACTATGGTTTAAGTCTGAGCCAGATTGCCAGTTTTCTATCAGCCGAGAATTACAATATGTCCACCGGGAGCATCACCTATGGGGAACGTAAATATTACGCCCGCAGTTTGCAGGAATTTGAGACCCTGGATGATATCGGGAACGTTGCACTCACGACTGCGACCGGTAATAAAGTCCCATTGAAAGACGTCGCTGAAATTAGTGAAGACTATAAAGACCTCGATCAAATAACCCGTACCAATGGTACTCCGGCGGTAGGTATTCATGCTCAGAAAGAGACAGATGCCAATACTGTTGAAACTTGTTCGTCTATAAAAGCAGAGATGGAGAAAATTAAGACCGAACTAGGCGGTAAAGTGGATGTTAAAATCGTTATGGATCAGTCGGATTTTATCAACAAATCCATTAACAGTACTGGCAAAACGCTGATTGAAGGCTCCATACTGGCGGTATTGATTATTCTCTTGTTTCTACGCAATGTTCGCAGCACGGTCATTATCGGGATAGCGATTCCTCTATCCATAGTGGCTACCTTTATCCTAATGTATTATACCGGCAGCACGCTGAATACTCTTACCCTGGGAGGCCTGGCCCTGGGGGTCGGCCGAATGGTCGATGATTCAATTGTGGTCTTTGAGAATATCTACCGACATAGACAATTGGGATTATCCGCCAAAGAAGCCGCTTTAAAAGGTGCCGGTGAAGTAGGTGGGGCAGTTCTGGCAGGGACTTTGACTTTGATTGCGGTATTCCTGCCCATTGGCCTGGCTGAAGGGATTAGTGGGGTATTATTTAAGCCTCTGGCCTTCACCATCTGTGTAGCCATTGCCTGTTCCTTGCTGGTGGCCGTAACGATTGTTCCTTTTATGTCGTCCCGGATGCTAACCGATACTGCCATGCAAAGAAAGACCAGCGACAAGAGTGCCATAGGCCGGCTGGTCAATCGCACCGGGAACTGGCTGGATAATTTGGGCGAACGATACAAAATTTTAATAGAGTGGGCTTTGGGACACCGCCGTGTTGTTATTATTGGCGTCACCGGGCTGATGCTTGCATCCCTCTGTTTGGTTCCGCTGATCGGGGCAGAGTTTATGCCAGCCTCTGATTCGGGCAGCATCTCTGTGAATCTCGAAACGGACAAGGGATCCGTCATCGAGGATGTGGATAAAATAACTCAGGTGGTTGAAGAAAGACTGATGCAGAACCCTGCGGTTGATGTAATATTTACCAGTATCGGCAGTACAGGACAATATTCAATGAATGTGGCGAGTACGAACAAAGCCACCATCTCTGTACAGTTGATCCCCAAGAGCGAGCGTAAAGGGGTGGATCAGGTTGCCGAAGAAATTAGAAAATCACTGAATGACATCCCGGGCGTCAAAAAGACGGTCAGCGTCAGCAGTAACAGTGGTATGGATTCAGGAAGTGCTCTCAGTGTTGCAATTAAAGGGGATGATCTGAATACCCTTCGAGAAATCTCTCAAGAAGTTGAAAGCATTATGAAAAAGGTGGCTGGAACTCGTGAAGTGACTGCATCGATGGCTGATGGAAACCCAGAAGTGCAGATTCGGATCAATCGTCAGCGGGCGATGGATTATGGGTTATCACCCGTACAGATTTCAAGAGAAATCAAAAATGCTATCGATGGAACAGTTGCAACCAATTATCGGGTAAACGGGGATGAGATCAATGTAAGGGTCACCAGCCAGGATAAACAGAATAGTGATCTGGACATGCTCAAAGGTTTGAAGATTCTTACATCCCAGGGCAGCAGTATATCTTTGTCGGAACTGGCCAGTTTTGAATTGGCGACCGGGCCGGTGCAAATTTCACGCGATAATCAATCACGTCAGGCGACGGTTTCCTGTGATCTGTTAAATAGAGACTTGCAGAGTGTTACGAAAGATGTTCAGGCCCAGGTTGGGAAGATTCAGCTGCCGGCCGGGTACACCATCGATTATGGCGGACAGAACAAGGAGATGATGGAGTCTTTTGCAAGTCTGTTCCTGGCGCTATTGCTGGCTATATTGCTGGTTTACGTGGTAATGGTCATCCAGTATGAGTCTTTCTTTGATCCCTTCATTATCATGTTTTCTATCCCAACTGCCATCATTGGGGTTATTCTGGGACTCCTGATTACGGGAAGAAGCTTCAGTGTTACTGCCTTTATCGGTATTATTATGCTGGCTGGAATTGTAGTGTCCAATGCGATTGTATACATCGATTATTTGAAAAAGCTGCGTGAATCGGGCATGGAACGCAATGCCGCTATCATTGAGGCAGGCAGAGTAAGACTGCGACCTATATTAATGACCGCCCTGGCTACCATCCTGGCTATGATACCGATGGCGACAGGGCTGGGGGATGGCGGCGAGACTTCGGCTCCGCTGGCTACTGTAGTTATTGGAGGTTTAGTTGCTTCAACCTTTGTGACCCTGCTGCTCATTCCGGTTGTATATAGCATCTTTGATGATTGGGGACAGAAAATGCGACGCCGGTTTTCCCATGTCACTGTATCAGATGATATAAAGATGGAGGGATAGACTTATGGCTATGGCTCCGAAAAAAAGTAAACGGGACTTAATTATTGAAGCAGCCATACAGGTTTTATCCAGGAAGGGGTATCATAGTACCAAAATGGAGGAAATAGCGGTAGTAGCCGGCATAGGCAAGGGGACCATCTATGAATATTTCCCCGGCAAGCTCCAGTTGCTGCAGGAAATTCTGGAACGAAGTTTTTACATGTATGACAACTCCCTTAAGGCTGATATAAGCAACAGCTTACCGTTTAAACAAAAGATTAGAGCCTTGATAGAGGGGCATTTCCGATTCTGTCAGAGAAACAAGGATTTGACCCGGATCCTCTTTTTTGATACCGACGTAATAGATAGTGAACTTAGAGACTGGGCCTGGCAAAACAGCAAGCTGAAAGAAGAAAGTCTGCAGTCCCTGGTAAAAGCAGCCATCAGCAACGGTGAGATCAGGAATCTGGATGCCAAGATGCTGACTGTCATAATCATTGGGATATTGGGTTCAATCTGGGTACCCATTGCCATAGAAGGCTGGGATATAGATGCCGCTGCCGCCGCGGATCAGATAACCAATATTATCATGAACGGAATACAAAAGTAGCATTCAGGTTTCTTGCCAGTTATAAAAAACATGGAAACTCCGTGATATAAAAGGGTAGGCTTGTTCCCGTCTACCCTTCGCTCTCGCCGGGCTTAGCCCAAAATAAACTAAAGATTCAGTACAGGCTCTTCCGGCTCATTGGGGTTGCTGGTCTCCGGTGATATTGAAGCAGCTGTGCAAACCACTCCGGATTGCAGCAGACTCCCATCATCATATGAGATTCCGGGATGAATTACCAGCCAGTAAGAGGTGTCGGCCAGCAGGGGCTGCTGGGCCGTAATTTTTATATCATTTCCGTTTATCCGGGTGAATGCCAAGGGGATTCGTTCCCCATCGCCGCTGGTAATCAACTCGATATTATCCGGGCTGACGGATTGCCAATTTATGCTTTGGGGGAAATGAAGGGTAAAGGAACTGCCGGCAGTGAGCCTGAGGGCATCGGTTCCCAGCCTATAACCGGGGTAGTAAAGGGAACGCCGGTCAGTAAGTTCCGGCTGAGTTATTTTCTCCCAATCAATCCCTTGTCCCTGCATGAGTCCGAGCCCAATCTTATCCAGAATCTCCCCGTAAGCGGCCCAGTATTCTGGTTGGCAAGCCGCCCTGGTATCAATATAAAAAGATTGAGAGGCCAGATTCAGCTTAACCAGGCCATTTTTAAGACCGGTGTCCTTTCCCGATAATAAAAGCAGGGAGACTTTTAAAGGATCTGTTTTTTCGATGATTAAATCCGGAGTGATCCCCTTATTATTGATTGAAACCGATAGCGGTGAACGGTATAACGAGGTTGTCATTTTTAAGTAGCCCCCTCTGCTCAAGGGGAATATTTGCTGGCCACAGCCTTTGCCATAAGTTTGGGTTCCGACCAGCACAGCCTTGCCGTGATCCTTGATTGCCATGGCCAGGGCTTCTGAGGCGCTGGCGCTGTAATTATTGACCAATAAAATCGTGGGCCGGTTTACAATATAATCGTGTTTAACCGCCCGCAGCCGGAAAGGCGGGGAATTTCTATGATAAACCTGCATGGCTAGGTCATCGCCGATAAAGTAACCTGCAATTTCCAAAGCCGTTTGGGCATATCCTCCGCCGTTGTCGCGTAAATCCACTATATAGGCTTGGGGATTCTGCAGGCGGAGCTTATCCAGACAATTACCAAAGAGACTGCCCGTATCGGCAGCGAAAGAGCTTAAACCTATGTAGCCCGTATTAAACGCTTTAATTTCGCCGGTTGCAGTGGGAACCAAAAAACTGGCGCGCTCAACCAGGACGGTATAATTAAGGCCCGACCTCAGGTAATTTATCTGCACCGAACTGCCTTCAGGCCCCCTGATAAGGGGTAATAGTTCTTCCAATGACAGACCTCGGACCGGATGGTTGTCTACCGCGGTAATTAGGTCTCCCCCCTGCAGCCCTGACTTTGCCGCGGGAGAGTCGCTAATCAGGCCGGTGACTTTACATCCTTCTTCGGTAAGGTCCACATATATTCCTATACCGCTAAAACGTTGTTCCACAGAATTTTCGAAATCATCATATTGCTGCGCGGTCATAAAATAAGTGTAGGGGTCGTTCAGGTTGTAAAGAAGGGTATCAATATTCGGAGAATCCAAAATATCTTCCTGGATCGGCTCCACATAATAATTACGGAGGAAAAATCGTACTTCATCCAGTGCGGTGACTTGCGCCCAGGCAGTTCTGGGAAACATTACGGTAATGGTTAAAAATAATACCAGCAATATATGCAGATAGGTTCGTTTGGCGGCCCGCATCGATTATCCTCCCTAAAGTAATTTTAAATTATAAGTTTATTAAACTATTTCCAGCTAATTAATTATATACCTTTATTTCATTAAATACTCTAAAATTGTGAAATCCTTAATATTTAACCGAACCCAGGTTTTACCGTGGCTGCCAGCTTACCTTTGACTTATTCATGTCAAATATATTACTATTGTGCTAATGTACGCTGGATATTTACGGTCATATTCAGGTTGATATTATTGGAGGAATTATTGATGAGATTGGGAAAAGTAATGGTAGTATTTGGAACCAGGCCAGAAGCCATAAAAATGGCTCCAGTGATAAAGGAACTCAAAAAAGTGAAAGATATAGAGACCCGAGTCGTAGTTACAGCCCAGCACCGGGAGATGCTGGACCAGGTTTTGCAATTATTTGCGATAACGCCTGATTATGATTTGAACTTGATGAAGGACAAACAGGACTTATACAGCATAACCACCGGGGTTTTGATTGGTCTTAAGGAGATAATGGAGCAGGAACAACCGGACTTGGTTTTGGTTCACGGGGATACGACCACCACCTTTGCCGCGGCTTTGGCCGCTTTTTATCAGAAAATACCGGTGGGGCATGTTGAGGCTGGGCTGCGGACCCGCAATAAATACTCGCCGTATCCCGAAGAAATGAACCGCAGCCTTACCGGCCGGCTGGCTGAACTCCATTTTGCCCCTACTGACGTATCCCGTGAAAATCTTCTGGCTGAATCGACTGCCAGTTTCAAGATATGGGTAACCGGCAACACCGTCATTGACGCTCTGATGGATACGGTCAAAGCGGATTATGAGTTCACCGGCGAATTAAGGAAAATCAACTTTGAAAACAGAATATTGCTCGTTACCACTCACCGTCGGGAAAATTGGGGCGATCGTATGAAAGATATCTATGAGGCGCTGCTTCAGCTGGTGAAGGAGTTTTCTGATGTAGAAATAGTATTCCCGGTACATAAAAATCCCACAGTTAGAGATTTGGCGGTTGAGATGCTGGGAAACCGGGAAAGAATTCACCTGCTGGAACCTTTGGAGTACGAAGCATTCTCTAATTTAATGAACGCCTCATATATTGTATTGACGGATTCCGGCGGGATGCAGGAAGAAGCGCCTTCGCTGGGAAAACCGGTATTGGTTCTGCGCGACACCACGGAAAGACCTGAAGCTATCCAAGCCGGAACCGTAAAACTGGTTGGAACTGTGAAAGAGCATGTTTATGAAGAAGCCAAACTGTTACTGGTTGACCGTCAGAAATATGATGAAATGGCACATGCGATCAACCCCTACGGCGATGGGAAAGCAGCTTACCGCATTGTAAAGGTTATCAAAGATTTCCTTTATGTGCGCATAGGCGCCCAGGCTTAGAGAGGTTTTGTGCTCAGACGTCGGAATAAACGTATTCTAAACCATTTGCATTGTCGGCGTTGAATTAAGGAGGCAACTATGGGTGAGATCAAATTTGGTACCGATGGATGGCGAGCCATCATTGCCGAAGAATTTACTTTTGCGAATATTAAACTGGTAACTCAGGGAATAGCCAATTATCTCAAAAATAATAATCTAAGCAAAAAAGGTATTGTCATAGGTTATGACAACCGCTTTCTATCCGAACATTTTGCCAATGTATGTGCCCAGGTTATAACCGGTAATGGCATTCGGGTAGCCCTGACCCAAAAAGCAGTTCCCACTCCTTTGACCGCGTATGCCATTAGAGCCAGCCAGGCCGGAGGGGCAATAATGATTACTGCCAGCCATAATCCGCCCGAATATAACGGTATTAAGTTTATACCTGAATATGCCGGGCCGGCCTTGCCTGAAGTGACTGATGCGATTGAAGATGAGGTCAGACGCATTCAGGAGGGCGGCAGAATTTATGAATTGGAGCTGAAGGAAGCCGAGGCCCTCAAGTTGTTCAAAGAGATTGATATGGACCGTGAATATATAAGCCAGGTCTTAAGGGTTGTCAATCCCGAAGCTTTTCATAACCGGCCGCTCAAGGTGGTCATTGACCCTATGTATGGATCCGGGGTGGGATATCTGGATAAAATCTTAACGGATCTGGGCTGCGAGGTCAGGACCATTAATAATTATCGCGATCCTTTATTTGGAGGATCTATACCGGAACCTACGGATGCGGGGCTGCCCGATCTAAAAAGAGCGGTGCTGAACTACAAATTTGATTTAGGCCTGGCTTTGGACGGGGATGGAGACCGGTTCGGCATTGTGGACAGTGACGGACAGTTTGTGGATCCCAACCGGCTGGCCTACCTCCTGTTTGAACATCTGTTAAATACCCGGACTTTCCGGGGACCGGTGTGCCGCTCCCTGGCAACTACGCACAACCTTGATCGTATTGCCCAGCAAAATGGCCTAAGCGTTATTGAAACCCGGGTAGGCTTTAAGTATATTTCGGAATGTCTGCGGGAAAAGGGCTGTATGATGGGAGCCGAGGAGAGCGGAGGTTTGAGTATCTTCGGCCATGTCCCGGAAAAGGACGGTATTCTGGTGGGGTTGCTGGCGGCTGAAATCTTAGCTTCAACCGGGAAAACCTTTAGTGAGCTTAACCAGGAAGCGGTAGAAAAATACGGAATAATGATCAGTGAAAGAATTGATATTAAAATCACACCCCGGGAAAAGGACCGTATTCTGGCTGATCTGCACGATTACCAACCCAAGCTGATAGCGGGAGAAAAAGTTGATACTATTGACGAAACAGAGGGAAAGAAAATTATTATGGAGGATAGTTCCTGGGTTTTAATAAGACCTTCCGGCACCGAACCTTTGGTCAGGATTTATATAGAAGCTCCCGATGCGAAGAGACGTGATGAACTGCGTGAAGAGGTAATTACTGCCCTGGCCTTAGCCGATGGTGGAACCCCAGGAATTAAATAACTTAAACCGGCGCTGACGTCGGGTAATCAATTAACCTTCGTCCGGCATATTATATATTAATATACCGTAAGGAGGTTTTTCTATGCTTGTTTTATTAAAATTGGCCAGTTTTGCAATCTGGTTTATCATAATGATATTTATAATAAGTGCGGTTTTCCGGCGGAAAAAATCTCCTATTCGAGCAATTACCCCATATTTGCTCAACAAAACCGAAAATAAATCAGAGTTATGCAGTGAAAGGGAAGAGGTTTGAGTTTTTTGTGGTATAATACTAGGCGTGGCTATGATTGATGGCGCGGGGAAACAAGAGAACCGCTGTTTCCCGCGCCATCAATCATAGCCATCCCTCAAGCCTGACGTTGACTTTATATGGGGTGATACTGTGCTGGATCCAATACTAGATGTTTTATTTCCTCAGGAGAATTGCTGCATTTGCCGTAAGCCCGGCAGATACGGCTGTAAGCAGCCCTGGTGTCAGCAATGCACCGAGGAAATGACCAGACTGGAGAAATCCGGGGCAAACTGTGAGCGGTGCGGTAAATACCTGGACAGCGGCCAAAAACTATGCGAAGATTGCCGCCAAAATCCGCCGGAGTTTGAAATAGCCCGGGCGGTTGGTCCTTATGAAGAACCATTTCGAATTTCCACCAAAGTATTTAAGTTTATGGGCAGAAAATATCTGGCTCATAAAATGGGATTAATGATGGCCGAAAAAGTTAAAGCGGAACCCGGTTTCGGCAAAATTGACCTCATCGTTCCGGTTCCCATTTCCCCTAATAGCTTTCTGGTCAGAGGGTTTAATCAAACCGATTTGTTAGCCCGGCACATCGGCAAAGAATTGGGAGTCAAAGTTGACAACAACGTGATCTTCAGAGTTAAAGATACACCGTCCCAGACTGAATTATCCAAGGAGGAAAGGCAGAAGAACCTGCTCCAGGCCTTTGAGGTAAGGGACGAAAAAAAGGTGCTTAACAAGAATATATTACTGGTCGATGATGTTTACACGACCGGATCGACTGGACGGGAATGTACGCGGGTACTGCTTAATGCGGGTGCCGATCGGGTTTGCATTATAACCTGGGCAACCGGAAAGGGATTTTGACCAAACGCCTCATTGAATATACTTGGGCCGCAAATGACTAAAAATTAGTAAAGTTTAATATTCTTGCTATTCTCTTGCTATAAGTTTATAATAAATTGTACAAGTCGAGATATCGATTTCTTTGTTGCTGTTTGGACTCGACAATTTTTCAAAAAAGTGAGGGATTTTTTTAGATGTTCGAAGACAAAATTTTAGTATGTCAGGATTGTGGCCAAGAGTTCGTTTTTACCGCAGGTGAACAGGAGTTCTACCACGAAAAGGGTTTTGAAAACGAACCCAAGCGCTGCAAGGATTGCAGACAGAACAGGCGTAACAATAGCGGCAATAGAGCACCCCGCGAAATGTTCACTGCTGTTTGTGCCGAGTGCGGAGCTGAAACTGAAGTCCCCTTCAAGCCTGTAGAAGGCCGGCCGGTCTTCTGCTTAGAATGCTTCCAGAGGCAGAAACAAGCGTCACTATAAAATAAATTTACCACCGGGCTTTTCAAGCCCGGTTTTGTATTTTCTGCCTGCTGGGCGAATTGAGTCAAGAAAGATTGATATGATGAATCACAGGTTACTTTTAAGGGTTAATAATTTTAGAAATAAGAATGCAAAATTAAATTGGCAATATTAGTTGTTCCTCAGATACATTAACGATTGCTCATAACAAAGCTTAATTGCATCAGGCATACCCATACGATACGTTACCAATTCTTCGGTTAGACCAAAATATGTAGATAGATCCTTATGATTATTATAGCCTTTAGCCAATGCAGAACGAATATCATCGATATCAATTAAAAATTGTGCTGCCCAGCATAATGCCTTATGCTCTAGAGCGCTGATTGACAAACGGTCTTGATAATTTAGGCATGTCGTAGATATCATATTAATGGGTATGGTGAAATGATGCCCAATTTCTTCTCCAAGTACTGAATAATACTCGGCCGGAATATCTAAAATGGCCGTTGAAATGCCAATGAAGGGAGGTATACCCGGTTGACGTACATATAGGCCTCTAACTGGTTCGGCAAAATCCCAGTATATTAAGTTGATGCCTTCCCGCTCAACAATGTCATGTAAAACATCATATCTCAAATTTATCCACTTCCCAATAGTGTTATAAATAATGCGCATGGTTAAATATTTAATAAATTAGCGAAATATGTCGAAAACTCTGGATAATAATAAACCTGTTACAAAAAGTAACAGGATAAAATTACTAAACTATTTTATTAGTTTAATTCTGATGCTAAAGTGATTTAGTATTATTTGACTTAATCTTCTTTTTTACCATACTTCTCGTATACAAAAGAAATAAACTCTTCCACGCTGTTCCTTGCCTCTTCGGGCAAATCTTTCATAATGTTATCAATCCTATGATACGCTAGGGCTGGAGAGAGGCTGGCGTCATTGATTATTCTAGCATCACGAATACCTAAAAACCAATCTGACGATAGATCAAATAGTTCGGATATTCTGGTTATATGATTCATCTCTGGTTCCCGCTCGCTATTTTCGTACGCTTCTATTATGTCCTGAGGAATTCGTAACCGCATTGCCAGATATTTTGTGGTCCAACGTTTTTCTTTACGTACTTCACGCAGACGCTCGCCAAAAATTCGAGGTATTTCATTTGTTTTGTTGACCATTCCTCGCGGTTCTTCCGCTTTATGTGATGCGTTTAAATATCCTGCCGCTATCATAAAATCCTCATAGCTAACCTCATTATGAGCGCATGCTGCTAATTTCTCCAGAGTCTGTGGAGAAGGAGGACTGTCTAACCGGCATCTTAAAAGTCTTGAGATATGTGCACTTGTAACCCCGGACTCCAAGGCATATTTGTTTAGCGATCTTTCGCCTTGAGCGGTTTGAAGCAGTTGTGCGAATTTCTCTCTATCAAACGTTCTCATATTACACCCCGTTCCTTCAGCAATAGTATACACAATCCATTGTTTGCAATCAACATAATTTTTAAAATCTATTGACTGCAAGTCACGATAGGTGATAATATGTTGCATACAATCAATATTGACTTCATGTAACAGGTGGGTATTTAAAGACGTCGTTATATAGTCTTGGAGGTGGTCAGTATTCAACTTAGCGTGGGGGATTATATAGTCTATAGGATGCCAAACGAGCAAGGAGCGAATTTTGAAGCGAGAAAGAAAATTGTAAGCGGCTGGGTTATAGGAGAATATCCCTGTTTTTATTTAATTAATCTAGGCCAATATAGGGACACCATTCATAAAAACGATCTAAAAAAATACCACATTTTGAAAATTGGAAAAAGGGGAGCAGGGCTTGAAGGCCAGCTTTTTGAAGAGCCGATAGGTGTTGGCCGTAATGTAAAGGAGATGAGTTAATGAGCAAAAAAAAGGATTTATGGTACCGACAAACAGAGGTTTTACTTTACAAATATAGAAGTTTCCCTATTCGTATCATGGCCTTAATGCAACAGAAAGAGCTGCTTCAAGAACAAATGCTGCCCCGGACGATTTCTACATATGAAATAAGGGAAGGATCATCTGGTTACAACACATCATCTCCAGTTGAGAATGCTGTAATAAACCGGTTGGAAGGGGATGCTATCCAGAAAATTGACAGGGAGATCAAGGAGTTGAGTTCACTGCGGGAGTTAATCGAGATTTCTATTGATACTATGCTGACTGATGAGCAGAAAAGCCTGATCCAATCAATCTATTATCAACAGAATAGCTGGCAGAAAACCTGCGATATTATGAGTATAGACAAAAACACATATTATGAAAAAAAGAATGAGATAATAAAGGTCTTATCCTGGTGTTTCGGATATCTTCCTGACCTAGAAGTACAGGAAGTTCTGGGCCTATTTATGAATCAGGGCAGTCTGCAGCAATCAATAAAAAAATCAGGGAAAACATTAAGAATAAATCAAGAAAAACTTGGGAATCACAAAGCCGTTTTATGATATAGAATGACATTGTCAAGATAACACGTTAATTGATTCGTCTAGAGACATTCTCAATATTGAGTGTAAAGGGGAATGAAAGGCACACAATTTCATAATGCTCATTTGAATAAGAATAGATGGGAACCGATTTCAAATTTAACCCGGAGTAAATGCTCCGGGTTATGTATTTTATAGACCTGCAAAATTTGGAATCCCATCGTTCTATAACATCAATACGCAACGCTATTTAAGGGGGTGATACAAGTTGGTGAGTGTAATTACCATCGATTTGCTTTGAAGTACAATTCTAGCAGCACAAAGCAATTTCACATTTTGGGGGTGTCAGGTATGTAGGATGAGTTATTATATTAAACATTTCAGTAAATAGACGCTTCTGATTTCACAGCCCTATCTATTTGGATAATACCTTCAGGGTTTGAGATAGACATGTAATGAATTTGCTAATGCGGAAGTGCCTATTATTGAGCAAAAATTAAGAAGGTGAAAAGATGAGTTTTGAAACAGATCTCTATTCCAGGCTAAGTAATGATCCTGAAGTCGCGGCGTTAGTAGATACTCGAATTTACCCTCTGGTAGCGCCCCCAGAGCCAACCAGTCCATTTTGTGTATGTTCAATACTTAGTAAAACAAATACAAATAGTCATTCCGGGTTTGGCGATATATCACAATATAAGGTGCAGGTTTCTTGTTACGCAGATACCTACCAAACAGCCAAGGATGTAGCTAATGCGGTAACGTCCGCATTGAAAACATGGCCTGGGGCCCAAGGTGCTCAGGCAGTCTTTCGTAGTAATGAACATGATTTATATGATAAGGATAATAATCTATATCATGTTCCGGTTGAGTTTTTAATAATTTATAAAGAAATTTAAGGAGGAATCTATAATGGCACATGCAGCATTTGGAACTACTTTAAAAAAGGGGACTACTCCTATTGCGGAACTTACTAAGATTAGCGGTCCGGCTTTAGCGGCTGATACTATAGATGTATCCAGTCATAGCAGCGTTGATGGATACCGGGAATTTGTTCAGGGATTAAAAGATGGCGGGGAAGTTGCGATAGAAGGTAATTTCACCAATGAGGCCGGACAGGCAGCCCTTATAACAGATTTCCACGCGGGAACGGTTGGAGCCTATACTATCACCTTACCCACTACAACTCCTGTGTCCTGGACCTTCAGCGGGATAGTTACAGCCCTCAATATTGACGCTCCCTTTGATGGAGTCTTGGCATTTCAAGCTACCCTCAAAGTAAGCGGAAAGCCAGTTTTGGCTTAAAAATGCGGAGGTTACGAAATGAATAAGGCTTTGCCTATAGTGGAAATTACCTTAGATAGAGAAAGGGCCTTCAAACTTGATTTTAGGGCGCTCATGGCTTTTGAAAAACTTAGTGGCAAAAATGTGCTGGAGCCGAATGTTTGGCAACAGATGACGGCATCAGATATGGTTACGCTGTTATGGGCAGGATTGTTGCATGAGGATCCACAGTTGACCTTGGATCAGGTAGCGGGGTTGATCCACCCTGGGAATATTCAATTGGTGGTTAATGCACTGCAGCAAGGTTTTCAGATAGCTATGCCTGAAAACGAAGAACCTAGTGAGGGGGAAAAACAAAGCCCTTTATTGAGGAACCGCCAAGTTGGTTAGACTTATGGTCAATTGGGCGGTTTGATTTAGGACTTAATGAGCAGGAGTTTTGGAAACTAACTCCTGCCCAATTTTCTGCCCTGATGGAGAGGATCCGAAAGAAGACAGAGCAAGATTTGTTCGGATCCGCATTAATATGCAGCACCTTAGCCAATATAAACCGGAATCCCAAAAAACGGCGAAAACCATATAGCCCGCTTGATTTTATGCCTTCAAAACGCGAAGACAAAAAACAAACGGTTGAAGATCAACTTCAAGTTTTAGTGGCTATGAATGCTGCATTAGGCGGAAGTGATGAAAGGAGGTGACGTCATGGCAGAGGAACAGACTAAAATAGTTCTAGGAATGGATATTAAACAATTTGAGAACGGCATAACCCAGGTTCAAAACGGAATTAATCAGTTAGGTGGTCCCATTAATGCTTTGAACAAAAATTCCAGCAAACTGGGCGATACAATAGGAACTAAATTTAAAGGAATATCTTCTTCACTGGCGGGCACCAGTGTGGTGTTAGCAGGTGTTGGAGGTGCATTAACCGCTTTAGGCCCATTGGGAGACCAGTTAAATTTCGAGGGAATCGGGGCTTTAGGTGAAATTTTGGGCGGAATGAGCGGAACCATCGCTTCTGTTTCTGAGGGTATCGGTTCATTAGGCAGCGCATTGGGAGTATTAATCGGTCCGGTAGGGGCCATCGTATTAGCAATTGCCGTTTTAGGACTAGCCTTATATGATCTTTGGAATAACAATGAAACGTTCAAAAATGGTGTACTGGAGGCATGGAGCAGTATCCAGACATCCATCCAGACTGCGATAGCTGAACTTACGGCTTTATGGGTTCAATGGGGACCCATGATAATGGCTGTTATAGGACCTGTGTGGGAAGGTATTAAGACGGTTATATCTACCGCTGTTCTAGTAATAATGGGGATAATATCCTTGCTGCTTAATGCTATGACCGGCAATTGGGAAGGTGTCAAAACCAGTGTTATCGGTATCGTACAGGCCCTTCATGATGGTATTACGGGAATTATCCAAGCCCTGGTTGATTTCTTTACAGGCATATGGACTTTAATCTCGACTGCTGCCTTGACAACCTGGAATGGCATAGCAACTGCGGCTCAAACGGCCTGGAACCTTATATTAACTGGAACCCAAACAATGTGGAATACCCTGGTAACTTTTTTAACTGCAACCTGGACGAATATTATTACTTGGGCGAATACCAAATGGACTGCTTTTAAAGACTCTTTTTTAGGTATATGGAATGCTATCTCGGTTGGTCTCAAAGGCTATGTCAATGGAATTATCGGTATGATAAATAAAATTATTAAAGGTTTAAATTCTATACAAGTCGAGATACCTGATTGGATTCCGGAGATAGGTGGGAACACATTCGGGATTAACCTTCCATATGTACCATACCTGGCGAACGGAGGTATAGTAACCAGAGCTACGTTGGCAGTTATTGGTGAGGCTGGTCCGGAAGCGGTGATACCCCTGGATAACATGTCTTCAGGTTTGGGGGGGACAGTAGTATTTAACATTAGTGGGCCCGACCCGGAGGAAGTCGTTAACCTCATACAGAGAAAGCTTCTGAGAGTGGGGGTTGCCTTCTGATGAATATTTGTTTTAAGATAGCCGGCATAGATCGTACGGCAGATGTCTCGATAGATTGGTCCATAGAACAGGTCTTGACCAGCCAGGAGGATTCTTGTTCTTTTATGGTTATGACTGGAAATAAACCTACTGCTGGGGAAGAAGTAATTGTATACGATGGTACTGACAAGCTTTTTGCAGGGATCATTGACGAAGTAAAGGAAACAGCCAAAGGCAACAGTATTACCTTTTATGACTGCTCTGCCAGGGATTATAGCTATCTGATTAACCGCCGCTTGGTGGTGGAAAGTTACGAAAACAAAAGTGCGGATCATATATTTAGAGATATCGTATCCAAGTACGCTCAAGGGTTTACAGTAAGTCATGTTGAGATAGGAGCGCCCATAATAGAAGCCATTTCTTTTGATTATAAAAGCCCTTCCGAATGTTTTAAGGAAATTTGCGATTATGTTGGGTGGGAATGGTATGTTGACTATGACAAGGATCTGTATTTTTTTAATCCGGCGGAGCTGAATCAGCCTGCTCCTATTATTATCAATGACATGGCTAGCTTTAGAAAACTCAAACATAGCATAGATGTACAAGCTTTAAGAAATAGAGTATATGTTCGCGGCGGAACTTATTTGTCCGATTTTGTCACCTATGAATACAAAGCAGATGGAAAGCAAAGAGCTTGGATTTTGCCTTATAAACCGCACGAGTTGACTGTAAGTGTTGGTGGTGGGGCGTTAATAACACCTGGGGTTGAGAATGAAGGTGATGAAGCGGCTGAGATATGGATTGTCAATTCCAAAGAGAAAACAGTTCGTTTGGCTGCAGCACAACCAGGTATTAGCGAAGGAACGACAGTTTCATTTACATTTAAATATGATATTGATGTTATTACGATGGTTGACGAGGTCGAATCGCAAATAGCTATTGCTGCTGTTCAAGGAGGGAATGGAGTCTATGAGTACTTAATAACGGATGAATCTTTAAGTACGATCGAGGCTGCAGAGGCTGCAGGCAATGCGGAACTCAGGCAATATGCCAACCCTAAAGTTAAGGGGAGTTTCGAGACTGAAACAACTGGGTGGGAACCTGGTCAGATTTTACAGATCGACCTGCCGGATCAGGGAATAAAAAATAGCTTTGTAATCCAAAAGGTTAGTATTTCCCCTATAAAAGAAAACCTTTGTACCTGGAAAGTGGAATATGGAGGCAGGCTTATAGGAATAGCCGACTTCTTGAAAGCTCTGGTTAGCTCCCAGCAGAGTAAAGCTACTGCTGATACTAAAATACTGCATAAGTATATATACGGCAGCCAAACAGTAGGCATGTCTGACGAGCTGTTAACAACTCCGAGGGCCCTGCCATTTGTATGTGGCGACCCGGACGCAGTCTGCGGACTGGTGGTAGTGGGAGAAGCGCCAGTGCCAGAAATAGCTACGTTCTTCCTGACTCCGAACTTTCCGGCACTTTTTGAGGAGGTGGTTTAATTGACCTATAATACAAAAACGATTAAAATCGATGGCGGTACCCCTACAGCTAGACCAATACCGCAACATTTCAACCCGACGGCAGATGATTACGAGCCTGTATATGGCCGCAATAATGCTATGCGGGTCGAGATATACGGTCCGGACGGGAATCCGATCAGTACGGCCAGCAGTAAACTGTCCGTGCGGGCATCTGAAATTGAAACCCTGTTAACTGCCATAAGCGGATACGTGGACGGACTGGAGGGAAAAGATTACGCCACGCAGACAACTCTGGCTGCTATACTGGCGAAAATTAGCAGTGACCCGGCTACACAGACGACATTGGCGGCAATATTGACCCAGTTGAATACCACTGGACTGAAAAAGATCATCGACGCCCTGCCGGCGGGGGCTAATATCTTAGGCAAAGTAGGCATAGACCAGACTGCACCGGGCACGACTAATGCTGTGGCTATACCGACAGGTAGTGTTTCATCTGCTTTTGCAATCACACCCAATGACACGAACAATCTCGCTCAAACCACTACAACCCTTTTTGTCGGCGGTGACGGGAACATAAAGGTCAATCTTGCTGGCACCGGCATAGCGATCATATTCAAGGGGCTTATAGCCGGAGTATTTTACCCTATCCGGGCTACAAGGGTTTATGCAACAGATACGACCGCCACTGATATTGTGGGGGTGTACTAAATGTTGATTAGCAATGTAATTGGCCTGCCGTTCGCTGTACCTAGAAAGAAAATAGCGGGATTTCCAATAACTAATTTAGTACTAAATAACAATTATAGCAATACCACGGGTATATGGGGCGACTATTCAACCATGTCTGTTGCGAATAATATTTGTTCGAATATCGGTGACGGTAGTTACGACTGGCCTAGAGCATACCACGAAACTAGCAATATAGCCACAGATGGGCACAAGTATTATGTCCGAGTTACGGCCAGAACTTTAAGTGCTTTAACCCAGGATATAAGATTTAGGCTTTTGACCAATAGTATAGAAAATACTGTAGATCTATATGATTCCGAAATAGATTTTCCAGTACAAAATCAATGGCATACCTTGTCTGATATATATACTTGGATAAACGGATATAATGATGAAGAATTGATAATCCTCCTATCTCATTCCTATTTATCTGCTGCCGATGCCAATGGTGCTACAATGCAATTAAAAGAGATGGTGTGCGTGGACTTAACCGCCTGTTTTGGATCTGGTAAAGAGCCCACTCAAGAATGGTGCAATTCCAATTTCCCTGCCTATTGGTATGGTATAACAGAAGTTAATGCGCCGCCTGCAATGCCAACACCACAACGGGCAGACCATTTGCGTATTTGGGCTAAGTTCAATGAGGGTAAATATCAAGCATTAACTAACTACACTTGTAATGGTATTTATGGTGAATTAGGTACTACTGTAAATGAAGATACAAACGATCCATCTTGGGTATCTGGAGGCCTAAGATACATGGAAGATGATTTAGCGGTATTTCCGCACCAAGAGTTTACCCAGTTTACTTATATCGTAGTTTTTAAACTAAACTCCTCGGAGGGATACCCGCCGTTAATAGGGCAAGTGAATGACGTTGGTTGTGGCCCCTTAATATATGTAGCAACTAATAGTAACTCTATAAATCTATACGGAAACGAAAAATATTATGGGCTGTCCGAGGAAAATAGTTTAGCGGTTGGGCAAGTTACAGCAGCAACGGCAACATATGACGGTACTAATCTAAAGAGTTATCTTGGAGCGCTCCCCATCGCTACCGTTGCCGCAGCCCCAGCAGATATATTCGTAGTTGACGCAGGGAGCTTTTATATCGGTGGCATGGAGGGCTGGTGCGGAGAAGACTTAGAGGTATATTATGCCATGTTTTATGACTGCGCCTTAACCGGCCAAGAAGTTGTAGACACTTACGCTTTTATTCAGGCCGAGCTGGCCGCGAGAGGGGTGACGATATAATGGCTATTCTAATTGTTCCTACTCGAGATATACTGATTAAAATTGCTGCTACTCCTAATCTGGCGGGTGATGATCATGTACAGATGGGAGTGCCGGTAGAACTTGCCGATGGCCGGTTTGCAGTCATCCACCCTTGGGGTGAGGTTACCATTGATTGGTTGGCGGCATATATAGCCGGAATAAAAGGAGCTGAGGTACTTGAGACCGATGCACTCCCATACCCGGTAAAGGAGAGATTGGACAAATGAATGATAATATCAAAGTTAAAGGTGAATGGTATTTTGAGTTTGAAAACGGCTCTATTGAAGGGCCGTTTTCTAATTTCATTACTACCGCGGGACTGGCGAAGATTGCAGAGCTGCTGTCAGGAGCTTCGGCCCCTTTTTTAGTGGTTGGAGACGATATGGCAGATGGCGAGACAATAAATGAGATATTTAGAAAGCCGGTTTCAGCAGTAACAAGGAGCGGGGCACTGATCCGGTATCGGACGCAGCTGCTCACATCCGAATGCAATGGCGATCACCAGAAGGTCAGTATCTACTTGGAGGCGGCAGAGAACGCAGGTACCGGTATCATGCTGAACCTTCTCAAGCAGCCTTGGTCTAAGGCCGGGAATACAACTCTGACAGTTGAATGTCGCATTACAATTCAGGGGGTGAACTGATGTATTTATATGCATGGAAAAACGGTGTAACCACTGTCGATGAGGCTAACATGAACGCTCTTATATCTGGAAATATTCCGACTCTGATCACCGAGGGAATCCAGCGCGCGGCCAAAAACGGTACCGGTATATCTGAGAACAATATAGCCAATTATAGCTATTGCACCCGCTTCACTCTGGCCGGCAGCACGGAGATAGGTAGGGTAGCGTTGCATCTGGACCGGGACTCCTTGGGCGCTGATTTGGTGGTCCAGATTAGATCAGGCATGAATCCATCATCCGGAGTGGACGGGACCCTGGTCAAGCAGGTAGTGGTACCGAAAGAGTTCATCCCGGACCCTGCCGCATACTGGTCTATACCGATTGGGCTTACTGGACTCACGTCTGGTGGTCAATACTGGATCGTGGTCGGACAGTCCGGTGATGCAACCAACCACCTGGACTGGATCGGGGAGGCCGCGCAGGATGCAAGCTATCCGGCGTACCGCCGAAATGGAACATCGGGAGCCTGGACCGCCAACAACGCCCTGCATTTCCGGGTGTACTCCGGCGCCAGTGGGGACTATGCCCACTCTATAGACAATGTAGGCGGGCATGCCACCCTGGTATACAATGGTGAGGATCTAGCGGCCATATACGACTACCTCCCCGCCACAGATGGCCCTGAGGGCGGTATCCGGGACATTACTACACTGGTATACAGCGGCGATTATATCCTAGGGGGTGTTTGATTTGCGGAAAGAAATGTTGGCGCTGCTGGGGTTTCTGCGGAGACAGGTAGGACTGCGAACCGACTCCGCCAGTGCCACTGGCAGTTTACATGCAAAGTTAGCCGAGCTAAGAGCATATGTTGTTCGTGGTGTTAAATTGTCAATTAGTAGTGCGAGCAACAACCTAAAAGCTTCTGCAGATACAGAGAGAAGTGGTCCAGGGAATAGTTATACATTAGCAAAAAGTATCCAATATGGTCTTGGTAGTGGAACCGTGCGAGTTAGTTTTGATATCAGAGCTGATAGCAACGGCATTTCTGGTTGTCACGGCAAAATATATATAAACGGAGTTGCCGTAGGAACGGAGCGGAGCGTAATGAATAGTACAGAATATATAACTTTTACTGAAGACGTTACAGTTAAAAATGGCGATTTTATACAATTATATTGCGATGGTAAAAATGGCAGCTATACCAACCCGTATTGGTGCAGAAATTTTCGCATTTATTACGATGTTGTTGAGATGACAGGCGATACTGCCGTAATTACGGACTAGGAGGTGTAAATAATGTATGTAAGAGTATCGGCCATAGATGGAGTTCCCCAAGTAGGCAGTGCAAGGCTCCTGAACGGTATAAGCATCTCTCCGACCGAAGCGGTTGCCCATATAGAAGGTGAACTACAGGAGGGATGGGCAGAGATTACGCAGGCCGAATTTGAAGCTATAGCCAATCCGGACGTAGAGGAGCCAACAACCTAGAGCCGCCGAGTAGGCGGTATTTTTGTGGGGAGGTGGGGCCGTTATCTGACGAAAACGTAACCAGACTCCAGGAAAAGGTCAAAAGTCTGTTTAGGAATGTAAACGAATTGAAAATGGCGGTAAAGGAGCTCAAAGAGGAATTTGCAAACCAGCTGCCAAATTGGGGCACCGCCTTAATTGCCGTACTCACGGCCCTACTGGGTGGGTGTGCCGGTACGGTCAGTACCATCGCTGCCCCAGAATCTGACCAGAAAAGAAGTGAGTAAGCATGGAGATAATCTGGAACCCTACCCCAAATTTTACGGCGGGACGCAAGAGGAGAGTCCCCGTCGCCATTGTAAACCATATAACCGTAGGGGCTTTCCCCGGTTGTCTGTCATGGCTTTGCAACCCGGCAACCCAGGCCAGTGCACACTATTTAATTAATCGTACCGGCGCAATCTATCAGCTGGTGGACGATGAAGATACCGCCTGGCACGCCGGCATAGTCAATCGACCAAACTGGTCCTCATATGATGGGACAAATCCGAATCGGTATACTTTGGGTATAGAACACGAAGGCTTTGACGGTACTCTGACCGAGAATCAATACCAGGCTACGCTCTGGCTTCACCAGCAACTGATTGTCAAATGGAGGTTGCCGGTAACAACAAATCATATTATCGGACATTACCGAATAGATTCAGTGAACCGTCCCAATTGCCCGGGTCCCAATTTTCCCTGGCCGAGATTATTTGCTGATCTAGCTGTTCCTTCGACTGTTGATATATTCTATAATGGGCAGGTTACGCAAGGCTATGTTATTGATAATCATGTCTGGGGTCCGGTGCGTACTATAGCTGAAATCATGGGGCGGACGGTCAAGTGGGATGCAGCCACCAATACAGCTATGGTGCTGCCGGTTAATATTTCTGCTGTTCCGACAACTGAAATAAAAGTAGTGATAGCCTCAATCACCCTGCCCGCAAAGGTATTTAATCAAAGAACTTATGCCCCAATTCATGCCTTGGTTGAAGGGTTGGGACATAAAGTCAACTGGGATCCAGCAAGTAACTCGGTAATCATTATTTAGGAGGATAAATGGGATGGATATTACGACATATACCGTGGGGGGATTATCCACTATTGCAGTTATAACCGGGTTGGTTAAAGTTGCAAGAGCAGCGGGATTGCCCTCTAAATACGCCCCAGCCTTGTCTGTGACCCTGGGGGCTATAATTGGGATTTCCGCTGCTGTATTTTCGGACAGTGCTGTATATTTAGGGGGAATGGGCGGCATCGCAGCTGGATTATTTGCCAGCGGGATATATGATTTAGGAAAGACTACTGCCGCATAGGTAAGTATAAGCAATAGCCGGGGCTTTGTCCCCGGCTTTTCGCATTTTGGAGGCAACTTTTTGCATGATATAGTATAATACGAAATTCAAGCTTCAACCAGTTTGGTCAGACGAATCGGTCAAATCATACCGGATGCAGGAATGAAAGCCCTGATCCTGGCTGCCACCTACACCTTAATATTTTTATAGGTACATTTTACCTATAACCAGTACTTTCAATAGACCAGAATCATTAATAAAATGTTTCGTCCTGCTTTTAACCAACGAGATCCATATCTTCCTCAAACAAGATATCGACCCTTTCCGTATCATTATTTTCCCAATCAATATGATATCCTCACCAAATCATATCCTATCCCCACTATTTTTTATTTCCTGTGCAGTATTCTGTTATAAATGAGTATAATAATGGTATAGATCTAGGAAAGGGGTGGTTGTATGAGACTGGATATCAGAGGTCGAAATATTGAAATCACTGATGCGCTTAAAGACTATACCACTAAAAGGCTTTCCAAATTAGAGAAGTATATTGATGACGCCAGAATTGCCCAGGTCGCACTCTCGCTCGAAGGAGAAGATCACAAGGTGGAGGTTACAATACCCTTAAACGGGGTGATTCTTCGCGGAGAGGTTACGGCCGAGGATATGTACAGCGCCATTGATATGGTGGTCGAGAAGCTGGAAAAACAAATAGAGAAACATAAAACTAAATTGTATAGGAGGCATCGTGGAATAGGGCTTAAACAAATAGCTGGAGCAGAGCCCTCTAATAAAACTGATGGCAGGGATGGTTTGTATAATATCGTTCGTACCAAGCGGTTTGCCTTAAAACCAATGGACGAAGAAGAAGCCATACTGCAGATGGGGTTGTTAGGCCACAACTTTTTCATGTTTTTCAACTCCAGCACCGATGAGATAAACGTTGTCTACAAGAGAATGGACGGCAACTATGGACTGATTGAGCCTGACTTTGATTAGTTGCCGTAATCCCGCATAAATGATACTATAAAAACGTAATCTATATTTATGAGGAACCATTTGGTTCCTCTTTTTTTGGAAAAGAGGTAAGAACCGTGCTTAAGGATTTTGTAAAAAGATTGATTGACGACAGTGAAAGAGAAGTCAAAAGACTAAGTCGTGTTGTAGAAGAGATAAACAGCCTGGAAGATGACTACCGCAAACTGGCTGATGCAGATTTTCCCCAAAAGACCGGGGAATTCCGGGCTAGATTGGAAGAAGGCCAAACCTTGGACGATCTCTTGCCCGAAGCCTTTGCTCTGGTTAGGGAGGCTTCCCGGCGGGCTCTGGGGATGAGGCATTTTGATGTGCAGCTTATCGGCGGTATGGTCTTGCATAGAGGCAAGATAGCGGAGATGAAGACCGGTGAAGGTAAAACCCTGGTGGCGACTCTGCCGGCCTATTTGAACGCGCTGAGCGGCCAAGGGGTACATATTGTTACCGTAAACGATTACCTGGCTAGCCGCGACGCTGCCTGGATGGGGCCAATTTACGAGTTCTGCGGCTTATCGGTGGGGCTCATCGTACACGACCTGAGCTATCCGCAGCGCAAAGCTGCTTATGCTTGTGATGTCACCTTTGGCACCAACAACGAGCTGGGGTTTGACTATCTGCGGGACAATATGGTAGTTGCCGCCGACAACATGGTGCAACGCCCCTTGAACTTTGCCATCATCGACGAGGTGGACTCCATCTTGATTGATGAGGCGCGGACCCCCCTGATTATATCAGGTGAAGGCGACAAGCCCACTGATCTTTATTACCGTATTGCCAAGTTTATCCCCCGCTTGGTGAATGAAGATGATTACAAGGTTGATGAGAAAGCCAATATTGTAACTTTGACCGAGGAAGGGGTCAGAAAGGTTGAAAAGCAATTTAACATAGAGAACCTTTCGGACAACATGGAAATAGCCCATCATGTCAACCAGGGCCTACGGGCCCATACCTTGATGAGAAAAGACCGCGATTATGTGGTCAAGGATGATCAGATCATTATCGTCGACGAGTTTACCGGCCGGTTGATGTTTGGCCGGCGCTACAGCGACGGTTTGCACCAGGCCATCGAGGCCAAGGAAGGTGTAAAAATTGAGAAAGAATCACAGACCCTGGCCACCATCACCTTCCAGAATTATTTCCGGATGTATAAGAAACTGTCCGGTATGACCGGTACGGCCAAGACCGAAGAAGACGAGTTTGCCAATATCTACGGCATGGATGTGGTGGTCATCCCTACCAATTTGCCCATGGTCCGGGAGGACAGATCGGATTGGATCTACCGCAGTGAAATGGGCAAGTTTAACGCGGTAGTGGAAGACATAATTGAAAAAAACAAAAAAGGCCAGCCGGTACTGGTGGGTACCATCAGCATAGAGAAGTCGGAATTGCTGAGTTCCATGCTGAGTAAAAGAGGTATCCAGCATCAGGTTTTGAACGCCAAGCACCATGAAAAGGAAGCCCAGATAATTGCCGAGGCAGGTCAGCCCCAAACTGTAACCATTGCCACCAATATGGCCGGCAGAGGAACTGATATTGTGCTGGGAGAAGGGGTTCAGAAGCTGGGGGGGCTTTATGTACTGGGCACCGAGAGGCATGAATCCCGCCGGATCGACAACCAGCTCCGAGGGCGTTCGGGGCGTCAGGGCGACCCGGGGGAATCCCGCTTTTATGTATCCCTGGAAGATGATTTGATGCGCCTGTTCGGCTCTTCCAATATAGAGGGAGTAATGGACCGCCTGGGAATGGATGACAGCATACCGATTGAAAATAAAATAATTACCCGGGCGATTGAAAATGCTCAGAAAAAGGTTGAGACCCGCAACTTCGGCATCCGCAAAAACGTACTGGAGTATGACGACGTAATCAACAATCAACGGGTAGTGATGTACGGGGAACGCAGGAAAGTCCTGTTTGGAGAAGATCTGAAAGCTACTATTGCGGCTATGATTGATGATGTTATTGAACAGGTGGTTGACAGTTTTGCCGGAGATTTTAAATATACTGATGAATGGGACCTGGAAGGTCTTATAACCTACATTGATCAGAACGTCTTACCGGATTTTAATATGCCGGCTGAAGAACTCAAGGGCATGACCAAGGAGGAAGTCAGGGAACTGGTGGGGGAAAAAACCCATGCTCTGTATGAGGCCCGTGAAGCCGAGCTGGGCAGCGAGACCATGCGGGAAATAGAAAAGGCGGTCATGCTGCGGATTATAGATAACAAGTGGATGGATCATATTGATGCCATGGATCAGCTGCGCAACGGCATTAATCTGCGGGCTTATGCCCAGCGGGATCCGCTGGTTGAATACAAGTTTGAAGCCTATGAAGCGTTTCAGGCTATGGTCTTCAGTATTAAAGAGGATGTTGTCCGCTTTATTTTAAGGGTTAAGATCGTAGAAAGACCGGAAGAAAGAAGAATGGTTACGAACCAAGGGGAAGACACGGTGAAGAAACCCGTACATGTGGGAGAGAAAATCGGGCGCAACGATCCCTGCCCGTGCGGAAGCGGCAAAAAATACAAAAAATGCTGCGGCCGTACAGCCAGCTAAGTCAGGCCCGGATAAACCAGGATGAGGTGATATTTTGATTGAAGATCCACAGGGAACCATAAACTCAATAATCAACAGTCTAAATGAGATGAGGGCTTCCCTTTGACATTGAAAATAAAAAACAGGAAATAAACAAGTTGCATAAATCGACCATCGCCGAAAATTTTTGGGATGACAACCTGGAAGCCCAAAAGGTGCTGAAACAGATAAGCGATTTGCAGGCTGGGGTTGATCAGTATGAACAATTCTGGCAGGAAGCTCATTATTTAAATGAAATGCTGGAACTGGCCCAAGCGGAAAACGAGACTGACATGTACAACGATACCGTGCGGGAACTGTCCGGGTATGTGAAAAAGTTCAGGGACTATGAGCTTTTGATACTGTTTTCGGGTGAAAATGACCAGGGCAATGCCATCGTGTCTTTGCATGCCGGAGCCGGAGGCACTGAAGCCCAGGATTGGGTGGAGATGCTTTTGCGGATGTATACCCGGTGGGCGGAATCATCCGGGTATGATATCGATATACTGGATTATCTCGCCGGTGACGAAGCCGGGGTAAAAAGCGTGACCTTTATGGTCAAAGGGCTGTATGCTTACGGGAAAATGAAATGTGAAGAGGGCGTACACCGCCTGATTCGCATCTCTCCTTTTGACGCCTCCGGACGCAGGCACACCTCATTTGCCTCCGTATCAGTATTGCCGGAAATAAGTGAAGAAATAGCGGTAAAGATTAATCCCGATGATTTGCGCATAGACACGTACCGTTCCGGAGGAGCCGGCGGACAGCATGTCAATAAGACGGACTCCGCGGTGCGGATTATTCATCTGCCCACCGGGCTTGTGGCCCAATGTCAGAACGAGCGCTCCCAGCATGCCAACCGCCTGGCTGCCATGAAAATTCTTAATGCCCGTTTATATGAGCTGAAACAGCAGGAACGGGATGACAGCATGCAAAAAATGAAGAGTGAGTACAAGGAGATAGCCTGGGGGAGCCAGATCCGCACCTATACCTTGAATCCTTTTTCCTTAATAAAAGACCACCGCACCAATTTGGAGGCGGGCAATGTCCAGGCCGTCCTGGATGGTGACCTGGATGACTTTATCAACGCCTGCCTGAGAATGCGCAAGGAATAATGGACGCGGACAACGCGGACTTTTATGAGTAACACAGACAAGTATTTGGTAGAATTAATAATACCAATGTTAAGATTGTAAGGCTGATTTGATCACAATTATTATAAGCATAATGAGATAGGCACAATAGCAATCACTTAAATATATAAAAGCATGAATTAACTATGCCGCGGCAGTCATATAAGTCAGCGTAGTCCGCGTCTATGCTGTTCGTGTCTATAATTATTTTTGGGAGGTTAATGTGAGAGAGATTAATGAAAGTTCAATCCGGGAAGTAAAAGAAAAAGCACGGCAAATCCGCCGGGACATTATTTCCATGCTGGGAGAAGCAGGTTCGGGGCACTCAGGGGGTTCGCTGTCGGCTGCCGATATCTTATCCTGCCTTTATTTTTGGGAGATGAATATCGACTCGCAAAACCCCCGCCAAGCCAACCGGGATCGTTTCGTATTGAGCAAGGGGCATGCCGCCCCGGTCCTTTACGCCGCTCTGGCCGAAAAGGGCTTTTTCCCACGGGAAGAATTGAATAGGCTGCGCAAGCTGGGCAGCCCGCTGCAGGGACATCCCGATATGCGTAAAGTACCGGGGGTGGAAGCTTCCACCGGATCGCTGGGACAGGGGATATCCTGGGCGGTGGGAATGGCTCTGGCCGGTAAAATGGACCGGAAGGACTATCGGGTTTATGCCTTGCTGGGAGACGGCGAAATCGAAGAGGGCCTGGTATGGGAGGCTCTAATGGCCGCCCATCATTATAAACTGGACAATCTTACGGCAATTCTGGATCACAACGGCCTGCAAATAGACGGGCCGATTTGTGAAGTCATGTCCCCCGAACCGGTGGGGGACAAGTTCAAGGCTTTCGGTTGGGAGACCCTAGTCGTTGACGGTCATGACCCGTGCCAGATCATGGAGGCCTTAAATACCGCCCGCACCGTTAAAGGGCGCCCGACGGCGATTATTGCGGATACGGTTAAAGGTAAAGGCTGCTCCTTTATGGAGAATAAAGTCGAGTGGCACGGCACCGCCCCCAACCCGCAACAAGTCGACCAGGCTCTGGCCGAACTAAACGGATAACTGAGTATATTCATTGACTATTCTATAAATCAATTTTCGCGTCTATTTTAAAGGAGGAAACCAAGTTGGAAAAGCAAGCGACCCGGGATGCCTATGGTAAAGCCCTGGTGGAATTGGGATACAAGTATGGTGATGTGGTGGTATTGGATGCCGATTTGTCCAAATCAACCAAGACGGCTGATTTTGCCAAAGTCTTTCCTGACAGATTTATCAACGCCGGTATCGCTGAACAAAACATGATTGGCATGGCCGCAGGGCTGGCCGCTGCAGGCAAAACCGTATTTGCCAGTTCTTTTGCCATATTTGCCGTTGGCCGTGCTTACGAGATAGTTCGCAATTCTCTGGCTTATGCCCAGCTGAACGTGAAGATATGTGCGACCCATGCCGGTGTAACCGTGGGCGAAGACGGCGGCTCCCATCAATCAGTGGAAGATATCGCGCTCATGCGCGGCGTACCTAATATGTGCGTAGTGGTACCGGCTGACGGACCTTCGACCCGCCAGGCAGTCGAGGCGATTTACCATAAGAACGGGCCGGTCTATCTTCGTTTGGGGAGACCGGCGGTCCCGGTGATTTATGATGACCAGCGGGAATTTGTTATCGGCAAGGGGATCGAACTGAGGACGGGACCGGATATAACCCTGGCTGCATGCGGCATAATGGTGGCCAAGTGTTTGGAAGCGGCCGATAGACTGGAGACAGAAGGGATCCGGGCTTCAGTGTTGGACCTGCATACCATAAAACCGCTTGACCGGGAGTTAATAACCCTTAAAGCGCGTGAAACCGGGGCTATTTTAACGGTTGAGGAACATAGCGTCATCGGGGGGCTGGGCAGTGCGGTTTGTGAAGTCGTATCCGAGGAATGCCCCGTACCGGTGCTGCGGATGGGCCTGGAGGATGTCTTTGGGCAATCGGGCAGTCCTGATGAATTGCTGGCTTACTATGGCCTTACGATCGAAAAAATAATGGAAAAAACACGCTTTTTGTTAAAAAAGAAGTAATTTCTAAAAGGAATTATCATTCTTTGTTAGGATATTGCTTTAACCATTGCATAGTTTCCTTTGATACATGATCTGAGTGGTTATCAAGAACAACTTGTATTTGCCAGGTTGGGTCATTATGGAAAAATATTTGAGATGATTTGAGGCTTTCGCAATAAAATAAAAAAATTTTCTAATGTTTTATAAAGGATTTTGGGAATTTTTATAGAACAACATACATATACACAAACATACGTTCGGTATCCAAAAATGCAGAAAAGGAGCGATTGAGTTATGTCCGGGATAAAAAGCGTAATTGATGCATTGGGATATTCTAAATCAGATAAACTGTATTATTCGGATTCTAACGAAACCATGAGCAATCGTTCCATTCATAAACTTTCCGAAGAGCTTGCCCCGGCAGCAATCTATATGACCGATAAAAAACCATTCATTGTATTTATTGAATCCAATGAAAAAAGTCTCACTGAGCATCTGATTAAAAAAGTCTGGAATGCTCAGATACCGTTATTAATTGTCAGCTTTGACAACCATATAAAGGTATACAATGGTTGTTCAATCAACAAAACAAGAGAATTACTTCTGCTTGAAGAAATAGATAATACATTGATAAATGAGGGATCCTTATTTTCGTTTTGGAATATATCCAGTGCTGCATTTTGGAAAAGATATCAGAAAGAATTATCTGCTCCTAAATTAGATGCAGTGATGCTAGATAACATAAGGGATGCAACATATCAACTTAAAAAAACAGAATGCGAACCCTTCGCTGTTAAGATTATTCTGCGTTTAATCTTTATCCGATATCTCATTGATCGTGGTGTTGATTTGGCTTATCATGGGCTTTGCGGCAACGTTACATCTTCTCAGACTCAGTTGCTTACAATTATGCAGGACAAAGCTGAGATGTATGGCTTTTTTGCACATCTTAAAAAGAGTTTTAATGGAAACCTGTTTGAATTATATGAGAAAGGTAATCGTTCGGAAATAGACATATTGGATGATTCATCGTTAAGGACACTGAGAGACTTAATGGCTGGCGATCTTGTTTTGCCTTCCGGTCAGACATCTCTGTTTCCGCTGTATGACTTCAATATTATCCCTGTTGAATTGATTAGCAATATTTATGAGCGCTTTTTGGGTGATGAAAAGCAACAAAAAGATAAAGCCTTTTATACTCCACCGTACTTGGTAGATTATCTCCTGGAGGAAACAATCGCTCCTTTCCTTAAGGAAAATACCAATTGCAGGATTCTTGACCCTGCATGCGGTTCGGGAATATTTTTGGTGCAATCAGCAAGGAAGATTATTGAGAAAAATATTACTCAAGATGCGGATGGTTTTAGTGATCAAAGGCTGGTATATCTTATTAAAGAAAATATTTGGGGGATTGATAAGAATCCCGAAGCAATTGATGTTGCTATTTTTTCGATTTATCTCACGATATTGGATTATAAAGACCCTAAGACATTAAGGAATTTCAAGCTACCCTTACTGAGGGACACAAACTTTTTTGTATGTGATTTTTTCTCAGAAGATATCAAAGAGCATCTGGAGGAAAAACACTTTGATTTTATCGTCGGAAATCCACCTTGGGGAAATGTTGGGGGTTCGCATGTAAAATATTGCAAAGAAAGAAACCTCCCCCATCAGGGCAATGAAATATCCCGGAGTTTCGTCTTACGGACAAAGGATTTTGCAGACCAGAACACCTGTTGCTGTCTGATTGTGACATCGAAGTTATTATATAATACAAAATCGCCTTCAGTCAGTTTTCGCAAGTGGCTTTTAGAAAAGGCACGATTAAAAAAGTATATTGAGCTTGCTGCGGTACGGGAGCTGATTTTTGCCAGCGCTCGCGGGCCAGCAGGGGTTTTAATATATCAGTTTAACGATAATGATAATGAAAATAAAAAGCATGATATGTGTCATCTTACACTAAAGCCAAATATTTTCTTTAAATTATTTAACATAATCGTTATTGATAAAAACGATTATAAATATGTACCTCAAACCTTATTGCTGGAAAATGATTGGGCATGGAAAACACTTGTTTTTGGACATACCCATGACTTTCATACCATAAAAGGTTTGTATAACCGATATCTTACAGTTGAACAAGTTATTAGAAATAATAAGCTTAAACACGGAACAGGGATACGTGTTGCTGATGGAGAAAAACAAAATGCCAGCCACCTTATAGGCCGGTGGCTCATTGATGCTAAAAAAGGAATAAAACCTTTTGAAGTGATTAAGGAAAAGGGAAAATATTTTACAAAGAGCAAGGTTCATCGCGCAAAGGAGGATAAGCAGTATCTATTTCAATCCCCGTATACTTTGATAAAAAAAGGCTTTAATACACAGAATTATAAATTTCGAGCAGCATATTCAGAAGAAGATTTTCTTTATACCGATGCTATCACGGGAATTTGTGGGGAGGAAAAGAATAAAGAGATACTCTTATCATTAACAGGGTTGTTTAATTCTTCGTTTTATTCATATTTAAACTTGATGCTAGGGTCTTCCTCGGGCATTGAGTGTGAACAAGGGTTTCCCACGGAAATATTTAAATATCCTATTGTTATTGATAATCAGATATCATACTTAACGGAACAGATCCAGGGAGCTATTAAAGCAGAAAAAGATTATTTTAATAATTCCAATGAAAGCGATGAGCTTATCCGGAAGCTTGACAATCTTGTCCTCGAAAAGTTTGGGTTAGCTGATGATATTTTTGTTGACTATGCTTTGAAAATACAGATTCCTCAGGTGGCTAAGAATAAAATTTTCTGGGAGAATGTTTCCAGTAATCAGTTGAGTGAGTATGTAAAAATCTTTACTGAATACTTCGCAAAGATTTTCACTCAAAATCAGAAATACATTTCCGTTCATATTTATAAGTATATCACGGGCCACTACTGTGGGGTAGAATTCGTTTTTCAAGACAATGCTCCTTCTGAACCAATAATTGAACATGATGGGAAACGTGACGCCCAGATGAGTTTTGTGAGCAAGTTCATGCTGAACAAGGTAAATGATCTTTTCTATCAGTCCAAGGACGTAATCAGCTTTTCAGAAAACTCATTTTACATCCTTAAAACTGACGAGTACAAGAACTGGCATCCTGCTATGGCAAAATTAGATTTGGCAGATGTTCTGGACTCCATACTGGCAGACAATGAGGTATCACATTATGAGAGGATTTAAAAATGACTCTTTGAACCAGCAGGTAGCCTTCGGCATACTTGAACATATTGTTATAAAAGTGCTAGAGTGTCTTGATTTAATGAAAAGAGACTGTGAACGCAATTGCTGTAAACTTGCTAATAATGAAACCAAAATACGGGATTATCTCTTTACCAATTATCTTAACAATGATAATATCATGCAACATATTGGGTTTAACGATTTTCGATTTTCTTCCGAGGTTCCTGAAAATTATGTTGATGCTACACCGCAGGGGCGAACCGATTTACAAGTATATAGCATCGATACGTTTCGCCATAGGGAGCGTTATTTTATCATTGAATGCAAGCGTATCGACGGGAATCTGACCTTGAATCGGGAATATGTTGATAAAGGTATGCGTCGTTTCACCGGAAAGACACCCAAATATACTTCATATTATAAAAGGAACTGTATGCTTGGTTTCGTGGTAAGAAATATAAATATAGATACAAATATCGCAAAGATCAATTGTCTTTTAAAGACAGATTATACAGACATCCATGTTAAAGACTATTTGCACGCCGGTTCAATTCCGTTAACGTATTTATCTGTTCACGGGGAAGATATAAAGGAGCAGATAACGTTAATACATTTAATGCCTAACTGTTCATCTTTGATAAGCTAACATTTGCTGATATTTTGAAGATTGAAATTATTAATCGGTGCAAGGTCAATGTTGTATATGAGATTAGGAAACTATTCCGAAGAGATCCAGGGAAGCGCTCTACACCTGCACCTACGGTTGAAACTTCAGCATAGTTTAATAACTGCTATTTTGTGTCAACATCATCCTGTAAACAAATTTTTAGGAGGTGTAGTAATGCACAAAAGCAGGATCAAAAGCCTAAAAGAACTGACCAGCGCGGTACTAAGCAAAATGGAAAAAGCCCATTATAGTCCCGTACCGGTGCTGCGGATGGGCCTGGAGGATGTCTTTGGGCAATCGGGCAGCCCTAATGAGTTGCTGGCTTACTATGGACTTACGGTCGAAAAAATAATGGAAAAAACACGCTTTTTGTTAAAAAAGAAGTAATTTCTAAAAGGAATTATCATTCTTTTGTAGAACCACCTACAATGGTGGTTTTTTTTATGGGATGTTGACAATATCGGAGGAAGGATTATGCTAGTTCAATTTTATAATGTTAGCAAAATATACAAAAATGGTGTCAAAGCCCTAAATGATGTTTCGTTGAAGATAGACCGCGGGGAATTTATCTTTTTGATGGGTTCCAGCGGCGCCGGCAAGTCCACCTTGGTAAAAATGCTGTTCCGCGAAGAAACGCCTACGCAAGGCCAGATATTCGTATCGTCACGCAGCATTATCCGTATGAAGCGCAGTGAGATACCGCAGCTGCGGCGTAGTATAGGGGTTGTATTTCAGGATTTTAAGCTGCTCGAAAATAAGACTGTGGCCGAGAATATAGCTTTCGCCATGAAAGTAGTGGGCGCGAAGGAGAGAGACATTGTTTCCCGCACGGCTGAAGTTATCGGGATGGTGGGCTTAAAGGGCAAGGAAAATTCCTTCCCCGGCCAGTTGTCGGGAGGGGAGCAGCAGAGAGTCGGTATTGCCCGGGCTATAGCCAATCGTCCCTTGTTGTTGATTGCGGATGAACCTACCGGCAATTTGGATATGGATACCGCCCATGAGATTATGGAACTGCTTTATGACATCAACCGTAAAGGAACGACCGTAGTTATGGCCACGCATGCTCGGGAGCTGGTAAAAAATGCTGGCAAACGGGTGATTACCCTGGAATCAGGACGGGTTGCGTCCGATATTTATGGTATGGAGTTAAGATAATGAAAACAAAAAACGCAGCATATTTTTTGCAGGAAGCCATGACCTCTCTTACGCGCAACCGGCTTTTAAGTATTGCTACCGTTTCAACTATGGCAATTTGCATATTGTTCCTGGGCGTGGCGGTATTAATGACGATCAATGCCGGTAGTTTTATGAACCGGCTGGAGTCCGACATCGAAATAATAGCTTATCTGGACAACTCTTTTAGCTCAGACCAGGTAAGTAATGTTGAAGACAAAATAAAGAAGCTGGACGGAGTCGATTCAGTAGTATTTGTACCCAAGGATGAGGCTCTCGCCCGGATGGAGGAAAAGTTTGCCGAAAAGGACTATGATCTGGGCAAAACTCTAGGCAAAAACCCTTTACCCGATTCATTTGAAGTAAAAGCCAAAAATCCCCAGGATGTAGCCCTGGTAGCCCAGCATGTAAACGCCATACCGGGGGTGTATAAAGTAAATTATGGCCAGGGTGTGGTCGAGAGGCTTTTCCAGGTAACCAAATGGGTCAGAATTATCAGCATCGGTTTCGTTGTGGTCTTGGCGATTGGGGCCGTTTTCCTCATTGCTACCGCCATTCGTTTGGCTATATTCGCCCGTCGCAAAGAAATTTATTTAATGAAACTGATCGGGGCGACTGACTGGTTTGTACGCTGGCCCTTTTTCATAGAAGGGATATTGCTGGGAATGGTAGGAGCGGTAGTCTCTATTTCGCTGTTGGCCATAGGCTACAAGTCACTGGTGAGTAATTTGCAGAATGCCCTTTTCTTTATTCCTATGGTATATCAGCCCAGCGTATTGCTTACCGTTTATTTATCGTTGCTGGCAACAGGTGTATTGCTCGGGGTTTTGGGGTCTTACATATCATTGAACCGGTTCCTGAAGGTATAGGATTATAGACGCGGACGACGCAGACCGATATGACAACGTTGAGCGCTCAAGAGCGGAAGGGGGAGTAGGGAAAATAATGTCTAGACGTAAGGTTTTAACCGGACTGATGGTTCTGATTATGCTGGCGGCCATGATTATGCCGGTGTATGCGGATGAACTCAGTGAACAGCAGCAGCGGCTGAATGAAATAAACCAGCAGATGAACCAACAGCAAAGTAATTTAAGTCGAGCAACCAGAAACGAAAAAAGCATTATGGGACAGATGGAAAGTATCGAACGCGATGCTGAAAAAACCCAGCAGGAAATAAACACCCTGGAAGAAAGAATAAATAATCTGACCGACAATATTGCCCTGGCGGACCAGCAGATCAAGGAAAAACAGCAAGAGCTGGATAAACAGATTGCGCAACTGGGGGACCGGTTGGTGGCAATCTATGAGCAGGGTGACAGTACGTATTTGGAGGTCCTGTTAGGGGCCAATGATGTCAGAGATTTTATCACCCGCCTGGATATGATCACCACCATTATTGATCAGGACCGGGATCTAATCGGCTTGATCAATAAAGCTAAAAAAGAACTGGATACCAAGCTGGCGGATTTGGAGGTGCAGAAGCGGGAACTGGTGGCGGCCCAGGAAAGCCAGGAAGCCAGGAAGACTTTGCTGGCGAGCAAGTTAAATGAAAAGCAGATGGTTCTCAGCAGCGTCCAAAACGAGAAAGAGAAATACGCTCAAGTCATTGCGGAGCTGGAACAGGCATCAGCCGAGGCGGAAGCAATAGTACGTAAAAAACAGGGTAATACCGACGGAACGCGAATCGGTACAGGGGTCTTTACCTGGCCGGCTCCGGGTTATACAACGATTACCTCGCCATTTGGGATGCGGTATCACCCCATTTTGAAAGTCAATAAATTGCACACCGGCATGGATATCGGCGCGCCCTATGGTGCTAAAATTGTAGCGGCGGATGGAGGTACGGTGATATTTGCAGGGTGGCTAGGCGGTTACGGCAATGCCACCATAATAGACCATGGAGCTTCATTGTCCACTCTTTACGGGCATCAGTCCCAAATCCTGGTAAAAGTGGGCGACACCGTATTTAAAGGCCAGACTATCGGAAAGGTAGGCAGCACCGGCTATAGCACCGGGCCGCATCTGCATTTTGAGGTGCGCAAAAACGGGACTCCGGTAGAACCAAGAGGATACATATAAAAGTTTATAGATAAAAGTCAACGCCGGGCACGGGTCAATGGGCAGGGAAATCCCCATTGCCCCTTTTTTATGCCGATGAACCGGGTAAGCGTGAGTCCCGGTGAGGCAAGGAGACGGTTCCAAGACCACTGAAAAAATACATGTTTTGTCGTCCTGAGGAGCCGAAGACGACGAAAGATCTTATCAACAATACCGTATAGTTGGCATTTATAGGATAAGATGCTTCGCTAACACTCAGCATGACACATTTAAGAGACTTTTTCAGTGGTCTCAGACGGTCTTTTGCCTGCTCAGATAAATAGGATAACGTGCGCCCCGGAAGCAACTGTGCAACAACTGCAACGGCTATGTAAAAAATTTCCAAAATTAGCCCTTAATTGATTGTTTTACCGAACGGCATAGAGTAACATATTAATGGTAGTGATTTAATAAGATAGAATATGGTGGTGTGGCATTGAAAAGCAATAAATTATTTAAGGGAATTACTGCTTTCTTTTCCGTTTTTGGTTTGCTGGTTTTCCTGAGTGCAGGATACCTGGCTATAACCAACTGGAGTAGTTGGAGCAGCATGCTGAGCGTCATGGGATTAATCAAGGCGGAATCGCTGTATGCGCCCCACAGTGATAAGATGATTCAGGGAGCGACTGCGGGGATTGTAGCATCTTTGGATGATCCCTATTCAAAATATCTGAACAAGTCACAATGGGGGGAGCTTAAGTTACAGCTTGACGCTGAGTTCGGGGGCATAGGGGTTTACGTGGTAGAGGCGCAAGACGGAAAACTCACCATAGTTTCACCTATAAAAGGAACCCCGGCAGCCGAAGCGGGCCTGAAGAACGGAGACATTATTACCAAAATTAATGATGAAAGTTCCATCGGCATGAGTCAGGACGATGCCGTACACCTGATGCGGGGAGAACCCGGCACCCAGTTGGAATTAACCATATTCCGGCCGGACGATGGCCAGGAGCATGTTTTTAAAATTATCAGACAAATAATCAATGTTCCTTCCGTTGAAGATAAGATAGTTAATGAAAATCCCATGCTGGGCTACATTAAACTAAATCAGTTTCATGCCCGCTCCACTCAGGAGATGGTGGCAAGCTTAAATAATATGGAACAAAAAAGCATCAAAGGCCTTATTCTGGATTTACGCGACAACGGCGGCGGTGATTTTGAGGCCTCACTGGCGATAGCCGACCTTTTCCTCAGTGAAGGTGAGATTGTTAGTGTCAAAGATGCCAAGGGGAAAGAAACAGTGCATAATGCCGGGCCTGGAGCCACTAATCTGCCTTTGGTCATATTGGTTAACCAAAACAGCGCCAGCGCCTCGGAAATTCTGTCCGGAGCCCTGCAGGACAACGGACGGGCGGTCCTGGTAGGTGAAAGCACCTTCGGGAAAGGCCTGGTGCAGACTGTATATCCGCTTACTGACGGGGGAGCTCTTAAACTTACCACCCAAAAGTACTTTACGCCTAAAGGAACCGACATAAATGAAATCGGCATAAATCCTGACCATGTTGTAAAAAATTCTGATAAGGGCGATGTAGATCTGCAATTACAGAGGGCTATCGAGCTTTTAAAGCAGCAAACCCAATAATCCCTGATTAACGGAGGTAACAGGGTGGAATTTGTCTGGTCCATACTGGTTTATATGGGGCGCGTGTTAGCGAATATGCTGACATCGCCCTCTTTTATATTAATATATTTGCTCTTGGTTGGGCTCATAACCTGGCAATACCGGCGTCTGCAGCACATGTCGGAACCGCTGCTCCGCGGACGCCGCAATATCTATTTTCGTGCCGCCCTGGTTTCATCTCTGCTGGGCTTGCTGGGCGGAATAATAGGCAGTGTTTTATTGGTATTCCTGGGGGTGAATCTGTCCGGAATTGCAGTCAGTTATTTGTGGCTGGCCGCCGTCTTGCTGATGTTGATCAAACCACGATTCCTTTGCTTTGCTTATGCGGCCGGAGTGCTTAGTGTAAGCAACCTGCTTTTCGGCTATCCGACTTTAAATATTCCCCAGCTGATGGGACTGGTGGCTGTACTCCACCTGGTGGAGAGCCTGCTTATCCTGTTAAATGGGACTTTCAATCCCTTTCCGGTTTATATAAAAAAGGACGGTCAATTGCGGGGAGGCTTTAACCTCCAGCTATTCTGGCCTATACCCTTGGTTGCTCTGGTAAGCATGGGGTGGTTTGATATCCCGGGTGCTATCGTTGCTCCGGACTGGTGGCCGTTGCTGCAAAACTATTCGCAGTTTACCAATGACCAGGCCTATGCTCTGCTGCCGATTTTGGCAATGCTGGGTTACGGTGAAATAAGTACGACACAGGCCCCGGGCCAGGCCACTCGTCGCTCCGCCCTGCATTTATCTCTTTTCAGCCTGAGTTTGCTCCTGTTATCGGTACTGGCTTTACATTATCCGGTAATTCTGCCGGTTCTGGCTTTGTACAGCCCGCTGGGCCATGAAATGGTAATCTGGGTGGGCATGCGTACGGAAAATCGCTCTCCCCTTTATGTTCCGCCGGAGGAAGGGGTCATGATCCTGGATGTTCTGCCGGGAACTCTTGCCCAGCAGCAGGGTCTGCGCTCCCGGGATATAATCCTTACCGCAAATGGAGAGTCGGTAAACCAGTATGAGGACCTGCAGGAGAAGCTGCAGAGTCGGACCGGGGAGGCGGCTTTGAAAATAAAACGGGGCAATACTGCGATATTTCGAAGAGTGCGAATTAATTTTCAGCAGGAACTGGGAATTATACCAGTTCCGGAACCGCAAGCCGGGTATTACTTAAGTGTGAGTGAAGATGGCATTTTCAGCATCGCCGCGGCGATCTGGCGCAGAATCAGAAAATATGTTCACATCCTGACCACAAAATGAATATATTAACAGAAAGCACGGGAAAGAGGTATCAGGGTGAACAATCGGGGAATAACTCGTTACGTTTTTGCCAGCAGTTTTACCAATCAGGGCTTTTATTCTTTTATACCCCAACTGGTAAATGGTCTGGCCCAGGTATATATTTTGAAAGGGCCTCCAGGTTCCGGAAAATCGACATTCATCCGCATGCTGGGGGATGTTATGTCACAACAAGGCTATGATGTGGAGTTTTGGGTGTCATCCCTGGATCCGGTAATTCCTGACGGAGTGTATATACCGCAATTGGATGCGGCCGTCATCAATGGCAGTTTGCCGCAACCGATCGATCCCAAATATCCAGGAGCAAGAGAGACAATCATCAACCTGGGCGAATACTGGGATCAAACCGCGATTCAAAAACACTGCCGGGAGATTGTCGAGCAGTTCGACCAGGTAGAGAAGTTCCAAAAGCGGGCCGCCAATATCCTTAAGGAGGCCAGCTGGGCTCAAGAAGAGATCAGGAACGTTAACGCTGCGCATCTCAATATACAGCAAATAGATAAACTCATTCATAGATTATCAGCCGAGATAATCGAAAACCACCCCGGCGAGAAGCATTATTTTGCCGGCGTGATTACCGACGACGGGCTGATGAATTATATTGATGAACTAAGCGCCAACTGCAAGCGCAGATATATTTTCAAGGGACCGACCGGCAGTGGGAAATCCACGGTTATAAGTGCTCTGGTCAGTGAAGCCAAACAAAGGGGCTATTTTTTGGAATACTTCCACTGCGGCCTGGAGATTGATTATCTGGTAATGGTTATCATACGCAATCTCCAGCTGGCCCTGATCGAGCCGGGGGATGCCGAGATAGTCCTGAAACAGGGAGATATGGTGGTAGATATGACTCAGTATCTTGACCGCTATGATTCCGAAGAAGAGGCGATAAAGACCAGTGAGGCCTGGCGCCGTTACGAATCTCTGCTGCTGCAGGCCCAGCACGAATTGGAAAGCCTGCGCCTGTCCACCCGGGAAGTCAAGAAAATATACACGTCAGCGATGGATTTTGAGAGATTGGACCGCAAACGCCAGGAAATTGCGGAGGAGATTAGTAAACGGAAACAGTAGTCCCATCAAGCAAAGTAAAGCCGGGGGAGGGTCCCCCGGCTTTGCGTTTTTATAATAGTTTTTGCATGGTTCTAGGGCAGATAGTTAATGGTTAATTCCTGCATGCCCAGGATATTTATCTGGTTGCTGCCGTTGCCCAGCTTGGATTGCGCATGCACCATACTTGGACCGACGGTTGCCGGATTGTCGTTGGGCTCGCTGACCTCATGGTCAGGTTCAGACTTATTCCAGGTCAGATTACCCTGGGGTGAGGATTCCCTGTTTAGCCAGGCGTCTATAGTTGCATTCGCCCGGCCTGGCAACTGCATGGTGCAGAGCCCGGAACCATTTATCTGCCAATTATGTTGCAGAGAGGATATATTGATATCGAGAGAACTGTCACCCGCATCGATTTCAATATCAACCTGCTGCGGAATGATCAGGGTATAGCTGCAATTGATAATTTGCTCCGAACCACGATTAGCTTGGAGGGTTATATATTCAACGTCGGCTATCTGCTGTCCGGAGAGCCGGTTAGACTGGTCAGCTGCCGCCGCTGCTTCATGCTGCGACTGAGCCCGCACCTGGAGGCTTGAATTGACGACAATACTGCTGCCCGGGGTGGTGCGTATAACCACCGGATTTCCCTTGGTGGTTAATACAATTTTCTGGATTCCCGGTTCCAGAGGTATTTCGGCGGAATTTTCAAATGCAAACATCTGGGATAATATTGAAGTGCGTGCACGTTCAATCAGACCGGTTTGACTCAAGGCCTGTAAACCAAGGCCGCTGAACACGATAAACAGGATAATTACTATACTGAAAATATCATATCTTATTTTACTGTTTTCATCCCGCTTGATTTGATTTTGCCACAGGACTTCCGCACCCAGGAATATAAAGAGCAGCGGCCACCATTTAAGGCTGAAATCGACCACCGCCAGATGATAAAATCGATCCAGGAGAAGGCCTGCACCGGCTGCAACCAAAAGCAGGCCCATGGTCAGAGTGCCTACCCGCCAATGCCTCATGATATTTCCTCCGTATCTTTGACGGCTTTTTGGCCAAGCAGCAGCTTGACGCCTCCGCCGATTAAAATTAAGGAAACAATAGCGGTTTCAATATAATTACGTACATCCGCACTGAGCAGGGTTGCCAGTATGGGCGCAACCAAACGCTGCAAAACCACCAATACCCCCAGCAAGATCAAACCCCAGCCCATCCAGGCGGGATGATTTGAAAACCATTCAAACAGCGGGGATTCGTCGGGGCGCAATCCGTCAGTCTCTTCCTCCAATAGATGGTAAGCATCAAAAATACTGAAGAACCAGAGTACCGGCAGCAGGAACATTAATAAACTCAGATGCAGCCAGTCGGTTACAAACATAACCAGGAAAAAAACGGCCATCAATTGCGCGCCCTGCTTAAGCAAGCCGAGATACATATGACCGGCGCCAGGTATCATCGATAAAGTAACGGCTATGACTTTGCGGTTGTTTAAAGCCGCCAGGCCTATGCCGGGATGACCATCATTCTCGCCGCTCTCCATTAATCTTTGGTTGTCTATCAGGGCAAAAGCGTCCGCCAGAGCGACAAACCAAACAATAACCAGGGCCATGAACAAAAGGGGGCCCAGCAGGCTAAAACCGGAAATGGCACTTATAGCGGTGCCGCCGATGCATACTCCTATGAACAGAGTAAAAAATGTCAGGGCGCGGGCGGGTATTCCCAGATAAAGATGGGAAACCCCGGGGATGACTGAAAGCATAAAAACAATGAACTTACTCTTGTTCGTCACCATATAACCTCCTTTAAGTTTTTACTTTCCTTGGGTATCATTTCAGTCCAGTAGGACGAGGTCTCGATTAAGCGATTCGGCCAAGTGAATAAAATGCTGTCCGGTTGCCTGGCTTCAATTCCGGGTTGGTCTGACAGCGTCATAGCCCGGTCGGCCACTTTAGTAAAGAACCCTCCGCCTGCCAGCACAAGTGTGACCACCGAGGCTGCCACATAATAAGATAAAAGCCTTTTGATTTTATCCCGGCTGCGCCCATAATTCGATCGCGACCGGACCCGGTCCTGTATAAAGGTCATAGTGCTGCAGCTGAAGTCCCGGGGTATGACATTGTTAGCCGGGGGGGCCGCCAACTCGTCAGTCAGGCGCAGAAACAGGTTTAGACAATCCTCACATTCGAGTAAATGAGTTTCCATAATTTCTGATTCAGGCCTGCTCAGTTTCCGGTTTTTTAAAGCCAGCCATTGTGATTCGACGTAATGCTTCATCCCTGTTCCTCCTTCCACTGCGAGCGTATCATGTGTTTAGCCCGATAGAGCCTTGATTCAATCGTTCTGAGGCTGACTCCTTCTTCCCGGGCGATTTGCAGATAAGATTTGTTTTCAAAATAGAATTTAATGATTACTTGCGCGTATCTTGGCGGTAAACTCCGGCAGATGGTCTGAATCTGCCGGCGGTTCTCCTGTTTAATGATAAATTCATCCGGCATCATGGTATTATCCTTAACGGCGGTGATGTCTATATCACTTGGTCCCTCATTATGGCGGGCATGGCTCCGTTTCCAGTCAATGGCCTTATGGACGGTTATTTTCCCAATCCAGGCTTTAAGGTTATTGGACTGAAAGTGGGGAAGGGAGCGGTATAATTGCAAAAATACTTCCTGGGCTATATCGGGTGCTTCATTTTCGTTGACAAAATTTAAAATAATAGCAAAAACATAGCCCTGATAGTGTTTGATTATTGTCTCAAAGGCATTGGGATCGCCCCTGCGGAAAGACAATAGCCATTGTTCATCATTCCAGACCTTAACCCCCCTCCTTTCCGATACCTTCACTTATTATAACGACTGGAAGAACTAAAACCCTGCAGGAAATTTTTTAGGGGCATAATCTATGGCCTAAACCATATACCGGCATCCATAGTTTTATCCATAATATACATTTTATAGATTGATTACTGGTAAGAGGTGATGATTCCATGATCATTCTCCATAGCTATTATTTTTTAGAAATTCTGCTATACCGGCCCAAACCTGGAAATAACGGATTACCATTATAATTTGCCAACCCCTAATGAAGGTAATGCCCATATTTACCAGAAGGAAGGAGGGCAGCGGCGGCGAAAAGAAAAGCCAGGATAATAAGGGCAGATTGGAGGGATAGCCGAAGGAAACAGGGTAATAGTTTGCTGAAATGGTCATTGTATTTGAAAGGAGCAACATATGTTTAAACCTGTACATAAGCGAATAAGCGTAATACTGTTAGTTTTGATAATGTTATTGGTTCCGGGGGCAGTTCTGGCCGCGCCCGGGACCAGCACCCCCGATCATATCACCCTAAGCCTGGCCTCTGATCCTACGACGGCCATGACTGTGACCTGGCGTACGAATTCGAGCACCAGTGGCAGCGTAGTGCAATATGCAGTCCAAAGCGGCTCTTCCTTAAAGATGCTTTCCACTGCCGCCAAGATTAAAGGCACTGTTAGTTCCTATTCTTCCAGCCTGGGATCAATGAAAATTCATCGGGCTACATTGAGCAAACTCAAGCCCGGTACGACTTACATCTACCGGGTGGGGGACGGGACCCACTGGAGCGGCGTTTATAAATTTAAAACCGAGCCCCGCAATGATACTGACCTTAAAGCCGTACTGTTCAGTGATACCCAGAGCGGGTCTTCCAGCAGCTATAATTACACCCCCTGGAAGACCAATCTGACCAGTGCGGTTAGCCGGGAAAAACCTGATTTTACCGTAATCAACGGTGATCTGACGGAAGTAGGCGGCAGTCAGAAACAGTGGGATGCCTGGTTTAGTGCCGTGAAGGGAACTCTGGAGAGTATACCCATGATGCCGGTGGTAGGCAACCATGACACCTATAAAACCATAAACAAGGGGGCTAAACCCACTGCCTTCAAAGCTCAATTGACCGTACCCCAAAACGGCCCGTCCAGCCTGACGGGACAGGTGTATTCATTTGATTATGGTCCGGTTCATTTTGTGGTTTTGGACAGCCAGGGCAAGGAAGAAGGTTCAAGTATTCTGACTGCCCAGAAGCAGTGGCTGCAGAAAGATCTCAAGGCAACGACCAAGACCTGGAAAGTAGTATTTTTCCACAAACCTCCTTATCCCTTGAAGAACAACCGGCCCAACAGCGATGTTAAGGCCGCTTTCTGCACCATTCTGGAGCAGAACCATGTAGACCTGGTGGTAAACGGCCACGACCACGCGGTCGGACATACTTATCCCATATACAACGGAGTGAAAGCCAGCAGTACTGCCAAAGGGACTACCTATGCGTCCCTGGGGCGGGCCGGAGCCAAGTATTACGCTGATGTTTCCAAGAAGTCCTACAGTTTGAGCTTTTATAATCCCAAAGATCAGCCGGTTTACTCCCTGCTTTCCGTAAAAGGCAACAAGCTCCAGCTGATTACCAAAAAAGCCAATGGCACCGTGGTAGATTCTTTTACAATTACCAAGTCCTAGATAAAAGGGACAACAGGGACGGAGCTGATTGCACCCTCTCCGGCCTCTAAACCGTCAAATACCTTATAAAATAATCAAGCCCAGAGGGACTGCTGTCCTTCTGGGCCTTCTCTATGCCGCCCGGCGGTGCTGGTCAAACATCTCTTTGACCGACCACAGGTTGATAAAAGAATTATAACCCCACCACATGGAACGGGTCTCATCGGGGCTAATTACGGAAAAGTAAAGACAGACAACCCCTATAATCAGAAATGCTATCCAGGGCCAGGTACCAAACCATCTTTCCAGTTTGACTACTAAAACATGATATATACCAATGGTTGCAAAAACATAGACACCAAAAAATATCCCGATATAGTTCAAAAATAATCGCTCCCTTCAGATGAGGCAAAGGTTGACAACCTCATCCCATGTCTTAATTAATATAACATTGTGGCGTTATAATTGACAGCAGGGAATAGACTCCCATAAATGCCTCTGTTTTAGGATTTCACAAATTATAGTATAATAACAGGATAACTTTTATTCCAGTACCATAAGGAGCAGCCAATGCAAGAATTTCAATTAAAATCTGATTATGTGCCTACCGGAGACCAGCCCGAAGCCATCAGGCAGCTGGTGGAAGGGTTAAGCAAGGGATTCCGGGACCAAACCCTGCTGGGGGTTACCGGGTCGGGCAAGACTTTTACTATGGCTCAGGTCATCCAGGCGGTGCAGCGGCCCACCTTGATCATGGCCCCCAATAAGACCCTGGCCGGACAGTTGTATTCAGAGTTCAAGCAATTTTTCCCCGATAACGCGGTTGAGTATTTTATCAGTTATTATGATTACTACCAGCCGGAAGCATATGTGCCGCAAACGGATACCTATATTGAAAAAGATTCGTCCATTAACGATGAAATAGACAAGTTTCGCCATTCAGCCACCGCCTCTCTTTTGGAGAGGCGCGACGTCATTATCATTGCCAGCGTGTCCTGTATATACGGTTTGGGGGCACCGCAGGATTATTTTGAAATGGCTGTTTCCCTGCGCCCGGGTACGGTTGTGCCCCGGGACCGGCTGCTCAAACAGTTGGTGGAAAACCATTATGAGCGCAATGAGACCACCTTTTTCCGGGGAAACTTCCGGGTCCGGGGAGATGTGGTAGAGATATTCCCGGCCTCATCCTGGGATAAGGCCTTACGCATCGAATTATTCGGCGATGAAATCGATCGTATTATCGAGTATAAACCCATGACCGGCGAAATTATGGGCCGACAGATGCATGCCATGATATTCCCGGCTTCTCATTTCGTCACAACCCAGGATAAAATGCTGGCTGCGGCGGGAGAAATTGAAAACGAACTGGCCCTGCAGCTGGAAACGTTTAAAAAAGAAGGCAAGCTGCTGGAAGCTCAACGGATTGAACAGAGAACCCGCTACGATTTGGAGATGATCAAAGAGATCGGGTACTGCAAAGGGATAGAAAATTACTCGCGCTATATTACCGGGCGTGCCCCCGGAGAGCCGCCCTATACCCTGATAGACTTTTTCCCCCAAGATTTTCTGCTGTTCATGGATGAATCCCATATTTCCGTGCCGCAGGTGCGGGGGATGTACGCGGGGGACCGGTCCCGTAAAGAAAATCTGGTGGAATACGGATTTCGGCTGCCTTCGGCCCTGGACAACCGTCCCCTGAGGTTCTCCGAATTTGACCACAAAATAAATCAGGTTATTTATGTGAGCGCCACCCCTGGTGATTATGAGATAGAGCAAAGCAGGCAGGTGGCGGATCAGGTAATACGGCCCACCGGGCTTCTTGATCCGGAGATCGAGGTGCGTCCCACCTTGAACCAGATCGATGATTTGATGTCTGAAATCCAGGAGCGGGTGGCCCAAGGTTACCGGGTGCTGGTTACTACTCTGACCAAACGTATGTCGGAAGATTTATGTGATTATTTCGATGAGGCCGGAATAAGAGTACGCTACATGCATTCCGATATTGAAGCACTGGAACGTATGGAAATACTAAGGGACCTGCGCAGCGGTGAATTTGACGTGCTGATTGGCATCAACCTGCTGCGGGAAGGTCTGGATCTGCCGGAAGTGGCTCTGGTTGCCATTCTCGACGCCGACAAAGAGGGTTTTCTCCGCTCGGGGAGATCGTTGATCCAGACCGCCGGCCGAGCTGCCCGCAACGTGGAAGGGAAAGTAATAATGTATGCCGATACCATCACCCCCTCCATGCAGTTGGCCATAGATGAGACTAACCGCCGCCGGGAGAAACAAACCGCGCATAATCAGGCTCACAACATTACCCCGGAGAGCATTCGGAAGGCGGTTTATGCGTCTATTGAAGCAACGGTGGCGGAAGATGTGGCTGATTATAACGTTTCCACCTTTGCCGGATTGAACAAGGAGGAGAGAACCCGGCTGGCTGCCGACATTGAAGCGGAGATGCACAAAGCCGCCGAAGCCCTGGAGTTTGAGAGGGCGGCCGAGCTGCGGGATATGATCCGGGAATTGAATCAACCCCCCAAGAAAAAGCGAAAAAGAAGATAGACGCGGAAGGACGCGGACTTGCGAAAGAAACGCCAGAAGCGAGATGTGAATAGAACACGATTTCTAGTAATAAAGGAAGAAGATTTCAGACGCGGGCTCACGGTGCTCGCACACAGACTTATTAAGACTTGTGCTGCCTTTTGAGAGAAATTCAGAAGCGGGATGTGAATAGAACATGATATCGCAGATTCAAATGATTATCGCAGATTTCTAGTAATAGAGGAAGAAAATAATATCAGACGCAGAATAACGCGGACCTATATGACCAACGCTGACAGTTTCATATTGCTGGGATAAAACCATTATCAAGAAATGTGTAAATATGTTATGTTATTGATGCATTAACCAAGGGTATAATTTGTTTCCTTAATAACAAACAGTCCATAAAGTCATAAACAGTCTGCGTGCGAGTGAAACGAGCCCGCGTCTACTTCAAAGAGGATGGTTAAAGTGAAAGATTATATTTATGTTAAAGGTGCCCGGGAGCATAACTTAAAAAACATTGATATCACCATACCCCGTGACAAGCTGATAGTCTTTACCGGCGTCTCCGGGTCAGGCAAATCCAGCCTGGCTTTTGATACGATTTACAGCGAAGGGCAGCGTCGCTACGTTGAATCGCTGTCAACCTATGCCCGCCAATTTCTGGGGCAAATGGACAAACCTGACGTAGATTATATTGAAGGGCTTTCGCCTTCCATTTCCATAGATCAGAAAACCACTTCCCACAACCCGCGTTCGACCGTGGGAACGGTAACTGAAATTTATGACTATATACGCCTGTTGTTTGCCCGGGTGGGACGGCCCCATTGCCCCCATTGCCACCGCCCTATCCGCCGCCAGACCATCGATCAGGTGGTAGACACGGTGCAGGCTTGGCCGGATGGAACCCGGATCAAGATCCTCAGTCCTATTATCAAGGGACAAAAAGGGGAGCATCGGAAAATACTGCAGAATCTCTTCAAAGACGGTTTTGTCAGAGTAATGGTGGACGGTTATGAATACACCTCGGATGAGGTGATTGAACTCGAAAAAAACAAGAAGCACGATATTAGTGCCGTGGTCGACCGTCTGGTAGTAAAGGAAGGCATCCGCAGCCGGCTGGCGGAATCGTTGGAACTGGCCTTTGAGTTAAGTGAGGGACTGGTCATAGTAAAAGTACTGCAGGAGGACGGCGGCGAACAGGATATGCTGTTCAGCCGTGATTTTGCCTGCCCCGACTGCGGCTTCAGTCTGCCTGAATTAAGCCCGCGCATGTTTTCATTTAACAACCCCTTTGGTGCCTGTCCCGAATGTGACGGACTGGGAGAGAAGCGGGAAATCGATCCTGACCTGGTTTTGGATACGGAAATGAGTCTGGATGAGGGAGCCATAATTCCTTGGGCCATTAATTCGCATAATTATTTTCGGCAAATCCTGATCGGCATGTGTCAAAAGTACAAAATTCCCATGGATAAACCTTTAAATGAACTCACCCCGGAACAGATCAACCTTATCCTGTACGGGAACAATGGCGAGTCGTTTAAGCTGACTTATACTAACTCCTACGGGGAAACCGGCTCATTCACCACCCGTTACGAGGGGGTAATCAATACCCTTAAGCGCCGTTACCAGGAGACCAAGTCAGATCTGGCCCGGGAAGAGATGGAAAAATTCATGACTATAAGTCTTTGCCCGGCCTGTGGCGGCCGGCGTCTGCGCCCGGAGATTCTGGCGGTTCTACTGGGGGATAAATCGATCGCGGACCTTACCGCCATGGCAGTTTATGAGGCCATGGATTTCCTGACTGGACTGGAGCTGGATGAGCGGGAGGCGTTTATTGCCCGCCAGGTAATCAAGGAAATTAATGAACGCCTGCGGTTTCTCATAGATGTGGGCCTGGATTATCTGACCCTCGACCGCCCGGCCGGCAGCCTTTCCGGAGGCGAGGCCCAGAGGATAAGATTGGCCACGCAGGTGGGTTCAAGTCTGGTGGGGGTCCTGTATGTACTGGATGAACCCAGTATTGGGCTGCATGCCCGGGATAACGACCGCTTACTGGTAACCTTGAAACGGCTGCGTGATTTGGGCAACACTGTAATTGTGGTGGAACATGATGAAGAAACCATGCAAAGCGCCGATTATATTGTGGATATAGGCCCGGGGGCCGGGATCCATGGCGGTGAAGTGGTAGCCGCCGGTTCGATCGAGGATATTGAAAAATCAGCCCGTTCCTTTACCGGTCGCTATCTGGCCGGGACATTGAGTATTGATGTGCCCCCGGTGCGAAGGCCGGGCAACGGCCGTCAACTGGTGGTCCGGGGGGCCCGGGAACATAATCTGAACAACCTGGATGTCAGCATCCCCTTGGGGAAGATGGTGGTAATTACCGGGGTTTCGGGTTCAGGGAAAAGCACTCTGGTGGAGGATATTATTTATCCGGCCTTGATGAAGAAGTTCCACGGCAGCCGTTATCGTATCGGCGCTCATGACGGGATAGAGGGGTACAACCACCTGGATAAGGTGATAAACATTGACCAATCCCCGATCGGCCGTACTCCGCGCTCCAACCCGGCTACCTATACGGGGGCGTTTGACGGCATCCGCGACCTGTTTGCGGATACGGCGGAAGCACGCATCCGGGGCTATAAAGCGGGACGCTTCAGCTTTAACGTCCGGGGGGGCCGCTGTGAGGCTTGTTCCGGGGATGGGATAATCAAAATAGAGATGCATTTCCTGCCCGATGTCTATATTCCCTGTGAAGTCTGCAAGGGCAAAAGATATAACCGGGAAACCCTGGAGGTTAAATACAAGGGGAAGACCATATCCGACATTCTGAATATGACCGTGGATGAGGGGGTAGAGCTGTTTGCCAACATACCCCGCATAGCCAGGAAACTACAGGTCCTGCAGGATGTGGGGCTGGGCTACCTGCAGCTGGGGCAGCCGGCCCCAACCTTGTCCGGGGGTGAAGCCCAGCGGGTCAAGCTCTCCACGGAGCTGTCCAAGCGTTCCCTGGGACGCAATCTTTATATACTGGATGAACCGACCACCGGTCTGCATAAAGAAGACGTCAAACATTTGCTGGGGGTGCTGAACCGTCTGGTTGATGCCGGCAATTCGGTTATAATAATCGAACACAACCTGGATGTCATAAAATCAGCCGATTATGTCATTGATCTGGGGCCCGAGGGCGGTGAAAAAGGCGGCCGGATTATAGCCGCAGGGACCCCGGAAGAAGTGGCCTTGAATCCGCTTTCCTATACCGGCCAGTATTTGCAAAAGGTTCTCTAGTCATAGCCGCCTTGGCGCTGCTTTCCAGCCGTTAACAGGACGAAAATTATTTCAAAAAGCCCGTTTTCTTAGCACAGAACGGGCTTTTTCTTGCGCTTTGGTACCCCCATCAGGATAACTGTTTTCAAAATTCTTATAATACCGATAACTCAGTCTGACATTCCTCTTCAAATCCTTTCTCCACCCAGAGCTGGAAGACTATGCAATATGCATAACAATAGGACACGAACATTGACCTCCCCTGTCTATAATTGGGACAGTTGCTGCCGTTGTGAATGCTTTGGGCAAATAATTCTTTGCAAGGCAGCAATATCAATATACTCATACGCAGCATGTACAGCATTTCCGAAGAACTTAGATTTTCTAGAAAAATTAATTTAACTTGCACACTATTTGCTTTAATAGCGAAGAAAGACAAAAAAACATTGAATGAAGAGCTCCACCCCCTTCTAAACTCCTGTACGATGACCTTTTTCTAAAAAACGATTCTCTTACTAAGGTGATGACAGAGGATCTATGCAAAATTAAATGATGTATTAAAATCGGACAGAAAAATTGCCCGCCCATGTACGCAAATGGGACAGTTGTTTGAGATTACAAAGTGGAATCAGCCTCAATCCTAATAAATGGATTTTGAGCGTGCTTTAAAAAAACGGAGTAGGGTAAGGGACATTAATCCTTTTTACAATTTGTGAATAAAAGAACTTTGCTGCCACAAATGTTTCTTGTCGAATTTGGTATGATTGTTGCTTCTATATGGTTGCGAGTAATTACTTACTTTTGGGGAAGGAGGACGCTTGTTTAACTTTAGAGGGAATTGGCTGGATATATATCCTGCTTTAGCATATGAGGTTATACGATTTCCTCTATAATGCTATTCCTGTGTTCGGAGCCAAAGGATTGATTTTCCAAAGTTAGCATAAGGTAATAGTTCGGCAGTTACATTGAAAGTAAAATATAACAGGAGGGAAAAGAATGAGTAATCAGCGCGTAATGCCTATACCCGATAGAAATGCGCCATTGAACGGTTTAATGATCTGCATATGGGTTTTTGCTTGGCTTGCACTAGTCCTGGACGTATTGGACTGGCAGTTGGTATCAGTATCAGCTACGGCTATCACCAAAGATCTAGGTATATCTGCAACGCATATGGGGTTTGTATTGGGGTTTCCACTATTAGGAGCAGGTATAGGCGGATTAATATCTGGGGTTCTGTCTGATAAGTTTGGACGAGTGCGGGTAATGTTTTATTGCCTGATTTGGTATTCGATATTTACGATAGCTTTCGCGTACGCTAATACTGCTGCAGCTATGATAATTCTCCGGCTTTTGGTGGGGATTGGACTGGGAGCACAATGGGGCGTTGGCAATACCCTGGTAGCAGAATGCCTTCCCGCCAGAATCAGAATCATGTGCTCAGCGGTTATTCAGACCGGGTTTGCATTTGGGCCTATGCTGGCTGCTTTTCTTGCTAAAATGATAATTCCGTCATATGGATGGCGACCCTTATTCTATTTTGGGGCCATAGGGATTGTTATAGCTGTTTTTGCCAAAATAGTCATTCCTGAACCGGAGGCATGGGTTAAATCAAAAGAAGAGGCACATGCAGGCGGACGACAGATGGGCAGTATTAGCAGACTGTTCAGTTCAGACATCTACGATTTTACAGGGACATCTATCAGAAGAAATACTTTGGGAGCATTCTTCCTGGTTCTCTGTGCCTTATTGGCATACTGGAGCGCCATGAGCTGGATTCCCAGCTGGTTGGCTACGGATAAACATATGGATATTGTTAAGTCCATGAACTATATGATGTTCCTCAATATAGGCGGCGTAATAGGTTACATTTTATTTGCTTTCATAGCTGACCGCTGGGGGCGCAAAAAACCTGCCTATGTAGCACTGGCAGCTTCCTTTGTGGCCGTTATAATATTCGTGAACATCCAAGACAACAAAACGCTCTTGTATTTTGCACCGATTTATTCATTTATCACCTATCCAATTTTCGGATTGTTTGGCGGCTATATGGCTGAGCTGTTCCCGACGGATGTTAGAGCGACAGGCGTAAACAGCATCTATAATCTGGCTCGGATGTGCAGTTTCTGGGGTCCGGCCATGCTGGGCGGGATTGCAGCCGTAACCTCGTATTCCTATGCTATTGGAGTAAGTGCGGTCTTGTACCTTGCCGCAATCGTTCCATTGGTTTTCTTACCGGAAACAGTCCATAGACGTTAAACGTTCTTAATTTACGAGCGTTTCTCTTCTCAAGGATTCAATTACTCTCACATTTCTGCGGTAGGGACTTAAATGTCAGTCACTACCGCACTTTTTTATTCGCCCGGCATAGGCGCTGCCCATAGGGTGAAAGTCTCCAGTTGGAGGTGCTTGCATAACAAAATAAAATCCGTGCTACCTAAAGCCGTTCAGAGTAAATATTGCGGATTGATGGCGAGAAAGTTAGTGGGTACTGTACTGACAGGAGTTGGAATAGGTTATAGTACCTGCCCCAGCTAATATTTTGGCATAAAATTTGCAACGAATTTATACGGAGGAATTGTATGTTCCTCCTGAACTGCTTGATGGAGGAGGTGATTGCTGAGGCCGTCCCAACGTTAAATAGGTTTATGGTCAGTTTTCTAGTTTAACCAAGCAGGCATTAATAAATTTAACTCATCAAGCAAGTGAATATAAATCTCCCCGCTTAGGATCTTGCATTACTCAAAAACGAGAACATGCAAGAAGATATTATAGTGACTGCCAATGAGAAGAGAGAAGGTATCCGAGTGCCGGATAACGATAAACCTGTCTGCAAATAAAGCAAATTTAATATAAAAAAAGAGGAACAAAAAGCCATGGAAAAAATAATTGAAGGAGTCGTAATAGAAACCAATGGGGAAAGCGCCAGAGTCAGGTGCAGTATACACAGTGATTGCGAAAAC
>JAYFPZ010000011.1:0-175053 GCA_034927445.1 Syntrophomonadaceae bacterium
GTCAGGCCGGAGATTTGCCGACGCCTTCCTTCACACTCCATCTCGCGATGGACGCGCTTGGCCTTAGCTATACACTTCCCGCCACCGGGCGTGTTCGGGACTTTCACCCGTTAGACTACGCCCATGCCGGGCGCACGAAAATTCACCAACCTGGCTCAAAGCCAGACCGGTTAGCACCGCGGTCCTAAGCGGCAGCCCCAAAATAAGGGCAGCCCCCCCTCCTATGATAGTTTTGCCCAGCAATATGGCCAGAGTAATGATTATAACCAAAGCCGGCTGTTGCAAAAAAACACCGGTATTTAACAACATTCCGATGGAAACAAAGAAAATGCTGGTAAACACATCTTTGAAAGGTAAAATATTGCCCAAGGCCTGATGACTATATTCTGATTCAGATATAATTAAACCGGCTAAAAAGGCTCCTAGGGAAACTGACAGTCCCAGACTCGAGGTAAACCAGGCAACCGCCAGGCACATGGTGACAATACTGATAAGAAACAGCTCCCGATTACGCTGCCGGGCTATATGATAAAATATAAAAGGCGCCACCCATTTGGCGCCAACAAACAACATAACCAGAATAAGGACAACTTTAATTAACAGCAACCACAAGGATCCGCCCGCCGCGGCGGAACTATTGGCCAGAATCGGTGTAAAAAGCATCATCGGGATTATTATGATATCTTGAAATATTAAAATGCCTAAAGTACTGCGCCCGTACGGAGCATCGATTTCAGCCCGGTCCTGTATCACCTTCAGAACAACCGCGGTACTGCTCAGCGAAACTAAAAAGCCGACAAAAACCGCTTCACCGATTGACCGGCCCATTTCCAGCATGATCGCCATGGTGATTAGCGTGGTAACCATTACTTGCACACTTCCACCCAGAAGCACACTCTTTTTTATCTCCAGGAGCCGGCCTATGGAAAATTCTATGCCAATGGTAAAAAGCAGGAGTATGACCCCAAGTTCGGCCATAGCTTCAACATCTGCCGCATTTCCGACTAAGCCTAATCCATTGGGTCCAGCCAGTATCCCGGTAATTAAAAGCCCTACAACACTTGGTATCCGCAGTTTTTGGCAGAAGTACCCGATCAAAATGGCCATACCGAAGATTATTACAATATCATTTAATAACGGAATATTAATAAAATGTCCTCCTTAAGCATTAATAGAAGAGGATAGTCCTCCAACCGGACTATCCCCCATTGTAACTCTGCCCTATCGTTTTGGAAATTTGTTCCCAGTTAAACTTAGGGGTTTGGTTTAAAGATTTATAGTATTGGCTTATTTAATTATACCTTAAGACTATTGTATGTGACAAATTGGCAATTTTATCTGCCGCAAAACAGCGTTGACAATTGAGACAATAGTTAATATTCCGCCTGGGGATGATTGATTTTCAGGCAAGGGGGGGATCATACAGGTTTAACTGCTACCTCCAGAAGAATAGATACAGATAAAGCATGGATAGTATTATAGACAAAATCATCAAGGGAAATCCAACTTTCAGGAAGTCGATAAATCCAAGCGGGGTCCCGTACCTCTCAGCTATACCGGCTACAATCACATTGGCGGATGCACCGATTAAAGTACCGTTGCCCCCGAGGCAGGCTCCCATCGCCAAAGCCCACCAGATCGACTCCATGGGCAGGCTGGAAAGCTGGCCTATGGTTTGCAATAAAGGGATCATGGTGGCTACAAAAGGAATATTATCTACACAAGCCGAGGCTAGGGCTGACAACCACAATACCAGCATCCCGGTGCGTACCAGGCTGCCTTCCGTAATCAACAAAGCCTTATGGGCTATCAATTCGATCACCCCGGTTTCCACCAGCCCTCCTACCAAAATAAACAAACCCGCGAAAAAAAATATGGTGGGCCATTCTATATTCAGCAAGGTTTCTTCGGGGTGCTCATTGCTAATGAGCATTAATACCGCAGCTCCCAATAAGGCGACGGTAGCCGATTCCAGATGCAGGCTTTGATGCAACAGAAAGCCTATGATAGTCAGAGCCAGTATAAGGAGAGACCGTTTCAGTAAAAGCCAGTCTTTAATGGCTTCCTTTTCATTCAGCTCAAATATGCTTTGAATCCGTTCATCACTGGTATGCAGCTGTTTCCGAAATATAAATAACATGAGGGCAATTGTAACCAGTAATATAACCAAAACCGGCAGGGCCAGATTGGCTACAAAATCCATGAATCCCAGACCGGTGGCACTGCCTATCATGAGGTTGGGAGGATCACCGATCAAGGTTGCGGTTCCGCCTATATTGGAAGCGATAATTTCAGTGAAGAGAAAAGGAATAGGCGATATATCCAGCCGGTCGGTAATAGCAAAGGTAACCGGTACAATCAACAGCACGGTGGTAACGTTATCCAGTAGAGCTGAAGCCAAGGCCGTAATCAACGCCAGGACACCCATGATAGCTAGCGGTTTACCTCCGACCAGTTTAGCCGATTTAATGGCCAGATATTCGAAAACCCCGCTTTGCCGGGTAATTCCCACAATAATCATCATGCCGATCAGCAGCCCTATGGTGTTGAAATCGATAGCGGCAAAGGCCTTTTCCTGGCTGATCACCCCTATGGCGGTGATAATAGCCGCTCCTAGCAGGGCCACAATAGTGCGGTGGATTTTCTCGGTAATTATCAGGGCATAGACCATAACAAATACTGCAATCGATAGCCAAAAATGCACGCCATATCTCTCCTTCATAAATATCATGTGTTCCGGGCATCTATCTTCAACCTTAGAAACAAAAAGTGGATAGCCCCTGTAAAGGGACTACCCACCCCAGTAATCCAATTTCTCATGACCTTGGTACCATATCGTAAGACTTAGGCACCTCAGCTCCACTTTCCGGACTTTCGTCCGAATCGCTTTGACCGTAAAATCGTAATATATCAAATATTATTTTTTATATTACTATTTATTGTATCGCAGTTCAATTAACTTATCCGGGCAATGGCTTTATTGATGCGTCGCAAACACTCTTCCCGCCCCCAAACACAAATGAGGTAGGGTAATTCCGGCCCATGGGTCTGTCCGCTTAAAGCGCTGCGCAAGGGCATATAAACATCTTTAGGTTTAAGCTTGAGCTGCTTGATGGTCGCTTTAAGAAAATCCTTGATCTCCGGCGGTTGCATACAATCGGGCAGTTCTTCCCTGACGGCCTCCAGAACATTCAGCACGCTTGCGCCGGCCAGGGCTTCCAGCGCTTCTGCTTCATATACTGCTTCCCGGAAGAAAACATCAATGTTTCTGGTAATGTCAGCAAGGCATACCAGGTGGTCGCGAACCGCCTCCACCAACAGGCCATAACGGAATTCATCCAGCTCCTTTAAGGCGCCCGCCCATTCTGACGCAGCCAGGTAGGGCCTTAACATTTCCGCCAATTCAGAGGTGGTTTTTTTCTTTAAATATTGCTGATTTACCCAGTTAAGTTTATCCATGTCGAATACAGCCGGGCTCTTGGCCACCCTTTCCAGAGTGAAGGCTTTAATAATCTCTTCCGGAGCAAGTATCTCCTGCTCCCCCTCCGGCGACCAGCCCAGTAAGGCCAGGAAGTTAAACAGGGCTTCGGGCAGGTAACCCATCTCCCGGTACTGAACCAGCGAGGTGGCGCCATGGCGTTTGCTCATTTTCTGGCGGTCGCTGCCCAGAATCAGAGAAATATGGGCAAATTGCGGATATTTGAAATTCAAGGCATCATATAGCATAAGCTGGCGCGGGGTGTTGGACAGGTGTTCCTCCGCCCTGATTACATGAGTAATACCCATCAAAACATCATCTATGACAACCGCAAAGTTATACACCGGTATTCCATCCGATTTGGCAATAATGAAATCTCCGCTGTTGTCACTCTCAAAAGTGACTCTGCCTCTTACCAGATCATTAACCACATATATTTTGTGCTCCGGGACCCGCAGGCGGATAGTGGGCTTCATGCCGGCAGCCAGTTTTTCTTCCACCTCTTTTGCGCTTAACCCGCGGCATTTGCCCGAATACCGTTGCATGCTGCTGCCGGCCAATTGATCCTGGCGTTCGGATTCGAGCTCTTCCTGGCTGCAGAAGCAATAATAGGCATCACCTTGCTGCAACAACTGGTCCAAATACCGGCGGTATATTTCCAGCCGCTCAGTCTGACGGTAGGGCCCGTTCTCTCCCCCCTGCCGCACGCCCTCAGTCCAGTTTATGCCCAGCCAGCGGAGGGACTCAATTATTTCGTCTTCATACTCGCGCCGGGAGCGTTCCAGGTCAGTATCCTCTATGCGCACCACAAAATGCCCGCCAGCATGCGCTGCGAACAGGTAGTTGAACAGAGCCGAACGGGCTCCCCCTATATGCAAGGGTCCTGTAGGGCTGGGTGCGAATCTAACCTTGAATTGCGGCATTTATATTACCTCCCCCTTCACCCTCCAACCCGTTAGTCGCAGGGCGTCTATCAATCTGTCATGACTTAATTTACTGGGTAATTATAGCACTTCAGTATAGCCTCGTAAACTGTCAGATAATCCGCTACCATCCGCTCCTTGCTGAAATGCTCCTCCACCCATTTTCGACACTCCAGGCGGTCCAACTGGGGGATACATTTAAGACTGGCCACGGCTTCCTCAATATTATTAACCAGGAACCCGGTCCGCCCGGCTTTAATAACCTCCGGCATTGATCCCCGGTTAAATGCAACTACCGGAGTGCCGCAGGCCATGGCTTCGACTACACTCAAACCAAAGGGCTCCTTAAAATATATAGGATGCAGCAAGGCATAGGCCTGCCCCAAAAGCCGGTCTCGGTTCTCCGGACCCACTGACCCTACATATTCTACATTAATTCCGTCAATATAGGGAGCGACCTGGGTATTATAATAAATTTCATCCTGAATTATACCCGCCATAATCAGCTTTATTCCAAAACGCCGGGCTATCTGAATGGCCTCATAGGCTCCCTTGTCCGGGTGAATCCGCCCAAAGTAAAGCAGATAATCGCCGGGGTTCGCATTGACCGAGAATTGCTTAAGGTCAATCCCGTGATACACCGTTTTAATATAATTCAAATCGGGGCTGCGGTCGGAATCGCTTATAGAAACATAATAATTGTTCTCATTGTAAATCTTATAGACCGGCAAGATTTTGGGGCTGGAAAATCCGTGGATAGTTGTGACTACCGGAGTTTTGACCAGGCGGCTATAGGACAGGGGCAAAAAATCATAATGGTTATGTATTATGTCAAACCGATCCGCCTGCTCAAATAAATGTGCAATATGCAGGCATTCCCACACTTTGGCATCTATCTGCCGGTTTTCTTCATAAGGAGCCGGGCAGATATAATCAAGCCGGGCTTGGGTAACTGAGTCGCCGGTCGCGAACAGGGTTACGTTCATGCCTTGTTCAGCCAGCCCTTCTGCCAGCAGTGACACAATGCTTTCCCAGGGGCCGTAATGCCGGGGCGGCGTTCGCCAGGCAATGGGCGATAAAAGTGCAATATTCACGAACAATCCTCCATTATCTTTTTTGTATAAGCTGTGAAAATTCTGCACAGTGACGATTGGCAAGGTACCCAGGTACACCCTGCGAAAACAAAAGGAACAGGGCCTTCCGCAACCTTAATTTGCAACCCCGTCGCATCAGGAGTGCCCGCAGATGCGACTGTCAGCGACCAAGCGGAGAGCTTGACCGGGATACCGCTCGGGCTTGAGTTGAGCAGTAGGTGTTTCGGTTGCCGAAGCCTGTCACCAGCAGAGTTTTCACACCTCTTTCAGCCATTCCTTATATTTTTGGTAAAGTCTGGACAGATTATTCCTGGGATGCCGGTAAATTTTATCCCGTTCCCTTGCGCTGAGCCCTGGATAACTAATCCGGGCATTATTCAGCGGACGGGCGGAAGGTCGGCCCGGGCCAGATTCCGCATCACCTGGCGGTAATAGGAGGCTCATCTCCCGCCTCGATCTCTTGGGGAATTAAGCTTTAAGACAGCATCCCCGCCAAACCCTTAAAGAGGTTCGCCAGAAATTCGGCTAACCTCTGTAAAAATCCCTTGGCCTGGCTGGTTTGCGTGCGAACATCCTGGATGCCCTGTTGCAGTTTATCCAACTGCTGATTCAGGTTGGTAATATTAATATTTAATTTATTAATATTTTGCATTAATTCGATAATCCGGTTTACATCTTCATCTGACAGCTTAACATTGAGCTCTGCGCTGACCTGCAGGATTATCTGCTTTATCTCTGCAGGATCGGTGACCTTTTTTTCCACTACCTGCTTTTTAACTTCGTAGATGATCTTAGCGGCTTTGTCCTGGCCGACTTTCTCTCCCAGTTTTGAGGACTCGGCCACTTCTTGATTGGCAGTCTCTTTGGCGGCCTCATTCAGTTTATTCCCACTGCCCAGTTCAAAGGCCTTGATTATTCCAGTCAGGGCTGCCGTCCCCGAGACCTCAAAGGGAGCCGCCACATTTATCTGTACGTCCTGAATCCCGGCCGTATTAGCAGCATTGGCATACATTAAAGGGCTTACTCCGTTGATGTTGTGGGTTTTAACCCCAATCCCCTGCCCTTTCTGAACCCCTGTAACCATAGCGCAGGAGATGGCCCGGGTTCCAATCAGACTCTCGTCAATTTTACCCTGAAGATAGGCTCTCTCTTCCTGGTTGGTAACCGTTACATAACGCACCTTGGTCAAATTGCTGTCAGTCCCGAAATAATTCAATACCTGATTTTTTTGGGCTTCAGTCAAATCCTGACCCAGGCTGATCACTGCTTCCCCATTTTTGATGTTGGCCCCGGTGCTGACCGCCTGTTCCCGGTAAGCCCAGATTGCGGTCAGGAATATACCTGCCAGCAGGAACATCCAAACTCTGCGCATAAATATACCCCCTGATTTTTAGTTTAGTCTGCCTATTTCAGGAGGTAATTAGTCTATTTAGTTTTAAAAGCAACTCAAACCATATTAAGCGAAGATTTAAATTGAGCACAGTGGATAAAAGCGAAAGGGAAAATGGTTTGCAAGACACTCGGGGTTGTCAAGGGGATGGTTTTTTTTGCAAATTTTGGCTGATTGAAAAAAGTTGTCAGAACCGTCTCCTTGACAACCTTATTTATTACCTATCAAAGCAACGGCTTGAGCAGAGATGCCTTCCTCTCTCCCCTCAAATCCCAATCTTTCCGTGGTTGTGGCTTTGACACTCACTTGATTTATTTCGATTGCCATAGCCCGAGCCAGATTAGCGGTCATCTCCGGAATATAAGGAGCAAGCTTAGGATTTTGAGCAACAATGGTACTGTCAACATTGATAATATTGAACCCCTGGTCCGCCAACAACTGCACCACCCTCTGCAGCAGGACCATACTGTCAATATCCTTGAATTCGGCTGAAGAATCGGGAAAGTGCCGGCCGATATCGCCCAATGCCGCCGCTCCCAGCAAGGCGTCACAGATGGCATGAACCAGCACATCCGCGTCAGAATGCCCCAAGAGTCCGCAGGTATATGGAATAGCAATGCCGCCTAATATCAACCGGCGGTCTTCTGCCAGCCGATGTACATCATAACCCATACCGATACGCATAGTCCTTCCTCCTGCACGCAGCCGCACAAACCGGGCTGTCAACTATTAATAATCAACTGCCAGCTTCTTGAGCAACGCCTCTGCGGTAATCAGGTCCTCCGGGGTGGTAATCTTAATATTATTATAATCCCCGGGCACCACCTTGACCCTTCCAATATAGCGTTCAAAAAGAGCGGCGTCATCAGTTCCCTGAAAGTCATCCTGGTAGGCCTCTTGGTAGGCAGACCGCAATTCTGCAAACTTAAAAATCTGCGGGGTCTGGATGGCATAAACTGAATTCCGGTCCAGGGTCTGCCGTACAAATCCGTCCCGGTCCACCGACTTAAGCGTATCTTTACTGACCATGCCGGGGATGGCGGCCCCCCATTTTTCAGCTTCCTCAATCAGGCGCAAAAACACCCGGGCAGACAAAAGCGGCCGGGCACCATCATGCACAGCCACTAAATCCGTGTCTTCTCCCAGTTTCTGTAGGCCCGCCCAGACTGAATCCTGCCTCTCCCGTCCTCCGGGGAGGAGCGCCGATACTTTTTTATAATGGAACCGATTAATGATCTCACGCTGGCAATAATCCAATTCATCCGCACCGCAGACCACCACAATCTCATCCACAATATTCATTTTTTCAAAAAAATCCAAAGAATATGATAAGACCGGCCGTGAATTTAACGGCAGGTATTGTTTGTTGGTTTGGCTCTTCATGCGACTGCCTTTACCCGCTGCGGCGATAACAACCCTAAGGTTGTTAACCATATACATTCACCTCTTGTATTGGTCCACCTGGCAAGTTGGGTTTATAAAGGCCCAGATTGTTTTCTTCCCTCATCTTTCGGCTGAATATCATGCGTCCGGCGGCAGTCTGGAAAACACTGGTGACCAGTACCTCCAGATTGCTTCCCAAATCATCCTGGGCATCCTCTACGACTACCATGGTTCCATCCTCCAGATATCCCACTCCCTGTCCAGGTTCCTTACCTTCTTTTAATATATTAATATACATGGTTTCACCTGGATAGACAACCACCTTTACCGCATTAGCCAGTTCATTTATATTTAATACCTTTATACCCTGTAATTCAGCCACTTTGTTCAGATTATAGTCGTTGGTTATGATATTGGCGCCGATCTTTTTGCATAAACGCACCAGTTTCATATCGACTTCTTTTTCTTCCGCTATGCTATCCTCAACGATTTGAATTTTGATGGAAGTATCCTTCTGCATTTTGGATAGCAGTTCCAAACCGCGCCGTCCTTTGCTTCTGCGCAAATTATCCGAAGAGTCTGCTATATGCTGTAGTTCCTCAATAACAAATACCGGTACGGTCAGTATTCCTTCCAAAAATTTGCTTTGGCAGACATCATAAATGCGTCCGTCGATAATGGCACTGGTATCCAATACCTTGAAATCCCTTCCGACCACTTCATTTACAGGTTTATGTGCCGGATAAACCGGCATAAGTCTCCAGATTTCGGCTGCTTTGCGGCTGCCAATCAGCATACCCAAATAAGCGCATAGAGCAACACAAAATATAGCCAGATAGCCTCCTGCTCCTCTTATTGCAGAAAACGGATAACTGCCCAATAAACCGGTTAAAATACCCAACATAAGACCAATCGTTCCACCCAGAAATGTTTCCAGGGAGGTATTGTCAAGCCAACGAATGAACCATCCCCATCCCTGGACTAGCCAGCGCCATACCAATAATGCCAGTAAATATAGGATTAACCCGGCTGTTCCTCCTGCCACTATCTGCCATAAAGCTGAAAGGTTCAGAAACATTTTCATTGCCACACTGGCTCCCAGACCTCCAATAAGTACAAATAACACGATATTTTTTACTATGAATTTTTTCATACGATCCACCTCCTTTCTATATTTTTCTAATTTAAATGAATTATTATACGTGTTTTGCATTATTTGGCAAATAATTATTACCGTTGATTAAGGCAATATAATCCATTTTATGGAATAATATGTCAAGATAGAATTCCCCGGTCTAATTGACAACGCCTTTGCTGAAGGGCTATAATTAAGCAAATGTCGAGGGCAGGAGGAGTTGCGCTCTTTATGAAAGATTTAATTTGTGATGAATTTCAAAATACGGTGGGCGACCTTCTGATACGTCACCATAGCATAGTCGATGTTTTAAGCAAACTTTCAGAGTCTACCTGCCGTGTCAATCGGGCAGTTATTAAGTCCGTTACTGATTGTGGATGTGTTTCTATAAAAGCTGAAAAAATTGAAATTCCAGAGCACCTGGAGACTGTGGCAGAGCTTAAAGCCTGTCTCGACAGCCATCTACGGGGGGAATTGTGCCAACGCTGTGATGAAGTCATAGTGGGGGAACTGGGCAAATTGTTATTTTATACTGCAGCCCTATGCAATCTGCTTGATATTAATCTCTATGATGTATTTATTAAGGAGAATAAAAAGTCCCAGGCCTTAGGGTATTTTAATATGACTTGATTCGGAAATATTAACCTGAATAAAAAGTCAGACCGAGCAAAAAAGTTCACCCATCGGCACTACTGATGTACCGTAAACGGTACTATTAAGGTTGCAAGAGCAAGGCATTAATGAAAACCCGTGATTGAGGCGTACATAAAGTACGTTGATTGAACGGGTCTTCGTTAATAACACAGCTATTGCGACATTAATTGGTGAGCGCAACGAACATAGGTTGTGCCCTTGGGGTAGGCTTTTTTGACGGTCTGAAAAAACCGCTGGCAGCGGTTTTTTTTATTCAGGCGACTGTTCCGGTCGCTGTCTATGGGTGAGAAGGGTGGATGCCGGCTTTATTAAACCATGTATTCCAGCAGCATCTGCTCCCGCATTCTTTTCAGGCCATTTTTTATGGAACGGGCCCGAACTTCACCAATCCCTTCCACCTCATCCAATTCATCAATACTGGCATGCAGGATATTATTCAGCATATTGAATCTTTCTACCAGATTATCTATTATTGCCGGTGGTATGCGCGGGATTTTATTCAGCATCCGGTAACCGCGCGGAGTAATCTGTTGATCAAGGTGACTGCTGGTAGTACCTAAGGCCATACTCTTCAGCAGAAAAACCAGATCAGAGGTTTCTTCCTCGAAAGCTCGCAGAACCGAGCTTAATACTTCCTGAGGGGCTTTCTCCCGGTTGTTATAGTAATCCTTGATAATTAAGATCGCTTCCTCTTCTACATTGGTTACCAGCTCATCCAGCTGCATTTTTACCAAGCGCCCTTCCGTACCCAATTCACTTATGTAATTCTCAATTTCACCGGCTATGTCCAGGACCTTAACACTTCTGCGCAATACGTCGCATACCTCGGCGGCGGTCACCAGATCTTCGAATTCCAAACCGCCAAGATGCTGTAATTCCCGGTTTAAAACGTTACGGTACTTCTCCAGGGTTTGCAAAGCCTGGTTGGCCTTTACCAACACGGTGGCTATATCGCGCAGCCGAAAACTTATATTTCCCTTAAAAAGGGTCACTACCTGGCGGCGCTGGGATATGGCCACTACCAGCTCCCCGGTTTGTACTGCCACTCGTTCCGCCGTACGGTGGCGAATGCCGGTTTCCTGGGAGGGAAGATTGGGATTGGGATCAAGTTGGGCATTTACGATCAAAATTCGGGAAACATCATGGTTGGTGATAATCGCTCCATCCATCTTCGCCAGTTCGTAAAGCCGCGCCGGAGTGAATTCACAGTCGATATTGAAGCCTCCGGTTACCATATCCATAACTTCCGGAGAATCACCCACTACTATTAAACCTCCGGTTCTTGCCTGCAGCACGTTTTCTACGCCCTGGCGGAAAACAGTACCTGGGGCCAGCATTTTCATGGCTTGACGAAAGTTTAACCGGAAATTATCTTCAACCAACACTATCCCTCCATAATCAAAGCTATAAACTCATCCAAATTTCTAGTTTCTATGGTTTCCAGCCCGCCCACCCGGCGTCCGCCCAAATTAGCTCCAGCCGGCAGAACGGCTCTTTTGAACCCTAATTTATCCGCCTCCTTCAGGCGGGCATCCAGAAACGGCACCGGTCTTATTTCGCCGGAAAGCCCCAATTCGCCTAGAAACACCATATCCACCGGCAGCGGTACATCACGGTAGCTGGATAGAATGGCAGCTGCTATCCCCAGATCGACCGATGGATCTTTAAGAAAAACCCCTCCCGTAACTTTTAAATATACATCATGGGTGGAGAGGTTAAAGCCCCGTCTTTTCTCCAATACAGCAATGATAAGCGCCAGACGGTTCTGATCAACACCAGACGCCATCCGTCGGACATATCCCGGTCCGGCGGATGCCACCAGGGCCTGAAGCTCGATCAATAGGGGCCGGCTGCCTTCAAAGCTGGCAACTACTGCACTCCCACAGACGGTGGGATCTTTGGTACTTAAAAAAATCTGGGAAGGGTCCCTGACTTCCCTAAGTCCCAACCCGCTCATTTCCAGCAGCCCTATCTCATCGGTGGAGCCGAAGCGGTTTTTGACCCCCCTTAAAAGGCGAAAGGAAAAATGCTTTTCACCTTCAAAATATATTACTACATCAACCATATGCTCCAAGACTTTCGGCCCGGCCAAGGCCCCATCTTTGGTTACATGTCCCACCAGGAAAAACACCCGGTTGCTTTTTTTGGCCAACTCCATAATTTTGGCAGTACATTCTCTCAGCTGGGACACGCTTCCCGGAATCGATGACAAGCTGCCGGAATAGACCGTCTGGATGGAATCTATTATTACCAGATCAGGATTTACATCCTGAAGGTAATCTTCTAATAAATCAAGGTTTTGCTCGTTGAGAAAGTACAGGGCAGAGCTTTTCGCCCCCAGCCGCTGCGCCCTCAGCCTGATTTGACCGGCTGATTCTTCTCCCGACAGGTAGAGTACGGTATACCCTGTTTGCGCCATGGATTCTGCTACCTGCAGGAGCAGGGTGGATTTGCCTATGCCGGGGTCTCCTCCCAGTAATACCAATGAGCCTGGAACGATTCCCCCTCCCAGCACCCGGTCCAATTCACCATTACCACTGCTGAGCCGTTCTATCGAGGTGCCTGGGATATCATTCAGGGCAATCGGTTTAACCTTATTGACTTTATGGTTATGCGCTTTCCTGGGAGCGCTTTCTTCTATAAGGCAGTTCCAATTGGCACACCCCGGGCATTTGCCCATCCATTTCGTAGATTCGTATCCACAAATGTTGCATACAAACCTGGTTATTATTTTTGCCATAATTTCCCCTATTTAATAATGAGCGCTTGCGAATTGGGCGCCAAAACGCGGGCGCGATAGCGCCTTCCTTTCGCGTTTTGTGTGCATCGCGCCGTGAGCAATATCAAACGCCCCCTCAGTCGGGTACCCCTAATCCACTACTAAGGAAAAAAATCGGCTTATCTCCCACCTAACACAGAAGCGTCTTAAGGGAGGTTATAATTCAATTCGCGCTGGTGCGAATTGTGCGCCAAAACGCAGGCGCAATAGCGCCTTCCTTTCGCGTTTTGTGTGCATCGCGCCGCGAGCGTTTTGTCAGACTCCTCCCCAATCAGGGAGGAGTCTGATAAATACCATTATAATACAATTATAATGTTCATGTCGGCTGATTTTGAGTTATTTCCGCCTTTTATTGCTTTCTGGCTATAATTTTGCCTTCTTCTTCATCTACTAAAATCGTATCTCCCGGAAGAACTGTCTTTTTAAGTATTTCTTCAGATACCGTGTCCTCCACCAGCTTTTGAATGGCCCGCTTTAAAGGCCGGGCTCCATAAGCCGGCTCATAGCCTTCTTTCATAATAAGCTGCCGGGCCTTGCCGCTAATCTCCAGATGATAGCCATTTTCTTTGATGCGTTGGCTCAAATCTTTCAGCAGAAGATCAATAATATGTTTAAGTTCTTCTTCGGATAGACTTTGAAAGACTATTATCTCATCAATGCGGTTTAAAAATTCCGGTCTGAAGGTATGTTTCATCTGTTCCATAACCTTTTCCTTCATGCGGGCATAGTCCTCCGCCTCATCTGCCGCACGCTGGAAGCCCAGGGTCTTGTTCTTGCCCAGATTTTCAGCCCCTACGTTGGAGGTCATAATAATAATCGTATTTCTAAAATCAACCGTTCTCCCCTGACCGTCTGTCATTCTTCCGTCTTCCAGAACCTGGAGAAGAATGTTGTAAACATCGGAATGGGCTTTCTCGATTTCATCGAGAAGTATGACGGAGTAAGGTTTCCGCCTTACCCTCTCGGTCAATTGCCCGCCTTCATCATACCCTACATAGCCCGGCGGTGATCCTATCATTCTTGACACCGCATGTTTTTCCATATACTCCGACATGTCCAACCGTATAACTGAATCTTCACTGGCAAACATGGCCTCCGCCAGGGCTCGTGCCAGTTCGGTTTTTCCTACCCCGGTAGGCCCCAGAAATACAAAAGAACCGATCGGCCGTTTGGGATTTTTCAAGCCGGCCCGGGCCCGGCGCACAGCTCGCGCTACCGAGGCTACGGCCTCATTCTGACCTATTACCCGCTGGTGCAATACCTCTTCCAATTGGAGCAGGCGCTCACCTTCCTCGATCGCTATTTTGCTTACCGGAATTCCCGTCCACTTGGAGACGATCAAGGCAATTTCTTCTTCACCGACTACCCCGGCCGAGACGCTGCGTTTTCCCAACCACTCACGCCGCTGGCTTTCTATCTCGTCTTTCAGTTTCTGTTCTTCGTCGCGCAGTTTGGCCGCCTTTTCATATTCCTGCGCATTGATGGCCTCTTCCTTCTCCTTGCTGATATCAGCCAATTTAGCTTCCATTTCTTTGACATCAGCCGGCAGTACATAGTCAGCCAGGCGTACTCGTGAAGCCGCCTCATCGATAAGGTCAATGGCTTTATCCGGCAGAAATCGGTCGGAAATATAACGGAAGGACAGGCGTGCGGCCGCTTCTATGGCTTCATCGCTGATTTTTACGCCATGATGGGCTTCGTAACGATCCCGCAAACCCTTTAAAATCTCAATACTCTGTTCTACACTGGGTTCTTCCACCTGAATAGGCTGGAATCTTCTCTCCAGCGCAGCATCCTTTTCAATATATTTACGATACTCGTTGATAGTGGTTGCCCCAACACACTGAAAATCGCCCCGGGCCAGGGATGGCTTCAGGATGTTGGCTGCATCTATGGCTCCTTCAGCGGCACCTGCCCCTACCAGGGTATGCAGCTCGTCAATAAATACGATTACATCCCCCGCAGTTTTTATTTCACTGACAATCTTGGTCAGGCGGTCTTCAAACTCGCCGCGGTACTTGGTTCCGGCAATCATTGAGGACAAATCCAGGGCAATTACTCTTTTATGACTTAAGGTCTCGGGGACTTTATTTTCAAAAATAACATGGGCCAGGCCTTCCACAATAGCCGTTTTACCTACCCCGGGATCTCCGATTAGGACCGGATTGTTTTTGGTGCGACGTGATAGTATCTGCACAACTCTTTCGATTTCTTCTTCGCGCCCAATAACCGGATCGAGCCTGCCTTCACCGGCATCTTTGGTTAAATCGCGGCTGTAAGCATCCAAGGTCGGTGTCTTACTGCGGGCCTTTCTGCCTTTTTGATTATGCCCGAACGAATTGCCGGAGGGCTCAGCCGGTGTTTCCCCACTGGTCATGCCGGACGCCTCGCCTCCCAGGAGCAGCATAACCTGCTCTCTGAGGCTTTCCAGTTTCACTCCCATGGCCAAGAGCACCTGACTGGCCAGGCCCTCTTCCTCACGCAGCAGGGCCAGCAGCAGGTGCTCGGTCCCTACATAATTAACCCCCTGCAGCCGGGCTTCATCAAAGGCCAGGTTGAAGACTTTTTTTACCCTCGGGGTTATGGGTAAATCACCGGCCGGCCCCTCAATGGCGGTTTTATCCTGACCGATAAATCCCTTTACTTCTTCGCGGACATTAGCCAGATCGATTCCCAGATTGATTAGAGCCCGGGCCCCTACTCCTTCACCCTCACGCAGAAGACCAAGCAGTATATGTTCGGTCCCTATGGCAGGATGGCCAAGTTCCCGGGCTTCTTCTTGAGCGTGAATAACCGTGTTGCGAGCCCTCTGCGTAAACTTTCTAAACATTTAAAAAACCCCCTTGTGATGGTTTCATCTATTATTTAACCCCAGTCAATTTTTCCTTAATTACAGTGGCCCTTTTAATATCGCGTTCTACGACTTCCATTTCCCGGCCTCCCAGCTTCTGCAGGTGGGCTGGTCTAACCGCGACCATCAACTCATTAAGGGAAGAGAGACTGATGCCCTTTAATATGTGCAGGTCAACCCCCAGGCGAACCGATGATAAGAGGGTTAAAGCCTCATCTGAAGCAATAACCCGGGCATTGCTTAAAATGCCATAGGCCCGGCCGATCTTATCTTCTAGTTGGTATTTCATATCGCGCTGCAGCTTCTCCCTTAACAGGCTTTCCTGTTCAACCACCTGTTCGGTCACGGTCTGCAGGTAATTGCAGATTTCCTCTTCGGTTTGACCCAGGGTTATCTGGTTGGATATCTGAAAGAAATTGCCTATCGGCTGACTTCCTTCACCATAGAGCCCCCGGACTGCCAAACCCATCTGATCAATATTGTGCAGCAGCTGGGTCAGCTGTCCGGCAAACTGAACCGCCGGCAGGTGCATCATTACAGACGCACGCATCCCTGTGCCCACATTGGTCGGACAGGAAGTCAGGTAGCCTCTTTTTTCATCAAAGGCATAGTCCAGGTTCTGCTCAAATTCATCATCCAACTCCTGCACCCGGTTATAACATTCTTTCAACTGCAGCCCCGGCAGCAAACATTGCATGCGCAAGTGATCCTCTTCATTGATCATTACTGCCAGGGAGCCGTCATCATTGACCAGAACCCCTTTTATAGGTAAATCGGAATCTGCATGGACCGGGCTGATAAGATGTTTTTCCGCTAAAATCTGGCGCTCCAAAACATCCAGATTATCGAAAGTTGCTATATCCATTGCCGCCAGGACCGGCCCGGGGCCATTTTCCCAGGCATTTCTGATTAATTGGAGACATTGCTCCCCATTGACCGGGCTAAGTAAATGGGGGAAGGGAATTTGATTCAGATTTCGAGCCAGGCGCACTCGACTGCTTATCACTATATCCCGGTTGCCTTCCGGTGAATCCATCCATTTTACCCAACCACGGTTGAGCACGTCATTTATTCCCATTATGGCATCCTCCTGTCAAGACAGTTTCCTCTCCATTTCCTTAAGCTCATCTCTAATTTGGGCGGCTTTTTCATATTCCTCCTGCCTGACCGCTTCTTGCAGCTGGTTTTTTAGCTCCTCGATCTGCTTCTTTATCAAAACCTTATGCCCGCCCCTGACCGGGATCTTGCCAATATGCCGGCTGTTGCCGTGAATTCTCCGCAGGGACGCCTCCAATTCTTGTTCATATAACTTAAAGCATTCACTGCAGCCAAGTTTTCCAACTTGTCTGATATCCTGAAAGCTCATCCCGCAATTGGGGCATTTAGCGGTATTGGCCAGAGGCTGCATACCCTGCATATTATAAATTGATCCAAACATACCCCCTAATAAATTAGGTATGGAGAAGTTACTGCCCTGATCAAGCATAAGACCGCTTTTCTGTGAGGCGCATGCTTCACATAAATGGCTTTCCTGCTTCTGCCCGTTAAACACCTGAATCAAATGGACTGTGGCAGGTTTTTCCTTGCAATCGTCACATAGCATGGTTTACCCCCCTTTATTCAAATATTTCCGCAAGGCGGCGGCAAATCCCTGATAAACCCGGGACTTATACTCAGCGGGTAAACCCGCGCCCACGTTAAGCATTATACTTTTAAGCATTTCCGTTTCCCGTGGTTTTAATAATTTTTTCGCCTGCACCTCGTTTAAAAAACGCAGCAGCTTATCATCAAGATTTCCCGTTTCTTTTCTGACCTCGGTGATTCGTATATATCCTTGTCCACCCCGGCGGGTTTCTACGATATAACCATCTTCCTGGCTGAACCTGGTGCTTAAAACATAACTGACCTGGGAGGGTACACACGCGAAAGTCTCCGCCAGCTCCACCCGCTGAATCTCAATCTGACCCGATTCGCTTCTGGCGATAAGCACTTTAATATATTGCTCTATACCGCTGGCTAGACTCTTTTTCATATCTGTCCCTCTTTGACCTTCTTTGACCTTTAATCTATTTTAGCTCATATTGGATATTAATAGCAATTACTTTCTCGGAGATAATCCTTTATTATATTTGGATTTAATTATTAATACCGCAAACTTGGGCAAGGCCATTTGCCGCCGTATGCGGCTGGGTTCCGACATTAGGCGGTACAGCCATTCCAGGTTCAATCTAATCACCCACCGGGGAGCCCGCTGCTTGAGGCCGGCTACAACATCCAGGCTCCCCCCCACTCCTACACTGACGGGGACGCCTAACTGCTCTTTATACTTGCTTATCCATTCCTCTTGCTTGGGGGCCCCCAGCGAAACAAACAGGATATGGGGGGCAGCTTGCCGTATTTCACTTATGATGGCAGGGATATCATCATTGTTAAAATAGCCATGATGGCTGCCGCAGATTTGCAGACCCGGAAAATCGTTAACCAGACATTGCCCGGCTTTTTCCGCTACCCCTGGGGCAGAACCCAACAAGTATATTTTCCAGCCCTCAACCGGCGCCTCCCGGCATAAACGGGAGAGCAGGTCTATCCCGGTGACTCTCTCTTTAAATTCGTATCCGAGTCGTCGGCCTCCCCATACAATCCCAATTCCATCAGGGGTTACTAAATCCGCTTGGTTGATTATTGCTTTTAAATCACTATTGTTTTGCGCCTGATAGATTATTTCGGCATTGAGGGTTATGACTTGGGCAGGACGCCCCCTCCCAACCAGGCTTTTAATATGGGCAATACCCTCCTCCAGGGTTACCCGGTCCACCCTGCACCCCAGAATATCAGCTTTATTCCGTTCGATCATTGCCAACCCCTCTTTTATTCGTTTGTTGCAGGTTTAAAACTGCTCCTGCTTTAGTTTTATTTGATAATTTCCCCTAGTACATTGTCAACCCTAATTCCGGGTGATATTCATCGAGCTAAATTTTCACAAACCAAAGCCGCAGTTCCCTGGCTCCCGGCACCGCTGCAGCCAGCGATCCACGGGCGTAGTCGGATTGATTAATACTCTAGCTATTGATAATTGACAGCAACGCAGTTATTGAGATTTTAGCCGCTGAGAGCATATAGAATCAGGTTGCCCGGGTGCTAGCTGTATTGTCATAAAAAAACCCGCCAATGGCGGGAGGATCTTTTTTACAATACACGCTTGGCTCCCTTGAGTCGTTGGTTGGTCAGGATGCTCATTTCATTCAGGGCTTTGCCCGTCCCCATGGCTACACAGGAAATGGCATCATCAGCCACATGTACCGGCAACTGGGTTTCTTGCGCCAAAAGCAAATTAAGCCCGTTTAGCAGCGATCCCCCCCCGGTCATAACTATGCCGGTATTGACAATGTCCGCGGCCAGTTCCGGCGGCGTTATCTCCAGAACCTTTTTGACTGCTTCTATCACCGCATATACAGGTTCTTCCAGGGCAATCCAACTTTCAGCCGAAGTCAGGTTGATAATCTTAGGCAGCCCGGAAACAAGATCACGGCCTTTGACCTCCATACTGTTATCCTTGTTTTCATCCGTAACCCAGGCTGTACCTATAGATATCTTGATATTTTCAGCGGTCCGTTCTCCTATCATTAAACTATATTCCCGGCGGACATAACGAACAATAGCTTCATCGAACTTGTCCCCGCCTACTCGCAACGAGGCGTTGCAAACCATTCCCCCCAGTGACAATACTGCTATATCTGAAGTACCGCCTCCGATATCCACCACCATATTACCGGTGGCTTCGGCTATATTAAGCCCCGCTCCCAGCGCTGCGGCCAATGGTTCTTCAATAATAAAGGCACGTTTGGCCCCGGATGCCAAAGTAGCCTGCCGGACAGCTCTTTCTTCAACATCGGTGGCTCCGGTAGGAATGCAGACAATTACGCGTGGTTTTAAGAAAAGCCTGTTTCCCATAACTCTTCTAATAAAATAGGTCAACATTTTTTCAGTGGTCTCGTAGTCAGCAATAACTCCTTCTCTTAGAGGTCTGATGGCCATAATATGTCCAGGAGTTCGTCCGAGCATCTGCCGTGCTTCTTGACCAATCGCAATCGCTTTATTACTTTTTTTATCCAAGGCCACCACCGATGGCTCATGCAAAACGATGCCCTCTCCCTTTTTAAAAACTAATACACTGGCTGTTCCCAAGTCTATTCCGATGTCTTCCACAAAACACACGTTTCTGCTCCTCCTGGCAAAATTAATCATTTTAATGCCTTTTTTTATCATTTTACCTTTTATTCGAGGTACTGGCTATTAATTTTAACACAGGTAGATTAATGAAAGAAATGGTTTTGCGTTTTCCTTTTCCAGGTAATTTTTTATGAAATTATTTTATAGTTTATCTAATTAAAATCAGGAGTCAAAGGGAATATTCATGGAATTGGCCTGGGCATATTTTTTACGAGTAGCTTCTCCTCCTCTCAAATGCCTTTCTGCTTTATTCCGGTCCAAGACACTTCTTACTTCATCAGCCAATTCTTTACTGATACGAGGCAGTCTTTCCGACACGTCTTTATGGACAGTGGATTTAGATATTCCGAATACCTCTGCGGTTCCCCGAACCGTATTGGATGTCTGCAATATATACCGGGCAATTTTCACCGCCCTTTTCCTGATATAGTTTTGCATTTACGGCTGCTCCTCCCCATGAATTTTCTAAATTATATTCAGGAGCTTGCCAATCAAGACCTGAGGAATAGGAAATAATAAGAGCGAGATATTTTGCGATAGAGCCAGGCAGAGGAAATGCCGGGAAATGCAGATTATTATATTTTAATAATCTACTTTATAAAAACTTACACCGGTATAATACTTCTGCAGAATTTGATGATAATTTTCCCCCCGTTTAGCCATTCCATTGGCACCCCACTGGCACAAACCCACCCCATGCCCGTAGCCCCGGGTATGAATAGTGGTAGTCGCGGAAGAAATCTGAAATTCCATCCAATTGGAGGGGAGACTTAATGCCTTGCGTAAAGCCGTGGCATCTATTTGATGTTGGTTGATACTTAATTTTTGGGGCCTTCCCCCCGGAGTACGTGATAAAATTTTGATTTGCAGAGCGTTATTTTTGTCATTTACCGCTTTCTTTATGACTTCATTGCTGATAACCGTGGTTTCCTGATAATGGGATGATTCCTGGCAGTCCTCGCATTTTACGGAGGTTAAATAATCAACTTGACCGCCCCAAACCGCCGCGGAACTCTCGGTGCGACCCCCGCAGGTTGAGCAGTAAAGGGCATCAATGGGCTGGGAATCATAAATAATAATTTCTCCCCGGGTAGCATCGACAGCTTCGTTGATGCGTTCCAATAACTCTTTGCGCTTAGGATTTTGCGGGGCAAAATTTTGCAAGGAGACGTAGGCCTGACAAGACTGAATATCATCAGAAAGATCTGCCCCTTTAGGATAAGGAGAATCGGACAAAAGCTTTTTGACCGCATAAGTTCGTGCACAGACAGCCTGAGCTTTGAGCGCCTCCATTTCGAATGACGCTGGCATTTCAGCCGCTACGGTTCCTTTTATATAATCCTCCAGGTTCATTCCTATAACCTTCTGCTGATCATGCAGGTATAAATTAATAAAAGGCTCCGATACCGCAGCCTTTTCAGCATAAATATACCAGCCTATACCTATAACCGTTATCAGTATGATTAAAGCAATAAATCCCTTTTTCTTATTAATGATCTTTTTCATATTTCATAAATATGAAAGGAATATGACCCTAATGCCATATTCCTTCATAAGTCAATTATCATACTGTTAGTCGTTTTTGATCTCAGCTCCCATAGCATTTAATTTATTGGCTATATTTTCATAACCGCGATCAACATGTTCGCTTTCCACCAGAATTGAATCACCGTGAGCCGTAAGGGCTGCTATTATCAAAGCTGCCCCCGCCCGCAAATCAGAGGCTTTAACCTTGGCACCGGTTAATCTTTTAACTCCCCGAATTATAGCAGTCCGGCCTTCCGTTTTTATATCAGCTCCCATCCGGGAAAGTTCTTGTACATGCATAAACCGGTTTTCAAATACGGATTCACTGATCACACTGCTGCCCAGGGAGCAACTCAAATAAGCCATGAATTGAGCTTGCATGTCGGTTGGAAAACCGGGATAGGGCAGGGTTTTGATATATACCGGTTTAATCTTGGATTCTCGGCGGATGCGTAAATAATCGCTATATTCCCATACTTCAGCTCCGCTTTCAACAATTTTGGCAGTAATTGCTTTCAGATGTTCCGGGATAATATTTTTGATCAAGGCATCTCCTCCGGTAGCAGCAACCGCAACCATGTAAGTGCCTGCTTCTATGCGATCCGGTATAGGGGTATAGTTTACACCGGCCAGTTCCTTTACGCCTTCTACCTTGATGACATTAGTACCGGCTCCGGCAATTTTGCCGCCCATACTGTTGATGAAATTGGCCAGATCTACTATTTCCGGCTCCAGGGCGGCGTTTTCAATATAACTGGTCCCTTCCGCCAGGGCCGCGGCCATTATAATGTTCTCCGTTGCACCTACACTGGGATAATCTAAATAAATATGATTACCAATTAATTTATTGGTTTTCGCAACCACATCACCCGCATTCAGAGTAATATCTGCGCCTAAAGCTTGAAACCCTTTCAAATGCAGATCTATGGGTCTGGTTCCTATGGCGCATCCGCCTGGAAGCGCCATTCTAACTTTACCTTTACGGGCCAAAAGCGGACCCATTACTAAAAAAGAAGCTCTTATTTGCCTTACTAGATCATAGGGAGGATGAACCGTATGGCAGCCGCCCTTTAAAGAAAGCTGCATGGCTTCATGTTCTACTTTTTTCCCCAACTGGGCCAATAACTTGCTAATAATAACCACATCATTAATATTGGGGACTTTATTAATAATAACATTATCATCAGTAAGTAATGATGCTGCCAGAATTGGTAATATTGCATTTTTAGAAGAACTAATTTCAATCTCGCCTTTTAAAATGGTTTTGCCTTTAATCAGCATTTTCACACCCTAAAGATCACCTCCTATAAATCATGGAATGATTAATAATCATTTAATAAAAGCGGAAAACCAAGGTATATTTCAGTTTTGTTTTCCGTATTATTTCTTCGGATAGCGGTTTGTATATTACACTTGGTTCCGGCAACATCTACAGGAATATACCGTGAGCTTAATTCGGAACTGAATCCAGTCATACTAACCATTTGTTCATCACGGTATATATTGGTTGTTTCGGCATTCAGGTTTTGCATTACGATACTGAGTAATTCTTCCTGACCGGTATTATCAGGCCAGGCATTAATAACGCCTTTGAACCGGTAATAAGACTTGCAGGCAAATAACTCGTTCAGTTTTTTTTCAGTTTGAAAAAGTTGTTGATCATCTTGATTGTTTACTAAAGTCATTAACAAGTATGAGTTTTTTTGTAATTTATTGGTTTGCAGCATAAAGTAGTAAGTTCGGTTATTATAATTCAAATTGTATTGGGTAAGTAACAGTTCCTCAGTTTCCTGGTGCAGGAATTCATTTTTATCGGCAGGCAAATCCAAGTGATTTAATATTGTGAGAAGAGTTTGATTCATTTCTTCTGCACTTGTTATTGTTTTTATTTTTGCCCAACAGTCTAATCGAGATTCAAGCAAATTTGCACCGATTGATGTAAATGATAGGTAATATGGCGACCGCTTATTTAATTCTTGTCCTATGCTATTATTAAGTGTTAATTCACTGTAGTAGCAGATAATAACAAATAAAAAAATATAAAAAAATGCTCTCTTCATGCAAACTCCCCCAGAAAACTTTACCCTGATTCTTGCCATAATCAGATACATTTATTCTTGGCAGATTATCCGTTAAAACAAAAAATCTGACCAAAGTCAGATATTTTTGGGAATTATTGATTTCATGGGGATAAGCCTGGTGGGATAGGATCACTAATCCTTATGCGAGGAATTAAATTCATTACGCCGCTTTCTTTCAAGCTCCTTGCTTGCCCGGCCTGACTTTATCGACAGGCTCAGTCAGGTTTAATTTTAGAAATCTCATTGGATTTGTCTGCCGGGGCCGTTTCGAGCTGTTGTTGGTAATCAATTTGACGCCGTTTAACCTCCAAGGCTTTGTCTCCCACAACTTTCAGCTGGTGCATTATCAGTATGGCAAAGCCCACCGTAATTACAGCAACGATAGCTATAAATATCAAAAACTTGATCTGCAGGCTGGTAAACAACAGCAGCCCTCCCTGATTATGATTAAAAGATTGCTTAATAATTCAGTGCTTTTAAATTATCTGAAAATTATGGGTTTTCGGCCTCTGGCAAACTTTTAATTAATAATACAACATTTTGTGGCTTAGGGCAAAAATCCCGGTTCTGCCCGAAATTACTGATTTCCGGTTTAAGACGGAAACATCCGGCATCGGTCCACCGAAAATAGAAAAAGACCATACTCCGTCAAATGGTCTCAGGAACAAAATAATAGTTTTTCAATTATTAGTTGCTCAGCATTGACTTTTTTTCATATCGTACCAGATTAATTAGATTTTCTTTATTTAACTCATCGACCAAATAAAGCGAGCCTCCCCCGGCTTTCGATAATTTTTCCATGAAGAGAGCGTTGGATTCCACCCCGAGGCAGATAAAGCGTATCTTTTCCTCCGGTAAATGTGCTGCCGCCGCAATCGCATCGGCCTGAGCATCAAGAGTCCATAAGGCTGCATTGGGAATTCCGTCGGTTATCAAAACCAGGAGGGGGTTGTGCACCCGGTTGCTCTTAATCAGGTCCAAAGCGGTCATTAGGCCAACCGCCATGGGCGTCATTCCTCCCGGATTAATTGAAGCCAGTCCTTTGTTCAAAACGTTTTGACTGCGGGTAAACGGAGCTACTACCCGGGCTGAGCGCTCCTGGAAGGTTACTACCGCCACCCGCTCTTTCCCGGTGAGCAATAAATGCTGCGCCAGGTACGCAGCCGCCTGGCGTTTATCCCCGGCCATGCTGCCGCTGGCATCCATCAACAGGCAAATATCTATGGGAATATAGCTTTTCTTATCATAAAAATGCAGGTCTTCTTTCTTGATGGAGAAGCGTTGGTCCCCCCGCAAAAACCCATTTTTTTTGGCCTGGATAACCGTTTCGGGTACCGCCAGATTTCCCGTCCAGGTATCACTTTTATTAACCGTCTTATGGTAATCCACAAACTCCAAATGGGTGGATTTAAGCTTTGACTGACCAATCTTTTTGAACCTGGTGCTGCCGCCGCTGGGTACCTTGCGAATATTGCGCCGTATCTCGGTTTCAAGTTCACACCGGTGTTTGATAACATAATCCTGAATTTCAAGCCCTTTTTTGGTTAAGACCCGACCTATGGGCGTCTTCTGCATCAAACCCAACTCTTCCAGCTGCTTCACATAGTGGTCTACGTCCCCCCATTTTTTCTTTTGAAATTCGGCTCCTTTTCTTTTGAATATGTTGCTGGTATAACATTGCATCCATTCTTCTATCTCTTCTACCCCGCCAAATTTTTCGGCAAGTTTAAGCACCAATTGGTTGACATTTTCTTCAGGGGACATTAAGCTGGCTTTCTGCCCTTTAAATTTCCTCCAGGGCAGTTTGATATAATGGGCAAAGTCATCTTCCATCTTTTTTTGCTTGCCGTGAGATATATTGCGGACCTGGGCTAATTTTACCCCGGATTGGAGAACTATTTCCTCTACGGTAGAAGCGATCACGTATATCAGGTAATATTCATCCCGGGCCAGCCGGGCCAAAATATGCACATGGTCCCTGCCTTCTTCATCTTCGCTAAACGGTTTGACCTCATCCTGAATCAGGTCATAAATCAGCCCTTTGCCTAAACTTGTGGTAATCTGGATTTTCTCGGCAAAGGTGGAAATAAAATTGAAACGGACATCATCAGCATATTGCAGCCGGGGATCTTCATGAATAAAATACTCCTCCATAGCCCTGAATATGGCGCGAGCCACTTCCCGGGGATCAATTTCCCCCGGCTTATGGTAAACATCAATATGCACAATCTGATCTTCATCCAGGCAGTTTAAATAAGTCTTCCCCGCATCACAGTTTACCAAAATCTCAATCTGCCCTTTTATTTTCTTTTGCGGCATAGGCGCATGGGCTTTAGTACTGACAACCACGCTGTCACCCAGCCGCACCCCCTGGTCCTGCCCCATATACAGATTAAGATAGTTTGCTACCGCGGTGGCATTGCCAATATTACTTGATCCCGTTTCCATGACAGCGCCTCCATCTCAATCAATTTTGTTGAAATCAATAGATTTTTCGGTATTTATTAATTCGTTTCGTTTCAAGTCCTTTAAAGGGCGTCCGGTAGTTTTGAAATAATCAGTTTCCTCGGCTTGATCAAGTTTATTGCGAACCTTTTTGTTTACTGAGCTAAAAATACTGTCCTTTCCCGCTTTCCCTTCGATATCGTTCATCACTCTGATCAGGGTATCGGAATCAATGCGGTGTTTGAGAATCAGCGGCAGCATACGGGTAACATCGTTTATGGAAACCTGGTCCCGGTCTTTAATTACGCTGTAAAGTACGGCCCCCTGCTGCATAGCTTCAATAGCTCTAATACTCTCCAAGTTGTGTTTCACATAGATCCGGGCAATATAATTGCGTACAAAATCCGGTATATCACTTTTTTTATAACGTTCAGCCCATCTTAAAATAGCCTGGGTAAACTCTGCGTGTTTTTGTTCGACCTCCCTGACATTGATTTCATCGCGGTCGCTCTCTATTTTATTAACATGAAAATTCTCTTTGAGCATTTTGGCCAGAACATCCAGCGAGGTAGGCCTTCCCATATAGCAAACCATATCAAACCGGTCGGACAGCTGTCTTCGAATCTCTTCCAAAGGACCAGGATCTTCATCCGGATTGGAGGCCGCCCAGACCGATACAATAACTTTAAGATGCACCACGGGCAGACCGGCCTCTTCAATTTGCAGATGTCCGGGTTTTGAACCCATCAAGTCCAATAAAATATCGGTTATTTCCGGTGCCGTATCGGCCAGACGATTGATTTCATCAATAAACAAAATCCCCCGATGGGCTTGAGGAATGAGACCGGGCAACAAACGCGCTTCGGGGTTGCTGCCGTCAGTCAGTTTCTCCAGGTCAATACTCCCGGCTACCGTTCCCACCTTGGCTGAATGAGATATTTCTAAGAACGGTATCGGAATTTCTTCAATCCCTATAGCGTTAATTTCCTGAACTGATAATCCCCGGTGCTGAGGACAATGAGGTTCATCCGGATCACAATTATAAATGCACCCTTTGATTCGTTTAATAGGAGGCAAAATATCCTGAGCCTTCCTCATTATAGTCGTCTTGCCCGTTCCTCTTAAGCCTTCGGCATGGATGTGCAGGGGTTCACCGGCGCAGATGGATACAATAGACATATTAACCAGATCGAAAAGAGCCTCATTGCCTTCGTAACGCTCCAGTTTTGCGTATGATAACATAATAGGCCTCCTAATTTATGCAATGATGAAACTGAAAGAAAGCAGTATAATTCCGAACATTATTTTATTATCAAGCAACCGAACAGACTTCATTATATTGTAACTATAGAGTATGCTGGAATATTTGTCACTAATATCTACAGGCCTGATATATCATGTTCTATAGTTTTGACATAATCAGCTTAAACCCTGTAGTTGCCCTTTTATTGCCATCTAAACCCCGGCAGAAAACGGCAAAGCCGGAAGACAGCTAGATCTCTTGCCGGGTGTACATAAAATAAGCCGGAAGGTGGTTTCCTTCCGGCTTTAATTTTTACCTGCTTATTTTATTTGTTTATATATTCGGTTCGGCCGCTTTCAGGCGGGCAATTGCTCGCTGCAATGCCATTTGGGCCCGAACCATGTTCGTATCCTCAGCTTTGGCGGCTATCCTTTGCTCTGCTCTTTCCTTGGCTGCTTTAGCCCGCAGTACATCTATCTGCGCTCCAGGCTCAGCCGTCTCTGCCAAGACACGGGCTTCATTCCCCATAACTTCCATAAATCCGCCGCTTACAGCCATTTTTTTAATGGCCCCATCCGGATCGGTGTATCTCATAACTCCGATTTTCAGAGCGGCAATCATGGGAGCATGGTTTTTCAAAACACCTAGTTCTCCAGTGACTTCGGGTACAACCATAAACTGAACTTCATCTTTAAAAATTCTATCTTCAGGAGACACTATTTCTAGCATGAAGGTTCCGGCCATGGGCTACGCCCCCAATCGTTTAGCTTTGGCAACAGCTGTTTCAATATCTCCTACCATATAGAACGAATCTTCAGACAGATTATCATGTTTGCCTTGCAGCACCTGGGCGAAAGACTCGACTGTATCGCCGACTCTTACATATATACCGGGGCTGCCGGTAAACTGTTCAGCCACGTGGAAAGGCTGCGACAGGAATCTTTGAATCTTTCTGGCTCTGGCCACAACGACTTTATCCTCATCCGATAATTCATCCATACCCAGAATGGCGATGATGTCCTGCAGCTCTTTGTATCTTTGCAGTATCTGCTGAACGCCGCGGGCGGTAACGTAGTGCTTTTCACCCAGGATTTGGGGATCAAGTATACGGGAAGTTGAATCCAAGGGGTCAACCGCCGGATAGATTCCCAACTCGGAAATAGCACGGGAAAGAACCGTAGTAGCGTCCAAGTGGGCGAAGGTAGTAGCCGGTGCCGGGTCGGTCAAGTCATCAGCGGGCACGTAGACGGCCTGGGCTGATGTAATCGATCCCTTGCGGGTACTGGTAATACGCTCCTGCAACAAGCCCATGTCAGTGGCCAGGGTCGGTTGGTAACCAACGGCGGAAGGCATACGTCCCAAGAGAGCGGACACCTCGTTGCCGGCCTGGGCGAAACGGAATATATTGTCGATGAATATAAGAACGTCCTGTCCGCCCACATCACGGAAGTACTCCGCCACGGTCAGTCCGGTCAGGCCCACCCGCAGACGGGCTCCGGGGGGTTCATTCATCTGTCCGAATATCAAAGCGCATTTGTCAATAACGCCGGACTCCACCATTTCACCCCAAAGATCGTTGCCTTCACGGGTTCTCTCACCCACGCCAACGAATACGGAATATCCACCATGCTCGTAAGCGATGTTTCTAATAAGTTCCTGAATAATAACGGTCTTGCCAACCCCGGCGCCACCGAACAGTCCAACTTTTCCGCCCTTAGCGTAGGGGCAGATCAAGTCGGCAACTTTAATACCGGTCTCCAGCAATTGTGTCGCCGGTAATTGGTCAACCAATAGCGGCGGGTCACGGTGAATTGCCCAATGATCTGCAGCATCAACCGGCCCGGCTTCATCCACCGGCTGGCCCAAAACATTGATAATTCTACCCAAGCAGCCATCTCCCACCGGAATCTTGATGGCAGCACCCGTATTGGTAGCTTCCATGCCACGGTTGATGCCATCAGTAGGGCTCAGCGCAACGCATCTGACAATATCGTTGCCCAGCAGCTGCATGGCTTCCAGGGTAACATCGATTTTAGACTCTTCAGAATTAATGGTTATAGCGTTCATTAGGTCCGGCAACTCACCCGGCTTGAAGCGTATGTCTACGACCGCGCCGATAACCTGAGTTACCTCTCCTTTGGTTACATTCGCCATTCTCTACTTTCCTCCTTTATTGAGAGCTTCGGCGCCACCAACAATATCCAAAATTTCATCGGTTATTGCCGCCTGTCTGACTTTGTTCATCTTGAGCGTCAGGTTGTCAATGATTTCACCAGCATTTTCGCTGGCGTTGCCCATAGCGGTCATTCTGGCGCCATGTTCACTGGCTTTGCCTTCCAGCATGGCATGGTAGACCTGACTGCCAATGTACCGTGGAAGCAAGTTCAACAGTATCTCCTCGGCACTGGGCTCATAAATATATTCGGCATTGATCTTTTCGTCAGAAGTACTGGCTTCCGGCGGCTCGATGGGCAGAATTTTAACTACCGTTGGTGTCTGCCGCAGGGCATTGATAAAACGCGCATAGACTATATAGATTTCATCATATTCTTCATTCTCGTAGGCATTAATAACATACTGCGCTATTTCCCGTGCATCAGCAAAACTGATTTTGTCGCCCAGATTGACGAACTCTGCCTCTACTCCTCCCCGTTTGCGGAAGAAATCACGTCCCTTTCTTCCTACGGCGATTATGCCCTTGCCCGGCTTTCTTTCATCGCCCGCAATAGCATCAGTTGCAGCTCTGATAATATTGGTATTGTAACCTCCGCACAGGCCTCTGTCTGCGGTAACTACAATATATCCGACCTTGGTGACTTCAGCTCTTTTAACGAGCAGGGGGTGTTCAACGTCAGATGATACCCCCGCCAGTCTGGCCAGAGTTCCCGCCAAAGTCTCGGTATACGGCCGGGAAGCTTCCGCTGCTTCCTGGGCACGGCGCAACTTGGCGGCTGCGACCATCTTCATGGCCTTGGTAATCTTCTGGGTACTTTCTACACTGCGTATCCTACGCTTAAACTCTCTTACACCTGCTCCTGCCATATTATATCACCGCCTAAACTAAGAACGTGGACTTGAAATCTTCAATGGCCTTAATCAATTCCGCATTAGTTTCGCTAGTGACCTGCCTGTTTTCTGCAATAGATTTCAATACATTGGTATTGCTCTTGAGATATTTCAGAAAGTCAACTTCAAAGGGAGCAATCTGGTCTTTGGGAACATCGTCCAGATAACCGTTAACTCCGCAGTAGATGATGGCCACCTGTTCTTCCATTGCCATTGGCGCATATTGTCCCTGTTTCAAAACCTCGGTTATTTTTTCACCGCGGGTCAGACGAGCCAGGGTCGCTTTGTCCAGATCGGATCCGAACTGCGCAAATGCTGCCAACTCACGGAATTGAGCCAGGTCCAGACGGAGCTGTCCGGCTACGCTCTTCATAGCTTTGGTTTGGGCTGATCCACCTACGCGGCTGACTGACAGACCGGCGTTGATGGCCGGTCGCTGACCGGCATAGAAAAGGTCGGTTTCCAGATATATCTGTCCATCGGTGATGGATATAACATTGGTCGGAATATAGGCCGATACGTCGCCAGCCTGAGTCTCGATAATCGGCAGGGCGGTAATTGAACCGCCGCCATGGTCGTCGTTGAGTTTGCAGGCTCTTTCCAGCAAACGGGAGTGAAGGTAGAAAACGTCGCCCGGATAAGCTTCACGTCCGGGAGGACGGCGGAGCAGCAGGGACATTTCACGATAAGCTACCGCGTGTTTGGAAAGATCGTCATAAATAATAAGAACGTCTTTGCCCTGACCCTCCATAAATTCCTCGGCCATGGCTACGCCTGCATACGGTGCCAGGTATAGCAGCGGCGCGGGTTCGGATGCTGTGGAGGCAACTATAATAGTGTAATCCATCGCGCCCATCTCTTCCAGCTTGGCGTGGATTGCAGCGATCGTGGACTGTTTTTGTCCGATGCCGACATAAATGCAGATTATGTCTTTTTTCACTCTCTGATTAATGATGGCATCAATGGCTATGGCGGTCTTGCCAACTTGCCGGTCGCCGATAATCAATTCGCGCTGGCCGCGTCCGATAGGTACCATGGAATCTATACATTTCAGTCCGGTCTGCATGGGTACGTTAACCGGGGCTCTGGTTACCACCCCGTGGGCCACCTTCTCAACTGGTTTAAAGGTATTGGTATTGATGGGGCCCTTGCCGTCCAGAGGCTGCCCCAGAGGGTTAACGACCCGGCCCAACATGGCCTCTCCGGTGGGAACTTCCATAATTCTGCCGGTGGTTTTGACGACGTCGCCTTCTTTAATGTGCTCATATTTGCCGAGCAGCACGGCTCCGACATTATCTTCTTCCAGGTTTAGCACCATTCCGTACGTGCCGCCTGGGAATTCCAACAGTTCACCCGCCATGGCTCCCTGCAGTCCATAGACCCTGGCGATACCGTCACCGACATAGATGACTGAGCCGACATTGCTGACCTCGACCTCGGATTGGTAGCGCTCCAGTTGTTCTTTTAATATAGCGCTAATCTCTTCCGGTCTAATACTCATTTAAATACTCACCCCTATCCTAACTTATCTTCGCAGTCTTGAGGTTTTTCTTAAGCATCTCCAGCTTCTTGGCTATGGATGCGTCGATTATCTTGTCTCCAAGCCTTATCTTCAGCCCCCCAATCATGGACGGGTCAATGGTAAGGTTTAATTTAATGGTTTTGCCGGTGGAACGTGACAGGTTATCCGCCAGGGTTTGTACGTCCTGTTCAGGTACCGGCATGGCTGAGATGAGCTCGGCTTTCTTGATGTTGCGGGATTCATCAGCCATATCCTCATATTCTTGCAAGATCAGTTCCAGATAAGTCTCACGCTTCTTATCTATGACCAACAGCAAGAAATTCAGAGTCAAAGGCGATACCGCCTGAGTAAAAATTTTAGTGGTCAAATCCTTCTTTTCCTTGGCGGGTATCAGGGGATGAGCAAAATATTCCCCCAGACCTTCGGTCTCTTTAATACTCTGAACTACTTTCCCCAGTTCAGCCTGGTACTCGTCAATCTTGTGGGCTTCACTGGCAATGCTAAAAAACGCTTCGGCATAGCGCCTGGCGACGCTCTTGTTTAACATAGCAGATCGCCCGCTTCATTGACGAATTCTTTAACCATCTGCTGATGGTCGGCTTCGGTGATAGCTCTGCCCAATACTTTCTCCGCAGCCATCAAAGCCAGGGTAGCTGCAGTGTCTCTCAGTTCCAGCTTAGCCTGGGCAGTAGCGGCAGCAATCTCGGTGTTGCCCTTGGCAACAATCGCTGCATATTCTTCTTTGGCTTTGGCCAGCATATCGTTCTTGGCGTCATCGGCCGACTTGGTGGCCCGAGCCACAATCTCCTGGGCTTCCTTACGGGATTCAATCAGGTTGGCTTGAGCTTCTTTTCTCAACTGCTCAATCTCCACCTTTAATTCTTCTGCATGCTTGATGGAACTCTCAATCGTATTAGTCCGCTGTTCCAGCATCTCATTGATGGGATTATATGCAAATTTGTAAAGTATAGCCAGCAATACAAAGAAGTTGACGGCTGACCAACCAATTACATATAGATTCGGAAATGCAGGAGGAGAACCTGCCGGAGCGGCTATCGGAGCAGTAACAGGTCCTTCTGAAGCTATGCAGAGAGCAGTAAATCCCATTACCATTATTAAGGATAAAAGGAGGCCTGATAGGTAAATCCATTTGTTCCTCTTCACGGATGTGCTACCTCCAATCTCTCTAGTGCTAATAAACGGACGATAGAGCGCGGACGCATCGCAGGGCACGCCCTACCGCCCCAAAAAATTCCAACTGGTTAAGTAATATAATTTCTGATAGAGACTATACTATGCGGTCATCTTTGCAACTAACATAAATGCAATAAGCAGACCATAAATCGTTAAGGTTTCAATGAAGGCCAGGGTGATGAACAGCAAAGTTCTGATGTCTCCACCTACTTCAGGCTGTCTGGCGATTGATTCGATGGCTTTGCCACCGGCAATGCCCATACCAATGCCACCACCGAGACCGGCGATAGAAACGGCAACACCTGCTCCTATTGCGATAATACCCATTGTTTTCCCTCCTTTCTCATTACAATGCAGTTCACATTGTCAAAAAATATATGGTTAATTTTAATGACCCCCGCCGGCAGATGCAGCTATGTAACTAGCTGACAATAATGTGAAAACGATTGCCTGAATAGCCCCCAGCAAAACGCTGAGACCCATTAATGCTGTTGGGACCAAAAATGGCGCCAGGAACAGCAGATAGGCGATAATCATTTCTTCGCCAAATATGTTGCCAAATAGACGAACGGTGAGGGATAGCGGATGTGCTATTTCTTCGATAAGATTTAGCGGCAAAAATGCCGGATTGGGACTTACAAAATGCCCCAGATAATGAGCCCCGTGCTCAGAGAATCCTGCGATATGAACTGTGAACGCTGTGATCAATGCCAATGTCGCTGTCACATTCCAGTTGCTGGTGGGTGGCTGGAACCCTTCAATGTGAGCAGCTCCTGGGATTAAGCCGCTGTAATTGCTCAGGAGTATGAACAGGAAAAATGTCGAGAGCAGAGGAGCATACTTCTTAGCGGTGTGTTCCTGGTCTATCACCTGGGTAAAGAAATCATAAGTAAAAGTAACCAACATCTCCACCGCATTTTGTAATCCGCGCGGAATCACCTGCATGTTGCGCGTGGCGTAAAAGGTTATTAAACCGAGCACAAGAATAATAGCCCATTGGGTCACAATCAAATGATCTACCGGAATCGGTCCCAAATGAAACAACACACCATCCCACATACCTAATATCATCTTTTCTCCCCCCTTCCTATAATAAAAATTTTATTTTTGGTTTTGTCGACCGTTCATGCTGACCGGATCCAAAACTTCAAAACCTTATTAATTATGAATCCATTTGAGTGGTAAGACAAGAACTATCGCCGGTCCTGATCGGCTTTTTCCACCGCTTTTTTCTTGCGGTCCTGTTCCATGAGTTTATCCCACATGATTTTGAAAGCCGTGGCTACCCCAAGTGCCCCCCCTAAAATTGTATACAGATTATTGCCCGTATTGAGTTTCTGATCCAGCCACCATCCGCCATATCCGCCTATGGCTATAACGGCGGCGACGTTTGTGGCCAAGTTAACGGCCATAGTAAGAGATTTTGCCCAGTTCTGTTGCTTTTGAACCATCTTACAACCACCCTTACTGCCGCAGGCAGATATTTAAAAGCGAAATATCCCATCATAACCAATTCTACATTCTTAGTCAAAACCCTTTTTGTTTAAGACAAAAAAATTAGGTTTTTTGTCTGTTTCCAAATTACCGGGAAGGGTTTAGCCTTCAGCCTGTATTCGAGGTCTGGTGCAGTAATATGCGATTTTCCCGATTAATCCCATAAAGCAATAGCCTGGTTTATTTGTTTATTAATTACGCATAGTGTCTTTTTATTCGCCATTAAATTCAAAAAACCTTCTCGAAATCACAAAATTTCTTGGCCTTTTTTATAATTCAGTCAAATAGCCCTTTTGCAGTAATTTATCTAAATGCTTTTGGATCATGACCTCGATATCCAGACCAAATCTTTCCTCCATTACAAACATCATGGTTACAGCCGTCTGCGCAACATCCAGCAGCTCCTTGGCAATTTCTTCAACGATCGTCGCTTCATCCAGGTTTACCATTTCGCCGCTGAGACCCCGGTATTTACCAATGCATTGAGCAAGTTCGCCGGCCTCCTCCATTAATTTTAAGGCTGTAGATTCAAGGGTGGGATTCAACATGTTTAATCTGGGCAAAGATAAAATTTTGGTGTCCATTATTACTACTCCCTTTTTTCCCTAAATGGTATTTCGACGAGTTCAACTCCCGCCTCTTGCATAAACTGTACTGCGAGGCTGTCATCAAAATTACCCCGGTGGACTACTCTGGCGATCCCTGCATTGATCAATATGCGCGCGCAAATGATGCAGGGCTGGTTAGTACAATAGAGTACGGTGTCCCGGGTCGACACCCCATAGTAAGCTGCACTAATAATTGCGTTTTGCTCCGCGTGCACCCCTCTACACAATTCATAGCGGTGCCCCGAAGGAATTCCCATTTCCTCACGCAGGCACCCTATATCCAGGCAATGTTTTAAACCGCGGGGAGCTCCATTATAACCCGTGGCAATTATTCGTTCCTGGCTGACCAGAACCGCTCCTACCTGGCGCCGCAGACAAGTTGAACGGCTGGCCACCAGGTCGGCAAGGTCCAGAAAATATTCATCCCATGAAGGCCTCTTATATTTTATAGCCGATGTTTCCATAATATGCTTATTTCCCGTACAAAGGATATTTCTCACACAACCGTGCCACTATATCCCGGGCTTGACCCAGCTTGGCGGCTGCCTCAGGATAATCCATAGCCAGAGCAATGGCCTGCGCCAGTTCCTTCATATCTTCGCCTTCCAATCCGCGGCTGGTTACCGCCGGAGTACCGATCCTTATCCCGCTGGTTATGGTCGGTTTTTCCGGATCAAACGGAATACCGTTTTTGTTTACCGTAATATTGATTGATTCCAAAATAGCTTCGGCTTCTTTTCCGTTCAAGCCCTTAGGCCTGACATCCACCAGCATCAGGTGGTTGTCGGTTCCGCCCGATACCAGCCGCAGGCCGTTCTCAATCAAACCCTCCGCCAATATATTAGCATTTTTAATTATATTGCCTTGATATTCTTTAAATTCGGGGGCAAGGGCCTCTTTGAAGCAAACCGCCTTAGCCGCGATCACATGCATGAGCGGGCCTCCCTGAATACCCGGAAATACAGCTGAATTAATTTTGGCCGCCCATTCCTGCCGGCAGAGTATCATCCCTCCCCTGGGGCCACGCAAGGTTTTATGAGTGGTAGTAGTTACAAAATCGGCATAGGGAATGGGGCTGGGATGGAATCCCCCAACCACCAAACCGGCGATATGCGCCATGTCCACCATAAGCAATGCTCCAACCTCGTCAGCTATTTCCCTGAATTTTTTGAAATCAAGTATGCGCGGATAGGCACTTGCGCCTGCCACTATCATTTTGGGTTTGGTCTCTTTGGCTATTTTAAGCATTTCATCATAGTCTATGGTCTCGGTCTCAGCATTTACTCCATATTCAAAAAACCGGAAATATTTACCTGACAGGTTGACTTTACTGCCATGGGTCAAATGGCCGCCATGGCTCAAATTCATTCCCAGCACCGGATCCCCTGGCTGCAAAGCGGCGACATATACTGCAGTATTGGCCTGGGCCCCGGAATGCGGCTGCACATTGGCGTGTTCAGCTCCAAAGAGCTGTTTGGCCCTTTCGATGGCCAGGCTTTCAGCCACATCAACGAATTCGCAGCCTCCATAATATCTTTTCCCAGGATACCCCTCGGCATATTTGTTGGTCATCACTGATCCCTGAGCCGCCATTACGGCGCGGGAAACGAAGTTTTCGGAGGCAATCAGCTCCAGCTTGCAATTCTGTCTTTGCTCTTCGTTGGCAATTGCTGCCGCAATCTCAGGATCGACCGGTTTTACATACTGATCGATATAATCCAAAGTTCTCAAACCCTCTCTCTATATTTATTTTCCAGTGCCGTTATTTTTTCTACCCGACGTTTATGTCTTCCTGCTGAGAAGTCAGTATTGATAAAAGTTTTGACAATCTCCGCGGCTAATCCGCCCCCAATCAGCCGGGCACCCATGGCCAGAATGTTGGCGTCATTATGCTCCCGGGCAAGCCGGGCGGCAAAAATGTCATGGCAAAGAGCGGCCCGGATGCCGGGTATTTTATTGGCAGCTATCGAAATTCCTATTCCCGTACCGCATACCAGAATACCCTGGATTTTTTTATCCAGTACCGTACTTGCCACGATTTCCGCAATGTCAGGGTAGTCAACCGCATCTTCCGTATAAGCTCCGCAATCAACGGGCTGATAACCTTCCTCCGCCAAAACCCTCATTAACTCCTTTTTCAGTTGAACGCCGGCATGGTCGCTGCCTATAGCTATTTCCAATTGCTTCACCCCATTTTGATTCGTATTCTATTAAACAACCTGTCCACTATAAGCTTCATTTGAGCCAGGGTTTGCCGGTAAGCCTCCTGGCCCAATCCGTAAGGGTCCGTTATTTCACCGCTATTATTTTCGGCAAACTCGTTCAGAGTATATATACAAGCTGATTTATCCGGATATTTTTGCACCAGATAATCGCGTTGCTGGCTGGTCATGGTTAAGATCAGCTCGGCCTCCCCGACCAGGTTGTCGCTGATGGGTAAAGCCCGATGACAGCTTAGGTCGAGGCCCTCTTCCCGCATGGCGGCAATAGCTTCCGGTGATGCGGGCAGGTCCCGGCGGGCAAAAATTCCGGCAGACCAAACCTGGAAATCTCCGCCCTCTCCATTGGAGGAGGATTGTATTTTCTGCAGGAGAAGAGCTTGAGCCATCGGGCTGCGGCAGGTATTGCCGGTACAAACAAATAAAATCCGGAACATTGCAGGGCTCCTTTCAGTTACTGGATTTTTAAAAAGCCATTTTAATTGCCAGCCCCATCAACACTGCACCTCCGGCTAACTGGGCATACGTACCGATCATTCGGCTGAACAGTTTCCCGCTTTGAAAACCGGCCATGGTCATAACCGCTGCTACTGATCCCATCATTAACACCGGATAGTACAGCGGTAAGGTGCAAAGCGTTCCCAAGCTAAAGCCGGTAGATAAGGCATCGATACTCACCGAAGTGGTCAAGATGGTCAAATTAGCCCATCCATCTACCGGATCGACTTTATTTTCTATAATACTCTTTCCCTGATTTAACTTAAAGTAACGCGGCTGCATTTCTTTATAACTTTTTATCATCATGCCTCCGCCTAAATAGGCAAGAACCACCGCCCCCGCCCGGGCAGCCCATACCCCGAACAGATTGCCGGCGGCCATACCCAGGGACAATCCAATTAGCGGCATCATAACGTGAAATATGCCCACCATGGAAGAGAATGTCAATTCATAGCGGCGTGACACACCTCTTAAGCCCATCCCCATAGCCAGGGAAAAGGAATCTGCGCCCAGCACCAAGGCTACCAGCAGGACAGTTATAAATTGCTCTATCATTGAATTACCCCTTCGACTCAATCAGTACTCTGTCAATCCTAATTCTATACCTTCTGGTCGGTCGAATTTCCGCATGACCCGTTGTCGTAAGCAACAATACGTTAAGTATTACTCAAGCCTCCGACGCCCAGGGACTGCCAGGGCAGCAATACCAGGGGTCAAGGAACTGCCGCCTGGCCCGGTAAAAATTTGTCTCGATCAATAGTATACAGACCTAGGATTGACAGGGCACTACCGGAAGGCGGCTCTGCGCAGGCGGTCCACCAGGGCTTTTCCCGCTTGGTCATGATCAAACGGAGCGATCAGCAAGGTTTCCAAGCCGATTTGTTCCGCTTCCCGGAGTATGGCATACAGACTTTTTCCTGACCCGGATAAGCTCAAAGCAAAAATATATTTCACTCCATCTATTTTATGCGCAGAGTCGTCATTTATATGTACCGTCCCGACTGACCGTCCCTGGGCCAATAGGTCCTGCAGTTTTAAATTATAATCGTCTTCATCATCGCTGATAATTACCTGTACCCCGGTTTTATAGCAAGCCGGCTGCCCTGCCTGTACAATTTCAAGTTTTGTCCCCAAGAACTCTTCCAGCGCTTCGATATTGACTCCCCCGCTGCGTAAAATCTTAAAGCTGGCAGTGGTCATATCTAAAATTGTAGATTCCAGACCTGCGCCGGTATCCCCGGCATCCAGAACCGCATCAATCTTTCCGTCCAAATCCTGGCGTACATGCAAGGCGTTGGTGGGACTGGGGCGGCCGTAAAGATTAGCGCTGGGGGCGGCGATGGGACCGGTTGCTTCAATTAACGCCAAGGCTACGGGATGGGATGGCATCCGTAGGCCTACGCTGGGGTGGCCCCCTCTTACGATATCCGGAACTGCCGGTCGGGCGGGCAATATCAGGGAAAGCGGGCCCGGCCAGAAGTGATCCATTAATTTTCTGGCTATACCGGGTACATCTCCGACCAACAGCTGCACCTGCTTCAGGTTGCTGACATGAACCAGCAAAGCGTTTTGCGGAGGACGGCCTTTGGCCAAAAATATTTTCTCGACGGCCCAGGGTTGAAAAGCATCCGCCCCCAGACCATACACGGTTTCGGTGGGAAAGGCCACTAGTTGGCCGGCCTTTATATAACGGGCTGCGGCCTCGATAATATCCGGCTGGGGATTTAAAGCATCCACTTTAAAGTAACAGGTTTTATACATCGATACTCCTCCGGGCTTTAACTAAACGGTCCTTTCCGGCTCCGTCCTTAAATATCTCTATCTCATCAAAATCCGACAGTATATCCCGGACCAACCTGGCCTGGCGGGGGTCAATTTCCCACAGCATGTATCCCCCCGGGCGCAGGAGCTGGCGAGCCTGGGGTGCCAGCCGACGGTATATGTCCAGCCCGTCTCCGGTCGCGGCCAGAGCTAGCCGGGGCTCCCAATCCTTGACCCCGCTTTCCAGTTTTTCAACTTCGGTCAGGGTGACATAGGGCAGATTCGCGGTTATCATATCCATCCATTCTTCATTTTCCAGAGGCGCCAGCAAATCACCCTCCCGGAAATCAACTGCAGCATTATGGCGCAAGGCGTTCTCTCTGGCTATATTTAAAGCCGCCCCCGACAAGTCGGTTGCATAAATCTTGCTGGCGGGCATATAAACTGCCAGGCTGATGGCTATAGCCCCCGAACCGGTGCCCACATCACAAATTCTGGTGATTTGACCTTTCCCGGCAATATTTATGGCGGTCTCCACCAGTATCTCGGTATCTGGCCGCGGTATAAGCACATCCGGAGTCACTTTGAAGTCAAGCGACATAAATTCCTTGCGGCCAACGATATAGGCCAGGGGTTCCCCTGCGGTTCTCCGTTTAATCAAGTCCCGAAATTTTTCCCGTTCCGTCTGGTTCACCGGTTCATCGTAGTTGGCATACAAATAAACCCGGCTTTTTTCTAATCCATGAGCCAGCAATATCTCGGCTTCCAGCCGGGATGCCTGAATCCCCTTGTTCAGAAAATACCGGGTTGTCCATTCTAATAACTCTTTAATTCGCCAGCTTTTTTGCACCTTAATCCACCTGTTTTAATCGTTCCGCCTGGTCGTTGGCCATCAGGGCGTCAATGATTTCATCCAACTGTCCCTCTAATATCTGGTCTAACTTGTGCAGGGTCAGATTGATACGATGATCACTGACACGCCCCTGGGGAAAATTATAGGTGCGAATCCGTTCACTCCGGTCGCCGGTACCAACTTGACTTTTCCGGGCGCCTGCAGTTTCCAGGTTCTTTTCTTCTTCCATAACTTCCATTAAACGTGACCGCAACACCCGTAAAGCCTGGGCTTTGTTCTTATGCTGGGATTTTTCATCCTGACAGGTAACGACCAACCCGGTGGGAAGATGGGTAATTCGCACTGCCGATTGGGTAGTGTTTACACATTGTCCTCCCGGTCCGCTGGCGCAGTAAACATCTATCTTTAAATCATTTTCATTGATCTGGACCTCTACTTCCTCAGCTTCCGGCAGAACCGCCACCGTAGCCGCCGAAGTATGTATCCTGCCTCCTGATTCGGTTGAAGGAATACGCTGAACGCGATGGACCCCGGACTCAAATTTCAGTCTGCTATAGGCTCCCTGTCCGTCCACCACAAATATGAGTTCCTTGATGCCACCCAGCTCAGTATAGTGGGAATCCATTATATCTATCTTCCAGCCCTGTATTTCCGCATAACGGGTATACATTCTGAACAGATCCGCCGCAAAGAGGGCCGCTTCCTCGCCGCCGGTACCGGCCCGAATTTCCATAATAACGCTCTTTTCATCATTAGGATCGGTGGGCAGGAGCAATACCTTTACCTTTTGTTCAAGCTGCTGCTTTTTGGCTTCCAATTCTTCAATCTCACCCAGCAGCATAGCCCTAAATTCCTCATCCGGATCCTCCCGCAACATGCCGCGGGCATCTTCGATGCCTGCCGAGGCCGCCTTCAGTTCCTGGTATACGGCCACAATCTCCCCCAGATCCGAATAAGCTTTGGCATATTTCTGATACTTGCTCTGGTCGGCAATTATTTCAGGAGTGCTTAACAATTCATTAAGTTCATTATATTTGGTTTCCAAGCTTTCCAACTTTTGCAGCATTGGTTTGCTCCTCCTTACGGGGCTTATTTACTGACCATGATTTTCAGGCTATGGCTGCCCCCTCGTCCACCAATACCTCCCGCAGGGCTGCCAGGGCAACCTCTAATTGATCATCATCGGGTTCACGGGTGGTAAGTTTTTGCAGCCACAACCCAGGTGCAATCAGGTATTTAGCCCAGGTTCGCTGGTAGCATTTCCCGGAAAATCGGATAAACTCGTAGCCCAGACCGGCGACTACCGGGAATACTGCTATCCGGGACCACACCCGGTAAAACAAAGTTCCCTCCCCCAGCAAAGCAAATACCAGGATGGAAATAACCATTACAATCAGTAAAAAACTGGTTCCGCAGCGCGGGTGCATCGTACTGTATTTCCGCACGTTGGCAATTGTCAACTCCACCCCTGCCTCATGGGCATTGATGGATTTATGTTCAGCTCCATGATACATGAATACTCGCTCTATATCTTTCATCTTGGAAATTGCATAAACATAGGCCAGGAAAAAAAGAATGCGAATAATACCTTCAATTACATTCTGCCAAAACACTCCCCCGATAAACTGTTTGGTATAATGCACAATGGCAGTGGGAAGAGCTACAAAAAGCAAGATAGCCATACCGAAAGCCACCAGGCCGGTGATGAGAATTTCTTTCGGACTCAGTTCTTCCTCATCTTCTTCCAGTGACATATTGGCAGATTTATTGAGCATCCTAATCCCTACGACCATTGATTCGATTAAAACATAGCTGCCTCTGATCAGCGGCCACTTCAGAAAGGGATAGCGGGTGCGCAGATCGCTGTTGGGTTCTTTCTCCACCTCGATGGAACCGTCTGGTTTGCGTACAGCCAAGGCGGTATCCTCCGGACCGCGCATCATTACCCCTTCTATTACCGCCATGCCGCCATAACTAGTTTTCTTTTTCATATTATCACCTTTACGTATCACAACCCGATAGGACCGAGAAAAAAAGCAGGAACGATTGTCCTGCCAAGGGTCATTTTAAATCTCACTAGTTCAAACCGTACTTTTTCTTAAACTTCTCAACCCTACCAGCGGTATCAACTATGCGCAGTTTATCTCCGGTATAAAAAGGATGACATTTGGAGCATATTTCAACTTTTATATTTTCTTTGGTGGACCCGATTTCAAACTCGTTGCCGCAGGAACACCTGGCTACCGTTGTAAAATATTTGGGATGTATCTTCTCTTTCATCGTTTTCACCTCGTTTCGGTTTTCCAATTGCACTTTTAATATTATTTATTTAATTATTTTGCAAAATGCAAACTGCGAGAAATATTATATCAATAAAAATAATAAAAGACAACCAAATCCATGCCCAATGGAAAACTAATATTTATACTCAGTAGCTTCAAACTTCATATTGCCAGAGTTCTTTAAATCTAATCCTCAGCCTGGTCCGGGCTTAAATAGCGGTATTTGAAAAAATGCTGGGCAAAGAAACTGTCATAGTTGGTAAAAAACTCATTTTCACCACCGCTCTCATTTATTTTATTGAAGAAGATAAACATTTTGGCGTCAAGATTATCCATAGCATGCAGCAGCAGAGCTTCAGGGAATAAAGGTATAACCGGAGAACCAAATTCCAGACTGCCATGATGGCTCAATATCATATGCTTCAACATCCATTCCAGTTTGTCCGGGAAGGCAATACCCTCCTGCCTCATGGCGCCGATCTGGTTGGCTATCATTTCCGTTCCCAGTACGATATGTCCGACCAGTCTGCCCTCTATAGTATATTGAGGTACGACAGTTATATCCAGTTCCACAATTTTGCCTACATCGTGCAGCAATGCTCCGGTAAGCACCAAATCGCGGTTTAATTCGGGGAAAATACCCAGAGTCTGGCTGCATAAATCAGCCACTTCTAAAGTATGCTCCAACAAACCTCCGCCGTAATTATGATGTATAGACTTGGCCGCCGTGGCTTTATAGAACTTATCTTTTAAAGCCGGGGTAAATATCCGCGTTAAAAGAGCATTGAGGTGAACGTCTTTAATCGCTTGCATATACTGCTCAAAGCGTTTTTGCAGGGCCTCCAGACTTGCTGCCGGTCCAGGCAGGTAAGGGGCCGGGTCTTCATCCAAAACCTTTATCCTTTTCGCCGTAACTTGGATCTTCCCGTTGAAACTGCCAATATCTCCAAGCAGGCCGATTACCGCGCCAGCCGCAAAATCACCGGCTATGGGGCAATTCTCCCATACCACCGCATCAATATTACCGGTGACATCCCCGAGTTTAATGTTATACATGTCCTTGTTGTCTTTGGTTTTCCGATGCAATTTATCCAGTAATAAAAATTTCCCAAAGATCTGCCGGCCGGGCGTCATCGCCTTAAGTTCTTTAACCTGAAAAGGTCCCTTATTCTCCAAAATTCCTCTCTCCTTTAGAAATGAGCTTATATTGATAAATAAAATAACGATTAAACTGCCATTCGATTTTCTTACTACTAATTACCGCTAATATAAGATTACAGGGTATTGGCTACGTGTTATTAGTTTCAGCCCCGGTTTACCGGGTGGGTATACGAACCCATTTTTATACCGGAAACCGCTGCTTGCATATAACTGATAAAATTATTGATTCCCATTATTTCTCCGCCGCCCGCGACATGTTTAAAAAGCAATTCCGGGTCCAGGTTTAAATTTCTTAATTGGATCATGTCGACCTTATTTTTTTGCACAAAGCTGACCAGGGCCAGGGCTTCCTCCTCGCTGTCAGTAAAACCCGGCATGGTAAGCAGATTTAAGGAAACCTGTACTCCCTGATCCTTGGCCCATTTAATGGAGTTTTCAACATCTTTTAAACGGTAGTTGCGGGGACGATGATAGCAATTGTAGTTGCTTTCCCGGCAGGAGAACAGGGTAACCCGCATAGCATCCAGGCCGGCCCGGCTTAATTTTTTGATACCGTCTGTATATCCGGCGTTGCTGTTTATATTGATAGTTCCCGCCTGGCATTGCTGGCGGATTATGATTATACTTGGGGCTATAATATCCGCGTTTAATGAAGGTTCCCCTTCGCATCCCTGCCCGAAGGAAATGATCCCTTCGCGGGCATGCTCAAGGTGTTCCAAACCTAATTGACTGATCTCCTCAACCGAAGGCTGAAAATTCAAGCGTTGTTGGGGCGAACCCGCCGCAGCATGACTTTCCGATATACATCCTATACATTCGGCATTGCAGGCAGTCATAGTGGGAATACCTCCCTCCCAGCGGCCATAGAATATATTCTGGGCGGTATAGCAGCTGTATTGCAGGGAACAACTGGCCAATTGCCTAATAATACGGTTATCCGGGTACTTTTTCAGCATCCTTTGTATCCTGCCAGGCAGCCCGGCAGTATTGTAGTAACAGGGATGCCATTTGCGGTGTTCATCGCTTTTAACTGCGGCAACCCAAATTTTATTATTCCTGAAACCCACCGCTGCGTAGCCCAGCAGCGGTATATCCTTTTTTTTGGCATTGACGCAGGCCGGCAATAGGGTGCGGGTAAAGCCCTGGGGGAGCAAAGCTGCCACTGCTTGAACCGGCCTGCCGTTGAACCCCGTTTTAATAACTGCCGCCTTATCATGGGCAAACCCGATCGGGACATGGCCCGGTACAGCCACTAACGAGGCCCCCTCCGGCAGAGGTATCATTTCTTCGCTTTGGGGTTCCACCCATTCCATTCCGGTCCGTCCCAACATACCAAAGCGGGGATGTTCCAAGGCTTCGCCTTTTTCGTTGGCATATAAAGCCAAAAACCCGTTCACTGTTTTCAAAGCCCTTTTTCACCTCTCTCTAAATAGCCTACCCTACTTCACGCCATAAAAAAAGCCCCCTTAACGGAGGCTAATCACTTTATCTCAGGTAATTCAAAGGGTCCTGGGCTTTTTTATTTACCCTAACTTCAAAATGAAGGTGGGGACCGGTGGTTACACCGCTTATACCTATCAAGGCAATGCGCTCTCCCCGATTGATTCTTTCCCCCTTTTTAACCAGAAGTTTTGAAGCATGAGCATAAAGGGTCTGTTTGCCATCTGCGTGATTGATAATTACGCACCGGCCATAAACCGACATGTAACCTGCCCAAGACACGGTGCCTGATGCAGCCGCGCAAATCGGATCCCCTATATCGGCGGCTATGTCAATCCCGTGATGAAATCCGGATTTTCTTGAGCCAAAGGGACAGGTTATCTCCCCGGTGATAGGCCAACTCAGGGTATTGCGCTGTGAGGTTCCGCGCGACGGCTCAATGGTGGACTCTTCCAGCCATTCCACCTCATTGGCGGGAATTCGGAGGCACTCGCCTACTTCCAAACTGCTGGGGTCTATATCCAGGTTGGCATTGATCAATTCCTCTTCACCTATCTGATAGCGCTCAGCCAAGGCACTGATAGTCTCCCCGGGAGCAACGATGTGAATAGGCCCCTGATAGGCCGGAATCTGAATGGTAGCCCCTATTTCAAGAATTGTTTTTTCGTTCATTTTATTGGTAAGCATGAGCTTATCCAGGCTTACATCATATTCACGGGCAATCCCGTAAAGAGTATCTCCTTTTTCGATGCGGTAGAGTATATTCTGTCTATCGGCAATACTGCTTACCGCCTGGGAAAAAGGTATAAATTTCCCCTCGTCTAATCTGGCCGCAGATGGGTTGGTACTCACAGCCAGCATAAAAATGCTTAAAGCAACTGAGCCTTTCCATCTTTTGTTCAATTCTTTCACCTCTATTCCGCTCCCGGACCCAAAGCCGGGAGCATACTCAACGGGCGCTGGGGCGAATTGCGCACCAAAACGAGGCGCTATAGCGCCTTCCCTGGGCGTTTTGGGTGCATCGCAACCCGGGCGTTTTTAGCAAACGCCTCCTCAGTCGGAGGAAGAATCCGCCACTGAGGAAAAACCCGGTTTATCCCCCACCTATTAGAAGCAGAGGGCTAAAGCAGAGTTTGGTAATAGTCTTCACAGAATAGAAGGTGATTATTCAATTACATCCGGCTATTTCGAGAATATTCCTTTTTTCCGAAAATTATGGGAGCAGCACGCAGAAGGTCTTCATTTGATTTGGTTTTTTTCATGGTGTCGATCATCATCTGCATGGTTTCGACCACGTTATATTCGCTGAAAGTATTGCGGAGGTTCCACATAAGTTCCATTTCCTCGGGATTAAATAACAGTTCTTCTTTGCGGGTGCCAGAGCGCTTAAGATCAATGGCCGGGAAGATTCTCCGTTCGGATAGTTTCCGGTCCAGCACCAGCTCCATATTGCCGGTTCCCTTGAACTCTTCGAAAATCACCTCATCCATCCGGGAACCGGTTTCGACCAGGGCGGTGGCTATAATGGTTAAACTTCCGCCTTCTTCAATATTACGGGCCGATCCGAAGAAACGCTTGGGCTTAATCAAAGAAGCCGGATCAATACCCCCTGATAAAGTTCGGCCGCTGGGAGGAACCACCAGGTTGTGGGCTCGGGCCAGACGGGTAATGCTGTCCAGCAATATCACTACATCCCTTTTATGTTCAACCAAACGTTTAGCCCGCTCCAGCACCATTTCCGAAATTTTCACATGATTTTCCGGAGGTTCGTCAAAAGTTGAGGCCACCACCTCAGCCGTAGTAGAACGCTGCATATCGGTTACTTCTTCCGGACGCTCGTCCACCAACAGGATAATAACCACTACTTCCGGGTGATTTTCAGTAACGCCTTGAGCCATTTTCTGCAGCAACATAGTTTTCCCGGCTTTGGGTGGTGCCACAATCAGACCCCTCTGCCCTTTGCCAATGGGAGCCACCAGATCGATCAGACGAGTGGACAGTTCCTGCGATTCAGTGGCCAGACTCAGCCTTTCCGTAGGATAGAGGGGGGTCAGGGCATCGAAGTGAATCCTTTTTACCGCATCCCCCGGCGGAAAATCATTTACATCCTCAACTTTCAAGAGGGCAAAAAATCTTTCACTGTCCTTGGGCGGCCTCACCTGACCGGCTACCCGATCGCCCGTGCGCAGATCAAACTTCCTTATCTGGGATGGAGATACGTATATGTCCTCATGACTGGGAACATAGGCAAAAGGCCGCAGGAATCCGTAACCATCGTTCATGATTTCCAGGACCCCCGAAGCTTGCAGTAATTCATTGGAGTGGGTTAAAGCCTTGGTGATTTCAAAGACCAATTCTTTTTTACGCAGTTTGGAATAGCCGCCCAAATTGATATCCCTGGCAATCTGGTACAATTCCAGCATGGTCTTGTTTTCCAATTCGGATATATTCATTTATTGCTCCTCTCTATAGTTTTACACAGATTGTAAGTTTAACGGAAAGCACAGGGAAAAGACTGGAACCGGATGGAGGCTGCCCTTACTCCATCCGGAGTTTAATGCGATGATCACTGAACAAAGGCTTTTTGTCGAGGCGATGATTGGCTTCAATAAATCTGACGGTTCCAGATTTACTTCTCATTACTATGGTCTGGGTAATAGCATGGCCCTGCAAATATCTAACCCCTTTGAGCAAAAATGAATCGGTTATACCAGTGGCAACAAATATTATATCGTCAGTTTTGACCAGTTCATCAATCGAAAAAAGTTGCCTGGTATCTTTAATCCCCATTTCATGACAGCGGCGGATCTCCTCATCATTCTCGGGCACCAGCCTGGCCTGGAAGTCCCCGTCAATGCATTTTAACGCAGCCGCGGTAATCACTCCTTCAGGAGCTCCGCCAATACCGAGAAGTATGTCTACCCCTGAATCCTGGTAAGCAGTAGCCACCCCGGGGGATACATCTCCGTCGGAAATCAGCTTGATCCGGGCGCCGGTACTGCGGACCTCTTCAATAATGCCCTGGTGCCGTTCCCGGTCCAATATAACCGCGGTTACTTCACTTATGGATTTATCCAGAGCCTTGGCTACCTGCCGTAGATTTTCCTTCACCGGTGCATCCAGGAAAACCCGGCCTTTACACTGGGACCCCACCGCAATCTTATCCATATACATGTCGGGAGCATGGAGCAGACTGCCCCGCGGAGCAGAAGCCAGTACCGCAATCGCACCGGTAAGACCTTTGGCCACAAGGTTGGTGCCTTCCAGCGGATCAACCGCAATATCCACCTGAGGCGGAACCCCCATTCCTACCTTTTCTCCGATATATAGCATCGGGGCTTCATCCATCTCTCCCTCGCCGATAACAACCACTCCATCAATGGATACCGTATCAAACATTACCCGCATCGCCGTTACCGCAGCTTCATCAGCTGCAATCTTATCCCCCCGGCCTACCCAACGAGCCGCCGTAAGGGCAGCAACTTCTGTAACTCTTGCAAACTCAAGAGCCAATTCTCTCTCCACAACAACCCCTCCAGTTTTTTAGAAAGCCTGCTTCCAATCATTCATAAATTTCTCGATTCCTGCATCGGTTAATGGATGTCTAATCATCTTTTTTATAACAGCATAAGGAACAGTTGCAATATGGGAACCAATCCGGGCAGATTCTATCACATGCATGGGATGTCTGATACTTGCAGCAATAACTTCGGTGGTGAATTCGAATCGGTCAAAAATCGAAATGATTTCTTCCAGTAAGATCAAACCATTATTTCCGTTGTCGTCTACCCGCCCCAGAAAAGGGCTGACAAAACTGGCACCGGCACGGGCTGCCAGCAGAGCCTGCGCAGCGGAAAATATCAAGGTCGCATTGGTGCGAATATTCTCCCCGGCCAGGGTACTAATAGCCTTTAGACCTGCCTCGGTCATCGGTATCTTGATTACTACGTTGGGATGAATTGCAGCCAGATCGTGGGCCTCTCTGACCATGTCCACAAATTCCAGGCCCAGGACCTCCGCACTTATGGGACCGTTTACAATGCCGCAGATTTGCTTGATTACCGTGGGGTAATCTTTTTTTTCTTTGGCAACCAGGCTGGGATTGGTCGTTACACCATCCAGAAATCCCATTTCATTTATTTCTTTTATCTCTTCTATGTTAGCAGAATCAATAAAAATTCGCAAAGAAACACTCCTTTTCATAAAAGTATCAGTGAAATAACTGGTAAATAAACCGCGGCAACCTTAATCGTGAACAGAGTTCACATCAGTAGTCCCCGCAGGGGAATGCGCGGACTATTATAAGTTTCGCAGACTCATGGCCGATTTAAAATCAATGAGCGCTTGCGCGAATTGCGCCAAGACGCGGGTATTATCGTCCTATCTTATGGGCTTATGCTTTTCCGGCACTACCGAAGATTCTGATTTTCTCTCTTATGATAGCTACCGCCGCGTCCCGGGCCGGGCCCAGCAGTTTACGCGGGTCAATTTCCCCAGGATCGGCTTCCATCCTGCGCCTCATTTCCCCAACGAAAGCCTCTCTTATGTTGGTATCGATATTTACTTTGCAGACGCCCAGCTTAATAGCTTTACGCACCGCCTCATCGGGAACCCCGGAAGATCCGTGCAACACGATAGGTATTTTCACCAGACTTTTTATTTTTTGCAGCCGGTCAAAATCAAGCTTAGGCTCGCCCTTATATTGGCCGTGGGCGGTGCCAATGGCAATGGCCAGACTTTCAACCCCGGTCTTTTCTACAAAATAACGCGCTTCTTCAGGGTCAGTATACATTGCTTCCCGTTCGCTTACATGAACGTTATCCTCTGTCCCTCCGATTTTTCCCAATTCTGCTTCAACTGATACCCCAATTGGACGAGTTATCGCCAAAACTCTGTTGGTAATGGCTATATTTTCTTCCAGCGGCAGTTTGGATCCATCATACATCACTGAACTAAACCCGCTGCGAATACATTTGACCACCTGGTCAAAATCAGTGCCATGATCCAAGTGCAGGGCAACGGGAACCCGGGTTGATTCAGCCGCAATTTTAACCATTCCGGTAATGAAATCAAGGCCGGCATATTTGATCGCTCCCTGGCTGGCCTGCATAATTACGGGTGAATTTTCCCTTTCCGCCGCCTCCACAATGGCCTGGATAATCTCCATATTATTGGCATTGAATGCCCCCACTGCATAACCTTCTTTATCCGCCCGCAGCAACAACTCTGTAACTGAAACCATTGCCATTACAATCACCTCATTTTAATCTTTAGTTATTACTATATACATATTTATTTGATACCAGCCTGCATTATCAATCCTATTTCTGGTGTTATTCGTGAAAAAGTTATGTAAGCCGTAGCCGGACGGAGATGGAGTTTGGTATTTAACAAACAACGCCATTATCAGAATGAAAAGCGGGCAAATGATTGAGGGGTCGGGCATCACTTTTCCAGGGATGAATCAGTTATGAAGCCATCTCTATCATTAATTGATCGACTAAATCTCTCAGCACCATTATATCAAAAGGCTTGCTTATACACCGTTTAACTCCAGCATCCAAGGCTTGTTTGACCACCTCAATTTCTCCATATGCGGTCATCATTATAATGGGGATGTCAGGATTCCTTTCCATGATTGCATGAGTTGCCTCCAGTCCATTCATGTTGGGCATTTTTACGTCCATCAGAATAAGATCCGGCACCATTTCATCCACCTTGCTTATAGCTTCCAGACCATCTCCAGCTATTCTAACACTCCAGCCTTCTTTTTTGAAGAGTTCCTCTAACAGACGTCTAACCCCTTTTTGGTCGTCGACAATCAAAATCTTTCCTTTCATCCTCCAATACCCCCGTTAAAGATTTCTTTCAAAATAAAAATTTCAGCCTAAATTACTTCAAAGCTATTATACCAAAAATTACCACCGTATAAAATACTTTCCTTGACCTTGACCGACATTTTTATGGTTTGTCTTTCTTTGGGCTGAACTTACAATATTCCGGGAACTGTCGGAGCTGATACTTCAACACCTCAATTGCCTGCCTCCGTCCTGCGGCTGCGTACATACAACCTGGTTATAGCAGGAGACGCCAGAGTTTTGCGTACCGGCACTTCCACTTCATCCCCCAGGTTTACGTCAGCTTCCAAAGGTATTTCCACCAGGGCCATCTGCATAAATATTTTTCCCCGGATAGGATACTTCTCTCCCTTTATATATACGTTAAGATTAAAACGACCAAAGTTGAAATAACCCAGTATCATTTTGGCAATCTTTTTCAGCATATCAATCAATCCCATGGGCGGATTGGCGGTCTCCACCCCCAAGCCGTCATTCAATCCCACCGGAATCACCCCAATTCGGGCCGTCTTTTTCAACTTAAAAGTACGATAGTATCCCAGAAAGCTTCCCCTTTTCATGGTCTTCAGAGATACAATCCTGCTTTTAAATCGGTACGGATCCTGCAACTGCAAGTTGGTACTAAAACTACCGTACGGCTGCTGGCCTGACAGCAGGGTTCCGACCCGTACCGCATCCAGATGCTTTTCCGGCGAACTCAGCACCATGGCACTATTGGCAATATGCCTGATCGGTATTTTAAAACCCTCCTGCTCCAATCGCCCTACTGCTTGCATAAACTGCCGGAACTGCTGATCTGTATATGTCCGCGACGGAGGATCTGCAATATGGGTGTAAATTCCCTCCAGCAGTATGGATTCGGCCAGGGTTATTTTATGGCAGACCAATACGGCTTCGTCTTTATTCAGCCCGAATCGTCCCAACCCCGTTTCCAGCTTAAGGTGTACTTTAACGGGCAGGTCCAGTTGCTGGCATACTCTGTCCAACAGTTCCAGGTCAGTATATGCGCCCAGCGTAAGCGTAAGCTTATGGTTTATTGCGGCGGCGGCATCAGCCTCGCTAATTACCGGAGTAAAAACCAGAATATCCGCATCTATCCCTTCCTGGCGCAACTGCAACCCTTCATAATAAAAGCTGACCCCCAGATATTTTACCCCGTTGCGGCAGAGAATCCTGGCGGTCTCTACAGCTCCATGTCCATAGGCATTTGCCTTTATTACGGCAATCAATCTGGTTTTTTCCCCCAGCAGACTTTGAACCTGCCGCAGATTATTTTCAATCGCATCAATATTAATTTCAATCCACTTGTCCATTCGTCAACCCGCTTTCACCTAGCACCCTGTCTACACTCCACGTCCCGGCCTGGGCGGTTGGCAATTGATCTTTCCGCCCAACCACCGATTCAGGGTTGAACGTTACTCTTTTGCGCTTGACTTTATCAACCTTCGCCGGGCTTGCTTGTAGAAAGGCAGGAATTTGGTCCAGCCCCAATAGAAGACGGGCGCATAAACCCGGTCCCAATCCCCGATAAATTCTACCAGATCGCCGTTAAAACCTTTTTTAAACCGGTATAGACCGTAAAGCGGGTTGTCTTCGTTCAAATCCCCGGATACCCCGCGGAAGTCATAGATTTGGCAGCCCCGCTCCTGAGCCCAGCGGATCATCTCCCATTGAATAAGATAATTAGGCATTACATTGCGATAATCATTGCTTGACGCCCCATACAGGTACCATGCTTTTTTTCCTAAAACGAGAACCAGCGTTGCCGCTATTACCCTTCCCTCATACTCGGCCAAAAATACTTGGGCCATCTTATTTTCTACCATTTGATCCCAAATCATTTCAAAATATTCATAACCTCGTATTAAGAAACGGTCCCGGACCGCAGTTTCCTGCAGAATGCTATAGAACAAGGGCAGTTCGCCCTTCCCGGCCGCTTTTCTGACCGTTACGCCTTTCCTGGCCGCAAGTTTTATATTGTACCGGGTTTTACTGTGCATCTGCTCGAGCAGCCGGGGCGCAGGCGGAGTAATATCCAACTGAAAAACAAAAACCGGCTGGACCCCTTCAAAATCAAGCCCGGTATCGTTGTGTCTAAAATTACACTGCTGCAAAATATCTCTAAAATGCTGGCCCGAAGCGGGGACATCCGGGTCCAGTTTTAAAAATATGGCAGCATAATCCCGTGCGACTCGTTCGGCCCCCTTGAAAAGAGCCTGGCAGAGATCAAAGTCGTTAATGTCAGCCACCGGTCCCCGCGGGGCATAAAATATACATCGTTTCCCCGGCAAAGGCAGTTTTCTTTTCAAGATGAGCAAAGTTCCTCTTATTTCACGGTCCTGCTCTAAAATCAGCGGCAGGGGCTCCCACCCCATTCCCCGCTTAACCTCCCCCCATTCCCAGGTCTGCAGAAAATGTCCTTTAGGATGCTGCTTGACAAAATTATTGAAGCGCTCCTTCTCTTTTACATCGATAATTCTGGTGGTAAACATGAACATTCTCCCTCTTCTTATCGGCTTCTATGCTAGTCTTGCCATAAAAATCGCGAGGTATGCTCGCGGTGGGCAAAGTGAAAAAGCGAGCCTTTCGGCTCGCTCCAAATCATCGATTAGTCAAGCCGAGCAAAAAATCACCCTGCAGGTACTACTGATGTTCGCTTTGCTTACTAATAATAACGCACCCAAAGGGCACAACTTATGTTCGTTTCACTCACGGATTAAGGACGTACCCAAGGGGCACAACCTATGTTCGCTTCACTCACGAATTAATGACGCTATTTGAGTTTATTGACGGTCTAAAAACCTATTTAATGGCGGCTTTAATGAGTCCCAGGAATAATGGATGCGGCCGGTTAGGCCGGGATTTATATTCCGGATGGAACTGACAGCCTACAAACCAGGGATGGTCAGGTATTTCTATAATCTCCACCAGACTTTGGTCCGGCGATAATCCACATAGCTTCATGCCGTTTTTCTCCAATTCTTCCCGGTAAGTGTTGTTAATTTCATACCGGTGGCGGTGTCTTTCTTTTATCAAATCCTGACCGTAAACTTCATATACCTTGCTCCGGGGCTCAATTACACAGGGATAAACCCCCAGCCGCATGGTGCCTCCTTTATTGGCAATATTCTCCTGTTCGGACATTAAATGTACTACGGGATGCGGGGTTCGGGTATCAAATTCAGAACTGTTGGCCCCGGTGCACCCACAGACGTTGCGGGCAAATTCAATTACGGCACACTGCATTCCCAGGCATATTCCCAGGAACGGTATCTTGTTCCGCCGGGCATACCCGGCGGTGGCAATCTTGCCTTCGATTCCCCGCTCGCCAAAACCTCCCGGAACCAGGATAGCATCGACTCCGGCCAGTAACTTTTCGGCGCCTTGTTTTTCAATATCTTCCGCAAATATCCATTTAATTTCTACCTCGCAATTAAACTGATATCCGGCATGGCGCAGAGATTCTACAATACTGAGATAGGCATCCTGGAGTTCAACATATTTGCCCACCAGGCCTACCGTTACTTTCTTATCCAACTGCTTGACCCGTTTAACCATCTCCGCCCATTCAGTCAGATCGGCTTCCCCGCACTCAAGCCCCAGACGTTTGATGACCTCCCGGTCCAGCCCTTCCTGGGCCAGCATTAAAGGAACCTCGTATATGGTGTCAGCATCCTTCAGCTGAATAACCGCCTCTTTATCAACATCACAAAATAGAGCCAATTTGGCTCTTATATCTTCGGAAATATCCTTGACGGTACGGCACACCAGCATATCCGGCTGGATGCCTATGCTGCGCAATTCCTTGACGCTATGCTGGCTGGGTTTGGTCTTCAGCTCGCCCGCGGCTTTTATGTATGGAATTAAGGTAACATGAATATACATTACCCGGTCTTTGCCCAGCTCAAACTTAAGCTGACGAATAGCTTCAAGAAAGGGAAGGGACTCTATGTCGCCGACGGTCCCCCCTATCTCGGTAATCACCACATCCGGGTGGACTTTATGTTCAATCAACATAACCCGTTCTTTTATCTCATTGGTTATGTGCGGGATAACCTGAACTGTCTGGCCCAGATAATCGCCCCGCCGTTCTTTGTCAAGTACGGTCTGATATATTCTGCCGGTGGTACAATTGGCATATTGGGTAAGGTTTTCATCTACAAAACGCTCGTAATGTCCTACATCCAGGTCCGTTTCCGCACCATCATCAGTGACATATACTTCGCCGTGCTGGTAGGGACTCATAGTGCCAGGGTCCACATTAATATAAGGATCAAATTTCTGCAATGCCACTGCCAGACCCCTGCTCTTTAAGAGTCTGCCCAGTGAGGCAGCCGTAATTCCTTTGCCCAACGAAGAAACTACGCCACCAGTAATAAATATATACTTTGTCACCTGCTCTGACCTCTCTTTCCCGCAACTAATTCTCCCAACCTATTGAATTTTACCCTGCCTGGACTGAGATGGTCAACCCTGGGTAGCAAAAAATAAAACCCTATTTACTGTGATTTTTTCCCATTGGTATTCCCAGCCCGGACTGGTATATATACAGTCCAGCTGTGCCTTGGTTAACTATCGGCACTAAGAGCTTCAGCTTTTCTGCAGTTCTTTACGCGACCGTATTCAGGTAATCCAGCAAAATAATTCTTAAGTCATTTCCCAGGGTTTCCGGGGTCACTTCCAGAAAAGCTTTTTTGACGGCCGTGTCATAATAGGATATAAATTTCTCCACCGGAGCCAAGGCGAAGGATAGATGGGGGGTGCCAAAATGCATGGGGATTGCGATCCTGGGCTGCAGATCTTTTACGACTTTTACCGCCTGTTCCGCATCAATCGTATATCTCCCTCCCACCGGCACCATTAAAACGTCTACTTGGCCCAGCTCCGCTACCTGACGGGAATCTAAAGTATGCCCCAGATCGCCCAGGTGCACCACCTCCAAACCTTCCGCTGAGATCTTGTAGGCCGTATTAAGCCCGCGTTCCCGGCCTCCATTGGCATCATGCCAACAGTTCAAGCCGGTAATAGTAATACCGCCAACTTTATGAGCACCGGGTTCCATAATCACCTGCGGCTGCCCGGTTAAGATTTCAACCGCATTATGATCCCAGTGCTGGTGGCTGATGATGGCAATATCGGCTGCCAGCGGCGTCACCGGATATCCTAATTTTTCGTTGAAAGGGTCGGTAACAATGGTCCGCCCTTCTGCTTCTATAACGAAAGAAGCATGCCCGCGCCAACTGATCCTCATAATTAAACCTCTCTGTATATCTTGCTGGCATCGAAATACCAGTAGCCATCTCCCTGATAGATCAGCCGGTTGTCCAGATTAATACGAGTGTAAATAGAAGTCAGAGTTGCGGTATCCGTTTGTTTGCCCATGCGTTTGGCAATCTCCTGGGTTAATTCAGCGTAAAAAACCGGCTCCTGTTTCTGGGAAAGTATTTCCAAGGCCCAATCAGCTTCGCTTTTCTTTCTCTGATACATTTTATCCCTCCTACATTTGATCAGGTGCAGATACACCCAGAATACCTAAAGCATTTTTAATCGTTATGCGGGTAGTCTCCATCAGGATCAGCCGTGCATCCTGTAAAGCCTTGTTTTCATTCAACACCCGGTGATGGTTGTAGAAACTGTGGAACAGTCCGGCTAAATCCAATACATAGCGGGCGATTCGCTGGGGTGCCAGAGTCCGGGCGGTAATGGTTATCTCTTCCGGAAAATCGGCAATTTTCCGCAAAAGCTGAAGCTCCTCCGGTCCCAGCACGGAAAAGTCAACTTTTTCCACCTTTTTTATTTCCGCCCCGGCTACGGCCGCCTGGCGAAAAATGCTCTGAATCCGGGCATGAGCATATTGTACATAATAAACCGGATTATCCTGACCCTTTTCTTTGGCCAGATCCAGATCAAAATCCATTTGACTATCCGGACTGCGCATCACAAAGAAAAAGCGCGCGGCATCCTTGCCCACTTCTTCAATCAGTTCATCCAACGAGACGGTGGTACCGGTGCGCTTGGACATGCGGACAAGTATGCCTCCCCGATACAGCCGGACCAACTGCATTAAAAGTATTTCCAGGCGGGACTCGTCATAACCCAGAGCTGTTACCGCTCCTTTCATGCGGGCCACATGACCATGGTGATCAGCCCCCCAAACATTTATTACCCGGTCAAAACCCCGTCTGAACTTGTCCCGGTGGTAGGCTATATCAGTTGCAAAATAAGTGGGCAGCCCGTTGGCCCGTATTACTACCTCATCCTTTTCGTCTCCAAAAAGAGTCGACTTAAACCACAAGGCCCCGTCTTCTTCATAAATGAAGCCTTTTTCTCTAAGGTCATTAATTACCTTATCCACCTGCCCGGAAGCATGTAAGGTTTTTTCACTGAACCACACATCATAGTTGATGCCAAAATTGTTGAGCGTGGTTTTAATATAATCTATTTTCTCGCGCAGAGCATAATTGACGACCAATTGCTGCCGTTCTTCAGAACCCATAACCAGCAACGAATCCTTATAGTCCCGGATAATATTCTTGACCGTATCAACTACATCCTGTCCGGCGTAACCGTTTTCGGGAAATTCAATCTTGGCCCCCATAAGCTGCAGATATCTTGCCTCCAGGGACTGGGCGAATACTTCTATTTGATTGCCGGCGTCATTAATATAAAATTCTCTTTCCACATCATAACCGGCGAAAGCCAAGGCATTGGCCAGTGTATCGCCAATGGCTCCTCCCCGGGCATTTCCCATATGCAGATTTCCGGTAGGATTGGCACTGACAAACTCCACCTGCACCTTCTGGTTATGTTTGGGGCTGCTGCCGTAGCGGTCGCCCATGCCAATGACCAGAGCGGGCAATTTATAAAGCCAGGATTGATCCAGAAAAAAATTAATAAAACCAGCTCCGGCAATCTCAACCCTCTCAAGTTCCGGCATGAGATTTTTATCCATTTGCTCATATATCGCCTCAGCAATCTTGCGTGGAGCCATGCGGGCCTGTTTAGCCATCAACATGGCCACATTACTGGCGAAATCACCATGCCCTTCATCCCGCGGCACCTCAATTACAAAATCGGGCAGGCTTTCAAAATTGAGCCGCCCTTGAGCACGGGATTTTTCGAGGGAATTAACCAGCAAGTTTCTTAACCCGTCCCGGAGTTGTTGAATAGGATCCATTATTGACCTCCTTAAGTTATGTGCTAGTAATCTGAGTCATCTAAAAGTTTAGGTTATCCGCCGAGAAAATTTTGCAGGGCCAGGCGGCAGCTCCTTGGCTCCTGGCACCGCTGCACTAGCGGTCCCTGGGCGTCGGAGGAGCGAGTAATACTGGAGTATTGCGATTGACGACAACGCAGCCCTGCGGAAAGTTTAGTCGTCGGGAACCAAAGTTTTAGATGACTTAGACTACTAGTTTACTGTCAGTCTTAATTATGGGTGCTATTCATCGAGTTAAATTACTGTAGCGCAAAGCGGCAGCCTTGAATCCTGGCGCCGCTGCGCAATGGTCCAAAGGCGTCGGAGGACGGAGGAAGACTTATCAACGCAGTTATACAGAAATTCAGCCGATGAGAGCATATAGAATTAGGTTGACAATGTACCAGAGCCATAGCCGTTACGATAAATTATTTACGCAAATATAAAAACAAATACCGCAATTTTAAATAATATCACGGCTCGGTGTAATAATACCTCACTGCCAGGCAAAAGTCACGGAGTAGGGTTTAATTCAAGACCTTGCCCGGCAGGGTTTTTATTAAATACAATTGTATTAATTATACAAGTTTTGCGAAACCTTGTACCAAAAATCTGCCCTGGCTCATTAGATTTATTTACTAATTAGCTCAGCAAAACCGGACATACTTAGAGTAAAGCAGCAAATCAGGTATGGTCGCGATAAATAATGTAAAAAGTGTATAAAAAGCTGTATGGACAATTTCAAAATGCAGTGCTATGATGTCACCAGGTAAACTATATTTGCGCCATTAGTTTACTTTTTCCCAATTTATTTATTACTAACCACGATGGCCGGAGGCCGCAACCACCGATGAAAATGTTTGGGGTTTGTCATCCTGAACGCAGTGAAGGATCTGGTGATGGAGTTATTTGGTCCTTGCAGGAGATCCTTCGTTGCACTCAGGATGACAAAGAAGTTATTTTCTTATTAAATAAATCAACCATATTACCTTCAAGCAAGGAGGAATCAAATTGCAGGCTAAACCTAAATTCATTCCAATGGTATTGATACTGGTTGTATTGGCCGGGGGGGCTTATTGGGCTTACAGCAATTATTTTGCCGGTGCTGCCTCCAGCCTGCAGGCCACCGGGACTATTGAAGCTACCACCGTGGATATAACCGCTAAGGCGGCAGGCACGATAAAAGCTCTATCTTTTCAGGAAGGTGATCTGGTAAAAAAGGATCAGCTCCTGGGTGAACTTACCCGCAACGATCTGGCCGCCCAAGGGGAAAGAGACGCGCTGGCAGTAGCAGCGGCCCAGGCCAAGCTGGATGACCTGATTTCAGGCGCACGTTCGCAGGAAATAAAGCAGGCAGCGGCCAATCTTAATATTGCCCAGATCAATCTGGACCAGGCCAATTTGGATTTGGACCGGGTTCAGAAATTATTCCAAGCGGGGGCAGGGTCTCAGCAGGAACTGGAACAGGCGCAAGCTAACGCCGATCTGAAGGAAAACCAACTGGACGCCGCCCAAGCGGCATTAAGCCTGATTCAGGAAGGCACCCGACCGGCTCAGATCAATGCCGCTGCCGCCGAGGTGGAACGTACCAAAGCCGTTTTGAAAGCCACCGAAACCCTCCTGGATGATTTGAAAATCTCCAGCCCTATTGAAGGAACTGTCCTGAACCGGAATTATGAACCCGGTGAATACGTGTCTATGGGAGCCAACCTGGCCACCATCGCCGATTTGAACCGGCTCTGGCTAACCGTCTATATTCCTACGGATGACCTTCCCTCCGTTCAACTGGGGGAGAAGGTCCATATTACGGTAAGCGGCGGCTCCTCCGGGTATACCGGGACAGTGGCCCATATTGCCTCCAAAGGTGAATTTACCCCGAAAACCATACAAACCAAGCAGGAAAGGACCAATGTGGTTTTTGCCGTCAAGATCACGATTGACGAAAGCCAAGACTCGGCTCTGAAGCCGGGAATGCCTGCCGACGTTGTATTTGACCGGAGCTAGAGCAATGATCGTTACCAGTAATTTGAGCAAATTTTTTGGCAGCCTGCCGGCTGTCCGCCAGGTTGACCTGCATGTGCCCCCAGGCGAGATTTTCGGCCTGGTTGGTCCGGACGGCGCCGGCAAAACCACCCTTATTCGAATGATATGCGGCTTGATTACTCCAGACCAGGGAATGGTCAAACTGGCGGGGCATTCGCCCCAGGATCTGGAACAAGCCAAGCAAGACATAGGTTACATGCCCCAGCGCTTCAGCCTATACGGGGATCTAACCGTCATGGAAAACATTCAGTTTTTTGCCGCTATGTACAACCTGGAAAAAAGCATAGTTGAAGAACGGGCCCACGACATACTGGCCCTGACTAATCTGAGCGGCTTTAAGCAGCGCTTTGCCGACAGACTTTCGGGAGGCATGAAGCAAAAGCTGGCCCTTACCTGTTCCCTCATTACCCGCCCCCGGCTCCTTATATTGGATGAACCTACTTATGGCGTAGACCCGGAATCGCGCCAGGAATTTTGGAAAATACTGTACCACTTAAACCAGGAAGGCATGACCGTTTTGGTTTCGACTGCCTATATGGACGAAGCCGAACTCTGCAATAAAGTAGCTTTTATCAACCAGGGCAAAATTAAAGCGGTCAATTCTCCCGCCGGGTTAAGAAGATCCTTCGCTCACCGTATTTTGGAGATCCGGGCCGAATCACGCGATCCTAATATACTGAATGGTTTGCCTACGGCATTCGATGTTTCTTTTTATGGATACAAGTACCAGTTGGTCGTTGATGATATTGCTGAAGCCCGGGCAGCGGTTGAAGACCGCCTGCGGCAGCAAAACATCGGTCTGATTTCAATAACCGAGGTCTCACCTTCCATGGAAGACGTTTTTGTTCTCCTGGCGGAAAAGGAGGCAGGCTGATGGACTATGCCATCGAGAGTCAGAATTTAACCCGAGTTTTTGGCAATTTTACCGCGGTTGACCGCTTGACTATCAATATTCATCCGGGAGAAGTCTGCGGTTTTCTAGGCGCCAATGGCGCCGGCAAATCCACCGCCATCCGCATGCTGTGCGGCATTTTGCAGCCCAGCTCCGGCACCGCCCGGGTTTTGGGGTATGACCTCCTGCGGGAAGTTGAGCAGATAAAAAGCCAGATAGGATATATGTCGCAGAAATTCAGTTTATATGAAGACTTGAGGGTTAAAGACAACCTGGCATTTTATGCCGGCATTTACAGCATCCCTTACCACCAGCGCGCCGGGCGAATTGCAGGGATGCTTAAACTGGCCGACATAACCAATCAGGGAAATACGCTGGTCGCCAATTTAAGCGTCGGCTGGAAACAACGGCTGGCCCTGGCTTGTGCGATTATTTCCCGGCCGGCCCTGGTTTTTCTGGATGAGCCCACCAGCGGGGTCAGTCCTATAAGCCGGCGGGAGTTTTTTAACATCATTCAAAATCTGTCCAATCAAGGTACAACCGTTATTGTCACCACCCATTTCATGGATGAGGCGGAGCGTTGCGACCGGATTGCCTTCATGTCGGAGGGCAGGCTGCTGGCTTTGGATACTCCTGACAATTTAAAAAAGCATGTCATTCAGGGGCAAATGGTGGAACTGGAATTACCGCATCCCCTGGAATATATCAAAAGTATCGGATCTTTGCCCTATGTGCGGGAGTGCAGCATCCACGGCGCTTTTATCCATGTGCTGCTGGGCCGGCAATCCGACCTGGCTGCCCTCCAGGATTTTACCGGGGTTTTACCCCGGCCCATTTTACCCACCCTGGAAGATGTCTTTATAACTCTGGCCAAAAAGAAACCGAAAGGGGCAAAGGAAGCATGAGCAGAATTCTGGCGGTTATGAAAAAAGAAATTTTACAGATGTCTCGGGACCGGATGACCCTGGCTCTGGTTTTCATGATTCCTCTGGTGCAGCTGCTCCTGTTCGGATATGCTATTCAGACCGAAGTAAAGCATATATCTACGGTAGTTTTCGACCAGTCCCTGTCCTTTGAGAGCCGTGATATGCTGGACTCTTTCTCGGCTTCCGGCTATTTCAACCTAAACTATGCGGCGGGCAGCTACGCGGAAGTGACGGAGAAGATTGACAGCGGCCAGGCCAAGGTCGGTATAATCTTTCCTCCTGATTTTGCCGAGAATGTCAGAAAGGGAGTCTCTGCTCCCCTGCAGGTAATCGTCGATGCCAGCGACAACATGGTCTCCAATCAGGCTATTGCCATCGCCAATTCCATCGGTCTGATAAAGTCCCAGGAGGTTGTTTTCGCCAAGCTGCATCTCAGCGGGGCACCCTATGACGTCCGGGTTCGGCCCTGGTACAATCCGGATGGAATTACGGCTTATTATATGGTCCCGGCCATTCTGGGCATAATCGTTACCCTGACCATGATGATTTTGACAGCGGTGGCCATCGTGCGGGAAAGAGAGCGGGGCACCCTGGAGCAGCTAATGGTAACCCCCATAAAATCATATGAAATGATGATCGGTAAAATAATTCCCTATATAGTCATGGGTTATGTGCAGATAACCGTAGCTTTATTGGTGGGAGTACTGGTCTTTGGGGTTCCCATCCGGGGCAGTCTCCTGCAGCTGTATCTATTAACCCTGTTCTTTATTACTGCCTCTTTGGGTCTGGGGCTGATGATATCCAACGTCGCCCAAAACCAGATGCAGGCTTTCCAGCTGTCCTTTTTTGTAATGCTGCCCAGCATCCTGCTGTCCGGTTTTTTGTTTCCGCGTGATGCCATGCCGCGGGTTATCTATTATATAAGTGCGGTTATTCCATTGACTTATTATCTGGATATCATCAGGGGAATAATTCTGAAGGGCATCGGGTACCAGTATCTTATGGGGCAGGTCACTGTTTTGCTGGTATTTTCAGTCGTTTTCCTGACCATCAGCACGATCAAATTCAAGAAAAAAATAGCTTAGGTGGGATATGGCTATGGATATGAAAGACAAAATTATCGCCGCCTGCCGTGAACTGGCGCGAGAGTGGGGCTTTAACCGCATTAATATGGATATCTTGGCCGCTCGGGCCGGGATCAGTAAAAGGACCGTCTATCGCTATTTTCCCGGTAAAGAAGCAATTATCGAGGCTACTCTGGAAGCCTTTATGAACGAGGTGTCAACCGAAGCCGACCGGCTTCTGCTGCAAACGACCGATCCGGCCCAGATTTTATCCGGGCTGCTGAACTACCTGTTTAAACACGGTCAATTTGTGATCAATTCCTACAGTTTCAATGATTTACGGGTCTACTACCCCCGCCTGTGGCAAAAAATCGACCGCTTCCGGTTGGAGCGGCTGGTATCCGTTCTGAACCTGATCAACCACCCGGAAAAAGCCCCGGCTGCCAGCCAGACGGACCCCCGCATCATTTCAGCCGTAATCCTGGCTTCGGTCCAGGCCGTGTTAAATCCCGACTTTGTCCTGGCCAACAACCTGACTTTTGAAGAAACCGCCCGTCAATTAAGTAACCTATTGCTGAACGGCTTCATTCCCCGCTGACCTTGGATCTTATTCTAACGGGCATATTGCGTTGGGCGCCTATAACAGGGGTGACAACAGCCGGCAAAAAGCCTCCTTTACCCTAACGGAAACCGACCGGCTTAAGTAGCCTGCCATGGTAATCTCGGTACAATCCTTCAGGTCCTTGACAAAAGCTGCTTCAAACTCGCGGCTGAGCTTTTCATCATATATGAAAGCATTTACCTCAAAATTAAGCTCAAAGCTTCTTATATCAAGATTGGCCGTGCCAACTGTACTCACCCTGCCATCCACGACAATCAACTTACTGTGAATAAACCCCCGGTTGTAGGTAAAACAGCGCACCCCGGCCTCCAATAATTCCCCTACATAGGAGAGGGATGCCCAGTGGACAAAGAAATGATCCGGTTTGCCGGGTATGATCAAGCAAACTTCTATCCCTGACAAAGCCGCAATTCTTAATCCTTCCAGAATACTGTCATCAGGCACAAAATAAGGGGTCTGCAGATAGATATTGCGCCGGGCGCTGCTGATCATTTTTAAATAACCATTCTTAATCGCGCTCCACTTGGAATCGGGGCCGCTGGATACGATCTGGATGCCGGTGTCGCCCTGGGGTACACGTTTAGGGAAGTAGTGAGAATCGGCAATAAAATTGTCGCAGGAAGCATAACGCCAGTCCAGTAAAAATCTCATTTCCAAATCATCCAAGGCGCTGCCCTTAATGCGTATGTGAGTATCCCGCCAGTAGCCCAACTCAGATATGCCCAAATACTCGTCGCCGATGTTGAAGCCTCCGGTGAAGCCGTCTTCCCCGTCGATTAAACAAATTTTACGATGATTGCGGTAATTTATTCTTAAATTGATATAAGGCAAAAGCGGCGGAAAAAAATTGGCGGTCTGGCCGCCCGCCTCGATTAAGGGCCGAAAAAATTGGCGGGGCAGCCGCATGCACCCCATCCCGTCATACAGCAGTTTGACTTCTATTCCCTGCCGGGCTTTGCGAACCAGCAGATCCATTATCGATCTCCCCAGATTGTCATTGCGGATAATATAATATTCCAAATGAATATACTGTTTCGCCTGCTCGATGGCTGCGGCCAGATCCCTGAATAAATCGGCGCCGTCTTGATAGATTCGCACCCAATTATCCTGGGTGTACAGCGCCTGGTTGTTCAAATGCAGATGAATAATGTCCTTGTATTCTTGTACCCGGGGATTATTGAACACCAACTCGTTATTATGGAAATTTTCTTCCTGCTGCTGCACCAAAGTAAAGATTTCCCGTTCTTCACCTTCTTTAATATAAAAAAGACGTTTCTTGCGCAAATCCTGCCCTAAAAACATATAAAGCAAAAATCCGAATCCCGGTAAAAACAGCATCAACAATAGCCAGCTCAGGGTAGCCGTAGGCTTGCGCCGTTCAAAACCCACCACCATTAGGGCCAGGATAATATTTAAAATGAATAAATAATTTATATACTGAGACCCTGAATATATCAGTGTCATGACAACCTCCCGCCGAACAAAATCTTTTTATTCGATCCAACTGGCTGTGCAATTGGGGTAAGTGCGGTGAAGAATTATCTCCTCTCCCACTGCGCAGCCACTTTGCTGCAGGACCTGGCCCACTGTTTTTTCAGCCAGCTGCGGATGATTATTCTGTTGACTCAAATGAGCCAAAAATACCTGCATCACCTTCTGACGGGGAACATACGCCAGAATCTGTCCCGCATCATGATTGGATAGGTGTCCGTACTTACTTTTGATCCGTTTTTTCAAATATGGAGGATAAGGCCCGCTCTGCAGCAGCTCCGGGTCATGATTGGCTTCCAAAACCGCTAAATTGGCATAAGCCAGGGCCTCAGCGGCCCCTCTGGTAATAACCCCCATGTCAGTGGCTATTACCCATTTTAGGTTGCGATAATAAAAACAAAACCCAACCGGGTCGGCGGCATCATGGGAAATGGGAAAAGGCATAATTTTAACTGCTCCTATGTCCAGCCTCTCTTTCAGCTCACGTCTGCACTCAGCCGGAATATGCTTAAGATTGCTGGCCGCATCCCAGGCAGCCGCCCGCGCATACACCGGCATACGATGTTTTTTAATAAATACCGGTATGCCTTTAATATGATCATAATGCTCATGCGTTATTAGCAATCCATCCAAATCCGATACCGCTATACCTGCCTGGGCCAGTCCCAACTCGATTCGGCGGGCGCTTATCCCAGCATCGATCAATAACTTTCTTCCGCCTAATTCTATTAGAATAGCATTACCCGTGCTGCCGCTGGCCAAAATATGCAACTGCATCCCTGAAAACTCCTTTTATGGTCTGGTGAGATCTGAGGCCCGGATCAGCCTGCTGCTGCAAGCCTGATCCGGGCACCTTTCCTCAGATTATAGTTGTGTCCCCCAAGCAAAATGTTCTAATAATAGCATGGATTTGCCGCAGTAATGCTTATCGTTGGTTAATGCCGCAAATAGTTATCTTATAGGCTTCCAAGTGTTATTATACTTGTATTTGCATGCTTTTTCACTGTTAAAATGCCGCAGAGTACGGTGGTGAAACCTTTGTCCCCAGTAACGCCAGCAAAAAACCCTCCTTGGATAGAGGGTTATTGACTTCACTAGTATGGATTTCCGCCGCACAATAGGCCCGGATACTGATTTTAACCGTGTTTTATCCCAGATAAGCTTCCTTAACCAGGGTGTTATCGAGCAGTTCGTTGCCTTTTCCGGTCAGAACCACCCTCCCGGTCTGCAGAACATAACCGCGATTAGCAATTTTAAGCGCCTTCAAGGCGTTCTGCTCCACTAACAGAATGGTCATGCCCGAAGAATTAAGGGTTTTAATTACCTGGAAGATATGATCTACGAGCAGCGGAGCCAATCCCATGGACGGCTCATCCAATAAAAGAATATCGGGTTCGCTCATAAGGGCACGCCCCATAGCCAGCATCTGTTGTTCCCCCCCGCTCAGCGTACCTCCCTTTTGGCGGCGGCGCTCATGCATGCGTGGAAATAACTCGAAAACACGATCCAGGTTAGCCTTGATCCGTGCCTGGTTACTCAGGCGAAAAGCACCCATTTCGAGGTTCTCCTGAACCGATAACCGGGGAAATATCTTTCTGCCCTCAGGGACATGTGCTATTCCCATGGAGGCTACATCGTGAGCGGGAAGAACCTCAATATTTTTGCCCCTAAAAAGTATTTTGCCCCGGCGCGGCTTCAATAGCCCGGAAATGGTTCTCAGGGTTGTCGTCTTGCCGGCACCATTGCTGCCGATCAGACTGACAATTTCCCCTTCCATTACTTCCAGAGAAACCCCTTGCAAGGCCTTGATTTCACCATAATAGGTCTCAACTTCCTGTAAACTAAGAACTGGAGTCATCCCCCGGCCTCCTTAAACCGCTTCCTGTCCCAAATAAGCCTTGATTACTTCGGGGTTATCCTTGATCTCCTGCGGAGTTCCCTCAGCAATCTTCATGCCATAGTTCAGGACGGTAATGTGATCGGATATTCCCATTACGACTTTCATATCATGCTCTATCAATAAGATGGTTACTTTCCTTTCATCCCGTAAATGTAATATAAAATCCTTCATCTCGTCAGTTTCTCTGGGATTCATGCCGGCGGTAGGCTCATCCAGCAGCAGCATTTTCGGCTTCACTGCCAGAGCCCGGGCAACTTCCAGACGCCGCTGATCTCCATAGGACAGGCTGCGGGCCAATTCTGCTTCCTTTCCCGCCAACCCTGCATAAGCCAGCAGGCTGCGGGCCTCCGCATAGGCTTTTTCCTCTTCCGCCCGAGCCCCGCGCGTATTTAAAACAATCTTGCCGATGCTGGAATGAAGATGTAAATGCATTCCTACAAGAACGTTTTCCACCACCATCAAATCCGGAAATAAGCGAATATTTTGGAAGGTTCGGGCTATCCCGCAAGCTGCAACTTTTTCCGGAGACAGATTGGTGACATCGCGGCCGTCAAATGTAATTTTACCCTGGTCGGGATTATAATACCCGCTGATGATATTGAAAAACGTGGTCTTGCCTGCTCCGTTAGGACCGATAATACTGGCTATCTGTCCCACATCCAGCGAGAAATCAATATCGTTTACGGCTGTAAGTCCGCCGAAAGATTTATATATGCCTTGCGCCTCAAGTAACATCAGCATTTTCCTCCTGTGTACCATTTATGGATGGGTCTTTTTTGTTTTTCTGAAGCCACTTGGGTAAAAAGCGATGAGCGGGCAGCAACCCTTGAGGCCGGTAGATGCAGGCCAGAATTAAGATCAATCCGTAAATAAGTTTTTCGTACTTAGCCGGGTCAACCTGAGAGGGTATATGCAGAATACCTTGGGCCGCAAGCTGGCTCAGATACTGGGAGAATTCCTTAAGGATATTCAGCTGGAGCATCACCACCCCTACTGCCCCAATGATAACCCCGGCAATATTGCCCATCCCGCCTACAATAACCATCGACAAAATCCCTATCGATTCCATGAAGCCAAAGCTGGACGGGTCGACAAAAGTCTGCTTGGCGGCAAAAATAACCCCCATGGTACCTGCAAAAGATGCCCCAATGGCAAAGGCCAGGAGTTTCATTTTTACCACCGGGACCCCCATGCTCCGGGCTGCCAGTTCATCCTCCCGGATAGCCGCCCAGCATCTTCCGATGCGCGATGAGTCCAAGCGCTGGGCTATTATGACGGTTAATACCAGGATCACTAAAACAATAAAATAGAAATGAATAGGCTGGTTTAGCGTTATCCCAAACAGGGCCGGCGGCTCTATGGGGGATAGCCCTTTGGGCCCGTTGGTAATGTTTACGGGTTTGTCCAAATTGTTAAAAACTATACGTATTATCTCGGCAAATCCCAGGGTAACGATAGCCAGATAGTCTCCCCGCAGCCTCAGCACGGGGAACCCCAACAGAACTCCCAAACCTGCCGAAAGCAAGGCTCCGATGGCCAGGAAAGCCCAGAACCAATGCCCGGACAGGGGAAAATGGGCTATCGTGGCGGGAATGAAGTTGGCCGCCTGGGATGTTGCAAAAACTGCATACAAATAGGCTCCAAAGGCATAAAACGCCACATAGCCAAAATTAAGCAGGCCGGCAAAGCCTACCACAATATTGAGCCCTATGGCAAGGGTGGCATAAATCCCCACCTGGGTGATAACATCGAGGTAGTAGGTATTTTGCATACCAACCAAAGGCATTACTCCGGCCAAGATTACCAACGCTGCCAAGTATTTTACCCGATTCGTGATCGGCATAAAATAGAGAATCAGCAGAGAACCAAAAAAAAGCAGAAACAATGCGCTTGATTGGGCATTCAGGTAAAATAACAAGCTGATCCCTATTACAAAAACCCATTCCACCGCAAGCAACATTTTGGGATTAATATAATGGTTTAAGTTGAATTTTGCCATCTAAACCTTGTCCCCCGTTTCTTCACCAAAAAGACCGCTGGGCTTCAAGATGAGCACTAGAATTAAAATAACAAAAGCAAAAACATCCTTATACTCGGCCCCCATGGCGCCATTGGTGACGATACCAAGGCTGGTCGCTCCCAGCGATTCTAAAATTCCCAGCAATATTCCCCCGGCCATGGCGCCCGGAATACTGCCGATACCTCCCAACACCGCAGCCGTGAAGGCTTTAATTCCCAGAATAAATCCGACATAGGGATGGATCAATGAGTACTGGCAGGCAAATAAAGTACCGGCCGCACCGCCCAGTGCCGCCCCAATGAAGAAAGTAAGGGAAATAACCCGGTTAACATTTATGCTCATCAGGGCTGAAGTATCACGATCCTGCGCTACCGCCCGAATGGCTTTTCCCCATTTGGTACGGCTCACAAAAAGCTGTAGCCCCAGCATCATCAGAACCGCTGAAGACATTACCACCAGCGATTTTACCGGGAGCCTTAAATTGGCCGATATATCAATGGATGCCGGGAAAAGAGAGGGCGCCGTCAGGTAGAAGGCATTTTTCCATAGCCCTTCTATCAAGCGAACTGCGTCTTGCAAAAAAAATGAGACTCCGATAGCTGAAATAAGCGGGACCAGCCGGGGTGCATTGCGCAGGGGCCGGTAAGCAATGCGCTCCATTAAAACCCCCATTCCGCCGCTGAGCATCATGGCCACCAGCAAAGCCAGGAGCAGGGCTACCGGGGCCGGTAGTCCGGTTAGGTACCCGTTGGCCTGGAGATATAGCAGAACCTCTGTTCCTCCAAAAGCCCCAACCATAAAGATTTCACTATGGGCGAAGTTTATCAGCTCCAGGACCCCATAAACCATAGTGTAGCCTAATGCGACAATGGCATAGACCACTCCTAGGGTCAGACCGTCCAGTAACATTTGGGGTAGAAGTTGTAAAAACTGTTCCATCTTAAGTGGAGGACCTCCCAATTACAAATCAAAGCGAGAGGAACTTGAATCGGCTCCTCCCGCCCAGCTTGTTTTATTACTTAACAAATTCTCCGGCATTTACCTCTTTGACTACGGTCGGAGGATACTTGGCTTCTTTGAATTCTGCCACATAGAGCTTGGCTCCCTTGTTGTCGCCTTTTTCATCAAAGCTGATAACGGATGTAATCCCTTTCAAACCATTCACGGCGCGGACTGCTTCGGATACCTGCTGCCGGGTGGGTTTCTTGCCGTCATTGGCTACAATGGCTTTTTTGATACCTTCCATGATAACATTCATAGCATCATATCCATAAGCGGACCAGTTGCTGGGATCTTTGCCGAATTTGGCCTTAAAGCTGTCAACCCAGGTTTTGCCTTCAGGAGTACGGCTGATATCAGCGGCCGGTGAGGTATAGAAAGCTCCGATACAGGCATCGCCGGCAATCTTGACCACTTCTGGGTCATCCATCCCGTCGGGGCCGATGAACTTGGTTTTTATACCCTTGTCCGCCATTTGCTTAATAAGCAACGAACCTTCGGGATAAATTCCACCAAAATACACTACATCCGGTTTAACTACCGCGACTTTATTGAGAACCGCGCTGAAGTCACTCTCACCAGCGGTAATACCTTCATAACCTACAACTTCCAGATTGTCCTTGGGTGCCCGGGCTTTTACTTCATCAGCAATTGCCTGGCCATATGTAGTTTTGTCATGAATGATAAAGATGGTTTTGGCACTCAGGTCTTGGGCGGCGAAGTCAGCACTTAAAGGACCCTGGACGTCATCGCGGGCACAGATGCGGTTTACGCTGGGCAGTTTGCGATCAGTGATTCCTACCGCGGTATTGGCGGGTGATACCATACAGAGGTTATCTTTGGCGTATATTTCAGAGGAAGGAATAGCCACCCCGGAATTAAAATGCCCGTCCACGGCTAAAACGTCTTTGTCCGCAACTAATTTTTGGGCAACCGCTACCCCAACTTTAGGGTCAGCCTGGTCATCTTGGGGAGCAAATTCAAGTTTAAAGCCCAGTTTTTCAATTTCAGCTTTCTGCTCATCAAAAGCCATTTGAGCTCCCAATTTAATTTGTTCTCCGAGAGCCGCCTGGGAACCGGACAGGGGGGTTACACTGGCGATCTTGATTACATTTTCGGCTGCACCGCCTGTGGCTTGGTCTTTACTAGCACATCCGCCTAACACTCCCAGCACAAACGCCAGCAAAACGACATAAACTACTACCTTACTCTTTCTCCTTAACATCCGACAACCTCCTTGATTTTAAATTATATGTATAATTAGGGCACCACACCCCATTATAAAAATATAATAATAATTATTATAGGACATTTTTATTCTTTCATCTACAAAATTCTACTGCGGGCAGATTTAAGAACTGGCAGTTCAAAAATAATCTATAAACAACTTTAGCCAGAAAAAACAAAATCCTTTACAACCATGGTTTCCATAGCTGAAAGGAGCATCGTCGATCCCGTTTGTTCACTTAAGATTATTATAATACCACTGCTATATAGGGACAAGAGAAATAATTCATCTTATTTAAACCAAGTAATACCCTCGGGTGGAATAAGGTATCCATCGCCTGGTTAAGCTGAAATCAGTACTACCAGGAGGTGAAGCATATGGATAAACTTAATATAATCGGTATCAGAGTTGATAACCGGGGTGACCATGCCACCAGTGTGCAAAAGGTCTTAACCAGCTATGGCACTAAAATCTCGGGCCGGTTTGGGGTGCCGGCTCGTGATAAGCGAGACGGCCTGATAGCTATAGTTATGGAGGGCGATGAAAAAGAGGTCCAAAGCCTTACCCGTGATCTCCTCGACATCAAGGGGGTAGACGTTAACTCAATGAATATATAAGTTTTGCAAACCAACCCCGGCCGAATGGCCGGGGCTATCCGGGCTGTCAAGGGTCAGATATGGTATGAGTTCAAGCGGATGCCTAGGCTCCGCTCCCTTTTTGAATCTTAGCCCAGGTATCCCGCAAAGAAACTATGCGGTTAAATACCAACCGGGTATTGGTACTGTCAACCGGATCAACATTAAAATAACCCTGCCGCATGAATTGATAACGGCTTCCGGGGTTCGCCCCGGCTAAACCCGGTTCAACCAGACAGCTAGTTAAAACCTCAAGGGAATCAGGATTAAGTTTGGCTTTATAATCTGTCCCCGCCTCTTCTTCATCAGGATTTTCAGTAGAAAACAGATAATCATACAGCCTCGCTTCGGCCTGAACGGCGTGAGAGGCTGACACCCAGTGAGAGGTGCCTTTTATTTTACGGCCGCTGGTAGCCCCTCCGCTGCGGCTTTCCGGGTCGTAGGAACAATGCAGTTCAATAATTGCCCCGGTATTTTCATCTTTGACCACCCGTTCACACTTGATTATATACGCGCTCTTGAGCCGTATCTCACGGCCAGGTGCCAGCCTGAAGAACTTTTTAGGGGGATCTTCCATAAAGTCCTCCTGTTCAATGAAAATTTCCCGGGAAAAAGGCAACTGGCGCGAGCCCATTTCCGGGTTCTCCGGGTTATTTTCCGCCTCCAGCCACTCCACCCGGCCTTCGGGATAATTGTCAATTATGATCTTCAACGGCCGCAGCACCGCCATTACCCTCGGTGCGCTGAGATTTAATTCCTCCCGGATGCAGTGTTCCAACAGCGCAATATCGACCACACTATCCCGTTTGGCTACGCCGATACGGTCGCAAAAATCGCGAATTGCCTCAGGGGTATATCCCCTCCGGCGTAAACCGGATATGGTGGGCATTCTGGGATCGTCCCAGCCTGAAACATATCCGTTTCTGACCAACTCAATCAGTTTCCGCTTGCTCATTACGGTATAAGTGAGATTGAGCCTGGCAAATTCGATCTGCCGGGGTTGATGCGGCGCACTGACATTTTGGACAAACCAGTCATAAAGCGGACGATGATCCTCATATTCCAGCGAACACAGCGAATGGGTAATGCCCTCCAGAGCATCGGAGAGGGGATGCTGAAAATCATACATCGGATAAACACACCATTTATCTCCGGTTCTATGATGATGCGCCCTTCTGATTCTATAAATCACAGGGTCCCGCATATTAAGGTTAGGTGAAGCCATATCAATTTTGGCGCGCAGAACCCGTGAACCATCAGGAAATTCTCCCGCTTTCATTCGCCTGAACAAATCCAGGTTTTCTTCAACCGAACGATTACGATAAGGGCTTTCCTGCCCCGGTTGAATCAAGGTTCCACGATATTCTCTTATCTCATCCATACTAAGGTCACAAACATAAGCCTTGTTATTTTTAATCAGCTCTTCGGCGAAAGCATAAAGCCGGTCAAAATAATCTGAAGCAAAGAAAAGCCGGTCTTCCCAGTCAAAGCCGAGCCAGCGTACATCATTCATAATCGATTCAACATATTCGGTTTCTTCCTTGGTCGGGTTGGTGTCGTCAAAGCGAAGGTTGCACAAACCCTGAAATTTTTTCGCTATGCCGAAATCAATACAAATCGCCTTGGCATGTCCTATATGCAGGTACCCGTTGGGTTCCGGAGGGAACCGGGTATGCACCCGGCCTTCGTTCTTGTTGGCATTGAGATCTTCAATAATCAGATTTTGAATAAAATTAGTGGGTGAGTTGGGCTCAGTAATACTCATGTTGTATATCTCCTTATGTTAATGTTGGCAATAAGAGAAACGCGTGAAATTACGCCTCTATATTTATAATTCTTCAGATCTTTTTACCATTTTGACCTACTGCTGTCAAATTCCTGGTTCATGCCTGGTTTTTGCGCGGCTGTTTTCAGCCCGGCCGTTAAACGACTCCTCCTGGGAACTGCAAATAATCATTCTCTGCATCACCTATTTAAGATATGCTAAGACCTAGTACCCTGTAAACCCTAATTCAATCCTCCGACGCCCACGGATGGGCTAGTGCAGCGGTGCCAGGAGGGCAAAGAACTGCCGCCTTGCCCTGCAAAAATTTGTCTCGGCAAATAATATACAGTCTTAGGCTTTATAGGATACTAGCGGCGCATAATTCATGCATCTGTTATAATATGATTTATATAAATAATAGAATGAGGTTGATAAATAAATGCGCCGCTGCGATTATTGCAAAAAGACGAAGGCTGATCAAAAAACTGCCGTTCGTATCTGGGACAACCGCAAATTAAGAACTATAGAATTACCCTATTGTTCAGATGCCTGCAAGCAGCGCCTTCATTCCTTTGCCGCAGCCTATAATAGTTTTGCTCCTAAATTCATGCCGTTTGTTTTGATTTGGCTGCTATTATTTATGGGGATTCCCTTTTTTATACGTGCTGTAACCGGCAACTCAGTTTATCTACAATTAGTATCCCCCGTTTTGCTGGCTCTAATGGGCGGAGTGCTGCTGTCTCGGCCTGAGGGCATAATGTCTTTAAAATATTATCAGCGGCTGGGAATAAGATACTTTAACCTTTTTATCCGTATAGCGGGCTTATTAATGATTGCCACCGGCGTCAATATGCTTTGGCTCCTTATGTGATAGGTTAATCTTCTTGTAAAAACTGCGGGTGCCGCGATCTATATGCACCTTATTTGGGAGGTAGTCCTCCCTTTTTTTGTTTCTTCCGGCCAGGGCTGGTAGTTCCGAAACGATCTTCCGGCCCCCGCTTTACGCTTCCCTGGGAAGCACTCTTTTGTTTCTTTTTTTCTATGATTTGGCGCATTACTTCGATATCCTGATTTTTCTCTTCCATAATGATATATATCCCCCCAATTTTAATGAGCGTTTACGCGAATTGTGCGCCAAAACGCGGGTGCTATAGCGCCTTCCTTTCGCGTTTTGGGTGCATCGCGCCGCGAGCGTTTTATCAAACGCCTCCTCAGTCGGCGTCCCTACCTGCCACTGAGGAAAATTCGGTTTATCCCCCGGCTATAGAGGCGGGCTTACGAGGCGTTTGATAAAATCTTTATTATTATATCACTAACTCCACCGCTGATTCCTTTTAGTTTCCGCTTACTGGAAAGTTGTCTGGGGATCGTCGCATAAGCTGGTAATCGGAAACTTAACAAAAAAAGTGGTGCCGCTCGATCCGGTTTCAATATCAATTTTGGCCTGATGCCGTGATGCAATCCCGTAACATATGGCCAACCCCAGACCAGTGCCTTGCTCCTTGGTAGTAAAAAAGGGCGTCCCCAATTTATCCAATAAATCATGGTCAATGCCAGTGCCCTGATCCTCAATCGCCAATACCACATGCTCGTTTTCAGTGTAGGTTCTGATTGTTACGTTCCTATCCGCGGACATGGCTTCCAGGGCATTGTGGACTAAATTGAGGATCAACTGGCGAATCTCTTTTTCATCCAACAGCAGGTCCGGAACCTCCTGCATCTCTAATCTGACGTTTTGATCCTGGACTATGGCGTTGGCTTGTACCAGCGGTAAAATATTGGTCAATATTGATTGCAGATTCAAGGGCTTCAGCTCGACCATTTTATTCTTAGCTAAAGAAAGGAATTCTGTTATGATAGCATTAGCTCTATCCAGCTCTTCAATCATCAGATCGAAATACTCTTTTTCCTGGGCATAGTTGGGATTATCCTTCAAAATTTGCAGAAATCCCCTTACCGTAGTCATCGGGTTTCTTATCTCATGACCGATGGAGGCTGCCATTTCTCCTACCAGCCCCAGGCGATCAAGGCGGATCATTTCGATCTCCATATCTTTTCTTTCCGTTATATCGGTTATAATTCCAAGAATACAGGCCTCCCCGTTTATATCAAGCCTTTCCGCCGTAAATAAAGCCAATCCCTGTTCGCCCGTTTTTCTCAAGAAATATAGCTCCATTTCGCGAATAGGTTGTTTCTGCGTTATCATGTGCTTGATATGAGCATAATCCTGAGGGTCAGCCCAAAATCCCAACTCCATGGATGTCCGCCCCAAAATATCCTGGCGTTCGTACTTGGAAATCCGGCAAAAGCTGTCATTGACGTGAATAAATTCACCAGTTTCCAAGGTGCTGATTGTCATCGCTATAGGGCTGGCGTTAAACGCCTTGGAGAAACGCTCCTCGGAAAGCTTCAGTTCCTCTTCCATCTTCTTGCGCTCGGTTATATCAAAGCCAAAGCTCAAAAGCATTTCCGAACCATCAACATCGATAAACGGATAATCATATACTTCATAGTTATAGCCATCCGGATAACTCCATTCACCTTGGGTAACGCATATAGGTTTACCTGCGACAAAAGTCTCGCAATCCGTACAAGGTTCAGTTCTCCCATGAAAAACGGTATAGCATGGACTTGCTTCCGGGTTGCCGAAGCGCTCTTGGAAAAAACGATTGGAAAAACGGAAGGAATAATCCGGGGCAATAAGATACACTTGAGCAGGCAGTCCATCCAGAACGGAAAACAACCGCCGGCGTTCTTTTTCCAATTCCTCTTCAACCTGCTGACGCTTGGTGATCTCATTTTGCAGTTCCAAGACAACCTCGGCTATTCTTTTAACCTTGCGTTCACTTTCTTGCAGTAATTTTTGGGCAGATCGTGTATGCTCGGCATCAAGCAATTCAAGATCAAGATTTCGTTTTCGCAGCATTTTTAATTCTTCTATAAGCTGCTCTCTAGTTTTGGCTTCATCATCCATGGGATAACCTCCCCCCCTCCTGCCGCAGGACTTATAACTAGAAAATATGACATGTTATTTCCGCAACTGTTAATTATTGGCCTTATTATATCGGTAAAATATTTAGTCTGTAAAATATTTAGTCTGTATTTATTTGGTTCTTTCCATCAAAAACAATTATCAATGCTGATTTTATTCAATTTAATGCTAAAATAATAAAAGATTTGGCAAATATTTATGGAGGCTGGACATGGCACGCGACGACGGTTACTTTGAAAAAATTCAGACAGTTCCCGACCTGGAATTTACCATACCAGCCCAGGAAACTGCCCGGGAATTTAATAATGTCACTGTAAAAAAAAAGGGGGCTTTTTTCCAAATCCGGTTAACACTTATGATGGAGCCCCGTAAAGATTTGTCTAAAGTATGGAAGACAGCCGTCGCGCTTGACGCCAGTGCGTCAATGAGAAGCGTTTATGGGCGGCGTCTGCATGGGCATATTCCCGATAATGTTGCCCGGGAATATGAAAAAAGCGGCTGGTTAAAAAGAGCAAACCGGGACGGCCGCAAAATTAAGGTGTTCACCCGCCAGGCCGCCGAGGATGCGATAAAACGAGGTCTGGTATCGGCTTCGCCCAACATCATGGATTATCTGGGTCCTGAATTTATAAGATATTTATCCGGACAACTGGATGTTGATGATGAAACCACCTTAATCTTTTGGGGCGGGGATAACGGCAATCAATTGGAGGCATACGGTAATGTCAAAAAAGATCAACCGGATGAATTATTTATAGACGGTCCTCCAACCATGATGTTCGGCAAAAGGTCTTTTCTTTTACCAGCATTCAAGTATTTAACCGAACAATTCGCCCAGGCACCTATGTCGATGCTGGTTTTTATCTCTGATGGCCAAATTGGCGATTTATCAGAACTTAAAAAATATACAACCGACCTCGCCCGCGAGATAATGAACAACCGGCATAATTTAGTTAAATGCATATTGGTAGGCGTTGGTGATGAGATCAGAGAGACAACCCTGTTGGAATTGGAAGCGGTAGCATCTGCAACCTGTATTGGTATTTGGGACTATATGATGGTTAATGATCTGCGTGAAGTACTCCAAATATTCACGGAAGTAATCAGCAGCAGTCAGATTGTTGCCAGTTCAGCTAAAATATACGATGATCAAGGCAATGAAGTAAAAGCCTATTCCGGAGGACTACCGGCTACAGTTGCCTTTTCCATGCCCTCCACTTCCCGGTGGTTTGAGCTTGAAATTGGCAACCAACGCACCCGCCAGTTGATCACCGTTTCTAAATATGCCTTGAAAGGACTATTTGATGAGTATTAAAGACGATACTTTTGAAATGCTGGACAACGCCCCGGTAAAATCAAAGAAATCCATCCTGCTTCTGGTGCTTATGATTCTTATAATAACCGGGGCGATACCATTTTACCTTCAGCAACAGTCCCTAACCAGGGTTTCACCGGTTGTACAGGCCAATGAGCAGCAGCCAGAGACCCCGGCAGCTGCACCCCAGCCAGTCGTGCATAATCCCATTAAGGCAGTTGTAACTTTTGATCAGGTTAGTGCCGTTATTAAACCCGAGCAAATAGCTAAACTGCAAACCTTTTATCAGTCCATTAAAGATATGACCGGAACCCTTCAAATTGACGGATATACTGATAACCTGGGTTCCGTCAAAGAAGGTGCGGCCCTCTCCACCCAGCGCTCGGAGGCGGTGGCGGCATACCTTAAATCACTGGGTCTCAGTTCCAAAATTACGATCAATTTATCCAGCTATGGCGAAAAAAATCCCGTGGCGGACAATTCGACCGACCCGGGCCGACAGCAAAACCGGCGGGTTGAACTTACTTTTACCCCGGCACCCTAGAGATGAACCTAAAAATAACAACCGTTCACACGGCTTCATCCAATTCATTTTGTACCAAAGAAAACCGGCCGCCGATTGGGCCGGTTTAATTGTTAAAGCGAATGCTATTCATAGCGGGCGATTATAATAATTTTTAAGCGGGTTTTATCATTTGCCGCTTACCGCCAGGGCATTGATCCCCACATTTCCGACTATGGCATAATTTATATCTATGGCCGTTACATCAACAATCTCTACCAAATAGGTGCAGCACCCGGGGCAGCAATCATGGCAATCACACCAGGTAAACGCGATCGGGTCTTTGAATTCAACGACAACACCTTCTATTTGCTGAAGTGGCTGGGCTTCTCTCAGAATTAAGCCTGCTTCTCTGGCATAGGTAAAGGTGGTTAAAGGAACCTTGGGACCATTATTGCAGACTCTGCTCAACTCGAATGTGATAGCAATGGCAAAAGGAAATCCAGTGGTTTTAAATGCAACCACACTGGAGAAATCAATTTTTACGTCCGCTTTTTTAAGTTCGCCGGTATCAAGGGTAACCGTAGCCACGAGCAGGTCCGGGTGCCAGACTGCCGCCTGATTGCAGACAGGTACGGGCAGATTGGCTCCTATACCCTTGCCGCAGCTGAAGACTATTTTACTTTCATGATGTTTGCCCTCAGGTTTATGGGAGCATTCAGGTCCATCGCAAGGCGAATAATGTTTGACCATGGAAAAACCTCCTTAAATTAGTCGTTAGTATCTATTTATCGATATTGACGTTTCGTCAAACCTTACAATAATTTATTCCATTTTCCTGTTATATGTTACCCTGGTATTTATATGGTTTGCCTCTATTGGGAGTATCACCCAAGCAAATCAACTGACCCGGTTATTAATTAATAGCGCCGGCTGAGTTGACAGGTCTGAATAATTGCAATATATTTATAAATGAACGAACGTACACTCGGAGGTGTTTGGCTGTGCCGATCCCTGAATATAAACAAAACAAAGAAAGACGCCAAAAACTGTTGGATTGCTCACTGGACCTCTTTATTGAAAAAGGCTATTTTAACACTGCCATTCGCGATATTATTATTAGATCGGGTTTTGGAACCGGAACTTTTTACAATTACTTTATTGATAAAGAAGATGTATTGAAGGCGCTGCTGGAGGAATTCGCCGAAGAAATTATGTCCAGCTTTGCTGATTACTGGTCCATAGAAAAAGACCTGCATAAGAGGTTTATTGAGACCAAGCGGCTCACCATGGAGGTATTTGCCAAGCACGAAAAGCTGTCAGAGTTATACAGCCGGGTAACCGGCGCAAGCGACCCTATTGACCAGTGTATAAAGCAGTTTGAAGACAGGTTGATTGATTTTTATTCAAATAATATCGAATATGGCATAAAGAAAGGTATTTTCAATAAGGTTTACATAGCTCCCATTGCTCACGCCATCCTGGCCACCGAAAAATTTTTGTTATATAAGTGGATCGTATTAAAAGCCATATCAAGACAAGAAATGATAGATATGGTTGTTTCTTTCCATGAAACCCTGGCTGAAGGCTTATTGACAAACCGGCAAAATTCTGAATAAGGAGGATATCTGTTGGGTATAAGTGAACGTACGTACGTGCAGCGAGGGTATATCGTTCCTGCGGGATACCCGGGTAAGTCGTATGCTCCAGCTTGGCCTCTGAACCAATTGGGATCTTAAACTGGTTACGGGATGCATCACCCGATCTATTATGATTAACTAAAGGAGGACTAATTTGTGGAAACCAAAGCTGCTATTTTAGGAAGAAGAAGTGTGAGAAGGTATACCGATCAGCCTTTACAAGACGCAGATGTCCAGGACATTATTACGGCAGGTTTATACGCCCCTTCGGCCCTGGATTTTCAGCCCTGGTACTTTGTGGTGGTTAAAAGTTCCGAGCAACTCGAGAAATTGCGTGAATTTATGAGCGCAGTCTACCATAAGTTTGAACCTGTTTTATATGAACGGTTTCGCAACCACCCCGCTGCTATCGCTGAAACCAAGGTATTTCTCAAGAGCCTGGGGGGAACCCAGTGCTGCATTCTCGCTTTTATGCTAAGACAAGATTATCCCGATAAAAAAGGGGTTATCGAGGGAGTAAGCGCTGCGGTGCAGAACATGCTGTTAGCGGCATATGACCAAGGTATCGGTTCATGCTGGATGACTGCGCCCATGCGGGTAGGCATGGAAGAAGAACTGCGTCTAAAATACGCGCCAGAACACGGCGACTTTGTTGCTGCCATCACTTTTGGCTACCCCGCTTACGCCCCCAAGACCCCCAAACGCAAGGAAGGCCGATATGAAATAATTTAAAAAGATATATTTGACCATGGGCTGGATTTGCTTAAAAGCTGCACGTTCTTATAGCAACCTGTGCGGCTTTTAAGCTGAGGATTTTGCCATAATTGCAGAGTTTATTTTTAATGGCAATGCCGATGGTGGATGTTAGGGGTATGCCCATGACTATGTTCCATGGGTTCATGCCGATGAACATGGGAATGATATTCATTGGCCTTTATATTGACATCCGGATGAGAATGGCTGTGATGCTGGTCAGCATGACCATGCCGATGTTCATGTACCAGGGGTTCATGCCGGTGCCAATGTACATGGTCTTCTTTCAGCAGCAGCCCTGCCCCCAATAACATGATCGGTAAAGAAATAATGAATTGAAATCCCAGAGTTTCTTGAAAAGCAAAAACAGATATTATTGCTCCCAAAAAAGGTGCAATCCCGAACAACGCACTGGTTCGGGCCGAACCCAGTTCCCGCATGGCATGAATAAAAAGCAAAATACTTAATCCATAGCTTGCACAGCCTAACAGCATGGCACAAATTGCAGGGAGCAAAGGCGGCAGCAGTTGTCCGACCGACCTGGCTAAAACCAAGGAAAATATGCCTGCGCTCAGCCCTTTGAACATAACAATCGTAAGGGGATTTTTAGCCGAGATATTGCGCGTAAAATTGTTGTCTACCCCCCATAACCCGCAGGCTGCAAGTACGCCTAAGGCACTGACGGAAAACCCCCATTGCCCGGAAGGGTTCCATGACAGCAGAATACTGGCGACGGTTATTAAGGTTACTGCTCCCCAGACCCGCCTGCTTACATGTTCTTTAAATATAATGGCTGCAATAACCGTCGTGGCGACACCCTCAAAATTTAATAGCAGCGAAGCGGTTGCCGCCGGGGCGGCCTTTAATGAAAACATCAATATAATCGGAGCGGCAATCCCGCCGGCGATAATAGCGCCGATGAGCCATGGCAAGTCACGCTTATTCAGCTTGGCTTCTTTCTTATCCTGTCCCTCAGAATTTTCTAGACTGTGCCAAAGCAGAAGTCCTATTCCACTCCCTAAATACAACAATGCAGATAAGGAGATCGGCGCTATTTCCCCTAAAAGGTACTTGGAAACGGGAGTGCTTATCCCAAATAGCACGGCAGCTGTCAACACCTGCAACAAGGAGAGGTTTTTTGATATTGCTGGCTTCCTGGAGTTTTCATCAAACATATCCGGCGCTCCCGTCCATCTCTCGGGTATTAAACCATTGCTCCACCTTTCCCGGCATCAGCCCTCAGGGCTAAGGCTTATCCCTTAAGCATCGAAATTAATCGGGTTTATTCCGCTGCAAACCGGCTGAAGCAGCAATAAAACACCCTATCTTGTGTCGGCCGATTGTTCTTGCTTGGTCCTTTCAACGAATCTTCCCATGAAAAAGGCCAGGATCCCAACCCCTATGCCGGTTTGTACGCAAAACAGCAGGCTCTCGACTTCGCCCGGCAATTCTCCTCCTATCCAAGTTTCCATCACCGGCGTAAACCATGGTTCATACTCGGTCCCGGTAATCTGGGAAACAACCTGGCTGCCTGCATCATCCGAGCCGCCAAACTCAGCCCCCTTTAAGGCAAACAAGGGCACCACGGCAATCAATACGACTATAACCAACAGGATCAGAGTTGTTTTTTTCTGCTTAGGCATTGTTTTCACCTACCTTAATAAATCCTATGCCGATCAATTCTGATTTTGCATAGGTTTCAAGACTCATAATGATGACAACGCTTAAAATTCCCTCGACAATTGCCAATGGCAGCTGGGTCGGGGCAAAAACGGCCAGGAATTTGACTGCCGACGCCGCCATCCCGCCGGTGGGGGAAGGATAAGCCAGGGCCAGCTGCATACTGGTAATGCAATAGGTAAATAGATCCCCGATTGACGCTGCCAGGAAAACCCCGATATTTCTATTGACTTTCATGCCCTGGCATAGTTTGTATATCCCATAAGAGACCAGCGGCCCCGCAATCGCCATGGAAAATGTATTGGCGCCCAGGGTGGTCAATCCGCCGTGGGCAAGCAGGATCGCCTGGAAGATCAACACAATGATGCCCAGGATGCTGACTGCGTACGGTCCGAACAATATTGCCCCCAGTCCGGTACCGGTCATATGGGAACAACTGCCTGTCACTGAGGGAATCTTCAAAGAAGATATTACGAAAATAAATGCGCCGGCTATGGCCAGAATGGTTATGGCCCGGTGGTCTTCCGACAGGGTTTTCTTTATTGAAAAGTAACCGGCCACTAGGAAGGGGATGCAGACAACTCCCCAAATAATACAAAATTGGGGGGGAAGATATCCCTCCATGATGTGCATTGCGTTTGCCGTTGGCACTATGCCAAAGGTCAATGCCAATACGGCAGCGGCAGTTAGGATTTTCTTATGTTTATGGTCCATAGTATTCTCCTCCTTTTCTGGATCAATTAGTCAGCCCAAGCCCAATTAGCTGCGCGGCCATTCTCTAAAAATTCCTTGAACTCTTGTATACTTTTGGGACAGGCCGCCTTCTCCCGCAAGTACGCGTTTGCTACCAGCAATTTATATACTTCCAGCATGGTCGGCAGCTTGAGATGGGCCTGTTCTAAAATCGCTTTATCTTGAAATATGTCCAATGGCGGTCCATCGGCGATGATTTTTCCCTGACTGAATACCAGCAGCCGTTGGGCCCATCTATAAGCGAAATCTACATCATGCGTGGAAATCAACAGGGTCTTGCCCTCGGAACCAAGTTGGTCCAGCACTTCTTCCAACATCTTTGCATTTACGGGATCAAGCGACGACGTCGGTTCATCGAAGATGATAATCTCCGGCTGCATAGCAATGATATCGGCGATACTGACCCGTTTTTTTTCACCGCCGCTCAAATAATGAGGCGGGCGATCCTTTAATTCTGTGATATTCATATATTCCAGAGCTTCATCGACCCGTTCCCGCACTTCCTCTTTAGGGATTTTCAGATTCATTGGTCCAAAAGCAACCTCGGCCCTGACCGTGGAAGCGATAATTTGATTATCCGCATCCTGAAATACGATTCCGATATGTTTGCGCAGCTCCTTTAAATTGCTTTTCGTAACGACCGTGCCCCGGTAAGTGATCTTGCCCTGCCGGGGTCTATAAACCCCGTTCAGGTTCAGAAAAAACGTGGATTTTCCCGACCCGTTGGAACCCAAAACCGCAATTTTCTCGCCGGCATATATATCCACGTTCACCCCATTCAACGCAGCCGTACCATTGCTATAGACATAAAATAGGTCTTCGACCTTCAATATTGCTTTTTCCATAACTGACCCTTTCTATTTGGTTAAGCCCCACAGCATAATCAAAGCAATTACAAAAGCTGCCGCCGTAGCCATCTGCGTTTTATCAACCTTAACATCTTCCTCAAGAAACAAAAGCTCTCCCTCATAGCACCTGGCTTCCATGGCATCATAATAAGCGTTGGCCTTGTTCAGGGAAACTACCAGCATATTGCCGGCGATGCTGCCGAAGGTCTGCCAGGAAGTTTTAATATCAATGTAGCCCAGACGGGACTCCGCCGCATTTTTCATATTGATAAAAACATCGATCAAAATGAAAATATGACGGTAAATCATATGCATCAGCTCTACAATTAGCTTGGGTACATGCATTTTTCGCAGCACATGGATAATTTCTGCGGAAGGCGTTGACAGCACCAGCATCATCAAGGCACTGACCGCTGCAAAAACCTTCAGAATTAAAAAAAATCCATTATAAAGCATGGCCGGGGAGGTAAACACATAACCAAAACCCAGATACAGCTTATACGGCCCCAGGGGTTGCTTGGCAAAATCAATGATAATAGCCAGAGCGCTGAGCAGTATAAAACTGGTTGGAATCGCCAGCACCGACAAATATTCATGTAACGGGAGCTTTCCTTTGGCCATAGTCAGCCATGCCATTGCCATAATTACTGCGACCGATACATAGGGATTATTCAGTACCAGGCATAGAATGATGGTAAGAACCGCAAAAAATACTTTAAAGTCGGGACTCCATGGTCTGATTTTGGAGTTATAGGCATATAAGTCGATAAAAACCCATTCCCCATGGTTATGTCTGATGCCATGATGAGGATGGCCCACTCCCACTTCAGACCCATGACCTTCCTGATGAACTGCATTGGGGGCCGTCGAGATACCTGGCCCGTTCCCATTCCCACCCATATTTATAGTTCCTCCCTGGGATAGCTCCCTGACCGGATCTCTTACTGTCTGGATTGCTCGTCCGAACGCCATGCCGCTTGTCTTTTTTCTGGATGGATCATTCCCGGCCCAGGCGCTGAGCCGGTTTTAAGCAGCCCCTCCCCCGGTCACGGCCGCTCCCATAATAAAAATACCCTTCCCTGGGGAAGAGTATTCTAACTGCTGTCAAGCAATTTTACCATTAACATGCAAATACCCCCTAACATCCCGTAGGTCGTCCAATTGTCGGCACAAGCAGGTCTCCTGGCTTAAGATCATCATTAACATCACGTCTTCCCGGTTTAGTCCAGTGACATAGTGTGAGTCAACTCCCTATTACAGTGGCGGGCACCGCGTCAGCTTCAACTGACTTCCCTCTAATTCTCCCCCTCAGGCAAGAATCACTTGTACCCCATATATGCAATTATCAGATATTATAACACAGGTAACCGGAACTGCTTAATAATGTTAATATTTTTTTACCAAAACCACCCGGCGTCCCTGCATGTCTACTCGTTTTTCAAGCTGCCGCCGTCTCTCTGCCCGCTAATAATAAAGACGGGATTTATAGCCGTCATCATATGATATTCTCCCACTTCTTTTGATCGGGCAGCCGAAATCTGAACAATATCAAGTTCCGTAAAACCGTAATGCTGCAAACTGGCTATGGCTTCGGTCAGGGTTTCCAAGGTAATGGCGTTAATGACCACACGTATTTCAGGATTCTTGGCAACCAGCAGGTTTATAATCCCCGCCATATTTCTTTTGGACCCACCGATAAACGCACGATCGGGTGCGGGCAAATCAATCAGGGCTGCCGGGGCTTGGCCTGGTACCACTTTTAAATTCCAGGCATGCAACCGCTCCGCATTGGTCTTTATCAGGGAGGCCGCCTCTTCATTCTCATCAACCGCATATACCGTACCTTCATAAACCTGCAGAGCTATATCTATCGACACCGCACCCGTCCCCGCACCGATATCATAGACCAGGTCGCCGGGTCGGAGCTGAAGCTTGGATAAGGAAACACTCCGAATTTCACTTTTGGTCATGGGTATGCTGCCCCGGACAAATAAACGGTCTTCCAGGCCATGGGTAGTAATCTCCCGGGGCAAGAGTTTTTCATTTTCTACCAGCATTACACTCAAAGGGTCAAATTCCCTCCGGGCCTGCAATTCAGCTTGCGCTGTCACCACTCGTTCCTCCGGATAGGAGAGTCTTTCCCCAACATGGACCAAAGCCGCTCCCAGATGGTTGTCCACCAGTACCTGGCAAATACGCTGAACCGTACAGTCTCCCCCGGTCAGGAAGAAGGTCTTTTGATTATTTAAAACCGCCCCCATAATATTGCCCGCCCGGCCATGAAGACTCACCATCTTGACGTCTTCCCAAGCCATTTTAAGCTTGGCGCAAAGGTACTGCAATGAACTGAGGCCGGGTACAAACTCCACCTGGCAGCCGCCCCAGGCTGCGTCGGCCTGCTTTCGCTCCTCAATCAACTGATTCAGCTTTTTGGCGCCGCTGTAAAAGCCGACATCGCCGGAGAATATTACTGAAATAATCTTATAGTCGGGATTTGCAGCAATATACTCAACCATCCCGGCCGGGGCGATGGCACAAAATTTGTCGCCCTTCATCCCGGGCAGGCTGTCCAGCATTCTCTCGGCACCGATGAGAAGGTCGCTTTTTTCAAGCAGCCCCCGGGCTTGTGCGGTGAGGGTTTTTAAATTTCCCATTCCCAGGCCAACACAATAGATTTTTTTCATTGCCCTACCTCGATTTATCCAACGTCTTGATCGTTTAGTCCTCTGCCGGGATATAGCTCTGATAAACTGCAGCTTAAACCAGTCAAGGTCCTTTATCCAGGCATTTTCATTCATATGTATTTATAGCTTGAGGTTCTCAGCCATCGGCCAGTGGTATTTACGGCTCCTGACGGCTATGGCCATAGTGACGCCCTCCAATTTCTTTCTAGGCACGATCAGCCGCCCCTGGCTGCCTAAAACTGCCGCTCGTTCGGCTACATTGTCAACCCCGGTTACCGAGTGCACGAAATCGGAGGAATAAAAATCCCCTGTAACTTCGGCCAGCTCCGCGGGCGAGAATACTTCAAACGGGATCTTAAGTTTTTGGGCCAGCTGATTAAGGGCGGCTTCGTCTTTTTTTAGATCCAGGGAGCATATTTTTTCCAGAGCATGCAGGGAAATGCCGTTTTCTTGCAGCATTTGGTGCAACAAGGTCTCTAGGTTGGCCAATGCCGTTCCCCTTTTGCAGCCGACGCCGATGCTCACCGTCTGGGGCACTATATGCAGAGTTCGTGGAAAAGGGTTTTTATTATAAAAAATTGACAATGCCAAACCAAGTTCCAACTCCAGGCTCTCCTCATAATATACCAATTGCTCCGGCAGGCTCCCCTCAATCGGGTAATCGCTGTCAACCCCGATCATTTCGCCGTTTAATATGCTTACAGCTATGGCTTGGGCCAGCTGCGTTTCTTCCAGCCAAAGATGCTGCTGCCGGGCCCATTCATCTACCGCAAATTTATGATTAAGATCGGTGGCGGTGGTTATTACCGGCACTGCGCCAAGAATCCGGGCAATTTCCCGAGCAATCGCATTGGCCCCGCCCCTATGTCCTGATACCAGGGATATGGCATATTTCCCCTTTTCATCCACAACCAGGACCGCGGGGTCAACGGCTTTATCCTTAATATGAGGGGCAATTGAGCGTACGGCGATACCACAGGCGCCTACAAAAACCAGCGCTTCACAGTTGGCCCAAGCCTCTTGGGTCCATTGGGCAAGGTTGCCCGCAAGCGGCAGCAGCCCCGCCTCTTCATTATAGGCTTTCATTCCATAGGCCCGGCAAAGGTGCTGCTCGGAAGTCAAACCTATTTCTATGCGGCGGCATGTATGCGCTCCCTTTTTAGTAAATGAAACCAACGCAACTTTCATAGATATTCCTGCCGTTTTTAATATATTATTCTCTTGGCCGGCACAGGTAAAGCATGGCATTGCAGATAGCCGCGGCTACATTACTGCCGCCTTTGCGGCCTTGGGCCACAATGTGGGGAATATCCATCTGCAGAATGAACTCTTTGGCTTCCACCACATTAACAAATCCCACCGGCACCCCGATAATCAGCTCCGGTTTTAAGCACCCCTCCTGAACCAGCTCATAGATCCTCACTAAAGCGGTAGGGGCATTACCGATAGCGAAAATCAAAGGTCTGTCCAGTTCAGCCGCCTTATCTATACTAGCAGACGCCCGGGTAGTTCCGTTGGCTCTTGCTCTGGCGGCAATATCCGCATCGCCCATAAAGCACAGGATTTCGCCTCCAAGCGCTGCCAAGGTGGGCTTATGTACGCCGGCCCGTACCATTTCAGTATCGCTTACGATCACCGCCCCCTTTTTCAAGGCGGCCAGGCCCTGGACCACTGCATCTTTGGAGAACTTCAGGTTGTTTGCATAATCAAAATCGGCGGTGGTATGAATCACTCGTTTAAGGACCGCTTCTTCCCGCGGGTCTAATTCCACCGCTCCAAGTTCCTGCCCTATTATTTCAAAGCTTCGTTTTTCAATATCCGCCGGAAGCATATTTGGCAATTCCACTTTCATTTAAACGCCCTTCTATCCGTATTTATTTTAAAGTCCGCCCAAAAATTTAAGCAACAGCCTCTATACAAAATCCAATCCTTATGGCCAAATCGGTTTAAACCATAACTGGTACTCAGACACCCTTGTCTATAATTTCATATAACATCTTCATATTAATGTTCTCCCGTATACCCTGGGCTAACAAATCATATTGCCGCTCCTTATAGGCCTGCATATCAAACCCGGATATCGCTTCATAATTCATGCCTTTTTCCCTGGCTAAGGCCGTTACCATAGTCGGAGCCACATCTTCATGATCAAATATTCCATGTATATAAGTCCCATAGATATTTCCGCAGCACATTCCCGCCAATTTTCGGGCAGATTGTCCTGAAATCTCTTCGATAACGGTCAGATCCCGGGCATAATCGTGCAGCATGCGGGTCTGACCCATATGAATCTCATATCCATTTAATTCCGCCGCGGCCAGATCCTTAAAGCAACCGGTAAGATCAGAAGTAAATCTGCCTTTTACCCCGGCTCTGGTCTTTTCCCGGGCAAACACGGTCTCTGCGGGAAGAAGCTTCATTCCTTCCATGGTTCCCCCGTGCTCTGCCCCATAAGGGTCAGACAGTTTTTCGCCCAACATCTGATAGCCCCCGCAGACCCCAAAGATGGGCCTGCCTTCGGCGGCATGCTTCAGAATGGCCGTTTCCAACCCATTTTGCCTCATCCACCGCAGATCTTCCATGGTATTTTTAGTGCCGGGCAGAATGATCATATCCGGCTTGCCCAGTTGCGCAGCAGCAGTTACATAGCGCAAAGTCACCCCCGGCATGCATTCAAACACATTGAAATCCGTGAAATTGGATATACGGGGAAGCCGAATCACTGCTATATCGATCAATCCGGTTTTAGCTTTTTGATCAAACCGGTGGCTTAAACTGTCTTCATCATCAATGTCGATATCTAAATAAGGAATGACCCCTAGGGTGGGAACACGGATCATTGCCTCCAGCATATCCAAGCCAGGCTGCAAGATGGCTCGGTCCCCCCTGAATTTATTAATCAGGGTTGCTTTGACCAGGGCGCGCTCACTGTCATCCAAAATCATCATAGTCCCCAACAGTGAAGCAAAAACCCCGCCCCGGTCGATATCGCCAGCCAGTAAAACGGGGGCTGCGGCCATTTTGGCTATATACATATTGACAATGTCATTTTCTTTCAGATTGATTTCCGCCGGGCTGCCTGCTCCTTCAATTACGATTAGATCAAATTTGGCCGCCAATTCATCAAAAGCTTTTTTTATTTGGGGTATGATTTCCCTCTTTTTCCGGTAATATTCCCCGGCGCTCATGTTCCCGTATATTTCCCCATTGAGAATAACTTGGGACCCGGTCTCACTGGTAGGTTTTAAAAGCACCGGGTTCATCAAGACCGACGGTTCAATCCCCGCGGCCTCAGCCTGAACTACTTGGGCCCGGCCCATTTCCAGGCCTTCCCGGGTGATAAAAGAGTTCAAGGCCATATTCTGCGATTTGAACGGGGCCACCCGGTATCCATCCTGTCTGAAAATCCGGCATAAACCGGCTGCGATTATACTTTTCCCGGCGTTTGACATAGTGCCCTGGATCATTATTGCTTTTGCCATATGCAGCTCCTCTTTTCCCTGAACCTCTCTGCCCCGGTTGCCAAAATGCTTAATGCTCTGATTAATAACTGATCAGCGTTAGGGTTAAACTCCAGCCGCCTTGAGCATTTAAGGCAGCGCCCGCATTTACTGCTGTGATCCTCCGCTAATTTATTGCTTCCGCCATTCTCCTGATCCCATATTTACTTTTCAGGAAATCCAGAACTTCCTCCAGGCAGCTGCCTTCCTCATCCATTTTTCTGCCAACTACCAGCAGTATAGTCCCGGTGCTTAGCGCAGCCTTGTACTTTTCCCAAAAACCGCCTATCCTTCCGGAATCCTTAGTGACCAAATATTTGGCCTTTACTTGATTGATTAAAGCCGTATTAAACTCAGCGGAAAACGGTCCCTGCATACAGAGTACGTGCCGGCCGGGAAATCCTAAATCAATGCATTTCTGAAGTGCTTCTACCGTCGGCAGTACTCTGGCAAACAATCTTGGTTGATAATTCAATACGCTGGTATACTTCTCCAACTCTTTGCTGCCAATCGTGAGCAAAACATTTCCCGTTGTTTGATTTAAATATGATATTACGGCTTCGTGGCTCTTAAAAAACAGCCAGCGCTTTTCCTCTGATTTTTCGAAGGAGGTATTTGTGTCTCCTTGCTCTCCCGTACCGCTATCCCTCAGCAGCCGAATATAATTACAGCCGGCTTGGACACAGGCCGACCGGATATTTTCGCTGGCAGCTATGGCATAGGGATGGGTCGCATCAATGACATAATCATATTGATAAGCTGTCATCAGCCGGATCATCTCCCCTTCGTCCAGCCGGCCGGATAAAACCTTAAATTTAGCGGTATCGGCCGGCAATAAATATTTACCGTAATCCGTAGCCACACAAACCGAGATGCTGAGTTTCCACTCATCAATTTCGGGTAAAATCGCTTCCAGCAACTTCCGTCCCTCGGTAGTCCCGGCAAAAATCAATATTTCAGACATTCCTGTACCCTCTTGGAGTTACCAATTTTCCGCCCAGATTTTTGGTCTGGGAATTGCCGACAAAAACTGTAGTAAACATATCCACCGGGGTTTCCTTTAACTCCCTCAGGGTTAATACAGTCCCCGTTTCACCATCCCGGCCAATATTCTGCACGTAGCCGCACATGGTGTTCTCGTCCCGATACTGCATAATGATTTGGCAGGCTTTATTTAAATAATCCTTCCTTTTTTTACTAGAGGGATTGTATAAACAAATAACGAAATCAGCCCTGGCCGCGCTGGCAATTCGTTGCTCAATCAGTTCCCCGGGGGTGAGCAAATCGCTTAAACTGATGACTGCAAAATCATGCATGAGCGGCGCTCCTAAAATTGCCGCTCCGCTGCAGGCAGCTGTAATTCCGGGCACCACTTCTATCTCCACCGGGTCATATTGTTGGGCAATTTCGTATATTAATCCCGCCATTCCATAAACACCGGCATCACCGCTGCAGACCACGGCCACCTTTGCTCCTTTTAAAGCTTCCTGGATGGCTCTATGGCAGCGCTCAGCTTCTTGCATCATCGGTGTGCTTATAAATTTTTTATGCCGGAATCTGGCTCGAATTAAATCTATATAAACATCATAACCCGCAATCACATCGCACGCCTCCAGAGCATCCAGCGCCCTCGGGGTCGTTTGCTCCAATCCTCCCGGACCCAGGCCGATTACATATATTTTCATTTTAACTGCCTCCAACCCTTTAAAAAGTCATCCGGCCAATATTGCCTATAGCTTTTAAACTGGGCATCAACCCGATATTTTTTTAAGGCTCACCGGCCTTTCTGAATTCATGGGAAAAAGCCGGGTCATAGAGCTTGGAGCGTCCAAAAGGACCGGCCAAACAATCTCCGACTACGATCAAAGCTGTTTTCGTTACTCCCTGTTCCCGGGCAATTTGCGGCAAGGTGTCGATGGTTCCCCGGAATACCTTCTCTTCCGGCCAGGTTGCCTTATAAACAAGGGCCGCCGGGGTGCTGCCCTTATAGCCCCCCGCCAGCAGGCGTTCTCGCAAAGGCTCCAGCATTCCCGCACTCAAAAAGATGACCATGGAGGCCTGATGCCGGGCCAATAGTGAAATTTCTTCCTTCTCCGGCACCGGGGTCCTTCCAGCCATTCTGGTAATAATCAATGTCTGCGACACCTCGGGAATGGTATATTCAGCTTTAAGGCTGGCCGCGGCGCCAAAGCAGGAACTTACCCCCGGAATCAAATCATAGGCGATTCCGGCTGAATCCAATCTATCCATTTGTTCCCGAATAGCTCCAAAAATACTGGGATCACCACTATGCAGCCTTACAGTCTTTTTGCCCTCAGCCTCGGCCCTTTGCATGACATCGACAACTTCCTCCAGGGTCATGGATGAACTGTCATAAATTTCACATCCCGGCTTGGCTACCTGCAGATGTTCTGAATTTACCAGGGAACCGGCATATATAATTACATCCGCTTCCATGAGCAGCCGCTGTCCTCTTACCGTAATCAAATCTGCAGCTCCCGGCCCCGCTCCCACAAAATTTATCATAGCTTCTCTTCCCTTCCGCTGGCTACGGTTCGTCTTTCACAATCATGATGGAGAAATAACTGGCTTGGTCGTCCATATCCTCTAAATGGTTAAAAACTCTTTCTCCCTGCATTCCGCAGCGTTCCACCAGCTTAACCGACGGCCGGCGTTGCATGGCGCCAATGAGAGTCTTTATTTCCCTCAGGGACTTTCCCGCCTTCATCAAAACCCGAGTCCCTTTAAGCGCCAAAGCCTCTTCAATTCCATCATATGATGCCGGTATAATATGCAGGGCTTGGGCCGCTTCCGTCAGTCCCTCATTCAACCTCGCCGCAGCGGCGCAAAATGACGGAACTCCAGGGACAATCCGGGCATTATAGCCCCTGGCAACAACCCGGGTATGAACATAAAGATAGGTAGAATAAATAGATGGATCCCCCAAGGTGATAAAAGCGACATTTTGCCCCCGGTCCAGTTCTGCAATTACCTTTAAGGCCGCCGCCTCATGACTTGACTCCAAACGTTTATGGTCACGAGTCATCGGCATCGACAATTCCAGAATTTCTTTGGCGGTAATTCCCGGAACAGCGCATTTGACGATTTCATAAGCCGTATTGCGATCCTTGCCCGCAGCCGGAACTGCTATAATCTGACATTCCTTTAACAGTCTGACCGCCTTCAAGGTCATCAGTTCCGGATCTCCCGGCCCCACCCCTATTCCATATAGCTGGCCGGCTTTTTTGGGGGCTGGCTTCATTTTATCCTCCACCTTTGTTTATTTACTTTTAATCGATTCTTTTTGCAATTTTTTTAATAAATTCGGCGCATCCTCAGTCTGGCCCAACCATCCATATTTATTGGAAAATATTATGGCGCCGATTTCAATGTCGTCATGTACTCTTGCTTTTATATAAAAATCCACTTTTTCCAAAATGGACTGCATCGTCTGTTCTCTAATCCCGGCTTCATCCAAAATCATAATCGCTTCATCCGCCGTAACACAATTTAATAGTTTTTCCATAACCGCCGGGGAGGCGTGGGCCAGGCCTGCATGCAGGCCTATAATCTCCATGCGGGCGTCCCCATATTGGGAATGGGTGTTCATAATGCCGGCTGCCAGCTTCACCAATTTGCCGATGTGGCCTACCAGCAATACCCCTTTGATTTGACATAACCGCGCATGATCCAATGCCTCACCTATATAGTTGCTGCACTTAACCAAGTCCCGCGGGTCCAAGTTAAGGTTGGTTTTTACAAAGGTCTCGCCATAGTTTCCGGGGGTAATAACCAGATATTCCGCCCCTGCCGCTTGGCTTATGTTCATTTCAATCTTGATCGTATCAATTAACGCCTGTTCACTCATGGGTTCAACTATTCCGCTGGTCCCCAGGATGGAGATCCCGTTAACGATTCCCAGCCTGGGATTAAAGGTTTGCCTGGCTATTCTCACCCCTTCCGGAACCGAGATTTCCACCAACATTTTTCCGGTATAATCAAATTCCTCACAAACCCCTCTTACTTGCTCTTCAATCATTTTGCGCGGTACCGGATTAATGGCCGCTTCTCCCACCGGGCAGGCCAGCCCTTCCCGGGTAACCCGGCCCACCCCGATGCCGCCGGCAATTGTAATTTGAGCTTTGGCGGCTACCGGTCCCGGTATTTTATATACGGTGGCATAGACCAGGATGCCGTTGGTAACGTCCGGGTCATCGCCGCTATCCTTTTTTACGGCGCAACTCGCCCAATCCTCCCCTATCTCGGTCTTCTCCACCCGAATCTTTAACTCGATCCCCATCGGCGTAGGCAAGGCAACCATCTCATCAACGGGAAAGCCGGCCCCCAGCACCAGCGCAGCCGCACGCTGAGCCGCCGCCGCCGCGCAACTTCCCGTAGTATATCCGCATCTTAATCTTTTATTATGCTTGTAAACATACCTTTCCATTTATTTATCCCGCTTTTCCGCTCCTCATTCCAGTTTATATAACGGAGCTGGCTTTTTTCACCGGCGCCTGATAAAGCCGCCGGTCATCCCCGGGTTTTAACCTGGCAGCGGCAATATGGTCCAGGAAAATATCCCGGATGGCCTGTATTTCACCCAATCCCTTCAATATGCAGGTTACTTCATAACCGGCGCCGGCCAGGAGGTTTTTCCAGGAATCATCTTCCTCCCCGGCCATATCATGGATAACATGGTCGCCGGCCACGATCATCAGCGGCATCAAAGTAATCTTTTGGAAGTCATATAATTCTATCTTATTCATTACCGCCTCAATGTCCGGATAAGCCTCTACGGTTCCGACAAAAACATGGGCATGGCCCCGTTGTTTAAATTGCCGTTCCAAAGCAGTATACACGGCATTTACCTGATGGCCGGTTCCATGTCCCATCAAAATCAACGCCTCATTATTCTCCATATCGGTAAACTGATCCATTATAGCCTTAGTTACATTTTGATAGTCTTCGGTGCGGCCCAGGAGGGGCTGTCCCATTTCTATTTTCACAAATTTATCCGTAAAGCCCTCGACAACTGCCATCATTTCATCATTCATAATCCCCTTGATTATATGGGTGGGCTGAACGATAACCTCCCGAAACCCCTCTTCCAGCAGACGATTCATGGCCTCCCTTACGTTGTCCACCCTTATACCGTCTCTATGGGCCAGTATATCAATAACTTTTTGGCTGGTAAAAGCCCTTCTGACCTCATATTCGGGGTAAGCCGCCGCAACATCCTTTTCAATTGCACCAATAGTTCCAGCCCTGGTTGCAGCATGACTGGTACCAAAGCTTACAACTAATATCGCCTTTTTCTTTTTATTGATTTTCCCCACCAGTGCGCCTCATTTCATAATGTAATATCCCTATCCCGACTTAGTATTCACTTCTCTCTTCGATTCAATAGCATTTCCTGGTTTTGCATCCGGTAATCTTGGCATGACTCCCAAAAATGAACCACTGTGGTTGGATTAGAACGCAAATGCAAATGAACATATGAAGCTAAGATATTTCCCTTTACAAAACCATTTTTTCTAACGTCTTTACCCCGTCTGCCCTCAAGCCGGTAAGCCTGCTCAGTTTCATCAATTCCGCTGATTTGGGAATAATGAAATTCATGCCCTTTCAATACTTCCCCTTTACTGGCTAAAATTGAATTCTGCATAGCGGTAGCTTTTACATACCCCAATGCGGTCAATTTACCCGTCATTTTAACCTGGGCCGGTATAATCCCAACTCCCGCCCAATTTCTTCCTTCAAAATCACTGATTTCCCGGGCCAGGTACATAAAACCCCCACATTCTGCCCAGATGGGCATACCACTGGCAGCGGCGGCCTTGATTGACCCCAGCATGGGGCGGTTGGCATTTAACTCTTCCAGAAACATTTCCGGAAATCCCCCCCCCAGATACAATCCATCTACCCGGGGAATCGATTGGTCCCGGAGCGGGCTGAAGAATTTAAGGCCGAATCCGTTTTCTTCCAGATAATCCAAGCTGTCCTGGTAATAAAAACTAAAGGCTTCATCCCGGGCTATTCCAATGGTAATTTCAGCCTGCCGGGGCCTATCCCAACTCCATGTGAAGTTTAATTCATCCGCACCCTCAGCCAGCTCCACCAAATAATCCAAGTCGATTTCCCGTTCCACCAGATCTGCCATTAAGGCTATGGAAGTCTGGAGTTCGCTATTTTCCTCCGCCGGCCAAAGGCCCAAATGTCTTTCCGGCATTTTAATTTTTTGCTCGGCGGGTATTCCCCCCAGGACTTTTACTCCCAGTTCTTCCTCCAGACATTGCTTCAACAAATTCGTATGGGAAATACCGCCCACGTTATTTAAAATGACTCCTTTTATATTTACCCGGGGCTCATATTCCATATATCCTTTGACTAAAGCCGCACAACTCCGGGCCAGGCCTCTGGCATTAACTACCAGTATAACCGGGGTATGCAGCATTATAGCAATATCCGCACTGCTTCCTTTTATTTTTGCCCCGCTATCTCCATCATACAGACCCATAACTCCTTCAATAATTGATAATCGAGCTTTAACCGCATTTTTGCAAAATACGGTCTTCACAACTTTTTCCGAACCCATCCAGCTATCCAGATTATGAGATTTAACTCCCGCAGCATGATGATGGAGTCCGGTATCAATATAATCCGGCCCTACTTTAAATCCCTGAACTGTTATTCCCCTTCTCTTTAAAGCGGCCAGAATACCAAGGGTCACGGTGGTCTTGCCGACCCCGCTCTGAACCCCTGCAATCAATAAACGAGGTAATTGCATATCCTGCCTCCCAATCAATGGTTCGTCTATATGTGTTTTAATTGCGTTTCCCTTATAAAATTAAATGAATCTTTTTTGCTATTCCTGTATTAAATGTAATACTGCCTGCATATGATAACGCCCAAACTAGAGTAGGCTTCCATTTACACAAAGAAATGGAAGCCTATTGTCCGACCAATATGCACTTCCCTTTCCTGCGAAGGTAAATGTGCGGCGCAACGGTTAGGTTCCTGACTTACGGCTCACGGCCTATCTCCGCCTTCCCAGGCATTTACCCAGTGGCAATTGGAGATACGCTCCCCGCATACAGTGGCGCGACCGTCCAGGATTTTCACCCGGTTCCCTGTTACTCCGCTGCACTCATTTATGAAATTTGGAGTTAATCATAGTTCGTTTACACTTGATGTTACGATTACTATTAAGCTACATTGTAGCAGTTTTGTGCTGGTTTATCCAAAAAGATCTGGACCTGCTGATTGAGCGGCCTTTCCTATTCTGCCGTCATCCAGAGGGGCAGCCTCTTTCCCTGATAAAAAACAGATGAGAAGAAAGAGACTTTAACGTCCCTTTCTTCTCACAATATGACTGTGACCATCCGGTCTCAGAGTATGGATATGAATTTGATTAGTCTTCCCAGATAGCGAAAGCCCTTACCGGACTCCCGGTCAGGCCTACCCATTTAAGCGGGAACATAGCATAATAAAAATCTTTATGCCGTGGGATTTGGGTGATATTGACCAGGCTCTCAGTATGGATGACTTCTCTTTCAGCATGAACCGAATGGTTGGGATAATCGAGATCAGCCGGAGTATCCAAACTGGCAGCATCAGTACCAATATTCAACAAACCCTGATCAAGCAGCCAGGTAGTTGCTTCTTTATCCAGTCCGGGATATTGACTTAAATAATAGAAGTGATCTGTAACGCCATAAGGCTCAATACCAGTCCAATAGAGCAAGCTCATACCCGGTTTTAAAGTTACTTCTGCAGCGTCCAATCCCTTTTTGACCGCGTCCAGCGTTATATGGGTACGATTCGGAACAAAGGATAGATCAATCCAGGCTGCCGGAGTAATTAATTCCTGCAAAGTAATCTTGTCAACAGATAAATGCGATTTATTAGGATCGAAATGGTATACCGCATCAACGTGGGTTGAGGTATGATCACAGGTAATTATTCCTTTCACCCCAAAGCCCAGCTTGTAATTGCTTTTATCTCCCAGACTGAATACTGTTTCTGCATGGGTTTTGTGCCACCAAAAATCCGTTTTCATATGGCCCGGATAAACGGGAACGTCAGGACTGATATCTTTGCCTAAATCCAAAAATTTTAATTTTCTGCCCATAAAATCAATAACATCTATCTTTGCTTTTTCAGTCATTATAAGAACCTCCCATAACTATTTACATTTTTTGATTAATCAAATAAGTTCTTTACTTATAATCAAGCCGTTTTTTCCGCAATCAATTCAGCATCAATGTCTTCCATGCTCTTGCCTTTAGTTTCACGAGCATAGAAAAATAGTACTGCCTGGATAATAAACAATGCCGCCATGAACAAGTAAACTGGAGTAATAGCATCGATGGTAGCTTTGGGGCTGACAAGGTTGGATGAACCTGCAAACAGTGCAACTATCACGGGACCGATAAGTTTGCCGACACCGCCCATGCCATAGGCAGAACCCATACCGGTCGCCCGCAGATTGGAAGGCCAAACTTCTGAGCCATAAGGTCCTACCAGCGCATAGCCCCCATCAGCAAAGAAGTAAATACCGATCATGCATAGCCAAAATACAGAGGTCCCTCCGATGTAGTTACCGGTATTATATAAGGCAATTACTAACATCAGTGCTGCGCCAATTCCCAAAATAATTCCAGTGGCGCGGCGACCAATGTGGTCAGACATGAAAGACCAGAACCATCTGCCGATGAAACCACCTAGTGTTACAGCGATAAAGAGTTTCGCAGCCTGGGCCGGAGTCTTGCCGATTACCATAGCCAACAAAGCTGGTCCCCACATGGTAAATAAAGAGTAGCCCGTCTGCTGAGCAATATTGGCTCCCCAAGTAGTGATAACGCTGCGGGGATATTGGAACAGTTCGCTGAACCTGACATGCGGCTGGGAAGGCAGATCATCAATCCATTCTTCCTTCTGCCGTTTGGTGTCGCGGAAGTCATGGTGCTGTTCAGTAACCCAATCGACAGCAGCGGCAGCCTCATTATACTTTTTGTTGCGGATAAGCCAACGGGGAGATTCAGGCACCCAAACTCGAATTGCCAGAGCCAAGAGTACAGGAATCAGTCCCACCAGGAAAAGACCTCTCCAGCCTATATACGGGGTCAAGTAAGCGGCACTAGTGCTGGCCAGCAAGGTGCCAATCGGAATAAAGGCAGTTACGATCCCACCTACACGACCACGGTATTTAGCAGGTGCAAATTCCTGGACCAAGGGCAAGTCAACACAGTACAGTCCGCCCAAAGCCAAGCCGACGAAGAAGCGAAGTACAACCAGGTATATCCAGTTGCCTTCGGGGGTAAAGAACATGAGTCCCGTCATTACCCCACTGAATATGATCGTAAACATAAATATTGGTCGGCGTCCTACTTTATCAGCTAAATTGCCAAATATTATCGCCCCGATAATGGCTCCAAACCCCGCCGCGAGCAAAATACTGGCCGAAGCGGTATAAGTAAGTCCCCAGGGAACCGCGATAAAAGCAATAACAAAGCTGATGAGGGCCAAATCGAAGAATTCCAGCATGTCTCCCAAGACAGCAGCACTAATAACCCTAACATGATTCCCGGTTAGATGCGAATCGTCAAGTGTATTAATCAGTTCCGATGTATATTTCGCCATGTTCTTCCTCCTTACTTAATTAAAAAGCATCCGTAATTTATTTCTTGATTTGATCATTATTTGGTTGATCATCATTACCAAGCCGTCCAGCCTCCATCGACCATAACGATCGAACCCGTTATGAAATCGGCTGCATCAGAAGCTAAGAACAATACCGTACCAGTAACATCGCTGACTTCGCCTATACGATTTAATAAAATTCTGCGTTCCACATCCGCTTTAAACTCTGCGTCTCTAAACATGGGCTCTGTAAAAGGGGTATTAATAAAGGTTGGCGCAACGGTATTGACCGTAATGTTATAAGGAGCCCACTCTCCGGCCAATACTTTGGAAAATTGAGCCACGGCTCCTTTACTTGCACAATAAGCCGAACGCTTTACATACCCAACTACCGACATGGCTGATCCAATATTAATTATCTTGCCCCTATTCTGCTTCATCATTATGCGCCCGGCCGCCTGGCAGCAGAAGAAAACGCCTTTGGCATTGATCCCCATAATGTTATCCCAGGCTTCCTCCGTAACATCTTCGCCCCGTTGCTGCACATTGACTCCGGCTGAGTTGACCGCAATATCAATTTTTCCGTAATTATCGGCAATATCCCTATAGGTCTCATTAATGGCGTTAACTTTGCTCACATCACAAAGATAGGCGGTGCTGGTTCCTCCCCGAGACGAAATTTCCTTCTGGGTCTGTTCCAGCGCCGATGGCGAAATATCAAGCAGGGCCACCTGCGCTCCGCTGGAAGCCAAGGCCAGGGCGCAGGCTTTACCAATACCATTGCCCGCACCGGTTACTACTGCAATTTGTCCCTTCAAGTCAACCGTTATATTAGACATCTTAATCACCTCTTCTTTTTCCCGAAAAAAGACTTACAACCTCAACTTTTACTTAATTAGGGGTAGGTCTTACTTAACGCCTTTCTGCAGTTTTTTATGATCCTTGCAAGGTCAATTCACCAATCCCCGGGCTCGTCAGCCGCAGGTCATTCGAAGATGAATCTACGCTATTCTTTAATCGCAAATTCTATGCCAGATAATACTATCGTTAACCTTGCCTCCTCAAACTTCATATCAACTGACTCATAAAGCTCTGTATTAAGCTGATTTTGTGAAAAAAATCGCTTTTTATCAATACTTCTCCGCCAGTTTGAAAGCAAAGTTTTTTAAATTATCCAAGCATTTATGTAATTTATTTCACATAATCTGGCCCATTTTTGAAACGCACATATTGTTTATTAATCGCCAACCATAATTAACACGAGGTTTATAAAGCAAACCAACGGCCGCCCCATTTATGGGGCGGCCGTTCCATTTTCGGACCGTTTTGCCTATAACTTTTTCTAGGGCTTGTCGCCCAAATGAATTCCATACTGGGATGCTTTACGCCACAGGGTGGTTTTGCTGGCCCCCAGGGAGTGGGCTGCTTTGCGGAGACTGCCGTATTTTTCAACATATTTCAGGATCATCTGCTTCTCAAATTCTTCAACTTCATGCTTGAGATTAACCGGCCTGCAATCAGTATCGCGATTCTCATGTTTTTCATCACCATCCTGGGTCAAAAAACTGAAATTATCAATCACCGTGGTTGTACTGGTAACCACGGCCCGCTCAATGACATTGCGCAATTCCCTGATATTACCCGGCCAATCGTAATCCATCAAAAGCCCCAAAGCTGAAGCAGTAATGGTTTTATTGAAACTATATTTTTCATTAAACATTTTTAGAAAATGCCTGACTAAAGGAGCAATTTCTTCCTTTCTCTCCCGTAAAGGCGATACATAAATAGGAATTACATTCAGTCGGTAAAACAGATCTTCCCTAAAACTGCCGGCCGCAACCATCTTGTTTAAGTTACGATTGGTGGCCGCAATTACGCGCACATCAACCTTGATTGGTTTGGTTCCCCCCACCCTGGTAAATTCACTTTCCTGTAAAACTCTCAATAATTTTACCTGGATATGCAGAGGAATCTCCCCTATCTCATCCAGGAACAACGAGCCCTGGTTGGCCAGCTCAAATATGCCGCTCTTTCCGCCTTTTTTAGCACCGGTGAAGGCGCCCGACTCATAGCCAAACAGCTCTGATTCCAGTAAATTTTCAGGAATAGTGGTGCAATTTATTTTAATATAGGGCAAATTGCAGCGTGGGCTATGCTTATGAAGTTCTCTGGCCACGATTTCTTTCCCCACCCCGGATTCGCCCTGAATTAATACCGTAGAGTCGGCTTTGCCTACCCGGACGATCAAGTCAATAACATCCTTCGACTGCCGTGACTCGGCGATAAAATTGCCTTCTTCGCTTATTTTCATTTTTTGCAATTCTTCCTGATAATGGCGGCTTAGCCCCTGGGCCTGCTCTATCTCTTGGCGCAGCTTATCCAATTCGGTTAAATCTCTGGCATTGGTAATGACCCTGATCAATTCGCCCCGGTCATTAAATACGGGGTTTCCCGTTACTAAAAGTTTTTTCCCGGTCTTTAATTTTTGCTCAATGGTCACCTGTTTGCCTTGTTCAATTACCATCAACGAAACCGAACAATCATAATAACCGTCGCGAACCAGTTGCTTCATATTTTTCCCGATCAGCTCTTCCCTGCTCATCCCGGTTATCCGCACATAAGCATCATTAACAATCAAAATGGTGGCCTCGGCGTCAGTTTGGCAGATTCCATCAAAAGAAGCCTGTATTACCGTATTCAATTCATCCTTTAATTCCTGAGTCTTCTCCAGTTCCCCTGATACCGATTCCAGGTCGGTTATATCTTTAATATTTACCAGTACATTACAGAGTTCGCCCTGCTCGTCAAAGATGGGCAGTCCCGTAAATAAAGCTACTCTGCCCGTCGCCGTAGTTTCCTTGTACATGACTGGTTTATGGCTTTCCAAAACCATCAAAGTGGCGGCCTGACTATAATATCCTTTCTCTACCAGTTCATACATCGATCTTCCCAGAATATCTTCGGCCTTAAGTCCGGTAATACGGGTATAAGCCTTATTGACATTTATTACCTTTCCGTCTTTGTCCGCTACAAAAAAACTATCCAGGGACTCTCCCAGGAGCGTATCCAATTTTTCTTTCATTTCCCGAGCCGAGGTCAGTTCTTTTGATATATTCTCCAAATCCGATATATCTTGCGCCACAGCCACCGCTCCGCCGATTCCTCCGTCATCTTTAAGAATCGGGGTAAGATTGCTCACAATGGTTTTATCCTTGTATTTGAATTTTCTGCTCTTAACCACCGATCCCGTATCCAGGATATCGGTCAGAACGCCTTTAGGGAAAGCATCGGTATACAGGACCCCAAGTACATCTTCTTTTTTCATATCGAACAGTTCTTCCGCAGCACGATTAAAGATCCTGATTCTTCGGCCTTCATCGATGCTAACAATAGAATTATAGGCTGCATCCAGCACCGCCTGCATTTGATTGCCAATATCTCTCAATTCCTGGGTGAACACATTGTTGGCGTCAGATTTCGTCAACATCCCGGTCACCCTGCCCTTGCGGAGGACGGGATACCTGCCAAAATCCAAGTCATTAATGATTTGAATGGGCATTTCTTCGTCTAAGGTAACAACCTCAGTCTTCATGATTTCTTTCACCGGCAAGCCCAAAGGCTGTTTGGTGACAATAGCCCGGTACAAATCCACTTTGGTAACCAATCCCAGTAACTTTAAATCTTCATCCACTACCGGCGCCCCATCGATACCATGCTCCAGAAATAAAGCTGCTGTTTCCTCGACAGAACTATGGGCATTGATCGTAAAAAGCTTATCTGACATAACATCATGTATTTTCATGATAGCCTGAACCTTCCTGTCATAATAATTACACTTGACATTCAACTATTTATGTCCATGGATCATTATATCATTGTCACGCGGTTGCTTTTCCAAATGCTAACGAAGGCAGTATTCCAACGGCTCATTAGACTTAGCCTTGCCATGAGCAACGGAAAATACTACAATGCGAAATACATTAGTTCGGGTTGTCCCATGATTATAACTGTAGTATTATAGATATAAGGAAAAGAAATATTTACCAAATATATATTATATGATTTAATAAAAACAAATATTACTACCCATTAATGAGGTGAGGCAAAATGGCAAAAATCAGTTACCGGGGCAGGGTCGCTAAAGTCCCGCAACCATCTGGCGAGCCTATGCTTCCTGTTTATAAGGAAGCTCTTAATACCGAAGAGTCCGCCTATAAGGATGACATTCATAACGAACATTTAGAAAAGTTAAAAAAATATGAACTTTTGATAGAAGAATTAGAAACGAGAGTCAGAAAAACAGGATAAAATCTCAAAAAAGCCTCTCCTGATAAGCTGGGATATTTCGTAAAATAGGATAAGGAGTAAACTTAGTACTGATGAACTTTACGTTTGGTACTTTATTCTTTGTCATTTTGTTTATCATTCCAGGCTATCTCGCTTATACGGTTTATACATTCCTGCACAAGACCTACAGAGCGCAAAATGATTATGAAATCACCTTCAAAAGTCTTTTAAACAGCGGATTTATATATTTAATATATTATCCCCTGTACGCCCATTACCATCAAAATTCCATAATTACACTTGCAAATGATAATATTACTATCCAGGAGATTAGTTCGACCAATTTATTATGGTTTTTGGGGTTGTTGTCGGGCAGCGTACTTTGGGGAGTTATACTGAGCCTCATTGCTCGTTATATAAATGATTCTAATTTCGTAAACTTGCTTCAAAGTAAAGAACCGCCTAATCTATATGCCAGCGCAATGGACCCCAACTATAGCGAATTAGCTCAAACCGGATTTTGGCTAAGATTCCCTTATGCCAATGAAATTAAACAAGGTTTGGTGGTTGAAGTCGATGTAGCTGCAAATGAGCGGCTTGCCTGGGTTTCTAATATTAAAGATCTAACCCGGGATGGAGAAGTATTATGTGAATACCCGGATTCATATAGACTTCTGGTCGATCTTACCAAATTAAATTGGTTTGAAGTAATATTTGACACTACTGGCAGTGAAAATAATAGTTTTCCCTAGAATATTATTGAAAAATTGAGGCAACAATCCCCATAGAGGTGATTTTTAATGTTTAAGTTAAGGCCTATGGGGAAGATACTATACACGGGAAGGGTAGTTAAGGTTCCTAAACCCAAAAGCCCACTGCCGCTTAAAATTAAAAGAATTGCAAATTCTAAATCTATTGCACAAAAATAAGTTGAATAACAAAAATAAAGCCGTGGTGAATATTAGACCACGGCTTATATTATAGTAAAGTATAAAGGCCTGCCCGGCTTACAATCATTGTATCGGTGGTTCTGGCGACTCGGTAGACCTATTTTTTTCATCATTCACGGTAACTGTTTCAACTTTCCTGACGGATAGATCTTGAAACAGGTTTTCAATAGATACGTCACCCACAATCTTCATATTGCCCTCTACAATGACGCCGTCTTGTATATTGATATTTTTGGCATAGATGTTACCATACATAACCGCTTGTTTTTTCAACGAAATCGAATTGAGTGCTTTTACATTACCCTTTATCCTGCCTTCGGAAACGAAATTATTAGCCTCAATATCTCCCATTACGATGGCCTCCCCCAGCAGAGTAATATCCGACTTGGCCAATATATTACCCTCCACTGCGCCATCTTTAATGGTTATATTATTGCCTTTCATATTACCGAAAATTTTGCCAGTTACTAATATATCCCCTTCGCTGCTGACGGGCCCTTTAATAGCGCCAGCGATATCCATGTTGCTGGTAGACAGAACTTCGCCTCGGATAACGGTATCCTCTACGATAACAGTTTTTTTGACAGGAGCATAATCATGAGGAAGTACATGCAGGTTGGACTTGGATTTGGACGTTCGCATTTCAGGATTTTTATGACCCTCATTAGATTCATAAGTTTCACCTGACCTAGTCGTATCTGATTTCATTTCTTCCCTTTTACCCAATCCAAACAGCTCATTAACCGCAGTGGCCAGATTATTGAAATAATGCCCGGATTCTTCATTCTTCATGTCAATTTTATCTTCGTCAATAATATCTCCAACTCTTCTCATTCCAAATTTATCGTCGTTATTCTTTGCCATACCAACATCTCCAATTCTTATCATTCATAGGCGAATGTAAAAGGCATTACACTACCGTCCAATTTTGCAAATGTATATCCTGAGTCCTGTAAATCGACAATAATGTCTTCTAAAGCAGCTAGCGTAGCAACTCCATTGGAGCTGTCATGAAGCAAAACCACAGATTTATCATGCTTTTTGACGTTTTCCACTACATTTGCATAAACAGACCCGCGGGTTGCGTTGCTGTCCGCATCACCCCCACTTACGTTCCAATCATGATAGGTAAACCCCCGACGTAACATCTCAGCGATAAGTTCTTGATAAATATGAAAGTTATAGGAATTAAGGCTTCCCCCGGGGAATCTGAATAGCTCAGGCCTGACCCCGGTAACTTTCTCTATTTGATTATAAATTATATCAAAATCTGCTAAAAAATCCTCTACCGATTTATATATTTCAGTATATTGGTGACTGGCAGAGTGAACGGCAATAGTATGTCCCCGCTTCACTATCTCCCTATAATTATTTTTAGAGTTCTCATCGTCATGATAAATGACAAAAAAGGTGGCTTTAATATTATAGCGGTCCAAGATATCCAGGATATCCGAAGTATGTTGAGAAGGGCCATCATCAAAGGTAAGATATATTGTTTTTACAGCAGCAGTCTCCGCGGTTTTGGTGCTTTTATGCATGTATAAATCAGGGTATAGTTTTTGATACGGCAACCCCATATGCTCTGCTGCCGCCGCATATGATCCATTAAATCGGCCCAAATTGCTTTCCCCAGCGATTGAGCCCTGATCTGCATTACTCACCATTCTTTGCTTTAATTCGTTATTCTTCGCGATTAAGACAGTGGTAGTAGTCATTAAACTCAGAATAATGATACAAATTAAAAGTAAAATCATATGTTTAAAAAAACGTACACTACCGAAATACAATTACTTACCTCGCGTTAATTTCATAAAATTTGTAATTATTTTTTAATTTCCATTATATACTATCGGCTTTTCTTCCCCAGATTTTAATATAAAATTCTTAGCTTTTTTACATTTTTCTAATAAATTCTCTCAAAACAGGCAACCGGCCTGCCATTCCATATCCTCTAAATATTTCTGCTCTCTTTATTAATAAAAAAAGAACAAGGGGTTTCAGATTCAGATCTGAAACCCCTTGTTAATTCTTATGAGCGGACATTCTTATCCATCTTCGTTATTCCAGTGGTGCTTCGCCCCAATAATCTTCTTGATGGTAATTGCTGAAATTGGAAGGAAGTATATTTTTTAAACTGTATATCTATATTTTTACCCCCGCGCACGGAATACTGAATTTTAAAAGCATGCCCCAGCTAAGCAGTGAAAGGGCTGAAAAAACAGTTATCAGTGCGCCCAGGCCCACTATTATCCTATTTCGGCTACTCCCTCATATCCATTGTAAAAAATAGTAAACGGGGTTTCAGTTATAAGTCTGAAACCCCTTGATAATGCAGTAAATGGCGGAGAGGGCGGGATTCGAACCCGCGAAGGAGTTTTATCCCCTTACTCGATTTCCAATCGAGCGCCTTCAGCCAAGCTCAGCCACCTCTCCATAAAGCCTATTCAGTTTGCCGCCATTATTAATGTGACTTTAGTATTTTACCCCATATGTTAGTCATACGCAAGTGCCTATTGCCTCCGGCGTTCCAATCTACTAAGGGTTAAAGAGACTACAGCACCTTGTTGCCTTTGCCTACGGTTTTTATGGTTAATGAACCGTCCCCCGGATTAAATACAGCCGTTCGTCCGTAATTCGCACCGGTGTCTTCCCCTGTGATTTTTATTCTGAGCCTCTGCAGTTCTTTTTTGACAGTTTCAACATTCCGGTCCCCGATGCTTTTCCCCGAGCAGGCAAACATATTGGCGCCCCCCGCTATTTTCGCACTCATATGATAGGATACACAGCCCTGTCTGCCCATGGCTTTGACCAGCTCTTCGATGGCGGTGTTGGCAAATTTATATATATTAATATTCCCGCCATCACCAAAGGCTTCGGGCAGCAAAATGTGGGCCAATCCCCCTATCCGGTGCAAATTATCATAAAGACAGATCCCCACACATGAACCCAGGGCATAGGTAACCAGGACATCCGGCGGCCTGGCTATCCGTTGATCGGAAATACCTACAACGACCAAATTGCCCATTAAGATACGCCCAGGCTGGCCATGATCTTGTCCAGTGATTTTGGTTCCGGCATTATCAGCAAATGGCTTTTTATTTGGCTTGTCCCGCTTAAAAAATCCTCTTCAATGAAGAGCAGTTCGTCTCCCATTTCACCAAACTGGGCTGCCGGATAACTGAGTATGGCTCCAACCATATCAACTGCTATTTGGGGGGGGGATAACTTTATGTCCAGGTTGGTCAGCATAGATATGGCGCTGACATAGGACCCCGCCAGGATATTTCCCATTTCCATGATAGCTGACATTTCCATATCTGAGATATCATTAAAGCTGTTTATATTTTTATCCATAAGCGCATTTATAAGCAGACATACAAACTCTTTGTCCAGCAGAAAAAGCAACATGCCTTCCACGTCGTCAGTCATATTAACCAGTATCCCCGCTACCTCATTTTCAGGTCCGCCCAGAATATTGGTCATATGGCTGACATCAATTATTTGCAGGGCTGGAACCGACATCATGACCCTATCCGCCAGGATGTGAGAAAGAGCGGTTGCCGCATTGCCTGCGCCGATGTTGCCAATTTCCGCGAGTACACTGAGCTGAATCTCGTTGAGTTTATTGTAATTTCCCATTAAGCCACCTCTCTCAACTAATTTGTGTAGCTAATGGCGCCCTATCAATGTTCATCTTGCATCACACTACACTATCAATAAGTAATATCGGCGCTTATTTCCCGCTTTTTAATCGTCCGGCTCTTTCCGTTTTTAGGTCCGGCAGAATCCCGTACCTATTCAGCATGCCCCGGCTATGCCAGCTTGCCGGTATATGCATACAGACAAAAGCACCTCTCAGGCTTGGAAACGAGCGGGCTTATTGGGGCTCAAACGAAAATCTCTATTTTCCCAAATTGATTGCTACCCGTCGGCCTCAATTAAATGGCAGAGATAGTGGTATTCATACCTACAGTATAATCGTAAGGTTGTTAAGGCCGAGGGTATGACGATAATCTATTGATTTGGCCAGGCCTTTTACAATTTTAATGCCGTATGTATTTTCTAAATCCGCATATTTAAGGGGATTGAAGCTGACCCCGTTATCCCGAATGCGGAAAATGAATCGGTCGTCTTCAATAATGATGCGGAGATCAATAAAACGCTCCCCGGCATGCTTAAATCCATGCGATACAATATTGCCAACCATTTCCTCAACGCACAGGGACAGCCTGCCGATTTTTTTTTCGTTATTAGAATACTTTCTGCAGAATTCGGAAATCCGCCTCGACAGCTCCATAACCTTCGACATGTTGTTGCTGATGGACAGATCCAGCACATGCCGGTTTTCCGATTCCAACCCGGCAGGAAGCATCAATAAATCTTGCAGGGATACCGGCCATTTTCTATTTTTAATTTTTACCCGTACCACCACTCCCGCCAGCACCACCGCTTCACCGGTGGAAAACGCCAGCCATATGCCGTCGGTGCTTAGAATTCGCGAAAACAGGAGTGCGGCCAGGACAGGCCCGACGAGACCATGGCAGATACAGATTGCATTGGCCATAGTGAAATTTTTGATGGTCTGATAATAGTACAAAAGATTTACGCTGATCAGAGCCAGGGGCAGGCTGAAGCTGAAAAATCGCAGGGCCCTTACGGCGATAATCCCCGCCTCGCCGCCGTCTCCGAGAATAAGTTCCACGGCATACGGTGCGATGACATAAAGCGCGGCGGCCAGTAAAACGCAGGCAGCTATTCCGAATTTCATGGAAACCCGCAGGACGCGTTCTATGGCGCCAAAGTCGCCTTCACCGTAAAAAATACCTGCCATGATGGATAGAGTAATACCGACTCCCATAATTACAGGCATCAGGAATAGATTGACATTGTTCTGCACCGACAGGGCCGATACCGCCGTCAGTCCTCCGGCCATGAACAGCAGGTTATTCAGGATAAGCCCCCGGACCGAAAGACAGACGCCGTTGAGCAGGGTCGGGAAACCTACGGCAACGATGTTGGTTACCTCCAACGGAACGCCTTGGCTTTTGGTAAGGCGAAGGGTATTGCTGCTTCTGAAAAAATGAAGCAGGCAAATGAGCAGCGCTGCCGTATAACTGATGGAGGTGGCCACGCCGATACCGTATATGCCTAAATTCAATTTGGAGACAAAGACCAAGTCCAGGATGATGTTGACCGTCGTCATTAGTATTACGCTCACCACCGTCAACATAGCATCGCCGTCCAAGCGGTTATAGGCCATAAGCACCTGAGTAAAGATAGCCGGAAACGCGCCGAAGCTAAGGGCGCGGATAAAATCGGCGGTCGGTTGCAAGATGTGGCCCCTTGCGCCTAAAAAGACCGCTATCGGCTCACTGAACTGAACGCCCAGGATGGTGATTATACCGCCAAAAACCAGGGATAAAAGGCACGCAGCCGAAAAGTTGGCGTTGGCCATTTCCGTATTATCGCCGCCAATATGCACCGCACAACTGGCTGCGCTGCCGTCGCTAAGGGCTCCGCCGAGTGCGGAAAACAATAAAAGTACAATCGGCAGCGCATAACCATACGCTGCCATATTATCGGCCCCCAAATAGATGCCGATGACGCAGCCATCAACAAATGAGCCGATTGTCGCGATTAAAATTGACAGTATAACTGTGCTGACCTGCGCGCGAAAGTTGGTTTTGATCAGATAGTCGTTGGTCATGCTTTCGCGGTACGTTTTTCCACCGCTTCTTCAATCAGACCGAAGAAAAACCTGCGCTGGAATTCATTTTGAATGATACGGACCGGTTTGAGCTGTGCGGTGGATCTGCCCTTCATAAACATCAGATCACGGTAAAGCAGGTAGGTTTCATCCTGAGCAATCTTCAGCGCCGTAGCACCGCAGATGCCTTTTTCGATGACTTCTCCCAAGTAAGGGTTCACTATGGCCAACTGCCGGTCAAGGCAATTGCGGATCTCTTCATAGGTAACTTTTTCCGGACGTTGACCGATTTCCATCACGTAAATATACCGGGTGGGGGAGGAGTCCCGGTCGGGGTAGACGGAGAAATCCACCAGATCAAAACCAAGCTCCTTGGCGGTGTTCTCCGCGGCAGTGCTTAAGGCGATTTCCGTGGTATGATCGTCCAGGATATCCAGGGTCTGGTCTATGCGGTACTCAAACTGAATGGTCGGCGTGTTGTGGAATTTACCCTTGACTCGTACCGCGTCACGCATGCGGTAACGATAGAAGCCAGACAGGTTGGTCAGGATGATTTCATAGACCTTGCCGGTTTCCAGCTTATCCATGGTTACGATCTGGGAAAAATCATCACCCGCCTCAACCGGCAGGAATTCGTAGAACATGCTGCCGGGGACGAGCACCCCGTCACCGCAGTTCAACTCGAACGGGATGGAAAACAAGCCCTCGGAAGCGTTAATTCCCCACATGAAGAACTTGATTTCATTGCCCATATAGCGCTCCCGTAGCTGGCGGGCATAACCCGAAAAGCATCCGGTGCCGACACCGTCAAAATACATCAGCCGGGGCCAGAGCTTCGGGATGATCGGCGTTGCAAAGCCCTCAGCGAAGATCCGGCGAAGTTCTTGAGCGCGCTGTGGCATGGGCGCAATTTTTTCCATTAGACTTGTCCTGACCTCAGCGCTCATCTTAATGCTCTCATCAATGCTTCCTTTTTCGATATCGTTAACCAGCAGTTCCTGATTCTTTTCAATGTAACGCATAATTTCGAGAAAATAACTGCAGAACGATGAGGAGACTCCGGTGATATTTCGGTCCATCAGACCGAAACGCGCATGCAGATAGCGGGTGTTGGTATCCGGGCGCGGAAACATTACTTCCTCTGGCGCAGTGTACAAATATTTCAGATAGGGCCGTGCGCCTGAAACCATTTTGGAAGATACGGGACCGTATTGCAAACCGTTTTTCAAGGTGTCGATCTTGGCTTCGATCAGGCTCATGCAGCACCCGTCCAGCCATCCCTCACCCAGCTTTTCCAGCAGAAAGCCGTTGAGATAATCAACGTTGTAAGTCATGAATACTTCCAGTGATTTATCCGTCAACGGCAGCAGCTTCGGCTGGCCCAGCGTGCCGGAGGTTTCGCAATAGTAGATCACGTTATAGGAGGTAATCAGGTTTTGCTGGTTCCGTTCTATCATATCCAGTATGTAGCCCGCGTAATCGTCATAGCACGTTACGGGAACATTTTTCTGATAATCTTCCACTGACCGGATGCCGGCAAAGTTGTATTTTTTTCCGTATTCGGTATCTTGGTTGTCCTGCAGGATCTGCATCAGCAGGCGTTCGTTCACTTCCATAGGGTTGGCCGTATCTTCCTGAATTTTTTGATAAGCGGCTTGGCCGAACGGAATTTTATGACGTCGGATCTGCGTAAGGGAAAGCTCCATTTCATTGCCTCCTTATAAAGACAGCTATTTAAGACCACTGTCTTTTTCTGGAATATCAAACCTCTACCTGCAATAATAACATTGGTAAAATTCTCCCGTCAATGTTCGACTTTTTTTGCATCGGGTTGGGGAAACTTTTTGAAATAAGCGACATTTACCCCTAAAACAAAATATATGCTAGACTTATGCTACAATATGGTAGCAAGCATTGATAATTTATAAATCTCAAGGAGGTTTTTGCATGGAAATTAAGAAGTCGAAAAACGCAGGCACCCTCACCCTGGCCCTGAAAGGCAGACTGGATACCGCAACTTCACCGAGCTTGAATGCGGAACTGAAAGAACCCCTTGGGGGCATAAACGAGCTGATATTTGATTTTGCCGAACTTGAATACATTTCCAGCGCAGGGCTGCGGGTGGTTCTTGCGGCCCAGAAGGTTATGAATAAGCAGGGCAAGATGATTATTAAAAATGCCAGAGAAAACATTATGGAGGTTTTTGAAATAACAGGATTTGTGGACATCTTGACTATCGAAAAGAAGCCGGAATGACGGTACCTGGTAAAAAGTATATTAAAGGAAGGGAATACAGATTAATAACATCCTTAACTTATTGATAGAACTGATCAAGAATATGTCAGTGGTGATCCTGCTGACCTACATTTTGACCAGAACCAGGGCTTACGCTGCTACTATATCAAAGCAAGAAACTACGCTCAGACAAAAAGCGGGCCTAATTTTAGTTTTTGGCATATTCTCCATTTACGGCACTTTGAGCGGTATCCAGATTATGGGCGCTATTGCCAACATTCGGGATTTAGGCCCGGCTATTGCCGGACTGATTGGCGGTCCCTGGGTGGGTCTCGGCGCCGGGCTGATCGGCGGCCTGCATCGCCATAGTCTGGGGGGGCTTACTTATCAGTCGTGTTCCCTTTCCACCGTTTTAGCAGGCCTATTCGGCGGTCTTATTTATCAGTTCCGAAAAGGTAAGTTCGTCGGCATTTTCGAAGCAACATTATTCATGGCTTTGATGGAAGTCTTGCATATGGGGTTGGCTTTGTTGATTGTAAGACCTTTTAGTCAAGTCCTGCCTGTTATCCAGAGCGTCAGCCTGCCGATGATTTTCACCAATGCGTTGGGAATGGGCATATTCGCTTATATTATTCATAACTTGATGCGGGAGCAGGAAACGCAACGTACCAAGGAATTAATAGAAAGTGAGTTAAACGTCGCCCGTGAAATACAAATGAGCATTGTTCCAAAAATCTTTCCTCCCTTTCCGGAACGTGCGGAGTTTGATATTTTCGCCCTTCTGGAACCGGCCAAAGAGGTGGGCGGAGACCTTTATGATTTTTTCCTGCTGGATGACGACCATCTCTGTTTTACGATAGGAGACGTATCCGGAAAGGGGGTCCCGGCTTCCTTATTCATGGCGGTCGCCAAAACCTTGATTAAAGCTAAAGCGGAAATCGACCTGGGTCCGGATGAAATATTATACCGGGTGAATAACGAGCTTTGTAAAGATAATGACTCCAGTATGTTTGTAACTGAATTTCTAGGTATATTAACCATTTCCAGCGGTGACTTGGTCTTCAGCAACGGCGGCCATAATATACCGTATATGCGCAGAAAAAACGGGGAAGTTGAAGCTTTGCCCAAAATACCCGGCTTGGCTCTGGGCGTTAGGGAAGATGTTAAATATGTTTGTGCCAGTATGAAGATGGAAGCGGAAGACAGTCTGGTGCTGTATACCGATGGGGTAACTGAAGCCATGAATCCGGCTGGAGAAATTCTTAATGAAAGACGACTGAAAGACATATTATCGCAGTTTAACGGCCAAACCGCCCGGGATGAGGTTAATCATATACTGCACGGCACCCGGCAGTTTGTAAACGGAGCCAGCCAATCAGACGACATTACGATACTGGTTTTAAAATATCTGGGGCAAAAGCAACTGGCATATCGATTAAAAAATAAAATTGAAGAGATTCCTCCCCTGGCCCAAGCTATTGAGAACTTCGCGGCGGTTCATAATCTGCCGGAGAAGGCAATTTTTCAAGTAAATCTAGCTTTGGAGGAGCTGTTGACCAATACCATCAGCTATGGTTATGCAGGGGGTGAAGAACATGAAATTATTATTAAGGTTGTTCTAGATGATGAAACGCTGATATTGGAAATCCGTGATGACGGACTGCCGTTTAATCCCCTCCAAATACCGGCGCCGGATTTAAGCCGGGATATTGAAGATCGCCCGATCGGAGGGCTGGGGATGCATTTGGTGCGTAATATGATGGACGAATTGGAATATAGACGTGAAGCAAATTATAATGTACTCATTATGACGAAAAATGTTAATTGCAGTTGTAAAAGAGACTGAACCAGGGACTCTTAAATAAAACAAACCCGCAAAACATTATTATATCTAAGGGTTTTTAAGGTTATATCCGCAAAGATCTTACCTTGCTAAACTCGAAAGCGCATTCATTTTGCACCGACGCTCCCGCTATGATATTCAAGGCAAAGCGTTTTTAAAAACGCAGGGAAAATTCTATCTTAGTGATTCGGCTTTCCGCTACAGCGTCCTTGGTTATACGCCGGACAGCGTGGCAGCGATGTTAGAAAACATCGTTTATTTAGAGCTTTTACGGCGGGGATACGACGTCTGCATTGGCAAACCCGGAAATGCCGAGATTGATTTTGTTGCGCCCGACAGGAAAACAAGCTATATATTCAGATCGCCCAGCAGATTGAGAAAAAAGAAACTGAGCAGAGGGAGTACGGCAGACTGCTCGGTATAGCAGACAATTATCCCAAGTATATTCTGCGGACAGATGAGTTTGCGGGCGGGAATTATCAGGGTATTAAAACGAGGCACATAGCGGATTTCCTATTAAGCTCGGAATATCAATCCCTTTCGCCGATGATTATCTAGCCTGCAGCTAAATTAGTCCACTTCCTTAGAGCTTCTATTACCTTTCCCCAAAATAATCGCGCGGCGGGATTTTAATGTGAACGGCAGAGTTTTTAAAGAGCGGTTAATAAAACAAAACCGGCTTCCTGAATGTTTCAGCATGCCGGTATATTGCCATGTTGGCGGAGAGGCAGGGATTCGAACCCCCGGCACACGGTTTAGGAAACCGTTGCTCTATCCTGTTGAGCTACGGGCGCATAAGATAATTATTAATAATATAACGCCAGAATTATACCGGATTTGCAGCACATTCGCAGGCTTTTAACCGCTGACATGATCTTCATTATTATTTATATACCGGCGATAAACTGCCTTTTATTTAAGAGTCAAATCCGGGCCTGATACAGCAGACGGTTGCCTTCCACCCAAAACCTGGCTTGCCTCCGGTTGCAGAGATAGGAAAGAACTCCCGCGATACTGCTGCTCAAGCGAAAATAGTGGTTGCGGTTGACCGGCAGGCGGTGGCGAATTATTATCTCCCTGATGATTGCTTCCGGGCTGCGGGGTTCAGCAATAATTTCACTTACATTATTGATAATGGTGTCAAGAAGCTCCCGGTTGGCGTTCAGGGTAGCGGTAAGATCATCTGTCCGCCCCCCGTGGGAAAGATAAAGCTGCCGGTAGGGGGTTTTCTTTAAAAGCTCCAGGGTGTTCAGCTGTTGGCCCGGATCGGCCAGGTAAAGGAAAGGGTGGGCCCTTAAAATTTCCCGGGGAATCAGACTGTCTCCGGCAAACAGTACCCCGTCGGGGGTAATTATCCCCAGTTGTCCCAGGCTATGTCCGGCCAGGTCGAGTATGGCAAAGGGCTTTCGCTTAATCCGGATTTTTCCGGGTTCAACTATACGGGTGACCCGCGAGGCTCCGGGCATAAGAAATTTACCGGTGAGAAGTTGGGGCGGGGCGGCGGAATACATGGCATAAGGACTCAAAAGGGGGTTGTTGATAAAGGCCGCTTCAATTGCGGAGGCATATATCCGGCAGCCGGTGACGGTCTGGATAAAATGGTTGCCGCCGCAGTGATCGGCATGGGCATGGGTGTTGAATATAGCGTATACCAACCAGCCGCTGACCTCCAGCAAGGCCAGCATCTGTTGGGCCCGGGCCTGATCAGGCCCGCTGTCGATGAGCAGGCACCGGCGGTCGTCAAATACATATACGCCTGAGCTGGCGCTATCGCTAAAGCCGGTACCGGCCGAACTGTTTTCCACAGCATAAGTGTTTCCCCTCAGATGACGCAGCTTCACCCGGTCGTCCCCCTCGATTCCTTTTTCACCGGCAGAACAGTTCGATCAATTCCTGCTTTTCAGCCTGGGGCAGAAAACTGCTCAAATCAATATCTTCCAGTCTGGCGCGGATTTCCTCTTCGCGATGGTTTAAACCAATCAAGGCGGCTTCCAGCTCGGCCATATCCCGGCCGCTGAAATAATCCCCGTATATTCTGCAGCCGGTTATCGCACCACGCTTTACCTCCAGCCTCAGGTCCAGACTGCCCCAGGGGAAAATACGGGTTCTCCTGATGTTATAAGGGGGGGAAGCGCCATAGTTCCAATGCCAGGCGGCATATTTCCCGTCCCGCAATGCTTCCGCCGCTTGCCGCTCAGGCCCGGTCAGTTGATATGCGCCCTCATTATCCTCGCTCCGGAAAACTTCCTCCCTCAGTATCTGCTTGAACTCCTCGATGCCCACCGGGGCGGACAGGTGCTCGCTGATGTTGGTAACCCGGCTGCGCACTGATTTTATGCCCTTGGAGGATATTTTTTCGGCTCCGGGATTAAGCGCCTCAACCATCGCTTCAATGTCGGTGGCAAACAAAATGGTTCCATGATGCATGAGCCGATTCCGGTATTTGAACTGGGCATTGCCGGAAAATTTCCGACCGGCGATGGTAATATCATTCCTGCCGTTGTTCTCAGCTTCAATCCCCAGCCGCTGCAGCGCCTTTATCACCGGGCGGGTAAAGCGGACGAAGTCGCCGAAGCCGTGATTGTCCTCCAGCACAAAAGTAAAATTCAGATTTCCCGGGTCGTGATATACGGCACCGCCGCCGGACATCCGGCGCACCACCGTTATGCCCTGCCGGGTTACGTATGCCTGGTTTATTTCGTCGATGGTGTTCTGGTTTCTTCCTACTATCACCGCCGGCCGGTTCTGCCAGAGGATGAAGCAGCTCTTAAGATCGGGCAGGTTCATAACCGCATACTCTTCCAGGGCCAGGTTGAAATAGGGATCGTTGGACCGGTTGATTATTTCTTTCACTCGTCCGCTCCTCTCCTGGTCGGTACTTGTTTCCGCGCCGGGGCGAGGTGAAGGGACCGGCCTTTGACATCCTGCAAAGCTTCCTGCAAGGCTTCCGAAAGGGTAGGGTGGGGATGGATGGTCCCCGCCACTTGCGAAACTTTCATACGGTGCTGAACCAGCAAGGTCCCTTCCATGATCAAGTCGCTGGCATGGGGGCCAATGATATGCACCCCAATCACCACTTCATCCTGGTCGGCCAGCACTTTTACCATGCCGCCGGCGGCTCCCATGGTCAGAGCCTTGCCGTTGGCGGCCAACTGGAACTTGCCGCTCCGGTAGGCCAAGCCCTGCGCCCGTGCGGCTTCTTCGCTCAGCCCCACGCTGGCAATCTCCGGAATAGTAAACACACAGGCGGGTACCGCATGATAATGAACCGCGCCCTCCAGCCCGGCTATTTTTTCCACTGCCGCCCGGGCTTCTTCCGAGGCCACGTGGGCCAGCATGTGGCCGCCGATCACATCCCCGACCGCATAAATCCCTTTGACGGTGGTGCCAAAGTCTTGATCGACCTTGATAAATCCGTTCTGGTCTTTTTCTATCCCCATCTTTTCCAGCCCCAGCCCCGCGGTAAACGCCTGCCGGCCCCCGGCCGCCAGTACGATGTCGGCCGGGACCTCCAAATCTCCCCTTGGGGCGGCGACATTGAGCTGCAAAGCCCCGCCGGCTGCTTCTATCTTTTCCACTGCCACGGCGGTATGCACGCCGATCCCTTGCTTTTTGAGAAAAACCTGCAGCCGTCTGCCCAGTTCTTTATCCAGGCCGGATAAAAGCTCGGGCCTGCATTCAAAAACAGTTACCCGGCTGCCCAAAGCGTTGAATATGCAGGCAAATTCCAACCCTATGACCCCGCCGCCAATAATGGCCAGCCGGGGCGGCACCTGCTTTAACTCCAGCATCTGGTCGCTGTTCACTACTCCCGGCAGTTCAATTCCGGGAATCATGGGGGTTGCCGGTACTGAGCCGGTCGCCAGCAATATGTTCCGGCCTTTATGCTCCGCTCCGTTGACCAGGACCGTATTGCGGTCCAGCAGCGCCGCTGCTCCGTTTTCCCGTTCCACCCGGTTGGCCTGCAGCAGTTTATCGACCCCGCCCACCAGGCTGTCCACAATCTGGTTTTTGCGCCGCCAAGCCCCGGTCATGTCAAAAGATACCCGGCCCAGCTCCACATTGAGTTCCCGGCTGGTTTTTAAATCATGCATAAAGAGGGCGTTGCGGTAATAGGCCTTGGTGGGAATGCAGCCCCGGTTCAGGCAGGTTCCCCCCGCCCGGTCCTTTTCGACCAGGAGCACGCTCATTCCCAGCTGGCGGGCTCGAATGGCGGCCACATAGCCGCCAGGGCCTCCGCCGATGATCAAGATATCTTTCATCTTTAGCGGTCCTCCCACCTGAGCACCGGTTTGCGAGCCGCGGTAACTTCGTCCACTCTTTTAACGGGCGCCCGTTGCGGGGCGTTAAGCAAAAGCTCGGGAGCTTCCCGGGCTTCCCAGTCTATATCCCGCATGACCCGGACAAAGTCATCCAGGCGCGCCTTGCTCTCCGTTTCGGTGGGCTCGATCATAATGGCTTCCCCGACGATCAAGGGGAAGTAAACCGTGGGCGGATGGTAGCCGTAATCGATCAGGCGCTTGGCGATGTTCAGGGTAGAAATGCCATGGGGTCGGGCCTGCTGGCGCGAACTGGCGATAAACTCGTGCTTGCACAGGCGGTCCAGGGGAATATGGTAATTCTCCCGCAGTTGGCAGCGCAGGTAGTTGGCGTTCAAAACCGCGTGCGCGCAGGCTTCTTTTAATCCTTCCGCACCCAATGACTTGATATAGGCGTAAGCTTTTACAATCACCCCGAAGTTGCCGTAAAAGTTCTTCACCTTGCCGATGGACAAGGGGAGGTCATAATCAAAGGCATAAACGTCCGCGTTTTTAACTGCTACCGGCCGGGGCAGAAACTCCCGGAGCGGGGCCTTTACCCCCACCGGCCCCGAGCCAGGCCCGCCCCCGCCATGCGGGGTGCCAAAGGTTTTATGCAGGTTGACGTGGATCACGTCAAAGCCCATATCGCCCGGCCGGGCCACTCCCATAATCCCGTTCAGGTTGGCCCCGTCATAATAGAGCAGCCCCCCGTCCTCATGCACGATCGCCGCGATTTCCTGAATGTCTTCCTCGAAAAGCCCCAGCGTGTTGGGGTTGGTAAGCATTAAGCCGGCCACTTCGCGATTCATTTTCGCTCGCAGATCTTCCAGATCCACCAACCCGCGCGCATCCGACTGCACCTCTACAACCTCATAACCCACTACGTTGGCGGTAGCCGGGTTGGTGCCATGGGCCGAATCAGGGATCATCATCTTGGTTCTCCCAAAATTCCGGTGATGATTATGGTAGGCTTTTATAATCATCACCCCGGTCAATTCCCCCTGCGCTCCGGCCGCCGGCTGGAGTGAAAAGGCGTCCATGCCGGTTATCTCGGCCAGCATCTCCTGCATTTCATAATATATTTGCAGCGCCCCTTGCACCGTGTCTTCCGGCTGATAGGGGTGCAGACCGGCCAAGCCCGGCAACCGGGCCGCCCATTCGTTGATCTTGGGATTATATTTCATGGTGCAGGAACCCAGCGGGTAAAAACCGCTATCAACTCCGTAAGCCCGGGTAGACAGTTCGGTAAAATGGCGTACCGCCTCCACTTCGCTGATTTCCGGCAAAGCGGGCGGCTCCCGGCGCAAAAACTGTGCGGGGATACTTGATTGGATTTCCTGCTCCGGCAGCTGCGCGGCGGGCAGGCGGAAGGAATTGCTGCCGGGCACATGTTTTTCAAAAATAAGTTTGCTCATCTTATTTACCTCCCAAAACTGCTGCCAGCCGGTCTATTTCCTCCTGGTTCCGCTTCTCCGTAAAAGCCAGCAGGAGCGCGTCCTCCAGTTCGTAGCCGCCGATTATCCCGTTCTCCAGCAGCCGGCGATTGGCGGCTGCTGGGTTCTCGATTGCAACCGCAAACTCGCAAAAATAGGGCTGCCGGTACTTCAATTCCAGCCCCGCCAGCTTAAGCTGCCGCTCCGCATAGCGGGCCAGGCCATGGCTGCGGGCGGCTATCTCCTTCAGCCCCCGCTCGCCCACAAAAGTCAGATACATGCTGGCCGCCAAGGCGCACAGGGCTTCGTTAGAGCAGATATTGGAGGATGCCTTTTCCCGCCGGATGTGCTGTTCACGGGCCTGCAGGGTCAGAACATAAGCCCGCCGGCCGTCCAGATCGGCAGTCTGCCCCACGATCCGGCCCGGGATTTTACGCATCAGGCTCTTGCCGGCCGCGAAAAAGCCCAGGTAGGGTCCGCCAAAGCTCAAACTACCGCCCAGCGGCTGTCCTTCCCCCACCGCGATATCCGCCCCCCATTCCGCCGGGGATTTTAACCAGGCCAGGGAAACAGGCTCCACGGTCATGATAAACAGGCCCTGGTGGTCATGAACCGCCTGGGCCAGGGCTGAGCCGTCTTCCATGATGCCGTAAAAATTGGGCTGCTGAATAACCGCCGCCGCGGTTTGGCGGTCCACCACCCTGGCCATGGCGTCTATATCGGCGGTTCCGTCCCGGCTGGGCACCAGCACCACCTGCAGGCGGTTGGAGAGGGCGTAGGCCTTTAATATCTCCAGGTACTCGGGATGAACCGTATCGGATATAACCACTTTGTTTTTTCCTTTACCGCTCACGCAGGCCAGGTTGCAGGCCTCGGCCAGGGCGCTGCCCCCGTCGTACATGGAGGCGTTGGCGACCTCCATTCCAGTCAGCATGCAAATCATGGTCTGGTACTCGAAGATGGACTGCAATATCCCCTGGCTGATTTCTGCCTGATAGGGAGTATAGGCGGTGTAGAACTCGGAACGCAGGAGCAGTTGCTCCAGAGCTGCCGGTATGTAGCGGTCATAAGCGCCTGCGCCCAGGAAACAGGGGTAATCCTCCGTGCTCAGATTGCGGGCCGCCAGTTTTCTTAGCTGGTTGCGCAGTTCCATTTCCCCCATGCCGGAGGGCAGATTCAAACCCTTTTTTATTTTTAATTCATCTTTAATGTCGCTGAATAATTCTTCACAACTGTGCAGTCCCATGGTTTTTAGCATTTCGTCCACTATTGCCGGTGGATTGGGCGTATATTTCATTGCTTTCTCCCCTTGCTAATCAAGCGTTGCGCAGAATTCCGCGTAGGCTTTGGCGTCCATGAGTTTTTCCAGTTCGCTGCCGCCGGTCAGTTCAATAAGTGCAATCCAGCTGGCATAACAATCCTGGTTTAAAAGCTCGGGTGCTGTCTCCAGTTCCTCATTTACTTCGAGGATGGTGCCACTGGCCGGGCTGAACAGCGAAGCTACCGCTTTTACCGATTCAATCACGCCGATGGCTTCACCCTCCGCCACGCCGGCCTCGATCTCGGGCAGTTCCACATACACGATGTCTCCCAGTTGGTGCTGGGCATAATCGCTGATCCCAACCCGGCCTATCTTCCCTTCCACGCTGATCCATTCATGCTCGTCCGTATAAAGCAAGCCTTCCTTTATATTCACCGTCATCCCTCCGTTAGAATTTTTGAATCAATTAAAAAATGCTTGGCGTTTCCATTTTTCCTGATGGGATTTCATACCTTCGCCTTTCTACTATTGTTTAGATTTGGTTTTTTTCTTGTAGAATATGTCCTCTCCGACCACCGCTTTGACCGGTTGGCCGCGGATAATAATATCGATTTCCGTCCCCGGCCGGCTGTGTTCAATATTTATCAAGGCCAATCCAATCGGCTTCTTGAAAGTGGGTGCGTGCAGCCCGGTGGTTACATGGCCGATGCCAACTCCGTCTTTTTGGACCTCATAATGAACGCGCGGAATTCCTTTACCCAGCATGCTGAATTCAACCTGCTTCCTTTTCAACCCCGCTTCTTTTTGTTTTATCAAAGCGGCCCGGCCAATAAAATCGTCTCCATTTAACTTTACAAAAAATCCCAATCCCGCTTCCAGCGGAGTAATGTCCCGGGCTAGCTCCTGCCCGTAAAGGGGGAGCTTGGCTTCAAAGCGCAGGCTGTCCCGGGCTCCCAGCCCTACCGGGCTCACCTCTTCCCCGCCGGCCTCTAAGATGGCTTCCCATATCAATGGGGCCTGGGCCGGCTCTGCATATATTTCAAAGCCGTCCTCCCCGGTATAGCCGGTGCGGGAAACAATACTTTTCGCGCCCGCAACTTTTACCGCCGGATTGAACCGGAAGAACTTAATGCTCTCCAGATCGGTGTCGCATATTTTCTGCAGGATTTCCTGGGCTTTGGGGCCCTGCAGGGCCAGTTGGGCATACTGCTCGGACACATTTTCAGCAGTCACCCCTTGGATAAGTTGTTCCTGCATCCAGGCAAAATCCTTTTCCACATTGGCGGCATTGATTACCAGCAGATATTTTTGCGTATGGAAGCGGTATACCAGCAGGTCATCCACCACCCCCCCGTCGGGGTAGCACATCAATGCGTAGAGGGCCTGAAAATCCTGCATGCCTTTTACATCATTGCAAACCAGATGCTGGACATAGTCCTCGGCCTTTTCCCCGGTCACAAGGACCTCGCCCATATGCGACACATCAAAAAGTCCGGCCTTTTCACGCACCATGTTATGCTCTCTGATTATCCCCCGGCCCTCATATTGAACCGGCAGTTCCCAGCCGCCAAAGTCTATCATTTTTCCCTTATTTTTCAGATGCATTTGATACAACGGGGTTTGTTTCATGTCATGCCGTACCTCCTTTTTCACCATAATTAAATGCTTTTATTATCCCAGCACCAACTGCTCTAATTCCAGCGGATGAATAGGTTGGCCGTCTTTGAAGGCACGCATGTTTCCTCCTGAAATCTCATCCACCAGGACTATCTGCTGCTCATCACCCACCCGGCCGAATTCAAATTTTATGTCGTAAAGTTCAATATTCTTCTTAGCCAGCTCCGCCTTTACCACCGCCGCTATCTTCCGAGCAAGGTCCTTCAGCACCCGGTATTCGGCTTTGCTTAAGATTCCCAGCATTTCCAGAGCGTCCTGGGTTATGGGAGGATCTTCCCGGGCGTCGTCTTTCAAAGTTGTTTCCACCAGGGCCTCCAAAGGCTGCCCTTCTTCCACATAATCCCCATAACGGCGATAAAAGCTGCCTACCGCGCGATAACGGCAAATCACTTCCAGCCCTTTGCCGAACAATTTGGCCGGCTTAACGGTCATGGTTGCCTTTTCGATATCGGCATCGATATAGTGGGTCGGAATCCCCTCTTTTTGCAGAGCCTCAAAAAAGAACTTGGTCAGGCGCAGCCCGGCCCGGCCAGACCCTTCGATGGTCAATCCCACCGTATTCTTGCCCGGGTCGAACACCCCGTCCTCGCCGGTGGCGTCGTCCTTAAACCGCAGCAAGTAGTTACCGTCATCCAGGGCATAAACGTCCTTGGTCTTCCCGGTGTAAATCAGCTTCATCAGATCAATAACTCCTCTCGACAAATTTCCCAAGCATTCTGTATACATTATTCCGGTATACAATTCAATATATAACCGCCGATATCCTCCATCTTTCCCCAATTAACATGAAATTTTTCACACAGCTCGAATAAAGCTGTGATCGAAAAAAAGGAAAGACGCTGCCGCGATTCGCTAATTCCCAATTTAATATTTTATCCATATGCTATATAAATAATAGCTATAAGAAAGATGTGCTTTAAAATGCTGGTGAACTCAGCCGAAATTCAAAATAACTTCGGGAAATATCTTAATTTGGCATCTACTCAGGAAATTATCATTACCCGCAATGGGATTCCGATTGCCCGGCTGGTTGGGGTGAATAACACTATATCGTTTCTCTCCGATCGTTTAGTCGGTCTTGTCCCGTCCAATGTGGATGAATAATAAAAGTATCATTCGGCGTTCAAATTACAAACGGTAGCAAATTTGGCAGTAAGGACTATAAATGAACTTTTAAAAGATAGAAAACCGGCTCATCCCATTGCTTGGAGAGCCGGTATTTTAGCGTTTTGGCGGAGAGACAGGGATTCGAACCCTGGAGGCGGGGTTTAGCCGCCTACTCGATTTCGAGTCGAGCGCCTTCGACCAGCTCGGCCATCTCTCCTTATTTCTTCAAAAAACCTCTTTAACAGTTCGGTGCATTCTTCTTCCAATATATCGCCCACAACCTGGACCTGATGATTCAAACCGGGATATCTTACCAGATCAATAACCGATCCTGCCGCTCCCGCTTTTTCATCGCGGCTGCCATAGACCAGCTTCTTGATGCGGGTGTTTATCATGGCTCCAGCACACATGGGACAGGGCTCCAGGGTGCAGTAAAGGGTTACTCCTTCCAGCCTCCATCGGCCAAGGTGTTGGGCCGCCTTTTGCAATACCAGGATTTCGGCATGAGCGGTTGCATCCTGCCGTAATTCCTTCTCATTACGGGCAGCGGCAATGATCTCATTTTCATAAACAGCTACCGCCCCTATGGGTATCTCGCCCCCAGCGAGGGCTTCTTCAGCCAACTCAAGGGCTCTGCGCATATATATTTCTTCCCTCATAATACCGGGATTCACCGCCAAATGGTGCGCCCGAAGGGACTCGAACCCCTGGCACACGGTTTAGGAAACCGTTGCTCTATCCACCTGAGCTACGGGCGCATATTATTCAATGAGCGCTGCGCGAATTGTGCGCCAAAACGCGGGTGCTATAGAGCCTTCCCTTCGCGTTTTGTGTGCATCGCGCCGCGAGCGTTTTTATCAAACGCCTCCTCAGTCGGGGACCCTCCTACCGGTTTGTCCCCACCTATAGAGAAGGTGTCTTAAGAGGGGTTTGGATCTCTAATAATAATACTAAAAGGGGAAAACCTAGGTTTTCCCTTCAAACAAAATAATTTCAATTAAAATGGCGCGCCCTGAGGGATTCGAACCCCCGACCTCCAGGTTCGTAGCCTGTCACTCTATCCAGCTGAGCTAAGGGCGCGGATCATGGTTCAGGTTTTACATAAAAATATGGCGGAGAGAGAGGGATTCGAACCCTCGATACAGGTATTAGCCGTATACTCGCTTAGCAGGCGAGCGCCTTCAGCCTACTCGGCCATCTCTCCACAATTATTTGGCGGAGGAGGTGGGATTCGAACCCACGGAACCCGCAAAGGTTCAACGGTTTTCAAGACCGCCTCCTTCAACCGCTCGGACACCCCTCCACTCAGAGGACACACTGTTTTTGCCAGCGCAAGAGCAAGTATAGCACACGTACCTGGTTTTTGTCAATCATATCGGGGGTTTACCTGGGCTTTTCACCTTTCTATTTTGAGCAAACCTCCCATATATGGTCTTAAAGCTGTAGGAATCACTACGGAACCGTCTTCTTGCTGATAGTTTTCCAAAATGGCGGCTACCGTTCGCCCTACCGCAACCCCGGATCCATTCAAGGTGTGCACATACCTTATTCTTTCTTTGGAAGCAGGCCGGTAGCGGATATTGGCCCTGCGGGCCTGGAAATCTTCGCAATTGGAGCAAGAGGAAATTTCCTTGTAGTCATTGTAGCTGGGCATCCATACTTCCAGATCATAGGTTTTAGCCGAAGAAAACCCCATATCTCCAGTACTGAGCAGCACTACCCGATATGGCAGCTCCAACAGTTGCAAAACTTCCTCGGCATCATGGGTCAGTTTTTCCAGTTCCTCATAAGAGCTGTCTGCCGCCGTTATTTTTACCAATTCAACTTTATTAAACTGATGCTGGCGAATTATCCCCCGGGTGTCCCGGCCGTGGGACCCTGCTTCTGCCCGGAAACACGCGGTATAGGCGGTCATATAGCGGGGCAGATCCTTTTCCTCCAGGATCTCTTCCCGACAGAGATTGGTCAGCGGCACTTCGGCGGTAGGCACCATGTACATATCGCGCCCCTCGATTTTGAACATGTCTTCGGCAAATTTGGGCAGTTGCCCGGTTCCCAGCATACAGTCGGCGGTAACCATAAAAGGCGGAAAAATCTCTTGGTAGCCGTGCTGACCGGTATGAATATTCAGAAAGAAGTTAATGACCGCTCTTTCCAACCGGGCTCCCCAGCCTTTGTAAACGGTAAAGCGTGCCCCGGACAACTTGGCGGCTCGTTCAAAATCGAGAATGTCAAGATTGGGGCCGATATCCCAATGCGCCAGGGGAGCAAAGTCAAATTGGCGCGGTTCTCCCCAGCGCCTCATTTCCACATTGGCGTTCTCGTCTTCTCCCACCGGCACCGAGGAATGCGGAATATTGGGAATGTTCAGCAATATTTTTTCGATATCAGTTTCAACCTGACCTATTTTTTCATCCAGTTCTTTGATTTCGTCTCCCACCCGCCGAACTTTTTCCATTAATTCTTCGGCATTCAAGCCCTGTTTTTTTAACTTGCCTACTTCCTGTGAGGCTTGATTACGGAATTTTTTTATTTCTTCCACCCGTGCCAGCAGACTGCGCCTGTTCTCATCCAATTTGAGAAAATTCTGCAGGGCTCCCGGCATATTGCGGTTCTGCAGGGCGGCTTCAACCATTTCCGGATTGGCCCTGATCATTTTGGCATCTAACATCTATTTCCCTCCTCTGCTCTACCAAAGAGCAATAGATATGGATCTGTTTCGTTCGCGGTTACCTGAAATTAAATTTCCCAGATAAGTTGTTCCAAATCTTATATCATTCCTTAAATAGCGAGAAGTCCGCGCTAATTCATACCCATTTGCGAATGTAGAAATGAAGCACCCTGAGGGCACTACTGATACTCCTTACAGTCGTTTAAAAATGAAGCAATATGGGACGGCCCAAAATTCCATCCAGTTCTGCCAAGCGGTCCAAAGCTTCTTCTTCCACCTTGTTATCAACATTGATGATCATAATGGCTCTTTCTCCCTTGCCATGACGCGCAACCTTCATGCCGGCAATGTTTACGCCTTCATCCCCCAGGGCGGTGGCGAAGGGGCCAATAACTCTGGGGCGGTCTTCATTCTCAACCATAAGTACATAGCCTTCCAGGGTGGTTTCGGTTTCATAGCCGTCAATTTCTACCAAGAGGGGATTCCGTGCCCGGGACAAGGTTCCGGCAAACTCCATCTGGTGCTCATGATTAAATATCTTTACCAAAATAAGGTTCTTATATCTTTTCGGGCTGACCGCCTCTTTGGTCTCATACAGTTTGATGCCCCGGTCCTCCGCCATCAGGCGGGCGTTTACATAGTTTACTTTTTCCCATAACACCGGCTCCAGCAATCCCTTCAGCAAGCCAATGGTCAGCATCTCGGTCTCATTAATGGTTATGGGGCCGCTATAGGTAATTTCCACCCGGCTAATGGGAGATTTGGCTATTTGATAGTAGATATTGCCCATCTTTTCAGCCAGGGTAATATACGGATGCAGGTAATCCAACTCTTCGCCCAATACCGAGGGCAGATTTACGACGTTGGGAACGATTCCTCCCTGCAAGGCTTTGATAACCTGTTCGGCGATGTTTTCCCCCACCCGCTTTTGCGCTTCATAGGTATCGGCTCCCAAGTGGGGGGTGCAAACTACATTGGTGAATCTAAACAGCGGGTTTTGCTCCGCCGGTTCTTTTTCATACACGTCTAAACCTGCACTGGCTATCTTGCCGCTCTCCAGTCCCTTTAATATGGCAGTTTCTGATATTATACCGCCCCGGGCACAATTGACAAGTCTTACTCCCGGTTTGGCCAGTTCGAGAACGTCCTCATTAACCATATGCATGGTCTCCTCGTTGCGCGGGGTATGCACCGTTATTATATCCGCTTCGCGCACCAGATCTTCAAGAGTTGCTTTTTTTTCGGCGCCGAAACGCTCGAATCTTTCATTGGCTATATAGGGATCATAGGCGATGACTTTCATATTAAATGATTTCAGCCGGGTCGCCACCATGGACCCGATTCTGCCCAATCCGACTATTCCCACGGTTTTGCCATACAGCTCGGTTCCGCGGAAGGGTGACCGGTCCCAGGTTCCGCTTTTTTTTAATACATCGCTGGCCCAGGCGGTATTTCTGACTGAGGACAATAACAGGCTTATGGTTTGCTCCGCGGCCGATATGGTATTGCTGTCGGGGGTGTTGGCCACGATAATCCCGTAACGGGTGCAGACATCAACGTCTATATTGTCAACGCCGTTGCCGGCCCGGCCGACTACTTTCAGCCTGGTTCCCCGCTGGATTAACTCTTCATTGACTTTGGTGACGCTTCTTACAATTAAGGCATCATACTGGTCAATGATTTCCAATAATTCCGCCCGGGATATGTCCTTGCGAAAATCAACCTCCAGCTCGCTCCTGAGTAAAGCCAATCCTTCTTCCGCTATGCTCTCGGTTACTATTACTTTTTTCCTTTCCACCTGTCTGTCCTCCTTCTTAATCCACTTGCACGTGGTGAGATCTCAACACTATTTCCTGGGCTGCTCTTACTCCCGCACCCAATTCCAATTTATACTTGAATTTAACCAGGGTCAGCTCCAGAGCTGCCAATACCGAGACTAAATCCAATTCCCTTATGTAACCCAGATGCCCCAATCTGAATATGACATCGTCAAGGCTTTGCTGGCCGCCCGCCAAAATCGTATTATACTCTTCCAACATATATTTGCGAATCTGGTTGGCCCCGATTCCTTGGGGCGCCCGTATCGAAGTAACGGCCGGGGAGGCATACTTGTCTTCCGTAAATAATTCCAAGCCCATGGCGCGAATACCGGTCCGTATCATATCCCGGTAATTGGCGTGGCGGATGAGGATGTTTTCCAATCCTTCTTCCAGCATCATGCGCAAAGCTTCCTGCAAGCCGAAATAAAGGGAAATTGGCGGAGTAAAGGCGGTCTGCCCCTTTTCCTGATACTCCAGGCCCATACCCACATCCCAGTAATATCTGCGGTTGGGGTTTTGTTTCTGCACCTGCAGGGCTTTTTCGTTAAAAGCCATAAAGCTCAGTCCCGGTGGAATCATGAAAGCTTTTTGGGAACCGCTTACAACCACATCCAGCCGCCATTCGTCCATACGCAAATCAATCGCCGCCAATCCACTGACAGCATCCACCATAATCAAGGCAGGATGATCTCCCATAGCTGCACGAATGCTTTTTATATCATTAAAAGCGCCGGTTGATGTCTCGTTATGAGTAATTAACACGGCTTTAATTTCCCCGTTTTTATCTTGATCTATCCGAGCTTTTACCCGCTCCGGATCGGCTCCGCTGCCCCAGGCAAACTCCATTTTCTCCACTTTGGCTCCGAATTTGGAGGCAATTTCTGCAAAACGGTTCCCGAACACCCCGATAGAAATAGCTAAGACCTTATCCCCCGGACATATAAAGTTGGAAACGGCAGCTTCCAATCCCCCTGTTCCTGAAGCGGGATAGATCAAAACATAATCCCGGGTCCGATAAATCTTTTTTACGCCCGCGACCACTTCTTCGATAATGGTTTTGAATTCAGGCCCCCGGTGGTTTATCATCGGCCTGTCCATCGCCCGGGCAACTCTTAAAGGTATGGGTGTAGGTCCAGGTATTAAGAGATATTGCGCACCTTTCATCTGTATAGACTGCCTCCCTGTTTAAAAATAAAACCCCCCGTCCCGGCCAGGGACGAGAGGTACTTCCCGCGTTGCCACCCTTGTTGACGCTGGTGCGTCCACTTTATGGTTATAACGGAACCGCCGTGACTGCTTTAGACAGCCAGCCTCCAGGGTGGATTCAAAGCCTGACTATACTGGTTTGCACCGTCCACCAGCTCTCTAAAATAATCCTGGCTCCTACTATTCCCTATCATCACTTTAAATCAAAAATTTGGCTTGTGGTCAATTATAGTATACAAAAATTCCTTTGACAAGATAGCCATTACAACATTCCTAGGAAAAAGCCATGTATACTTGGATCATCTGTCAGTTCCGGATGAAAGGCGGTAGCCAGCAAATTGCCTTCCCGGACCATCACTATTTTGTCCTGATGGTAAGCCAGTATGCGGGTTTCGCCCCATACCCGCTCAACATAAGGCGCCCTTATAAAGACTCCCCGGCATTGATCAATGCCCTCCACTTGGAGTTCGGTTTCAAAGCTGTCAACCTGGCGGCCGAAGCCATTCCGCCTGACGGCAATATCCATTAGGTTCAAACTTACCTGATCCATTTCTACGATCTCGCGGGCCAGCAAAATCATGCCGGCACAGGTCCCCCAGATGGGCATGCCCTCAGTATGGCGGGATTGAATTTTTTCAACCAGACCATAGGCCTGCATGAGCTTGCCGATGGTGGTGCTTTCCCCCCCCGGAATTATCAGTCCGTCAATCTCGTTCAATTCTTCCGCGGTGCGAATTTGCCGGGCCAAAGCCCCACACTTATGCAAGGCTTTTTCATGTTCTATAAAAGCCCCCTGGAGGGCTAAAACGCCTACCTTCTTACCAGCCACGATCCTGCATCCTATCTTCCGGTCTAATATCAGGTATGTTGATTCCCACCATAGCCTCTCCTAAATCTCTGGACACCTCTGCCAGGACGGCGGCGTCATTGAAATAGGTGGTAGCTGCTACAATGGACTTGGCCCGGCGGGCCGGATCACCTGATTTAAAAATTCCCGAACCTACAAAAATTCCGTCACAACCCAATTGCATCATAAGGGCGGCATCAGCCGGAGTGGCAATGCCGCCAGCGGCAAAATTAACCACCGGCAATTTTTGCAGGCGGGCAACTTCTACCACTAATTCGTAAGGAGCCTGCATTTCTTTGGCAGCCGTCATCAATTCTTCCTGGGGCAGGTTGCTTACCCAGCGGATCTCATCGTTGACCTGACGGATATGACGTACGGCTTCGACCACATTTCCGGTTCCCGGTTCGCCTTTGGTGCGGATCATCGCCGCTCCCTCTCCTATTCGGCGCAAGGCTTCTCCCAGATTCCGCGCTCCGCAAACAAACGGAACCTTAAAATCATGTTTATTGACATGATACTTTTCATCGGCCGGGGTCAGCACTTCGCTCTCATCAATATAATCCACTCCCAGAGACTGCAGCACCTGTGCCTCGACAAAATGCCCGATTCGGCATTTGGCCATTACCGGTATCGTAACCGCCTCCATAATTTTTAAAACTACACTGGGATCAGCCATACGAGCTATTCCTCCGGCAGCTCTTATGTCGGCGGGCACTCTTTCCAGCGCCATGACTGCGCAGGCACCGGCTTCTTCAGCAATTTTCGCCTGTTCCGGGGTAGTTACATCCATTATTACCCCACCCTTTAACATCTGGGCCAGTCCTGACTTTACTTTAAATGTTCCGGTATCAACCATAATTAATCCCTCCAAAGCTGTTCATAGCTTTTTATACTGACTATCAAAATTGCTTATTTTTAAACAAGCTTCAGCGATAATAATAGTAAAGAGTCACTGCCGCGTCAATTGTTTTTACTTTATTCTTCTTTTTCGGTTTTAAATCTTGCTACTGCGGCCACCCGATCGCTGGACGAGGTCTTCATCAGCACCACTCCCCGGGAATACCGCTTCTGGGTTGAAACATCACCGGCTTCCAGCCGGATGATATTCCCCTCACTGGTCAATATAACCAGTTCTTCACCCTCGGCGACTATTTTAAAACCAACTATAGGTCCATTTTTCCGATCTACATTAATGGTTTTCAATCCTTTGCCGCCCCGGTTTTGATTTTTGAACTCAGTCAAAGGGGTTTTTTTTCCATACCCATTTTCAGTAACCATGAATACCTCTGCTTCCGGACGGTCTTTATCCACTCCCACTACGAAATCATTGCGGGCTAATCTTATCCCTTTTACTCCGGCTGCAGTCCGCCCCATGCTTCTGACCTGATCCTCGTCGAACATAATCGACTGCCCCAGCGATGTAACCAGCATCACCTGGTCATGGTCGTTAACCCTGATTACTCCTACCAGTTCGTCGCCTTCACCCAGGCTCAGCGCTATAATTCCGCTTTTCCTGATATTGGCAAAAGCCGACAAGGCTATCTTTTTGACTATGCCCTTTTTGGTAGCCATAATCAAATGCCGTTTATCATCCACATTCCTGGAGGCCACTATGGTAGTTACTTTTTCTCCCGGCCTCAGCTCCAGAAAATTAACCAGTGCCTGTCCCTTGGCCTGGCGGGACGACTCCTGGATTTGATAAGCTTTGGCACAGAAGGCCCGGCCTTGGTTGGTAAAGAAGAAAATGTTGGCCAGCACCCCGGTTACCAGGATATCGTGGGCAAAATCCTCAGCCCGGATATTGGCCGCGCTTATCCCCTTACCGCCTCTTTTTTGAGCTTTATATGTATCCAGGGGCTGTCTCTTAATATATCCCCGGTAGCTGAGGGTTATCACCACTTCATGGTCTTCAATAAAATCCTCTTCCTCATAATCCGAATTTTCATTGCTAATTTCGGTTCTTCTTTTATCTCCATATTTCTCATTGATATCATCCAGGTCTTGTTTGACCATCAGCAAGACTCTCTCCGGACGGGCCAATATATCTTCATAATCAGCTATTTTGACCAGCAAATCCCGGAACTCTTCTTCCAGTTTGGCTCGCTCCAAACCGGTTAATTGGGCAAACCGCATATCCAGAATGGCATTGGCCTGAATTTCGGTAAGGGCAAAGGTCTCCATCAGACCTGTACGCGCCGTCTCCCGGTTGGCAGAATTTCTGATCAGGCTGATAATGGCGTCCAGGTTGTCAATGGCGATGCGCAATCCTTCCAACACATGCTTGCGGTTGTTAGCCAGTTTTAAATCATGCTGGGTTCTGCGGGTTATGACTTCCTGGCGGTGCTCCACGTAATATGCCATCATCTGCTTAATATTAAGGGTACGGGGCTGCCCGTTCACCAGGCTGACCATATTTACGCCAAAACTGTCTTCCAACTGGGTATGTTTAAAAAGCTTGTTGACCACTATGTTGGCGTTAACTTCCCGGCGCAGCTCAATAACAACCCTGATTCCATTGCGATCCGATTCATCTCTCAGGTCGACTATGCCGTCAATCTTTTTATCTCTAACCAGCTCGGCAATCTTTTCCACTACCCTGGCCTTATTTACCTGGTAGGGTATTTCGGTAATTATAATGGCGTTTCTTCCGCCTTTTTTCTCTTCAATCGTATAACGGGACCTCATTTTGATACTTCCCCGCCCGGTGGTGTATGCTGCCCGGATTCCCCGATCGCCTATGATGCCGCCGGTAGGAAAATCAGGACCCGGCATAACTTGCATAAGCTCATCAATCGTAACCTCAGGATTATCAATTACCAATTTTATGGCGGTCACTACTTCACTGAGGTTATGGGGAGGAATATTGGTGGCCATACCTACTGCAATCCCGGCCGATCCATTTATCAACAGATTCGGAATCCGGCTGGGCAAGACCTGCGGCTCTTCCCGGGTATCGTCATAATTGGGGCGCCAGTCAATGGTATCCTTCTCGATGTCTTTGAGCAGTTCTCCAGCTATGCGGGACATCCTCGACTCGGTATACCTCATGGCGGCTGCGGCATCCCCGTCAATGGAGCCAAAGTTTCCATGCCCATCCACCAGCGGATACCGCATGGAGAAGTCCTGGGCCATTTTGACCATGGTCTGGTAAATGGCCGAATCACCGTGGGGATGATATTTTCCCATTACTTCACCGACTATATTGGCCGATTTCTTGTGGGGCTTGTCATGGGTCATGCCCTGGTCGTAAAGTGCGTATAAAATACGGCGGTGCACCGGTTTAAGGCCGTCTCGTATGTCCGGCAAGGCCCGGGCGACGATTACGCTCATGGCATATTCCAAAAACGATTTTTTGACTTCTTTTTCTATATCTACAGGTATGGTTTTACTGAAAAGGCTCTCCTGTCCCAAAGCAATATACCCCCTATATATCCAGGTTGGTTACATATTTGGCGTTGTCATGGATAAACTCCTTGCGGGGCTCCACATTGTCACCCATCAGATCGGTAAATACTTTATCGGCTTGATAGGCTTCTTCGATGGTAACCTGCATTACCGTACGGTTGTCGGCATTCATAGTGGTTTCCCACAGTTGTTCGGGATCCATCTCCCCCAGTCCTTTATAGCGCTGCACCGACCATTTTTTATCCGATTGTTCCAGGAACTGGTTCAATTCACTGTCGTTGAAGAAGTAATGAATATCTTTGCCTCTTTTTAATCCATACAAAGGCGGCTGGGCAATATATACATAGCCGTGTTCAATCAGTTCTTTCATATAGCGATAGAAAAAGGTCAGGAGCAGAATCCTGATATGGGCCCCGTCCACGTCGGCATCGGTCATGATAAACAACTTGTGATAGCGGGCTTTCTTAATATCGAAATCCTCGCCGATGCCTGTACCCATGGCTGTAATCAGATTGCGTATCTCTTCGCTGGATAAAACCCTATCTAATCTTGACTTTTCCACATTTAAGATCTTGCCCCGCAGAGGCAGGATTGCCTGGTAGGTACGATCCCGGCCCTGTTTGGCCGAGCCGCCGGCGGAGTCGCCCTCGACGATGAAAAGCTCCGACTGGGCGGGGTCCCGGTTGCTGCAATCCGCCAATTTCCCCGGCAGGGAAGTAGATTCCAGGGCACTCTTGCGCCGGGTCAATTCCCGGGCTTTGCGGGCGGCTTCCCTCGCCCTTCTGGCGGAAATGGCTTTTTCCAGAATCTTTTTGGCGGCCGCCGGGTGCTCATTCAAATAATCATCCACGCTCTCATAAACCGCTGCATCTACCAGACCTCTAATATAGGTGTTGCCTAACTTGGTTTTGGTCTGCCCTTCAAATTGGGGATCCTTTACCATTACCGCTATGATTGCCGCTACCCCTTCCCGGATGTCCTCTCCGGCCAGGTTGGGCTCATTTTCCTTCAGGATGTTGTTCTTTTTAGCATAATCGTTTATAACTCGGGTCAGGGCGTTTTTAAAACCGGTCTCGTGGGTTCCTCCTTCCTGGGTTCTGATGTTATTGGCAAATGAATAAATATTCTCGCTGTAGCCATTGTTGTATTGCAAAGCTACTTCAACCACCACATCGTCCTTTTTAACCTCAAAAAATATGGGGTCGCTGTTAACGACTTCTTTGCTTTTGTTTATATAAACGACAAAATCCTTTAAGCCGGTCGATTTAAACTCTTTGGTGAAGATTTCTTCTTCCCGGGCATCGGTAAAGGTTATATGTAATCCCTTATTTAAATATCCCAGTTCTCTCAGCCTTTGGATAAGGATGTCGCGGTCAAAAACCGTTATCTCGAATATTTCGGGGTCCGGACAAAAATGAATTATAGTCCCGTTTTTATCCGTTTCCCCCAGGATAGTCAGTGGACTTACCGGCTTTCCCCGTTCATAATCCTGTCTATAGGTATGCCCGTCCCGGAGAACTGTAACTTCCATTCTGGCCGATAAGGCATTCACCACGGACAGTCCTACTCCATGCAGACCTCCCGAAATGGTGTAACCGCTGCCCCCGAATTTCCCCCCTGAATGCAGCGTGGTCATAATAACTTCAATAGCCGGTATGCCCATCTGCGGATGAGTGTCCACCGGTATGCCCCGTCCATTATCACATACGGTGATACTGTTGTCCCGGTTTATCCTGACATCAATCCGGTCACAGTAGCCCCCCACCGATTCGTCAATACTGTTGTCGACTATTTCGAATACCAGATGATGCAGCCCTTTGGGTCCGGTGGTCCCGATATACATCCCGGGTCTCATACGGACCGCTTCCAGTCCTTCCAGCACCTGAATATCAGAAGCACTATATCCGTTTTCAATTTCCTTCAAGAATCAAACCTCCTCCTGATAGTGAATAGCACGTTTATAAAGGGTGGTTGAAGATATTGGCGATAAATAGATTCCTTCATCACAAATTACCAATGCCTTTTTTTTATCTCTCTTGCTGATATTAAAAAGAGCTTTATCAAGGGCCGCATTTTCGATTATTTCTTGTATATCATCAGATATCGGTTCTTCTAGGTTTAAGATTGCTATCACACTGTTGCCGCCTATTACCTTGTTATTACCAAGATGTAAAAACATACTCATAACTCCTTTCGCAACAGTCTACCTTCTTTGACGATGAACCTGGCTTCATCACTCTTATCCATATTATCCATATTTACTGAGGTGAGAAACGTTTGAAATCCGGCATGACTTAAAAGATTCATTAGCATTTTTCTTTTGCCTTCGTCCAATTCAGACAGTACTTCATCAAGTAAAAGGACCGGATAGAAACCTTTCACTTTACGAAATGCATCCATCTCGGCCAGTTTAAGGCTAATAGCAATGTTCCTTTGTTGACCCTGGGAGGCAAATACGCGCGCCATTTGTCTATCCTGATATATATTGATATCGTCCAAATGGGGCCCGACCATGGTCTTTCTTCTCTTTATTTCCTCATTGAAAACCTCTTCTATTTTTTTTTGCATCGCCTTGGATAAGACATCTATATTGATTTTATCATTATCTACCTCAAAAGATAGCGCGTATCTTGTTTTCAACTGATTGCCGCCCTGATTTATTTCATTGTATATTGACCGGGTGGTCTCATCCAAAAGATTGACTATATTTATGCGCTGAATAATAACCCGTACAGCGTTTTCCACAAAAAGGTCATTAATTATTTTAAATGACTTAACCGTAGTTTGCTCTTTTTTTAGCAATAAATTTCTCTTTTTTAGGATAGAGTAATAATTATCCAAATTATACAAGTACTCACTCGAAAGCTGTTTAAGCATAAAATCTAAAAAAGCTCTCCTTTTACCGGGAGGCCCTTTGACAAGAAAGAGGTCGTCCGGCGTAAAGAGAACCACACGTAATCTGTCCATATGACTCTGGGTGCATTTCTTTTTATTAATTGTAAATATTTTGGCCTGATTCAATCGATATTCAAGTTTAGCTTCCATCTTTCTATCAGCTACAAGGTAATTAGTTTTTACCATATAGCCGGAAGCTTCATGATTAACCAGATTGGCATCGGTAGCACTACGAAATGAGTTGCCAGCAGCCAGCACAAAAATAGACTCTAATAGATTGGTCTTTCCCTGAGCATTGTCTCCCAAAAAAACATTTAATCCAGATGCAGGAATATAGTCTATTTTTTTTAGATTACGGAAGTCTCTAATCCGCAGTTCTTCAATTATCAAATAAAATAAGTGTCCTTCCTCAATTATTGGTCCTCATAGGGACTAATATATATAAATAATTCTCTTTTTCTGGGTTTTTGATAAGTGCGGGGCTCAAAGACCCGGCTAATTTTATTATTACTTTTTCACATTCGGCTTCAAAGACTTTTACGGCATCCAAAAAGTAGTTGGTATTGAATGCTATTTTAATGTCTTTTTCTCCCTCAATCTCAATCTCATCAATAATTTCAGATATCTCTCCCATACTTTCCGAATAGGAATTTAGTAAAGCCTCATTTTCCATGATTGAAAATTGCACGTGGGGTATTTGAAACTTGTCGTCAGTCGGCATTATTTTCGCCCTTCCCAGGCTGGCAGCCAATATATCAGTTTTTATATTTATAGAGGTATTGAATGCTGCCGGAATTACATTTTCATAATTTGGATACTGTCCTTCGATCAATCTGGACAAAAGAATAAGATTCTCTTTATAGAAAATAACATTATTTTCGGATAGAGCAACGTTTATCAGCTCGGGGCTGTCATCCAGAAATCTCAACAGTTCGTTCACGGTTCTTACCGGAATGACGAATTTTATTGGTTCTATTTCTTTTTGCGGCAGATTATAAGTATAATAAGCCAGCCGGTGCGTATCCGAAGCTATCACTTTTAAGGTTCCATCATCAAACAGGTCAAAAAGAACCCCGGTGAAAACCTGGCGAAAATGATTAAGGGCAGCTGCAAATGAGGTTTTTTTCAAACCTTCTTTTAAAACATCCTGGGGTATGGAAAATTTATGCTCCATTTTGCCGATGGGCAGCTCCGGGTAGTCACTTTCCTGATACAGGTTGATTTTACTGGAAGACCTGCCGTAACTTATGTTTATTTTTGATGTCTCCCGGTTTAGCTCAAAATCAATAATATTTTCAGGCAGTAGTTTAATAAAATCAGAGAAATAAGCAGCATTGACTAATACACTTCCCTCCTCAATTATATCAATATTGGGAGATGACGCCTTAATACCTATCTCCATGTCCGTAGCTGTCATGGTCAATCCTTTGTCATGAGATACATTTATCAATAAACCTGACAAAACGGGGATGGTGCTTTTATTGGAAGCAGCTCTGTGCACCAGAGTGGTAAGAGTGGATATTTCTCTTTTTTCGATTCTAAATTTCATTTTCTTTGCCTCCGTTTATTAATTATTAATAAATATATAGTCGTAATAGTAGTAGTAGTGTGTAAAATGTGTAAAAGGGCAGCGACTGTCAATATAACGAGTTTGATCCAGGTGGATAAGCCTGTTGTTAAAATAGGTATTTTTAGATACTTCTGGGGTCTATTTGTTTACAAAGTTTATCTATGGTAGCAGCCAATGCCTGATCTTCAGCCGCATCTTTTTCTATTTTTTCGACCCCGTGCATAACGGTGGTATGATCCCTCCCACCAAATTGATCTCCAATCAGCGGGAAAGAAGCATCGGTTAATTTTCGGCACAGAAACATAGCAATTTGTCGGGGATGCACTAATTGCTTATTTCTTTTTCTAGATAATAATTCATTAAGATTAAGACCATAATGTTTACATACTTCTTTTTGAATGCACTCTATGGTTATCTTTTTGGGCTGCGGAGGGGGCATAATATCCTTTAGGGCTTCCCCGGCCGTTTCCATATTTAAAGGACGGTTGTTAATAGTTGCGAAAGCAACGACTCTAACCAAAGCGCCTTCCAGTTCTCTGATGTTTGAATCAATATAGTTGGCAATATAGTCAAGAATATCGTAAGGAACATTGAGCTGGTCGGTTTGGGCTTTTTTGCGCAGAATAGCAATACGAGTTTCCAAATCGGGAATCTGAATATCGGTGATTAAACCCCATTCAAAACGAGAGCGCAGGCGATCTTCCAGCGTCGGAATGTTGCGGGGAGGACGATCGCTGGAAATAACCACTTGTTTATTAGTCTCATAAAGGGTATTGAAAGTGTGGAAAAACTCCTCCTGGGTTCGTTCTTTGCCCGCCAGAAATTGGATATCATCTATTAATAATACGTCTATATTACGGTATTTATTGCGGAAAGACTGGGTAGTATCATCTTTAATGGCACTGATAAGCTCATTGGTAAACTGCTCGGAAGAAACATACATTACCGAAAAAGAAGGCTTATTGCTGATAATTCTGTGGGCAATAGCCTGCATTAGGTGGGTTTTGCCCAAACCAACTCCGCCGTAGATAAAAAGCGGGTTATAAGCACGTGCCGGCGCCTCCCCTACCGCATAACAGGCGGCATGGGCAAAACGGTTGCTGTTGCCGACCACAAAAGTATTAAAGGTATATTTGGGATTAAGGGGCGATATATAACCGTCCTTTTCCACCAGCGGCTCTGTAATTAAAAACAAAGAGATATCTTGTTTGCTGAGATCGCGGAATCTTTGCTCAAGAGATTCAAGATAACGGGATTCTATCCATTCCCGGGTAAGAGTGTTGGGAACCATTATATATAATTTATCATGTCTGAAAGTATTGTAGGTAACCTGGGAAAACCATATATCAAAACTGGTAGTGCCTATTTCATTGCGAAATTCATGTAAAACCTGATCCAACAACGATGCATAAGTGTTATCAACCGACATCCGAAAGCCTCCTGAGATAAAAATGGGGATAAAAAAGATGTATGGGATAAATATCTGTGGATATCTGGATAATTATATGTATATTGATTTGTAGACTGAGCTAAAATCTATTATAAATACAGTATATATACTAACAGATTTTACACATAATTAGAAGTATTTAGAAGAGCAGTGTTTCTTGACATTGCCCCGGTTTTATAAATATAATAGTAGGTACTGGAAAATTTAAGGGGGCAGTTTATCAAATGAAAAGAACCTATCAACCTAAAAAGCGACAGAGGAAAAGAGTTCATGGTTTTAGAAAAAGAATGGCGACCGCTGGAGGAAGAAAAGTATTAGCTCTGCGGAGGCAAAGGGGAAGAAAAAAACTCTCCGCCTAAAGTCAGTTTGATTCTCTATCAGGCAAGGATTTCTTATGCTTAATAAAAAAGTAAGAATAAACCGGGGCAAGGAATACAAATGTGTCTATAATAATGGTAAAAGAATACCAGGTAAGTACATAATTGTATTCGCACATAAAAATCAGCTGCCGTGCAATCGCTTTGGAATAGTGACTTCCAAAAAAGTTGGCAATGCTGTTATCAGGAATCGCGCCAAAAGACAACTTAGAGAAGTGATTAAAAAGAACTTGGACAACCTGCGGCCTGGTTATGATATTGTTGTGGTATCCCGATATAATATTAAGGAAGCCGTGTTTGCAGATATTGAAAAAGATTTTTTGCGATTGATGGGAAAGGCCAGTTTGAAGTGAAGCAGGTTTTTATCCAGATTATAAAGACTTATCAAAAACTGAGTTTTTTCAAAAGGCCAGTCTGTCGATTCTATCCTTCCTGTTCCAATTATGCTATCGAAGCTATTCAGAAATATGGAGTAATTAAAGGAGGATGGCTGGGAATAAAAAGAATAAGCCGATGTCATCCGTTTCATCCGGGTGGGTATGATCCAGTCCCCTGAATATTTGACCGAGGGAATATCAAGGAGGTGGAACCTGCTGTCGAAGCGCTCTTCGAAAAGCAGGATTATTAAGTGTGGCAGACTTTCGTACAATGGTTCACTGATGTTATCAATTTAGTCTATATGTTTACAGTTCAAATCGGGCTTCCCAGCTATGGGTTGGCTATTATTTTCATGACCATTTTGATCAAACTGGTCTTGTTCCCGCTTACCCAGAAACAGATGAGATCAATGCGGGCCATGCAGGAAATACAACCCAAAGCCAAGTATATTCAGGAGAAATATAAAGACGACCAGGCTAAGCAACAACAGAAAATTATGGAACTATACAAAGAGCATGGGGTGAATCCTTTCGGCGGATGTCTGCCGCTTCTGATTCAGATGCCAATATTCTTTGCATTTTATCGCTCCCTATATGATTTTAATTATTTGAATCCAGCCCACAAGGGATTTTTTTGGATTCCCGATATCAGTCAGCCCGACCCCTTTTTTATCTTGGCTATACTGACTGCGCTGACAACCTTTATACAACAGAAAATTTCAATGGTTGAAAACAATGATCCCACGCAGAAGGCAATGTTATATTTAATGCCTTTGATGATGGCCTGGATTACCTTTAAAGTTCCGGCGGGATTGCCATTATATTGGGTAGTTTTTAATATATTGGGGATTTTCCAGCAGTTATATGTAAACTACTTGCACAGCAAGGTCAAGCTTGATACAGGGACAGGCATACAGATTGATACGACCCAGAATATAGCCGAACCGGACTACCAGGAGAAAAACGTTGACGAAGAGGTTGAACGGAGGGCCAAAGGAGGAAAAGAAAAGGATGCAAGGCCAAACAGTCGAAAAAAAGGGAAAAAACGTTGAAGAAGCCATAAAAGCAGCCCTAGATGAGCTCGGATGTAATATCGAAGATGTGTCGGTTGAAATTGTGGAAGAGGCAAGCAAAAGATTGTTGGGTTTTATGGGCAAACCAGCCGTGGTTAAAGTGTCAATGCGTGAGAAACCTGAAATGGAAGCCCGCAAAGTAGTGGAAGACCTTTTGCACAAAATGAAAATCGATTATCGGATCGAGAAAGTTGAATGGGACAACGGCGTTACCAGAATTAATATTGTAGGCAACGATATGGGGCTGCTGATTGGTCGCAAAGGCGAAACCCTAAATGCGTTGCAGTTTATTGCCGGGCTCATACTTAACCGCAAACGGGAAGAAAAAATACGCATCGTATTGGATGTAGAAGATTATCGTAAAAAAAGAGAACAGTCGCTGGAATCGCTGGCGCTCCGGCTGTCAGAAAAAGTTAAACAAACCCAAAAGAATGTTATTATGCGGCCGATGAGTTCACAAGAGCGCAGAATAGTACATACTATACTGCAGGAAGACCCGCAGCTGGTTACCTATTCCATGGGTGAGGAACCCAATCGTAAAGTAGTCATAGCTTTAAAGAAGTAGCCAACAAAAGGTCCGCAAGGCCTTAGACCTTAAAAAATCTACCCTCAAGGCACAAACCAGGTTCGTTTCGCTCACAAATTAATGCCGCCAGAATTGCGATATTAATTTGTGAGCCCGTTAAGTCAACCTACAGGTTACGGGGGTATAAGAGACATCCCTCTGCGAGCGTGTCCCCCTAGCTTAATCCGCCGTAATCACGGGATTTCATTAATGTATGTGCTTGCGACCTTAATCGTACCGCAAGCGGTACATCAGGGGTGTCTTTGGGGGAACATTTTGTTAGGTCTGATTAATCAAGACTCTGAGGTCCGCAAGGGCTTTTTTTTATGGGGTAAAACACCCCCAAAATCTTTAGGCATAAGGGCGTCGAACCCCGGGTGTATGTTGCCCGTTATTTTGGTAATATAAAAACAGGCAGAATAGACGCTGAATAACGCTGACCTTATGGGCGCGGATTGCCGCGGACTTTCAATTATATAAAGTTAATATCCCCTATTTAGGTTACAGAGTAGCTCATGGGAACTAGCTATGTGTATGATATGAATGATTGAGTTTGTTATTCTTATTAAGAGTACATTTAATATATTACTGAATTATTCATTAGGCGGATGAGTTATAGGTTAATATTCAAAAAACTTTCGACGGGAAAACTAATATTAACGATAAGAGATTAAGGAGAAGGCCATGTTTGACGATGCAATAGCAGCGCTGTCCACTCCTCCGGGCGAAGGTGGAATAGGCATAATAAGGCTGAGTGGTAAAGGGGTAATAGATACGGTTCAGCAAATATTTTTACCCGCCACCGGCCAGGAACTGAGTCAGCGCCGGGGGTTCACTCTAACCCTGGGCTGGATCCTTGACCGGCAGGGAAATAAAATTGACCAGGTATTGGTTGGTATTATGAGGGCGCCCCATAGTTATACCGGAGAGGACGTGGTGGAAATAAACTGCCACGGAGGAAGCATTCCGGTACGGCGTTGTTTGCAGCGGTGTCTGGAAATCGGTTTGCGCATGGCTGATCCCGGTGAATTTACCAAACGCGCTTTTTTGAACGGACGTTTGGATTTGAGTCAGGCCGAAGCGGTGATAGACATTATTAGAGCCAAGACTGACCGGGGGTTGAAGCTGGCCCTGCTGCAACTGGAAGGGAATATGGGCTGCATCGGAGCTATAGAGGACCAGTTGCTGCAGATAAACGCGCTGGTGGAGGCAAGTATGGATTTCCCTGAAGAGGTAGGCGATTTGGATTATGACGAAATCCGGTCGCTATTACAGCGGACGCTTTTAGATTTGAATCAGGTAATTACCGCCGGAATCAGAAATGAAGTGTACCGGGAAGGAATAAATGTGGTCATATGCGGTAAACCCAATGTGGGCAAATCGAGTCTGCTTAATGCCCTCCTCAAGAAGGACAAGGCTATTGTTACAGATATTCCCGGAACGACCAGGGATGTAATTGAAGATTATATAAATGTCAGGGATATACCGGTGAAAATAATTGATACGGCCGGGATTAGGGCTACTGAAGATGTGGTGGAAACGATAGGGGTGGAAAAATCAAAAAAGGTGATGCAACAGGCCGACCTGCTGGTTTTAATATTAGATGGCGCGGATGGAATTACCGGAGAAGACCTTGACATATATCATAATATTAACCGTGACCGGCTAATTGTATTTGTTAATAAGGAAGATCTGGAGGAGAAAAAAATCAGTCCCGAAGAATTAAGCACTCTTTTTGCAGGAGTCCGGATAATTCACGGCTCAGCCCAAACCGACATGGGGTTTGAAGAGTTGGAAGCAGCCGTGGAAGAAATGGTTTTGATCGGGGCTCTTCCCTGCGACGGGATGGAAATTATGATAAATCTGCGCCAGAAAGAGGCTCTTCAAAGGTGCCGGGCCCAAATCGAAAGCGCGCTTCAGCATCTGGGACAAGTATCGGATGATTGTTTGAGCGTTGATACTTGGGGAGCTTTGGAGACATTAGGAGAAATAAGCGGAAAGACCGTAAAGGAAGAGGTCCTTGACCGAATATTCCATAATTTTTGCATAGGCAAGTAGGAGGGTAAAGATGGTATACGATGCAGGGAAGTATGAGGTAGTGGTTATCGGGGCCGGGCACGCCGGATGTGAGGCGGCCCTGGCCGCTGCTCGCATGGGCTGCCGGACCCTGTTGGCAACCATGAGCGTGGAGTACATTGCTCTCATGCCATGCAATCCCTCGATTGGCGGGCCGGCCAAAGCCCAATTGGTTCGGGAAATTGATGCTCTGGGCGGAGAAATGGGAATCAATATCGACAAGTCCAGTATCCAGATGAGGATGATAAACACCGGGAAAGGCCCGGCAGTGCAAGCATTACGGGCCCAGGCGGACAAGCACGAATACGGGCGCGAGATGATCAAGACCATATTGGGACAGGAACGCTTGGATTTGTTGATGGCTGAGGTTGAACAGATTGAAAACCAGGCAGGTAAGGTAAAAGCTATTATTACCCGGACCGGCGCCCGTTATGAATGTCAGGCGGTAGTTGTCACTTCGGGAACTTACTTAAAAGGGCGCATCATCGCCGGCGAGGTAATGTACGACGGAGGGCCGGGCAACCAGTTCCCGGCAGTCAGGCTGGCAGATAGCCTGACTGCTATGGGGATAAAATTAGGCCGGTTTAAAACCGGGACTCCCCCCCGGATTGATAGGAAAAGCGTCGATTTCACCAAAATGATTGAACATCCCGGAGACAGCATGCCCTGGCGGTTTTCCTTCATAAGCCCCCCGCCGGACAAAGAACAGCTTCCCTGCTGGCTGACTCATTCTACGCCGGAGACCCATCGTATTGTTATGAACAATATTGCCCGGGCTCCTCTGTTTACAGGAGTAATCCAAGGCAAGGGACCGCGTTATTGCCCCTCGTTTGAAGACAAAGTGGTGCGATTTGCACATAAGGACTCGCATCAGTTGTTTATCGAGCCGGAGGGACGCGATACTGACGAAATGTATGTGCAGGGGCTGAATACTAGTCTGCCCGAAGATGTACAAGTTCAAGTCTTGCGCAGTATCCCGGGGCTGGAGCATGTTCATATGATGAGGACCGGGTATGCGATCGAATATGATTATGTGATCCCTTCCCAAGCCAAATTGACATTGGAAAACAAAGTGGCTGAAGGACTTTTTACCGCCGGGCAAATAAACGGCACTTCCGGTTATGAAGAAGCTGCCGCCCAGGGGCTGATCGCCGGTATAAACGCGGCGTTGAAGGTGCAGCATCGGGAGCCGTTCATATTGAAAAGGAGCGAGGCCTTTATTGGGGTCATGATTGACGATCTGGTTACCAAGGAAGCTGATGAACCGTATCGCCTGCTCACCTCCCGGGCTGAGTACCGCCTGTTGCTGCGTCAGGACAATGCCGATCTGCGCTTAACCGAGAAAGGAAGAAACATAGGACTGGTGGATGACTATAGGTGGAACCGGTACCAAACCAAAGTCAAATTACTGGCCGAAGCGGTGCAGGAATTGCAGAATACCACTTTTACCCCGGCCGATATTGAAGTGGAGCGTTATCTGGCGGAAAGATTCAGTGCGCCTCTGCGCGACCGCGTTTCTTTATGGGAGATGCTGCGCCGGCCGGAAATCAACCTGGCGGACTTTGCCGGGCGCGGCTGGATTAAGTCCTATGATTACGAAATATTGGAACAGGTGGAAATACAGGCTAAATATGAGGGATATATCAATAAACAAAAGGAACAGGTCTTACGCTTTGAGAAGATGGAGAACAAACCAATCCCCGGTGATATTGATTATGACCAGGTACCCAGTTTATCCAATGAATCCCTTCAGAAGCTGAAGGCCATACGGCCTCAATCCATCGGCCATGCTTCAAGAATTTCAGGGGTTACCCCGGCGGATATAAATATTTTATTAATTTTTTTGGAAAAAAGAAGGAATTAAAATTTATTTATGGAAATAAATGTAAATAGATTTAAACAGCTGCTTGAGGAAGAGAATAAAAAGCAAAATTTAATAAGCCGAAAAACCGGTCCTGAAGAAATTGAACAGCACGTTAAGGACAGCCTGCAGGTACTGCAATGGATTTCTTTGTCTGGCCGTCAGGTGGTTGATATTGGCAGCGGAGCCGGTTTCCCAGGTTTGATCCTGGCCCTGGCCTGCCCTGACTGTTATGTGACGCTGGTTGAATCGGATCTGAAGAAAAGCGGCTTTTTAAAATATGCCTGTACTGAACTGAACCTGAGCAATGTGGAAATAATTCGTGATCGGGCGGAGATACTGGGACAATCCCCGGAGCACCGGAACCGATATGATGTTTGTACCAGTAGAGCCGTAGCGGCTATGCGTATAATGCTGGAATACGGAATCCCGTTAGTCAAACCGGAAGGAATGTTGCTGTTATGGAAAGGAAGCGGTTATCAGCAGGAAATTGCTGATGCTCAAAATGCTTTAAAAGCACTTGGGGGTATAGTTGAAGAGGTCTATTTTTATAAATTGCTGCACGAACGAGATCGGGCCATAGTTGTCGTAAAAAAAGCAGGACCGACTCCTCCGCAATATCCCCGGAAGGTAGGTGTGCCATCTAAAAAGCCCTTATAAAAGGAGGTGTCGGGATGGATAAAAAGCCATGGGGAAAGCTCTTGGCCAGAGTCAACAGCCAAAAGGTACTTTACATACCTTTGGAAGAAATCCGCCGCAACCCTTTTCAACCTCGATGGGAATTTGATGAAACAGAAATTGAAGAATTGGCCAAGTCTATTGAAATGTACGGAGTTTTGCAGCCGATTATTGTCAGGAAAGCCAGAGAAGGCTATCAATTGATTGCCGGCGAAAGGAGACTGCGAGCTTGCCGCCGGATTGGTGCTGCGGCCATACCAGCCCTTATCCAGGAAATGAGTGATAAACAATCGGCTGAGGTATCATTGATAGAAAATCTGCAGAGGAAAGACTTGAGTTATCTGGAAGAAGCCGGAGCCTATGCCCAGCTTATCAATGAATTTGGGTTGACTCAGGAAGAACTGGCGCAGAAGATAGGGAAAAGCCAATCAGCTATTGCCAATAAACTCAGGGTGTTGAAATTACCCAGGGAGTTGCGCTGTTTAATTGTTCCGGAGACTATAACCGAAAGGCATGCCCGGGCTTTACTTAAACTGAATTCGGTGGAAGTTCAGAAAGAAGTATTGCTGGCGATTTATGAGAAGGATTTGAATGTCAAGGAAACCGAAGAAATAGTGGAAAATCTCAGGCAAAACAACATACCTCAGGGAGCGAATCATAGCGGGCATGGTCAACAGGTTTCCATCATTATTAAAGATGCCCGAATTTTTCTCAATACCATAAAGGAAACGGTAAACCGGGCCAGACAGATCGGACTGGATATGTGCATGATTGAAACCGAGCGGGATGAAGAATATGAGATAATTATACGGGTGCCCAAGATAAAACGTAATGCACAATTGCTGGCCAAGTGACATGCTTTTGTGAAAACTGGAAAAATGTAAGGCAGAGAGCAGGGATCTCTGCTTTTTCTATAAAATATCGATAATTGGAATTAATGGTTCTGGTATAATGATAGGGCAGGATTATAAGCAACGAAAGCGAAATAGATTAACAATGGGAATTAACCATATGCCTTGAGCAATTCCGGATAATAATGAGTCGGAGCCAGGTCTGGTTTATAAGGTCCGGAAAAATGGAATTCTTTACAGGATGAAAGGGGTCAAGCTATGGCAAAGGTGATTGCGGTTACAAACCAAAAAGGAGGGGTTGGTAAGACCACCACCGCGATAAATTTGGCTTCTTATATAGCTATGGAAGGATTTAAGGTATTGTTGGTGGATTGCGATCCCCAGGGAAATGCCACCAGCGGGCTTGGAATAAACCGCAAGCGCCTTAAATACTGTCTGCACGATCTGATCATAGATGAGCTTGAATTTCGCAAGGTAGTAACCTGGACCAAGATTACCAACCTGCATTTGATACCGTCGACGATACAATTAGCTGGAGCGGAGGTTGAATTGGTAGCCAGGAAGGACCGGGAACAGGCCCTGGCTATGGCCTTAGCTCCGGTCAGAGATCAGTATGATTATATTTATCTGGATTGTCCGCCGTCACTGGGCTTGTTAACCATTAATGCCCTGACTGCGTGCGATTCAGTTATCATTCCCCTTCAATGTGAATATTACGCCCTGGAAGGGCTTAGTCAGCTGATGGATACAATTCAGTTGGTGAGAAAACGGTTAAATGCCAAGTTAGTAATAGAAGGAATCGTGTTCACTATGTTCGATGCCCGAACCAACCTTTCTATTCAGGTTGTAGATGAGGTCAAAAGTCATTTCCGCAAGGAAGTCTATCGTACGATTATTCCCAGAAACGTCAGGCTTAGCGAAGCGCCCAGTTATGGCAAACCTATTGCCTTATATGATTCGCGCTCCAAAGGGGCCGAAGTTTATCGAGAATTTGCCAGGGAGGTACTAAAGCGTGGTCAAGAAAGAACGCGGGTTAGGTAAGGGGCTCGATGCACTGTTACCAACGACTGATCCAGATTCATTGCAGGTGGTGGAGCTTGAAATTGCTCGAGTTATTCCCCAGGAAAACCAACCTCGTAAGATATTTGCCAAGGAGTCGCTGCAGGAATTGGCCGACTCAATTAAGGAACATGGGGTCCTGCAGCCACTGTTAGTAAGATCCGTCCATGAAAATTATGAAATTATTGCGGGAGAACGACGCTGGCGGGCCGCTGAGATGGCGGGACTCCCGTCCATACCGGCTATCATTAAAGAAATGCCGGATCTTCAGGCAGCGGAGATATCGCTGGTGGAGAACCTGCAAAGAGAGGACCTGTCCCCAATTGAAGAGGCTAAAGCCTATAAGCATTTGATCGAACAATATAACTATACCCAGGAACTGATTGCGGCCAGAGTTGGAAAAAGCCGGGCGTATGTAGCCAATACAGTTCGGCTGTTAAATTTAAGTGACGAAATAATTCAATTGATTGACCAGAAAAAGATATCAGCCGGACATGCTCGAGCCCTGCTGGCCATAAGAAACACCCGGGAACAAATGGCCGCCGTTAATGAGATAATGAAGGGTGGCTTATCCGTACGCCAGATCGAACAGAAGGTTAAGGATAAAAAGTCCAACAACCAGGGAAAGAAAGCGAAGACTCCAGAGTTAATCGACCTCGAGGAACGGCTCCAGCAGTATTTTGGAACCCGAACGGAAATAAACCGGCAGCGCCAGGGAGGAAAAATCGAAATAGAATATTATAATGAAGAAGATCTGGAAAGAATCCTGGAGCTAATAGGCATATAACTGAATATGAGTAAAAACCAGGTAAATGTTTAAAGGGGGCATCGCCCCCTTTTTTTATTAAATGTTTCACGTGAAACATTGATTCCAGTGCAATAAGCTCGTTCTCATGCTTGCAGGAGACTTTAGCAACGGAGACTAAAGTCCCCTCTACGGCAGAGAATGAAACGCCGATATGCAACGCTGTGCCGTTATTTTGAACGAAGTGAAGAATCCAGATCCTTCGGTTTTACCTCAGTACTGAGCTAATTTGGCAAAAACTAATTATGCAAAATCCTTTTACTAAAGGTTCAGCTTTCGCAGTAAACGGATGAAGCGCAGCAAAGAAAAACATAATTAGACGCGGACAAGCACGGACTTAATATGAATTACGCGGATCTTTCATTATTTTTTGGTTACCGGTTAGCTACATTGGAGTAAACCCTACAAAATGTCATTGTTATGGATGCTAAGTCTGTTAAGAGCGCCCTTAAGGATTCGTTTATCGTGGCGCAGCTATGTTGTAGGACTGATTGCGAGCGCAATGTCAACCCGGAAAGTTATCCAATCATATAAAAAAAGCCGCGACGATTATAAATAGTCCGCGTATTCCGCGTCCATCGTTCCCTGTCTCCTTTGTTGCGCTTAATCGGGCAAGTACGAAACTTTTAAATACCATTAAAAATAATCAAAAAAATATAATCTGCGACAATATCATTGACTATTCTAACTTCCATGACTATCTTACGAAAATGTTTCACGTGAAACATTAAGGTTTTAAATTTAATTGGGCGATAAGTGCGTTCACTGCATTATAAACCTGATAAAGCGGGATGCTATTTTGAACCGCAATGGCCTGAACGTCGTCGAATTCAGGTTTGACCCGTACATAATCAGAGTCCAGGCGGGCTATTTTTATACGTACCAGGCCCCAGGGGGTTTGAACTTCACTTTCCCTGCGCTGGGCCGCATAACGGCTTTGAAGACGATAGCGGATGCCAAGGGAACCGGATTCCCGCATTAATCGGCGCGCCAGCTCGCCAGCGGCCTCGGGCCGGGTGAGCAAGGTTATCAGAGTGCCGGGGCGGTTCTTTTTCATCTGCACCGGGGTAGTAAAAAAATCCAATACTCCAGAATGGGAGGTAAACGCCTGATGCAAATGAGTAAAAACCTCCGGATTTAAATCATCAACCTCTGTTTCCAGGATTGCTACGGATTCCATGAGCCGGGCCGGAATGAATTCAGCCTTAATTACCCGTAAAAGATTGGGAACATTGTCAGGCCGGGTTTTTTCCCCCGCCCCGTAGGCAATCCGGCTGGGGATGAAAGGACGGGGATCGACCAAGGGCGTTGCGATTGCGGTTATCAGGGCTGCCCCGGTGGGGGTTACCAGTTCCATTCCCACATCTGCAAAAATACAGGGAAAACCAGCTAACAATAAAGCGGTTGCAGGAGCCGGAAGGGGATAACGGCCGTGGCTGATATCAACGAACCCGTTGGACCACGGGAGCGGCGAGCAATAGATTTCCTCGACCCCAAGCGAGTCCAGACAGATAAACGTACCGACTATATCGATAATGGTGTCAACGGCTCCAATTTCATGAAAGTGTACCACTGCAGGATCAACCCCATGTACGGTGGCTTCTGCCACCGCCAGCCGCTGAAAAACGTCGAGAGATTTCCGTTTAATCTCTGACGGCAGTGAACTCTCTGCCACAATTTTTTCGATATGGAGCAGATGGCGTAAAGGGGCGTCTGCCGCGGCTGCTTTAAAGGCGGTGCAGTTTATGCCCTGGACCGTTTTGGTAATGCGGGATATTTTGGCGTCAATGGATAAATCTGCAATGGCTTTATCGAGTTTTTCAAAAGAAGCGCCACAGTCAAGCAGGGATGAGATAATCATATCCCCCGAGGCTCCCGAAAAGCAATCAAAGTATAGAAAACTCATAAAAACCTCCCCCGGTTAAAAAAATATTCAGCGCCTGCCAATCCGGCATAAACAAGCGATCCTTCCGAATGAATTGGTCGTTAAGGAATATGGCAGGAATACTATTATTATACTAAAGAAATTCAAGCCGGTAATAATAAAGCATGAAAGCTGGTATATCGGGCCATAAAATAGAAGGACTAATTGGTTACGGTTGTCAGTTGTTCACGATTTCGATCAGCAATATGACGGAGGTGGGCAAGATAAAGACTTCGGGCTATGATTTCAGACATCATATAAACTCCATAAAGACGGGTATTTTGCAGCACCATCTGTTCCAGATAACCGCCGACATTCACAACGGCGGAAATATGAAAGTCGCCTACCATCGGCAAGACTTTATTTAAAGCCGTCCCCGGTTTCAACCCGACCGGTCTGACATTAATATAGCCAATGCGATCGACATCACCGAGACTGGCGTCTACCGCAATGATAAGCGGATTGGCAAAGCGGGCGGCGATTTTGTCCAGGACCAAGTGCAAATTGATCGCATGGGAAGGGGCTTCCAGCGTACCATAAAGATTGAGCGCCGGAAACAAGGACTGCAAACGGGTGCCGACCAAAGGACCAAGGCAATCACCGGTAGCGCGGTCGGTGCCGACACAGAGATATACCAGATCTCTACTAAAATCAACGTTCATAGTCGAGATTAAACCGTGTATCTTTTTTTCCAATAAATGTAAACAGCGTGGGTCCTCAAAATGACAGGAAAAATTCATATCAGCCAATGTCGGTGAAGAAGTAATCATATCTTTTCCTCGCAAATAACGTTTACCCAATATTATTACCGCTGGGAATATTTTTATGCCGTAATTTATGATAACGGGAATACTAATTAGTAAAGAGCGGGGAGATGAGGTGGCTGAAATCAAATATCGTTTTATGGTGATCATGGGATATTTGGGAGCCGTAATCGGGGCAGGCTTTGCTTCGGGACAGGAGATTGTACAGTTTTTTGTGGTTTATGGCCCCAGCGGGGCCAAAGGGGTTGTGCTGGCAACGCTTCTTTTCGGTTTGTGTGGAGGATGGCTGCTTTACAAGGCCCACGACCAAAAGATATCCAACTACCAGGATATGTTAAGGCTTTTATTAGGACCCAAGCTGGGAACGATAATTGATTTTTTACTGGCGATTTTTCTCTTTCTGGGTATCAGCACCATGCTCTCAGCCAGTGGGGCGGTTTTTTACGAGCATCTCTATCTGCCCAAGAATCTGGGGATATTCCTGTCTTATGTGGTTATAGTCGCATTATTGGCAACCGGCAAAAAAGGACTGATTAGGTCTTATAATCTGCTGGTTCCGGTTAAAATAGTGCTGCTGCTCCTTATCTCCGGATATGCTGCCTTGTTTACGGAGCCAACCCAACCGGTTGTATATGATTTGGCGCTGAACAGTTACGGGAACTGGACCTGGATTATCAGCAGCGTTCTATATGTGGCCTATAATTTTGCCCTGGCAATGGTGGTGCTCACCGAATATCAAAGCGTAACCAACCGGCGCAACGGAATAATAGGAGCGGTTTGGGGCGGGGTGCTGCTGGGCGGTTTTGTAATTATCAATTATTTTTCACTGTGCCGGTTTTTGCCTGCCGTAATCCATTATCAGGTGCCGATGCTGTACGTTGCAGGGCAGATCAGCCTGACCGCCAAATATCTTTATTCGATCGTTCTGTGGCTGGGAATAATTACCACGGCAATTGCCAATGCCTACGGTTTTGCCCAGCGGTTCGCCCATTTTACCGGGCTGAGTTACGGATTATGCCTGGTGTTAAGTATTACCATGGCCATACCACTTTCCCTACAGAGTTTTGCTAGTCTGGTAGCCAGGGTTTACCCGATATTTGGGATACTGGGAGTTATTATTATTACTGCTCTGGTATATAAGACTACAAAAGAAATAGGGTTAGAGTTATACTATAGAATAATCCATTTTTTTAGCCGGACCAAGGAGGCTTAAGATGACAAATCTCAGAAATATTCCTGGGATAGATGAACTGTTAATAATGTCGCCCATACAGGACTTGCTCAAGCAGTACAATCGAGAATTTATTGTAAAACTGTTGCGACAGGCAGTTGCAGAGATTAGGCAGGAACTGCGGCTGAACGGTGGGAGCAGCAGCAAGGAAGAGCTGTCCGCCGAGATTCTGGAATGGCTGGAGCAAGCTATCTTAATTGCAACCGGCGGTAGCCTGCAAAAGGTTATTAATGGCACGGGTGTGGTTTTGCACACCAATTTGGGACGAGCCCCGTTAGGACAGCGCGCCTTGGATTGTTTGCGTGATATGGCCCAAAACTATAACAACCTGGAGATTGACCTGGCCAGTGGTGAACGGGGATCCCGCTACCAGCATGTGGAGGAATTGCTGCTGGCCCTGACCGGAGCTGAGGCTGGGTTGGTAGTCAACAATAATGCCGCCGCCGTTTTGCTGGGTTTGTCCAGCCTGGCCCGGGATAAAGAAGTGATAGTTTCACGGGGGCAGTTGATAGAAATAGGTGGTTCATTCCGTATTCCGGAAGTTATGAAACAGAGCGGAGCGCGCCTGGTGGAAGTGGGCACTACGAACAAGACCTATATCACTGATTACTCCCAGGCTATAAATGAAAACACCGGCCTGATTTTTTCGGCTCATACTTCCAATTATAAAATAATGGGTTTTAGTGCCGAGGTTAAATTAAGTGAACTGGTTGCCCTGGGAAAAGAGCGCAATATACCGGTTATGCATGATCTGGGCAGCGGGATATTATCTGACCTGGGAGAATGGGGATTAAAGGACGAGCCTACGGTACAGGCCTGCGTGGGGAGCGGAGCCGATGTTATTTGTTTCAGCGGGGATAAACTGCTGGGCGGACCCCAGGCGGGCATTATCCTGGGTAAGCCCAAATATATCGCGATGATGAAGAAAAATCAATTAACCAGAGCGCTGCGGGTCGACAAACTGAATATCGCAGCCTTGGAAGGGACACTGCGGGAGTATTTCAGTGGTGATCCTCTGCTGAATATACCGGTCTTAAACATGTTGACGATGCCGCCGGAAAGATTATGGCAAAAGGCTCAGGATCTCATGACGGCATTAACCGAAAAACTGGAGAGATGTGACATGATCCAGTCTATAAAGGTAATCGAGACCGAAGACATGGTAGGCGCCGGGGCTTACCCCACCTATAAAATACCCGGATATGGAGTTCAAATAGCCGTTAACCACAAACAGCTGGAGAACCTGGCCGGACAGCTCCGCCAGATAAGACCGGCAGTGCTGATCCGCAAACAGGAAGATAAGATGCTGATCAGCGTACGGACCTTGTTGGAAGGCGATGCCGAGACGCTGGTTGAGTTGATCGGAAAAATACTTTTATCCGATTCGGGTCATAAAAAAGATTCCGGAGATAAATAATGAAAAGACTGATAATTGGAACTGCGGGACATATAGATCATGGCAAGACCACCCTGGTAAAAAAGCTTACCGGGGTGGAGACCGACCGCCTTAAAGAGGAAAAACAACGGGGGATTTCCATTGAATTAGGCTTTGCTCCCTTTACCTTACCCGGCGGACAGAAAGCGGCTATTGTTGACGTGCCGGGACATGAGCGGTTTATTCGCCACATGCTGGCAGGCGCTTTTGGCATTGACATGGTGCTTTTTACCATTGCTGCGGATGAAGGTATAATGCCCCAGACTATGGAACATGCCGATATAATAGAACTGCTCGGGGTCGATAAAGGGGTTATCGTCATTACCAAAATGGATATGGTCGATGAAGAATGGCTTATGCTGGTCGAAGATGAAGTCAGAGAGTACATCAATACCGGTATATTAAAGGAAGCCCCCATAGTAGCAGTATCTGCCGTAACGGGGCAAGGAATACCGGAGTTGTTGGATACTATCGAAAAAATCGCGGCAGCAGTTGAGGAAAAGCCAATTCTGGGCCATGCCCGACTTCCCATCGACCGTGTATTTACCGTTGCCGGCTTTGGCACCGTGGTAACCGGAACCCTTTGGTCGGGGCAAATCAAGCTGGGGGACACCCTAGAGCTGATGCCGGTGCAGAAAATGGTGAAAGTGCGTACCCTGCAGGTGCATAACGAAAAAGTAACGACGGCTTATGCGGGGCAGAGGGTGGCGGTCAATCTGCAGGGAGTAGAAGTGGCGGATATAAAAAGAGGTTATTTGTTGGCTGAAAGCGGGTATCTGACCCCCAGCTACCGGGTTGACACCAAACTAAGACTATTGAGCAGCAGTGAACGTACTCTCAAAAACTGGAACCGGATAAGATTTCATTTAGGTACCGATGAAGCCCTGGGAAGAGTGGTGCTCCTGGACCGGGATGAGTTGCTGGCCGGGGAGGAGGCATTTGTCCAGATCGTGATGGAAAAACCGATCGTGGCGTATAAGGGAGATCCTTTTGTAATACGATATTATTCACCGGTTGACACCATAGGCGGGGGAACTATAATCGATCCTAATGCCCCCCGGCAAAAACGCTTTAGAGAGGATGTTTTGAACGACCTGGCGGTCAAAGAGGAAGGTAGCCTATATGATGTTGTCCTGCACGAATTAGAAAATACGACCCAGGTACTAAGCCTGGCCGATCTGGTGAAAAAAACCGGCAGTCCGGAAGACCAGATGGTTGAAGAGCTTGAGCACCTGCTGGTGGATGAAAAGATTGTAGATATAAGTGGCAAAGGCAGCTATTATTTAAGTAACCAGAGCCTGGAATTAATATACGAACAAATCGCGCATACGATTACCCAATACCAGAGCAAATATCCGCTACGGGCAGGCTATCCCAAAGAGGATATGCGCAGCCGGCTTTTTGCCAAATTCAATCCCAAGGTTTTTAATGCCGTGATTAAATACCTGGAGGAAACAGGGCGGGTTATCGGCAAAAACAATCTTGTCTGTATTCCGGGAACTCAACCTGCACCGGGTGAAAAAGAAAAAAAGACTATTGGCATTATAAATACTATAATGAAGGATAGACGATTTAATCCGCCGGGATTCGACGAAATCAGTACCATAACCGGGCTGCCGGAAGGGGATTTATTGGAGATAATTGCCTATTTAATTGATCAGGGTGATCTGGTAAAAATTACTGAAGGGATCTATTTTTCTAAAAATGCAATTGAAGAAGGGCAGACCTTATTGAATGAATACTTTTCTCGGGAATCAGAACTTACTCTGGCCAAGGCGAGGGATATTTTTAATACTTCTCGCAAGTATGCGCTGCCTTTGATAGAATACTATGATAGAATGCGTTTTACTCGCAGAGTCGGAGATATTAGGGTAAAATACAACCCGAGTCAAGCAAACCAGACAGAGGAGGTGCATATGGTTTAGCCATTGGGGGAAGTGGGAAAAAATTTTTAGGAGGAATTCGATGAAAGGGAAGTATAGGAAAAAACTAGCCGTAATCGTAATAATGATGTTTATGGCAAGCATCATTGCCGGATGCGGCAGCAAAAGTGCAGATCAAGGGACCCAAACCGATGGAAAAATCCCGGTAGGCCTCAATGTTGAATTGTCAGGCGGCGCAGCTACATATGGAACCGATGCCCGCGATGGCGCCTTGCTGGCGATTGAACAGATTAATGCCGCCGGTGGCATCAACGGCCAGCAATTGGATCCCATTGTAAAAGACTGTAAATCAACCGCCGATGAAGCCATGAGCGTCAGCTCAGCTTTGGTGGGTCAAAAAATCGTTGCCCAGATCGGGCCTCTGACCAGTGGTGATGTGGGTGGCAGCACGCCAATTATGATGGAAAACAAGATACCTATGATTGCTCCGGCCGCAACCAATGAAAAAGTTACGGTAGATGAAAAGACTGGACAAGTCAGGGACTATATTTTTAGAGTATGCTTTATTGATCCATTCCAGGGAACCTTGATGGCGCAATTTGCTGCTGATGATCTTAAAGCTAAAAATGCAGTCATTTATAAAGACAGTTCCACCGACTATGCCAAAGGGTTAGCCGACTATTTCAAAAAAACCTTTGAAGCCAAAGGCGGAAAAATCATCGCTGAAGAAGGCTTTGTAAAAGACGACCGTGATTTTAAAGCCGTACTTACCAAGCTCAAAGGCCAGAATCCTGACTTTATCTATGTTCCTGGTTATTATCAAGAAGTAGCCCCGCTGATCAAACAGGCCCGAGATCTGGGAATAACCTGTTACATAGGCGGATGTGACGGATGGGTATCCGACGACCTGGTTAAGGTAGCGGGTGCCGCCAACCTGAATAATACGTTCTTGACCACCGACTTCAGTGCCGAAGATAAAGATACCAAGGTAACCAAATTTGTTGATGATTTCAAAGCCAAATATAACAAAGTTCCCAACTCTTTCAACGCGCTAGGCTATGATGCAGTGCAGATGCTGGCCCAGGCTATCAAAGACGCCGGCGAAGCCAATCCTGAAAAAATCAAAACCGCACTTAGCCAGATTAAAGACTTTGCCGGGGTAACCGGTAAAATGACTATTGATGCCAATCACAACCCGGTTAAAGCCGGAATAATTATCGAGTTTAAGGATGGCAAACAGGTAATGAGGACCAGAATCCAGCCGTAATAGTATAAAGTAAAGAGAGGGTTTGCCCCTCTCTTTACCTTAATTAAGCTCTAAAAGGACGTGTCTGTTGTGCATGAATTTATCCAACAAATGATAAATGGTTTATCGCTCGGAGCTATATATGCATTGATCGCCCTCGGGTATACCATGGTTTATGGAATAATAAAACTAATCAACTTTGCCCATGGAGACATCATGATGGTAGGGGCTTATGTAGGATTCTTTTCGCTGGCTGTTTTAGGCAGCAATATCTTGATGGCGATGCTATTTGCTATGTTAGCCTGTGCCATTATCGGGGTAGTAATTGAGAAAATTGCCTACAAACCCCTGCGCAACTCAACCAGAATAGCTGCGTTAATTACAGCTATTGGGGTGTCGCTGTTTTTAGAATATACCACTCTGTTTGCCTTGGGACCAGCCCAAAGAGTTTTTCCGGAGAATGCCTTCAATGTCAGCAATTATAATATCATGGGGCTGGTGGTATCCAACAAAGACCTCTTTGTTGTTATATCTGCGGTGGTGATTATGCTGATCCTGCAGTACATCATCAGAATGACCAAAACGGGAAAGGCCATGCGGGCAGTGTCGGAAGACTCTGAAGCGGCAGTGCTTATGGGTATCAGCGTGGATAAAACCGTATCCATTACCTTTGCCCTGGGATCTGCCATGGCGGCGGCGGCCGGAGTCATGATCGGAGTCTACTATAATACGGTCAACCCGCTGATGGGAATTATACCGGGCCTGAAAGCCTTTGTTGCAGCGGTTTTGGGCGGAATAGGCATCATTCCCGGAGCCATGGTGGGAGGATTAGTTATGGGGGTTCTGGAGACTATGGTCAGCGGCTACGGCAACAGCATGTATCGGGATGCGGTTGCATTCGGCGTGCTTATATTAATATTGCTGGTAAAGCCAACCGGTTTGTTTGGGAAAAATACCGGGGAAAAAGTGTAGGTGAAGATTATGGAAATATTTAAGAAGAAATGGATCAGATTTATTGCCGAGGTGGTAGCCCTGGCAGCGCTTTTTACTCTGGGACAATATGCCATAACCGCCGGATTGCTGAGTCAATACTATCAAATTAACCTGACCTCTATGCTAATCAATATCATTCTGGCTGTCAGTCTGAATTTAATCAACGGCTTCACCGGGCAGCTATCCTTGGGACATGCGGGATTTATGGCGGTAGGGGCCTATGCTTCGGTTGTAATTACCAATCACCTTAACCTTCCGTTTATTCTGGCGCTTTTTACCGCCTGTGCAGCTGCTGCCTTGGCGGGATTTATTATCGGGGTGCCTACGCTGCGGCTAAAGGGTGATTATTTAGCCATTGCCACCCTGGGCTTTGGGGAAATAATTCGAGTAGTTTTACAAAACATAGAGTATGTCGGTGGACCTTCCGGCATTATGGGGATTTCTAAATATACCACCTGGCCCTGGCTATTCGGATGTGCTATTTTGACCCTGGTTGTAATCATAAATCTGGTCAATTCCAGTTATGGACGAGCTATAATTTCAGTACGGGAAGACGAAGTTGCTTCCGAACTGATGGGCATAAATACCACCCGCTACAAAGTTCTGGCCTTTGTAATCGGGGCTATGTTTGCCGGGCTGGCGGGAGCCTTGTATGCTCACTACTTTTACATTATTAAACCGGAAACATTTAACTTCATGAAATCATTTGATATTCTGGTCATGGTTGTTCTGGGCGGGTTGGGCAGTACCACCGGGGCGGTTATCGCCGCCATCTTTATTACTACTTTAACGGCTGCCTTGCAGTCATTCCCTGAGATACGCATGATTCTCTATGCTTTAATTTTGATCATAGTTATGATCTATCGCCCCCAGGGACTAATGGGCAACAAGGAGATTGGCCGTAAAACGCTGGCCAGGATATGGGGTGGCAGTAAATGAGCATTATGGAGATAAAAGGCCTGAACAAGTCTTTTGGCGGATTAAGCGCCGTACTTAATTTTAATTTCAGCTTTGAAAAAAATGAACTGGTTGGATTAATTGGTCCGAATGGAGCCGGTAAAACAACGGTATTTAATCTGATCACCGGGGTATATAAACCGGACCAGGGGACCATGATCTTTAATGGTCATAATCTGGTGGGCTTGCCTCCCTATGAAATATGCAAGAGGGGAATTGCCCGTACATTCCAAAACATTAGATTGTTCCGTGATTTAACCGTTCTTGACAACGTTAGGATAGCTTTTCACAAAGACGTGAATTATGGATTCTTAAGCGCTATTTTAAGAACACATGACTTCTTTAAAGGAGAAGAGGATATAGAAGAAAAAGCCCTGGAATTTTTGCGTATATTTAAACTTGATAATAAAAAAGACGAAATCGCGTCCAACCTCCCCTATGGGGAGCAAAGACGATTAGAAATAGCCCGGGCGCTGGCCACCGAACCGACCATGCTTATCCTGGACGAACCGGCTGCCGGGATGAATCCCCAGGAAACCCAGCAATTAATGGAATTGATCAGATGGCTGCGCCAGGAGTTCGATCTGTCGATTTTATTGATAGAACACGATATGTCTCTGGTAATGGGGGTATGTGAACGTATTTACGTGCTGGATTACGGGCAGGTAATTGCTGAGGGCTTACCTGAAGAAATACGCAACAATAAAAAAGTTATCGAAGCTTATCTGGGAGAGGAGGTAAATTAGTGCTGAGAGTAAATGACGTGGATGTCTACTATGGCGCGATCCATGCCCTTAAAACACTGTCCCTGGAAGTAGAACAAGGCAGCATCGTAACTCTGATCGGCGCTAATGGAGCCGGCAAGACCACTACCTTGAAGACTATATCAGGAATACTGAGACCGCGCAACGGATCGGTATTCTTTAAAGATATAGATATCAGCCGGGTAGCCCCGGAAAAAATAGTAGGGATGGGGATATCGCAGGTGCCGGAAGGCAGACGGGTGTTTGCTTCCATGTCGGTATTGGAAAACCTGGAAATGGGAGCATATCTGCGCCAAGACAAAAAGGCCATAGCTGAAGATATGGAAAATGTCTTTGCCCGTTTTCCCCGCTTGCAGGAACGGCGCAAACAAATGGCCGGGACATTGAGCGGCGGGGAGCAGCAAATGCTGGCTATCGGGCGTGCGTTAATGGCGCGGCCGCAATTGCTGCTGATGGATGAGCCGTCCATGGGACTGGCGCCTCTGCTGGTTAAAGAAATATTTTCCATAATCAAGGACATCAATGAGAAAGGAACTACCATTCTGCTGGTTGAACAAAACGCTCACATGGCATTATCTATTGCGGATAAGGCATATGTTATAGAAACCGGAGAAATAGTTTTAAAGGGCTCAGCGGAACAACTGCTGAAGAGCGAAGATGTGAAGAAAGCCTATCTTGGAGGCTAAAAATTAAGTTGGCAAGGGATAGTCGACAGTTGCTGGTGGATAAAAAAACATGCAAAATTTTCGCTGGTAGTGCTTTTTCTAAGTGGATAACGCTCGAATTTCTATATAACACTATCCCCTTATCCACTAACTAAAATTAGATGGGAGGAATGGTTTATGAAGGTTAGAGATCGTATGTCATTAAACGTAAGAACGGTGGCACTGGATACCAATGTCAATGAGGCTTTTTCGTTGATGAAGGAAAACAACATTCGCCGACTGCCGGTTGTGGAGAAAGGAAAGCTGATTGGGATAGTTACTCTGAGCGATCTCAGCCAGGCGGCTCCATCTTCGGCAACTACGCTGAGTATTCATGAATTAAATTATCTCCTGGCTAAAACCACCATAAAAGATATACTACCGAAAAAACAGCAGGTATTGACGATTGGACCGGATAATTATATTGAAACTGCAGCTAAGATAATGCGCAAACACCGGGTAAGCGGGTTGCCCGTGATGGAAAATAATCAATTGGTGGGAATAGTAACCGAGACCGACATTTTTGATGCCCTTATCGACATCCTGGGGGTGAAGAAGACCCACAGCCGGATTGATTTGTATACCGCCGACCGTCCGGGAACCATTGCTGCCATAACCGGGATGATAGCCAGCAAAGGTAAAAACATAATTAATACCGTAGTTTACTTTGATGACCAGAAAGATAAATATAAAATGATTGTTCGTATCGAAGAACTTGACAACGAAGATGTGGTTAAAGAGCTAAAAAAGAGCGGGTATGAAGTTGAGTCAGTGATTGTAAATTCTGAAGAGATAATATAGGGTCGTTTGACAAAAAACTACAACCAGAATATAATCAATAAGCGACATTCGGAGGCGGATCGGTCCTGGTGGGTCGCCTGGACTTCAAATCCAGTTTGCGCCGTAGTGATCCTGCGGTGGGTGGGTTCGATTCCCACACGCTTCCGCCATTTTCAGGCATTGAGACAATTCGGAATATTTTCATATATGCAAAAATATGTAAACGCATGTTGTAAAAGGCGAATTTAGGCAAACTAATTCGCCTTTTTTCACCCCTCATATCTGCGGCATGCATAAGCCTGCTAACAGTAAATTATCGCCATCTGGAAGCATGGCCATATATATCAAGGCCGCCGCTGTCAGTAAAATCTTGGTTAAGGCTGTTCGTGCAGCCCGGGGCCTCCCCGGGATTCAATGATGTCGGAACGCAAAAAACAGACGCCTCCGGGGGGTTGGGGTGGAGGCGCCTGTTTTTATTATAAAGCTGACTAAGGGCTTAACGGATACGTTGGACTAATCATAGTCTATCGCCGTCTTATGCTGCTGCTGCGATTATTTCATTAACGATGTGCTGAATCAATTATGGTTTCGTCGGCTTTGGATAATGCTGCGATTATTTCTTTGACAACCCGGCGGGCAATCAAATCCTTGTCCGTCGGAAATAGGTTTACATTGCTGCCACTGACGATTATCCAATGTTTAGCCAACTGCCTTATTTCTTCCCGGTCAAGACAATTGGAAGAACATCCGGCCACCATTAAGCCCAAATCAGCTGTCTGGCCGGTTGGTTTGGTAATGATTTCGATATTTTCCGGCAGACCTGCTTTAATCTCACGAACGATCTTGGAACGGTTTATTTCCGGGTTGCAACCCCCGCAGTATTTAACAAGTACTTGCTTCATTGCCGGGGTTACTTCCAATCAACATTCGGGTTGTCCTGAATCCCGCAGAGTTTTTCGGCCAAGTCTTTGCGATAGTCCAAGTCTACCAGGCGGGTAATCATTATTCTCTGGGCCTGGGGAGATCCGGCGCCATGCATCGATTCGGTCAGGTAAGCTACTGCTCCGCATCCCATGGTCAGATTTTCGATCAGTCTTAGCATACGCTGCCTTTTTTCAGCGCTATCATCTCCGGCACCCTGCATATATTTTTTAACCAGAGTGCCTACTTCAGGATTATCAAAATCCTGAGCGGAAGGCATGGTTACCAGGGAACCGCCGGCCAGGTCCTGAGCAATTCGGGCTATTTCATAAGGAAAGCGGGTTACGTTCTGCTTGCAGATATTGGCCAGCAGCAAGTCGATCATATAGTTGCCGGCAGCCGTCTTGGATCCTTCGGCAGAACAAGCTATTCCGCAAGAGTAAAGAGTTTCATTAAGATGGCACATTTCCACAATTTTATCCTTCACATGAGACGCCTTGGCCGCCCCATTGTAGTCGGCTATAGCCTTGGCGGCTCCGATCAAAGTATCGCCGGTGCCGACCTTGCAGCCGCCGTAGCTCTGGCGGTGATATCCGGCAAACCTCTCCACCAGCATGGTGGTAAAATCAGTTTCACCGTTCATAAATACCCTTTCCCAGGGAACAAAAACATTATTAAAGATGGTCATTACTTCCTGCCCGCCAAAGTTGATATTGCCTACATCAACATGGCTGGGTTCCAATTTGCGGGTGTCTCCAGACTGCCGGCCGTATACATAGACCATGCCTGGGGCGTCTAACGGGACGGCAAAACAAACGGCCCAATCTTTTTCATCTTCTTTTAGGCTGTTGTTAGGCATGACCAATATTTCGTGGGAATTGATCATACCGGTCTGGTGAAGCTTGCAACCCCGAACTACCAAGCCATCCTCGCGTCTTTCCACTACGTGCAGATAAGCATCGGGATCAGGCTGTTGTCCCGGGGTTTTGGAGCGGTCACCCCGGGCATCGGTCATGCAGCCGTCAACGGCTAGGTCGTTCTGCTGAACCCCAATCATGAACTTTTTAAAACGCTCATGATAATCTGTGCCATATTTGGCGTCCATTTCATAAGTGGTGCTGTAAATGGCGTTGAAAGCGTCCATGCCTACACAGCGCTGGAAACAGCAGCCGGTTTTTTGCCCCAGCATGCGCTGCATCTTAACCTTATTACGCAGGTCTTCGGTGCTCTGATGCAGATGGGTAAAACGGTTGATTTTTTCCCCGGTCAAATTGGAGGTGACTGTCATCAGATCTTCATATTCAGGCTCTTCGGCCATTTTGTAAGTCATAGCCATGGCGTTGATTGAGGGTCTGATAATAGGATGATCCACATAATTTTCAATTTTTTCGCCGAACATATAAAGTTCAAGTTTTCTGTTACGCAGACTGTCTACGTATTCCTGAGCTGTTTTTAATGCCATTTTTATTCCGCCTTTCCTAATAATCGATTATCGAAATAATTTCAGGTTAGGGATAATATCTGGTTTGCCTAACTTATTGCAAAAAATATGCCATGTGAGAGAGACAGTGATGCATAATAGTTCTGCTGGTCGGAAAACTAGGAGAAAAAAGTGATGACAGAGCGGTTACACTGAATTGCATGTAACTCTAAAAGATAATTGATTTGGAGTTTAAGCGGAAGTCAAAAGAGCAGATGTGATCTGTTTCCGGATCAATAAAACCGCCCGGAAGTATCTTAGAATGCCATTAAAACCAAGAGATTACCACGTCTTTGGGCAAATGAACCATAAACGAATCAACATATAAAGATCGAACCGAAAAGGCATCGAAGAGAAAGTGTCAATAATATGCGATTTAGATAACCCAAACTGCATCCGGGTGAAACGAAAAAGGTTCGAAGTTGCAAATATGTGCGTGTAGCGGCTTAGATTTACCGGATGATATATCCGGGAGTGAAATCAAGCACAGGTCTCATTATAGCAATAGATGGGGAATATGTGAACAAGGTCAGGATGATTTTCTGTAGTTGGCATGTAATTTGCGATTACGTAAGCCAGAAATGCCATGGGCCAGAAAAAACCCTGAAAGGAGTAAGTGTAAAGGTGTTGGATTGGAAAAATTACTATAGAGACCGTATTAGAACCCCTGCTGAAGCGGTCAAATTAATTCAATCAGGCCAACGGGTAATATTAGGACATGCTTGTGGTGAACCGCAGGCTTTGACCCGAGCGCTGGTAGCCAGAGCTCAAGAACTGGAAAATGTTGAAATAGTACAGAGGGTGGCTATGGGGGAATCACCCTATATTAATCCTGGAATGGAGGGCCATTTCAAATTAAACTCTTTATTTGGCAGCGCGCCGACCAGAAAGGCCCTGGCTGACGGCAGAGCAGACTATACCCCTTCTTTTATCAGTGAGATACCAGGTCTGTTTTTAACCGGAAAAATACCGCTTGATGTGGCGTTTATTTCAGTTACTCCGCCCGACTGTCATGGCTATTGCTCTACGGGCATATCGGTCGATTATACGATTCAGGCAGCCCGTGCGGCCAAGATGGTGATTGCTCAGGTTAATCCGAATATGCCGCGGACCTTTGGGGATACCTTGCTGCATGTTAGTGAAATTGATTATTTCGCACCGGCAGAGGAGCCCCTGATCGTACTGGAACCCCCGGTTATCACCGCAGTAGAAAAACAAATCGGGATGAACGTGGCTTCCCTGATTGAAGACGGCGCCACCTTGCAATTGGGAATTGGCTCTATACCAGATGCAATCCTGGAATTTCTGCCCGATAAACACGATTTGGGGGTTCATACTGAATTGTTTTCCGACGGAGTCAAGAATCTTGTAGAAGCCGGGGTGATCAACGGCAAGAAAAAGACAGTCCTGCCAGGTAAAGTTGTATCGACCTTTATGATGGGCACCACCGACCTATATAATTGGGCACACGATAATGCCGCGCTTTATCTCTGCCCGGAAGACTATGTCAACGACCCCTGGGTGATTGCCCAGAATTACCGTATGACTGCCATTAATTCCGCTTTAGAAGTAGATGTACTGGGGCAGGTGGCAGCCGATACCCTCGGCCCCAAGCAGTTCAGCGGAGTCGGTGGGCAGGTTGATTTTGTTCGCGGTGCGGCTCGTTCCCCCGGAGGCAAATCGATCATCGCTTTTCCTTCTACAGCCAAAAAAGGAAAAGTCAGCCGGATCTCAGCTATTTTAGCCCGGGGATCAGCGGTGACGACCTCCCGGCACGATACCGAATATATTGTGACCGAGTATGGCATCGCCGCACTTAAAGCCAAGACGGTTAAAGAAAGAATGGAAGCCTTAATAAGTATAGCCCACCCTGATTTTAGAGCCGAGATCAGGAAGGACGCTTACAGAACCTATTACTCCATGTAGATATTAATTAGGGATGTGATTCGTTCAACCGGCGATGAGTTTATATAAGGAAGTTGGTGGTATGACTTTACAAGTAAGGTACTGACTCTGGGACAGGTCCAATCCTTAAGAGAACCCTGGTAAGTCTGTTTTAATGGAGATAATAACAAGAGAGAATTATTTGGCTTTTGGAAACAATATTTAAGGAGGATGAAAAATGAGTAGTAGAGTCAAGAAAATTTTAGGCTTGCTGGTAGCTTCAGTAATGTTGTTGACCCTGGTCACCGGCTGTGGCGGAGGAGATACGAGCTCAGAAAGCGCTAAGGAAGTAAAGATGGGTACGATACTTCCCTTGTCCGGTTCTCAGGCTCCTCTGGGCAAGATCGGCCAACAGGCTCGTGACATGGCTATCGAGGAAATCAACGCAGCCGGCGGCATCCAATCCTTAGGCGGCGCTCAAATAAAAATGGTTTATGCAGACAGTAAAGGCGACCCGGCCACCGGGGTATCCGAAGCCGAACGCCTGATCACCCAGGAGGAAGTCAAAATCCTCACCGGATGTTATCAGAGCGGTGTGGCCATGCCTTCCACCGAAGTAGCGGAGCGTTATGGAATCCCCTACTTTGTCGATGTTCCTTCCGAGGACAAGATTACTGAACGTGGAATGAAATATATTTTCCGCCTGGCAGAAAAGACCAGTTGGAGAAACCGGGACCAGACCAAATTTATAACCGATATGGCCCAAAAGTATAACACCCCGGTTAAGACTGTTGGCCTTATTTATGAAAATACGGCCTGGGGACAAGGTGCAGTTACTGCTTGGGAAAAATATCTGCCCGAAGCCGGTTTGCAGATTGTTATGAAAGAACCATATCCGGCCAATTCATCTGACCTTACCCCGGTTGTATTAAAAGCCAAACAGTTGAATCCTGATATCATCATGATGGTATCCTATGTTTCCGATGCGGCTCTTTTAACCAAGACCTTTGCCGAACAGAAAGTGACCCCCAAGGCCTTTATAGGAACCAGCGGCGGATTTGCCGATCCCACCTATTATAACCTGGCGGGTAATGCCTGTGAAAACTTCTTTGATATCTCGACCTGGGAACCCGATGTAAACAGACCAATGTCTCAGGAGATCAACAACAAGTTTAAGGAAAAATACGGTTATGCCATGAATGCCGAGGCAGTCAAGGCTTATGTGGGAATGTATGTAATCAAGGATGCCTTGGAAAGAGCAGGCTCCACTGATCCTGAAAAACTGCGGGAAGCTTTTGCCACCACCGACCTCCAGTCGGGGCCGGCGCAAATGTACGCAGCTCAGACCAAGTTTGACGAAACCGGGCAAATGATCAACGCCCCGATCGTAATCTGCCAGTATCAGAAAGTTAACGGCAAAATGGAACGTGTAACCGTTTATCCGGAACAAGAAGCTCGGGTTGGATCCAAAATAGTATGGCCGTACCCCGGGGCAACGCAATAGTTTGAGGGCCGGGGTTCCCGGAAACCCGGGAACCCTATCCTCAGTACGAAAAGGGGTGTTTAAACAGTGGGCTTTTTATCAGTTGTTGCAAACGGACTGAGCATGGGCGCTATTTACGGCTTGATAGCTCTGGGGCTGACCCTGATATTCGGAATTATGAGGATTATTAATTTCGCTCAGGGCGCCCTGTTAATGCTGTCAATGATGGTGTCTTATGTTCTGTGGCTGGCAACCGGACTTAATCCTTATATATTGATAATTATTGTAGGCCCGATTATGTTTGTGGTCGGGTATTTAAGTGAGCGATTCATGATCAAACCGGTGCTGGACGCCCAGAAAGACGTACGGGAACCGGTGAGCGTATTGCTGCTGACAGCTGCTTTTGCCATTGTGCTGGAAAACCTGTGCTTAATGGTTTTTGGCGCGGATTACGTAATGGCCAAGACCAGCTTTTCTGAAATGACTCTGGTTTGGGGACCGGTCACCGTTAGTGCATCACGTTTTTATGGCTTGATTATCGCCTTGGTGATGGCGGGGCTGTTCTACCTGTTTCTCCAAAAGACCCAGACCGGACGGAACCTCCGAGCTACAGGCCAGGACCGCAACGCAGCTTCATTAATGGGTATTGATATTACGCAAACCTATGCCGTTGCGTTCGGAATCGGAACTGCTTTGTTGGCGGTGGCTGCCGTAGCCCTGATTCCCTTCTACTATGTCCATCCCTCGGTGGGAGCAGTTTTTATGACCAAAGCCTTTATTGTTGTAGTTCTGGGTGGATTGGGCAGTGTGCCCGGCGCACTTCTAGGCGGCATTATTATTGGCTTAATTGAATCCATCGCTGCTCAGTACATGACCGCCACTCTGACTGTCATGCTGGTATATGCAGTATTCCTGGTAGTTTTGTTTGTTAAGCCGACGGGTATATTTGGATCCCCCTATGATTGGTAGGTGAGATGAGTGAATAAGTTAAATATCGACAAGAGTTATATATTTGCAGGTATACTGGTGGTTCTAATGTGTCTTGTCCCCTCGGTTATCTCAAAACCGTATTATTTGCACGTTATCATTATCTGTATGCTGTGGGCTTATCTGGCCTCCTGCTGGAATATCATCGGCGGGTTTGCCGGGCAGCTTTCCCTGGGTCACGCGATATATACCGCCGTGGGTGCTTATGTGACCATTATGCTTTTCAATACCTTGGGTCTGTCTCCCTGGATAGGGCTTTTTATAGCCGGCGGAATAGCGGCAGTACTGAGTCTAATCATTGGCTTTCCCACTTTCGGATTGCGGGGGGCCTATTATGCCCTGGCCACAGTGGCCATTTCCGAAGGAATCGTAGTTCTGATCAATAACACCAAAAATTTGGGTAATTTTTTGGTGGGCGGCGCCGAAGGATTAATCGTAAAAAGCGTAGGCAATTCCTGGGCGGCTATTCAATTTCATTCCAAGATTCCGTATTACTATATCATATTGGTCATGCTGGTCATGATCGTAATCCTGGCCCGGTGGATAAAGGAATCCAAGCTTGGCTATTATTTAGTAGCTTTGCGGGAAGACGAAGATGCGGCAGCGGCCATGGGGATCGATGTGCGCAAGCAGAAGCTGATTGCCGGGGCCATAAGTGCTTTTTTCACCGCCCTGGGAGGCGTTTTCTATGCGCTTTTGATCCGCTATCTGGAGCCTAATGCGATTGCCGGGGCCAGCATGTCGACCCAGATGGTATTTCTGACCATTGTAGGCGGAGCCGGTACGGTTATAGGCCCGGTTATTGGAGGATTACTGCTGTCTTTCCTGAGTGAAATGATCCGTTTTTACCTGGGCGGACAGCTGATGGGTCTGCACCTGTTTATTTACGGGATGATCGTACTGCTGATGATTATTTTCCAGCCCAAGGGCTTGGCTGAACTAATTGACAAAGCCAAAGGGCTGATTATGAAAAAGAAGCAAATTAAAGGGGGTGAAAGTGGTGTCAAAGACGCTTCTGGAGCTTAAAGATTTGACTATAAAATTTGGCGGTTTGACGGCGGTGAACAAACTGAATGCCAGCCTGTATGAAGGCGAAGCAGTTGGATTGATCGGGCCTAACGGAGCAGGCAAAACCACCGCTTTCAACCTGATTGTGGGCGTATATAAACCGACCGAAGGTCAGGTCATATTTGACGGCCAGGACATCACCGGCCTGACTCCCTATGAGGTATGCCGGAAAGGTATAGGCCGGACTTTCCAAGTGGTGAAACCCTTCGGCAAAATGACAGTTTTGCAGAATATAATGGTGGGCGCCTTTGTCAATACTTCTAGAAGGAAGGAAGCCGAAAAGGTTGCTGCCGGGATTATGGAGAAAGTCGGTTTGCAATCCAAGCGGGACAACCTGGCGCAGAATCTGACCATTCCGGAAAGAAAAAGGCTCGAGGTAGCCAAAGCGTTGGCTACCAACCCGAAACTGCTGCTTTTAGACGAAGTACTGGCGGGATTGAATCCTACCGAAATCGAGGATGCCATTTCCCTGATTAAATCCATCAACCGGGAAGGAATCACAGTGCTGATGATCGAGCACGTTTTGCAAGCAACCATGGCCATATGTCAAAGGATCGTTGTTCTGGACTATGGCAAGAAGATTGCCGAGGGGAGTCCCCAGGAGGTTACCAGCAACCCCGAAGTAATAAAGGCGTATTTAGGTGATGAATATGAAAATGCTTGAAATTAAAGGAATAGACTCGGGTTATGGTGACGTAACCGTATTGAAAAATGTTTCCCTGAACATTGAGGAAGGAGAAGTGGTAAGTATCGTAGGCGCCAATGGCGCCGGTAAAACCACCCTGCTGAATACCATTTCCGGAATTCTCAATGCGAAAAAGGGAGAAATATGGCTGGATGAACAGCGTATCGATCGCCTGCCACCGCATAAGATCACCGAATTGGGAATTGTGCAGGTGCCTGAAGGACGGCGTATATTCCCGCTCATGACCGTGCTGGAGAATCTCTTGATCGGCGCCTCCCTGCCCCGGGCCAAGAGCAAACAAAAAGAGAATATGGAATACGTTTTTGAACTCTTGCCCCGTTTGGCGGAACGTAAGAATCAGATAGGCCGGACCATGAGCGGCGGGGAACAGCAAATGCTGGCTATCGGGAGAGCCTTAATGGCCAATCCCCGGTTGCTGATGCTGGATGAACCGTCCATGGGTTTGTCGCCTTTGCTGGTATCAACCGTATTTGACGTCATTAAAAAAATAGGAGAGCAAAACATTACGGTTCTGCTGGTGGAACAAAACGTGAAAAAGGCTCTGGGATTGAGCCAGCGGGGTTATGTTTTGGAAAACGGTTTCATTTCCATGCAAGGCCCTTCGGCTGATCTTCTGAATAATCCTCATATCAAAAAAGCCTATCTGGGCTTATAAGACTTATACGACATGGAGAGGTTGCCCTTAAGCAACCTCTCCTCCGGGAGGTATAATATACCGCCGGTAATATGCAAACTCCGGGTATGGGTGATTATACCGGAGCCGGGTTGTTTGCCGGCAGCAAGCGATTTTATATACCGGAATTGTCTTTTATAGAAGTAAAATAGCCAGAGACAATAAAGGGAGTCAAGATGGCGAATCAGCGAATACTAAACCACAGAAGAGCTCAGCTGAACCCATTGCGACTGGAACTGCCGGATATACAAATTATTTGCCAGGAGAGATAGCATGCAAGCACAGGATATTATGAAACCCGTATCTATAGTATGCAGGAGTGATCAGAGTATAGCTGAGATAGCGGGAATATTTCTGGAAAACGGGATCGATGTACTTCCGGTTCTTAATAATAAAGGGCTTGTAGCTGGGATTATCAATAAAAAGCATCTTTATAAAGCTCTTCGTCAAAGAACCAACGCCGCAACTCTGGTGAATGTACTAATGGCCCGTAATGTTATGTCGGTGGACCCTGAAGCTGAATTGCAGGACCTATACCCTTTAAGTTATAAAAAATTGCCGGTTATCAAAGACGGCAGGATATTGGGAGAGATCTCGAAAGAAACCGTAGCGGCATACAACAATTTTAATATCAGCAATAGCGCGTTACAGCTGGAGGCATTTGCCGACGCGATCTACATCGGGCTTATCGTAATTGATAAGGAGCACAATGTAGTAATTATTAATAAAGCCGCCGAAGAAATAACCGGGCTGGAACGCTCAACCGTTCTAAACCGGTCATATCAGGAGGTATTACCTGAGGGAAATCTGCATTCCGTGTTGGAAAACCCTAAATTGGCATCCAATCAAAAATTTACCCGCGAGGACAAAACTTACCTGTCCGTAAACTGCCCCATCGTACTGGGAGGCAAAGCCGTCGGCGCCCTGTCAGTTATGCAGGATATATCCCGTTTGGAAGAATTAACGGATGAACTGGAATATGCCAAACGGATGCAAGCGGAGATGGATGCAGTACTCAATGCCTCTTCGGATAGCATTTTCGTAACTGATGCCAAGGGAAATGTATTAAGCGTTAATGATGCCTACGCCAAAATTACCGGCATTAACGGCGTGGAGCTTATCGGCAAGAACATGTATGACCTGGTGCGACAGGGTTTTTATGACCGGTCCGCTACTGTTTCGGTCATTGAAAATCATAAGCCGGTTACTTTTACCCAACACCTCAAAACCGGCCGGACCATGCTGGTTACCGGCAACCCGGTATTTAACCAAAAAGGTGAGTTGGTAAAAGTCTTGACCAACGGCAGGGATATAACCGAACTTATGAGATTGAAACAAGAAGCTGAACAAGCTTACCATCTAAGCAAATATTACGAGAAAGAATTAAAGCGGGTTACCCAGTCCGGGGAAATGATTATAGCCTCGGAGAAAAGTCGGGAAGTATTGGATATGGTCAGACGGATCGGGAAGGTAAATTCAACCGTGCTGATTTACGGTGAATCAGGGGTAGGCAAAGAACTGGTAGCCCGGGAGGTTTATATCAACAGCTTTCGCAAGGATAAACCTTTGATCAACCTGAATTGCGCCGCCATACCCGAAAATTTGTTGGAATCCGAGCTTTTCGGATATGAATCCGGGGCTTTCAGCGGGGCTAAAAAAGGCGGGAAAGCAGGTATTTTCGAGATTGCCAACGGCGGCACCCTATTCCTCGATGAGATCGGCGAAATGCCCCTCAATCTGCAATCCAAAGTTTTAAGGGTAATTCAGGAGAAAGAGATAATGAGAATTGGAGGAACCACTCCCATCAGTGTAGATGTACGCTTGATCGCCGCCACCAATCGTGATTTATGGGAGATGGTACGTAAAGGACAGTTTCGACAGGATCTATACTACCGCCTGAATGTAGTGCCGGTTTATGTAGCGCCCCTGCGGGACAGGAAGGAAGAAATACCAGTTCTGGTCCGGCACTTTTTGAAAATATTTAATGAGCAATACGGCATGAATAAAAGCATTGATGAAAGGGTTATGGATAGATTATTGGATTATGATTGGCCCGGGAATATCAGGGAACTGAGAAATACCATAGAACGAGCTGTGGTAACCAGTGTTGATGAGGTTATTAAATCTATAAAAATAGGCAACAGCAGCCAGCGCATACAGGAATTTAAAATAGAAGAAGAGGATACTCCCAGGATTGACCTTAAAGAGAAAGTGAATGCGTTTGAAAAAGATATCCTGTTGCATTATATAAAGACCTTAAAAAGCAGCCGCAAGGTTGCCAAAGCCTTGGGAGTCAGCCAGACGACCATAGTGAGAAAGGCCGCTCAGTACGGAATAACTTTGGAAGGATAATTAAATTACATTATTTTAGGAGGCTGGCAATAAAATGTTACAGCAATTCAGAATAGTGCCGACGATTTACCAGGCCGATACCTGCCGGGAGTTTTGCGAGAAATTTCAGGTGGGGGAAAGGGATCTGATCCTAACCGAACCTTTTATTTTTGACGGGTATTTTAAGGACTATA
>JAYFPZ010000042.1:0-71125 GCA_034927445.1 Syntrophomonadaceae bacterium
CCATTGGTTTCTATTACGACTCCTTCAATTATTTTTTCCATGGCTTTTTGTTCCTCTTTTTTTATATTAAATTTGCTTTATTTGCAGACAGGTTTTAATTGTCTGCAAATAAAGTTAAATCCATGCCTATCTTAGCTGAAAAAGGAAAGGCTAGATTCACAATTGACGGAACTAACCGGCGAACTATGAATTCAAATAGTCGTTAATAGCTTGGGCTGCCTTTCTCCCTCCGTTGATCGCCTGAACTACAGTCGCAGCTCCCGTTACGATATCACCACCTGCAAAAACTCCTGGTTTATTTGTCTGCCCGGTTGCCTCATCGACAATGATATTTCCATTCCTATCGGTTTGTATATCGGGTGCATCTTTAGCAAACAACATATTCGCGCCTTGGCCAATGGCCATTACTACCGTATCAATTTCTATTTCGTGTTCCGAACCCGGTATTGGAATGGGCCTTCTTCGACCAGAGGCATCTGGCTCCCCTAGCTCAAATCGCCGACAGATAATACTCTTTACACACCCGTTTTCATCTCCCCGGATTTCAATTGGGCTGGTTAACCATGTAAATTTAACTCCCTCTTCCAGGGCTTGTTTCAATTCTTCCTTACTAGCAGGCATCTCCACTTCTGACCTACGATAAATTATATTCGTTTCTTTTGCACCTAAGCGCAAAGCAGTCCTGGCACAATCCATCGCCACGTTTCCGCCACCAATAATTGCAACCTTTTCTCCAATATGGATCGGCACCCAATCATTTTCCGGCAGGTATCTTTTCGTTAAATTTACTCTCATTAGAAACTCATTTGATGAGTAAACCCCTTTCAAGGTTTCTCCTGGAATTTCCATAAACCACGGCAATCCAGCCCCTGCACCAACAAATACTGCATCATAGCCTTCATGCAGGAGTTCATCAACTGTACCGGTCTTTCCTACTACCATATTGGTTCTGATCTCTACGCCCAGTTCCTTAAGATAATCAATCTCTTGCTGGACAATAATGTTGGGCAGTCTGTATTCGGGTATTCCATACACCATAACTCCTCCAGCAATGTGCAATGCCTCCATTATGGTTACCTGATATCCCATGAACGCCAGATCTTTAGCTGCTGCAAGCCCGGCGGGGCCCGAACCAATTATCATTACTTTCTTCCCTTTGGGTACTATTGCCGAAATATTGGGGTATCCCTTTCCGTTACTTAACGCCCAATCCGCAACAAACCTCTGCAGGCATCCAATAGCTACCGGCTGATTCTTTTTCCCCTGAATACATCCCTTTTCGCACAGTTCATCCTGAGGACAAACCCGTCCGCAAGTACCCGGAAGACAATTTCGTTCCCTTATCGTGTCAAGCGCCTTTTGATACTCTTTTTGTTTAATAAAATTAATAAAGCCAGGTATATCTACCCCGACAGGACAACCTTCCATACATTTGGGCTTCTTGCATTGCAGACATCTGGACGCCTCTACTAAAGCTTGCTCTTCACTAAATCCCAATGCAATTTCATCAAAACTATGAATTCTAATATCAGGGCTGATCATGGGCATTTCCTGACGAGGAGGTATCTTTTTAACTTCTTTTACTTCTGACAACGACATCCACCTCCAGCATGCACTTTTTCAAGTGCTAATTGTTCTTCAGTAGCAAACATACTAACCCTTTGTTGAACTGTATTCCAATCAACCAGATGGCCGTCAAATTCCGGACCATCAACGCAGGCAAACTTAATTATGTTGTCAACCGAAACTCTGCATGATCCACACATACCGATACCATCAACCATGATCGTATGCAAGCTTACCCTGGTGGGTATTTTATAAGGCCGTGTAATTTCAGATACGTCTTTCATCATAGCAAAGGAACCAATAGCCATAACCAAATCAATATCGGTGTCTTTTTCAAGAAGTTGTTTAAGTAAATCACTGCTACGTCCTTTTTGTCCTTCGGATCCGTCCTCTGTAGCAATAAAGATTTCATCGCTAATTTCCTTCATTTCCTGGCTAAGAATTAAATTTTGTTTTGTGTCTGCGCTGATAATCGAAACTACTTCATTCCCGCTCTCTTTTAATGCTCTGGCTATCGGATATATTGAAGCAACTTCTACTCCTTCACCGACACAAATTACTTTTCCTAGTTTGGTGATTTCAGATGCTCTCCCCAAGGGTCCAGCTAAATCCAGAACGTTATCACCTTGTTCCAAACTGCCCAGTTCTATGGTTGATTTTCCGGATTCCTTAAAAACTAGCGTAATGGTTCCTACATTTTGATCAGTGTCTACAATACTAAGCGGTATTCTCTCACCATTATCATTAACGCGCAACATAACAAACTGTCCGGGTTGAGCCTTTCTGGCTATATCAGGAGCACTTATCGTAATCTGCTTTATATTCGGTGCCCATACCATTGTATTTAAAATCAGGAACATCTCATCACTTCCTTAATAAAAATTAGCACAATCTTTGAACCTAATCATTGATTTTCTTAGTCGTTCAAATTCTCTAAACTAGTCCATCATGTGACTACTAAAAATCTATGGGTAACTTGGGCTCCATTTGTAACCATATCAACTACACCTGCTAACCAAAGAAAACCATTTTATTTATTAGATTCAATGCACCTCCCTTTGTTATCACAAGGCTATCATTTATACCGATTTAACACTGGTAGTTGGCACAATAGCACCAACTATATTCCCTGCTCTAACTCATAAATTACCCGCATACGTATCTCTTTTACGGTACAGATGTTTAATTTCAATACTGAGAAAAATCTCTCGGGATTCATTGAGGTCCTTACGCAATATATTCGTCCTATTGATTCCTATTCAACTAGACTCGGAGCATCAACCGGGCAATTTTCAGCACAAGTTCCACAATCAGTACATAACTTAGGATCGATTACATATTGTTCTTCTTTCTCGCTTATTGCCCCAACCGGACACCCCTCAGCACATAAGCCACACGCAATACATTCGTCACTGATTACATAAGCCATTGTTCTCTCCTCCTCAAATTCTGATCTAAAAAAAATTTGTCTTACTGGTAAGTAATCAAGCAATTTTTATGCCAACATATTCTATAGGGATTCTTCGCATTGTTTGCCTGATTCTCTTGTCGATTTGTTTAATAATAGCGACAGATTAGTCTCATTTTTAACACACATATTTTACCATTATAAAATTGCGAGATTAACCCGCCTTTTACTATGGCTTGCTCTAATATCAGTTTTAGATATTACCTGGCATCTATTTTGTTTGTTAAAATAATAATAAAGAATAATATTTTTGATTCTGGCTTATGAAGAAAATTGGGATAATAACAAATGGACATAGAACAGACTGAACCGTTCAAAATAGATGACCAAAAAAGAGGGCCAAGAAGTGTATACTGGGAGAGGTTTGGCCTTAGAATAAAAGGAAAAGAGAAAGGACTTTTAAGGCAGCGTCTATATTCATAGTGACTCAAATCCCCTTCACCCTTTCGGGTAAGGGCCCGCTGAAACTATTATTTATCGATTCCAGCGCCTTATAACGGCGATCCGGATATTCAGGAATATTCTTAATTAAAGATAACCCTGTTCTTGCCGCTGTTTTTCGCTAAGTATAAATTCCTGTCCGCCTTTTTTATCAAATCATCTTTTTTCATATTGGCGGTGGAACAATGGGTGGCTCCGATGCTGATGGTCAGATTACCGTTGGGCTGCTGGTCCTGAAACCTAAATTCGTAAATATCCACGGTTTTTCTTATTTTTTCGGCAACGACTTTAATTCCTGCCGCCGGAGTCTGGCAGCAGATAACTGCGAATTCCTCCCCGCCATACCTGCACAATATATCCGTTTTATATAACTTCTCTTTCACAATGACAACAATGGTTCGCAGCAGTTCATCTCCGGCGGGATGCCCGTTATTATCGTTGTATATCTTAAAATAATCGATGTCAAACATAATCAGCCCGAAATCATTCACTCTTTTGTAGTCGTCTTGCCTGTAAATTTGCAGTTTGTTTACGCGATCTATTTCCTGTTGTAATCTTTCATCAAAGAAATACCGGTTATAGGCATGGGTCAGCCAGTCTTTGGTGGCCAGATTCTGCAGCCTCTCGTTCAGCAGCGTCACTTGCTCCAGATCGTTTTTATGTTCCGTGATATCTTTGATCAGAAGGATGGTTCCTATATGATTATCCTTTATGAAGATAGGGGTGATTTCTGTTATGTAATAGGTTTTGGCTTCACCAGCGAATCTCTGCATCTCAAAGCTCACTTTTTTTCGTTCATTGACGGCCTCTAGGATATGGCTTACGAATGTCTGGTCATCAAAATTGACATGAGCTTTCCTGATTAATTCAACAATGGAGTCTTTCCGGTTTACACCGGCAAAATGATCCACAAAGGCCTGATTATACTCAATGATTTGAAAATCCTCATTGATAACAACATAGCTGTCGGAGATCAAATTGACCACCGTTTGCAACGCAATGGGAATAACATTGAGAAAATCAAATTTTACCATTGCCAATATAAAGCAAATGGCAGTAACGGCAACGGCAATATTTTCTATTGCCGCCGACCAGTCAAATATTCTGAACGTGCTGAACGAATCAACTATCAATGAAATCAAGATGCCAAAAAATATCAGCAGTGACTGTCTGGAAAAAAATCCGTAGTTTTTTATGGAGAAAATGCCCAGATAAGCTAAACCGGTCCCAATGCAGAGATAGGAATAGATGGTGTGTACAGTAAAGTATATTCCGAAAACCTGCCTGGAAGGTATCAGACTGAAGGTCGTATAAAACAAATGATGATACGGATTGGTAAAAAGCATCACGATCGAAATGACGGGAACAATAAACAGCAACCCATGCTTCCAGGAAAACTCTATTTGCGTTTGAGCGAATATCAAACCGGTAAACAAGGTTGCCAGGGATACAAAAATGATACCGATAAAGTAAAGCCGTTCATAAAGAATGGAAAACCAAGGAGTACCTGCAAATGTAAGATATAACAAGACCGAAATATTCCATATAAACAAACTAACCGCTATCCCCAAGACAGCGTAATGGATCTGCTTTTTCCTGCTATTTTTTAATATTAAATTTCCAAAAAACAATATGACCAGGGTAGAAATAATTAAGAATACATAGATAGCATCCACTCTATTCAATTTAAAGCATCTCCCGCCAAAAGAGCAGTTTTTTTATTTCTGCTTCCAGCATATCAGTAAACGCAACAATATGAAACAATTACGCTAAAATTTACCAGTTATTAACTGAAGATTAACAGAATACTGCGTACATTAAGGGCAATAATCAAAATGCCGACCAATATCAGCATTTTTTGGTCCGATACCCTGGCGCAGACATAGGCTGCCAGCGGTGCCGCCAGTACTCCGCCTATAGCCAGGCCGGCAATATACTGCCAGTATTGACCGATACCCAGAAATAGGGTGAAAGTCAGGGTCTGGACTATGGTTACAAAAAACTCGGCGGTATTGACCGACCCTATGGTGTATCGGGGAGGATGCCCGGCCGCCACCATGGTCGAGGTAACTATGGGGCCCCAACCTCCCCCTCCTACGGCATCAAAAAAGCCGCCAATCAACCCGACCGGAATCAACTTATTGCCCTTTATCATTTTTTGGGCGGCGCCGTGTATGCCTCGGGCCAAAACTATGAGGCCCATCACCAGCAGGTATACGCTGACCAAGGGCTCGATCAGATCACCGGGGAATTTTACGAGCACATAGGCCCCCGCCGCCCCCCCTATAACTCCCGGGAAAACCAAGCGTTTGAAAACAGACCAATCCACGTTTTTCATTTTCCAATGGGAAAAACCTGAGCATAGGGTCGTAAAGACTTCAGCCGTATGTACGCTGGCACTGGCGATCTTGGCGGGAACCCCCGCACTGGTCAGAAAGGTGGTGGAGCTTACCCCATAGGCCATACCCAACGCACCGTCAATCATCTGGGCCAAAAAACCTATCATAATAATGAAGAAAAAATTAAGCTCAGTCATCACTTTACTCCCCCTCGCTCAATTACAGGTGCAGATGTAAATAATCCAGAACCAGGCTGACACACTCTCGGACCGTATATGTTTCCGTATCCAGGATGAGGTCTGGGCAGTCCGGTTCTTCATAGCGGGATGAGATACCGGTAAAATTCTTAATCTTCCCTTCCCGGGCTTGAGCGTACAATCCCTTGGTATCACGGGCCATGCAGGCGGCGACGGATGCCTGGACATATATTTCAACAAATGATTCCTCGCCGATAATACCCTTGGCTCTTTCCCGCATGCTGCGCAAAGGTGAAATGAAAGACACCAGCGTAATCATGGCGCTGTCTTTGAAAAGTTTGGCGGTTTCCGCAATTCTTCTGATGTTTTCTTCCCGGTCAATCAGGGTAAAGCCCAGATCAGAATTCAGCCCGTCACGGACATTATCCCCGTCCAACCGGTAGGCAAGCCTGCCCCGGTCAATCAGTTCGCGTTCCAGCTCAATGGCTATAGTAGACTTGCCGGCGCCAGACAACCCGGTAAACCAGAGTACTACTCCTTTTTGTCCTAAAAGGCGGCAGCGCTCCTCATAGGATACTTTTCCCCCCGGGGCATACAGATGGTTGGGGGGCAGCCCGTCCTGGACGCGCATAACCTCCAGGATTATTCCGCCTCCGCAGATGTTATAATCATCAACCAGCGCAAATCGGCCGGTGTTGAAAAACGCATGCCCCGTATCAAACGCGGCTTCTTGATCCAGCCGTAATATGCATTCGGCTATCTCATGCCGGTCAATAGAATCCCGGGAGGAAAAACCTGCAGTTGCCGCATCCGCTGCATTAATAATTTTTTCAATCCGCACGCCGGTTTTGAAGGCCCCGATTTTAAAAAGATATTTATTCCCCGGTTGCACCGGCTTTTTACCCAGCCAGAAAAGCGTAACCCTTATCCGCCTCCCGGATACCGGTGGCCTTTCCCCTGACTTGGCCGCCAGCTCACCTCTTTTGAGGTAAATCTGGTCATCCAGGGTAAACCCGGCCGCATAGCCTGCCGTAACCTGATTTTGGGCCCCTGCAGGAAATGACTCAATCGATTTGACCCGGCTTTTTTTCCGGGAGGGATAGAATACTACCTCTTCACCGACGCATAATCGGCCCGATTCCACAGTCCCGGCGATGATCCGGCGCTGGTCCCCGTCTTCGGTAAATTTATATACATCCTGCACCGGCATCCTGAAGGGCCGGCCGACGGGCGGTTCAATACTTTTAAAGTCCTCCAGGGCCTCCAGGACGGTCTTGCCGGTATACCAGTCCATTGACAGCGAGCGGGATACAATATTGTCGCCGTTAAACCCGCTTACCGGAATGAATAAAACCGGATCTACTTTGATATGACGCAGATATTCGGTAAAACTCCTGACAATTTCATCAAATCTATCCTCCCGGTAATCTGCCAGATCCATTTTATTAATTAAAATGCATACCTGCCCCACCCCTAACAAGGCCAAATACAGGGCATGTCTTTTGGAATTGGCCTGCACTCCTTCCACCGCATCTATGACTAAAAAAGCCGCTTCGGCGCGGGAGGCGCCGGATACCATATTTTTTATAAACTCCGTGTGGCCCGGTGCATCAATTATAATATAATCGCGGTTTTGGGTTTTAAAAAAACATCGGGCTGAATCAATGGTTACTCCCTGAGCCTGCTCATCTTTCAGGGCGTCCAGCAAAAAGGCATATTCAAAAGGCCGGGCCGTTCGTCGGCACCGGTCCCGGATCTGCTCCAGCTTACCCTGCGGCAGTGACCCGGCATCAACCAGCAGCCGCCCCAGGATGGTACTTTTCCCATGATCAACATGTCCTGCCATAACCACCCGTATATCCTGACGTTTTTGGTTGCGTTCGGCCGCCATCTTACATATATCCGTCCCTTCTGAGCTCCTCCAGTCCGCCGCCGTCTTCTTGGTCCTGTTCCCGGCCTGACCTCTCGGCAATATTGGCAAATTTGCCTTCCTTAAGTTCCCAAACGATCTCCGCCACACTCCGGGCAGTGGATGCAACCGGGTTGGTGCAGGGAGCACAGCCCAAAGAACGATACCTGGTGCCCCGGCCCTGATCGAAATACAAGGATACCACCGGGATGTTCTCTCGCCCAATATATTCCCAGATGTCTAACTCAGTCCAATCCAGCAGCGGATGAATACGTACATGGGTTCCCGGGGCAAATTCAGTTTTGAACTGGCTCCATAATTCGGGGGGCTGATCGGCAATATCCCAGTCATTATTATGATCGCGGGGGGAAAAATGTCTTTCTTTCGAACGGCTGCCTTCCTCATCGGAACGGACCCGACAATCACCCCGGTAAAGGGCTCGGTGCTTCGGTCCGGTTCGTATTCCCCCGTTTGATGATTAAGCCGGTAGCGGGGGCAAGCGCCGCTCAAAACACGTTTCAAGGCTTCGGTCTTAAGGTTTTTACAGCACTGAATCCGGCTGGTTTGGCCATCCGGAAATGTTTCGCGCCGGTTCAGCGCATCTGCATTTTCTCCGTAAATCATATCCAGCTTCCACTGCCGGGCCAGATAATCCCGGTAGGCAATCATTTCCGGGATTTTGTAATGGGTATCGATATGCACCAGGGGCATGGGTACATGGCCAAAGAAGGCCCTGCGAGCCAGCCACAGCAAAACCGTACTGTCTTTCCCAATTGACCACAACATGCAGAGATTGGGAAATTGCCGGTAAGCCTCTCTTAAGATATGAATACTTTGGTTTTCCAATTTATCCAGGTGGTTCAATTGAATCCTCCAGCAACGAGTTGTTTAAATTAATACTGCTACTCTTATTTTGAGAGGAAGAGATAGAAATTTTTTGCAGTTCAAATTGAAGCAGCCGACATTGGTTACGGGCCAAATGTTTTGCTGCAATGCCATTATTATAATACATTATCCGTCATATACGCGAAAATCCAAAAGAAAATGCGCAATTGCGCAAGCGGGTTATGATCAGGCTTGCTTCATCAGTTTCGGTTCCGGCCAGGTTTGGGCCATCTCGATAAAAAGCGGAATCAAGTCAGGATCGAACTGGGTCCCCGCCTTTAAACGGAGTTCATTCAGCGCCGCCGCTGTCGTCATGGCGGGCTGGCCCATCTGGCGATGGGTCATGGCGTCGAAGGCATGTAATATGGATATGATACGCGACATTAGCGGAATTTCTTCTCCTTTCAGCCCCTGGGGATAACCCTGTCCGTTCCACCATTCGTGGTGGTATAGAATAATATCGGCCAGGTGGGCAAGGCCGTCCAAGGCATGTACGATACGGTAGCCTATCTCAACGTGCTTTTTCAACATCGTCCATTCCGACTCATCCAAACGGGACTCCTTCAGGACAACCTCCTCGGCAATACCGATTTTACCTACGTCATGAAGTTTTGCCGCTATCAAAAGGTCGGCCAGGTTTTCCGCCGAGAGATTGAGAGTCCGGGCAAATTCAACCGCGAGATTCTGCAGCCTGGCCAGATGCTCCTTGGTTTCATGCCCCTTTTGATATAAGCGAGTTTCAATGGCTTCGGCTATAGCCGACCTGGCCTTCTTGCCTTCAACCAGCTTGGTTTCATACATTATGGTTTCAGACTCCCTTAAAACCTCGGACAAACCTGTCTCCTTATCAGTTTTCGTCGCCCAACCCAGCGATATGCTGAAGCTAATATCCGATTTCTGATCGTGCTCACAGGCCGCTTTGATGCTTGCGGCAACCGCAGCCGCTTCCTGCCTGTCCGTACACGGAAGAATTGCGGCAAATTCATCTCCGCCCCACCGCGCGATAATATCATTTGGCCGACAAGTTCTCTGCATTATGAAGGCCATTCTTTTTATCCAGTTATCGCCCTCCTGATGCCCAAAAACATCGTTGACAAATTTAAGTCCGTTCATATCACCGACCAGAACGGAGATGGGCAGGCAATCCCGGTTTTGATTAAGCTCTTGTATTTTTCTGTCAAAATAAGTTTTATTATAAAGCCCAGTCAGTTCGTCGTGATCCGATAGATAAGTGATATGGGCGAGCCCACACTCGATCGCACCCTTTTGTTCCCTGAAAAATAAATGAACCAGTCCGATGGCGTTCATAAGCAGAATAATATGCGAAACCACATACGGGGCCAGTTGATCAAGCTTCAGGATATAAGAGAAGAGTATGGTGTTGCACACCCATACGATATTGAGCGCTCCCAGGAAAACGGCGAATTTTCCATGTCTTTTGCCCGCTTTTACCATCGCTGTACCAACCCAGAACATCAGCAGAAAAACCGCCGCATTCGTATAATTTATCATCATAATATCCGGCCACTGCAAGGAGAAGAAGACAAAACCGGTTAACCAAATTAGAGCTGCGCTTAAAAGCAGCAGCTTATCCGCCTTTATTCTCAAGAAGCTGAAAATGCCGCAGGAAATAAGGAGATTCGCATAGAAATACGAACCCAGACTCAATAAAAAAATTAAGCGGTTTTGCCTCAGCACATCTGGGAAAAAAGCATCCAAGCCATAGTTGAAGGCAATAACAGCCCAGCCAATAAACCACAGAATCAGAAAATGCTTGCGCTCAAACATAAAAATATACATATATGTGGCCAGCAGTATGAAAATTGCCCCGAGTGAGGCAATTAACAGTGTGGACGGTTGCATCGTTTTCCTCCCTCGGAACAGATTGGCCTTCAGGCTCATTTTTTTGGGCGGTTCCCAGGACAATATGACTGCTTACCGTATATCTCATCCGCATCATCACAGTCAGTCCTGCTTTTTATATATTATCGGCGGAATCCCGACACAGTTAAGCTTAAAATTCTTTCGTACTTTTAAACTTACACTCACCAGGTTAATCAGAAAACAGAGAACGCCCCCCTGTTTTACTCCTGGCTCAGGGGGACGTTCCATTCTGGGCTAAACTAAAGCTCCAACGAACCTTTATCAACTTCTTACCTATCATTGCCTTCCACTTCGTTTCCCATCCCTAACTTCTCATCATACCTTCATCTTTTGGTCTTCATTTACTCTTAGTCTATATCAGCTTTACTTTACTTCCGTTTTCCTCTGCCTGCCTTTTCAGACTCCTTAGATTCCAACTTCCGCATTATAAAATTGTTATACACTCTTTTCACTGATTTCCTTGGGATATAGTAAATGCCTTCACCGGTATTTCCGATCCGTTAAGTTGTTCCGTTTCTGTCTTCCGGCTCTGTAGGTCTTCCGTCTTAGGAATTCCTTGGAGCTTGCTTTAATCTTACATGAGATTTTTAAAACTGTCAAAGCCAAATACCGCCATATAGGCGCTTGTAGGCCTCTACCGCCCTCTGCGGCGAGTTTATCTGCCGCTCACTAATTATTTATTATGGTTGCAAAATATTTCGTGAGTTTTGGAATTTTACTGACTTTATGAAACCAATGAAATGCTCTAGCGGATGGAATCATAATTTATTGGGAACATTAGCCATTGATCCTTGTTCATGTTACAATATATTGGGTTTGGTTGTAAATACCTATTTATGCTTTTGGGAAGATTCCCGGCAACCTCCAGTAATATTGGTGCAAATTATCCAATATAATTATGATTCCGCTGCAAAAAGTATATTTATGTGTTTATGGCATAGAGGAGACTTTAGTCTCCGTTGCTCAAGTCTCCTCTACGAATATGAGAACGAGGCTTTTTGCAGTAGAATCAATTATGTATAAACTGAAATAGTCCGCACCTGAACTCGCACAAGGGGTGACCATTTTGTTATTCATGACGGTTTCCCGACAGACTGGAAGCTACGGCAAAGAAATAGTTGATCTGCTGGCGGGCAAACTTGATCTGCCGGTTATAACCCGAGACCTGGTAATGAGCCAATGGTTTCCGGAAATAGCAACCGGGCATGAACTGCATATGCTCTCGGAAAGCCCCGGGTTTTTCCTGTCCCAGTCGCAGTCGGGAATAAGCTTTGCCGAGCATCTGGAAAATAAACTGAGAAGCTATATTGCCGAAAAACCCGCAATCATATTGGGGTTGGGGGGGCAGGTTATATTTGCCCGCCATCCGTCCGCCCTGCATGTAAAAATCATGGCCTCGGTGGAGGTTCGCACTCGGCGCATTATGCAGAAGTACAGCCTCAGCGCCAAAGACGCCGCCAGATTCCTGGACCTCACCGATCGCAAACACCGCCGGTTCATTTCTACGATATATAATAAAGACTGGTCTGATCCTGCGCTGTACCATCTTATTTTAAATACCGACTTTTTAAGCATAGAGGAAGCCGCCTCCCTGCTGAGTTATTTGATGCAGAACAAAAAAGTCGCGGCATTGTCGGCAGATGCGCCTTTGCCCCCCCAAGACCAGACGGTGGTTTTCAAGCATCCCTCCGAGGAGGAGTTCGCCAAAATCCTGGATATGCACAATATCGAGTGGGAGTATGAGCCCCGCACCTTCCCCATAAAATGGGATGCCGAGGGCAATATCGCCATGGCTTTTGCACCGGACTTCTATCTGCCCCGTTTTAATACCTATATCGAGCTTACTACCATGAACCAGAAATATGTGGCGGAGAAAAAGAAAAAAGTGGAACTGCTTAAAAAGCTTTACCCCGGCACCAATATCAGTATCGTTTTTAAACATGATTTTCATAATTTGGCCAGAAGATTTGGATTGGAGGAGGAATCGGACGGATAATGAATACACCCGGTCTTGGCAAAATTATTTATACGGAGGAGCAAATCCAGCAACGGATAGCGGAAATTGCGGCTACGATCAACCGGGACTACACCGGGCAAGAACTGGTCGTCATCTGCATCCTCAAAGGCTCCTTTTATTTTGTAGCCGACCTGACCCGCCGTTTGACCATGCCCATGATCGTAGATTTTCTGTCCATCGGGGTAACCCATGATGAATCCGGCAAAACCGCCATCAAATTCAACAAGGACCTTGATGTTGATATAGACGGAAAGCAGGTGCTGCTGGTGGAGGATATTATCGGTACCGGATTTACCCTGGGGTACATCTGCCAGCGTTTGGAAACATCCCATCCCGCCAGCCTTAAGATATGCACCCTGCTGGACAACCCGGCCGAGCGGCTGCTGCCCATCCAGATCGATTATAAATGTTTCACCATGCCTGATATGTTTGTGGTTGGTTATGGTCTGGATTACCGCCAGCATTTCCGGAATCTTCCCTATATTGCGGAATACCGGTACTGATAAACCGTGATAAGGGAATAACTCCCTTGTCACGCAAGCAGTTGAGTATATAAACTATAGTTCAGCTCCATAATCCGATTTGCGCAAGTGCCTGGCGGATATCTTGAATGATGTCTTCAGTGTCTTCAATACCGACGCTGAAACGGAAAAAGCCTCCATGAAACTCCTCCGGATATAGATACTGGCGCTCGTCATCCTCCCCCAAAAATACGATCAGGCTTTCATCGTGTCCCAATGATACAGCGGAGGTTATGACTTTCAGATGGCTGACAAAACGGTTATGGGTATCATGATCTGCCTTAAACCCAAAAGCCATTATTCCCGAATATCCGTTTTTCATCTGCTTGCGGGCGGTCGCATGGCCCGGGTGGCTTTCCAGGCCGGGATAGGAAACAAAACGAACGACCTCAAGACTTTCTAAAAACTGCGCTACTTTAAGGGCGCTGTCATTGTGCTGCTGCATGCGCAGAGGAAGGGTCACCGCCCCCCGCATAATCATCCAGGCATTAAACGGACTGATTACACCCCCATTATTGACCATCGCTTCGGCCCTTATGCGATCAATATGCTGCTTGGCTCCAATGACCGCACCTCCCATAGCATCCCCATGCCCGTTAATATATTTGGTTAAACTTTCAACACAAAAATCAGCTCCAAATTCAAGCGGCCGCTGATTGTAAGGCGAGGCAAAAGTATTGTCAACCGATAATAATGCCCCGGCGCTATGGGCTATTTGGGCGATTTCTTCGATATCACTGACTTTAAGGGTTGGGTTGGCCGGAGTTTCAATATGAATCAGTTTGGTATTAGGCCTGATCGCAGCTTTTACTGCCTCTAAATCCGAAGTATCGGCAATAGTTGTCTCAATACCATATTTGCCCGGCAATAATTCATTAAGCAAACGATAAACCGCAATATAGGTTACATTGGAAAAAACAACGTGATCACCGCTCTTTAAAAAAGCGAAAAATATTCCGGATAAGGCCGCGACCCCAGAGGCGAGCACTACACAATCCGCCCCTCCCTCCAGGCTGCAGAGTTTTTCCTGCAAATATTGCTGGTTGGCCCCTCCATTACGGGTATACAGCGCTTTTCCCGCACTACTCCAGTTTATATCGGTAGGATCATAAGGCAATTCATAGCTGTTTGCCATTGTAAGTGGGCGTCTAATTGCCCCGGTATCCCGGTCAATGTCATTTCCTGCATGTACCGCCCGGGTTAAAAAACCATATTCATTACCATATCTTCTTTCACTCATAATCATTCTTCCTTGCTAAAATAATATTATTATTCCTATTTTATTAGTAAGATATTATAAGATTAAAATTCAGGTATTGTCAAGATGTTGTAATTCCAATATCCAGATGATGTGGAACTTTGGAGAGAATGGGGCAAGGTCAGGCAAAGGTTCTCCGGATAATTTCAACCAAATAAAAAGGTTGCCCGAGAGAACCGTACTTTTCTCCCTTGACAACCTTGTCCAACCCACCGACCATGACCGTGAATGCTAAAATATTAATTCCTTACTGCGGTTTTGATGCTTTATTATCAACAATAGCTATGGTGCAGCGCGGTATACAAATAAGCCTTTCTTTTAAGAAATTAACAAATGTTTCAACCGGATTCTTCAAAGCAGCGTATGCCTTAATTTTTCTGTATAGAGTATAACTGCTCAGGCCCAATAGTTTTGCGGCTTCGCTTATATGGTTATCTTTGCCCCGTACTACAACTTTAGCTCATCCGGTCCATCAACTGGCAGCCTTCACGAAATGCCGCCAGATTTACATCCAGAGCCTTGGCGGGAACAATGTCCCGGATGGCTTTTTCTACTTCTTCCGCCGGCAACCCTATGGCCTGGCTTAACATGCCTACCAGCACTACATTGGCAGCCTTGATGTTGCCGCACTTCACTGCGATATCGGTGGCATCGGCCACTACGGTTTGCTTTATCACATCCGCCACTTTTTTATGGATATCATCCGGGTATTTGGCTTTGCCGCTCATAACCGGCAGCGGATTGACACGTTCGTTGTTTATGATTACCATGCCGTCCGGTTTTAAATAGTCCAGCCAGCGGGCCGCCTCGATTTTTTCAAAAGCTAAAATGATATCGGCGTCACCTTTGGTAACAATCGGAGAGAAAACTTTGCTTCCGTACCGGACCTGGGAGACTACACTTCCGCCCCGCTGAGCCATGCCGTGAATTTCCGATACTTTTACGTCATATCCCATTTGCACTGCCACCTGGGCAATGATGCGACTGGTAAGCAAGGTACCCTGACCGCCAACTCCAACTATTAAAACATTCGTAATTTTGTCCTGCATCAGCCTACACCTCCACTTGCTTGATCGCATCAAACTTGCATACCTGCTCGCATAAACCGCAGGCCGCACACCCATCATTCATCAGCGCTTTTTTATCCTCGTCGACGAATGTTACTCCGGTGCAACCCAACCGTATGCACAGCTTGCATCCTGTACATAACTCGGGATCAACCGCTAATTTGTGATCCTTTTTAGGCCCCCCGGGCAGCAGGGCACAGGAACGCTTGCAAATAATTACGGAAGGCTCCCGCCGTCCCAGTTCTTCTTTTAAGGCGGATTCCAATTGGTCAATGCGCAAGGGATCAACCACCCGTACGTGTTTAATCCCGATCGCCCTTACCAATCCTTCGATATCGAGTTTGGCGGCCGGAGTCTTTCTAATCGTCAACCCGGTAGCGGGATGATCCTGATGACCGGTCATAGCCGTGGTGTCATTGTCCAGGATCATAACCGTGGAAGTCCCGCCGTTATATACGATATCGATCAACCCGGTTATGCCGGAATGAACAAAGGTGGAGTCCCCGATTACCGCCACGGTTTTGGCCGCGAATTCAGGGCCGCGGGCTTTTTCCATTCCCATGGCCGTACCTATGCTGGCCCCCATACAGATACAGGTATCCATAGCTTCCAGCGGACTGATAGCGCCCAGAGTATAGCAGCCAATGTCCCCCGCCACTACCAGGCGCATTTTACGCAGCACATGGAATACCCCGCGGTGCGGGCATCCGGCACACAGCAGCGGCGGACGGGGCGGGATTTCCTTTTCCAGATCGAAACTTTCCGGCGCGGCCGCCCCGGCCAGCTGCTGCTTGAGATACTCGGCGCTGTATTCACCCAGCAAGGTTAACTGTTCCTTGCCGCTCACCTCTATCCCCCATGATTTCACCTGTTCTTCGATGACTGGCTCCAGTTCTTCAACTACCACCAGTTTGTCCACCTTGGCGGCAAAAGATTTGATCAGTTCCCGGGGCAGCGGATTAACCAGGCCCAATTTCAATACCGATGCTTGGGGGAAGGCCTCTTTTACATATTGATAAGGAACCCCGCTGGTTATTATCCCCAGGGAGGTATCATTAAGCTCAATTCGGTTCAGCGGGGTAGTTTCCGCATACTCTTCCAACTGTCGCAGGCTTTTTTCCACTTCCACATGGCGCATCTTGGCAAAACCTGGCAGCATGACATATTTAGCCGCGTCTTTCTTATAAGGTTTTAAGGGTACGTCCTGCTTCTCCCCTGTTTCCACCATAGTTTGGGAATGAGCCAGCCGCATGGTAATACGGAGCATTACCATGGTGTCAAACTGTTCGCTGACAGTAAAGGCCAGTTTAGTAAAATCAAGCGCTTCCTGGCTGTCAGAAGGCTCAATCACCGGTATTTTAGCAAAGCGCCCATATCCGCGGTTGTCCTGTTCATTTTGGGATGAGTGCAGGCCGGGGTCATCCGCCGATACAATCACCAATCCCCCGTTTACCCCCATATAGGAAAAAGAATAGAGCGGATCGGCCGCCACGTTGACTCCAACATGTTTCATCGCTACCAGCGTACGGGCCCCGGCGATGGACGCCCCCGCCCCCACTTCCAGAGCCACCTTCTCGTTGGGGGCCCATTCCGCATAAACATCCGGATATTCAGCCATACTGCTTACTATTTCCGTGCTGGGTGTACCCGGGTAAGCGGTTGCCACGGTGGCCCCCGCTTCATATGCGCCCCGGGCAATAGCTGCATTGCCTATCATGAGTTTTTTCATCCAAATCCTCCATTCCTACATCAATGTTTAGAGCGATACCAATCGCCGATAGACTGACTCACCAGCTGGGCCATACGATAAACCAAAGCCAGTCCCTGATTTTTATTTTTACGGGATCCCCAATGACTTGCTCTGACATCCACCACCCCGGTCAGGGAAAACTGACCGACGGTGGGCAGATTTTTGGCGAAAGCCTTGCCGGGGACCAGGCCGCCCTGCCGTAGCTGGATTAACCCAATCTCTTGCTCGTCTCCTACCGATGCGTCAATGGCGATCATCGGGCGTCCGAAATTCTGCTGCCGGGCCTCTTTGATTCCCTGCAGGAGGTTCTGCGCATGGAGCGGTTGGTCCAGGGTTCCGAACACACGCAAATCAGGCGCATTGGCCTGCAGCATGGTTCCGGTCAGAGGTCCGAAACAATCCAAAATATGCCGGTCCGAACCAATGCATACAAAGATCGGTTCAGTTTCAATTTCAGCCAATAAGGCACAAAGAGCATGGAGCAATAGACCCCGTGCCGCTTTATCCTGATAGTGTATTTTCACTGTATCCATAGCCACCCCTAAATGGCCAGGACTTGTCGCAATGAGGCTATAAAGCGCTCATTTTCCGCGGGTTTGCCTACGGTAACCCTGATAAAGGTCGGATGTCCGAAGTTGTCACCGGTGCGAATAATTACCCCCAGGCGCAGCATGGCCTGGAAAACCTCCCGGCTGTTCCTGCCGGTGTCCAGGAAAATAAAGTTGGCCTCGGTGGGAACATAAAAAAGGCCCATATTTTCCAATTCACCATAGAGATATTTTTTGCCAGCCGAATTCACCGCCCGGCTGCGCTCCACATGCTCGAGGTCGTCCAGGGCGGCCCGGGCGCCTATTTGCCCCAGCAGGTTGACGTTAAACGGCTCCATGATCATTTCCAGGGCCTGGGCAATTTCCGGTAAGGTCAAGGCATAGCCCACCCGTAAAGCAGCCAGTCCGTAAATCTTGGAGAAGGTGTGTAAAACTATGGCATTCCGGCCGGCTCTTACATACTGCAAGCCGCTGACAAAATCGGGGCTTTCCGCATACTCGCTGTAGGCTTCATCAAAGACTACCAGCACATCCTCCGGCACCCTTTCCATAAAGCGCGCTATTGCAGCAGCGCCCACAATCGTGCCGGTGGGGTTGTTGGGATTGCAAATAATCACCATTTTGGTTTTGTCGGTTATAGCCGCCAGGGCTCCCTCCAGGTCGTGGGTAAATTCGACCAGGGGCACCTCAATGCACTCTCCGCCCATGATCTTGGCGGTAAATTCATATTCGGCGAAAGTGGGCTGGGCCAATATGATCTGATCGCCCCGGTTGATAAAAGCCGTTGCCAGCAGCATCAATACTTCATCGGAGCCATTGCCGATCAGAATGCTGTTTTCATTCACCCCGGTGATCTCCGCCAGCCGTTGTTTAAGTTCATAGCAGTGGGAGTCGGGGTAAAGGTACATCAGCTCCAGACTTTTCCGCACCGCTGCTATCGCTTGGGGGGATGAGCCCAGAGGATTTTCATTGGAAGCCATCTTGACAACATCTTTAAGCCCCAGCTCCCGCTTGACTTCATCAATGGGCTTGCCCGGAACATAGGGCTTCAGCGTAAATATTTCCGGTCTGGCTTTATCTTTTACAAAATCGGTCATAAATAGATACTCCTGTTCGAGTTTATCGCCTATACCGCTGTGCGACAGGCCCGGTATCAACTTTCCCTTAAGTTTTTATTATACCGTAACAGCTCGCTAATCGTCTCAATATTTCTTTGGATAGATTTGGAATTGTTAAAGTCAATGCTTAAAAGGGTGGCTTTGATGATGTCATTCAGTTCAGGGTCGACAACGCTGGATTTCCATACCTTAAGCAGCTCGATCAAGCCGTAATCATTCTTCTTCATTACCGTCAAATCCAGAATTGACAAGAGGCAATACATTTCATCCCGGCTTAGTTTCCCCTGCTGCAAATGCAGATTGACGATTGAACTGGCTACGTCATCATATAATTTTTTGGGGTTATGGTCCGATGTGTCCATTAAATCGACACCCTTTTTACGTCTTTCATGGTTTGGCGCTGCAGGTCGAAAAAGATGGGGATGCGAATGCCGCTCTGACCGTCGCGGTTCTTGTCCACAAAGATGGCATAGTTCGGCATTATATCAAACTTCTTCAATTCCTCGCTTTCTTCCTGTTCCTCTTTGGAAATAGGGCTGAGTTTCAGCATCAGGTCGCATTCGTTCTTCATGCGCTTGGCCCCCTGCAGGGTCCCGTCGGGATTAAGCTGCACCAGGCACATCACCACGATCTGGAGATTCTGGGCCAGCATCTTTTGGGTCTTGACGATCTGTTCCAGCACCTGCCATTCCTGCAGCTTGGGGTCCTGTTTATCCATGCGTCCGACATAGTCGATTATCATCATATCAATTTGTTTTTGCGCCCGGAATTTGCGGGCAATGGAAATAGTTTTTTCCGGAGTCAGGTTGGGGCAGGGATAAGAATAAAAGCCGCTTTCTCCCAGCTCCGAATAGCCCTTCAATATCTGGGACAATTCAGTCTCATTGATTTCCCCGCTGCGCACCCTTTCATGTTCTATCCCGGAAAGGATGCTGCCAAAACGAAGCGCGATCTGCTGCCGGCTCATCTCGGTATTGAGATAGAGCACATTGTGCTTGGATTTGATGGCAACCGCGTTGGCGGTATGCAGGGCAAAAGAGGTTTTACCATGCCCGGTCTGAGCCCCCAGAATAATTAAATCCCCGGGCTTGTACCCCAGCGTGACCTTGTTAAGATTATAGAAACCGGTGGGCAGCCCGTCCAGGGGAATGACCCCGTGATGCCGTTCTTTGATTTCCTTGTACCGCAAAAACCGGCGTTCCACCTCTTCGTAGCCCATCTTGGCCAGGTCCTCGGGGTAGTCAACATGGTCGTCTATTTCCAGAGCGGTAAGATTGGTTAATTCCTCCTCGGCCGACATCAGGATCTGTTCAACCTCCTGGTCGCTTTCTTCGTCTATAATCTGATAGTTTCTTCTTAAGAAGCTTTCAAATTTGCGCAGGCGGCTGCGGTCCCGTACCCTCTGCAGCCAATATTTAATATTCCCGTCATATATATAATGCTCCGCGATGTACTGCAGGTCTTCAATATCCCGGGTACTGGTAAGGATCCCCAGGTTATGGGCTTCCTTGATCAGCTCTACATAAGTCGGCCTTATCTCGCGCTCATACAGGCTGCAGGTAAGCTCGAAAACCGTCGCATGCTGGGGCGAATAGAAATCATCTGTGGTCAGCGAGTTGCAGGCTTCTATACAGGCCTCCTCCGAATGCAGCATGGAAGACAGAACTCTTCTCTCGCTTTCCAGGTCAATCAGGTGTGGTTGTAATTTCGTCTCGTCCAGCACGTTCTTGCTCTCCCCTAATATTAATGCCAGGATTTGCTCCTGGCATTGAGATTGTCAACAGGATTTGCTCCTGGCATTATTTTAACACAATCTTGGATTACCTTGTTATACCTTCCTTTTTAAGGTCTGCCAATACCTCCGGCGGAACATAAAATTCATATTCCGGATTCGATTTGCCGCTGCTGTTTTTCAATACCGGGGTTATGGCCTTACTGGATTTGGCTCGGTTCTTGAAGGCGGCCACCTCTTTTTCCACATCGCTCAGGGAACGTATTTCTTTGGTCATCCAATTGTTGAGGATGCTGTCGATATACTCCATTCCCCCGTTTTTAGTGCGCTGGCACATCAGTTCCCCGGCTTTCATAATCATCTGATGGGAAAAGCCCCAGTCATAACGCCATTTATGGTATACCTTGCGGCGAGCTTCAGCGCTCATGTCCAGTCCGGTAAAATTGCCGAATTCAACGGCATCGGGATCAAATTGGCTCCGGGCCGCGTTCTTATCCTGATCAACATAGTTTTTGAAGTATACTTCCAGGCCGTCCAGGTTATTAATCGAATAAGTCTTCAGATCCCGTGCGATCTTGGTGATATCGCGGGGATTGGTAAGCTTGCGTTCAAAGGCCAGTTCCAGCATGCACAGCAGAAATTCCGGAGTGAACCCGAACTCACCCAGCCACTTGCTCAGTTCATTTTCCATCTTGACACTGAGCAGATTGCCGGTTTTCTTGGCGATAAAGTCGGCCACCCGTTTGTAATTGAGGTCGGCCGGAGCTAGATAGGCCTGCGTCTTTTTCGGTTTTTCGGCCCCCAGCTTTTGCTCTAATTCCTCTATCCGGGCTTGGTACTCTTCCAGCAATTTATCATACTTGCCGGTGTTGTCGACAGCCGCAGGCAGGGCAGGCAGGATTTCAGGGTGGTCCCTGCGGACCAGCTTTTCCAGCTTAAACATTAACGGATCGAGGCTCACGATCTTTTCGGTGAAGGCCTTGGTTTTGCCTTCAACCAGCTCAATAATTTCAGATTGAGCCAGTTTAAGCAGTTTGCGGGACAGTTTTTGTGAGGTCAAGGTTGTGCAGCTATGCAGGATTTGCCCCGTGCTTACTCCCAGTTGATGAATGGGTTTGGAATTTTCAAACGCATTGAAGATTGCCGCCAGTATTCCTATATCTTCAAGGTCCAAATTTAATTCATCAGCATAGAAAAACATTGCACCTGGTAAATGAGCATAACCCCAGCGAAAAATTTCCAGTGATGTAATCCGATGCTGCATTAATTTACCAACTCCTATACTAAAGTCTCAAAATTATAGCACTATAAACGTACGACAAACAATTGTCTAAACGTGAGATATTACTAAAAATAGCGATAAATAAATTAAAAAACGTAGTTCAAGTGTCTTAGCCGTTCAGCAAACAACTTGACTGGATTACTTTGCCAATATTTCAAGCATTGCTTCTATTAGAACTAAAGTTCCCCGCCGAAAACAGAAAAAATAATAGCAGAAACCCCTATATTACCCGGTTATCCACAAACGGAGAGTGGATAAGCAGTGGACAACTTTTTCAGTTTCAGCCTAATAAAGAAGGTGTCAGAATAAGCGTTTTCTGACACCTTTGCTTCAATTTATTAATCTGGCTTTTAGAAATTGCCCTCCAATTGCTTTAAGGCCTCAATCAACTCATCATATTGAGCTTTGTCGTATTTCTCCTGGAACATGGTATTCAGTCTGGTCCTCAGTTTCAGATACAGGCTTTCTGCAATCAAAGCCTTGTTCATGGCTTCAGTCCGGTAATCGGGCAAAGGTTGAGCGATTTGTTCAGCCTCGGTCACACCGGCCGGCTTCAGCTCGATTTCATCCAGCCAGTTGGGAATAACCACCTGCAGATTAAATTCTTTATGAATCAGATCGGCCAGAACCGGCTGCACCTTTTCCTCTCCATGCACCAGGAAGACCGTCTTGGGCTTCTGTTTGAAATTCCTCAGCCAGGTTATCAGCCCGATCTGGTCGGCATGGGCGGAATAGGCTTCTATGTTCTGGATGTCGGCCTTAACCACCAATTGGTCGCCATGGATGGTCACCAGCTTTTCTCCGTCCATGATTCTGCGCCCCAGAGTCCCGATGGCCTGGTAACCCACAAACAGAATCGTGCATTCCGGACGCCACAGGTTGTATTTGAGATGATATTTGATCCGGCCCGCGTCACACATGCCGCTGGCCGATATGATGATGGTATTGGTTTTGATGTTATTGAGTTCGGCTGATTCTTCCCGCGTCCGGGAAAACTTGAGATTCGGCAGTTTTAAGGGGTGATGCCCGCTGTTTATCATTTGGATGGTTTCCTGGTCATAATCCTCCATGCTCCGCTGAAATATCTCGGTGGCGGCAATGGCCAAGGGGCTGTCTATGTACACATCAATGCCTGGATCCAATTGGCCCTGCACATACAGGCTGCTCAGATCATAGAGCAGGTCCTGAGTTCTCTCCACCGCGAACGACGGTATTACCAGATTGCCGCCCCGCTTCATGGTGTCATCGATAACCTTTTTGAGTTGTTCCGCCCGGTTGTTTACGCCTTTATGATAGCGATCCCCGTAGGTCGATTCCAGCAGCAGATAATCTGCGCTCTCAATAACCGTGGGGTCTTTTATAATGGGCTGATTGCCCTGCCCCAGATCGCCGCTGAACACGATCTTTTGTTTCTCTCCATTTTCCTCAATCCATATTTCCAGGATGCATGAACCTAATATATGCCCGGCATCCCTTAGCCTGATTTCCACCCCGGCAGCCAGTTTAACCACTTCATCGTATTTAAGGGTGCGGATCTGTTCCAGGCATTTAACCGCATCTTCCGCGGTATAAATCGGATCCAGCAGCTTTTTGCCCGCCCGGCTCAGCTTGCGGTTCTTCATTTCAACTTCTGATTCCTGGATATGCCCGGCATCCGGCAGCATTACCTCACACAGTTCGCCCGTGGAAGGGCTGCAATATATGGGCCCGGTAAATCCCATTTTGCATAATTTGGGAGTCAAACCTGAATGGTCGATGTGAGCGTGGGTAAGGATAAGAAATTCGATTGAGTGCGGATCAACCGGAAAATCGCCGTAGTTTTTTTCACGCAGCTGCTTGCTGCCTTGAAAAAGACCGCAGTCAACCGCGAACCGTACCTTATCCGTGTCCACCACATAAAAAGACCCGGTGACGGTTTTCGCGGCACCTAAGAACTGTATTTTCATTTAAGCAGCCTCCAATATTAAAAAACGTTGCTACTATTATACAGCATATTCTAGACGGCGACGATATTCCTGGCCTCCTTTTTGCGTGCAAATTTATAATAGCCCTCGTAAAACTCGTTGACTTCCATGCGAATAAGCATGCGATTTCCGCTCATACACGCCCGATTTATGTTGTCAATGCTGCCGCGGCCAAAATCTTTGACCAGTTCACAGCTGTCCAGTCCATCCACCAACGCCATATATTTGCAATGTATCTTTTCAAAAATTCCAAAGTAAAGTTCGCTGATCTGCTTCATCCGGTTTTCGATCAGGGTGATCTGAAATTCCTCCCGTTCGGTTATATGCAGCAGGCTTTGAATCAGGCTGTGCAAGAGCCCATTGCCAAAAATGGCCGCCATCAACTCGCGCTTGTATTGTTTGGTCAGCAGATAACGCATGTAGTCCCGAAAATCCCTCTGAGCTGCGCCGCTTAGATTACTGAAGGCATTAAGCAGCTCAATATCACATTTTTCGATCTCCCCGTACACAGCAAAACCCCCTTACTATCATCTTATAATAAGGAGGTTTCTCCCTGTATATCGCGATTTCCTCTAGTTAAATATCGTATAATTCCCGGTATATTCGATAGTTGCAGGGATAAATAGCAAAGACGTTCCTATTATCGGTTTTTTTGTCGATCAAGCAGGTGTCCCATCCGCTCAATGGCGGCTTCTATGTTATTTACACTGGCGGCATAACAGCACCGGATAAACCCTTCGCCGCTGCTGCCAAAGGCATTGCCGGGAACCACCGCCACCTGTTCCTCAAACAGGAGTTTCTCACAGAATTCCTCGCTGCTCAGGCCGGTATTCCGGACCGAAGGGAAGCAGTAGAAAGCACCCAGGGGTTCAAAGCATTCCATGCCGATTTGGCGGAGATTGCTTACAATCAGCTTGCGCCGGTAGTTGTAATCCTCCACCATCTTGCGCATCTGGTCCTCACCGTGCCGCAAAGCCTCGATAGCCGCTTTTTGCGCCATGATGGGAGCACACATGATGGTGTACTGGTGTATTTTGTTCATTGCCCCGATAATATCGGGGTGGCCGCAGGCATAGCCGATTCTCCAGCCGGTCATGGCGAAGGCCTTGGAAAAGCCGTCCATTACCAGGGTACGGTCTTTCATACCCGGCAGGGAGGCAATGGAGACATGCCTGCCCTCATAAGTAAGCTCGGAATAGATTTCATCACTGATGACAATCAGGTCATGCTTGATGATTATGTCTACCAGGGCTTCCAGATCCTCCTGCCGCATGATCCCCCCGGTGGGATTGTTGGGATAAGCCAGGATAAGGACTTTGCTGCGCGGGGTAATTGTAGCCGCCAGAACGTCAGGCCTCAGGCGGTACTGATCCTCATCAAAGGTTTCCAGCGGCACCGCTTTGCCGTAGGCCAGCTCCGTTCCCGGCGCGTAAGAGACAAAACAGGGCTCCGGGATCAATACTTCGTCGCCCGGTTCCATCAAGGCCCGCAGAGCTATATCGATGGCCTCACTTACCCCTACGGTTACGAGAATATCGGTACCCGGTTCATAATTAACCCCAATCTTGCGTTTTTCGTAGAGGGCGATTTCCTCCCGCAATTCCGGCAAGCCGGCATTGGAGGTATACATGGTATAGCCCTTTTCCAGGGAATAAAGGCAGGCTTCCCGAATATGCCACGGGGTTACAAAATCAGGCTCCCCTACCCCCAGGGATATAACCTCCTCCGACTGGGACACCAGGTCGAAAAACTTTCTGATCCCGGAAGGAGGTATTGATTTTACGGTTTTGGAAATATAGGATTGCATTCCGCTCACGGACTGACCACCAGCCTTTTATCTTCGTGATTATCCGCAAAAATAAAATGATCCTGTTTATAGCGTTTGAGCACAAAATGAGTTACCGTGCTCTGAACATGCTCCAGGGTCGACAGCTTATGCGAAACAAACCGGGCCACGTCTTTCATGGTGGTACCTTCAACCACCACCGACAAATCATAGGTTCCACTCATCAGATAAACATTCCTGACCTCGGGGAAACGGTAGATCCGTTCGGCGATGGCATTAAACCCCACCTCCCGCTGGGGAGTCACTTTAACGTCGATCATGGCGGTAATACCGTCACAGCCGACGTTCTCCCAGTTGATGACCGTTCCGTAACCCAGAATGGTCTTATCCTTTTCCATCTGTTTGATTAATTCCTGAATCTTATTCTCGTCTTCATCCAGCATGGTTGCCAGAGTCTTGGCGCTTAACCGGGCATCGTGCTCGATCAGTTCTAAAATCCTGCGCTTCAAGTCCATTCAGCCTGTGCCTCCAATCCTGTAATAATAAGGGCAAGATGCAAAAAAACCCTCATCCCCTAAAGGGACGAGAGTTCAATTCCCGCGGTACCACCCTATTTGACCATTTGGTCCAGCTCGATCCGATAACGGCGGCGGCCGGCTGGCTTGGGTCAGGCAGCCGATCTGTCCCGACTTTAGAACCAGCATTCCCAGGTGGCATTCATTCCTGAACTGTTACCGGTTCTCAGCAATCCCGGCTCTCTGCCCAACAGCTCAACAACTACTATCCTGATCATAACTTTAGCATATTACATTTCCGGTTATATTAACACTATAAGTATATTCCGTCAAGCCTATTATTTGAACAGCAAAAACTTCCTTTTCAAGAAAAGATATTCCCCCAAATAACCGCCCAGTAAAACCAATACCACTCCAATCCATACCATGCGCTCCACCGTCATCTTATTTTTCAACCCCATCAGCAGCTGTTCCCTTTCGCCGGCGAAATCAAAAACACTCTGCTTTTCTTCCTTGATGGAATTCATCTGGCGAATGGTGCGGTTCAATTCATCCTCCATGTTATAGTTCATACTCCAGTTAGCCTGGCGATCCTTTTGCATATCCTTGATCCAGTCGGTGTAGAAGTCCGTTTTATCCTCTTCCGTAACTGCAAAAGCGCTGTAGAGCGGAATTCCCCGCGAAGCTGCCGGAGGATCAAGCGCCACCAGCTTGCAGATGGTCGAAGCCACATCAATCACCATTCCCCCGCTTATAACCACGTTGGCCTTGCAGCCCGGGCCGGCCACGATCAAAGGAACGGTATTGCTGGGGGAAGTGCTGCGAGCTGAGGTAACTATTATTAAAGAATTGGCAAACACCCCGCTGTCCTTCAAGCGGCTGACAAATATCCCCAGCTCTTCGTCAAACCTGCGAACGACCTTGTAATACTCATCCTGGTCCAGGCGCAGCAGCGCATCAATGCAGTCGTCGGAATAAATGTAGGAGAAAAACGGTTGGTTTTGGCTGAAGCTTTTATAGGCTTCCTCAAAAACCTGATCGCTGGAAGCTTTGGCCTCAAGCTTGCGGTATTCCTTATCCCCATAGGCAAACGAGTTGAGTTTGCCGCCCGAACCGTCTACAACCAGCAAGGAACGTCCGTTCTTTTTCAGAACATCCAAAATTGATTCAACTTCCACACTGTCATTCACGGTCAGGTGCTTGTGTTCCTGGGCCCGGGCCCCGGTCAGGAGAGTGGCTTCAGCTGCTTCCATAGTGTCGGAACGGACCGCCAGGGACCTTTCAAAGTAGGCCCCTTCCATGGACAAATACCTCAGGTTGGGCAGAGGATTGCCCGAATATCCCTCCTGGTTGAGCCCCCCCACACTGATTAAAAACACATGCTCGATTGGCTTTTTTTCGTCGGCAAATACTGCTGCCGGCCAGACCATAACCGATATCATAATCATAATCAAGGCCCGCCCTACACCTCGAATATACTTGATCCTGTCCATAATTACCCCCCTCCCAATCATTTATTCATCTATATTGGGAAAGGCGGTTATTTATACCTTTAGCTCAGAATTTGCCGCTTCTTAATATAGAATAAGCCAAAAACAACCCTAAAACCATCGCGATTACAAACCCCAGTTCCACCACCGGTACGCGGGTCAGTATGCTGCTGTGCATCGTCTCCGCGATCAGAGCGGTTCCAATAATTATACTGGCTACGATAATGGCCAGGGAAAGCCGGTTGGACATAATGTCAAACTTGGCGGTCATTTTGTTCAGGTTAACATCCTCCATCTTTATCTTGAACTCGCCTTCACCGACCAGACCCACAATCTTCTCCAGGTTGACCGGAAGATTTTTCAGGATCCGCATATAATCCAGGGCAACCCCCTGCAGTTGGCGGGCTACATGTTCAGGTGCGTAACGGCTCAGCATAACCCGCCGCCCATAAGGTTCGGCGATATCCACAATACTGATCTGCGGGTCCAGTTGAGCAATGATGCTCTCGATGGTCATCAGCATCTTCACCATCAGGGACAGGCTGGGGGGTATGCGCACCTGGTAACGGGTGCTTAACTCCAGCAGCTCCGCCATAGCCACCCCCAGTTTAATCTGGGCCAGCGGCAGGCCGTAATACTTCTGTTCCAATCGGGCCACATCCCTGCGCAGTTCCTCCCGGTTGACATACTGGGAGCTGATGCCGATCGCCAGCAGAGCCCGGGTCACTCCGTCCACATCATACCTGATCATACCCAGCAAAAGATCAATGCAGTGTTCCTTTAACACCTCATCCAGGATGCCGACCTGCCCAAAATCATAAAAAATTATCTGCCCGCTGGGGCTTATGGAGATGTTGCCCGGATGAGGATCAGCGTGAAAAAAACCCTCTTCGTAGATCTGGGTAAACAAGGCGGCCAAAAGATTTTCAGCAATCTTGGCGGTTTCCAGATTAGCCTGCTTTAACCCGGCGAAGTCCGAGATCTTGATGCCGTCCAGGTACTGCAAGGTCAATACCCGGCGGGACGAATACTGCCAGTAAACCCGGGGTATCAGTACATGGCGGTCATTGCGGTAGTTGTGGTAGAACAAATCGGCATTGCGTCCCTCCTGTTCAAAGTTCAATTCCTGGCGCAAGGCCTCCGACAGCTCGGCCACAATTTCCGTGACCTTGTACAGCCTGCCCCAGGCGGTGCGCTTCTCCAACAACCTGCCCATATCCGCCAGAATCATCAGATCCGTCTCGATGATCTTCTCAATACCGGGGCGCTGTACCTTGATTACCACCTTGTCGCCGCTCTTCAGCACCGCCTGGTGCACCTGGGCGATAGAGGCAGCCGCCAGGGGTACGGGGTCGATAGTCTGAAAGTCGCATTCCGGATCAAGTCCGCTTTGCGCACACACCTCCAGCACCTCCGCAAAAGCAATGGGGGGAACCTCATTCTGCAGCTTCTCCAGCTCCGCTATATACTCGGGATCGAGCAGATCCGGCCTAATGCTCAGTAACTGCCCCAGCTTGATGAAAGCGGGGCCCAGCTCCTCCAAGGCATAACGCAGGCGCCGGGGAGTGCCGTAATTTTCCCGCTCGGCATGCCAGGCCCCCAGTTTCCAATCCCCCATAATCCGGCGCAGGCTCAAATGGTCAAACAGAAACCCGAAGCCATGCTTGATCAAAACATTGCCTATTTCCCGGTATCTGGCTATATGGTCAAGGTGGGTCACCCCGTTGCGCAACGCATCTGCTCCTTCCGGTTAAAAAAGCTCTGGAATCAACAACTGCCGGGAGTTCCCGGCAGTTTTCCATAATTTATACGGTATAAAGACGCAATTAAGGCAGCTTGCTCTCCAAATCCTTGATGCGCTCGTTTAATTTATCAATATCGGCTTTAGTGGCAAACCCAAACGTGTTCTTCCAGTTTTCCATCTCTTCACGAATCATTTTACGGAATTCCTCTTGCTGTTCCTTCCCCTTTTGCATTACCTCATCCATGGTCTGTTTGGCTTCTTCACGGCTGATTTCTCCCCTTTCCACCATCTCATCAAAGAACAGCTCGGCTCTTTCCTTGGTAACGGTGATCGCACCCAGACCCAGGGTAAACATGCGGTCAAAGAGACTCTTCATAATCAATGATCCCCCTTTACTAAAATCTACGGTATATGCTTAGCATAACACATAAATATGCCCCTTATACCTTATGATTTCCATAATTGTTAGAATTAATCACAGCCATAGGATTTCTCCCCCGGCTGCCGCTGGAAATTCTTCATCTGGTCTTCTGCTGCAGCATATCCTTCAGCTTAACCCGGGGATGGTGATAGCGCTCCTCCCGGCCGCTCAATATGCCCCCGGAAATAGCCGTACGCGGACACCATACCAGGCAGGCCAGGCAAGATTCACAACGATGCCGCCAAGCCGGCCGCTCATCCGCCATTGCAATATTGTCCACCGGGCAAATACCTGCGCAAATTCCGCACCCGTCACATTTATCATCGACTTCATAACTCCGGTCACTATGTCTGACCGCCTCATCAAAATCCAGGCTGTTGTCCTGGGCCAGCTTGCGGTAATTTTTTAGGATTGACCTTTGCATCAATACTCCTAAAGGCAATACAGCTCCTTTAATAATCGCATTGAATTCTTTGATTTCAATTTCCCGGTAGTCCATAACGGTTGCGCAGACCTCTTCCAAAATTTTATGCCATTCCTGGAACCTTTGGGCCTGGGCGGCTCTATCGGTAAAGGGAGGACAATTAAACGGCATTTTGACCGTAAAACCAGCCGCCAGCTTCTGCCCCGTCGTTTGCAATATCTTCGCGATATTGGGCAAAGCCTCCCCCGACCCTGCTCCGCAGCTGCAGACTGCAAAGATATAGGCATCATACCTGGTCTGCAGCGCGGCCGCAAACCGGCGCACGATCGCAGGCACCCCGCCGTTTGCAACATTATGAACCGGGAATACGATGCCGACCACATCCGCATCCGAACGCACAGTTACCTTGTCTATCAGGGAAGCGATCGGTATCTCCCGGGCGTCGAGCCGAATGGCAATATCCCGGGCAATTACCAGCGAATTACCCGTACCGGAAAAATAGAATATCTCAGCCTCCAAATCAAACCGCCTTCTCCCGTCATTTTCCCTCAGGCCTTCCCAACGTCTTTATGGCCATTCGGATGCCGGGGGGCCTATCATCTAACTAAGTTCACCAGTTTCAGGCCCATCTATCTACACTAAATTATAACATAGACAGAGGGGAGTAGTTTCAAACCAGGCTGGTCATCAACCATGAATTATAGTATCTTAGTAAAAAGGACCGACATATAAAGGAGTATCAGCATGCCCAAGAAGTGGATGCGGACCAAAGCGGAGTGGGAAAAAGTATTGAACGAGATGGACTATGGATTTTTGGGACTGTCCGACCAGGACCAGCCGTATGTAATTCCCATTTCCTATGCCTATCAGAACAATAAAATCTACCTTCATACCGGTTTAAAAGGCCTGAAGCTGGAGTGCCTCAAAAGCAATCCCCAGGTATGTTTTACCGTAGCCGAACAACAGCAGTTGGTCTCAGGCGACCATGCCTGTGATTATGGGGTCCGCTACCGCAGTGTTATTGCCCGCGGCCACGCCACCCTGCTGCAGGAATATGGCGAAAAACTGCAGGCCCTGCAAATCCTGGCCGCCAGATACTGCCAGCCTGACGCCGGCTCAGTTATTGACCCCCGCAAGGTAGATATCACAACCGTAATTGTCATTGAGATCGAGGAAATAAGTGGCAAATACAATATAGCCATATAAGGTTACAAGCCTGATATTCTTTTTCGCTGCACCGCCTGCATAAAACAAAATCTGTAAGAATTGCCATGGTAATACGTATCACATGTAAAGAATTGCCTGACTTGCCTATTGAAGACAAACAGTGAAGGAGACGTGAAGAGATGCTGAAAACTAAAGACCTGACGAGATTAACCCCACCCCGGTACATAGTAATATTGCTGCTTATGGTTTTAGCCGGTATGGTACTGGTATTGAGCGGCTGCGGAGCTAAGAGCTCCACCCTGGAGTCGGGACACAGCAGCAACCAGAACCAGGTCGCCTTCGACTCAGCCTCCGTCCCCGAGTCAGAACTGGCAGGCAATACCGCCAAGGCTGTCAGTCTTGACCGCAAAACCATCCAAAACGCTGATATCAATATGCGCGTCCAGGACGTTTCTGCGTCAGTCGATAAGATTATTGCGTTGGTCAATGAGAACAATGGCTATACCGTCAGCAGCCGGGTCTACCGGGATAACCAGGCCATATCAGGCCGGTTGTCGGTCAAAGTGCCCCAGACCGGTCTGGAATCCGTCCTCTCCTCCATTGCAGCTCTGGGGGAATTGAACGACAAAACCATCACCACTGAGGATGTAACCGAAGAATACTACGACTCCCAGGCCCATTTGAAAGTACTTCAGGCCAAGGAAGAACGCCTACTCGACCTGATGGACCAAACCTCCACCATCACCGATATCATCAGCATCGAGAACGAGCTGGGCAAGACCCGCAGTGAAATCGAGGTTCTGAGCGGCCGTCTGCAATACCTGACCAACGCCACCACCTACAGCCTGATCAATATAACCCTGGTTCAAGGTTTGCCCGGCACAATTCAAGCCCCCCAGGGAACCCTGGGAAAGTCCTGGCAGGGATTTATAAGCAGTATCAGCGGACTGATCAACTTTGCCAGCGGCACAGTAGTATTCCTGTTTACCGCCTTACCCTGGCTGGTGTTGTTAGCCTTATTATTCCTGTTGGGGCGTTATGGTTTTAGAAAAATGCGGGCGCGTAGGCGGGAGGAATAGCTGGTATCGCCCTTGATTTCTTTCAAAGGTACTCTAAAAACAAGTTTGAATTGGGCCCTGGCATAACGCCGGGGCTTTTTACATGGAAACTGTTTCCCCATGGATTTATTAACCGGAGGAGTAAAAACTTCTCTGTGCATTATGTTCAGAAAATAACGACCGCCTTTTGAGTAAGGCGGTCTAGTTCAGATTTTGGACCTACCGCCGACCAAAAGCGGCAACTCCTTTTGTGCCTATATAATAACATATAAAACCCAAAGTTTCAATTCCTCAAAGGTAAGCTAAAAACGCTCTGAGGTTTGTTAATAAAAAGTTGAGCGAGGCTGTTTCAATTCCTCAAAGGTAAGCTAAAAACAGGGCAAATTCTGGTGGTGAATCAATCCAAATGGGATGTTTCAATTCCTCAAAGGTAAGCTAAAAACCCCGGATTCCTTAAATATCAAGCTAGAGCAGTATCGTTTCAATTCCTCAAAGGTAAGCTAAAAACGCTTTTTCTTGCCGTCACTCTCGCTCATTTATATATGTTTCAATTCCTCAAAGGTAAGCTAAAAACGCAGCGCGCGGGTCAATGGCAACAACCCTTTCTGTGTTTCAATTCCTCAAAGGTAAGCTAAAAACTCTTCACAGCGTCCCCGAGGAGAGAACACTTGTTTGTTTCAATTCCTCAAGGGTAAGCTAAAAACCGTGAACGGAATTATATCATGTATATGTTGGGTATGTTTCAATTCCTCAAAGGTAAGCTAAAAACAATAGCGAGGCAAGAACAGGAAGCACACATGGTTAGGTTTCAATTCCTCAAAGGTAAGCTAAAAACCTTAACCGATGCCACGATAGACGGCTACAACACGAGTTTCAATTCCTCAAAGGTAAGCTAAAAACCTAATGGGCTTTTTTCAATGCCCAGGTTAATTAAAGTTTCAATTCCTCAAAGGTAAGCTAAAAACTCTTCGGGTATCTCTTGGTTAATAAACCATCTGTTGTTTCAATTCCTCAAAGGTAAGCTAAAAACATATGTCACCTGTGGTACCAACTACGGTATGGCCGTTTCAATTCCTCAAAGGTAAGCTAAAAACGGCAGCTTAACTTCTCCCAAGTAAAAGTTATACACGTTTCAATTCCTCAAAGGTAAGCTAAAAACCCGCTGCTTTCGATGTTCGGCTGGAAGATCTGTTAGTTTCAATTCCTCAAAGGTAAGCTAAAAACTATACCTGCTTTTTTAGCCGTGGCATTTACATCCTTGTTTCAATTCCTCAAAGGTAAGCTAAAAACCCGTCTTCTCCTTCGTGATCCACGTGTTCCTTATGAGTTTCAATTCCTCAAAGGTAAGCTAAAAACTATTAGCCGACATTTCATATGCTCCGCCGTTAGCGTTGTTTCAATTCCTCAAAGGTAAGCTAAAAACTCGAACTAAACAATATAAGAGAATTTGGCCTAACCAAGTTTCAATTCCTCAAAGGTAAGCTAAAAACGTAGATATTGTAGTGGCGGTAATACCGTTCATCCAGTTTCAATTCCTCAAAGGTAAGCTAAAAACTTTGCAGATACTCGTCAGAGGGTTTAATTAAATCTGTTTCAATTCCTCAAAGGTAAGCTAAAAACGCAGACCGGTTGTGACAGGCGGACCTGCTTCTTCCGTTTCAATTCCTCAAAGGTAAGCTAAAAACCATATGATGATATCAGCTCCCATGGCAATTATATTGGTTTCAATTCCTCAAAGGTAAGCTAAAAACGAACTCATGGGGGACCTGGTTCAGGCACTGGTTGAGGTTTCAATTCCTCAAAGGTAAGCTAAAAACAAAAAATGTATTTGGTTTTTTGGTTTTATGCTTTAGTTTCAATTCCTCAAAGGTAAGCTAAAAACACTTGGCGGTCTGTCATCTTATTTCCTCCTTTTATTTGTTTCAATTCCTCAAAGGTAAGCTAAAAACAGTGGTAAGAATGGCTATATAATGGGATTTGTAGAGGTTTCAATTCCTCAAAGGTAAGCTAAAAACCTTAGTCTTAGAGGGGGTGTAGTTATGTTACTCGTGTTTCAATTCCTCAAAGGTAAGCTAAACACGTCGTAAATGATCTTCACGGTGCTGCCGTCTTCGCTGTTTCAATTCCTCAAAGGTAAGCTAAAAACCCATGGTATTGTTAGCCAAAGCCTATGGATTGTAACGTTTCAATTCCTCAAAGGTAAGCTAAAAACCAGGTTGCCCAGGTTCCAAGGTGGATCCACAAATATGTTTCAATTCCTCAAAGGTAAGCTAAAAACCTGACTGAACCCGGCATGGTCTGGGTTCTTCCTCCGTTTCAATTCCTCAAAGGTAAGCTAAAAACTTGGAAGATCTGGCTCAATGTTACGTTGAAGTCAAGTTTCAATTCCTCAAAGGTAAGCTAAAAACTATCACCCGGGATCAAGCTCCAGCAAGCCAATGATGAGTTTCAATTCCTCAAAGGTAAGCTAAAAACTATATTCTTGCATAGTAATCTCCGTTATTTCTTCTTGTTTCAATTCCTCAAAGGTAAGCTAAAAACTAGACTTTTAATGAAAGACGGATTTGATGTCAACAGTTTCAATTCCTCAAAGGTAAGCTAAAAACTCTGAGAATGTTACAAGAGGTTTTGGTGATTTAAAGTTTCAATTCCTCAAAGGTAAGCTAAAAACGGTATTCCTGATTGGTGTCCGTTAGAAGATGTTTAAGTTTCAATTCCTCAAAGGTAAGCTAAAAACAAAATACCGCACGATTGCAAGCCATTGTGAACATTGGTTTCAATTCCTCAAAGGTAAGCTAAAAACAGATATAAAACTTGACTATGGAAGAGCCGGAAACTTGTTTCAATTCCTCAAAGGTAAGCTAAAAACTATAGGCATGGTTGGAACATCTTCTCCCCTCCTCTGTTTCAATTCCTCAAAGGTAAGCTAAAAACCCCAGGATCGCCTTTGTCACCTTTATCTCCCTTCCCACGTTTCAATTCCTCAAAGGTAAGCTAAAAACGGGCAGCACGCAGACCGCTTCGCTGGAGGCGGTTTTGTTTCAATTCCTCAAAGGTAAGCTAAAAACAAACAACGTAGCATAGCCTAGGCCAACCAGTGCCCAGTTTCAATTCCTCAAAGGTAAGCTAAAAACAGGGAGGTAAAAGGTGAATGACCTAATCCCCCAGATTGTTTCAATTCCTCAAAGGTAAGCTAAAAACACATCGTCTTTTCGATAATCACCGCAAGGGTATATTTGTTTCAATTCCTCAAAGGTAAGCTAAAAACAGAAAAACTGCAGTATGCGCTGGATGAGATTGCCAGTTTCAATTCCTCAAAGGTAAGCTAAAAACCCTTTTGTGCCTTCTCGCCGAAAACATAGAGATGGTGTTTCAATTCCTCAAAGGTAAGCTAAAAACGTTTTTAGGAGGGATGAGAATGTACACAGGATCATAGTTTCAATTCCTCAAAGGTAAGCTAAAAACAAGTATAGCGGCGGGAAAAAGAACTCCTGAATCAGTGTTTCAATTCCTCAAAGGTAAGCTAAAAACGCGCCTCAATGCGGGACAACTGAGTTCAGATGAGTAGTTTCAATTCCTCAAAGGTAAGCTAAAAACTGATACGTTGATAGATATTATTGAGTCGTCTAATGAGTTTCAATTCCTCAAAGGTAAGCTAAAAACCCCGGCCCATGCCGCTCCGGGCATAATTATTGATGGGGTTTCAATTCCTCAAAGGTAAGCTAAAAACAACAGCAGGAATACCAGAGGGGTAAACCGAATTAAGTTTCAATTCCTCAAAGGTAAGCTAAAAACGATTATTTGGGTTCAAAGCAATTAGGAATTGCTGTGTTTCAATTCCTCAAAGGTAAGCTAAAAACATTGTCGATCCATTCCTTTTCCTCCGGCTTAATGTGTTTCAATTCCTCAAAGGTAAGCTAAAAACTTTGGTTGCCCCCGGAAGGAGATTCTGGCATACTAGTTTCAATTCCTCAAAGGTAAGCTAAAAACTATCCGCTTTCCCGAGGCGGACCCAACACGTCCGAGTTTCAATTCCTCAAAGGTAAGCTAAAAACATTGGGTCAAGGCTGTATCCGGTTTTGGTTATCTCGTTTCAATTCCTCAAAGGTAAGCTAAAAACATAATAAATCTGCTGCTTGTTTGTCTGTTAAGGTGGTTTCAATTCCTCAAAGGTAAGCTAAAAACTCTTCTCGCTTGCAAAGCCTTGGTGGCCGCTTTGTCGTTTCAATTCCTCAAAGGTAAGCTAAAAACTGATTAATACAGCCGAACCTACTACTCTGATTGAAGTTTCAATTCCTCAAAGGTAAGCTAAAAACGAAACGGTTCTAGTCCCCCTATCACTATAGATTTTGGTTTCAATTCCTCAAAGGTAAGCTAAAAACGATAGTATCATCTACTCTTGTCCAAATTATATTCTGTTTCAATTCCTCAAAGGTAAGCTAAAAACATTTGTAATTAAACTATGACAAGTATTACAAATGGTGTTTCAATTCCTCAAAGGTAAGCTAAAAACCGGAAGAGCCAAGAGCATGATTGCCTGGGTATGGCTGTTTCAATTCCTCAAAGGTAAGCTAAAAACAAAAACCCCTGCAATACCGCATTCCTACGATAATTAGTTTCAATTCCTCAAAGGTAAGCTAAAAACTTAGTTGTTGCTTATGTACGCCGCTGTTTTGAAAAGTTTCAATTCCTCAAAGGTAAGCTAAAAACTGATACCTTACTGGAGGCACTGGAGGCCGGACAGTGGTTTCAATTCCTCAAAGGTAAGCTAAAAACGCAGAGCCCGTAGCACCGACATAATGAATCACAATAGTTTCAATTCCTCAAAGGTAAGCTAAAAACGGCGTCACCGCCAGAGTATTTTCGCCTGGTGACAGGAGTTTCAATTCCTCAAAGGTAAGCTAAAAACTGCTGACGTTCTGACAAATAGGGATTTAGATATCCAGTTTCAATTCCTCAAAGGTAAGCTAAAAACCCAGGAAGAGGACGGACCCATTAAAAAGCACTCGGGTTTCAATTCCTCAAAGGTAAGCTAAAAACCGTTTTGGTTTAATTCTTCGTAGGTGAACTGTCCCTGTTTCAATTCCTCAAAGGTAAGCTAAAAACGTGAACCTTTGCCCCCGGTTCTCTGTGAGCCTTTGGGGTTTCAATTCCTCAAAGGTAAGCTAAAAACAGGAACTACCTCTGCGGAGGCGGTCAACTATAAAATTGTTTCAATTCCTCAAAGGTAAGCTAAAAACCGGGTGCTTCGGTCGCGCCCCTCGCTGTCATATTCAAGTTTCAATTCCTCAAAGGTAAGCTAAAAACCGGCTTAGAGTTTTCGGTGTCAGACCACATGGCGGTGTTTCAATTCCTCAAAGGTAAGCTAAAAACGCAGAACAAACTGCACCAGCAGGCGGAAGCCGAACAGGTTTCAATTCCTCAAAGGTAAGCTAAAAACTTGGGGGAGCAAATACATGTATCGCATATGCAAAAGTTTCAATTCCTCAAAGGTAAGCTAAAAACGGCAAACCACTTGAACCGTTGTTCCTGGGTTCACGACGGTTTCAATTCCTCAAAGGTAAGCTAAAAACTCTCATCGCCGGTAATGACTTTATATATAGGGTCAAGTTTCAATTCCTCAAAGGTAAGCTAAAAACCAGTATCCCCATGGTATCCACCTGGTGAATTGGAGTTTCAATTCCTCAAAGGTAAGCTAAAAACGCTATGATGATCTGCCGAGGGACTGAGGGATTCTGAAGTTTCAATTCCTCAAAGGTAAGCTAAAAACAGCGAGATGTTCTTTGCTTACTGGTTTGCCATTATTGTTTCAATTCCTCAAAGGTAAGCTAAAAACCCGTCCTAAACCCAATATTAAAAGGATAGCTTATTTTTCAATTTGAACAGCTATCCAGGAGCCAATCGTTTAAATATTTTCATAGTCCCTAAACAACCCATTTTGTTTTTGTCGTCGCCGCCCCATGTTTTAAACGGCATTCCCGATCGACGACAATAATAGACTGTCTATAGGAAGTTGTCTTCTCCCCCCTTCTTAACCCCAATAATCTCTCGTTCTGAGTATTTTGTGGTTCTAAATGTATAAAACATGATTGAATCATAATCTTCATCAATAATATTTTTTAATTCCAACTTCAATTTTTTAAAACTACTCTCGTTTATTTCCCCTTCCAGAACCGAGTTTTGCACCCAGTATAAATATTTCCGGGAAGTTTTCAACACCTTGCCTACCCTCTTCTGGGCAACATCGTACACTAATATTACAAACAAAGCAATTCCTCCTACCAGCGTGAAACAAACGGTTCAAAATCCTTTTCTGCCATCAAATGCTTTTCCAATTTATATAATTCCATTCGCATCAACCTGCGATAAGATACCTCTCGGCCCAGTTCACGGTGCTTGATAGTAGTCCTCAACCTATTTTCCCATTCTTCAACAAACACCTTTCTCCCCTTGTCGTTCAGTAAAATTCCATTAGCCTTATTTTCAAAGTGGGTGCTTTTTAGCATATTGCGGCCCAATAAAGAAAATATGAGTCTGTCCACCAGAATCGGTTTAAATATTTCCGAAATATCAAGATTAAGAGTAAAACGCCGAAAATTAGTAGTATGCAAATAGCCTATCCGAGGATCAAGATGGGTTTTATATACCTCGCTTAATACAGCTGTATAGGCCAGAGTATTGCCAAAACTGATAAGGGCATTAATTCTGTCCTGCGGAGGCCGCCGGTTACGCCCTCTAAAGGTAAAATCAGACTTATCAATAATAGTATTAAAAGCAGCATAGTAGGCCTCTCTGATATTACCCTCGATAGCCATTAGCTCATCTACAGTTTGGCATATCTCAATTTTTTTAGTTAATGACTCGATTTGCTGTAATTCAACTTCCAGCTCTTTACCACGATTAATATAGTATCGCAATACATTTGTGATATTGGCGGCAGCTCCGGCAACAAACAGCTGCGCCAGCTGTAAACGTTTGCTTTCATCCATATAGTGCTCGGCCTGTTTTAAGATCATATAGCCTGAGTTCAGATGCTCACGCGGATAATAGGAACCCACATAGTACCCAAAATTATTTAAAAAGTGCAGGATGATTTCTTTTTGGGTCATAAATTCCAGAAACCGTTTGTTAAGCGTGACTTCTCCGAATACGATTATTTCCTTGACATCTTCCACCGGCAAATATTTTTTGCCTTCTTCGCTTTCAAAATACAGAGTATTGTCCTTGCGTTTGAATTCGCCGTCATTGAACACGTATATCGTCTTTTTCATGCTATTCCACCTTCGTTAAGCCCAGCAAAACTCGCTGTAGGCGCAGTTTTTACAGTATTTGTTCTTGACTGGTTCCGGAGCCAAATCCTTGCTTACAATATTTTCTATATTATTAATCGCCGTTCTTATTTCAGCTTCGGCTATTTCATCCAAAAGCACTTCGATTTTCTTTTTCTCTTCCGGTATTAGCAGTTCCCCCCTCGCGTTGATGCCAATGTCCTTTAACTGCAACAGATAAAATAAAAGCTGCCTGCTAGCACTGTCAATAAATCGTGAGGATTTCTTCACTTCCCCTATTACCAAATCGCCATTCTCAGTTTTTATAAGGTCTATCTTGGCATTACCCAGATCAATCTCCTTTTTGTCGCGGGGGTAGCTATTCTCGCCAATTATTCTGCCGATAAGGATATTTTCATTGTCCTCATCGGGAAATAATTGATGAGACATTAGCCATACTTCACGCTTGCATATGTAATAGTACCAGACCAAAGTACCAGTAACCTGAAAATCCAAAATCTTATCCTCCGTGATCATAAAATCCAAGCCTATAAAAACAATTTATATCGTAATCTCAACCTCGCGAATACTGACAAAGCTAGTCTTATATTCATTTTCCGGCTGATTGGACTCCAGATATGATGGCCCCTCGTACCCGCTCATCCAATTCGTCCGGATCCCGGGCCTAGGTGTAACATCCGAGCAAAGCGGGAACACTGGCCACATAAAGACCTTCTTCCTCCCTCTCAATTAGTACCGTAAAGCGGCGTTTTCCATGGGGTTACCTCTCTAAGCATTTTATGAAGCTACCAGATTGCATGCGCGTCACCGTACGTAACTAAGCCGGTCGCGCCATGCCCGTCTTTTTTATAATAAACATCTGCTATATCCAGACTTATATGGAATACTCCCCCCACCATATCGGAGGCAAACGGATAGAGCCATTTCGCATTATTCTGCACTGAAATAATGTACTGCTGAAATATGTTTTTGAAACGATAGAATTCCTCTTTGCGCTGCCATTTATCTTCAATTTTACTTAGATTCAAAAATCGATTCCAAATCTCGCGGGCGGTGGCGTCAATCTCGACAAAAATATCCGCCTTCTCATAATTCTCGTCAATAAGCTTAAATTCCCTGATCTTGTTGTAATTTAACGAATATACCGCCTCTAAAACGTTTTGCGATTCGGCATCAGAAAGAATGCCCTGATTCAACAGCTTATAGTAGCCGCTGCTCATATCGTAAAAATCTTTTTCCTGGATAGAACCCTGGACGGAACATGCATTTATAGTCTTTTGAGTTGCATTCAACAATGTGCTGTCGTATATGTACGATGAATCCGGCTTTTGCCCACGCTTTATATAATAAAGCTTCACCACTCCCTGGCCTTTTAGCTGGTTGCGGTTGCACCTGCCAGCTACTTGATTTACTGAATCAAGCGGTCCCATGTCTCTGAACACAATATCCAGGTCAATGTCCACCCCGGCCTCTATCAATTGCGTACTGACTACTATTTTGCGTTTTTCTCGCTTTTGCTTGATATGATCGATTCTATTTTTTCTTTCGATCGGGACCACATGGGACGATAAATAAAAAAATTCATTTTTATCGGCGTCCAGGGCCTCAATAAGTGCTTTATACATTAGCTGCGCTGATTTAATCGTGTTCATTACCACCAAGATATCTTTTTCTGCGTGAGTTAAAGCTTCTTGTATAACACTCTCCTGGAAATCGCTGAGATCAATGATCGTTTCAATATGCGGCTCCAGCTTGATGCGGTTCAAGGCGCAGTAATAATGCTCTTTGTTCGGCACCAATTCATGTATTTCGTCTTCCGGAAATATCAACGGCAGGGTAGCGGTAACCAGTACAAAATATGTATCCATATTGCGTGCCATATAATTGCATATTTGCCGCAGCAGCTGCCAGTACCGGTGCGGAACGGCCTGCACTTCATCCAGGATGACGATCGCATTGGCAATTCTGTGCAATTTTCTGGAAGCGGCATTGCGGTTGGTAATCAAACTATGAAACAATTGCACAAAGGTGGTAACGATAATTGACGAATTCCATCCTTCGATAATGAATCGGGCTTCCAGCGGCGAGTACTCCAAATGCTCATCCTCATTTTCCTGCACCTTATAAAACCCGTCCGCCAGATAATGATGCTTCAGCAGAACGTTATTGCCCGGCTCTGAACCGGTCACTTCAGTAAATACCTGGTTAAAAACATGATAATTCTGATCAATTATGCTGGTAAAAGGGAGAGCATATACTATGGATCGGCTAATATTATCCCGGGAGTACAGCAACTCCCTCAGCTTCACCGCCACCGACAGGGCGTTCAAGGTTTTTCCCGTCCCGGTGGGAACATTAATCGATAGTATATGCTGGTCTTTCTCCAGGACAGTCTCCACTCTGACCGCATCTTGGTAAATTTCATTTCTGAGTACGTTCATTGGGTTATCCGCCTGCTCATATCCCATCATACGCCGGTAATCATCCACCAAGCTGCCCGGTATGCGATTGCCGGCATACTCTTGATTAAGCCCAGCGGCATCGCTTTTATCAGCGTCCACCAGCAACGAGTAGAACAAAGCATTAATGAAATAATAGTCCAGTTTCCGTTCCTTGCCCAATTTCCGGGCTAATTGGCGGACAGATTGCATATCCTTGTCATAATCGTCTATTCTCTCTTCAAACCAGTTGTAATTACAATGTTGCAGGCATGGTACCAGGGTTAAAATATTTGCCAACAACTCATCAAATAATCCCGCGTCAGTATCATTTATATACCCGGTGATAATACCGGTTTTACACTTAGCCGTCTCTTCACCCGGGGAGTTCAAATCCCCATGATGGCGCTGTATCGCCAAAAGCGCGGCTATAGGCAGATAATCTGCATACTGGCCTTCTCCATATTGCACTTTCAAATATTCCCGCACCAAATAGTAGCCGCAAAAAGCTCCCATAGGGCTGTGCCTGGTTTCGGGATGGTTTTTCATCTTCAGTTTTTCTTCCGGGTCGTCCAGCTGCAGATAGACTTGAAAGGACTGGGTGGACTTGCCCAGATCATGGGCAAGTCCGATAATGCAAGCAATGTCTGCCAGAATGACCCTGTTAACAATAAAATTGAGCTTGAGACTGCTTATCCAATTTTTAGCAGTTTGGCCTACATTGCGCAAATGATCAGCCAATAATTTTTCAGGATGGGAAAAGAGCTTGTCACATGAATACGACATTCTCATCCCCCACCTTTACGATCCCGGCCACTTTACTGGTTATGCTCATGGCATTCAGATCAAAGAGCACCGGTTTATAGTCTAACACTTCCCGATTATCTTTCATTCTTGTAGATACGACTTCCTTCGTATACTGCCGGTTTGCTTCCAATCTGATTACTTGGCTGTCCGTTTGCATGTTTGCGTCCAGAGGAATAACCGAATGGACGCTGTTATATTCCCCGGGCAATTCCTGGGCTTCATACAGGCCGACATAGGCAAACCCTGCCAGCATTTGCGCAGTTCCCAAGCATAAGGTATAGATTGTTTTATGGGCCGCCAGCATTTCCTCTAATTGCTGCATAAGCTTCATATCATCATGGCTGAAAAATATTCTGAAACGCGCATCTTTCAAATACTCGTATTTGATCTGGCTGCGCTGTTTTATGCGATTAAACATCGGTCCCGCGCTTTTGGTTTCAATGACATTAATGCCGGTTCTGATTTTTTTGACCGGATTGATAATTCTTACGGCTACCCTGGTATTGTCAGCCGAGAAACTTTGCCAATAGCTTTCCTTGTCTATGCCCAGTATGGCCGCTACGATGCCAATCACCGCCGTCGGCGGAGGAAAAGAGAAAGTCAGCGGCGACGCGGTCGTGTGAAATTTCTTAAAATGCCCGTAATCGCCCCATATATCGAATACAATAACCTTCACCTCAATCACTTCCTCATCTAGCTGTTAAAAGGCAAAGCTATAAATTGGACTCCCTCCGCTGCTTCGGCAGGATTATAGGCGCTGCCTTTATTTACCAGGGTTACCCGTGAATCCAGGGCATATTCCACTTTATCAATCTTGTCCCGGTGGGCCGATAATTTGGCCAGCAAGGCGGTAACGTCGATTTGAACTTGGCTGATGTCCCGCAGTTCTTCGTCTCTGACCGAATCGTCATGTTTTTTCAAGGCAATATACTTGTCCAACTCACCTATATGATAGTCTTTCTCTTTATAGGCCACCCGAAACAGCACCCTGGGTATCTGACCGGCTTTCGAGCGGGAAATGAGGCTCTTGGTCCCTTTCCACATGGCCTCCAGCAGCAGATCCACGTCCTCCTCCCGCAAATCGGTATGAACAGCCGCATTTTCATTGATAATGCCATAGAAGTTTATGAGGGAATAGGAAAGGAAATATTCTTCCCGGAAGGTTGCCTGGCTTTTTTCTTTACCGGAAGCAAAGGCGCCGGTGCCCTTTATATGCATCATATTGACAGCGTGCATGGAACGCCCCATCTTAAACTGCGCCGGGCCGGTATAGGTAAGGCTGCCGGCTTCCCCCTTTTTCTTTTCAATGGGAATAGTAGCTCCGAAAAGTCTGACATCAATGCATTCATTTAACACATTTTTACTTATGATGGTTTTCATTTCGGCAACTGTCATTTTCTCTTTGTTAAGTTTATTACCCGGCTCATCATACAAAAAATCCTCAGCCCGCAATTTGGCGTCCTGCAGGTTGTCTTTTTCGTCCCGGATTTCCCGGACAAATATTTCGTAACCTTTGTTTTCATGCAAATAGTCGCGAATCGTTCTTTTGAGGCGCACATCAGTCACCAGATTGATTCCGGTCTCCTCGTCCAGGCGCGGCTTATTCTCATCCATGGGGTCGCCATTAGGATTGGCATCGGTAATATCATATAAGAACAGCAGTTCCGATCTATTCATCGTCTTCATCCTCCTTCTTGACTTTGAAATAAGGTATACCGGCTTGATTCTTGGCATCACTAAGATTCATACCCAAAACAAAATAGAAATTCAGCTCATCAAGCGACATTCCCCAATTATTACCGGCATTCATATAGTACATGCTCGTAACTTTTTCCAGTTGGATATAGTAGTTCTTTTTATATTCTTCCAATTTTTGCTGAATCTTGGGCAATAGTGCCCGTATATCCGCTTCTTTCATTTTCAAGCCCTTTAACTGGTTTCTAAAAGGGGTTGCCCCTCTATCTGTGTTTTGTATTGTCAGCAGATGCTGGGCCAGCACTCCCGTCAAGAACACTGCCTTTTTGGCGTCACTATCGATGGTCGAACTGAATTCCGCAAAAAAGCTTTTAACCCGGAAATCTAAATTCTCTGCCGCCGCCACCACTTCATTTTCCTTATTCATAAAACCCATGTCACCTCCGATCTCTTTCAATACTCCCAGCTCCTTTAAAAACAATAGGCATATGAAAGCCTGCAGCACGTCGATCTTCATATAACGGCTTTCATTAAAAATTCCTCTCAGTCTTTCCATGATTAATTCCAGAATATACTGTTTATCAATTCTCTCGTCTTTAAAGGTTTTGTTCACTATTTCCAAAAATCCCTTAACCGTAGGAAACAGCCGGCGCAAAATTCCATAATGGAAGATAATATCTTGGATCAATTTGGCGCTGAATTTATGGTCTTTAAAAATAAAATGAGCTTCCGCCCTCTGTTTCGCGGTAAATATAGTCTGAAGGCGGGATGGAAGGATGTCTTCCATTAAAAGCAAGATAATGAATTTGCTGCTCTGCTCCTGGAAGAATAAAAATTTCAATGAAACAGTATCTCCTGTGTCTTTAAGCAAGCCAAGTATGTCATCTTCCTCGGTCACTAATCTCTCCCCTTGGGACAAAGTTACTTTTCCTTCAGTTTCCTGCCGAAAACTGTGATAGATGGTCATGATGTTATCCAGCACATCCGTATTTTTGTAAACGGTCTCGGGAATCAGGTAGTACCTAAGGCCGGCAAATCTGAATTCCAATAGTTGCTGCATATAGGCCGCCCCTTCATTTAGCTGCAGCAGGCATTCAAAACAGAGAGGGAAATTCTTATAGCCCTGTTCCTTCTTCATGCCTCCGGCAATGTAACCGGGCTTGTCCAGGGAATAAAAAGTAATCGGGGAAGCATTGCCAAAAACCTTGGATTTTTTGTTGCACAGGCAACAGGTTCCGTCATTGGATATTTCATCATATTTTTCCTGGCTGGATTCCAGCAAATATGATATTAAGTCCTCCATATCGCCCAAATACTTTTTTTGTCCATCCTGGTAGAAAATCAGGGTTATAAAGCCTCCGTCTTCATATTGCATCCTTAATCCAACCAGGTCGTTTTCTATCCTTTTCTGGTCCTTAATAAAAGCTGCATACAAACTGGCCAGGAAGGCACTCCTTTTTAACCACTCCGAATGCTCCTTCTTAAAACGATCAAACCACTTCTCAATCCGGTTTTCAAAAGCCTTTCTGACATCTTCTTCCTTGCTCCCCGCAATTCTGGCAGTGGGCATATAATGGGCACCCTGCGGCGCCTTTTCACGGTACAGATACTGTAAAGTTTTGTTCTTATCCCAGTCCTCTATGCTTACATCTTTATAACACACCCCAGCTTCGGTCACCTCAAAGTTGATTGCATAGGCCTTGGCATAATTTCCCCCTTTATTAACTTCATCTAATAACATCTCAACCAGATTATCAGTGGCGTTTATCCCCTTCTGTTGGAAACTGTATTCCCCTATGTCACGTAAAGCTTCAATCATGGTCTCACCTCCTTTGTGTTGATTAATTAGATTCTTCATTATTTGTCTGAGTCTATGCTATGGCCTTAAGCTTCACTCAAAATTTGTTTTACTTTCACGATCTTTTTACTCTGTTTCTGCGATTGCTTTCCATGCCATTTATCATTTTTTATCCAAGTTTCCTTTAAAAATATTGCGGTTGATTGCCGGTCATGCAGTTCCATAGCCTCCAATTCTTGACACAAAGCGGTTAGATCTTGTTCTAACTCTGAAGACCACGGTTTTTGCCCAAGAAAATATAACCTTCTCTCCAACTCTGATTTGTTAGCCAATAACATGTTTTCTTTGTTTTCTTTAATAAGCTTGATATTTTCCATCATCTGTTTAACTCCATACTCTGAGTCAAAATATCCATAGCCCAAATTGGTTTTTGCTCCCACCCCTAAATCGCATACAATCTTGCGAAATAGACGCAACTTTTGCTCGGCCAGCAAGCCTTTTACTTTATTACTACTATCCCGCAGGTCAAAACTAAAGCGCCAGACCACCCCGGGCAGAACCTTAAGGAATTTAATCGGTTTGGGATTTTTAAGCAAATTAGGATAGTGCGGAGTAATGTAATCATCACCTAAAAAATTGTTTTGCACTCCATCTACATATCCAATCCGGGCATCATAAAAAATATCCCGTTTATAAATGGATAGGTTTTTGCCATCGGCTTCACCATCAAATATTTCCTTTTTAATATTACCTATATCTTCAATGCTTTTATCATGAATATTTAACTGCTTCAGAAGTTCATCAATATAATCATTGTGGTCAAAGGCACTGCGCAAAATCCCTTTTACCGCAGATCCGGGAATCGCTGGCAATCCGCTGGTATAATCGAAATAGAAGCCCAATTTTAAAATGGTATTGCTCGGATCGTTATTACTATCGTTGGCATTCGATCCCCCAAATTCCCCAACTTCATGATTATAACCGGCGCCTATGAGCAAGCCAGGATAGGTGGTCTTAAAATCCAGCTTATAAATACCCGGGGTATTAAGTCTATCTTGCAGGTCATTATATTCGGAAAGCTTCCGTTCTAATATCTGCCTGTTTTTTTCTATAATTTCTTTGCCTAGCTGCGCACTATCAATATCTAAATTAAAGTAGTCGTAGCTATAATAATCTTTGTTAAATAAATACCCAATATTAGGCTGAGGCATTATCATCCGCCTCCTTCTCCGTAAATTCAAAGGTACGCATGGCTAGTTTAAGCGCTACCGCTGCCGCCATAATTTTATCTTTTATTTCGGCTCTGTCCTGTTGTCTGTCGTTTACGTAAACCATAAGCGATTGATGATTATGACCATCTTCATCTATAATGTACAGAATGGCCTTCATCAAGCTATTGCGTTTCTTTTTGGCCTCACCCTGATCTTGATAAAACGCTATCGCCGGCAGAAGTCCATTGGTTATAATAGCAGCCCCAAAGGAAGCAATATATCCTTTAAATTCTTTAGGAATAAGCCCTTTAGACATAATTTCACAAGACTCTAAAGCAACCAATGCCTTGGGGATATAGTCTTCCACCTGTTTTTTACGCATCAGAATCACCTGCCTTAGCGCATATATCGAATATTTTAATGTAGCCATAGCCCACTGTCGCATTAGCTCCAACCTGCATATAATCGGCTCCTGTTAATATTTGATTGAATGCGGTTTGGAATCTCGCGCCTTGATATAAACCAAAATAAAAACGGCTCTCCCTCGGGACTATCTCTTCGTACCAAAGGTTAACGCTTTCACCGTTATTCAATTTATTGCGTGCTATAACCGGCAGTTCCTTTACATATTCTTTAAATTCTTTATCTGTGAATAAAACCAGATCGGCGCCAAAAACATGTTCAAGAGCATCTTGATTTTGGAATTCACACTCTTTAAAATGGACTGGCAGGCCTTCAATGTTATCATCAGCGTTTTTCTTTGTAAAAGCCAGAATCTTGGCCTCGCCTTCGTTATCAATCGTAAACGGTAATTCCTTCATCATTTGTTCCAGATCTTTTTTAAACGAAATATCAATTTGTAAAAACGCTGCCAATTCAAGCAATTCTCTGATAATCATCGGGCAAGTAGCCATGTAGAAGGGTTTTTGCCTGCCCCTGACCGGTATGCTCAACAGGTGGCCGTCCAAAAAACGATACTGCCCGGCTGATTCGCTATTACCGAAAATATTTTTAAGCATATCATCGCTTACTATATTTTCTTGTTCTTGCTGAAATCTGCTATAATGCAGCAAAGCTCCTTTAAGGCTGGATGCATGAATGACAGGTACTTCCGTCAAAGCATCCCGCTGCACTTGATTGTCGATAATATTATAGTCGGCCTGTCCATCCCCCACATGCATGTTGGTTAAAGCCCTTATGATATAGATTTTATTCACTACAATCGCCTCCCCTTTTTTAATCCTAATTGGCTATGTTGTATCCGATCTGAACCAAGCTGGTAAAAGACGCTATACGCTTTCTGAGTTTTTCAGGTTCTTTTGTATATAATACCGACCCTCGTTGCAGCAGGCTGTATTTGTATTCAACCTTGCGATGCGTGGCGTTGATATCTTTTTTATCTTTCGTCTTATCGGTCGTCTTCCAATCCTGCATATTGCGGAAATCGATGTTCTGGCTGATGGTAAAGTCAATATAATCAAATTGGTTGTTATCGCCCAGCCAAGTGTCGCTCCATAGAATAACCCGGTCTGCGGCGGCAGGCAATAGAATGTCTGCAAAACACCGATCCGTTTCTTCTGTTTGCATGGCAAAAACGCTCCTTTCCCCGCCCAGGAAAACCATACTGCTTGTCGGCAGCTCAAAACCAAGTTCGACAATAAAAGCGAAACGATATGGGCTTCGTAAATTATAATAGCTGTATTTAAAAAAGCTCTCCCGTTCGGTGGGGCCGGAAGCAATCTTTTTTATACCGATGCGCTCTTCGTGAGTAAAAATACTTGATTCTTTCATGACACAGTTAGAACTCTTATTACCCCGGTTTATTTCCCACCAAAGTCCATATTCCCAATTTTTAGGCTTATAATTATCCGGCAAGTTAATCTCCCGGCAATCATCCATTAAAACCAGTGTTTTTTCCTGGTTCATTTTTAAAGGGGTATATTTTTTACCGCAGTTTTTCTTTTCTTGCTGATGATCAAACGGTAAAGGCAGGTAATAGTTGTCCGTATCTGTATTAATCAAAAAACAAGGGGAAATATTATAAATCAGCCCAAAGTCCTGCCGGTCATCAGAATCTTTCATACTAAAACTATCCGGTCCAATCCAACTATTCATCTTGTCTCTATCTTCAGCGCTATAGCCAAAATACTCTCTCAATCTGAAATTATTGTCAGTCTGCTTGGCTTGACACGTCAGTATTTCCTTTCTAAGCATGCCTAAAATAGAAGTCTGCTGCGGCAGCAGATTGGAGTGAACTATGTACTGCTCATTTTTGCCGGGAGTATAGCCAAATACCTTTTCATTGCCGAAAAAATACGGTGCCAGGGGTTTTAAAGTTACCAGGTACTTCATTAATCATCACCTTCTTCCTGAAAGAACTTGATCATCTGCAAACAGCCAACCGTTTGGTTAATAACAGTATCTGCATCAGTTCTTTCGCACCCATTGCCTGAGACAGGTTCTTTTGGCCAAAATAATTCCGAATCAATGGCACAGATCAACTTTTTGACTGATTGCAGATATTCTTTTATAGGGAGATGCTGATGGATTATTTCATCAAAGTTATTATTAAAATAATTCTCCAGCCTGGTTTCTCTGGTTTCACGAGCCCCGTCTTTGATTAACAGAATCTCATTCAAGATAGTCCGGTCAATTCCTATTTTGTGAAGCAATCCTTTAAGGAATTTTTCTTGTTTGGGGGATGACTCATCGGGAAACGAGGCTCGCAGAATCTCTTGAAAGTGTTGATACCCCTGTGAATCCTGGTTAAATATGATGGTGGAACTGCTGCCGCTATGCTTAACCAGATTTACTCCTATTGCATTCTTTTCAGCTTCTTTACTATGCAAAAACACCTTGTTATCTTTGGCTTTATGCAGACAAGAGTCGGCTTGTTTTAAACTTTCATATAAGGGATAACTATAATACCCCATAGCAACACCAAAAGACAGACTCATCTGTGAATCGTTATCACAATCATTATCTAATTTTAAGCTGTTTCGGAAGCACGCAGACAGATCGTTGATCAAATCAAATATAGTTTTGGCTGTCTTTTTCTTCGACAGAACCGGGGCAATAAACAGCAGGTCGTCTCCGCCAATATAAATTGGCCTGCCGCCATAGTTCTCAATCTCGTCCAGAGCGATCTGTCCAAACCGGAATAATTGTCTGGATAAATTGCGGATTTGGTCACCTTCCGCTGATGTAAAGCTGGAAATGCGGGTGCCTACTCCGTCCCCGTCCGCCTTAACCACTGCCACGTATTTAAAGGCTTTATTTTTATAGTTTCGGTCTTTCATTATGGTGAAAAAGTTTGTTTGCCGAGAGAAAATAGTTCGCTCTAGCTCTGTCATGAAACTGCGATCTCCGCTGTCTTTATTCTCCTCCAGCCAGTCTTCCAACAGCTGCATCTCAGACTCATCCAGCAAGTTTAACAGACCAGAGTAAGGCATTTTATTTTTGGTTGGGTCTGATAGCTTTTTATGCAATTCCTGCTTTACCTGATTCTGCGCTTCAATTTCAATAACGGTGATATCCGCGCCGCTCCCTCCGGCGGCAATATGGTGCAGCAAAGGCAAGGGCTCTTTGGGATCGGGGCCAAAAGCATCAGTATATAAAAAACTTTTCTTTATATTTTTATTCTGTAATAGCTGAGCCAAATAATTGTGTTTTTCACAGGGAACTGACCGAGCGCATAATTCCAGCGCATCTAAACGCTTATTCACCTCTTCCACGATTTTACAACCATTGGTGTCATCATACAGCACCGCGTAAATTCTAAAGTATTGTTTTATGTAGCTTAATATATTATCTTTTTTTCCCGGTAATATCTTAACGATTCCACCGGCTATCTCTTCCAGCGTTTGATCACGTGCTGCGCGTAATTTTTCTAAAGGATTTTCCAAGTTGTCGTTTACTTTGAGAATAAATCGATCGGGGAACAATCCGGCTTTATTATATCCGCTAAGCGGAGGGTCCTCTAAATGATCGGGGATATAAGGAACCAGATACTCACTGCCCAATATGTTTTCATTTTCAAGTTTAAGCATTTTTATTATCATCTTCATCAGATAAGAAAATATATAGCTGCTGCCCCAAAGCTCCCCGGTACTCCGGGCGGCTGCGATCGTCCGGTAGATCGGTCCAATGGTAACCCCTATATATTTAGCCATTGTTGTCACCTACCTTTACTATTGACTGCTGCTTAGCGCGTCTAAGCTCATTTTCGAAACGATTATTTGCTTCAGTAGTCTCAAGCTCATCGTTAAAATAATCGGCAAAAGCAAATAAGAACTTAGGCAGATCAAATCTATCTGGAGTACTGATATTTTCAGTATGCGAACCGTCGGAAAAAGAAAATACTTTAGAAAATATTCCTGGCGGCATGTTTTCAGGTACTAATGCCAAATATTTTCCAACAATCTTAAATGTTATTGGAGACCTAAAACGCTGTATTTCAGTATTTTTATAGGAAATATTTTTTTTGGCTGCTCTAAAATTAATCCCTTCGCATGCTCCCAGCATAGCCCGAACATATTGTTTTTCATTCCCATCGTCCACTATCGGTGGTTGAAAAAACTTCTCCTTTATAAACCTCTTCTCATTTCCAATGCCTCTAGCATTCATATAGTTAAATAAAAAGGAACGATGATAGCTGGCTTCTTGATGTTTTTCCTTGTTTTCAGGAAAATTAAGTCCTGATTTCATAAGCGGATAAATGACGGCAATGTGGTCCATCATAGTCTTAAAATTTTTATGATCGTATTCAATATAAACAAATTGCGGTCTTACTTTTTTTAAAATCGAAATATACTGCTCTTCTTTATCCCAGCTAAAAAATGACCCGAATCCTTTGCTTTGTCTGGTTCCAAAATTTGTAACCGCAAGAAAATTATCAATATTTTCAGCTATTATCTCCATAATATTTTTAGTGCTCTGCTGCGTTTCTATCTTGGTATGATTCAGGGAGAAAAAATCAAGCCAAATCTCTTCCCGGTGTTTAACGGTTTGAATAGGTTGGCCAAGTTTACCCATATTGCCAAAATATAATGAATTATGCGGTTTATCAATTTCATTTTGAGATTTGGCAAGTATCCTAACCTTGTAATCAAAAGATTTTTTTGCCCTATAATCCTGCTCAGTCTTGCCAGATTTATATCCCAACAACAATTTTTTGTAGACGTCAAAGTCTTTTAAAACCTCTTCAATTAGAAACCGGTCCAGCTTAGGTTTTAATTCACTAGCTCGAAGAGTAGCCCCTTCCTGGTAGGCTTGAAAGTGAATCAACGGTGTATGCTGTTTAAGCTTTACGCGCAGTTTAGCCACACAACCACCCCTTTCCAAATATGAAACAAAAAATACCTGCTATCAAATAAACTATAAGAATTACTATGAATGCCCAATATATAAGGATATCTTTTTTAAACTTTATTTTATTCACAAGGAATAATAATGCCAAAACAATAGGAACAATAAAAAGCATTACTAAAAATAACGTATCTATTCTAGTCAAAGACTGCAACAAGGGTTTAGAAAATACGTTCATACCAAAAAAACTGGTGAGCAAATTGGGGAAAACAAATAAAGCACCCAGAACAGTTAACAGGTATAGAGTTTCATTAGTTTTTCTGTCCTCGTCTAAAGCCTTTTTATCTTCTTCCAGTCTAATATGCTGATATAACTCCCCAATTTCCTCATCCAGACGTTTTACATCACGCTCGATATACATGCTGCTGACCAGCATGTCATACATTTCTATGCCCTGCTCCTGGGCATTTACTTCCCGGAAATATAACTGGTTGATAAATCTTAAGTATTCATAATGCAGCTTTTGTACTTTCTGGGAATCTATCTTCTCTTTTTTAATGCTTACGATTTCACTGATCTGCTGCGAAAATTTAAGTATGGAGGCTCGTTGCGCCAAAGCCAGGCAGGCCATTTGATAGTATATGGTCCACATATGTAATCGCAAATAACATATATCATCACTATCATCAGTTAAAAGCATAAGCGAATAGCGTGTGATGCCATACATCGTTCCATAATTTAACCAACGCTCGTAAGTATGGTTTCGCAATAAGTCTTTTAACATATTCTGGCTCTGGCATCCTGAATAACCACTATCAATAAAGAAAAACTTATGCCAAAAATCACCGTCATTCATAATTGTTTTATATTTTTTTAAAAACCGGCTTCTTGCGTTGTTGTTCCACCAGCAAACTACAAACATGCGATCGTCAATTACCGGCTTGATAAGGACTTTATCTTGGGATTCTTTGGGATCATATGTAAACGTATTTCCCAGAAGGGACATAATAATATTTGATATTCGCGGCGGTTTCTCTAAATAATCGTCGTCAGGCTTATAATTTTCTGAAAAGCAAGCTTGTCCTATCTGCAGGGTAATTGACTCAGCCATAACACTTGACTTCAATGGCAAAAAAGGCGGAAAGATGCGGCGGCCATAATCATTTATGCGTAGGATATCTTCTTCCTGATCATATTCATTGTTGATCAAATGAAATGACAAGATTCCTATGCCGGTATTGTAAAGTTTCAGCCGTATCTCTTCAACGTTTAACTCGTAAGGATTATCTCTGGCTTGGATCTTAATTGCATAAATATTATGATCGTCTTGAAATTTATATTTCCAGTTGGAAACAATATCACTATCGTTAATGGCCTGGTTAACGTTAGCATAGAAATAGGCATTTTGATTATAGACCCAAGCACCCGTATTATCGTTTTCTTTTCGCCATTCTTTACCAATATCGCTTTTTACATCATCTTTGCCTTCCCATGTAAACGGGAACATAAAAATATGCAAACTTTTAGCTTGATTTAATTTATCAACATTCATTAAAACCTCCGATTATAGCCTACAGACACTGCTTTATAAATTCATTTATACGACGGTACTTTTCTTCGGTATCATGACCGTCCCATGCCTTTATATGTTGAGGCATATGCCAGCTGACCTGTCCGGTAGGCAGTTCGATATATAATACCGGCCATTCCGGTTCACTTTCATCCATCCTAACTCCCGCTTGCAAGCCATTTTCCAACGCCACGCACACAGCTTGAAATACCAGCTTATACCGTGCATCGTAATTTGTATCATTATCCTTTATGCTTTTTAAAATTTCAGCTAGAATATACAACTTTTACACCTCAACTCAGGTAATTGCGATTTATAAATTATATTACTCAGTTTATGTTATATTTACTAAGTAAGCAAGACCTCTTGTTATGTGGTACATAAAAACAAAAAATGCACCTACTTTTATCAGCAGATGCATACCCCTGTTCAGGTAAACTAAAAACTATAACTTAGTAAATATAACAGTTTCAATTCCTTGCAGGGGTTTTGTAATATTATTTTTTATAACCTCTGCAGGATTATACCATATGCACCTGTCATTCTCAAATATTCACATTTTACAGTTCCTTTACCCCACCACCTCAAAACATCCAAATCCCTGAGAGTTCTTACTCCCCAGTCCTGTATTATAGGCAATCTCAATCAGATCCGGATTGCCTTTTAGCCAGTAGATTCCTGCATAGGCCTTTATATAAGTTCCTTTGTAATTGATGATACGGGCGAATTTCTGTTCCTGCATGCCGTTGGGGATTATCCGAAAGTCTTTATTTTCTGGCAAGTCGCCGTGTATGATCTGATACTTTTTAAGTAGATTGGATGCAACCAATTGGCCAAATTCTTTCTGCCATGGTGAATAATACTCGGTTTGTTTTTTATCGCCTTCCACAATTGTTTTGTACGTTACCATGGGAGAAAGCATCTTTATTTGCACATTATCGGTTGGTGTAAATTTCCTGTGTACCGATATGCTTTTTATCTCCACCGGGTTATCGCCTAAATAGCAGTGTTCTGATTTAATTAAGGTTTCAGCCAGGTCGGTTATGAACGGTTCCACTCCGGCCGCCACAACCAAAGTAATGGGCGATGAAAAGGCAATTATACCGGTATCCTTTAACATTCTGAACTTGCCCATCAATCGTGAATAGGTAAAAAGCTTGAAGCTTTTATCTGCTATCTGATATCCGGTTTCATGCAGAAAAGTTCGATAGTTCTTGTCGGTAAGATTCTTATATAGAAAACCCTGTAGAATATAATTGTAGTGAATCGGCAAAATGATTTCGTTCGAGCTATATAATTCAATTGTAATTCTCATCTATAGATTCCTTTCACAATTTTTCCATATTTTTTCTTTCTAGTTCTTATAATAAAATCCTGCATATTTTGACAGTTTTATCATATATTTTTGAATTAATACAGATCTGTCTTCTTTATAGGTTTTTCGTTTTATACTGCATCGCATAAATCCCCCCTTTATCAGCCAAATTAAGAAAAAGTGAAGGGGGGTGATTTTGTGCACTTAAATGAACATGAAGAGAGATTAATCGGATTTTTTCCTACCAATAATATGGCTCAAGCCGCCGTGAATGATTTGAGAAAGTCTCACTTGGCGTCTAATGATGATTCGATTCATGTCGAACCATACACGGGTTTTAAGGGAGTAAATCGCAATTATACTGAATCCGGTCGCGTAATTAATAATGAATATTTATTAGACGGGGAAGCCTTTGTCGTGACGGTGGTTACTCCGGAGGATAAATGCGAGAAGGCTGCTTCCGTTATAAAGGCCAATGGCGGAAGGTTTAATATGTAGCAGTTAATCCCTTGGGTGGAAAAAGACTCAAGGGATTTTTCATTGTCTTTAATAAACATGCCGCTTTAAACGTTTATCGCATAAATAGACCTTCAACCAGCCAAATTAAGAAAAAATAACGGGGGCGATTGCATGGAATTAGATAGAAATGAACATAGCATTTTGGCGTTTTTTCCTTCTTGCAGCCAGACGCTCAGCGCCATGGTGCAGCTTAAGAATGAAGGTTTCGTAATGGAGGAGGGTGCGGTACAGCTTGACCGGGTTTCGCAGTTTGGGGTTGTAAATGACGCCGAGTATAATAATCCCATCAACAATGCGTTAACCAATCATGGGCCAACCCTATATTCCAACAGCATGGGGGTAGATGATGGGGCCAATCCCCTGTTGGCCGCCAATGATACGGAGACAGGGCGGGGCATCAACAATGACAACTTGGCCGGGGGCGAGGCCTTTATGGTAACCCTTGTTACCTCCAATGATAAGGTGCAGCAAGCGGTCAATATCATGAAGTCCAATGGCGGCAAGGTGTAAACAATTAGCCCCTGAACTGGGTTGCTTCCCAGCTCAGGGGCTCTGAAATTCTAGAGCATGGTCATTTCTTTAATCGGAATCTCCGCCGAGGAGGCCGCCCAGGATGCTTCCGCCCAGCACGGCGCCGCCAATGCCGCCAAATCCGCGGGCTTCGTCTTTGTTATGATATCGGGCGGCTGCCACGATTCTGTCGGCCAGACGGGACAAGGGCAGGCTCTGCAGAAATACTATGCCGGGGCCGGTGAGGGTGGCCAGAAAAAGTCCTTCCCCGCCGAATAAGGCATTCTTGAATCCGCCGACAAATTGGATATCGTAGTCAACGGTTGAAGAAAAGGCGGCCAGACAGCCGGTGTCCACCCGCAGGGTCTCATTGGGTTCCAGTCTCTTCTCGATCAGGGTTCCGCCGGCATGAACAAAGGCCAGGCCGTCACCGGTCAGACGTTGCAGGATGAAGCCTTCGCCACCAAACAGTCCGGCGCCGATCCTTTTGGTAAAGGCGATTTCGACTTCTACTCCCCGGGCCGCACAGAGGAAGGAGTCTTTCTGACAGATGAAGCTGCCGCCCAGAGCGGCCAGATCCAGGGGGATGATTCTCCCCGGATAAGGGGCCCCAAAAGCCACCCGGCTGATCTTATTGGAGTTATTAAGGAAAGTGGTAATAAAAAAACTCTCACCGGTAATCGCGCGCTTGAATCCCTGAAACAGGCCGCCTCCGGTTGAGGTCTGCATCACAATCCCCTGTTCCATGTAGGTCATGGCCCCGGCTTCCGCCCGCACCCCCTCGTTGGGATCGAGTTCGATCTCTACTAACTGCATGTCGTCCCCAAATATTTTGTATTCGATAATGTCGCTCACGGCTGTACCTCCTCATTGATATTTCGCGGCTGGTCTCCTTATCGACCTACAGGAATTTGCGTACCAAGGAACAGAGGTAGTAGGTCTGCCGAGCCCCATGCCCCGACTCTTTTATTAATTCTCTGGCTATAGGCTGAAATCCTTGTTTTTCTACCTTTTTGTCGGAAAAATACATGGCCAGTAAACCTTCAATTACGGTTTTGGCAAAATAGGGTTGAGGCAGTTGGCTGGCCTGGTTGTGGGCTTCACGGACAAAGTCTTTCAGGCGCTGCAGCATTACCCCGTTATCGGGATAATAAAAGGTAAAGTTGAGGTCTCCCCCGGCCCGGTCTTCTTCCTGATCAATAAAATAGTCCAGCAGTATATGCAAGCCACATATCCAGGGGAAGTAGGTCCGGACTGTAGTCTCGACCTCTTCGGGTTCGAGATCATCACCCACCGCCAGTCCCAACAGGGCGAATATGGCCAGGGTAGAACCGGTCGCCGCGGCGTATTCGTTCCATAACACGCCGGGATAGTCAATGATTTTGGATTCGGCCCATTCTATCAAGGTCTTTTCCCGTAACGACCAGTCAATATGTTTTCTTACCTGGAGTTCTATGTATAATCCGGCTAGGTCTATTACCGCCTTCTGGACCAGATGGTATGAAGGCAGCTGCTGCAGATTCTGACGGCATTCATCCACCATTTTGTCAATGTAGCCCCCGTCATTTTGGCAGGGATAGGTCTGATAATACGGATGCCTGCTGCCCTGAGGGGTAAGGGCGTCGGTCAACGCAACATGCAGTTCGCGAAAAGCCGTACCGTCAAGACATTCGGCCCGGTCGCACAGGTTGTCCAGGTAATCGCACAGGGTCTGATAGGCTACGATTACCCTTAAGAGTACATCTTCCTGATCGGGGCAAGGAACCGCAAAGACCGCCCCCCCCTGGCAGTGAAAGGCTTTGCCGGCAATGCTGTTCAAGGCCTGCCGGCGCAGTTCTTCATCCCCACAGAGCTCCGCCTCTTGGCGCCACTGGTGCAGGAGTCTTTGCACCCGCGGCAGGGTATAGTGGATAAAATGGAACAGTACTTGCACCTGGTTAAAGCCGGTAGGCTGCAGATAGGCGTTTTCAGCCCGGCGGGCCTTGGTATTGGTCTGGTTATACATTATTGGGCCGCCTCCTGGGAAACCTGCTCTTTAGGTTTGCTCAGTTTCTGATAATAGTTCTCCAGCAGATAAGCCGCCAGATATTCCAGTTCCTTTAACGCCGGTCCGGGCGGCAGCCCCTTTAAGCTATCCAGGCCGCGGGCTATAAACTGGCGGGCGGTCTGCAGGGAGGCCGAAATAGCCTGGCTGTCAACCAGGGCCTCCACCACCTGAGGTATGTGGTTCTGCGCTATGATGCCGCTTTCCAGTAAGGTCCGCAGCCAAATCCCGTATTTGGTACTCCGCAGGGCATGAATGACCGGCAGGGTTATGTTTCCCTCCAGCAGATCGGTTCCGGCCGGTTTTCCCAATACTTCGCTGTCCGACATGAAGTCCAGCAGATCGTCAAGGATCTGATAGGCATAGCCCAAACACAGCCCATACTGTTCCAGTGCGGATACCTTATCCCCGGGCATGGACGCGGCCAAGGCCCCGACTTTGCAGCTGGAGGCAAACAGGCAGGCGGTTTTGCCAAAGGTTTTTTCCAGGTATTTTTCTTCAGTGATGGTAACGTCGTGGGCTAATGACATCTGTTTTATCTCACCCGTACACATAATGCGGATGGTGGTGGTCACGTTCTCCATGATTGCCTGCATCCCATGCTGGTTGATAAGGTTAAAGGCAGTGGCAAACAAATAATCACCGGTCAGGATGCTGATATGGTTCCCCCAGCGTTTGTTCAGACTTTCCTTCCCCCGCCTGACCATAGCATGGTCAATCACGTCATCATGAACCAATGAAGCCATATGGATGAGTTCCACCGCCACCGCCGCATCCCTTACCACAGCCGGGTCGTGGGGAGCCATGGAGGCCGCCAGGTAAACCATCCGCGGTCTCAGCATTTTCCCGCTGTTTTCAGTCAGGTATTTAATAATGTTATCTATTTCATGGTTGTCGACCAGCAGTACTTCCTGCATCCGGGCATGAATCAATTCAGCCGGAAATGGATGCAGAGCAAGGGTCTTGCTATCCGGGTTCACAACTGTATCCCCTTTCTGGTACTTTTTGTTAATAGCTTTCCCTCCCGGATGCAATCTATACTTTTCATTCGTTTAAATTAGATAATCTTATTTATTCCAGCTCGATTGCATGGCTCCGCCTGATTTCCATTATTTCCTATCGCGGTCAAAATTATTTAACCTTAAAAAAGGATATGAGGTTAACGTATTGAATTATAGGGTTAGGTGTGTTGTTAACGGTCGATCTCAGAAAGGAGTATCAAGATGAAGAAAAAACTTATATTTCCCCTGGTTCTCGTTATGGTTCTGGTATTGGCGGCACCAGCCAGTGCCGCGGTCCAATTGAACGTGAACGGGAAAAATTACGCGGCCGCCAGTCTGGACATTCAAGCTGGCGTAACCAGTGTTCCCCTGACGGTACTGTCTCATATTTTGGGCTGTACTGTGACTCAGGACGGGAATAATATCATCGTCCAAGAAAATCAGAACCGCTTACAGATGACAGTAGATAACCAGACTGCCTGGCTTAATGAACAGGAAGTCCAAATGTCCCGGGCCCCTCAAAATATCAACGGCCAGATTTATGTCCCCCTGGCTTTTATATGCAGGTCTTTAGGGGCAGACGTAACCTGGGATCAAGCTCTGCAATTAATATCGGTTGCATATACCGAGACCCGGAATGGAATGGCGGCGGCAGATTTACTGGCCAAGTCCTCTCAACTGATGGCGGAAGCCAACCGCTATAAAATGGTGATGGATATGGACATGAATATAAATGCGACCATCCAGGCGGAAGGCCAAAGCGAGTCTTTCAATGTGCAGGGCAAAAATGCAAGTGATTGCTGGGTCCAGACAGATCCTGTAATTATGTATATTAAGCAAAATACAACCATAAATATGCCCCAGCCCGCGGATACCGGTGCCCAGAATATACAAATTGAAATGCTCGTAAACGCGGAAGGCATGTATATGAATATACCTCCTAACGGATGGGTTAAAATGGATCTGCCCGGCGTAAACCTGCAGGACTTGATTAATCAGACCAAGGCCCAGGATATTGACGCTATACTGCAGCAGATGAAAGATTGCGGTATATCAGTTTCCCTGGCCAATGACCAGGAAAAGATCGGTCAAAAATATTGGGTGATCGATGTAGTCGCCGGCAATGATATCTTTAAGAGCGATTACTTCAAACAAGTGTTTGATTCGATACCAACTGCCGAGAGTGCTGACATGCAGAAATTATTTGACAATATGGACCTGGATCTTACTTATTCGGCGTATGTCAACCAGAAAACCTATTACACTGATTTCATGGACCTGCAGGGCAAGATTAAAATGAATATGGATGTTCCCGATGAAACCAATCCCGGTCAGGTTGCTATGGATATGGCTATAAAATGCAGTTACACCATGTCTGACTTTGGTGTTCCCTTCACGGTTCCGGATGTAAGCAAGGCCGTGGACTACAGCACTGTTATAGAAGAATAAAGGTTACGTTCCTGTATGAAAAAATGAAATGAACCGGCGGTTAAGCCCGCCGGTTCATTGCTATTTTTTACCATTCATTATTTTCTTGATTACCTGTGCGTGAGCAATTTGTTCAATGGTATCATCCAGCCTCCGGGTCAGCTGTTCCCCCCGGCGGAAGGTCATGGCCCGGATGAAGAAATCGGCCAGTTCCGGGTTTTTCGGGAGCAAGGGGCCATGCAGGTAGGTGCCGATCAGGTTCTGGTAGAGCATCCCTTCCATCCGGTCCTCCCCGTTGTTCCCGTATCCTTTTACTACTTTGCCTAAGCTCTGCAGCTTCTCGTCATTAAAATAGGTCCGGCCGCCGTGGTTCTCAAATCCTACTATCGTAGTCCGCTGCCCGTTAATTTCACTCTCAATCAATATGTTACCGATCAGGCGCCCCGGCCGGCCCACGGTGTAAAACGGGAAGAATCCCAATCCATCCATGGTTTTGCCCTCATGGGATTTATAGTAGGCCCCCAGCAGCTGATAGGCCCCGCAGATGCAGAGAACCGGCAGACCGTGGTTAATCTGCTCCAGCAGTTGGTCGGATTTCTGGATCAGGTCATGGTAGACCAGTCCCTGCTCCCGGTCGGAGCCGCCTCCCATGAACAGCATGTCGATCTCATTGAAATCCAGTTTGTCCTGCAGGTGGATGCTTTTTATCTCACCCTCCAGCCCGTACCAGTGCATGCGCTGCTGCAGGCAGATCAGGTTGCCCCGGTCGCCGTACAGGTTCATCAGATCAGGGTACATATGGGCTATGGTATACTTCTTCAATATTTCACCACCAATATTATTGATAATAGACGCGGAATAACGCGGACTTTTATGACTCGCGCAGACCAAGGGATAGAATAGCCCTAGATATCGCTGATTTAAATGATTATCGCAGATAATTTTAAATATTATGAGAAGATAGTAACAAAATTTAGGCAAAACTTATAGTGAGCTGAAAAGTCTAATTCTTAATAATGGTCTGCGTAAGTCATAAAAGTCTGCGTAGTCCGCGTCTATTTATCCTTCACTTTTCTGCCGGCGGCGTTCATCCAAGTCCGCGCTGGGCCCCGTCTCGATTCCGCCGTATTTTTTCTTCAGCTTGACCAGTATCTTACGGCTGGCAAACAATGCGGTGTAAGTGCAGAGAATGTAGCTAACATCGCTGTCGAGATCAACGGCCTGCTCGATTCCGGTCTGCAGTTCGGGCTCTATCGTGATTTTTTCCGGGTTAAGGCCGGCGTACTTGATCCGGACCGCCATGTCTCCGCTGCGCTGCCCGGAGCAGATTACCCGGTTGATCCGGTTTTCCGCGCCGTTGATAAACTCCAGATCCGCATCCCATATCCAGCTCACGTCCCGGCCGTCGGCGGCGTTGTCGTTCAAGGCCATGAACAGGTTCTGGCGGTTCTCATCCTGGAGGAGCATGCTCAGGCTCTGGTTGAGACCGGTGGGATTCTTGACCAGGATCAGCACCACTTTTTTGCCTTTGATATTGAAAGTCTCCATGCGTCCGGCGCCCGGCTGAAAACCGGCTATAGCCTTCCGGATGACCTCCGGTTGGAACCCCGCCAGCGATGCCAGCGCGGTCGCGGCCAGGACGTTGTAAGCATTGTAAAAGCCCTGGAAAGGGCTCTCGATAACCATATCCTTGACCTTCAGGCGGAGGCTGGGGGTCAGTTGCAATTCGCTGCCGATGAAATCAGGCGGAGGGTTATGATTATTGCACTGGGGGCAGTGATAAACCCCCAGCTGGGCATAGTGGAAGCGCGAGTAATTGAGCTCCCGGCCGCAAAAAACGCAGTATCTCCCTTCCCTGCTCTCGGCCCCCACCAAGGTATCGTATTCGGTCTCTCCAAACCCGTAATACCAGCAGATCCGGCCGGTCTCCGCCGGGAAATTGGATTCCAGGGGGTCGTCCGCGTTCAATATCATTTCCACCTCCGTATCCCGGACCGCTTTCAAGATCAAACGGATGGTATAGTCCAGCTCGCCATACCTGTCCAACTGGTCGCGGAAGAAATTGGTGATTACCAGGTATCTGGGTTTTATTAATTTGATCAGGAGGGGGACGTTGGCTTCATCCGTCTCCAGCAGGGCATAATCCATAGGCCTGGTTCCCACAATATTGGTCTGGCTGATATAGGCGGTCGTAATGCCGGCTAGCATATTGGCCCCGGCTTGATTGTGGACATAGCTGCAGCCCTGCTCTCTGATAATGGCAGCTATCATGTTGGTAGTGGTGGTTTTGCCGTTGGTGCCGGTCACAATGAATGTGTCTTTATATGTATTGCCGCCCAGTTCCCTGAGCAAAGGCGGATATATCCTGCTGGCCAGTTTACCGGGCAGGGTACTGCCCTGGTTGCCGGCTATACGGCTGAGGCTGATAATGGCTTTACCCACCAGTATGGCCGCGATTTTTCGAATATTTAACATACAATCAATTACCCTTAACGCAGATTATAGACTAAGCCAGGAGTTGATGCCCATACTGTCACTGGAACGATAAGAATTGCTCTGGATCAGGTCCAGATATACTTTTTCCAGTTTCAGCGCCATATTGTGGCAGGACAGTCTCTGAGCCTTTTGGCGGGCATTGGCCTGCAGGCTGCGGTACATTTTTTCATCGCTCAGTATTTTACATACAGCACCGGCCAGGGCGGTGGTATCATTGGCGGTCAGCAAGCCGTCAATGCCATGGTCCACCATTTCCTTGACCCCGGAAGCGCTGACGGCGGCAACGGGAAGACCGGCAGCCATGGCTTCGATCAGAACCAGCCCCTGGGTTTCGGTCAAGGAAGAAAAGACAAAAAGGTCAGCCGAATAATAGGCGTTGACCAGCGCTTCAAAAGGCAGCGCCCCGGTGAATATAACATCGTGCTCAAGCGACAGTTCCATGGAGGTGGCCATTTCCTTGAGTTCCTCCTCCATGGGCCCCTGGGCAATAATCACCAAGGTTGTCTGGGGCATACGCATTTTTACTTCTTTAAAAGACTCAAGCAAGAACGGGAGGTTTTTCTCCTGGGTCAGACGCCCCACAAAGAGTAGAATTTTGTTTTTGTCGGGGATGGGATAGTTGCGGCGCAGCCAGCTTGCATCCCCATTTTTATATTTTTCCAGCGGAACCCCGCTGGGAATGACCGTAATAGGGGTCTTGACCTCAAAGCCTCTTATTATTTCTTTTATCTCTTGGGAAGGAGCAATAATATGGTCGCAATTGTTGCAAAAATGACTGCTGTATTTTATGGTCACTTCTTTGGCCAAATCATGGGCCAGCGGTACGTAATGCACATACTGGTCATAGCGCGTATGATAAGTCAGCAGCAAAGGCAGATTGTATTTACGCGCATAGCGCAGACCGACCCGTCCCATGGTAAAGGGGGAATGGACATGGATCAGGTCCAACTGCAGGCTTCTAATCAGTATACCCATGCCCGGATAAACCGGTATGGCCAGGGTATAATCCGGATTAGTAGGCGAAGGGATGGAATAGTAGCGGTAAACGTTTTCTTCCACTTCAGTGTAATGAGGGTAACTGGGGGCAAATATATGTATCTCATGACCTAATTTGGTTAACTCTTCCTTAAATGTGGAAATGGAACTTACCACTCCACTGGTGTAAGGTTTGTAACTGTCAGTAAAGATTCCGATCTTCATAGCATCGGCCTCCTTCACACCTATCGGCTAAAACTAATATATTATGTTTTGCCAAATTTTTCAATGCAGTTCCGGCGCAGGATATTCATACGCGTCAGTCTGCTCCTGCTTGATCCGGGCCAAAGCGGCATTTACCTTTTCCAGCTCAATGTTCAGAACCTGCAAATGGTTGGCCGTATCTGCCGGAGGGGAGGCATAGCTGGATAATTGCGCGCCCCACTGGCTTGATTGCAGATAATGCTCCTGATTGTATTTAATTAACTGCTCCAGCTCCTGTTTTTTGGTCAACAATCTATCAATTTCCCGCATGTTCGCACCTCATATCTTCCCCCCGGTCCAACTAAATGCTCCCCCTTACATCCAACTGTTTTTGCACTATGTTGACAATCTCGGCGATAAAGCTGCCGATCACGGGGGTGTTAAGAACTACAATCTGCTGCAGCACGTATAACACTACGGCCGCCAGCAGGGTGAAACCAATTGCCATTCCAAACCCGCGAATCAACCCGGACCAAAAGTTTATGAAGAAGAGGCGGCGCGGATTATGGAGCAAATCAACATATTCGGCAATGCCCAACTTCTCCATGGCCAAAGATATTTCATCGAGTTTGTGAACCACTGTTTCCAAATACGCTTTTTGGCTGGAGGTATTCAGTTCCTGATTCACTGTCTCTCACCTTCTGTAAATTATTATTCCCCCTATTTCGTCAACAATACTTAATTGTTGAGGGAATGGATAGGCGCCGGTATACGTCCCCTGCGCTTGATAAACCGGGCCGGAGAATTTTGATTTACTTTCATGACCGGAGCGTGGCCCAGCAGACCTCCAAATTCAACCTGGTCGCCTTCTTTTTTACCGGGTGCCGGAATAATTCTGACCGCGGTGGTCTTGCGGTTGATCATGCCTATGGCCGCTTCATCCGCAATAATAGCGGAAATTATTTCAGCCGGAGTGTCTCCGGGTATGGCTATCATGTCAAGTCCAACCGAGCAGACACAGGTCATGGCCTCCAGTTTTTCCAGATTTAAAGCACCTGCGGCTACGGCATTGATCATCCCCTGATCTTCGCTGACGGGAATAAACGCGCCGGACAGTCCTCCCACATAGGAAGAAGCCATGGCTCCGCCCTTCTTGACCGCGTCGTTCAGCATCGCCAGGGCCGCGGTTGATCCGTGAGCTCCCACTCGCTCCAGCCCCATGGACTCCAGGATATCAGCCACGCTGTCGCCTATGGCCGGAGTCGGGGCCAGGGACAAGTCAATGATGCCAAAGGGTACATCAAGGCGTTCCGAGGCTATCCGCCCTACCATTTCCCCGGTACGGGTAATTTTAAAGGCGGTGTTTTTAATAATGTTGGCCAACTGCCCCAGGTCCACGTCAGGGTGTTTCTTGACTGCGCTGAGGACTACCCCGGGCCCGCTGATGCCGATGTTAATAACTGATTCGGGCTCGCCGGCTCCGTGAAAGGCCCCGGCCATAAAGGGATTATCTTCAACCGCGTTGCAGAACACCACCAGTTTGGCACAGCCCAAGCCATCCACATCGGCCGTCAGCTCAGCTGTCTTTTTTATTATTTCTCCCATCCGGGCTACGGCATCCATATTGATGCCGGCTTTGGTGGTACCTACATTGACCGATGAACATACCCGGGCGGTAGTGGCCAGAGTTTCGGGAATAGCATCCAGCAGGGCCAGGTCCCCCCGGCTGAAGCCCTTATGCACCAGGGCGGAAAAACCACCGATAAAGTTAACTCCCACCTCGACCGCGGCACGGTCCATGTATCTGCCGATGGACACCATATCCTGGCTGGAAAAACCGCCGGCGATCATGGAGACGGGAGTTACGGAAATACGCTTATTAATAATAGGTATTCCATATTCTTTCTCAATAGCATCCCCTACTTTTACCAGCCGGGAGGTGTAGCGCACGATCTTTTCGTAGGTCCGGCGCCCAGTCTCATCGCCATTCGGACCGCGGCAGTCCATGATATTGATACCCATGGTAATCGTTCTGATATCCAGGTTCTCTGTCTCCAGCATCCTAACCGTCTCCAGGACCTCTTCCTGGCTTATTTTGAAAGGCATAAACCTACCTCCCTATTCTACTATTTATCCTTCGCTATTCTTTCGCGTGTTCAACTAAATCGAGGGGGAGATATTTATATCTCCCCCGTTACCGTCTATAAAGTCAGGCCGAGCAAAAAAGTTCACCCATCGGCACTACTGATGTACCGTAAACGGTACTATTAAGGTTGCAAGAGCAAGGCATTAATGAAAACCCGTGATTGAGGCGTACATAAGGTACGTTGATTGAATGGGTTTTTATTAATAACACAGCACCCAAAGGGCACAACCTATGTTCGCTTCGCTCACGAATTAATGACGCTATTGGGCTTTTTTGACGGTCTGAGTCCTTATATACGATGCATGAACCTGAAAATATCTTCATGCTGCACGGTAATCTGCAGCTCCATCTCCTGGCCCTTGCGGTTCAGGATTTCTCTCAGCTCGCCTATGTCGGTGCTGCTGCCTGAAATATCCGCCACCATCACCATGGTGAAAAATCCCTGCAGAATCGTCTGGTTGATATCCAAAATATTGATTTGGGCGTCAGCCAGAATATTTGATATGGCGGCGATAATTCCCACCCGATCGTGACCTAGGACAGTAATGATTATTTTTTTGCTTTCGTCACCCATGTTATCCCTCCAGTTTCTCTACCACCCCGGCGCACCGCCCGCAAAGGGTGGGATGCTGGTGATCCCGGCCCACTGAAAGGTCGATTATCCAGCAGCGTTCACATTTGTCACCGTCGGCAGCCTGTACCTTGACCCAAACCCCGTCCACTTCTTCCAGGGCAATGGCATCGGCTTCACGCTGATCAGCCCCGGCCAGTTCAACCTTGGATACAATCAAAAGTTTATCCAGCTGAGGGGCGTTCCGCAGCAGCGGCAGCCACTCGGCATCGGCATAGATGTTGACCCGGGCCCCCAGGGAATGGCCGATAACCTTCTTGGCCCGGGCTTCTTCCAGAGCTTTGGTAACTACTTCCCGCAGGGACAGTATTTTATCCATTCTGGCTTCCAGGGCGTCATCAATATACTGGTCATTGGTCCCGGGCCAGTTGAGCAGCTGTACACTGACCGGCTGTCCCGCTTTCTTGATATATCCCCAGATTTCCTCGCTGGTGAAGGCCAGGATGGGGGACAGCATCGCTACCAGCTGGTTGATTATCTGGTACAGTACGGTCTGAGCGGCTCTTCTCTCCCGGTCGTTGGCATCGTTGCAATAGAGTTTGTCTTTCAGCACATCAAAGTAGATGTTGCTGAGATCGACCGTACAGAAGTTATGCACCGCATGGAATACCACATGAAACTCAAAATCGGCAAAGGCTTTGGTCACCCGGCGGATAAGTTTGTCCAGCTTCAGCAAAGCCCATTTATCCAATTCCGTAAGCTCATCATAAGCCAGGGCGTCCTTCTCCGGATCAAAATCAAAGATATTGCCCAAAATGAAACGGCAGGTGTTTCTTATTTTCCGGTAGGCTTCACTGGACTGCTTGATAATGTTTTTGGAAACGCTGATATCATTGCGATAATCCGCCGAAGCTACCCAGAGCCTCAATATGTCCGCTCCCAGCTCATTGATCATGGCCAGCGGATCTACTACATTCCCCAGTGATTTGGACATTTTATAGCCTTTTTCATCTACGATGAAACCGTGGGTCAGCACCTGTTTGTAAGGGGCAATCCCACGCATGGCTACCGAAGTCGACAGGGATGAGTTGAACCAGCCCCGGTGCTGGTCGCTGCCCTCTAGATAGAGGTCGGCCGGCCAGCGCAAATCAGGATGGTTTTCCAGCACCGCTATGTGGCTGGAGCCGGAATCGAACCATACGTCCATGATATCGGTTTCCTTGGTAAATTCCGAACCGCCGCAGGCCGGGCATTTAAACCCTGCGGGCAGCAATTCCTTGGCCTCACTGGCAAACCATAGGTCAGAGCCGTGTTGGCTGAACAGCTGGCTGATATGCTCGATGGTCTCCGGGTTGATGATGGTCTCACCGCAGGTTGAGCAATAGAATATGGGAATCGGCACTCCCCAGGTGCGCTGGCGGGAAATACACCAGTCACCACGGTCCCGTACCATATTGTAAATGCGTTCCCGGCCCCAGGATGGTATCCATTCCACGCTGTCGATAGCTGCCAGGGCCTGTTCGCGGAAGCCGTCGATGGAGGCAAACCACTGGTCGGTAGCCCGGTAGACTATGGGATTTTTACATCTCCAGCAATGGGGGTACTGATGGGAGTAGTTGGCGGCCTTGAGCAACATTCCCTGGCTCTCCAACTCTGCAATAATATTCTTGTTTGCCCCATGTACATAAAGACCCGCAAACTTGCCGGCTTCATCGGTGAAACGGCCCCGGTCGTCTACCGGCGATAAAACCGCAAGTCCGTATTCTTTGCCTACATAAAAGTCGTCTTCACCATGACCGGGAGCGGTATGTACACAGCCGGTCCCGGCATCCAGGGTGACATGCTCGCCCAGAATCACCAGGGAGTCCCGGTCGATAAAGGGATGGCGGCATAAAGCCCGTTCGAGCTGTTTACCTTTGAATTCCTTCACAATCTTGTACTGGCTCCACCCCAGTTCCTCCGTAACTTTATCCAGCAGCCCCTTGGCCAGAACATATTGTTCGCCGTTTACTTCCAGCAATACATAATCATAATCAGGATGCAGACTGATACCGGTGTTGGCCGGGAGGGTCCAGGGGGTAGTGGTCCATATGACCACGAAGGAGTTCTCCGGCACCACGCCCTTGCCGTCTTTAACCGGGAATTTGACATATATGGAAGGTGATACTTTATCATTGTATTCAATTTCAGCTTCGGCCAGGGCGGTCTCGCAGTCCGCACACCAGTACACCGGCTTCAGCCCTTTGTATATGTAGCCTTTGTTGGCCATGTTGCCGAATACCTTGATCTGGCTGCCCTCAAACTCAGGCTTGAGGGTCAGGTAAGGCCGGTCCCAGTCTCCTCTGACCCCGAGGCGCTGGAACTGTTCTTTTTGAATTTCCACATATTTTAGCGCATAGTCACGGCAATAATGCCTGAATTGCATGATATCGGTTTTATGGCGGTCAATGCCCATATGCTTGATGGCCTGCTGTTCAATGGGCAGGCCATGGGTATCCCACCCCGGAACATAAGGAGAATCCAGGCCTAGCATGGATTTCTGTTTGACAATAATGTCTTTTAACACTTTGTTCAAGGTATGACCCAGATGAATATCCCCATTGGCATAGGGAGGCCCGTCATGCAGTATGAATTTTTCCTGGCCCCGGTTTTTATCCTGAATCTGCCGGTAGACATCAATGTCCTGCCAGTATTTAAGGATTTCCGGCTCCCGGCTGGGAAGATTAGCCCTCATCGGGAAATCGGTCTGCGGCAGATTCAGGGTTCCATCGTATTTTCCTTTGGCCATTTGCAAAACCACCTTACCAAGTTTATTTATTTATTTTCCCCATAATTAACAAAATACCTCTCATCCCCGGAGGACGAAAGGTTTTTATCAAACGCCTCCTCAGTGGCAGGTAGTATCCCCGACTGAGGAGGCGTTTGATAAAACCGCTCGCGGCGTGATGCACACAAAACACAAAAGGATGGCGCTGTAGCGCCCGCGTTTGGCGCACAATTCGCACAAGTGCTCATTATTAATTCCTTAAAAACGTAATATATTTTAGCATATAGGCCCTGACAAAACAACTATTGGCAGATAAACAGGGAATGCAAGGGGGCCTTTTTGCGTGACTTTTGCAGCTAAAACAGAATAATGAACACATTAAAATACCCTGTGGGCCTAGGCTCGAAGGGATAATTTTTTTGTCAAATTATTGTATATTTTGGTTGCGTTTTGTTGAGGTTTGTGGTATGATTTGTATATATT
>JAYFPZ010000040.1:0-5400 GCA_034927445.1 Syntrophomonadaceae bacterium
CCTGCCCGAACCCAGGAGCCAACCGGATGGACCATCCGTTGAACCAGCGAGCGACTTGGAAGAGGAAAGAAACGGGAGAATTCTTCCGCATCGGTATGAAAAATCTGCCCCCTCCCAACCGGAAACCTCCTGTCGTCGACTGATATTCTATATTACGCTGGCCTCGCCCCTGCTTCAACGGGGCCAGCACATAAAAAATGAATCGGGAGGTGATAACATGGACGAAAAGAGCGCTTTGGAACTGGTAGAATCCGTTTTTACCTTTGATTATGTTGGCGTTTCCATGATGAAAGTCAGAAAAAATCTTGACAACGAAGAATTACAGTACAATATGGCACAAGAATTAAAAGCTGCAGCCATCGAAAAAAATGGAGAGACATCGCCGGAAGACGCAGAGATTATAGCAAAAGCTGCTGAAGAACGGGTAAAAATGTATGTTAAAAGTTCCAAATCATCAAAGGGTACCGGTTGCGGTTAGGTCTGGCTGACGGAATCAGCTATTGCGGGGGGGAATTAGCGCAGGTGAAAGCTTGGCCTGCGAGTTCCCCCCACCCGTCAATTCCTACCACCGTTCGAAGACATAGCACTTACGGTATCCAGGATGTTTTGCCAGTACTATTCATATAGGAGATGGATTTATGAAAGACAGCATAAAGGAAAGTTTGCTTGAAATATTTCAAGATCGAGTAGCCTTCCATAAAATCGAACGGCTGGTTTATTCCGCAGACATGGGCACATTGCCGGAAATGATCACCAATCTTATCAATAATATACCGGATGCAGTCGTGCGCCCTGTCAATGATCAGGAGCTTGCAGCTTTGGTTTCCCTGGCTGATAAAGAAAAAATGCCGTTAATACCCAGAGGAGGAGGAAGCGCCGGATATGGAGGCGCTGTACCAACACGTGGAGGTATAGTGGCAGACCTCAGCGGAATGAAACGTATTTTGAATATTAATCATAAAGAGCATTGTGTAACCGTTGAATCTGGCATTACCATGGAAGCCCTGGATAAAGCACTTAGAAAAGAAGGATTAGCGCTGAGATTATATCCCGGTAGCGCCATCAGTGCTACCATGGGCGGCTGGTTGGCCAATGGCGGAGGCATTGGCATTGGAAGTTATGAGTATGGATTTTTCCGGGATAATGTTATGGAAGTAGAATTGATAACCCCTGAAGGTATTCAAAAAATTAACCGGGAACAGCTGGATCTGGTAGACGCCATGGCTGGAGCAACTGGTTTTATATATAGCATAACTATGCTGGTCCGAGACGCTGTAAAAGATATTCCTCTGGCTGCCGCATTCCCCTCTATTAATGGACTAAGCGAGACTTTCCAAAAAATAAGGGAAGCCAAAATGCCATTATGGGAAGTAAGCTACAAAGATATGCTAAATATTGAATGGTCGGCCAAGGCCGAAGCTGAACAAGCTAAAAAAGGGCCTATTGTTCATGAAATTCACGAGAGGCCCCCGTTTCCTGCGAATCAATATATAGCTACCTTTGTATATCCCGAAAACCGGAAGGATATAGTAAAAGATCAACTCAGCAGTATTGTTCAAGCTACCGGCGGAGAAATACTCAGTCAGGATCTTGCCGATCTGGAATGGTCGGAGAAGTACTTTGGCACCCGGCTTAAGGCAATCGGTCCATCTACGGTACCAACTGAAGTAATTATTCCGACCGACAGATTAGCCGACTATGTTAATACCATCAAAAATAAATTACCCGATCTTGCCTTCTTTGGAACCCTGGTAGCAGAAGGCAAGGAAAGTGCTTTTATGGGTTATCGCTTGGATGATGAAAGACGTTTAGGTTTCCCATTGGCCTTTGTCAAGAGTTTTATCCCAATAAAAGAAGCTTTAAAAATCGGCGGCAGGACTTATACAGTGGGAATGCTGCTGGTAAACTATGCCGATTATGCACTGGGCCGCGAACGATTAAATAAGACATGGCAGTATAAACAAAGTGTTGATCCGGATGGAATCATGAATCCCGGCAAAGTATTTCCCGCATCAATAGATAACAAATCCCCGATCAAGAAGCTGGCCTTTATGACTAAGATGGGGGCAGGTGGACTTCAAAGTTTGGGAGCCGGTATATTGGATTCATTGGTTGGCGGCACCCCTCAGGGATTAAACATAAGCAATAAAAGTGCACTGAGCAAAATGCCTTTTGGTAAGGAACTGGCCTGGGATGCTTTTGCCTGTGCCTCCTGCGGTTATTGCCGCATAGGTTGCACAGAGTATCAGCAACTTGGTTGGGAGAGTAGTTCTCCCCGCGGAAAATTCAAGTTTTTACGTGAGTATATCAATGGGAAGATAGACTTCGATGAACGTATGGCCGAATTAATATTTGCCTGCAGTACTTGCGGCAAGTGTGATAATATCTGCCAGGTGAGAGCTTCTATCGATGCTCATTGGAGTGTAACGGCCCGTCCTTTGGTTTGGCAGTCGGGATTCAACCCGCCCGCGGTTGTTCAAGGCGGAGCCAGAAACATTGCGGTTGGGCACAATCCCGGTGATTATCCCCAGTCAGAACGAGCCAAATGGAGAACTCCTGATCTGAAAACCCTGGAAGAAGGGGAAATCGGGTATTTTGCGGGATGCAATCCATCTTTTGCCGCCGGCGTGAGAAATCTGCCGGTAAATGCTGTGCGGCTTTTCAACAAAGCCGGGATCGAACCAGTTTATATGGGAAGTGAAGAATGGTGCTGTGGTGGCGCACTCTTTAATGTAGGGTGCTGGAAAGACGCGGTGGAAAATGTAAAACACAATATAGAAGAGATGAACCGGCGGGGTATAAAGACACTGGTTACCTCCTGTGCTGGATGCTGGGCCAATATCGCCCATTTTTATCCGGTCATGGCCCAAAGGTTGGGTATCCCTTTTGATCTTAAAATAAAGCATATTGTACAAATGAGTGACCAATGGATCAAGGAAGGAAAGTTAGTATGCAAATCACCGGTCGACATGGAAGTAACTTATCATGATCCCTGCCATATAGGTCATGCCGGGGGCATATTCGATGAGCCGAGAAACATTCTGGCATCAATACCAGGACTAAAGGTGAGAGAGATGGAACGTAGCCGTGAAGACGCTGCTTGTTGTGGAAGATTCCTTCTCCGCTATCCCAACTATGGGATGAAGATACAGATGGATCGTCTGGATGAAGCGGTTGCCACAGGTACGCAGGCATTAGTGACCGCTTGTCCAACTTGCGAGACCAATTTCAGAACAGGAGTTAAGGAAAACAAAGCCGATTTTGAAGTATTTGATATTACCGATATGCTTTGTCAGAGTGTGGGGCTTCCAACTCTAGTTATGACCAAATTCATGAAATACGGAGTCTTTTAAAAGGGGAGTGGTGACCGTGGATATATATTTAACGGATGAAGAAATGGAACGGGAAAAAGCATTGTTTGCGCCTCATCAGGAAAGTTATCCTGCACTGGAGGGCAAAAGAATATATGAAATCAAGGAATTTGAACCGATTGATACTGGGGACAGCGACCGCCCGAAACCACCGCCCTCCTGTTAACCGGAAAAGAATTGAATATTTATTAATTAACAAAAAAGGAGCGGACTATAATGACAGAATATACGCCGGAAGAAAAAGACGAAGCCCTGGATAGGGTTGAACAGAGAGCGGAAGCTTATAATTATGAATTTGCCGGATGCGGACAAATGGTGCTTTTGGCCTTGCAGCAAGAGTTTAAACTGCAAAATGGGATACCGGCTATGAAGGCTATAACCTTTTCAGGCAAAGCAACTTCAGGTCTGGGCGGAGTCTGCGGAGCCCTGGTCGGTGCTGTAGCGGCTATCGGTTTAGCCGCCGGCAGAGATAAGTTTGAAGATCCCATTTGGCCCAGCGATGAGGTGAAAAAAATGGTCAAGGACTTCTACCATCGTTTTGAAGAGGAGTTTGGCAGCTTTAAATGCGGTGAAATTTTGGAAAAAGCGGTTGGGGAACATATTGACCCCACTACTCCGGAAGGCAGCAGCAAATTTGATGAACTGGGTGGAAGGGAATCTTGTTCCAAGGTCTGTGGTAAGGCTGCTCGGATAGCAGCGGAGACCATTATGGATATACCACGCCGTTAAAAGAACAGCTATTTGAACAATAGCTAACGGAAATTGATGATAGCATTGCGATTTCGGGTTATAGTTTTAATTTTAGATCAGGGACGGAGCATCAGCCAAAATATAGGGCGATTGCTAAAATAAGAATCTTAATAAAGAGGATGATCAAAGATGGCCACCAGTGATTTACCAGAACAGGGAGGCGTGTTGCAAAAAGCTCCTCCCTTCCAGGAGAGCAAACACCTGGCAATTATTCCACATCTGCCGGTTGGGATCATTACCCCGGACATTCTTAGAAAAATTGCTGATATAGCAGAGAAGTATGAAGCCAAAGCTATAAAAATAACTTCCGCCCAGCAAATTATTATATTGGGAATCCATCAAAAAAATCTGGATGCCGTTTGGGCAGATTTGGATATGGCGCCGACTTATCCATTTGGACTGCGGGTGAAGAGCATTAAAGCTTGCCCGGGGGAAAACTACTGCAAAAAGGGATTTCAGGACGCCCTTTCTTTAGCGCAGAAAATAGATGAACTCTATTTTGGCAGAGAAATGCCCGGCAAGATAAAGATAGGGGTAAGCGGCTGTCCGAATTGCTGTGCGGAAAGTAACCTGCGGGATATTGGATTGGTCGGCAACAAAAAGGGGTATAAATTAATGGTAGGCGGCTGCGGAGGGGCCAACCCCAGAATTGGGGAAGTAATCTTCCAGGACCTTAATGAGCAACAGGTATTGGAAAAAATTGATAAAATAATATCATTTTATGCAGCCAATGCGGAGAAAAAAGAACGGATAGGCAGATTTGTGGAACGCGTTGGAATGGAAGGGTTTCTCCGTTCAATCTAAATATAGCAGGTAAAAAAGGCTATCCTGACCGGATAGCTTTTTTTGTCGGGCCGCATGATGTTAAATCTTCTTGTTATAAGACCCAGTTTTATAACAAAACTGCAGTTCTAAATAAAAACTCAAAATATTGAAATAGAAATTGCTGCATGAAATAAGAATGCCGATTTCGCCTTATTTTAGGGGGTAATCATTGAAAAATTTGAATTTGGCATAGTTATTGCAAAATTATGGATCAAAAGAGGTCTTTTTCGGTCAGACTTTGTTGATCAGGTAAAGAGCCAGAGCAACAGACGAATGAGAGAGTTAATTAGTGGGAGGTGTTTAAGAATCAAATAACAAGATGAGTTAAGTATAAGCTTCTAATGTAAAGAAGGCTAAATAGGAGGGAAGGAAATGCTGACAAATACAACCGGGATACAGGATATAGGCAAGATAGAATGGCCGTATCCGGTGAACTATGGCACAGAGAACTATT
>JAYFPZ010000013.1:0-26628 GCA_034927445.1 Syntrophomonadaceae bacterium
TCCAGCTATATGCAAGGGCTGTCCCTCATTAAGTAAATGCACTGGCAGTAAGAACTGTCAAAAGGTAGTTACCAAGCATATTTGGGAGAACTATATTGACCAGGCCGAGGACTTTAGGCATTCATCTTCAGGCCAAGCAAGCTACCACTTACGAGGGCAAACCATTGAGAGGGTATTTGCCGATGCCAAAGAAAAATACGCGATGCGTTATACCTTGTTCAAAGGCTTAAACCGTGTTAAAAACTGGATTAAGTTAAAGTTCGCTGCCATGAATCTTAAGAAAATGGCAATGTGGGCGTATTAATTCCCTGCTACCAGGGCAAATAATACTTAACAGTAATTTTGCGCGTTTAGCACCCGTAAATTATAGCTTAAGTCTTATTTAATCTTTCCATGTACCAGCGAAAAGGCCTCGTTTCTGCAATTGAAACAAGGCCTTTTTTGACAGTCTGAGCCTGTCGACAAAATATTTTGTCGACAGGCTTTTTATGTTTAAAAACCCCTGGGACGCAAGGGAAGGGCAAGGGGACGGACCCTGTGTCCTTCCGCAAAAGCATGGTAAAAAAATCTACTGCTTTTATCGAATCAATTGCAGCTCATTGTAAGGGGTTTTATATTTCGAAACAGATGTGAAACACAATGAAACAGCATATGTATTAATTTGTCGCTTGCACCCAAAAGCACAAATAATAATTAATAGCAGTACCTAGAGCCATAATTTGTTAAATTACCGGTAACTAGGCAGTGCATTATAATTTATCAGTCCGTTTTTATGATATGGCATATATTTTGCTCTTAATTTAGTTATCAGCCTGTAAAGCAGGTATATAAAAAATAAACGAAAGGAGCGTTGGATAATGGCATCGTTAAAAGGACAAGTAGCATTGGTTACTGGTGGCGGAACAGGAATTGGGAAAGGTGTAGTGGAAGCACTGGTAGGAAGAGGTATAGACAAGATAGCTATTGCCGCAGCTGATTTTGTGGATCATAGTGCTAACCAGTACAAAACCAAAAATATCGGTGGTTACACAGCAGCCAAAAACGTTTGTGCGGATTTAAAGAAGAAGGGCGTAGACGCAATAGCAATCGAAACCGATGTAACTAAAACCGCTAGTGTACAAACTATGGTCAGACAAACTCTGGAGCGTTTTGGTAAAATTGATATCTTGGTCCATGTGGCCGGGCTTATTACCTGTAAATTGGTTGAGGATCTCACCGAAGAAGATTGGGATTCTGTTGTTAATACCAATGCCAAGGGAACTTTCCTGGTTGATCAGTCAGTCATCAAACAGATGAAGAAACAGGGCAACGGCAGAATCATAAACTTCTCCTCCATAGCTGGAAAAACCGGTTATGCTACCTTAGCCCATTATTGTGCTTCCAAGTATGCTGTCATAGGTTTTACAGTTTCTCTGGCCAAGGAATTACTAAAGGACGGCATAACGGTAAATTCTGTTGCTCCTGGTATCGTAGCTACTCAGATGTGGATAGATCTGGCTGATTCCATGGCTTTGCCGGGTGAGTCCCGGGAAGATAGCTACAAACGTAATGTAGGGGTTATGATTCCTCAAGGTACAGATCAGACTCCTGAAGACATGGCGGCAGCAGTACTATTCTTTATTGATAATCCCCATGTAACCGGACAGACTATCAATGTTGACGGAGGATGCTGTTCATAAATACAGTTTCCCATAAAATTTCTTTTATTGGTTCCCGGCTTACCCGGGAACTTTTTTATCAAACGCCTCTTAAATCCTCCTTTCCTTAGATGAGAGATAAAAATTTTATCCTTAGGGTGGGTCAATCTCAGACGAAGAGACGTTTGATGAAAACGCTCGCGGCGCGATTGCACACCAAACGCGAGAGGAACGCGCTGCAGCGCCCGCGTTTTGGCGCGCAATTCGCAAAGCGCTCATTGATTAGAAGATGTCTAATTTAGTTTAAATACTGATCTTGTACTGTTCAATTCTTCTGTATAGTGTACTGCGGGAAATATTCATCTCTTTGGCAACCTTGCTTATATTACCCCCAAAATGATCTAATAGGTCAATTATCCGTTTACGTTCTTTAATTTCCTGCCAAAATCTTCCCCTTTCTCTTTCGCTGGAATATTCCTCGTTATTGGGGGGTAACCAGGGGAAACGCTCAACTGCCTCTTCTTGATTGGACAGAATATATTCGGGTAAATGCTCCAATGTAACAACATCACCATCATTAATATTTACTATCCTCTCTACTACATTTTGCAGTTCTCTAACATTTCCGGGCCAATGGTATTCTTTAAGTAACGCCATTACCTCAGGGTTAACGTATTTGATATGGGTGTGCACTTCTTGCCCTATAGTTTTTAGCATGTAATTGAAGAGTATGGCGATATCCTCCCGGCGTTCCCGTAAGGGTGGTATCTGGATAGATACTACATTCAAACGGTAAAAAAGATCCTGGCGAAAGTTGCCCTTTTTTACTTCCATGGCCAGTTTTTTGTTCGTAGCGCAGATGATCCTGACATCAACCGGAATTATCTTGTCATCACCGATACGGGTAAGACTGTGTTCCTGTAGAACCCTTAGCAGAGCCACCTGCTGGTCAAGGGGCATATCGCCGATTTCATCCAAAAATAACGTTCCCCCGGAAGCCAATTCAAATTTCCCCGGCCGTCCTCCGCGTTTGGCTCCGGTAAAAGCTCCATCGGCATATCCGAACAATTCACTTCCCAACAGCTCCCTGGGAATAGCCCCGCAATTTATTGCCAGAAAGGGCCCCTGGTTTTGCCAGCTTTGATTATGAATGGCTTGAGCGAAAATCTCTTTGCCCGTGCCGCTCTCACCTTCCAGCAAAATGTTAGACTTACCCAATGCGGCTTTTGCAGCCATATTAATGGACTTTAACAAAGCGGGGCTTTGACCGATAATATCATCAAATTTAAAGGTTGCATGAGCTCCGCTTAAACGGTTTATTAGTTTTTGAACTTTCTCCATAGGACGAATTATAATAACTCCACTCGATGCCATTAGTTGCTCATCCAAAATAAGAGTACCGGATGATAGACAGTGAATACGGCCAATACTGCTGTCGACCAGGACTTCAATATCATGATAAGACTCGTGCTGTTCCAGCAGCTTTGTACAAGGAGTCTTATCCCCCACCAGATTTATTATAGGTTGGTTAACCAATTCAGTAGATGATTTACCGAAAATTTGTTCTGTAATTTTATTGACCCGGGTTACCGTACCCTCTTTATTTATTATTAGTACTCCATCTGACATGGTATTAAGGATATTATTCAGCCCGTTATTGGCAAGAGCCAATTCTCTGTTCCATTCCTGCAGTTTTAATTTCTGATAAGCTATTCTGGAAAAAGTATTTGCTACTGAAGAGAGAACTCTGGCGGCAATTTGAACCTTGCTTTCAGGCACAATAGGTATTTCTTTGATTGCTGCCATATATTTGTTTGGATTAATACCTATTTCCCCGGCGATTTTACGAAACTTTTTTTCATCCGGCGGCTCAGTTAATATTTGGCCGCCAAAAATAGCCCCTATTTGCTTGCCTTCCAGCATAATTGGGGCAGCAAAATCCACTAAACCAGCATGACAGTGATAAACTGCCGGTTTACCGGTACGGGCAGCTTTTTCTCCGCCTTGTATTTCACACTGCCGGCAACGTTGTAACCCTTTATCAGTAGCGCGAACAACATTCCTGCAAAATTCGGTAAAACAACTGGGACGAGTCAAGGCATTGCCTCCCGCATCCTCAGTCAGACTGGCAACACCGACACATGAAGCGAAATTATCCTGAAACTCCTGTAAAAAGCTGAGGTCAATAAGGTCTCTAAGGTCCACGACATTCACCTTCCTTATTGTATCCATTGCACCAAATTGGATAATAGACAACTAGTCGAGAAATCTGTTCTTAAAACCGTTATGAAACGATTACCCCGTCAAATACTTATATTCTCAGCAATTCTTACTCTTTTAGTTTAACAAAACTACCAGCAAGATCAATATTTGTTTACATTTGTGAATCTTGTCTACCAATATAGTCGGATTAAATGTCCATTACGAGGTGCGGGTACTCGCCGAAGGTGGGTGTTAAAAGCCGCCTGAGGCGAACTAAACCCCTGCGGCTATCCGCTTGGGAGGCAGGCCGCTCAAATAATGGGTGGGCGATTTATGCTCTAATAATTTTATGGAATAATATTCTGCCGCTCAATCGGTATATATTGAAATATGCCCTAATAAAATGTATTACAAAACGAGCGGAGGACTTGATTCCAGGGCCTCTGGGGTAAGGGGTGAACACTGATAAATAGAACCTGGAAGATCATCCTATCAGTGGTTTTGGCTGTAATAATCATTTCCCTGGTCAGCTACCCAAGCATTCATGAGTATTATGTTAAGGCGCATTTGGAACCGGATATAGTACTGGAGAATGCTTTGAACAATATGGCAGCAAGCGACAGTTACCGGTTCAATATGCAGTCTGGATTTACAGTTGACGACCGGAGGGAGGTGATAAGCCAGGTTGAAGGTGAAAGAGAGAATGGAAATACGCATATAAAGGGGGAGATGGTTAATACACCTGTAGATATTTACTATCTTGACCAAACCATCTACAATTACGATTCCACGGCTAACAAATGGTTGGTCATAGATAGTGGTACCAGCAACTCAGAGGAATTGTTGATTACGGAATTAAATCCATTATCAAACTTTAGATTTAAAAACGTTGATCAGGTTCAAAAAGTGAGATTTGAGGATATCGACGGAACAGAATGCCTGCTGGTGCAATGCAACCCGGTTGTAGAGAGCGGGCTTTTGGATAATCTTTGGAAAGACTTTCAGTACAATATCTGGGTGGACTACAAGACCAATCTGATTAAGAAGGCGACACTGACTGCCGCCAGTAAACGCAGTAATACGACTAACCTTGAAATTAACGTGGGGTTCTCTGATTTTGGTAAAAATCTGGAGATAAATGCCCCCATGGTTAGTGCGACCAACAATAAATAGGGTAGGAGGCGAAAGCATTTAGACTTTCGCCTCCTATTTTGACGCAGGTACCAAGGGGACGTTGGGACTTTAAAAGGTCTTAACCGCCCCTTGTTTTTGTGCCCGGATTGGACAAGCAAATTTGTTGGTAATTAACATTTGCAAATAAACAAGGCTGTGTTAGGATTAAACGGTCAAGATAGGCTGGTTCGTTGGACTATCCCGATGCGGCCCTTTGGCTGTGCTGACGGGAGACCCATCGCATAGAAATATAGGATTAAACAAACACGAAAGATTGGTGATCAAGCATGTTGGATCTTGAACATTTTATGCCGACCCATTTGCATTTCGGCAGGGGTAAAACCAATAAAATAGGCGAATTATGTATCCCCATCGGCCGCAAGGCTCTGATTGTCACGGGCAAGAACAGTACCAAGGCAACCGGATTATTGGAGCGTACCATTAATATCCTGCAAAAATCAGGTATCGAATCAGTCGTTTTTGACCGGGTTCCGGAAAATCCGCTGACTACCACGGTGGAAGAGGGGGTAGCTCTTTTCCAGATTGAAAAATGTGATTTTGTCATTGGGCTGGGCGGGGGAAGCCCCATTGACACTGCCAAGGGAATAGCCTTTATGGCGGTCAATCCCGGGAATATCAGTGACTATATTTTTGGCCGGCCCGGTAACGGGGCGGCGCCGGTTATAGCTATTCCAACCACAGCCGGTACGGGCAGTGAAGCTGACAGTCTGGCGGTATTTACCAATCCGGAGACCTGTGATAAGAAATCGTTGAAAAGCCCTTACATTTACCCCCGATATGCCATCATTGATCCCGAGCTGATGACAACCCTGCCGCCGCATCTGATTGCCGCCACCGGTTTTGATGCTTTGTGCCATGCCATTGAAGCCTTTATTGCCCAAGGCAGCACCCCTCTTTCTGATTTATTGGCTTTGCAGGCTATTAAGACCATCAGCCTGCATCTGCCCCGGGTATTTCAAAATCCGAATGATTTGGAGGCTTGGGATGAGGTGGCCTTCGGCAGCACCCTGGGAGGCATGGTGATTGACCGGGCCGGAGTGGTATTGGTTCATGGCCTGGAGCATCCCCTAAGCGGGTTGTATAATATCCGTCATGGCGAAGGACTGGCGGCTCTGATGCCTGCGTGTCTTGCCTTTTCACTGCCGGAGGCTCAGCATAAATTAAGTCTGGTGACGCAGGCTATGGGGGAGGAGACCGATGTTGTTGCCGCCATAAACAAACTCAGAAAACAGATCGGACTGGACTTTACCTTGTCCCAACTGGGTGTTAAAGCCTCTGACTTGGATTGGCTGACTGAAAATAGTTTACGGGCGACTATCAAACCAATTCAAAATAGTCCGCGGGTTCCCAACCAACAAGAGATAAAAGCCATCTATTCGAGCTGCCTGTAGAATTATGGCATTGACCTTATTGCACCGATAAATTTGTTGATCATCAAGATATCCAAAAGTAGAGGCCTGTGTTAGTCTTAGCTTGTGATAAAAAAAGATGCTTTTTAAGAGTAGTCAACGACGGCTTGGTAATTTGCCACCCAAGCCGCCGTTTTCTATTTATGCAGGGCTTACCATGCTGAACAACTAGAGATAAAGAACAGGTAATAGAAAGGGTTTAATGGAATACTTATTTTTGTATTCATTTAGGTTACAAATGAAGGATACTCAAAATTATTTAAGTTATCTTTGGCTGCATCAGCATGGTTTAACTAATATTCCCTCATCCATCACCGGAGAATATTTTTTTAACATAGTCATTAATTCTTTTTCGCTATAAGTAACAGAGCTATTTCCTGATGACATCCCTCTGAAATAGTCTTTGACAATCAGGGTGCCCCTTTCTTTTTTAATTTTACATTCAGAGATTTTCTCTTTCATAATCGTAATACCGTCCTTTCTAAATAATTATTTTGAGGGAGATATCTAAAGATTATTGTTTTGGTTTTGGATACCTGAATATATAATTCTTGATCGGTATTCACAGCCAAACAAGTCTTTTATTGTTCCTCCACCCAATAGCTTTCTCTGTGTTCCACTGAGGTTGAAAATGCTATAAGTGTTTTCGTACTTCCGAACTTCTGCAGTTCTCCTATAAAATAATCCAACTCTATGGTATTGTGAAAAACCACTTCAATTAACATGGAATAATCTCCGGTGACACAGCTGCACTGTATTACATTGGGACAAGATGCTATGTATGGATAGAATTCTTTTTTCTGAATTGGCTCCAGTGTTAGATTGATAAATGCTTTCGTGTAATAGCCTAGTGCAAGAGGATTTATCTTGGCGGTGAACCACCTAATTACCCCATTTTGAATTAGTTTGTCCACTCTTGTTGTCACTGATGTTGAAGTTAGGAATACTTTTTCTGCTATTTCTTTCATTGTCATCCTGGCATTCTGCTGCAGGAGTTCAAGTATTTTACGGTCTGTTTCATCAAGCTCTACCGGATTTGTGACATAATGCTGCTTCGGTTTATGGCCTGGTATCCCGGGAAATTCAGTTCTTATAGTTTTTTTCTCCTGTTCCATCAGACAGCTCCTTTATAATTGATATTAGGGAAATAGTCCTTTTACGTCCTCCGCATAAATAAGCCTCCTGAGGGCAACGATATATGCTGCCATTCTCCAGGTGCAGCCTGCTTGTTTCCGCTCGTGCTTAAGGTTATTAAAGGCTTTGCTTAATATGTCTTCCAGCATATCATCGATTTTTTCAAGACTCCAAGCAGTTTTTTGGATATTTTGCACCCATTCGAAATATGACACAATAACACCCCCGCTGTTTGAAAGTATATCCGGGATCACAGTGATACCTCTCTCAGCCAGGATTTTGTCTCCATTTGCAGTTGTGGGACCATTAGCACCTTCCACAATAAATGAGCACTTAACTTTTTCGGCGATATCCTCATTGATCTGATTCTCCATGGCCGCAGGAATAAGCACATCACAATTGCAGGTGAGCAGTTCCTCATTGGTTATATGGGTAACATTACCGTGATGGTATTCCTTCAATAATCCTCCCGCCGAAATGAATTCTGCAACTAAATGAGGATTTATTCCCGTATCACAATATATACCGCCTGATACATCGCTAAGTCCTACTATCACGGCACCGTCATCATAAGCTATCATGGCTGCGTAGCTGCCAACATTACCCATACCCTGAACTGCTATTCTAGTACCTTTAATATTTCTGCCCTGTTCCTTCAAAATAAGTCCGGTACTGATAATAACACCACGGCCCGTTGCGGATGGCCTGCCCTTTGAGCCGCCCAACTCAAGCGGTTTACCAGTTACAACCCCGGGACAGGGTTTACCGGTTAACATACTGTATGTATCAAGAATCCATGCCATAGTTTTTTCATTGGTGTTGACGTCAGGTGCCGGAATGTCCTTATCTTCACCGATAATCGGAGCGATAGCATAAGTGTACCTTCGGGTAAGCCTGCACAATTCCCTCTCAGACAGCTTAGCAGGATTTACCTTAATGCCGCCCTTGGCTCCACCATAAGGAATATTGGCAACGGCACATTTAAGAGACATCCAGGTAGCTAATGCTTTTACCTCATTAAGATTACAATCCTGGTGATAACGTATACCTCCCTTGAAAGGGCCTCTGATATTGGAATGCTGTACCCGGTATCCTTCGAATACCCTAACACAGCCGTCATCCATTTCAACTGGCAGATACACTTTAGTTTCTCTCTGCGGATTGCGGATGATATCATACATTTTTCTGTTGATGTGTCCTCTTTCCATGGCTTCATCCATTACTTTCAACACATTGTTGTATGAATCATACTCCATGATTGCGTTCATAATACTCCTCCCGGAAAATGATTTTTGAAACTAGTGACCATTATAGAGTATTGATATCAAACTTCAATATATCAAGCGTATTATCCAAGAAGATTACCATTCTTAGCTATTTTGATTGAAAATATAACAATATTAAAAATAACACTTGAGATTTTCAAGTGTTATTTCTGCGGAAACAAATAGCTCAACTCAAAATTAGGCCGACTAACTCCGACCAAGATAAAGAAACGCCGATATGTGCACGGAGACTAAAGTCTCCGCTATGCCATAAAGCATATAAATATACTTTTTGCAGGGGAATCACCCTTACCGGCGCCCGAATAACCCTAATAAATAGAAGATCAAAGACAATACCACGCTTACGACAATGCAGGTTACCCAGGGAAAATAGAAGGTGAAATTACCTTTCCTTATCACGATATCTCCAGGCAGACGGACCCCTCCCCATCCCAGCTTGGAGGCTGCAAATAGAAATATTCCAAAAACAACGGCAACTAGACCCAACGTTATTACTATTTTGGCAATGGCTTCCAGGTTATTCAAGCGTTTGTCACCTCATTTTAAGCTTATCTTTTCTATATTATTACCGGACGTTAAAATTATAGGCAAATATTATAAAACTGGCGGAAATTACAATCACCCCGCTGCTGGACTATCATAACAAACCCGCCCGCTTTCGCACCCGGTCCCGGGATTCCGCGGATTTTGTTTTCACTTCATTTTCATCGATGGCCAGCAATTCTCCCTCCAGCATCAATACTTGCCCATTTACGATAGTGCAGCAGACATCCCGGGTCTGCACCTGATAGACCAGCTGTCCATAGACATCAGCGCCGGACAACGGCCAGATATGCCATTGATTTAGATCAATCAAAGCCAGGTCCGCTTTTTTACCGGCTTCCAGGCTGCCCAGTTCGTTTTCCCGCCCCATTGCCCGGGCTCCGCCCAGGGTCGCCATTTCAAAAACGGTTTGAGCCGGCATGCTGGTCGCTCCGTGCAGGGGCTTTTGGATTAAGGCAGCCAGACGCATCTCCATAAACATGCTCATATTATCATTGCAAGGAGCCCCGTCTGCGCCCAGGCTAACCGCAGCGCCGCAATTTATTAATTCAGGTATGGGGGCGATTCCTGAAGCCAGCTTCAGGTTGCTGGAGGGACAGTGAGCCACATTGGTCCCGGTGGAGGCCAAAATCCCCTTTTCCTCGCCGGAAATATGTATGCAATGGGCCAGGATAAGCTTCTCATTGCATAATCCCAGATCATTGAGATAAACCACATTGCGCCGGCACCTTTGGGTTTCCACCAGCTTTATTTCGCTTTTGTTTTCCGAAGCATGGGTATGCACCGGTATATCATACCTGGCGGACAGGGCCTGCATTTGTGCAAGCAATTCCTGGCTGCAGGCCGGAACAAAACGGGGACAGAAGGCATAATGCAAACGCCCCTCCGCCTTCCCGTCCCATTTTTGCAGCAAATCCAGACTTTTCTGAAGCGCTGCCTCGGTTGGTTCAACCAACGCCATCGAGCCCTCGCTCCCGATATCCACCATGCAATTGCCGCCCAGGTAACGGATTCCGGCTCTAGCAGCAGCGGCAAAGATGGAGTTGGTATGCCTGACCGTACCCATATCTATAATCGAGGTGGTACCTCCCCGCAGCAACTCGGCACAACCCAGCATGGCCGAATAGTATAAGGATTCTTCATCATGCGCCGCTTCCAGCGGAAAGATCCTGCGGTTCAGCCATTCCAGCAGCTCCATGTCATTGGCCAGTCCCCGAAACAGTGCCTGGCAGAGATGGACATGGCTCTGGACCAGACCCGGGATGACCAGCATGCCTTGCGCATTTATGACCTGGTCGGCTCTATTGGGGCTTATAGGGCCGATTTTGGTTATCAGGTCACCTTCGATTAAAATATCGCTGGCCGTTATGTCCCGCTCCGGATTCATAGTGACGAGCGTTCCGCCTTTTATTAAAATAGACATGAAATATCCCTCCGTATTAGAAATATGTCTGCTCTTGTTATCCGGTTCTACATATTTTATCGGCATAGATTACATTGCTTATTTTTTATAAGGGCAACAAAATCAACTTTTGACTTGCCGCAGAACTGGGGCCAAACTAGTATATCAAGCCCCAGGCTTATTTTGCCTGCAAAATTCGCCCGCCATGCCATATTGGCGAGAAAACCTTTTCTCAAGAACCATTATATAACAACCCGGGCGCCGAACGGTCAAACAGCAGGATAAAAGCGGTTGAAATAATACTTTTATAGGGTTATAATACTTTTTGTATCATTAAAATGCGGATGTGGCGGAATTGGCAGACGCACCAGACTTAGGATCTGGCGCTTCACGGCGTGGGGGTTCGAGTCCCTTCATCCGCACCAGAAAAGATACTACCTTTTGATAGAATAATCTATTTGAAAGGTAGTTTTTTTTGGCCTGAAAACCTTTATTTCATTTTCGGGCACTTTTATATCGTTAGCGGCCGATAATGCCGAAGCGCTGTGGGCTCCACAGTTTATTTTACATTAGCTTAATTATTTTTTTATATTAATTTGATTATTTGTTTTTTCTTCCATGCTATACTGAATTATCGGTGGTTCCGCATGCTAAAAGAGGGATTCGATGATAAAGAGACTGATTATGGTGTCGCTGGATGCAGTTTCAAGCGACGATTTGGCGTTTTTGCTGACCTGTCACAACTTTGCTGAGTTAAGGCGGCAATCTACGCTGGTCAAGAATGTAAGCTCGGTTTTTATATCCAACACCTACCCGGCGCATTCGTCGATTATTACCGGTGTTTACCCCTGTAAGCACGGCCTGGTGGAAAATCTGTGGTTGAACCCGGAAAAGCCTCATCAGGACTGGCGCATTGACGCCAACCTGGTCAAAGCGTCCAAGCTTTACGACAAGGCCAGGGCGCAGGGGTTGCAGGTATGCGCTATCTTGTATCCGGTCACCGGAAAAGCGGCAATTCGGTACAACTTCCCGGAAATCCCCGGGGAGATGAGTACCTGGAGGCGCCTGGTCCTGACCCTGTCCCAGGGGAGCGCCGGCTTTATTCTGGAGAATTTTCTGCGCTTTGGCAAGCACCTCAGAGGCATGGCGGAGCCGGCCCTGGACGATTTTACCACCCGGATGGCCGCCGATACGCTGATTCACCACAAGCCCGAGCTTTTACTGTTGCATTTGCTTGATACCGACAGCCAAAAGCACGATTTCGGCCCCCAAAGCAGTCAGGCGCTGGACTCCCTCAAGCGCCACGACCGGAGGCTGGGACTGCTGCTGCAAGCGTTGAAAAGGGCGGGTACTTATGAGGAAACCGGAATCATTGTTTTCAGCGACCATGGCTGTTTAAAGGTACATACTACTGTGGATCCCAATGATTTTTTAGTGCGGGAAGGCCTGGTGCAAAAGGACCGCAACCGGGTAATAAGCTTTAAAGCTTATTTTCATAACGCGGGCGGCACAGCCTTTCTTAAAATTTACGACCCGGAAAGAAGCGACGAAATCAAAGCCAAAGTCAGCCAAATTTTCGCCGAGGATTATGTGGGGCGGGAATTATCCCCGGAGGAGATGCGCATCAGTGGAATGGACCGGGATTATGCCCTTGGGATTGAGGCGGCGGTTGGTTTTGCCTTTGGCCTGCCGCCGAATTTGGGTCAGCACGGCTATTCCCTGAAGCAAAAGGATTACACCCCTTTCTATATGGCCAAGGGCGCAGCGATCCCCCAGGGCGGCCAGCTGACCGGCGGCTGTATCGTGGACATCTGCCCCCTGGCGGCGGAGATGCTGGGCATACCCTTGTGGGAAATGGACGGAAAAAACCGTATAAGCACTGATCAGAAAGGCGTTGAATATGGAAAAGAAGTTTAACCGATCAGAAAGAAGCTGGATTTTATACGACTGGGCCAACTCGGTTTATGCCACCATCGTAATGGCGGCGGTGTTTCCCATTTATTTTTCAAGTGTGGCCAAAGGCGCCGGCCACCCCGGCGATGTCTGGTGGGGCTATGCCACCTCGGCCGCTACCTTGATTATTGCGGTGACAGCCCCGCTGCTTGGCGCCGTCGGCGACTTCAGGGGCATGAAAAAACGGCTCTTTACCGCATTTCTGTTTATCGGCGCGCTGTTTACCCTGCTTCTGGCTTTCACCGATAATATTATGCTGATGCTTTGGGGCTATGCTTTATCCTATATCGGCTTTGCCGGCTCCAATCTCTTTTATGACAGCTTTCTGACCGACGTCACCACTTCGGAGCGGATGGACCGGGTTTCCGCCTATGGCTACGGTTTTGGCTATATCGGCGGCAGCACCATCCCTTTCATTGCCTCCATCGCTCTGATCACCTTTGGCGAAAGCTTCGGCGTCGACAGCGTCCTGGCGATAAAAATGTCACTGGTCCTCACCGTGGTTTGGTGGCTGGTATTTTCGCTGCCTTTTCTTAAAAACGTCAGGCAGGTCCATTATGTGGAAACCCCGCCGTCAAAGCTGGTCAAGCATGCTTTTCAGAATATCTTTAAAACCTTTCGTGCCATCATCTCCACCAAAAAGCTGTTGGTCTTTATCATTGCCTATTTCTTTTACATAGATGGCGTGGGCACCGTTATCCACATGGCCACCGCCTATGGCAGCACCCTGGGGCTGGACAGCACCAAGATGATTCTGGCACTGCTTTTGACCCAACTGGTTGCTTTCCCTTGCTCACTGGCGTTCAGTAAGATTTCCGGCAAAATCGGCACCATCAAAATGCTGGGCGTAGGCATTTTGGTTTATATTGTGGTGTGCGGCGTGGGCTTTTTCATGGGTTTTAATATCGAGCCGCATCAATTTGCCTATGAGCAGAACTACACGGAGGTTTTAAACGGCAATCAAGGCTCTGTTCCCGGCCCGGTCCTGGAACAGCTCAGCCAGGAGGGGCGCGCCTTTTTATCCAGCCCGGACCGGGAGGAGAGATTCCTCACCCTGGCCCGGCAGGTAGGCCAGGATTATAACCTCGCAGGAACCGCCGATTTTGACCGCCTGGTGCAGAACACCGGGAGCTTTCTGGGTGACAGGGATCTTGCTCGCAATTATGACGACGCACTGGGATTTTCCACCCTGCTGTTCTGGATACTTTCGGTACTGGTGGGCTCATCCCAGGGGGGCATTCAGGCCCTATCCCGCTCATATTTTGGCAAGATTATACCGCCGGAACGCTCCAACGAATTTTTCGGTTTCTTCGATATCTTCGGCAAATTTGCCGCTGTTGTCGGGCCGGCGCTGTATGCACTGTTTGCCGGTTGGACCGGACGCTCGTCTATCGGTATCTTGAGCCTGCTGCTGCTGTTCATCATCGGCGGCTTCATCCTGCTAAAAAATCGCCGGCTGCTGGAGGAATAGCCAAAATGCCTTAGGGGAAAGGAATTGAGGCAGGGAAATCCCGGCGAGGATCGTTAAAATACCGTTTAACCGGGATAAGGTTTAGGGATACTACCCGGGCTCGGCTGCTGTATAAAGCTCCGCTCCGCCCGGGTCGAATATCTAAACGGTGTTCTTGATGTTGGCTTTTACTAGACTTTCTTTACGTCAATACATAATCTATAATGAGGTTGGGGAAACCGGTTTCAACGTCCGGGAACTTTACATGACCGCTTTAACGCGCCCAAATCTCTTGGCAAAGTCCTCTTCCAACTGAGCGGTGAATTTGGGATGGGCGATCTTGATCAATTCCCGGGCCCGCTGAATCATGGTTTTCCCTTTTAATTGGGCAATGCCGTACTCGGTAACTATATATTCCACGTCTGTTTTATTATGATAATGTCCAATGGTCTGATATAAATATTTTTCATCGACGATGTATCCCTTGCCGGTATTCCAACTGTTGCTGTTGCCAGAGCCGGAATAATTCAAAATGCTTTGACTGCCTTACTACATAATGTGCCACTCAAATAGCTAAAAAAATTTTGACAATATAGCCAATTGAGCATAAAATATAGCTAAAAAACGAGGTGATTTTATGCGAGTTAACACCACAGACTTGCAGAATTCTTTTGGGAAGTATCTTTCCCTGGTGGAGAAGGAAGATATTATTGTTACCAAGAACGGAAAAAGTGTGGCCAAATTAGTTCGATATCATGAACCTGATTACTATCTGGTCCACGAAGAAGCAAAGAACTACAAAACTACCAAAAAAGTCAGCTATGAAGAATACATGGAACTGGTCGATTCATCCGACCAGAGGTATGAACTTATCGATGGCGAGATTTATTTGCTGGCTTCACCGAGTTTCAAGCATCAGATTGCGGTTAGCGAAATCGCCTGGCATTTTAATAATTATTTTAGAGGAAAGCCATGCCGGCCTTTAACCGCCCCTCTGGATGTGAGGCTTTTTGGATTTGCGACCAAGTTCGAAGAGGACCCCAATGTGGTTCAGCCGGATGTTGTTGTAATCTGTGACCTGGATAAGGTCAACGCCGCCAGCAAATATGAGGGTATACCCTCACTGGTGGTAGAAGTATTGTCTCCGTCCACCAAAGGCAAGGATCTGGCTGCTAAATTAAACCTGTACATGAAAAGCGGTGTCTTGGAATACTGGGTGGTAAATCTGGAAAACAAGAGTGTATTACAGTACTCTTTTTCTCCTGAAAGAGATATAGAAAACTTAAGCAGCCTGGGGGAAGGAGAGATAATAGAATCAACTGCTTTTAACGGGCTTAAGATAGTGCTGGAAGATATTTTTACTGAAATTTAGTCATTTGCTCCCGCGACAACTACGGGTCATGCGAAAGTTCCCTGCTTTTTCTGCGAACCTGCTTGCAAAATCTTTCTTTCTTTTCTATTTGCGCTTCTTTTTCTAACCCCTTAGCTTCCGTATTGAATAGCCGTAATGTGCATTAACGTAATTGGGTATGTTAAAATACTTCAAGCTTATCAAATTAATTTTAACCGGAATTTGCAGCGGATAAGCGACGAAGGTGGTATAAAGTGGAGAAAGCGTTAAGATCATGGAAAATATGGACCGGGATCGGCCTATATATAGTAGGTATATCAATTCCTTATTGGATAAAACCGCAACTTATAGGCTTGGATCAATCGCTGCAAATGATGAGAGACGGGAATGCCATAATGATCAATGCATTTCTGGTCGTATCCATTAATACGGTCATTGCCATTCCCCAGTTTCTCAGTGTAGTGATGTTGGGAGATGGAATGGCAGAGGCCTTTAAGCGTCCCCTATTAAGATCTGTCATCCCTCTTACGGTTGTGCCGTTCGCTTATGTTATAATCAATCTCCTGACCCCGCTGAATTATAGTTTTGGGGCTACAGACATTTGCCTGTGGCTTACCATCGTGATTATGCAGCAATTAAGCCAACAAACATTAAATTCGGGCATGAAATTACTGGTTTTCGCCCAGCTTATTTTTGGGGTGACGTGGTTAAATCAAGTCCCTTTTTTAACCGATTATGGCTTCGGATCAGGTTCCTTATCGATTAAGGTCAAACAAGCGGCAATGCAAATGGGGTTTGGTAACGTCCTCACCCTATATGCCAACGTATTGTTCCTTATCTTTGTGGCTAATGCCATTACCTTATGGGTTTACCTGGTTTTATACATGGAGAAGTGGGCTATTTCACAGGACTTGCACCGGGCCCAGCTTGAAGCCCAGGAATCCCGTTCAGGACGGGAAGTCCTTCATCTGGTTCACGATCTCAAGACGCCGCTGGCCTCGATTGAAGGCCTGGTTTCATTGATGGAAATGCGCTGGCAGGATTCCAAGATGCAGGAATACTGTCAGGCGATCTATGCCTCCGTTCATTCAATGAGCAACATGGTTTCGGAAATTTTGTATGAAGACCGGAAGGATTGGTGCGAAGTGACGGATCTGATCAATTATATCCGGGCAAGCCATATTATCGATCCGAATTTATCCGTGGAGGTTGAAATTCAGGGGGAACCCCATGCCAATATTTATATTAATAAAATCAGGATGACCCGGGCAATAATTAATTTGATAGATAACGCCCTGGAGGCGGTACAACAGCAAGAGAAAGGAAGGGTTGTATTTCGAACCGAAACATTTGCCGACAAAGTGACCTTCGCAGTGGAAGATAACGGATGCGGTATCATGGCTGATAAGATGAAAAAAATTTGGAAGACCGGCTACAGTACCAAAAACCACCCTGGAGCCGGCCTGGCTTTTGTACGTCAGGTTACCGAAGGACATGGAGGATTGGTAAATATAAAAAGTGAGGCAGGGGCTGGCACGAAGGTCTGGATAACCCTGCCGTTAGGAGAACGCTGATGAGAATATTAATTATGGATGATGACCCGTCTCTCCGCTATACGTTATATGAAATCTTTGCCTATGTCGGATGGGATCCCGTGACTTATGCCAATGGAAGAGAAGGAATTGATGCTTTCCGGCGCGATGGAGCGGATATCATTTTAGTCGACTATCACATGCCTGAAATAGATGGATTGGAAACGGTCCGGATCATTCGGGAGCAAAATGAGCATGTCCCCATTCTGGTGCTCACGGTTGATGAAAGACAGGAAATAGCTGATCGCTTTCTGGATGAAGGGGCTACGGATTTTGCGCTTAAGCCGGTCAAAGCACCGGATTTACTCGCGCGCGTTCAATTGCACAAGCGCTTGCTGGATATGACCAAGGCTGATAAAGCAGCCCCAAAAATGCAATACGAAGCATTTGTTACCAAAGGAATCAGCAAATCAACCTTGACCTATATTACCGATCATCTGCAAGCTTGTGAAGAGCCCTCCGCCGTGGAGGATATTTCACTCAAATTGGGGCTGGCCCCGCCTACTGTTTACCGCTACATGACCTATCTTATAAATGAAGGAAAAGTACAGCCTTTACCCAGTTATCAAAAAAAGGGCAGACCGAAAAACCGATATCGCTGGATTCAGGGCGAATCATCGCCAACCTCCTAGGCAGTTCCCTGGAGGTCACAATTTTGCTGGATTCTGGAAAAGACTTTTTCTCTTTTTTATTTCTTTAGTTGGGATAAAGCCATTGCTACAATGGTTTTAATATTATTATCGGGACCAGGAAACTAAAGAAAAAGGGGAGGAAGAGAGTTGAAAAGAATGCAAAAGATTATTGCGTTTGTTCTGGTCACGGCACTTTTAGGGTTTTCCTTAGCAGGCTGTGGCAGCAAATCCGGCAACAGTTCAGCCAATGCCAATGATACCCTGATTTATGCTCAGGGTGCGGAGCCGAGAGGGCTGGATCCGACACTGGTTGATGACGGTGAATCCGCCAAGGTAATGAGTAATATTTATGAAGGGCTTTTAAAATACAGCCAGGATTCAACCAAGGTGGAGCCCTGCCTGGCTAAAAGCTGGGAAGTCAGCCCGGATGGACTAACCTATACTTTCCACCTTCAAGAAGGTGTTAAATTTCAGGACGGTACCGACTTTGACGCCGACGCCGTGAAATTTAACATTGACCGCCAATTACCGCCGCAGGTGACGGAAGACATGGCCTATGCTTCTTTCGTCTATGGTTCCGTTAAAAGTGTGGAAGTAGTCGATAAACATACTGTCAAAATCAATATGACTGCCCCCAGCACACCGTTCCTAAACAACCTGGCTATGATCATGGGTGCACCTATAGTAAGCCCCAAGGCCTTAAAAGACAATAGCAATAACGTAAACCAGGCTCCCTGCGGCACCGGTCCCTATAAGTTTGTCAAATGGGACAAGGATCAGGACATCGTTTTAGTCCGCAATGATGATTACTGGGGAACCAAAGCTCTTACCAAAAATGTAATCTTCAAATTCATTAAAGACAACTCGGCTCGCGTTGTTGCTTTAAGCAACGGTGAGGCTGATATCATCGACGGTATTGATGCGACCGTGGTTAAGCAGATAACCGATGCCGGCAACAAGATCTTCCAGGCTCCGGGCATGAATATTAACTACATGGCTTACAATACCTCCAGAGCGCCTTTTAACAATCAAAAACTGCGGGTGGCTGTATCTCAGTCCATTAATGTTCCGGAAATGGTGAAGAGCCTCTATCAGGGTTATTCGGATATCGCTACCTCCATTCTGCCAACCTTCATGGAGGGTTATGACCAGAGTATAACCCAGGTTGCTTATGATCCAACGGCTGCTGCCAAAACCTTAAAAGAAGCAGGATTAACTACTGTACACATGATTACCTATACCAATCCGAGGCCTTACAATGCGGCTACCGGCCAGGCTCTGGCTGAATCTGTTCAAGGTTATCTTGCCAAGGTTGGTGTAACCGTTACCCTTGATTCTTATGACTGGACCACCTATAAGCAAAAAATTAAAGCCGGCGACTATGATATTGCGTTCTATGGCTGGGTTGGTGACAACGGGGATCCTGACAACTTCATGAATCTCTTGTCGACTGATGACCAGACCATGAACGTCTCCCTTTATAAAAATCCCGCGTTCAACAACTTGATTGCCAAAGGCTTAACGACTCCGGCCGGGGCGGAACGCAATGCGATTTACACCCAACTGGAAAAAATTGAAGCCGCAGATGCGGCCTGGCTCCCAATTTCCCATGCCCAAACCCTCTGTGGCTATAAGGCTAATGTTCAAAATTTCTATTATCATATGACCGGTATTACTCCGCTGGCCGGAGTATCCAAACAATAAACTTGATATATCTGGAATTAAGAATACCGAGGATCGGCCCTAGACCGGTTCTCGGTTTTGTTTAATGGTTGAAAGGTTGTTGCCGATGCTAAAATACATCGTAAAACGAATCTTGATGTTAGTTCCTGTATTGATTGGGGTATCCATCATTGTCTTTCTCATCATGCGCGTTTTTTCGCCTGATCCTGCCCCGGTAGTTCTGGGCCAGCACGCAACCCAGCAGGCGGCTGAGGCGTGGCGTCAAGCCAATGGCTTAAATGATCCCCTCTACCTGCAATATTATCACTTCCTTACGGAGGCGCTGACCGGAGATCTGGGCACATCCTACTATACCAAATTACCGGTTACCCAGGAGATTATGGCCCGCTTTCCCGCCACGATTGAATTGGCTATTGCCGCTATTATTCTGGCCGCTTTCTTCGGGATCTTAATAGGAGTAATCTCAGCGGTCAAAAAGAATTCAATTATTGATAACGCCGGAATGGTGACAGCCCTGCTGGGTGTTTCCATGCCCATCTTCTGGCTCGGTATTTTACTTATCATTTTGTTTTCCGGGGTGTTGCACTGGCTTCCCTCCAACGGCAGAATCGATCCTATATTGCAGCCCGCCAATATTACGGGCTTATATCTGCTGGACAGCCTGATGACAGGGGACATGCGCACTTTTGCGGACGCATTAAGCCATCTCGTCCTGCCGGCGAGCGCCCTGGCGATGTATTCCATGGCTATTATTACCAGAATGACCCGTTCCAGTATGCTGGATACCCTGCAGCAGGATTATATTCGTACAGCCAGAGCCAAAGGAATAGCGGAAAGCAAGGTGATCTGGAAACATGCCCTGCGTAATGGATTGATCCCCATTATCACGGTTATCGGATTACAGCTTGGCAGTCTGCTGGGCGGCGCCGTCTTGACCGAGACGGTTTTCTCCTGGCCTGGCATTGGGGCCTATACCGTAGCCTGCATCCTGAAGTCTGATTTTCCTGTGGTCCAGGGTGTGGTTCTGCTGGTAGCTACGATCTTTGTATTAATGAATTTACTGGTCGATATTGTTTATGCGTTCCTTGATCCGCGTATTAAATATTCTAAAAAAGAGGTGTAGCTTGTATGAAAATGGAACATGATCCGGGTTCAGAGGGGATGCCGCAGGCTGCAGAATACGTGGAGAAACCGGAATCGCAGCTTAAAGTCATGTGGGAAACGCTCAGGCAAAACAAGGCGGCTCTCGCCGGCCTGATTATAATCAGTTGTTTGGTTGCAATTGCCCTCACTGTATGGCTAAGCCAGTTGATGGGCCAACAAATTCTGCCTTACGACCCCAACTATTCCGATATGAGCCAAAGTTTCATTGCGCCTAACGCCCAGCATTGGTTTGGTACGGATCAACTGGGCAGGGATATATTCAGCCGCATTCTGGATGGAACCAAAATATCATTGTTTGTTGGGATTGCAGCAGTTTCTATTTCCCTTACCATAGGGGTTATTCTGGGTGCTATTGCCGGCTATCGCGGCGGCAGAACCGATACCGTTATTATGCGGGTGATGGACATGATGCTGGCCATTCCCTCTATTTTGCTGGCGATTGCTTTTATGGCCGCTTTAGGAAAGGGGATAGACAAAGCAGTTATCGCTATCGGGCTGGTGTCCATTCCGGAATATGCCCGTATTGTACGCGGCAGTATTCTCTCGGTTAAAGAAAACGATTATATTCAAGCAGCTAAAATAATCGGCAATAAGCCGAACCGAATTATCTTTAAGCATATATTGCCCAATGTCATTTCTGTAATAATTGTCAGGGCCACTCTGGGTATCTCGACCGCGGTGCTTGATACGGCGGCCTTAGGCTTTTTGGGGCTGGGGGTACAGCCGCCCTTTGCCGAATGGGGTGATATGCTGGGGAGAGCCAGAGGCTTTATTTTCACCGCCCCTTATACGCTGATTTACCCCGGTATTGCCATAACGATTACCGTGCTGGCCTTTAATCTTCTCGGGGACGGGCTGCGTGACGCCCTTGATCCCAAATCCAGAATCAAATAAAGGTGGTGGGCTAGAATGTTGCTGGAAGTAAGAAACTTAAGTACTGAATTTGAAATGAAACGTGGTATTGTCAAGGCGGTTGACGATGTCAGTTTTAGCATAGATAAAGGCGAAATACTTGCCATTGTGGGCGAGTCCGGGTCGGGCAAGAGCATTACTTCGCTTTCCATTATGGGGCTTTTGCAGAAACCGGGCAAAATTACCGACGGGGAGATAATGTTTAAGTCTCAGGATTTAACCAGGTTGAGTCAAAAGGAACTGCAGAAGATCAGGGGCAACCAAATCTCTATGATCTTTCAGGAGCCCATGACTTCGCTGAACCCGGTTATGCGCATTAAAGACCAGATCATGGAGAACATTATGACCCATACGCAGCTTTCAAAAAAAGAGGCCTTAGCCCATACGCTTGAAATGCTGGAGCTGGTAGGCATACCGTCCGCGGCGCATCGGGCCAACGATTATCCGCACCAGATGAGCGGCGGTATGCGCCAGCGGGTGATGACTGCCATGGCCTTGGCCTGTGATCCGGAACTATTGATTGCCGACGAACCGACCACCGCGCTGGATGTAACCATTCAGGCCCAGATTCTGGAACTCCTATATAGGATGCGGGAAAAATTTCATATGGCAATTTTGCTCATAACCCATGATTTGGGTGTGGTTTCCGAAGCGGCTGATCGTGTGATTGTCATGTACGGGGGGAAGGTTATGGAGGAAGCTGATGTCAGGAGCATTTTTGCCAATCCCTTGCATCCATACACGGTAGGGCTGCTGCAGTCCATTCCGCAAATTGATGACGACAGTAATAAAAGGCTGTATATGATTAAAGGGATGGTTCCCAATCCGCTCAATATGCCGCCGGGCTGTCCATTCTCTGATCGCTGCGATCACAGCTTCGACAGATGTACTAAAGAAATGCCGATACTGCAAGAAAAAGACGGACATAAGGTGCGCTGCTTTTTATATGATACCGTGGGGGAAGGAGGATTGAATACAAAATGAGTGAAGTCTTAATGGATATCCAAAACCTGGCCAAACATTTTGTGATCGAAACCAATTTCCTGGGCAAACCGCTTCAGGTTTTAAAAGCAGTAGACGGTGTATCATTCAGTATTAATAAGGGTGAAGCTTTCGGGTTGGTGGGAGAATCCGGCTGCGGGAAAACAACCCTGGGGAAAATCCTGGTTGACCTGTACCGCCCGACCGCTGGTAAAATCATTTTTGCAGGCAAGGATCTGACTGCTCTCAATGAAACCCAACGTCGTACCTATTGTAAAGATATCCAGATGATTTTTCAGGATCCTTACGCATCCTTAAACCCTAAGATGACCATCGGCGACATCATTGCTGAACCGATTATTATCAACAATTTGCTGCCCATGCATCAGGTAGAAGAACGGGTGGTTTATCTCTTGAACTGTGTCGGCTTAGCCCGCCACCAGCGCAACCGCTATCCCCATGAGTTTTCCGGAGGTCAGCGCCAGCGGGTGGGAATTGCCCGTGCTCTGGCAGTAGAGCCCAAGCTGATCGTATGCGACGAGCCGGTATCTGCCCTGGATGTTTCTATTCAGGCCCAGGTGTTGAATCTGTTGGATGATCTGAAATCTGAGTTCGAATTGACCTATCTGTTTATCGCCCATGGTTTGAACGTGGTCAAACACATAAGTGACCGCGTAGGCGTAATGTATCTGGGTAAGTTGGTGGAGATCGCATCAAAAAATGAACTTTACGCCAATCCGCTGCATCCCTATACCCAAGCCCTGCTATCGGCGATTCCGGTTATTAATCCGGAAAACCGGAAAGAACGGATTATTCTGCAAGGGGATGTGCCCAGCCCGATCAACCCGCCATCAGGCTGCCGTTTCTGTTCCCGCTGCTTTAAGAAATTTGGTCCTTGCAGCCGCAATGAGCCGGAATTAAAAGAGGTTTCGCCCGATCATTTTGTTGCCTGTCATTTATTTGCATGAAAATAAAGGGCGATTTTTTAGATACTTAACTGTTATTAAGCAAGGGAAGCCGTTATAATTCAATTAAAATCAAATAGTAAAAGGAACGGCTTCTTTTTATGCAAATTAGAATAGTATCGATAATTGGACTGGGTGCACTGGGAATTTTGTTCGGAAATCACCTGTCAAAATATATGCCCGCCGGTGATTTGCGCATCATCGCCGACCGGGACAGAATTGCCCGCTATGAGCAGGAGGGGGTGTATTGCAACGGCAAGCCCTGCAAATTTAATTTTACCACGCCGGAGGAAAGCGGCAGCCCGGCAGACTTGATTATTCTCGCGGTCAAGTATAACGGATTGAATAATGCCATTAATGCAGTTAAAAATCAGGTGGGCGGTAATACTATCCTTCTGTCTCTATTAAACGGGATTACCAGTGAAGCGATAATTGGTCAGGCTTATGGCATGGATAATGTCCTGTATAGTGTCGCCCAGGGGATGGATGCGGTTAAGGTCGGTAATCAAATGACATACGAACATATGGGGATGATCTGCTTTGGAGACCGGGAGCCCGGCGTCATTTCGCCCCAAGCGCAGGCGGTTGCGGATTTTTTTGCCGCAATGAAGCTGCCTTACGAATTGGATGGGCACATGCCAAAAAGGCTCTGGGGCAAATTGTTGCTCAATGTGGGTGTGAATCAAGCGGTAGCCGTGTACGGGAGCAATTACGGCGACGTTCAGAAGAAAGGCACGGCCCGGGACATCATGATCGCTGCCATGCGAGAGGTTATTACTTTATCGGAAAAAGAAAACATCTGTCTGACTGAAGAGGATCTGAGTTACTGGCTGCGGGTAGTAGATTCTTTAAGCCCGCTGGGCAAGCCTTCCATGCGCCAGGATATCGAAGCCAGACGGCCCAGTGAGGTGGAACTGTTCGCCGGGACGGTTATCGCTTTGGGGGAAAAATATAATGTCCCCACCCCCATAAATAAAATGCTGTATGAAAAAATTATGAATATTGAAGGTCAATATTAAATATACGGCGGTTTTGAAGCCCTGAATATAATAAGGCTGAAAATTTTCATAGGGAATTCCTCTTTACTCAGATTTCCTGGCCTGTTGACGTGCTATCATATACAGCAAAAATTTCACCCAAAAACTGGGCCGCGTTTTTTTCGTTGAACCAGTGAGACTATTTTCTGCCAGATCAAGCCCGTCTTCCAGCAAAGCATCATGAAGAGGACCAATGAATAGGTGCCAAAACACCCAGTCTTTAAAACCACATTTACCTTCAAGTACATGGCGAAGAAGCACATGACTTCGTCTGGGCACTATTTCAAAATAGTGCCTCCCATCAAAAGCTGCTAGAACCCCGGCTTGGTCAAACTGAAATACTGCTCGCTTTCCGGGTACATATTCAACCACCGTATATTTTATAAACGAGTGTCCGCCGCTAGATCCTTCGAATAACCCCTTATTTAACTCCATCGGAGGCCATTTACCAACAGGCCATAAGATGTTGGAGGGACTCGCCAAGCTGTCGATAACTTGGCCGACATGATCTGGAGGTAGATTAAACTGCCTTTCGTGGATATTTAAAATCTTCATCATTGATTCCTCCCCAAAATAGAATTGTAAGATATCGTAACCTCCAGTGAAATTAAACCTTCCACTATCTAAGGAAATTAATTACCATATTCAGGCCATTGTACCGAATATGGATTAATATAGAAATCACTATTATAATAATAACTGCAGTAGTTTTTCACGTAAATTACGCACTTTTATATGACATAGTCATATAAAAATGACCATGACATTAAGGAGGATGACTCAAATGGCTGATGGCGAATATGGGGACTACATATGTCCTGTATCAGCAATACAAAATATTCTTACGGGAAAATGGAAATTATCTATTTTATGGATATTGAGTAAAAACACTTTGAGATTTAATGAGATGCAAAAGCTGTTGCCAGAGGTATCAAGGGGTGTTCTCACGCAGCAGTTAAGAGAGCTGGAACATAGTAAAATGGTACACAGAGAAGTATATAAGGAGGTTCCTCCCAAGGTTGAATACTCTTTAACCGAAACAGGCAAGAGTTTTGTTCCGGTAATGATTAATATCGCAGAATGGGGAGTTGGTTATGTTAAAGAATTATCTAATTGCGATATGAATATTTGTATTGCCAGTAAATTTAACTGTCAGAAATGTTATGAAATATTATTATCAACGGATTTTAGGCAAAATTGAAGTGATGAATTCAAAGAAGCACCCGAAAAAATTAGTAATTAGGTAGGTGCCCTATGCTATATAAATGGGTGATTGACTAGTATAAATATAGTGGGTATAAGATTTACCCCCCCCCTCGAAGGAGGCCTGAGGCCTCCCCCTATAATTTGGAAGGGTTCCCCCACCCAGGCTTATTTTAAATCCAATTATAATGTAATTGGATTTTCATTAGCTTTGAGAAATGACGTCCATTCTGGTCAGCAACCAATCGAAATCGCCGCTGGAAACAATACTGCCACAGTACTCGCACTCTCCTGAGGCATTGATGCTAACATTGGCTCCGCAATTGGGACAGCTGGTAATTGTAGTGCTCTTCGCAATGTTGGTCTTTACTCCCTTCTTCCGGGTCATTACTAGTAGGTATTCCATTATAATTTCCTGATTGGCATCGCCTTCCACTATCTTGCGGGTCTCATCATCAATTATATAATCATGCATACGCACCCGAATATATACATCCAGGGTTTCAGTGGCCCCATTGTCATGATAATCTCTGATTTCCGTGTCCAGAATGCCTATTTTCTCAATCACATTGGTGGTGTTGTTGCGAATGTATTCCTGCAATTGTTTGTTATGCATATTGAACAGTTCATCAGACTCGAAGGGTCTTACCCGCTTCCAATCCTTCTCCATCCAGGCTTCCTGCAACTGGATGAACATATTATTGATCTTGGAAATAAAAAGATCCTCCGAGAAATTCTCGTCTGCAGCCTTTAAGGCCAATGTCATTAAGATAAGGCCCGAAAAGCACAACTATCCAGATTAAGGTGGTTGTGTTTTTCTTATATATACAGGTGGACATATAAAATTTATCAATTATAAAAAAACACTTGACAAATAAAAAAATCGAAGGCTTCGCCT
>JAYFPZ010000001.1:0-34620 GCA_034927445.1 Syntrophomonadaceae bacterium
ACGAAGGAATGTAAGGGCATAGACCCAGTGAGTTATGACAGGGTAAGTTCTTGGATGATATCGGTGCAGATCTGACTTTATGAAATACTGTGATTGACGGAGTTATCTGTTGAGATATTTCAAAAATTGAGACAGGAGTGAAATTATCGTGAAATATTTGCTCGTACTGACTGACGGTATGGCTGATTATAAAATTAGTGAGCTGGGCCACAAGACCCCGCTGCAATATGCCCAGACCCCCAATCTGGACAAACTGGCGGCAGTATCCGAAATGGGCACGGTCCAAACCGTTCCCCCCAACTACCCTCCGGGCAGTGATGTAGCCAACCTGTCCGTAATGGGCTACGACCCCCGGGTATTTTACACCGGCCGGTCGCCTTTGGAAGCGGTAAGCCTGGGGGTTGAACTGGGGCCTCAGGATCTGGCCTTGCGCTGCAACCTGGTAACCCTGTCCAATGAAACGGCTTACCAGGACAAAACCATGCTGGACTACTCCTCCGGCGAAATTACTTCGGAGGAATCAGCCCAATTAATGGCTGCGTTAAAAAATGAACTAAATAATGACATCTTCAATTTCTACCCGGGTATAAGCTACCGGCACTTGGTGGTATGGAGAAACGGACTGGGCAAATCCCTCAAGCTTATTCCGCCCCATGATATATCAGGCCGGGTAGTCGGGGATTATCTGCCGGCCGGCGCCGACAGCTCCCCTCTGCTGGAGCTGATGACCAAAAGCGAGACTATCCTGCAGACTCACCCGGTCAATCAAGCCCGCCGGGAGAAGGGACTCAATCCAGCCACCTCCATCTGGCTGTGGGGGGAAGGCAGCAAGCCCGCTCTAAACAGCTTTCAGGACAAATACGGCCTTAAGGGATCAGTAGTTTGCGCCGTGGATCTGGTCAAGGGTTTGGGCCTCTGCGCCGGGCTTACTCCGGTTAAAGTAGAAGGAGCCACCGGTGGCATTGTTACAGACTTTGCCGGTAAAGCCAGAGCCGCTCTGGACGAACTGCAGCGGGGGCAGGATTTTGTTTATCTGCATATTGAGTCACCGGACGAAGCCGGTCACCAGGGCGAACTGGAGAAAAAAATCTGGGCGATTGAACAGATCGATAAAGAGGTCATAGGGTTATTGCTGTCTGAACTGGATAAATTCGAGGATCTACGGGTACTGGTCATGCCCGACCATCCCACTCCCCTGGCAGTACGCACCCACACCAGTGATCCGGTGCCCTTCCTGCTGTTTGATAAAAACAATCCGGCGGCCCCGGCGGAAGCGTCATTTGACGAAGACACCGCCTGGTCCGGCCGTTTTTTTGACAGCGGCCCCGAGTTGATGGATCATTTTATAGCCGGTAAATAATTTAAAAATTATCAAGGGGAGCATAGCAGATCATATGCTCCCCTTGGTTTTTAACCGAGTTGCGGTAATGGTTTAGTGGTGGAACAGCCTGATTCCGGAGCAAACCATGGCGATGTCGTACTCATTACAGGCCTCAATTACAATGTCATCCCGGATGGAACCGCCGGCTTGAACAATGTATTTTACCCCGCTTTGGGCTGCCCGGTCGATATTGTCCCGGAACGGGAAAAATGCGTCCGAACCCAGTGAAACCCCGGTCAGGTTGGAGAGCCAGGCGGCTTTGGCTTCAGCGGTCAGCCGAGGCGGGACTTTTACTAATATGTCATTCCATTCTTTCATTTCCATCGCGGTAATATCGTCGCGGAGATACTGGTCAATTAGATTATCTTTGTTGGGCTGGGCTACCCCTTCCTTGAACGGCAGGGCCAGAACCGCCGGATGCTGGCGCAGGCACCATAGATCAGCCTTGGAAGCCGCCAGGCGGGTGCAGTGAATCCTGGACTGCTGCCCGGCCCCTACTCCGATGGCCTGACCGTCCAAAGCAAAACAAACCGAGTTGGACTGGGTATATTTTAAGGTGATCATGGCTATCAGCAAATCGCGCCGGGCCTCCGGGGGAATATTTTTATTGTTGGTCACAATGTTTGTAAGCAGCTCGTTGGTGATGACCAGGTTGTTTCTTTTCTGTTCAAAAGTAATGCCATATATGTTTCTGGTCTCTATTTCCTCCGGTTCGTAGTCCGGGTCCATCGCGACGATGCAGTAACTGCCCTTCTTCTTTTGCTTCAGCAGTTTAAGGGCTTCATCAGTATAGCCGGGCGCAATTATTCCGTCGGAAACCGAACGGCTCAGTATCTTGGCGGTGGGTAAATCCACGATATCGCTGATCGCCGCCCAATCGCCGAAAGAAGACATGCGGTCCGCTCCCCGGGCCCGGGCATAGGCACTGGCAACCGGAGATAACTCGATATCCTCTACAAAGTAGGACTTCTTCAATACATCGCTTAAAGGTACGCCAACCGCCGCACCGGCGGGACTGACATGTTTGAAAGAGGCTGCCGCGGGCAGTCCGGTGGCTTGTTTCAGTTCCCTCACCAACTGCCACGAATTGAAAGCATCCATAAAATTAATGTAGCCGGGAGTACCGTTAATAATTTGGATAGGCAGTTCTTTCCCAGGAATATAGATCTTGGCCGGTTTCTGCTGGGGATTGCACCCGTATTTAAGTCCGATTTCTGAATTTGCCATGCTTAGTCCTCCTTAATAAATTTCAATAAGCGCTTGTGCGCCAAAACGCGTGCGCTACAGGCCTTCCCTTCGAGTTTTGGGTTTATCGCAACCCGAGCGTTTTGATCAAACGCCTCCACAATCGGGAATTGAAGGATCACTAAGGAAAAACCCGATTTATCCCACCTATAGAGGGGGTCTTAAGAGGAGTTTGATAAGCATAAAAAAACCCGGGTAGAATTATTATTCTACCCAGGCGGTCGGCAAGTTTATCCTCATCATGCTCCCTCATGGTGAACTCCATTTCCGCCAGTCACATGACATATATAGTATAGCACAGCTTTCGGCAAATTCAATCTAAAACAGCAATAAGGTACGGGCTACAGCAGCCGCAGATACTTCAGCACCGTTGTCCCCATGGCCTCTTGGGACGCAACTGTCTTATGCAGTATAGGGCGCTGTTCCAGGTTCTTGATTCCCTCCGGGATGGGGAGGCCGGTATAGTCAGACAGAGTCTTTAAAATCGCAAATTCATCTTGACCCGCCAACTCTTCCGGTCTCATTACCGCCTCCGCTACACTGGTGCCAAACTTAAAGGGGCTGGCCGTTGATGCGATAATGGCGGCAGTGTTGTCTCCGCTGCTCCTCATATATTTGGTATAGACATCATAAGCTACCGCGGTGTGCGTATCCAGCAAGTATTTTTGGGCTTCCCACACGTTGCGGATAGTGGCCTGGGTTTCTTCATCAGTCGCGAAATCAGCCCAGAAAATCTTTTGAATCTTATCCCGGTATTCCTGACCGATATCATAGCTGCCCCTGGTCTTGAGTTCCTCCATCCAGCCTGAGACTATGGCCGAATTATGTCCGGTAATTTCATAAAGCAGTCTCTCCAGATTGGAGGAAATCAAAATATCCATCGAAGGCGAAAGGGTTTTGGCAAAAATTCGATTGCGGTCATATTCGCCGGTGCGGATAAATTCAGTCAGAACATTATTGGCATTGGACGCACAAATCAGCCGCTTAACCGGCACGCCCATCCTCCCTGCATAGAATGCCGCCAGGATGTTGCCAAAGTTGCCGGTAGGAACCACTATGTTTACAGCTTCCCCTGGCTTGACCGATCCGGCCGCCAGCAAATCAACATAAGCCGAAACGTAGTAAACAATCTGCGGCAAAAGCCGGCCCCAATTGATGGAGTTGGCTGACGACATCTTCATTCCATGCCGGGCCAGGGTGGCTATAAAGTCCTGGTCGGCAAATATCTTTTTGACCCCGTTCTGGGCGTCATCAAAATTCCCTTCCACGGCAGCTACGAATACATTGTTTCCTTCCTGGGTGATCATCTGCCGTTTCTGTACTTCGCTCACCCCGTCCTGCGGGAAGAAAACGATGATCCTCACCCCGGGCACATCCTTGAATCCCTCCAAAGCCGCCTTGCCGGTGTCTCCGGAGGTAGCCACCAGTATGACTATTTCATCCTTTTCCCCGGTTTTTTGGGCGCTGGTGGTGAGAAGGTGCGGCAGCAGCTGCAGAGCCATATCTTTAAAGGCGCAGGTAGGTCCATGCCAGAGTTCCTGAATATAGACTTTGCCACCCACGTTAACCAGCGGCGCAATGCGTTCATCATCAAAACTGCGAGAATTATAGGCCCCTTCGATACATTTTGTTATCTCGGCCGCGGAAAAGTCCTCCAGATAATAGCTCAAAATCTCGGCGGCTCTTTCCTGATAAGTCTGTCCCTCAAGTTTCTTCCAGGTGGATTCTGCCATTACCGGTATTACATCGGGTACAAACAGCCCTCCATCCGGGGAGATTCCCATTTTTATAGCCTCTGCGGCAGTTATGGCGGAATGCCCGCCCCTGCTGCTGGAATACTTCATTTGATAACCTCCTCATCAGTCTCATGCTTTATTTCCATATGATATTTATTTATTCTATAACGAAACTGACCCGGGATAAAGGGTTGGCTGCAAATTAGCTGTGAAAATCCCAACTGCTTTGTATTTGCACCCAAGAGCATGTACAATATCATTATATGGGAACCGCCTATTTATGCGAGAGGAGAAAAATGGATGGGACAACTCCTGGTTTTAATTTTAATCGTAATCCTGGCTAAAATTGCCGTAGATAATCTCAAACCGTTGTTTAATTTTAATAAAAAAAAGCCTTCCCGGGGCGGTGACTTTATCGATATCAGCGAGAAATGGATCAGTACCGATACCTTGCCTTATCTGAAAAATGACTACCTTTTAAATAATCGTGAACTGGTGATATTCAAGCGACTGAAAGATGCCCTGGCAAACAGCCGCTATTCACTTTATCCGCATATACGTTTGGCTGACCTTTTGAAGGTACCGCCCGAAGCCCAAAATCGACAGGAATACCTGTTCCGGATTAAGGAGCGCAGTCTGGATATGGTTATTTTTGAATCGGCTTATCTTAAACCGGTTCTGGTAGTAAACCTGAAAAAAACCGGGGACGGCAAAAAACAGCAAATAACTGATGAATTTACGGAAAAGGCCTTGCATACCGCCGGTATTGCCTGCATGGATCTGGATCTGAACAACCCTCCGGAACCCGAAAATCTCCGAGATAATCTGCGTACCTACGGCCTGGAATTATGATGCGGTTTTTGCGCATCCCATTGCCCCAGAGCCACGATCGGGCTTATAATGGCAACATATTAAGGAATACGGTTAAACTGACAATTGGCACAATACCCATGGGAGGATAAGATGCAATTAACCAAGATCAACGGTAATACCTACTATCTGCCCGCACCTACCAATATCGGCGTGTTTCAATTCAAAGACAAATATACCCTGCTGATCGACACCGGGGACAACAATCAGCAGGCCCGTAAAATAGCAGACGCACTCCAGGCTAACAACCTTAATGCCAAATATATTGTCAACACCCACAATCACATCGATCATGCGGGCGGCAACCTATTTTGGCGCGAACATTTTCCGGGCACTTATTTCTATGCATCGGCCCAGGAAAAATTATTTCTGGAAAACAACTATTTCTTCTCCATGTATCTGTACGGTGGCAATGCCCCCCGTGAGCTCTCCCGCCACTTTCTCAAGAGCAAAACCTTTGAGGTTGATGAAGTCCTGGCTCCGGGAAATTGCAGGGTAAATGACGAGCGTTTTGACGTCATCCCCCTAGCCGGCCATGCTCCGGAACAAATAGGCATCGGCACCCGGGACCGGGTTTGTTTCCTAGGGGACGCCCTGTTCAGCCGGGAGATTATAGCCAAGTATTCCTTCCCCTTTCTTTTTGATATTGAGGCCCAGCTCAACAGCTATATGACCATCAAGGAACTTGATTATGACTTTTATGTAATCGGTCACGCCGCCCAAATCTATAATCCTGAACAGATCAGGGAGTTGGTTCAATTTAACCTTGACAATCTCCAATACTATTTGGACATGGCCCTTGACCTTTTTACCCAGCCCCATACCCGCGAGGAGTTGCTGGAAGAAATATGCATTTTGGCGGAATTACCCTTCGATTATAAGGAATATTATTTTTCCCTTGCAACCGTCGGCGCCATCATAACTTATCTGCACGATAAGGGAGAACTCAACTATCAACTTGAAAACGGCAAGCTATATTATTATAAATAAAGAAAAAATGTTGACTACGAGGGGGTAGCACCAATGGACACACCCATCCGGGTTCTGATTCTTGAAGAATCGGAAGCAAATATCGGCGAACTTCTGGACACCTTGAGGGCAGGGGGATTCAGTCTGTTATATGAACGGGCGAGTACGCCTGAGGATATGATTACTGCTCTGCAGGCGAGAACCTGGGACATAATTATCGCCAATATCAATATGGGCGCATTCAGCGAGCAGCCCGCTTTAAAGATTCTTAAGGCCGCAAATTGCAATACCCCTTGCCTGGTGGTTGCAGAGGAATTGAGTGAAGCACAAATTTCCCAGGTTATAAAGGACGGAGCCCACGATTACATTCCCCAAGGGAACCTGGGTAAACTGGTTCCCGCCATCAAGATAGCCATATATGATCATTCCATGGATAAACTGCAAAGGCAGGCGGAAAAGGCACTTAACACCCAAAATGAATGGTTCCGGGTTACCTTGTCCAGTATCGGGGACGGTGTGGTTACCACCGATGTAAACACTAATATTACCTATATGAACCGGGTGGCGGAAGAAATAACCGGTTATTCGCAGACAGAGGCGATCGGCCGGCCGATCAGTGAAATCTTTAATATTTTTAATGAGCTGACTCTGGCCCCGGCCGAACTTCCGGTGCAGCGGGTCATAGAAAAAGGGTTTATCATCGGCTTGGCTAATCATACCGGACTTATTACCAAAGATGGAAGTACCCGCTCGATTGCGGATTCAGCTGCTCCCATCCGCGATACGGACGGGGAGATTAGCGGAGTTGTCATGGTCTTTCGGGACATTACCGAGAGCAAAAAGCTGGAAGAGCATTTAGCCCGGCTCGATAAACTTAACGTAGTCGGGCAGATGGCAGCCGGTATTGCCCATGAGATCAGGAATCCCATGACTATAGTACGCGGCTATCTGCAATTATTGATGCTCAGCCAAAATTGTGCAGACTACAAAGATCATTTTGGTCTCATGATTGGCGAAATCGACAGGGCTAATTCGATTATTACCGGCTTCCTGTCCCTCGCCAAAGAAAGAGTGGAAAAAGTTGAATTGGAAAATCTTAATGAGATAGTGCGTAGCGTTACTCCCTTGATTCAGGCCGAGGCGGTCATAAATGATAAATATGTGGAACTGGATCTCCAGGACGTTCCCGACCGGCCACTTTATCGGGGAGATATTCACCAGCTCATCCTGAATTTTGCCCGTAACGGTTTGGAAGCATCACCACCCGGAAGCGGCATCCTGATTAAAACCTACGTTATGAATGACAAGGTATATTTAGCCGTACAAGATTATGGTCCGGGTATTGAACCCGAAATATTTAAAAAACTGGGCTCGCCGTTTATCACTACCAAGTCCAACGGAACCGGTCTGGGGTTGGCTATATGTTACAACATCGCGGAAAAGCACGGTGCAGTAATCGATGTACAAACCAGCAACCAAGGCACCACTTTCTCAATCGGTTTTTAATGCCTATTTTATTGCCAAGCAGTGTAAATCCGCCAAAAAACCACTTCGTTTTTTATAAAGAAGTGGTTTAATATACGTGGGATATAACCTGTTCTCCTGAAAACATGGATTATTTATGGCGGAGTTTACCGTACAGGGTGGCTCCCAAGGCTAAGAGTACCATTATGCCAACCACGATTAAAGATTTCAGGTTGTCATTCATATTAAGCGGCCTCCCCTTTCTTAAGATCAGCAGCCGATCCGGGCATTAAGACACAACGATATTTCTACCACGGATTTTGGCTTCATATAATACTTTGTCCAACCTTGCAATTATTTCATCGGCGTTTTCGTCGGTAATATATTCAACCACACCCAAACTAGCTGTTATGTCCTTATCAATTCCGAAATCTTCATTTCTAATAATATTCCTTATTTTCTCCGCCACAATTTTGGCACTCTCCAAATTTGCCTCCGATAAAATTATGATAAACTCATCCCCTCCCCAGCGGAATAAGCGATCTGCCATTCTAATGTTCTCTGATACTAATCTTGCAACATGTTGTAAAACAAGATCACCTATTCTATGCCCGAAAAAGTCATTGATGTATTTAAAATGGTCAATATCAAAAAATATCAGAGAAAATTGAATATATGAGTTTACTTTCTCGTTAATTATCGAAGTCAGATCATCTTTGAATTTTCTTCTATTGTATACGCCGGTCAGAATATCTGTCGTAGCCATTTCTTCCAACTTCTCATTAAGCGTTTTTAGCTCTTGCACATATTGGCTTAGCTGGCGTTCATATTCTTTCTTTGCGGTAATATCGCGAGTGGTCCCTATATAGCCTACCAGTCTTCCTTCCTCAAACATACGGTTGGCAGATATTTCAACCCATTTAACCAATCCATTTTTACAAACAAATTGGACAGCATGTAAGACGATTCCTCCAGCATCACCGTTTACTCGTTGCTTCGTATACTGCATTACCAGATCGGAAAAATAGAGTTTTGATTCATCAGCCAGGAAATCAATTATTTTGCGTCCGACTATTTCCTCCGCCTCATAACCCGATAGGTCGTTAGCATTTGGACTTACAAAGGTAAAAACATAGTCTGTATTCAATTCCCAAACCACATCTTTTATATTCTCCAGAATATATTTATATCTAATCAATTGATGGGATTGGCATTGTTGGTCGATTTCCATTTTCCGCTCTTCTCCGTTAGTATTTTTTATAATTATATATTAAAGGAGATTATTTGCTATATTTTTTCCTCCGCGCACGTCCAAGACCTTAACTATAGCTAAAAACTCTTAAGACAGCCCCAGATAAGGTGTTTAGCCACTAGCCTGAATTCCCCGCTGCTTCAAATTTCTTGATAAATTTTATCAACAAAAAACAGTTTCCTTAACCCAAAATGTCTCTTGTTAAAATGAAGTGCTAATCATCCCCAAAACAAAAGCCCAGCATTACTGCCAGGCTAAAATAGTTTACGAACATTAACTCTTATATCAAGCTTGTAAAGAGGCTTTTGCAACTTTTTTGGCAAATTTGGGGTAATAGATACGATCTTTTCCGAGGCTTTTTACGCTTTCTTCCATATTGACAAAGCATAAACTTACCCCCTCCTAAACTTAATATACTTTCCCAGTTTATTAGGTTAGTATAATATTTAAGGGTTCTGCTCCTATCCTGGAACGAGTACGCACAGGTTCAGGGTATGTAGGTCCGATCAAGCCCTCACCCTTGCCGGATTCACCAGGACTCCTTAAAAATTGTTTACTCTTTTTTCAAAAGGCAAAACCGTCTACAATTACTAACAGAGTCAAAATTGCAGACAGAAATGCAAAAAAAGATGGAAATTTAAAATCCATCTTTTTCGAACTTCTCAAATGGTCGGAGTGACTGGACTTGAACCAGCGGCCTCTACGTCCCCAACGTAGCGCTCATACCAAACTGAGCTACACCCCGACGCAAAGAATATTCTATAACACAATACCCTTTTAGTCAACCTAATCACTTTTCATTTCCGGTCTGATAATTTCGACCCGGTTGCGGCCTGCTTTTTTGGCAGCATACAAAGCCTGGTCTGCCATCTCGATGGTTTGTCTGCTGTTTCCGCCGCTCCAGGAGGTGATGCCACACTAATCGTCATAACGATGGATTTATCTTCACCAAAACGGGCCTGCTCCACCAACAGGCGGAGCTTTTCCGTAATCGCCAATGCGCCTTCCAGGTCGGTCTTCGGGCAAATAATAAGGAATTCCTCTCCCCCATAGCGTCCCGCGATATCTGATGATCGTATATGCGAACGCAGCAAAGCAGCGAATTGTTCAAGGATTATGTCCCCGATGGGATGGCCGTAGGTATCGTTGAAAGCCTTAAAAAAATCGATATCGACCATGATCAGGCTTAGCTTCTGCTGATAGCGCCCGGCTTTATATATCTCATCCTCCAGGCGCTGGTAAAGATAAGTGTGGTTATATAGGTTGGTAAGGCCATCAGTAACAGCCATTTCCCCAAGACGTTCAGCATATTCTTTGACATGGTTGTGTTCATCCCGATAGCTGTTGGTCCAAATAATAAATATGCTGGTGGTAGCTACCATAGCGGTGGCAAATGACGCATAGACATCAATGTACCTGGCGGTTGCGTTGGGATAGGGTACGACAAAATGGGGGAAATAGTATTCCAGGTACATTAAAGCTCCAATAACTATAAATAACAGGAAGAGCCAGAAGCGCCTGTTCCAACCTCGAAACACCGAACACACCATAATTCCCCAAAATACAAAATAGTATTGCGCTCCCCCATTGGATCCGGCGTTAAAAATCCAAAGCACCGGGGTAACGACAAAGATTAAGCTGAAAGCCGCGATAAAGGTTGCTAATCGAAATAGACGTTGAAAACGGGATAAGTACCAGCAGCCGAAAGATATCAACATAAAAATATTCAATAAAACGCCTAGGATCGGGGGTAAATTAGTATAGTATCTGATTATGACCATAATCAGAGAAATAATTATGCCCAGCAGGCAATAGAAATTAAATATTCTATATTCTAGTTCAAAGTTTTTTTCTTCCCCGATCAGGAAAAGCAGTATTTTAGAACCTGACACTGATTCGCCGCCCTTTTTTGCATATTATTGCCAACTGTAGGATTCGCCCCCGTATTTTTGCAGTATGATTATATTTAATTTAGTCATTTAAAGAGGTTATACTGGCTTAACTTATTGAATCATACTGAGCCGATAGGTGGCAAGAGCAAAGACTTCTGCCAGGCTGGACCTGCTCAGGCATTGATAGCGGCAGGTCGGTTAAAATGGGATTAACGGTAAATCAATTTTGGTAAAATCGCCAATAATTTACACGCCCGCATAGGGGTTTGTCTTAAAAAGAATAATGTATACTTGCTTTTTGGTATTGAAATTGCATGTGAGGGTCTTTATAATAACATCCATAAACTTAATTGTCGGCAATGAGGCCTCTTGTTACCAGCGAGAGGCTTTTGACATTTTAATAAACCCACCACACCAGGTAATGACGCCCTGAACCTAATTGAGTTCCGGGCTTCTTTATTTTCATAGCACAGAGCAGCGGCGCTCTCGGGACTGGTCCCGAGGGCGTTCTTCCAATTTACTTAAAATGGTCAGAAGGGAGCAGTATTTTTATTCAGCGTTTCCAACATTTTTTTGGGCAATGGGGCCTTCATTTGAGGAATGAAGGCCCCATTAACTATTTAAGGGGAGGTAATATCTATGAGACAAATAGCGATTTATGGAAAGGGCGGTATTGGCAAATCCACCACCACCCAGAACTTAACCGCCGGTTTAGGGGAAATGGGCAAAAAGATTATGATCGTAGGCTGCGATCCGAAAGCCGATTCCACCCGCCTGGTACTGGGCGGGTTGGCCCAGAAGAGCGTACTGGATACCCTGCGTGAAGAGGGTGAGGAGGTCGAACTGGAAAACATTTTGAAGCCTGGCGTTTTCGGCATCAAGTGCGTTGAATCCGGCGGGCCGGAACCCGGAGTTGGATGCGCCGGCCGGGGAATAATTACTTCTATCAATATGCTTGAAAGCCTGGGAGCGTACACGGACGATCTGGACTATGTCTTTTATGACGTTTTGGGCGACGTTGTCTGCGGTGGTTTTGCCATGCCGATTCGCGAAGGCAAGGCACAGGAGATTTATATCGTTGCCAGCGGTGAAATGATGGCCCTGTATGCCGCCAACAACATCTGCAAAGGGGTTCAGAAATACGCCAATACCGGAGGATGCCGCCTGGGCGGGATTATCTGCAACAGCCGCAAGGTCGACGGCGAAAAGGAACTCCTGGAGGCTTTTGCCAAAGAACTGGGCAGTCAGTTGATTTATTTCGTACCCCGGGACAACATGGTGCAAAGAGCTGAGATCAATAAATCAACGGTTATCGCCTTTGAACCGGATTGTGACCAGGCCGCTGCCTACAGAGGATTAGCCAGCGCCATCGACAGCAATGACATGTTTGTCGTTCCTCAACCCATGGTGCAGGACCGTCTGGAGGAAATCCTGATGGAACACGGCATCCTTGATATTTAAAACAGAAAGGTGGTTTGCATATATGTTAATGATAAGAGCCATTATCAGACCCGAAAAAGTCGGGCTTGTATTATCCGAATTAAGCGATGCCAATTTCCCCGCCGTCACCAAAATAGACGTAATGGGCAGGGGTAAACAGAGAGGGGTTAAAGTCGGCGATGTATTCTATGATGAAATCCCCAAGGAAATGTTAATGATGGTGGTCAATGACGAAGACAAGGATGATGTTATCAGAATAATTATGAAGAATGCCAAAACTGGTGAAAAAGCGGCATTTGGCGACGGCAAGATATTTGTAAGCCCGGTATCGGAAGTATATACCATAAGTTCAGGCAATAACGAATTGTAGACAGGAGGTACGGTTATGCAAGAAGTAATGGCGATCATCAGAATGGATATGATCGGCAAAACCAAGGAGGCTCTCTCCATAGCCGGTTTTCCTGCTCTGCATGCTATGAAAGTGATGGGCCGCGGAAAAAGGAAGGTGGATTTTGCTCTTATCGAAAGTATAATGGCCGATCAAAATGTTTCTTCCCCGCTGGTGGCAGAATCTTTAACCGAAGGCCACCGGCTTATTCCTAAAAGGTTGTTGTCGATCATAGTAAAAGATGATGAAGTAAAAAAATTGGTAGATGTAATTATCGAAGTTAACCAGAAAGGGCATCCCGGTGACGGCAAAATTTTTGTGATGCCGGTAGACGGCAGCATAAGAATCAGAACCGGTGAGTCTGGAGATATAACCCTATAAGGACGGAGGTGTTTTCCCGACATGAAGGATGTAATAAGCAGAATTGTTGATAAATACCCGGCCAGTGTTTTCAAAAACAGGAAACAGCACATCGTATTGGTGGACCATGATACTGAAGAACCCCAGACTATTACCGCCAACACCAGGACCATCCCGGGCATAATCACCAGCCGCGGCTGTTGTTATGCCGGATGCAAGGGGGTGGTGGTGGGTCCCATCAAGGACGCGATCACGATTACCCATGGCCCCATCGGCTGCGGTTATTACAGCTGGATGACCCGGCGCAATAAAGCCAAACTGGAAGGTGATGAAACCGATAATTTTTTAAATTACTGTTTTTCAACCGACTTGCAGGAGGGCGACATTGTTTTCGGCGGAGAGAAAAAATTGAGGCAGGCCATCACCGAGGTAGTGGAAACTTTCCACCCCAAGAATATTATGATTTGCGCCACCTGCCCGGTAGGTCTGATTGGGGATGATATCAACGCGGTGGCCGCCTGGGCGGAAGGTCAGTTTGGCATAAGAGTTATAGCTTTCAGCTGCGAGGGCTACAAAGGGGTGACTCAATCGGCGGGCCATCATATCGCCAACAACCAGTTAATCAAAAGAATTGTGGGAACCGGGAACCGAGAGGTCGGCCCCTATTCCATCAATATCCTGGGTGAATACAATATCGGGGGCGATTCCTGGGAGATCGAACGAGTGTTGAAGCAGATCGGCTATGACATTGTGTCGGTCATGACCGGCGACGGGTCGGTAGAACACATATCCAACGCCCACAAGGCTGATCTCAACCTGGTCCAATGCTATCGTTCCATCAACTATATCGCCGGTATGATAAACACCAAATATGGCACCGACTGGCTCAAGGTAAATTTCATCGGGGTACAGAGCTGTATTGAGTCATTGCGCGATATGGCCAAATATTTTGACGATCCGGCTCTTATTGCCCGGACTGAAGAAGTTATTGCGGAAGAACTGGCTGAAATCCAGCCGGTTATTGATAAATACAAACCCATATGTGAGGGTAAAACCGCGGCCATGTATGTTGGCGGTTCCCGCGCCCTCCATTATCAATACATGTTCAGCGATCTGGGGATGGATACGGTTCTGGCCGGGTTTGAATTTGCTCATCGCGATGACTATGAAGGCAGTGAAGTAATCCCATTTATTAAGGAAGATGCCGACAGCAAAAATATCGAAAACCTTCACCTGGAGCCGGACGAACAGAAGTACCGCCTGGTTATCTCCCGAGAGAAATATGAAGTACTGCGCCAGGAAATACCGCTTAATTATTTCAGCGGTATGATCAAGGCCATGAGCAATGGCAGTGTTGTAGTTGACGATATCAACCACTACGAAATCGATGAATTCATCAATGTCTTAAAACCGGATATCTTTTGTGCCGGAATCAAGGAAAAATATCAGATTCATAAGATGGGGGTCTTTTCCAAGCAATTGCACTCTTATGATTATACCGGACCTTACGCCGGCTTTAGAGGCGCTGCCAATTTTGCTCGAGACATCGCCATGGGGCTGACGGCACCGGTCTGGAATATGGTGCAGCCACCCTGGAAGACCGAGCCCATGCTGGAAGGCTGCTATATTAAGGAGGTGGGCTAGATGCTGAATTACACCCCCCGGGAATATACCGCCAGAAAAGCTATCGTAATTAATCCGGCCAAGACCTGCCAGCCGATCGGAGCCATGTATGCTGCCCTGGGCATTCATAAATGTCTGCCCCACAGCCACGGTTCACAGGGGTGCTGCTCCTATCACCGCATGCATTTGTCCCGTCATTTCAGGGACCCGGTGGTGGCATCGACCAGTTCTTTCACCGAAGGCGCAGCCGTATTTGGCGGTGGTTCCAACCTTAAAACCGCTATAAAGAACATTTTTGCCATCTATGATCCTGATATCATAGCGGTACATACCACCTGTCTGTCGGAGACGATCGGTGACGACATCCCTACTTATATCAGGGAAGCCAAGATACCGGAAGGCAAGATGGTTATTCATGCCAATACCCCCAGTTATGTGGGATCGCATGTTACCGGTTTTTCCAATATGGTAACCGGTATGGTCAAATACCTCAGTCAAAACAGCGGCACTCCCAACGGCAAAGTAAATGTAATTCCCGGCTTTGTCAATCCCGGCGACATGCGAGAAATTAAACGGATATTAAAGGCAATGGGGGTTGATTTTATAATGTTCCCGGATACCAGCGGGGTTCTTGATGCTCCCCTGACCGGCAGCTATGAGATGTATCCCCCCGGGGGCACCAGAATAGAAGAGCTTATTGATGCCGGCAATTCCATGGCTACCCTGGCCTTGGGAAGCTTTACCTCCGCCGGCGCCGCTGAAGAACTTAGAAAGAAAGCCAAAGTTCGTCCCCTAGTTCTGCATACTCCTATTGGGGTGGACGCCACTGACCAGTTTTTGATGGCGGTTTCCAGGATAACCGGTCAGGAAATTCCTCGGGAGATTGAGGAAGAAAGAGGTCAGCTTATCGATATAATGGTTGATTTGCACGACCAGTATCAGGGGAAGGAAGTAGCCCTTTTCGGCGATCCCGACCTATTGATCGCCATGACTGCTTTTATCTTGGAACTGGGTATGATCCCCCGTTATGTGCTGACCGGCACCCCCGGAGAAGCGTTCGAGCGGGAAATAAACGCTATACTGGCCGAAGCCGGAGTTGAAGCCAAAGTCAAAGCAGCCGGAGATTTATTTACGCTCCAGCAATGGCTGAAGGAAAAACCGGTCGCTCTTTTGCTGGGCAACACCTACGGCAAACTTATTGCCCGGGCGGAGGATATTCCGCTGGTAAGGGTAGGTTTCCCCATCTTGGACCGAGGCGTGCATTCCTATTTCCCGGTGGTCGGTTACAGAGGCGCCATGCGTCTTATCGAAATGATCAGCAATACCCTCCTGGAACGGCAGGACCGGGATGCATCCGACGAAGACTATGAATTGATTATGTAACCCGGCATATGTTTGGGTTTGGCATGTTTACCGGTTTATCACCGGCTGACGGGGCAGATATGAAGGGGTAAACAATGGATAAAATTACAACCAGATATGGGGTTATAAAAGGTATTTCTTCCTATGAGTTGTACCCGGACGGCGGGCTCAAGGAATGCCTGCCGAGTGGTTTGAATGAGATTGAAACCCCTTGGGGCAGGCTTATTCCTCAGTACCAGGACAGTAATATAAGGCGAAAATATATCAACTCACTTAAATTTTATCCCGGCGGCAGCCTGAAAAGCATTGCCTTGCATCAGCAGGCCAGCTTTGCCACCACAATCGGCTCGTTCCCGGCTGAATTGGTGACCTTTTTTGAAAACGAAACAATCAAGCGCCTATTTCCTTTAAACGGGAAAATATCGGGGCACTGGTCAGAAGATGATGAATTCAAACTGGCCGAGGAGTTTGATTTTGCTTTTAGTTTCGGAAATTTCAGGAAGAAGGTCATAGCGGTATATTTTTATGAGTCCGGTTCCGTAAAAGGTCTCACGTTCTGGCCCGGGGATTATGTTGCCATACAATCACCGCTGGGAGAAGTGGAGGCTCGAATTGGAATTACGCTTTATCCCGGTGGCCAATTAAAGTCTTTGGAACCGAATACCCCATTCACAGTCGGTACTCCAATTGGGGAGATAACCGCTTATAATCCCGCTGCCATCGGTATTCATGGTGATCTGAATTCACTTGTTTTTTACGAGGGCGGCAGCATCAAGTCCTTAATGAGTTCGCATAATCTGGTTACTATTATCGGCCCCAATGGCAGCCAGGCAACCGTAAGTCCACGACTTAAACCCGGTCTGCAGCCTGGCGGCAACTTGGAGATTCTGCCGCTGCTGGTTCAATTTCATGACAATACAGTGGAATTGGGCAATGGCAGTATGAAACCATATGCCCTTGATCAATGTACTTTTACGATATATCAAGTTCCCCAGGTTTATAGACCGTTAAACCATACTTGTTCAGTTTGTGAGGCCTGGGACTGATGGCGGTCAATGAGGGGCCTTAAGAGTAGTTTAATAAAAATATCTTGGATTGGTGAGGGCGCCTTTCGCTTAGAGGAAGAGCGTCATTTAATTTTGAGTGAATAATTAAAGCTTGTTAGAAGTGGGTGATAAATATGGCGATGAATCAACCTGATTATCAGTTTATTCCGGAACGTGAAAAATCAATCCGTACCAAAGGGCGGCAGTCTCAGGCTATTAACTGCCAGGCTGACAGCGTGTCCGGTTGTGTCAGCCAGCGGGCTTGTGTTTATTGCGGGGCCCGCGTAGTCCTGAATCCTATCACTGATGCCGTCCACTTGGTGCACGGTCCCATCGGCTGCGCCAGTTATACCTGGGATATCCGCGGCAGTCTCAGCAGCAGTTCGGAATTATTCCGCTACAGCTTCTCCACTGATCTCCGGGAAGAAGATATCATTTTCGGCGGAGAACGAAAACTGTCAGCCGCTATAAGCGAATTGGCTGAACGTTATCATCCTCCGGTAATTTTGGTCTATTCCACCTGTATCGTCGGGGTCATCGGGGATGATCTGGAAGCTGTCTGCCAAAATGCTTCCCGGCGTCATGGGATTAAAGTATCACCAGTCCAGGCCTCCGGCTTCGCCGGCACCAAATCAGACGGCTACCGGGCTGCCTGTGAAGTTTTGCTGGGTTTGATGGGCCGTCAGCCCGCCGTTCCCCGCCAGCCCTATCATATAAATTACCTGGGCGATTTCAATCTTGCCGGGGAAGCCTGGATCATCCGCAGCTATCTGGAGGAAATGGGGCTCCGGGTCAACGTAACTTTTACCGGGGATTCCCGCTATGAGACCCTTTTAACCGCACCCGGAGCCGCCCTGAATATCGTTCAGTGCGCCGGTTCGATGGGGTATCTGGCCCAGCGGATGGAAGACATTTATGGCATTCCTTACCTCAATATCTCTTTCCTGGGTCTGGAAGATACCGTTAATTCATTGCGCCGCATCAGTGATTTTTTTGGCAACGACTTTATCCGCAGCCGTACCGAAGTCTTGATTGGGCGGGAGTTATCCGCCTTCGGCCCGGTTGTTCAGCATTATCGCCGCCGCCTGGAGGGAAAAAAGGCAGCGATTTTTGTGGGTGGGGGTTTCAAGGCCATTTCCCTGATCAAGCAGTTCCGTGAACTGGGCATGGAAGTAGTGATGGTCGGAACGCAGACCGGCCGCCCGGAAGAGTATGAGACCATCCATCAGCTGGTAGAAGACGGCACCGTAGTCCTGGATGATGCCAACCCCTCGGAACTGGAACGATTCATGCTGGAACAGGGGGCTGACCTGCTGGTAGGAGGCGTAAAGGAAAGACCGCTGGCTTTTAAGCTGGGGCGCGCATTCATTGACCATAATCATGAACGCAAGCATCCTTTGAGCGGTTTTGTAGGCGCCGCCAACTTTGCCCGGGAAGTAGAGCAGACCGTGTGCTCCCCGGTATGGAAGTATCTTGATTAATAGGGACAATGGGGACGGTCCTTAGGGCAAATTCTTATGGGAGGTGGGATTGATGATCCCGGATAGAAATAAGGTAAAAAACGTAACGGAAAACCCTTGCAATATGTGTATGCCGCTGGGAGCAATCATCCCGTTTAAAGGCATTGAAAACTGCATGGTGATCATTCATGGCTCGCAGGGATGTGCTACCTATATGCGCCGGCATATGGCCGAGCATTTTAATGAACCGATTGACGTAGCTTCCAGCTCGATCACCGAAAAAGGCACAATCTTCGGTGGTGAAAATAATCTGAAACGAGGCCTCAAAAACCTTATTCAGATATATAAGCCTGAAGTTGTAGGTATACTGAGCACCTGTCTGGCTGAAACCATCGGTGAGGATATAGAGCGTATCGCCGCCGCTTTTCAAGCCGAGAATTCAGATTCCCCCGGTTTAATCGCGGTTGCTACCCCCGGCTATGGAGGTTCTCACGCTGAAGGGTACTTTCGGGCCCTGCATGGCATTGTAGCTGCGCTGAGCCGCAATGGCCAAAAACATGCGGGCCTTAATGTGTTCGTACCTCACATCAGTCCGGCTGATATCAGAGAGATCAAACGCATTTTGGAGCTGATGCAGGTTGAGTATACTTTGCTCCCTGATATCTCCGCAACTCTGGATAGTCCCTACAGCCAATCCTATAAAAAGATCCCGCCCGGCGGTACTTCGCTGGCGGCAATCCAAGCGATGGCGGGGGCACGGGCTTCAATTCAGTTCGGTTCTACGGTGGATGAAGAACTTTCCCCGGGCCAATATCTGGAAACTGCTTACGGAGTGCCCTTGTATAACCTGCCTCTGCCCATAGGGGTAGAAGCCTGTGATCAATTTATAAACCTGCTTAAAAACTTCTCGGGCCAGCCGGTTCCCGCCGTGCTGCAGCAAGAACGCGGCCGGCTGCTGGACGCCATGGTGGATTCGCATAAATATAATCGGGAGGGACGGGCGGCCGTATTCGGCGAACCGGAAACCGTATACGCAGTAAGCCGTTTGCTGGTGGAAAACGGCATAGCTCCGGTTATACTTGCCACCGGCAGCACCAACCGGTCTTTGCCGGGACGGTTGCGCCAACTGACCGCGGAATGCGATGAAGAAGCCTTGATCTTGACGGACTCTGACTTTGCCAGGATTCGTCAGCACTGTAGTCCCAAGGGGATTAATTTGGCCATCGGCTGTTCAGACGGGAGGGTTCTCACCGAAAAAGAGGGCATTCCCCTAGTGCGGCTGGGCTTTCCCATTCATGACCGGGTGGGCGGGCAGCGGATTCTGTCGGTGGGCTACAATGGCAGTACCATTTTATTGGATCAGCTTACCAATACCCTGCTGGCAGATAAATTAAAAAATTACCGGGTGAGAATGTACCGGCGGTTTTACCCCCGACCGGCTTCCAGCCCGGATCAACAACTCTGGAGGAATCGCTTATGATGGAACAACCTGAAATTAAAAACCACCCCTGTTTCTCCCCGGCCGCAGCCCATCAGCACGCGCGTATTCACCTGCCGGTAGCAAAGCGCTGCAATATCAACTGCAATTATTGCAACCGCAAATACGACTGCCTGAATGAAAGCCGCCCGGGGGTAACCAGTGAAATCACAACTCCACTGGAAGCTTTGCAGCGCTATAAATATTACCAAACCCGTTTGAACAACCTGAGTGTGGTGGGTATTGCCGGCCCGGGCGATGCTCTGGCCGATTGGGAATTAAGCCGCCAGACCTTTCGCCTGATTCGGGAGTACGACCCTGAGGTACTGCTGTGTATGTCTACCAACGGCTTGAAACTGCCGTTGCTGGCGGACAGCATTGCCGAAATGGGAATAAACCACGTAACCGTTACGCTCAATACCCTTGACCCCCGGACCGGAGCCAGGATTTACGGCTTTGTCAATTATCGCGGCTACAAATATACTGGGGTCGAAGGAGCCGGTTTGCTTCTGGATAATCAATTAACCGGCATTCGCTTGCTTATCCGCCATGGCATTATAGTAAAAGTAAATATTGTGATGATACCCGGGGTTAATCAGCAGGAGATCGGGGGCATAGTCAGGGAAATGAAAAATTTAGGGGTTTTTATAACGAATATTATGCCGTTGATTCCGGTAAAAGGAAGTGTTTTTGCCCACCTTCCCGCCCCCACCCCGGATGAACTGATGACCGTGCGCAAAACCTGCCAGACTGAAATGAGGCAGATGTTCCACTGTCAACAATGCCGCGCTGACGCGGTGGGTTTGCTGAAAGATCATACTTGCGCCAAAGCAATCCGACAACAGGCAGTTTAAGCGCTACTAAAATATTTAGGAGGGGTCGGAATGGAAATTGCCGTATTAATAGCGGAAAACGGAGATATCGCCCCGCTGCAGGAGGCGACTTATATACAGGTCTACCGGAATATCTGCAATATCTGGGAACCAGACCGCAGTATGCCTCTTACGATTCCCTGGACTCAGGGTTTGCCGGCCATGCGTAAGTATATGCAGATAATAGTGGAATTTCTGGGGGAATGCCGTACCCTGACAGGCCTGTCTGTTATCGGTTTGCCTTATTTCGAACTGGAGAAGGCCGGCTGTACCATTTGGGAATTGCCCGGTTCCCCCTATGACGCCCTGGGCCGTATACTAGAGGCGGAAACGGCAGCCGCGGAATTACCGCCGCTTAATATTGCCATGCCCAGTATTCTCCCCCAGGAAATCTCCCCGGGCTGCTATTCCATTTCAATTAAAGCAATTCAAAACTGCAATCATAAGATTACTTCCAAACAAATACTGCTGCCGCTTTTGAAAGATATGAACTTTTGCAGCCTGGAAGTAACCTGTTCCCATCTTCCCCCCTGGCTGGAACAACAAATAATCACCGGCCAGTTAAATGCCAGGATTATTCCGGTCGGCCCCCTGGAAACCAAGATAGTCATTAACGGAGAGCAAGCTACGCCATAAAACACCATAAAACGGCCTTAATTTTTATTACCGCAGGTGAGACGAATGACATTAGGCAATATTGTCGATACAACTTTAAGAGACGGCGAACAGGCGCCCGGGATCGTGTTCAGTAAAGAAGACAAAAAATATATCGCGCTTATGCTGGATAAAGCCGGAGTCTTTGAAATTGAAGCAGGTACACCCGCCATGGGTACGGGAGAGTGTGAAGCGTTAGCGGCGGTGTTGGAACTGAACCCCAATACCAGGATATCCACCTGGAACCGGGCCCACCTGAAGGATATAAAAGCCTCGTTGGGTTGCGGTGCACGCCATCTCCATCTATCGCTGCCGGTATCTGATATCCAGATTCGGTATAAATTAAGAAAAACCCGGGGCTGGGTCTTAAACCAGCTTAAAGAAACGGTCCATTTTGCCCGGGCAGCGGGTGCGGCGGTTACTATTGGAGCTGAGGATGCTTCCCGGGCCGATTTCCGTTTCCTGCTGGAGTATGCCTGCCTGGCGCGCGAATTGGGTGCGGAAAGACTGCGCTACGCAGATACGGTGGGGGTGCTGGACCCCTTTAAAACCTATAGCCAGGTGCAGCAGCTTATCAACGAAAGCGGCATGGCCATAGAATTTCATGCTCATAATGATTTCGCCCTGGCTGTGGCCAACACCCTGGCCGCCGTAAGAGCCGGAGCCCAGTTTGCCAGCACCACGGTATTGGGGCTGGGAGAAAGAGCCGGCAACTGCCCGCTGGAAACAATAATAGATGTTTTTGACCAATTCCTGCCTGAATCAATTCCGCTCAACCGCAAGGCAGTAAATGAGTTGGTGCGTTATGTCACTTCGGTCACTGCCGGCGTTGCCTCTGCATAAATTTCCTGCGAAGATTTATATATTGGTATAATCAAATTTAATCATCGGTTTCTGCCTTTCGTTCACAAGGGACAGGGGCAGGAGGCTTTAAGGCCTGATTATTTGGTCCTCGCATTAGAGACGCCCCTACCGCCAAAATGCTTACGATAAATGACAGCCAGAAGGCTTTCTGCAGTCCCGTAATAAAACTGTTCACTACCACCCCCTCAGCTCCCACCTGAGTATGGGTCAGCAATCCCTGCACCGCAGCCGGTGACATGCTGGAACTTATAAGAGCCATTCCCATGGCCATACTGATCAACATCCCGGCATTATTCATCATAGTTCTGGTGCCTGCTGCTATACCGCGCCTTTCTGTTGTTACCGCGCGCATAATGGCATTCGTATTGGGAGAGAAAAAGAAACCTGATCCTAAACCCATGAGGACCATCCATAACATAATGGTACCCACATTACTGTCGTATTGGAGCCGGGTCAGGCCTAAAATACCTACGGCCGAGACGGCCAGACCCAGGGAACTGAGCTCCCGGGAACCATAGCGGTCCGACAGCCGGCCGCTTATCGGGGCAATAACCATCATCGCCAGAGCAAACGGGGTCAACATTATACCTGCCTCTAATGGGGTTTTACTCCAAATGACTTGGAAGAAAAATATCATCAAAATCGTCACTGCTCCGCGGGCAATACCGTTGAGAAGATTACTGGCATAGGCAACCGCCAGGATACGCTGTTTAAATAAGGCCAGGTCCAGCATAGGTTGTTCCACTTTATTTTCAACATGAATAAACATACCCATTAGCAGAATACCTATAAATAACCCCAATAGGGTGAAGGGAGACAACCATCCAAACATGTCGCCGAAGGTAAGGGCAATTAACAGCAGGCTGAGGCTGATGGTAAACAAGGTCGTGCCATACCAGTCAAACTGCTGTCCCTGAGGAAGTTTTACCGTTTCGCGCAGCTTGGCCGCGGCCCACCAGGTACCGACTACGCCCAATGGAAAATTGATAAAAAATACCCAGCGCCAGTTCAAAGAGGTTAGTACCCCGCCTAAGATCGGGCCAATAACTGACCCGGTCGATATTATCATGCCATTGATTCCCAAAGCTGCGCCAAGTTCTGCCGTGGGGAATGCATCGGTTACGATAGCCGTACTGGTAGCAAGCATAAGCGATCCCCCCACCGCCTGCACAAAACGAGCCGCCACCAGTTGAACCCCGCTGTTGATTAACCCGCACAGAAGAGATGAGCAGGTAAAAATCGCAAAGCCGATTACATATAACTGCTTACGTCCGATGATATCCGCCACCCTGCCTATGGATGGCACCAACACCGTAATAGCAAGCATATAAATCATCATAGTCCACATAATGGTGGCCAAAGACGAATGAAGGTCCCGGGAAATGACGGGCAGGGCCACGGTAATGGTACTGCTGTTCAAAACCGACAGTAAAGTACCCAAAGAGGTGCAGGAAAGGGCAAGCCATTTGTAATTATCCTTTTTCTTATCAATAATCACGATTATTTCTCCTTAATCTTGCGGCATAGGTAATTCCGTTCAATATTGCAAATATTTCGGGGTAGGTTTTGTATTTTTTAACTGTTAGGTTTATGCAGATTTTGAAAAATTTTGTCCAGGTAGGCAATAAAGAGTTTGGCATCAACGTCCTGGCCATCAAGGGCGGACTGCAGTACCGAGGCCCGGTATTCCAAGACCTCATCCACTAATTCTTTTCCGGCTGGGGTCAACTGCAAAAGCACTAGTCTGCGATCTTCCTCATCCCGGCGGCGGCTGACCAATCCTCTCTTCACCAGAGCATCAACTAAACCGGTAATGGTGGCCGGTGCCAACAGCATCCGCCGTTGAAGCTCTCCCATGGTCATTGCCTGGTCGGGTTTTAGCCTTCTGAGCACCCAAAAACGAGGCATGGAAAGTCCCTTATCCGATAAATAATTTTTGGTTATGTGGTTAAGTCTTTGATTAAGAGCAAATAATAACTGCTCCAAATTTTTTATGGAAATGTCGGCGTCGCTAATTTCTTTCGCCTCCCGAATATTTCGTATTGCGAAATATAATATACGACAATTTAGCGGGGATGTCAACTGCCACTTATATCAGAACCGGCCATAGTTTTATATTCCGGCTGCTATTGTGGTAAAATACCCATGAGGTTTATCCCCCATCTGTAGATGAGAGAGTCTTAAGAGGAGTTTTATAATTCAATTCGCGCTTGCGTGAATTGCGCGCCAAACGCGGACGCTATAGCGCCTTCCTTTCACGTTTTGGGTGCATCGCGCCGCGAGCGTATTTATCAAACGGAGTTTGATAAATTAATTTTGGAGGAGGTGTACTTTCATGGCTATAGCTGAAGTGGCAATCATTCCACTAGGAACCGGCAGTACAAGCGTCAGCCAATATGTTGCGGACTGCCATAAAGTACTGGAACACGATACCAAGGTAAAATTAGTGCTATCGCCCATGGGTTCAGTTTTGGAGGGTGATCTTGACGACATCTTCGCGGCTGTCAGAAAAATGCATGAGGTCCCCTTTGACAAGGGGGCCATGCGGGTGTCAACCACAATCAGAATTGACGACCGCCGGGACCAGGCTGCATCCATAAAACAAAAGCTGAAGTCGGTGAATGATAAACTGGGCCAATCTTAAAACCACAACCAACTTGAGCCCAAAAAGGTTAGGGACAACGCCACCAGAAGCCCGGAAGAACAGGGGGACCAGGGACCTAGCGTACCTCTCCCCCTGTTCTTCTGTCCCTATGTTAACCGGCCTGATCGTCCACATTGGCGCCCTTGAACTGGCTGTTGTAAAGATCGGCGTAGAACCCGCCCATGTCCAACAGCTCTTGATGTTTGCCCTGCTCAATGATCGCTCCATGATTCATAACCAGGATAAGATCAGCATCACGTATGGTAGAAAGCCGGTGCGCAATTACAAAGCTGGTCCGGTTTTTCATTAAATTAGCCATGGCACGCTGAATTAATACCTCGGTGCGGGTGTCGATGTTGCTGGTGGCTTCATCAAGTATAAGCACAGCCGGATCAGCCAGGAAAGCCCGGGCAATAGTCAGCAGCTGTTTTTGGCCCTGAGAGATATTGGAGGCTTCTTCATTCAATATCGTATTGTATCCATCCGGCAGCGTGGTTATAAAATGATGGGCATGGGCACTTCTGGCCGCTGCTGTAATCTCTTCTTCGGAAGCTCCCTCCCGGCCATAGGCAATGTTATCCCGTATGGTTCCATTAAACAGCCAGGTATCCTGCAGGACCATGCCGAACAGCGAACGCAGGTCTCCGCGTTTCATATCTCTTATATCCACTCCGTCAACGGTAATTTTTCCTCCCTGCACCTCGTAGAAACGCATAATCAAATTTACCAGCGTGGTTTTGCCGGCACCGGTTGGCCCTACGATAGCAACCGTATGACCTTCTTTAACCTCAATGCTCAAATCGGTCATAAGCGGAGCGTTGTCCTTATAACCGAATTTAACATGTTCAAACCTAATATCACCCCGGGGAAATTCAATCACCCTGGCATCCTGCCGATCCGGTATCTCCTCCTCCTCATCCAGGATCTCAAAGACGCGTTCAGCTGAAGCTACGGTGGACTGAAGCACATTGGCTATATTGGCTACCTGGATGATCGGCTGGGTAAATTGCCGCATGTATTGAATAAAAGCTTGAATATCTCCAATTTCAATAACCTTTTTGGCGACCAGCAGCCCGCCGGCCACGCATATAAGTACATAGCCGACGTTATTAACAAAATTCAGAGCCGGAAAGATGATTCCGGAAATAAATTGGGCTTTCCAGCCTACCTGATAAAGCCTGGCATTTACCGATTTGAACCTCTCTATGGAATCTTCCTCGTGCCCGAACACTTTTACAACTTTATGCCCGCCATACATTTCTTCCACATGGCCATTCAATTCACCGATGCACCTTTGCTGCTCGGCAAAATATTTTTGCGACTTGCCGGCTATCAGCGCGGTGATAGCCATGCTGGCCGGAAGGGTTACCAGGGCAATCAGAGTCATAATGGGACTGATAGTCAGCATCATAATCAGAATGCCCAATACGGTTACAAACGAGGTAATCAGCTGAGTCAGGCTCTGCTGCAGGGTCGTGGCGATATTGTCCATGTCGTTGGTTACCCGGCTCAGTATTTCCCCATAGGTGCGTTGGTCGAAATATTTGAGCGGCAGGCGGTCCAATTTATTTTTGACGTCGTTGCGCATTTTATAAACCGTCTCCTGGGACACACTGGCCATAATATAGGACATGATAAAACTAAAAAGCGCACTGATGGCGTAGAGCACAAGCAGAATAAGCAAAATCTTGCCGATATAACCGAAATCAAAGGTGGGGATCGGCTGTTTCCGGAGCTGGTTAATGTAGGTTATAGGCATATTGTTCTCTATAGCGTAATTTAATTGCAGCAGGTAGGTGTATTTGGCCAGGACCCCTTCCCCCAGTTTGGTGGTCGCCTTGCCCATAATTTTAGGCCCGATTATGGAAAACATGGTGCTGGCTACCGCCAGTACAAACACCAATATAAAACGGTATTTTTCCGTACTTAAGTATTGGCTTAACCTTTTGATGGTTCCCATGAAATCTTTGGCCTTTTCAACCGGCTGCCCCATACCCGGAGGCCCGCCGAAGCGTCTGCGCGGAGGGGCGGCTTGGGTGGGTTCGTTTTTGCTCATGCTATCTCCTCTTCCGCCAACTGCGATAATACAATTTCACGATAAATTGCCGAGCTTTGCAGCAGTTCTTTATGAGTACCGATGCCAGCAATACGCCCTTCATCCAAAACAATGATACGGTCGGCATCCATTACGGTGCTTACCCTTTGCGCGACGATTATCAAGGTTGAATTCATGGTTTCACGGGCCAGGGCGGCCCGCAGCCTCGCATCCGTTTTGAAATCCAGGGCCGAAAAACTGTCATCCAGAATGTAGATACCCGGTTGGCGTACAACCGCCCGGGCAATGGAGAGCCGCTGCTTCTGACCTCCCGACAGGTTGGTTCCTCCCTGGGAGATCTGCGCCAGATAACCGTCCTCCAAATCATTGATAAACTCACTGGCTTGAGCGATTTGGGCGGCATGCCTGACTTCCGCCTCGGTGGCATCCGGTTTGCCGTAACGAATGTTTTCCAATATAGTGCCGCTGAACAGGATGGGGCTCTGGGGGACGAAGCCGATCTTGGCGCGCAGGTCGTTCTGCCTCATTTGGCGCACATCAACCCCGTCCACCAGTACACAACCGCTGTCAACGTCATAGAAGCGCGGTATCAGATTGATCAAAGTGGTTTTGCCCGAGCCGGTACCGCCTATGATAGCGGTTACTTCCGCCGGCCGCACCGAGAATGATATATGACTGATGGCCGGTTCCTCGGCTCCCGGATAGCTGAAAGTGACATCCCGGAATTCTACATAGCCCCGGTCTTCTCCGGCTGCGGCCGGAGCCTCGGGATCAACTATATCCGGTTTTATTTCCAGCACCTCATTGATACGTACAGCGGAAGCCTGAGCCCGGGGAACCATTACAAACATGATGGTTACCATGATAATGGAGAACATAATCTGCATGGCATATTGGAGGAATGCCATCATATCCCCCAGCTGCATAACATTTTGACTGATTCTGATCCCGCCGAACCATATAATCGCGATTGAGGTAAAATTCATGAATATCATCATGATAGGCTGCATAGCCGCCATAATTTTGTTTACTTGAATGGCATTATCAGTCAGGTCCCGGTTGGCCGCCAGAAATCTTTCAGTTTCACTTTTAATGCGGTTAAAAGCGCGAATAACTCTAATCCCGGTCAGGTTCTCGCGCATAACCAGATTGACCCGGTCCAGTTTGGCCTGCATGGCTTTAAAAAGCGGTACAATTAAACTGGCTACCGTGCCGATGAGCACGATCATAAGGGGAATTACCACCGCCAGTACCAAAGTAAGGTGTTTGTCCTTGGAATAAGCCATGATAATTCCGCCTATGCACATGATCGGTGCAGACACTATGAAACGCAGACCCATAACCAGAAGGGTCTGGACCTGGGTAATGTCATTAGTGGTTCTGGTAATAAGCGAAGCCGTACTGATCTTATCGAATTCCTGCAAAGAATAGCTCTCTACGTGGGCAAACACCTGGTCGCGGGTGTCCCGTCCGAAGCCCATTCCCACAATGGCCGACAAAAAACTGCCAATTACGGAGCAGGTACTGCTGGCCAGGGCGACCATAAGCATATAGGCGCCATATTTCCATATATAACCGGTATCGCCCTTAAGCATTCCGTTGTTAACGACTTCAGCCATCAGGGTAGGCAGATACAGCTCGGCCAGGGCCTGGGCAAAAAGGAAGATTACGACTCCGGCAAGGCTCCAGGCATAAGGCTTCAGAGCACGAAATAAACTAATCATAAATTAATCTCCAAACCAAATTAACGTAATTTTATTAAACCTTTACCCGGGCGTTGTCCGTAAGAGCCCCGACATTGGAGACTATAACCTGCTCGCCTTCATTTAAGCCTTCCAGAATCTGAATGAACTTATCATTTTTAAGTCCGGTTTTGACAATGCGTTGGGATGCCTGCTGGCCATCGGTTACGAATACCACGGTCTCGCCGTTGTTTTGCACCAGCGCGGAGACGGGCACTATGATACCCTGGGCCTGGGTCGTCAGGGTTGCATGGGCTGACATTCCGGTCATTAGATTCCCGTCATTGTCGAGGGTTATCTCCACCGGGAATACTTCACCGGTGTTTACCGCCATGGGGCCAATGCTCGTGATCGTGCCGGCCAGGTTTAGATTGGGATAGCCGTCAACCTCGATCTGAACCGTTTGACCATTGCTCAGCCGGGACAGTTCATCCTGGCCGACTGTACATTTAAGCTTCAATTGGGAATTGTCTATAATGGATATAACTGGTACGCCTACCGAAACCACTTCCCCCACGTTGACGCTCTGGCTGCTGATTACTCCGTCAATCGGGCTATTGATAGCGGATTTGGCGATCTGAATATTTAGTCCCTTAATATTGGCCATGGCCGTTTCAATCGCGGCCTGAGCCTGATCAAGAACGGGGCCGGAAGCATTCTCATATTGTTTGGCAGCCGTATTCAATTTGTCCCGGGCCTCCTCCAATTGCAGCTCTGAAGCCGCACCCGCGTCATAGAGGCTTTTTACCCGGTCGTAGTTCTTTTGGGCGGCATCCAGATTGATTTTAGCCAGGTAGCTTTGATTTTTGGAGGCCTCGGCCGCTGCCTGGGCCGACTGCAAACCGGCCTCAGCCGCCAGCAGCTGACCCTCTAAGGATCTGGTATCCAGTTGCACCAGCAGATCACCCGCTTTTACCGCACTACCCACCTTGAAGCCCAACTTTTCCACCTGGCCGGTAATTTGGCTCGAAATGCTGGCGGTTTGACCGGCAGTTAGAACCCCGCTCAGCGTAAGCGGCATTTCCAGAATATCCTTACTGGCAGCAAAGGTGGTTACCGCAACCGGATTATCCGAACTGCCGCATCCGCTCAACCCAAATGCCAGCAGAATAACCATGAGAAGAATTATGAATTTATTTATTGGCTTTTGCATATGAATACCTCATTCCCCTATTTGATGTGTATTTTGACTGTGGCATTCATGCCAGGCATCAATTGAATCTGCTCGACCTGGTTGATGCTGATCCGTACTTCTATCAGCTGGGTTACCTTGGAATAGGTCCCGCTGGTATTGAGGGACGGCATTTGGCTGAAGGCTGACTGGGTAGCCTGCCCGATGATCTCCACATAGCCTTCAAAATCCCGGTGGGGATACGCATCTATGTTAATATCAACTTTTTGTCCCTGTTTAATGCGGAAAATATCGGTCTCTTCCACATTCGCCTTGATGTAAAAATGCGAGGTATCAGCAATGGCGGCTATCTCCATACCGGGTGAAATCACTTCCCCGGCAATAACATTGAGATAAACTACCTTGCCGTCGATGGGCGATTTAATGTTGGCCTTGGCAATTATAGAGTCGGCTGAATTCCCCAAAGTTTGCGGATTAAGGGCGCTCGTTGTTACCAGGGTGCTTACATCCTGTTTACCCAGGATTTGCCCGGCCTTGACCGAATCGCCTTCTTTAACCTCCCAATTGGTTACTTTTCCCGTTATTTCAGGCGTTATAGTAACCATATCAGAGGTCACCGAAGCGTTTTGGGTTGAGAAATAATAAACGCTCTCATAAATGTAATAGGCAATTCCCGCTATCCCGCTGACCAGGACAATTATGCCAATAGTCAATAAAATACTTTTAATTTTTTTCATGAATGGACCACCCTCCGACATTTGTGTTGGGTTGACTGTTTACGCAGGGATTAGGTAATACCTTTTAAAATATCCCTCAATCTGAGCAGAAGATTATTCAATTCTTGCAGGTCTTCTTCAGGCAGATTGGCCAATTTGGCAATTATGTTTTTTTTAATCTTCAATTTTAAATGCTCAAAGGCATCTTTACCGGTCTCGGATATCTCAATTACTATAATCCTGCGATCCTGGCTGTCTGCTCTCCTGATTACCATGCCGTTGTCGATCAGCTTGCCAATTAAAGGGGTTAATTGCTGTTTTGATATTTTCAGCTCGGCTGCTATTTCCGACATTGGGAGAGGGCCGCGCCGGTATAGGGCGGACAAAGCATGGAACTGACCGGGGCTTAGGTGGGAACGGGCGATTATTTCCGCCGGTCTGAAAAACTTTTCCTTCATATACCCGATAAGGACCAGCAGCCCTTCACATGTATCGTCCAGATTGGTTATCTTACTCACCTACTTTTCATATTGATGAGATTAAGTATATAGATTAATTAACAATTAGTAAATAGTTTTTTACAGTTAATTTTTATTTACTATTATTTGCCTGCACCGAAGGGATCAACAAATAAAAAAGTCCGGATATTCCGGACTTCATAACGGGCTTTATTTAAACTTGTAGGCTTATTTTTTATTCTTCTTCATCCAGTTGAAATTTATCATGTAAAGCCTGCACCGCTCTTTCAATTTCATCCTCGTCAATAATGCATGATACCTTTATCTCCGAGGTGCTGATCATGTGAATATTGATGTCCTGGTGGGCCAGGGCGTCGAACATGGCGGCGGCAACCCCGGGGTTGCTTTGCATCCCGGCGCCAACTATAGACACCTTGGCAACGTCGGTACTGAAGGACATGCCTGAGGCCCCGATTTTTACAACGATTTCGTTGACAACCGGCCGGGCCCGGTTGAACTCGTTCCTTTCTATCGTGAAGGCAATATCATTGCGGTTGTCCCGCATGGCGCTTTGAATAACCATGTCTACGTTTATGCCGTGGTCGGCCAGAATTTTGAATATGACACTGGCTACCCCCGGATGGTCCGGCACATCAAATAAAGCAATTCTGGCTACGTTTCGATCATGGGCAACTCCGCTTACTATTCTCTGTCTTTCCATTTTAGCAACCTCCGTTATTACCGTTCCCGGATTGTTATTGAAACTGCTGGCCACTTCCACATCCACATTATATAACATGGCAAATTCCGCCGCGCGCGGCTGCAGCACAACCGCCCCCAAACTAGCCATTTCCAGCATTTCTTCATAAGATATGCTGGATAATTGGCGGGCTTGTTTGACAATCCGCGGGTCTGCCGTATATACCCCATCCACATCCGTAAATATGATGCAGCGTTCAGCTTGCAGGCTCGCGGCCAGCGCTACCGCAGTGGTATCCGAACCGCCCCTGCCCAAAGTGGTGATATCGCCTGCGGGGCTAAGTCCCTGGAAACCAGCAATTACCACGACTTTACCCGTCTCCAGCTCCCGTTTTATCCGTTCGGGGGTAATACCAACAATACGGGCCTTGCTATGCTGATCATCAGTCTTAATCCCCGCTTGCCAGCCGGTCAACGATACCGCCGCCACTCCCTGCGACAGTAAAGTAAGGGTTAATAAGGCAGCCGATTGTTGTTCTCCGGTAGATAACAGCATATCCAGTTCTCTATGATCAAGTTCCTTGCCGATGGCCCCGGTCAGCTCCAGCAGATCATCGGTGGTATCCCCCATGGCGGAGATTACGGTTACAACTCCATGCCCCTGTTCCTGAAATGCTTTTACCCGGTTGGCTACATTGGTTATTTTTTCTATTGATGCTACTGAACTGCCGCCAAATTTTAGAACCAATAATGACACTTGTTTCACTCCTCTATTAATCCTGCGCAGACCCAAGGTAACCCGTTGCAATCCTTTATTTTGCTAGTTCGATTTCAGCCCTTCCAGTCTGATAACATTATTGATTTTTCCTACAATACTCATGCCCTTGAGCACGACCAGCGAATCCTGCAGGTCTTTTTCCTTTACCGTATGGGTAATTAGGATTAATTCCGCCATATTTTCATTAGTACCCTTCTGCACAACCGTGGCTATGCTGACGGCGTTGTTGCCGAACACACCGGCGATACCGGCCAGAACCCCCGGACGATCGGTAACCGTCATGCGAATATAGTATTGGGCACTTAGTTCGCTTATGGGCAGAATTGATTTATGCTCATAGCAGGTGCAGCCAATCCGGGTGCTGGTGTGGAAGGCCATATTTCGCCCTATTTCAATGATGTCCCCTACTACTGCACTGGCAGTCGGCATTTCGCCCGCTCCCCGGCCATAGTGCATTATTTCTCCGACCGCATCACCGTGGACAAAAACCGCGTTAAAGACATCATTTACATTAGCCAGGGGGTGGTTGACGGGGATAAAGGCCGGATGAACCCGGGCTTGAATTTTGCCTTCAACTTCTTTGGCAATGGCCAAGAGTTTGACTACAAAGCCTAATTCCCTCGCGTATTGAATATCCCGTGGAGTAATGGTGGTAATACCTTCAACATAAACATCGTCCAAGGTAACCCGACTGTTAAAGGCAATTGATGATAATATGGCAATCTTGCGGGCAGCATCCAAGCCGCCTACATCAGCCGTTGGATCGGCTTCAGCATACCCCAGGTCCTGGGCCTCGCGCAGGACCTCATTGAAATCCCGCCCTTCCCGGCTCATCTTGGTCAGTATATAGTTAGTGGTTCCGTTGAGAATACCAATTACTTCCTCTATATGGTTGCCGGCCAAGGATTGTTTAAGGGGATAGACTATGGGTATCCCCCCGGCCACACTGGCCTCAAAATAGAAATCAACGCCGTTTTCCTGGGCAATCTCAAATATTTCTTTGCCCTTTACCGCGATCATATCTTTATTGGCGGTAACTACATGCTTGCCTTTACGCATAGCCGCGGTTATAAAACTAAAAGCCGTATCGATACCACCGATCAGTTCCACCACTATGGAGATGGAATCATCGTCGATAATATCATCGAGGCGGTTGGTTACCATTTCCGCAGTCAATCCGATTCTCAGGCATTTTTGTATGTCTTTTTCCAAGACCTTCTTAATTACTATCTCTGAGCCAATCTTTCGGGCGATTGTGTCCCGGTTTTGGTTTAATAGTTTAACTACTCCTCCACCTACGGTCCCGCAGCCTAAGAGCCCAACATTAATCATTAGAATTACCTCCTAAATACCGATATTATAACATCTGCAGTTTAGCATAAGCCGGCGGGCAGTAACAACCGCAGCCATAATTGCTCAATACTATATTTGCCTATAATAGAATTTATTTAAACTCGTTACCCGCTGTTTGTCAAGCCAGTCAATATATTATTGCCCGGGTGGTTAAATTAATCAATAAAAAAATAGCCGGTCAGAAACCGGCTATAAATCTTTTACATAATTTACCTTGCAGCAGTTTCCAACTGCTGCAACCGTGATTAACTCTAACTCTTGTGGTCAAGGGGAGGTTGGCAAAAAAACCGTCCCCTCGACAAGATTTACCATTCGGGGGGTAGGTCTCTTAATTGTGTCAGATAGTAAACCGGGCCGTCCAGGCAGATGAACTCGCTGCCGATGTTGCAGCGGCCGCATTTGCCGATGCCGCATTTCATCCGCATCTCCAGGGTGGTTATGACCTGGTCGTCGGCATAGCCCATCTTCTCCATGGACTGCAAGACGAATTTGATCATAATGGGCGGGCCGCATACCACGGCGATGGCCCCGTCGGAACTGGGATTCACTTCTTCCAGGTAGGACGGAACAAATCCCACATGGCCGTCCCATTCGGGTTCCGCATTGTCAATGGTTACAAATACTTCGGTGTTGGGCTGATTAGGCCATAAATCAAACAGCTCTTCTTTAAAGCAGAGGTCAGCTTTG
>JAYFPZ010000026.1:0-144689 GCA_034927445.1 Syntrophomonadaceae bacterium
TCCAGCTATATGCAAGGGCTGTCCCTCATTAAGTAAATGCACTGGCAGTAAGAACTGTCAAAAGGTAGTTACCAAGCATATTTGGGAGAACTATATTGACCAGGCCGAGGACTTTAGGCATTCATCTTCAGGCCAAGCAAGTTACCACTTACGAGGGCAAACCATTGAGAGAGTATTTGCCGATGCCAACGAAAAATACGCGATGCGTTATACCTTGTTCAAAGGCTTAAACCGTGTTAGAAACTGGATTAAGTTAAAGTTCGCTGCCATGAATCTTAAGAAAATGGCAATGTGGGCGTATTAATTCCCTGCTACCAGGGCAAATAATACTTAACAGAAATTTTGCGCGTTTAGCACCCGTAAATTATAGCTTAAGTCTTATTTAATCTTTCCATGTACCAGCGAAAAGGCCTCGTTTCTGCAATTGAAACAAGGCCTTTTTTGACGGTCTGAAGCCGGGGCTTAGTCCCCGGCTGGTTGTGGTTTCTGGAGGTACTATTTATTCGAATAAAATATGACCTACAATTGAACGAGCATAACCGAGTAAGGAGTTAGGCCGAGATTACTCCTCGGGCTCTTTACACCTTTTACGCTTTTTACACGACGGGACACAAAGTATATCTCCTGGGTAAATCAAATTCGGATTAGTAATATGTGGATTGGCCTTAATTAGACTCTGCAAGCGAATACCATAGCGTTTAGCTATGAAATACATGGTATCCCCTCTAACCACAGTATACCGCCCCTTGAAACCTCGTGGACACCTACAAGGAACACGACCCCTTCTTGATTTACTTCTTGATATAATCAACATGACTCAGCCCCCTCCCCTGATTTTTTTAAAATAATTTACTATTTAGATTAATATATGGTTTATTGGAATTTTTGTGACCGAAAAATTATTATTTGCCTAGGTAGAACAAAGCCGGAGGAGACCCCGACTATTGCATAGAATTTTTAGATTAACCACAGTGCTGGCTACAATTCCGGCTCTGCGGGGTCCTCAAGTTTATTTTGGAAGAGCGCTATTTTGACAGTAAAGCTAAAGAGTGAGTAAAAAGATCTTGACGATAGGTAACATGTTGCATATACTGTAAACGTAACATGTTACCTTAATTTTATCCGATGACTAACTTGCTCTAAGACTCCTGCATCTATAGGCAGGAGTAAGAGCGACTAAGTCCCTGGATAAGTGCGTCTAAGCTTCAGATGGGTTAAAACTCCACCTGAAGCAAGTCTTACTTTATTTGCGGGGGTTGTACTATGAATGAATTAGAACAGAAAGCATACATTTTCGGGACGATATTTACATTGTCAAACAAATTGCAGGTGATTGGGGATAAATTTGATAAAAATATCACCATCAAACAGTGGCTGCTTTTAGTAAGTGTTTCAAAATTCCCGGAGCCGCCGACAATCAGTGAAGTAGCCCAATATGTCGGCTATTCTCGCCAAAACGCCAAGCGAATGGCGGCTGCGCTGCAGGAACGAGGCTTTGTAACCATAGCCAAAGATGAAAATGATGCAAGAGCTTTACGCATTGCACGGACGCCAAAGTGTATAGAGTACTTTGCCGGGCGGGATCAGAGGGAATTGGAATTCTTGGCGGAGATTTTCAATGGATTTGATGCTGAATTAATCGCTGGTTTTTATCAGGGCTTATCCAGGCTTGAAACGAATATTGAAAGGATGATAGATAATGATGACACAAATGACAGCTAAGGGTTATCGTGTCATCGAGATAAAACCAAATCAGAATTTGCCAAGGATTCAAACCCAAGCGGACTAAGCTGGAAAAATAGCTGTGTGGAGACAGCTATGGTGCGCTTTACTATGTGGCGTAACGCCGAGTATATGAGGAGGAGCTGGCATGAATAAAAAAGTTGCCCGAAATTTAGGGTTATTTATTTCCATTGTTATTATCAGCGGGTGGTTGGGGGTCCTGGTTGATTCTGTCCTCACCGGGCAGCCCGAAGGGGATTCTCTGGGTATGGGGATATGGTTGGTATTACCTCTGCTGACTGCCTTGGTAATCATTTTAATTTCGCGGCTCAGCTGGAAAGAGCTTGGCTTAAAACCGAATTTTAAAGGCAATATAAAATGGTACCTGGCTTCGATGCTTATTTTCCCGGCTGTAACCGCCATCGTTTTGCTAGTTGGAGCGGCCACGAATTGGATAGACTTGTCCGCATTTGCTCTCAAATCTTTTATGGTGGCGTTGGGCAGTACTATGTTCGTTAATTTTATTATAGATATCTTTGAAGAGACTGCCTGGCGCGGTTATCTGACTTCCCGACTTCTCAAACTAAATCTTAATGATTGGAAGTTATATCTCATCGTCGGCTGTGTGTGGACCGCATGGCATATTCCATATTATTTGGTTTTTTTGCCTGAGGCGGATATACAAGCGGTAATGCCAGTCAGTCGGGCTGTCTATGTCGTCGTTGCTTTTACCACTTTCTTATGCTGGACGGTGATGTTTACTGAACTTTTCCGGGTAACGAAGTCCGTTTGGCCCTGCGTTATATTGCATACGGTGGAGGATTCGCTTATAAATTTGTTAGTTATATCAGGTTATATCAGCATCGCTGCCGGAAGAGAAATACTGGTTTCCCCTATCAATGGAATCATTGCTTCAATTTTGTATTTAGCTGTTGGGCTGGGAATAAGAGCCTATAGAATAAAAGCTTATGGAATGCGAACAGACCAAATCCTTATCAGTAAAGCTGAAGAATGTTCAGGATGAGGAATAATGAGCGATCATGGCCGGCGGTCCGTGGAGAAGGTGTGTATGGATAGCGCCACATATTGAATTGATCGTTTGAGGAGTTTTTATGAAAAGAGGTAAAGAAATTATGGCGATTGTCCTAGCGGTTGCAGCTTTAATTGCCGGTATATTGATATGGTTTATCGTTCCTTATTCACCTGCCAAAGCAGAATTTGCGAAATTGACCAGCGATCAAATGACTAAAACGACGAACCCAGGCGGGGTCTTTGCCAATGAGGATATTGCCGAAATGCCCCCGCCGGTGCAGAAGTACTTTCAGTATTGCGGATATATTGGTAAATTCAAAATGTCGAACATGAACATCCATTTTAACGATGTTGATTTTGTTTTATCGCCAAATAAACCAAAGCTGAAAATAAAATACACCCAGTATAACTTTGTAGAAGAACCAGAAAGATTTGCTTATATTGATACAAGTTTGTATGGTATTCCTTTCGAAGGGATTGATGCCTACCAGAATGGTGCAGGTTCAATGAAAGGTATCATTGCCAAAACCTTTACTTCGTTTGATCAAAAGGGTGAAGCGATGGATCAAGCCAGTTTGGTTACCTGCCTGGCTGAAAGCTTGTTCTTACCTACCCTGGCCCTGCAAGACTATATTAGCTGGGAAGAACTCGACGAAACTCACGCTCAGGCGGTGATAAATTATTACGGAACCTCAGCCAGTGGAGTCTTTACCTTTGACGATAATGGCGCAATGATCAGTTTTACTACCAATGACCGAGAATATACCGATACCAAAGGTAATAGTCAAAAGGTAAAGTGGTCGGCAGTTTGTGGAGATTATGAAGAGGTTGATGGAATCAAGTATCCATCAAATCTAAAAGCCGTATGGCACTTTGAGACTGGCGACCTGGTATATTTTGACGGCCGAGATATAACCGTAAAATACGATGTGTCCAAGTGAGATGATTATTTTTATTAAATGGAGCTATAGGATAATGAGTAGTTTAGCGGGTATCTATATTTACCTAACTTTAGCCTTTTTAGAGTCTTTAGAATTAAGTCGAAAAAATCTAAAAGCAGCTTGGCTTTGACGCGGTAGCTTGGCTAGGCGTAAAATCATAGTGGATATATAAGGTGGCTGCGCTTGCCATGGCGGCGGGGAAATCTCCCGCCGCCGCAGAGTATCTACAGAATTGTTGATAATGAGGAGGTACAAGTTTTAATTGTGCATCACGACACCTTGGAACATATAGTCAAAGAGCTTCAGGCAGACCCCGTAAACGGTTTCTCTGATGATAAAGCGCGGGAACTTCTTGGACAGTATGGTGAAAACAAGCTCCATGAAAAAAAGAAAAAAACAAGCTTGCAGCGCTTTGCGGGACAATTTAAAGACGTTATGATCCTGATCCTCATAGCCGCTTCCGTTATATCTTTTACGGTAGCGATTTATGAGGGACACGGTTTTTTTGAGCCGATTCTGATTCTTCTGATTGTTGTTTTGAATGCTGTTATGGGTGTCATTCAGGAAAGCAAGGCGGAAAAAGCGTTGGATGCGCTGAAAGATCTGTCTGCGCCTCACGCACGTACGGTTCGGGATGGTGAGCTGACCATTATAGAAGCATCACAGCTGGTTCCGGGCGATATTATCCTTTTAAGCGCGGGAGATTTTGTTCCGGCAGATGCCCGGATCATTACTTCCGCCAGCTTAAAATCAGATGAATCGGCATTGACGGGAGAGTCCGTCCCCGCGGAGAAAGATGCCGAGGCCAAAGTCGCTCAAGACACATCGCTTGGAGATCGCCATAATATGCTCTATTCGGGTTGCAGCATTACCAACGGGCGGGCCAGAGCGGTGGTAACCTCCACCGGGATGGACACCGAAATGGGCAAAATTGCAAACCTTTTGGCTGAGGAGGCGGATACGCAAACCCCGTTGCAGCAAAAGCTTGCGTCCCTCGGCAAATATCTGGGCATGGCGGCGCTGGCGGCCTGTGGCGTTATTTTTATTATCGGGCTGTCTGACGGGATGCCCGTGATGGAGATCTTTATGACGGCAGTTTCGCTGGCAGTATCTGCGATTCCGGAGGGCCTGCCTGCAATCGTTACCGTTGTGTTGGCTATAGGTGTGCAACGCATGGTAAAGCGTAACGCGATTATCCGCAGACTCCCCGCTGTGGAAACATTGGGCAGCGCGTCGGTCATCTGCTCGGATAAAACCGGAACCCTGACCCAGAATCGAATGACTCTGACGCATTTATTTGACGCGGAGGCGGACGTGCTGCATGATCTTCGCAACGATGTTATTCTCCCCTCTGATCGGTTGTTGCGTTATGCGGCACTGTGCTGCGACGGCAGAGTAGTCTTTGAGGACGGCCAAGAGAAGCACATCGGTGATCCGACCGAAACCGCCATTATACTGGCCGCTCATAAAAACGGGATAGATAAGGACGAACTAGACGCTGCGTATCCCCGGCTGTCTGAGCTTCCCTTTGATTCAAAACGGAAGCTGATGACAACCGTCAACCGGATCGACGGAAGGAACGTTGTAATTGTCAAGGGTGCGTTTGATGTGCTGGTCCGGAAGTGCGTGGCCGGGAACATTGCCGAGGGGCAAAAATATGCCGATGAGCTTGGCGCCCTTGCGCTGCGCGTACTTGCCGTGGCCTATAAAGAAGTTGAGGAGCTGCCCCTGCAGCCGACTCCTGAGAATTTAGAAGCTGAACTGACCTTTATGGGACTCGTAGGCCTAATTGACCCGCCGCGTCCGGAGGCGCAAGCAGCGGTGGCCTTGTGTCGCGTTGCGGGCATTAAGCCGGTTATGATCACCGGAGACCATGTCCTTACCGCTTCGGCCATTGCAAAGGAATTAGGGATACTTGCCGACGGAGATGATTGCGTCAGCGGCAGCGAATTTGCGTTGATGTCGGAGGAAGAACTGAACCGGCGCGTAAGAACCATATCCGTATACGCTCGGGTTTCGCCGTCTGATAAAATTCGCATCGTCCGTGCATGGCAGAGACAGGGCGACATTGTCGCCATGACCGGCGACGGGGTAAATGATGCGCCCGCTTTGAAAGCGGCGGATATCGGTTGCGCAATGGGAATCACCGGAACCGACGTCGCAAAAGGGGCGGCGGATATGACACTGACAGACGATAATTTCGCTACTATTGTGGAGGCTGTGCGCGAGGGGCGAGGCATCTACGACAATATCAAAAAAGTGATTGGATATTTGCTGGGTACCAATATCGGCGAAATCCTTATCGTTTTTTTCGCCATGTTGTTCTGGCGGGAATCCCCGCTTTTACCCATGCAGCTGTTGTGGATCAACCTGGTAACGGACAGCCTGCCCGCCATCGCTTTGGGGATGGAGCCGGTTGAAGAGGATGTTATGCGACGGCCTCCGAAATCAAAGAATGAAGGCATTTTTGCCAATGGCTATAGTATGCAGATTGTGCTGCAGGGCCTCATGTTTGCCGTTCTTACGCTGATCGGGTTCCGTATCGGCTGGCAATACACCGGTGATATCACCACTGGGCGCACCATGGCTTTTTTCATTCTTGCGCTGACGCAGGTTATACATTCCTTTAATATGCGTTCCACCCATTCGTTGTTTCAGATTGGCGCTTTTACCAACAGCAAATTGAACGGGGCCGCTGCAATTTCGACTGCAATGGTTGCGCTGGTAGTGTTTGTACCGCCTGTTGCCGCAATTTTTGGGCTGACCCAGCTATCCGCCGGGATGTATGGGGGCGCGTTGCTGCTGGCCTTTATTCCGGTTCTGGTTTTGGAGTTGTCTAAACGGTTTGGATTGATTAAGTAAGCACGCTTCCGGGGATGGATAGGCAGTATGATAAATTAGGCCGTCTCTTGCTTTGGTATGATATTGGCGTCGGCAAGGCGGAAAATATGGGGGTGACGAAATGCTTCAGATCAGGTCTTGCGTTGAAATAATCGACGGGCAACTGAAGGTTGGCAAAAAATATAGAGGAAATTTCGAGGGGTGCCTCAGGCGATATGTTCAAGACCGTTTGAGCGGTGACGGCGATATTGATTTCAGCCGCGTCTTTGCACCCTTATTGCGGAATTGTGCACTTGTTAAAAAAGACTTTGAATGGGTGAGCAACGATTAATAGAGAACGGTTTATAAAGGGTAAAAAAGTGAATTTTTTAAAAAGACTCTTATTCTACAGAGTTGTTTTGATCGGTTTTGCTCTTTTCATACAATTAGCGGTGTTGATTGGAGTAATCATCCGATTTAATGATTACTTTGTTTTCTTTTATTGGGCGAATATCATCATTAGCATACTGGTCGTCTTTTGGATTATAAATAACAATATTAATCCGGACTATAAAATTGCCTGGATTATTCTCATTTTGGTATTTCCCATTTTTGGAGGTCTATTTTATATCTTTTTTGGCAGAGGGAACACCAGTTGGCGAAAAATGCAAAATATTATAGTGAGATCTATTGCAGCGTTGCAACCAACACCTATGATTTTGGCGGAATTAGCTTTAAAAAATGAAACTGCAGCCAACCAGTCAAAATATCTTCAGAGCTATGCCTACAGCCCGGTGTATAAAAATACCTCCACTGAATATCTGCCCATAGGAGAAATCACCTTCGAGCGGTTGCAGGAAGAACTAAAAAAGGCAGAACGCTACATATTTTTAGAGTATTTTATTATTGAAGAAGGCGTGATGTGGAACAGCATACTGGAAATATTGGTGGAAAAGGCCGGGCAAGGTCTGGATGTACGTGTGATTTATGACGATGTGGGGTGTTTGTTGACCTTGCCGCACAGATATGATAAATATCTAGAAAAATTGGGAATTAAATGTTGCGTTTTTAATCGTCTAATTCCGGTTCTATCTTTAGGCCACAATAACCGCGACCACCGTAAAATTGCGGTCATTGACGGGCACATCGGATTTACGGGCGGAATCAATTTAGCGGATGAATATATCAACGCCTATGAAAAATATGGTCATTGGAAAGATTCGGCGATTATGCTCCGAGGAGAAGCGGTATGGAGTTTTACGATTATGTTCCTTACCATGTGGGGCTATTTGCGGGGAGTTGAAGAGGATTTTAATCAATTTAAGCCCAAGCCTCTTTTGACTACTCCAAAGGAAGCGGGAGGATATGTGCAGCCCTTTGCCGATAATCCGCTGGATCATGAACCGGTGGGAGAAATCGTTTATCTGAATATGATTAACAAGGCCCGAAAATATGTATACATTTGTACGCCTTATTTAATTGTAGACAGTCAGATTCTTACAGCCTTAACCTCCGCCGCCAAGGGAGGAGTCGATGTCCGCATTATCACGCCTTATATCGGAGATAAGCGGTTCGTTCAGGCCGTTAGCCGCTCATACTACAAAAACTTAATCAATAACGGCGTAAAGATTTATGAGTATCTTCCCGGTTTTATGCATTCAAAAACATATATTTCCGATGATTGTTATGGTATTGTGGGGACCATTAATATGGATTACCGAAGTCTGTACATGCATTTTGAATGCGGGGTCTGGCTGTATAACAACAGCATCATGCAGATTAAAGAGGATTTTCTAACGACTTTAGAGATGTGTAAACCGGCTGACCCTGAAAACATTAGATGGTATGAATTATGGGCAGGCTCTATCTTGCGGATTTTTGCACCCTTAATGTAAAGGCCGTTCTTTTTTGATATACTAAATGCCGATTATTTATGGGAGCACGCCAAAAGCGCACATTTCGTACCTAGATAAACGTCAGGATGGCGTGCTGTTGCTAGACGATAAGCCGGCCCGAATGATCCAACAAAGAATCTATGCCGACGAAATCGACAAGCCCTTCACCCGCGACGAGCCCGAAGACGTTACAACTTGGCAAGAAGAGGACTATGCCATGTTCATTTTATCTTTTTCACACACTGATAAGCTGCAGCCAGAGCACCGGGTACACCCCCGATCTGCATCGCCCAGCAGGAGCCGATGTAAAGGTTTTTCACCGGGGTATCTATATTGACGCTCATATAGTCTTTATGGAACTTCTTGTTGGGGTTCCAACTCCAGGCCGAGCTGGCCCCATCCGTATTGTGGGTGTATCTTTCATAGGTCAGCGGAGTCGCGGCGTCCTTAAATTCTATATAGTCCTTTAAGCCCGGAATATACTTGGAAGCGTTATCTATCATGGTATTCATAGCTTTATTTTTCAATTGCTTATATGCTTCTTTATCTCCGCCTCCCCAGTTGTTCATCCAATGATACGGCACCACGGTCTGAAGCATCAAAGAGGATTTGCCTTCAGGGGCATGTTGGGGGTTTACCATCGACGGTGAATAAAGCGATGTAGCGGTCTTGCTGAAAAACTCCCTGTCTTCGGAGTTATAAATGTCATAACCGGGTTTAACTTCTAAGGGAAATACGTGAGGAGCCTTCATATATTTGCTGAGTTCTGCATTGGACATATCCAACCCCAGATATACGGTAAAGAAGGCTTCCGAAACAGCTGCCCGGCTTACATTATCCCGGAGCTCCTGGGGAATAAGGCTTTGGTCGTCCAAAAGCTTAATCAGGGTTTTCTTATAATCCCCGGCAGAAATAACGTAATCGGCCTCATAAATGCTATTTTGGCATGAGACTCCAACCGCGGCCCCGTTTTTGGTGATGATCTTTTCCACATAGGATTTCAATTTCAAATCCCCGTTCAATTTCCGGAAGTTTTCGGCGAGGATGTCAGCCCATGATTGCATGCCGTCTTTCACCGTCCAGTAGTCGGAGAACATCGCCGTCATACCATTGGCAAACATGGCCGGCATATCCGGATAGCCGAATCCGCTAAAGAGTTTAAAAAGTTTGGAGTCTTTTTCGAAATATCGGGCGGCGAACTCCGATAAAGTCATATCGCCATACAGCTTAATTAATTTCATTTGCTTGGGGCCGCTGAGGATGTAAGGAAGCATTGCCATATACATTTTTGGCCCACTGTAAAGATAGGGCATAGGTTTATCCATCTCCCCCATCAAGTCGCCTATTTTGTCCAGATCCGAAAAAACCGCGTCCAACTTTGCTTTTTCAGACGGGAAACCGGAATAAATCATTTTTTTATAATCATCGTAACTCCCCGGAATTCCATCAAATTCCTCACAAACAAAGCGCATTTTCTGTCTGACGAAGTTTACCTTTTCAAATACTCCGATGTCCTTCATAGCCTTAAATACCGATGCTGAGGCTTCAAAGGCCAGAGTGCCGCTTTCAAAGTAAAAACCTTTCTTGTAAAATCCGGCGGTATAGCCGCCCGGCATATTGTGTGACTCAAACATGGTGACTTTATGCCCCTTCCGGGCCAGCAGGTTACCGGCAATAAGACCGCCGATACCCGAACCGATTATTATTACTTTACTCATTTATACCGCTCTCCTTATAATTCACTTCATTTTTAGTCTCAGTCGTTATTCCGGCCATTTCACCGCAACCCCATCAAAGCCATTTCCTTATCCATAAGCTATTCTTGCCTATTTCCTTATAAATATTGTTAGAACGGTAATGACTATTAATACTGTCGTAATAATATTCATTGGCATAAAACAACCAGGGTTATCTAATCCCTTTGCAAAATTAGAATTGATCCATGTATTAAAAGCAAACATACCCAGCGACATTAAAAGAGTAAGAATCGCAATAACCAATTGAAATATTCTCATCATAAAATCCCCTTTCAAAATTTGACATTCGGATAATAATTAATTTATTATTTTTGTATACCGACAGTATACTTTTAAGATTAGTATACCCGGGGTATACTTTTTGTCAAGGGGTGTAATTAAAAAAATGAAAGAAATAAATTCAAAACGTCAATTAAATAAGATCGAGAAAAAAACATCTTTAATAGATGCCGCTGAGCGGCTTTTTACCGAAAAAGGCTTTGAGAACACGTTAATTGATGAAGTGGCCAAAGAGGCCGGATTAACGAAAAGAACGTTATACCAATATTTTGCAAACAAAGAAGATCTTTTCTATGCAGTTGCTCTGAAAGGGGCCAAAAAGCTTCTCTTTATGTATGAGGAGGCTATGAGCAAGGGAAAAAACGCACTTGAAAAAATCCGCTATGGTAACCAAGCCCATTTACAATTCTATTTGGAGGATCTGAAAATGTTCCGCTTATTAAGCTATAGACCGGCCAACCGGAATAATTGTGAATCAAGTCTGCATTTCAAGGAACTGGAAATAATAGACAGCATCAGAATGAAGTACTATGTGGAACTTGTAGCAGAAGGCAAAGCGGACGGCAGCATCAATCCGAACCTGGACATAACCAAAGCTGTATTTTTTGCATTTTTCTCGGCATACAGTTTGTTATATACAATTTCCTTAATGAATATGTGGGAAAAGCTGCCTCTGGAGGAGAATGAATTCCTTCAGTTCAGCTTTGATTTGCTTGCAGACGCTTTGAAATAATACATATAATTTTGACCTAATTAGGCCATCAATCGCTTCAGGTTTAAGGTCAAGGGACAGTTGCCAATATGGTGGCTGTCCTTGAATTCTTTAAAACTCGGGGAGCTTATTGCTTAAAGCCCTTGCTATTGACGAAATTGATATTTTATATTTGTGTGTTAAAGACTATCAGTATCCGATATTCAGAAAATCTTAAGTTTTTGATAAGTAAAAGGCTATAAAATGGATTTTTGCTTCACGGTATAATAATTATGGGATATATAACTTGAAAGAAGATGACGCTTCTGGCTGCAAATATTTTAATCGTTGATGATGAACAAGCAATTGCCGATTTGGTTGAAGTTTATCTGAAAAATGAGAATTATCCTGAGTTTTGCAGTAAAAATAGGTTAAAAAGCTCTGCCAGTACAGCATTAATGCGGACTGCAGAGCTTTGTTTTTTTGGCATATTGATGTTGTATATTCGGACCTTATTTGTGGTATTGCAGAATTTTTTTAATTTCCGATGTTGCCATAATCTTATTCCCAAGGTCAATGCCGAAAACCCTCTCTAATGACTGCAGGATTTCATCCCTGTAATCAAATAAATAATAATTCTGATCAAGGTGTGAACAGGAATAACGTATCAGCGACTCACGTATCTGGTTGACCGGATATTTCTTATCCAGTTTGTATTCCAGTACGCGCAGAAGGAGAAGTGAAACGAAACAGATGAGGAAATGTGCCTTGATGTGATTCTCAATTCGGAGATAGACCGGTCTTGCCCTGAATTCATTCTTAATGATTTTGAAGGACTCCTCAATCTCCCATAAGCCTTTATATATATCACGTATTTCCGTGTCAGACAAATCTTTTTCGCTAGTCACGATAGAATAATAACCATCGTATTTTTCCTCCTCGGTAATCTTTTCAAGATTTAACGATAGGCTGATTCCATCCGGTATTTCACCAGTTTCCTTCACAAACTTTATGTCTTTGATATATCCAGCAGCCCCCATACTGGTAGCCTTGGTATACTTTCCGGGATTAGCAATTAAATCTTTGGCCTTAGCAAGTACCAGGGCCCTCTCCTTCTTCTGCTTTTGGGCATATTTACTTGAATAGTAAGCCATCTGTTTTTGATAGATGGTCATTTTTAGGCTGCGTTTTCCCTGTTGGTTTGAAAGCTGTATGGTTTTGGCATATATTCTGGACTTATGGGTAAAAATCACTTCCTCCCCATCCTTATCGGTTTCCTTAGTATGAATGTAGCCATCCGGATCAAGCACCCATGCTTTGAATTCCTTGTCGGCAGATAATACGCTCTGGCCATAGACATAGCCGTCATAACCGCAGGAATCATCATCATTAGTTCCGGCTAGAAAAGCAGTGTTGTCACTGGTATTGAGTCCTCTGTCAGCAACAACAATTATACGTTCCATACCAAAATCCTTTTTTACCCTGCGGATGATGGGAAGAAGAGAGGTCTTTTCACTTTCGCCCCCGGAAAAGGTATTGAAAGCCATGGGAATGCCGTTCGAATCCATCAAAAGCCCCATCTGTACGATCGGGTCAGGGCGGTGTTCCTTTGAAGGACCTCTTTTGCGAAAACCTTTTTTTATCAGAACGCCGTTATCATCATATTTGTCCTCATCATTGTATGGAATTTCAAAGTAATAATTGGTGACATCATAGTATCCCAGTTTTCCATCGCGGCCAATGATCTCACAGACCTTTTCGTGCAGATATTTTTGGAGAGGTTCTGAGTAGCGTGCAAAATAGTCAAGCGAGCGGTACAAGTCATCAATTGAAAAATCATAAGATTCGAAGAAAAAGTCACGGTTATCAAAAGCCTTCTTTTTGGAAGAAGGAAAAAGAAACCGGTTAAAGATAAGGAGGCTGAAAATACTATTCAGGTTGTATTCGATATTCAGATGTTTCTGCTTACTCTGAAAAAAACTATTGATGCCAAGAAGGGAGTAAATGCGTTTAGGAATGGCATAGCCAAGATTTTTACGTAATGTTGTATTGTCGGGAAGTCGCCTGGTTATATTAATTTCCAGTAGTTTCTGTGGATGTTCGGACAAGGTGCGCTGTTTGGCAACTTCTTTAAAATGAGAAACCGGATCTTCGTAGAGTTTCTCTAAATCCTCAAGATAACCTAGCTTTTCAATTGTTTTCTGTTTTACTTTACCCTCCTGACGGTATCCCTGGACAAAGGAAAGATATGGTTTGCCATTGCTTATGCTTTTTTTAAGATACATAAAAATCCCTCCGTAGGTCCATTATACCATATTACACGACGATACACAACATAAATAGTAAAATTTATTGACAAAAAATTAGCCCGTATCACCGGACCTGGAGATGTGTTTATATTATTTTAATTGCAAAACAACGGAATTGCCGATTTGGTTGAAGTTTATCTGAAAAATGAGAATTATAATGTCTTTAAATTTTATAATGGCAAGAATGCCCTTAACTGCATTGAAAATGAAAGATTGGATCTTGCCATTTTAGATGTCATGCTTCCCGACGAAGACGGTTTTTCAATCTGTCAACAAATCCGGGAAAAGCATAATTTTCCGGTTATTATGCTGACAGCCAAAGAAGAAGAAATCGATAAGATCACTGGGCTGACATTAGGCGCGGACGACTATATCACCAAGCCGTTTCGTCCTTTGGAACTTATTGCCCGTGTAAAGGCGCAACTCCGGAGATTTACCAAATATAATTCTTCAGAGCCAAAACAGGAAGAACACTTGATTGCCTTTTCCGGCTTGGTGTTGGACATGGATACCCATGAATGCACCTTGAATGAAAAAAAGCTATCTCTCACTCCTACAGAATTCTCCATTCTTTGGGTCCTTTGTTCCAATTGCGGACGGGTGGTCAGTTCGGAAGAATTGTTCCATGAGGTATGGGGAGACAAGTATTTCACTAATAGCAATAATACGGTAATGGTTCATATCAGGCATTTAAGGGAAAAAATGCACGATAGCGCGGAGCATCCTAAATATATCAAAACGGTATGGGGGATTGGCTATAAAGTTGAAAAGTAAAAGAGATAAAAGAGGGAATGATTATACAAAATTAAAAAGCAAAGTACTTTCTCAAATGCTTCTGATTACAGTTGCCGCCGCCGTGACTGTTTATCTATTGCGCAATATCCTGCGTGGACAGATCGGAGATCGTATCGTTCGATTTTTAGTCACCAATTTTTATTTTAGAGATTCGGACGCACAAATAATCTATCAGTTGGTAATTCGCAACAATATGTACACGATCTTTTTTGGTGTTATCCTAATATTTTTAGTTATTTTTTCTGTTTCTTGGTTTACAAAATATTTTGATGAGATCAGTGCGGGAATGGATAAACTCACTGAAGAATCCGATGCTGAAATTACATTATCACCTGAATTGGATTTTATGGAGAATAAGCTTAATCAGATAAAAAACAACTTGGAAAAACAAAAGAAAGCCGCGCTTGATGCCGAGCAGCGCAAGAATGATTTGGTCGTTTACCTGGCTCATGATATAAAGACACCTCTGACTTCTGTTATAGGATACTTAAGTCTTCTGGATGAAGCTCCTGATATGCCTCCTGAACAGAAGGCAAAATATGTGGGTATTACCCTGGAAAAAGCTTATCGGTTAGAGCAGCTTATTAATGAATTTTTTGAGATCACAAGATTTAATCTTCAAACGATTGTTTTAAATAAAGAAAAAATCAATTTACAGTTCATGCTCCAGCAGATGGCAGATGAATTCTATCCCATGCTGACTCCGCAGGGAAAGCAGGTGTCCGTCAATGTGCCTGAAGGCTTAACCCTGTGGGGAGATGCGGACAAACTGGCCCGTGTGTTCAATAACATTCTGAGAAATGCGACGGCTTATAGCTATGAAAACAGCGTCATTGGCATTTCTGCCGGGCAGCAGGACAAAAATATGGTTATAACTTTTACAAATCAGGGGAATCCAATCCCGCAGGGTATGCTTGATAGTATTTTTGAAAAGTTTTACCGATTAGATACTGCACGTTCCACCAGCACCGGTGGAGCAGGGCTGGGTCTGGCAATCGCACAAGAGATTGTTACGGCTCACGATGGAACCATCTCTGTGGAAAGCAACCCGGAAAATACTATATTTACAGTAAAGCTTCCGCTATAACGAGGCAATAAAATGCCCCCCTGCCTCTATAAGTGGCGGGTACCGATTAAGCTTTTCATAAGGAGGGCGTATTTCCCGCCACGTTATAACAGGGATTTGTAATTGCTATCGCAATGATTTCGGATGTTATAAGAAAATCTTAAGAAGTTCATAAGATGAAATTCCAACATAGCTCTTGGTTCTGTGGTTAAATGATACCGCACAGAATAAGGAGCTGGTTTATTATGCTACGAAAAGCAAAAAAGAAAAAGTCAAAAACGCGGATAGTACTGTCATTCCTGCTGATGGTTGTCATAGCTGTCTTTGCATATAAATACATCATTACCCCTGCTGCCCAGCATTTATTCGAGAAATACGTTGACGATAGAACAACACCGGTTCCTCCGTCAAAGATAGAACCCAATCCCTCTATATATCCCGATAAACTGAACAGTCCTAATGCGATTCTGATCCGGTTAAAAGATCATACCATCCTGATGCAAAAAAATAGCGAAGAAAAAATCTATCCTGCTTCTTTGACTAAGATGATGACAGCCATTGTTGCGATAGAGAATTTATCTGATCTGAAGAAAGAAATCAAACTTACCAATTCTGTGTTTCAGGGGCTGCACGAAACAGATGCATCAATGGCAGGTTTCCGGCCGGGTGAGCAGGTCAGGGCAATCGATCTGCTATACGGAGTAATACTGCCGAGCGGCGCGGAGTGCTGTATTGGACTTGCTGATCAGATTGCGGGATCAGAACAGAGCTTTGTAACAATAATGAATCAAAAGGCGGCAGATCTTGGTATGGATGATACCCATTTTGCAAATGCGACCGGACTTCACAATGTAAACCACTACACAACAGTTAAAGATCTGGCTATTCTACTAAGCTATGCTTTGCAAAATGATACTTTCCGGGAGATTTTTACTTCATTCCGTTATTCCACCCAACCTACGAATAAGCACCCTGGCGGGATAACCTTTTACAATACCATGTTTGAAGAACTCAACCATCAAAACATCACCGGTGGGGAAATGTTAGGAGGAAAAACTGGGTACACCGATGAGGCCGGTCTATGTCTCGCGAGTCTCGCCCAAGTGGGTAAACAGGAATATATTTTGATTACAGCCGGTGCCAAGGGAAATCACAAATCCGAACAATACAATGTTACTGATGCATTGGCTGTATACAACAGCATAAGAAAATAATAAGTTCTTCATAAGAATTTAGATTTTGATAAGCTAAAATCCCAATTTCACCTGCCTGATTTCGGTAAGATGAAATGGCCTGCAATAAACCCGACAAAAAGTGGCGGAGCTACTATAAAAAACGAAAAGATACCGGGCAACAGTCGGTTGTCAATCTGTACGTTCAAATTGTATGGAGCGATATGATTTTTTACCGTAATTTAACTTATTAATAATGTGATCTGTATCGAAGAATAAGAAAGACATGCTAAACTGTTTTTGATCCTTGCCGATCGAAGGAGGAAGAAAGATTCTGATGACAATTCAAAAATATCGGCACCCGATTCTGTTTTACAGTTTAGCCACAGGAATCCCATGGGCGTTTTGGTTTATCGCAGCCTATGTCAGCCACAGGCCGCCAGGCAGCCAGTCCGACCTGACACTGGCAAGCATATTGGGAATCCTGGGATTGATGAGCCCTATGCTCGTAGCCGTTGCTTTGATCTTTCCGGACAAAGAGCTGTGTGATGACTTCCTTGGCAGGTTCTTTCATTTCAAAGGCATAAAGCCCGTATATCTTTTGGCAGCCTGTTTCCTTATGCCCGTCAGCATCCTTCTCGCCCAGGCCATTTCATTGCTCTTTGGATATAGTGCGGATCAATTTAACTTTTCGGGGAGTTTCTCCTTTTCCGCGGGTATTTACCCCGCATGGTTCATCCTGATTCTTGCTCCGGTCTTGGAGGAGTTGGCCTGGCATACTTATGGCACCGACTGTCTGCGGGCGCGGTTCAGGCTTTTCCATGTTTCAATTTTATTCGGTGCAATCTGGGTTGCATGGCACATTCCGCTTAGCTTTATCAAAGACTACTATCAAAGCAACTTGGTTGCGTCAGGCTGGCTGTATACTCTAAACTATGCGGTCAGCATCATTCCGTTTGTGATCCTGATGAATTGGCTGTATTACAAAACAGGGCGTAATATTCTGGTGGCGGTCGTCTTTCATATCACGGCCAATCTTTTCAATGAGATTTTCATGACAAATCCGGACAGCAAAGTTATTCAAACCCTGCTCTTGATCGGGCTGACCATTTTCCTGTTAATAAAAGAGAGAGATTTCTTCTTTAAGTTTGATCATGAGGAACAGAACACGGCTCGATACAGAATAACGGGTTGACCTTGCCGAATTTGCCGCCAGGATCCACCAACTCCAAGCGACTTTTTTTACCGTTCAAGGCATGGGGAAATGTGGTGCGGATTGAGAAGTTAAAAGGTTGATAAACAAAGGTTTATTGCAATGAGAGAAGAATAAACCTTCCTCCACCCTAATTATAGCATAGGAAAAATTGTAAATATAGACTGTTTATCCCTATTGGCGACTGCTATAATGCAATCCTGGGTTACTCGATAAATTGTTTAACCTGAAGGATGTTGTCAAAACTATCAAAGAAGGAATCGCCAAAGGAGGGAAACGTATGAGTTCCTATGTGCTTGGTTTTCAGGATATTGACCGAACCAAACTCATGGCTGTCGGGGGTAAAGGCGCGAACCTGGGGGAGCTCTCCAAAATTGCAGGAATCCGCGTACCGGATGGCTTTTGTATTTCTACCGCAGCCTTTAAAAGAACCATGGGGGAAACGGCGGCGATTAACGAATACCTTGATCAGTTATCGCTGCTTAAGGTGGAAGACCGGGATGAAATCGGTGAAATTAGCGGTGAGATGCGCCGGCTCATAGAAGGGATAGCCATCCCTGAGGATATTCGTGTAGAGATTATCAGCCACCTCTCCAGGCTGGGAGAAAAAAATGCCTATGCCGTACGCTCCAGCGCAACGGCGGAGGATTTACCGACGGCTTCCTTTGCAGGCCAGCAGGACACGTATTTAAACATTATCGGCCAGGAGGCAATCCTAAAGCATATCAGCAAGTGCTGGGCCTCGCTGTTTACCGACCGGGCGGTAACCTACCGCTTGCAAAACGGCTTCGATCACCGCAAAGTTTACCTGGCTGTGGTGGTCCAGAAGATGATCTTCCCGCAGGCGTCAGGAATTTTGTTTACTGCCGATCCTGTAACTTCCAATCGGAAGGTGCTGTCCATCGATGCCGGCTTCGGACTGGGGGAGGCACTGGTCTCCGGCCTGGTGAATGCTGATATCTATAAAGTACGTGACGGCAAGGTTATCGATAAGAAAATATCCGCCAAAAAGCTGGCTGTTTATGCCTTAAAAGACGGTGGGACGAAAGTACGGGAGATACTGCCTGAGCGGCAGAACAGGCCGGTGCTGACGGATGAGCAGATTTTGCAGCTTGAGCGCCTGGGCCGAAAGATCGAAGCGCATTTCGGCTGCCCCCAGGACGTCGAGTGGTGCATAGAACGGGGACATTCCGCTGAAGGAGGTGTGTCCCCTGACCTTAGATATGAATCAAATGGGGAAATTCCTCCCGGGACGGATATTGCCAAGGAGGTGTGCCCCCTTGCCTTATTTATTGTCCAGAGCCGGCCGATTACTACTTTATACCCCATCCCCGAAGCCAATGATCAGGAAAATCACGTTTACGTATCTGTCGGTCACCAACAAATGATGACCGATGCCATGAAACCATTGGGAATATCGTTTTTCCTGTTAACGACCCCCGCCCTCATGCATAAAGCCGGCGGAAGGTTGTTTGTTGATGTTATCCCTCAGTTGGCTTCACCTGACAGCCGAGAGATTTTATTAAATACCTTGGGAAAATCCGATCCGCTTATAAAAGATGCGCTTATGACCATAATAGAGCGCGGAGATTTTATAAAATCGTTGCCAGATGATAAAAAAGAACAGGGTCCCGGTAACGACCATAAAGCTATTTCGCCTGCTGGTTTTCGCACCCAAATCGAAAACGATCCAAGCATCGTTGCTGATTTGGTTAAGAGAAGCCAAATATCGATAGCAGAATTAAAACAGAACATCCAAACGAGATCAGGACTGGATTTATTGGATTTTATCCTGGAAGATATCCAAGAATTAAAGAAAATTTTATTTGACCCGCAAAGTTCAAGTGTATTTATGGCTGCTATGGATGCCTCAGCCTGGATCAATGCAAACATGAACCAGTGGCTGGGTGAAAAAAACGCAGCGGACACGCTTTCCCAATCCGTACCCAACAATATCACTGCGGAAATGGGGCTGGCGTTGCTCAATGTCGCGGATGTGATTCGTCCCTATCCGGAAGTAGTTAAGTTCTTACAACAGGTAAAAGATGATCACTTTTTGGATGAACTGGTTAGGTATGATGGCGGACAGGAAACCCGAGACGCTGTCGCTGTTTATCTCGACCAATACGGGATGCGCTGTGTCGGAGAAATCGACATTACGAAAACGCGTTGGAGCGAAAAACCAACTACCCTTGTCCCCATGATTCTCAGCAACATCAAAAATTTTGAGCCTGGTGCCGGTCAGCGGAAATTTGAGCAAGGGCGGCACCAGGCTCTGCAAAAAGAGCAGGAGTTATTAGATCGATTGCGGCAATTACCGGATGGTGAATCAAAAGCCGAAGAGACAAAACGCATGATCGACCTAATCCGGAATTTCATGGGTTATCGTGAATATCCCAAATATGGCATGATTAATCGCTACTTTATTTATAAGCAGGCTTTACTGAAAGAAGCCGAACACCTCGTACAGGTGGGCGTTATTCATGCGAAAGAAGATATATACTATCTCACTTTTGAAGAACTTCGCGAAATCGTGCGCACCAATAAACTGGATTACCAGGTCATCAGCCAACGGAAAGACGAGTACAAATTATATGAAAAACTAATTCCCCCACGGGTGATCACCTCTGATGGTGAAATCATCGCAGGCAAGTACAAACGAGAGGATCTCCCAGCCCAGGCTATTGCAGGTCTGCCTGTTTCTTCCGGAGTAATCGAGGGCCGGGCGCGTGTTATTTTAAATATGGAAGATGCTGTTCTGGGAGAGGGAGATGTATTAGTCACCTCCTTTACCGACCCTAGCTGGACACCATTGTTTGTATCCATAAAAGGCCTGGTCACCGAAGTTGGCGGACTGATGACCCATGGCGCAGTGATCGCCCGTGAATATGGCTTACCCGCAGTTGTCGGAGTGGAAAATGCCACCAAGCTGATAAAAGACGGACAGAGAATCCGGGTAAATGGAACTGAAGGCTATGTAGAAATCCTATAATAGGGAAGATGCGGCCTTACTATACGTAATGGCAAAGGAGAATTGCAATGGGCCTCACGGAAGCACATGTTGCGTTAAATGAATTTGAGGGGGTAGTAACCATTAATGAACCGGTTTTACGCTACCCGGGCAACCCAATATTAACATGCCATGACGTCAATAAAGTCTGGGGTGCAGACAGCCGTTTATATACATACACGGTTCATAATGCGGGAATGGCAAAAGTGATAGGTGTAAACGGCAGGAAGCAAACAATAATGCTGTTTCGTTCCCACATTGCTGACGGTCGCAGTGTGATAGGCAAGGCTGTAAGTGACAGTGGCCTGAATAGTTGGACGGTAGACCCCCGGCCATTTTTATTGCCTGCGACCGGGAATGATCTATATGCCGGAGGCGTCGACATTAACTCGGTTATTGAATCTGAGGCCGGCGGGGTGGAGGATATTCGGGTCAATCCGGTTGGGAACGGTTTATATATATTGACTTACAGTGCCTACCACGAACAGACTCCTAACCGAGTCAAGGTTATGATGGCCGTAACCCAAGACTTTAAGACTGTTGTTCGCCATGGCCCGATTTCCGAACAGGATATGCGCAATGTGGTTCTATTTCCTGAACCGGATAGAAATAAAAGATGGATAGCCTTGTTTCGTCCCAATGACAAAGGAAGGGAAGCTTCCGGCTCCGGTCACATTGGCGGCTCATTTGCAGAAATATACGCAGGTTTTGCACCGAGTCCTACCGGACCATGGGAAATCGGTAATATAATCATGAAAAGCGGCCACGGGCCGAGTGCATTTCAGGCTAAGATTGGGCCGGGTGCCCCGCCTATCAGGACTCAACACGGTTGGCTGAATATTTTTCATGGTGTGCGTTCAACCATGGCTGGCAATCCTTATACCTTGGGGGTGGCGTTCCATGATCTTGAGGACCCAGCCAATCCAAGTAAAATCCGTATTAGTGCCAAACCGCTATTGATGCCCAGTACCAGTGATTGTATAGTTAAAGCAACTGATTATATCCACGTTCCCAATGTGGTATTCAGCTGCGGGGCCCTAACTGGCAAGGACGATACGGTAGCTATATATTATGGAGGCAATGATACGGTAATGAATGTCGGCCTGGCCAATATACAAATCTTAAATGAGATGTGTGATGTTTTCCGCTTTAGCCCCTTGACCGGGGAACATCTGAGTATCTGAGAACCGTCACCTTTGATCATCTCTTGGCCGCCTTTATTCTGCAAGAAGCAGGATTATGGTTCAAAGAAACCGAATATAGATTTATTCTGGAACAGGGCGGCGTTAAGGCCGCCTCGGTTTTCACTGGCCCCTGGGCTAAATAATAAATAACGGGAACGGCTTAGTATAACCTACACGTCGCTATTGGGGGTTGGCCCATCTCTTGGTTCGTTCTGCGGTGTCAACCAGCGTGTCGTTAACCGTGCCGATAGTTCTGTATGTGCCGGTAAATCACCGGGTTAAGGATTTGGTGACCGCTATGCCATATTATCATCCGATAAAAAAGATCAGAGACCAAGAAGAGCGTATGCGTGTTGTTGACAGGCTCCTGTTGCTGCGCCGTCAGTTGGATGCCCAAATTCCCCGGAAGACTGAATCTGATACGCTTCTGCTGGCAACCTGGAATATTCGCGAGTTCGGCGACAACCGGCGTTTGGAAAGCTACTATTACCTGGCCGAGATTATAAACCGGTTCGATCTTATAGCCATTCAGGAAGTATCCGCGGACCTGAAAGGTCTGGAGAGGGTAATGGCCCTGATGAATCCGCAATGGGATTATATCGTGACGGACAGCACCGACGGCAGTGCCGGCGGCGGGGAAAGGATGGCTTTTATCTATGACAGGAGCAAAGTCGCCTTTAAAAATATGGCCGGGGAAATCGTGCTGCCCCGGGAAAAGTTAATCGAAGACGGCCTTCAGTTTGCGCGTTCGCCGTTTTGCGTGGCCTTCCAGGCCAAATGGTTTAAATTTAAGCTGGTAACAGTGCATATCTATTATGGAGCGAGTTCCGGAATCGACCCGAGGCGGCTGGCAGAAATTGATACCATTGCCGCATTCCTGGCCAGGCGGGCTAAGCAAGAAAATGAGAGCTACATCCTGCTGGGCGATTTTAATATAGTGAAAACCAGTGACGCAACTTTTCATGCTCTGGAAAAGCACGGGTTCTATATACCGGACAGCATCAAACAGCATCCATCCGATTTGGGGCAGACCAGGCACTACGACCAGATCGCCTTCAATATTAAATTAAGTCCGTCAATGACAGTGTTTGCAGAAGGTGAGCAAAGGGCGGACGCTTTCAATTTTGCCCAGTCAGTCTACACTCTGCAGGACTTGAATGTCTACCGACCGTATTTCCCGGAGAAAACCATACAGGGGAAATCAGAACCGGATATCGAAAAATATTATCGGACCTCCTGGCGCACATTTCAAATGTCCGACCATTTGCCGCTCTGGGTGGAATTGAAGATTGATTTCAGTGATCAGTACCTGGAAGCGCTAAAATCCCGGTGACAATTATTCTGCCTTTGCTGTTGCCCCGGACCATTTTGCCGAATTGCGGCATTACCGGGATAAATAAGTTCTTTGAGGGACGGTTGGAAGAATAACCGTCTTCTTATCTGTGGAGCAGGAAAGGAAAGAAAATGGGAAAGGTTGATTGGCGAGATGGCTGACAAAGGGTTTGGAGTGGATTCTAAGACATAATTAATCATTTTTTTGCCAAAACCTTGTTTTAAGCCTGAAACAAGCTGCATCTAAATTATAAATATACAGCGAGTTTTCGCTTAACATAAAACCCCAAGGGGTCTTTTTTTGTGTGCTGGGGTCCGGCGGTGCGGTGCACGACCTTTTTTATATGAGATCAAAACCCCAGACCGCCGCGCCTTACAACGCTCATGCTTGCTTGGTAGGGTGTGGTAACGAGAGTGACATCGGTGTCTATGGTGTTGTTAATGAGTTCCAGTGTCGTTCCAGTCTCAAAAAACCAATACACCAGATCGCCGTTCACCTGTCCCGTGGGAGTAGCGGCAAAGGTCTGGCCTATAATGAACTGCCCGTTGAACCGTACGGCAAATGAAACGTAAGAACCGGACTGCACGATATTGGTCGCTACCCACCATGATATTTTATACATACCGGTCTCATTTAAAGTAAAAATGCCGGTGTTCTGGTCAAAGGTGATGGTACCTGCGGACATATCGGGCGTATTGAAAAGCAGGGCTTCTTCGTAAGCAACCGTTGCGCCTGACATATTGCCGAGTGTCGCCTGCGCGGCAGGATATGGCGGTTCAGAAGGCAGCTCAATACGCACGATCGGAGGCGAGAATTGCTGGAGCATTATACTCAGTGTCTCCGACGTAAATGTCAGCGTATCAGAAAGGTTGACCGGCGCTTCGACGCTTTCCCCCGCCATTATATTGAACAGCGTGCCTAAGGGTTCGGAAACGTCGTCTTCGATAACCACAAGCGAGCCTTTATAAGGGACAATGGAGGAAAGGAAAAAGGACCCACCGCTGGTATTTACCAGGGAGACTGTTACAGAAGGAGAGGCCACCTCTATAATGCCGATGCCGGATAACTCACCGCTCTTGAGCGGCGAGGAAGCTCCCCGGATATCACCCTGAGACGTACGTAGGGTGAAGGTTGCCCCAATGGTTTAAGGGGAGGACTGGGTGGCGATCCGCCAGCATACGAAAAACCTTCCTGCTTCAAAGAAGGTTATTTCTCCAGTCACGGAGTTGTACCCGATGTTTCCGGAACTGTAGAGGGTGTTTTCAAACACAACGGCGCTTTCGGGTTCTATGACACCCGTATTCAGGGTTTCTATTTGTAAAGCAATGTTGCTCATAATTCCACTTCCTTGATTGAGGTTTGGCTTATATAATACATGCTATGATTCTTATGTATAATCAGTGACAGGCATTAAGCGATTTCACGCCCTTTGCCTGAATATGTCCTGCAAAGACGATTACAAATTATATGAAAAGCAACTCCCCCCGCCTTTCCCTCTATAACTCTGGAAAAAACGGGCAGACCTGCAATCGCTTCGGCTGGGAGATTTTTCCGTCTGTACTTGCCTGCGATGATTTCACCATTAGACGTGATAACGCCTCGTAAGTGTAAAACAGGAGGGAGAATGTATGGGAGGAGACTATGTCTACTTCTACAATCTTCCAGATACTCCTGCAAAAGCTAAGAATAAAGCCGGTAATAATGTGTTATACTATTCATACAAATCATACTTTGAGCAAAGGAGAACCCGGCATGAAACACGTAAATGGGAAAGATGGGAGATATGCCTGGACTGTGAAGATCGGCGAAAAAGGTCAGTTTGTCATTCCCAAAGAAGCCAGAGACATTTTTGGTATTAAGCCCGGTGATACAATTATCGTTTTGGCAGATGAGCAAAAAGGCATTGCCATTCCACCCAAATCAATGTTTACAGGACTTATAACAACAATATTTGACGGGGAAATAGCTGGAATCGAGAATGAACAATGAACAGAAATAGAGTTCTTGCGTTCATATAAAAGTTTGTTGCTGCAAGGTGGGGATTTAATTGAAAAATTTTAAAGAATCTTTGAAGCTATCGGGAATTGTCCTCGGTTGCATAGCTCTGTTAATTGTGATAAGCGGCGGGATTTATTTTTATCGGTGCACGCACTATTGGCAGAAGGATTATCAGGAAACGCTTGCTGCCGGCTTTATAGAAAAGCAGAGCACCTTGGCAGATGGCTCTGTTATCAATTATGCGGAAGGACCGGATAATGGAAAGGCGCTTTTACTTATCCACGGTCAGACTGGCACCTGGGCGGATTATACCACCGTACTTCCTGAACTGAGCAAAAACTGGCATGTATTTGCGGTGGATTGCTATGGTCATGGCAAATCTTTCCACGATGAGACCAAGTACTATCTTGACGCCAATGGCAATGATCTTATCTGGTTTGTCAACCATGTGATCGGAGAGCCAACTGTTGTTTCCGGTCATTCCTCCGGCGGTTTGATTGCTGCCTATATCGCCGCTTACGGCGGCGACTTTATAGTGGGTGACCTGTTGGAAGACCCACCGGTGTTTTCCGCGGAAAAAGAAAACTTTGAAAAGACCTTCGCCTATCAGGATACCTATAAAACGATACATGATTATAATAACTCCGAACAGTCGGAGTGTTGGGAAGCCTATTATCTGAGAAACTGCCTCTGGGGGAAACTCTATATGCCTTCCGCCATGGACGGTTTGGCCAATTACGCCCAGCGGTATTACGAAGAGCATCCGAAGGAGCCGGTGCAGTTTTTCTTTATGCCGGAGTCTATCAATTTTATGTTTTTGTCTATGCCTGAGTATGATTTACAGTTTGGCGAGCATTTTTATGACTATAGCTGGCACAGTGGCATTGGCCATGAAACGCTGATGCGCGCTCTAAAAGTCCCAACGATTTTTCTGCATGCGCAAGAAGCTTATTCAGAAGATGGCATTCTTATGGCAGCTTCGTCCAATGAACAGGCCAGGAAAGCCGTTAATTTGATAGGCGAGTGCGAACTGATTGAATTGTCCAGCAATCATGATATTCACCGTTTTCATCCGGATGTATTTATAGATGCAGTAAATAAATTGCTTTGATGAAATCTCAGCAGCAAGCGTGGTGGCCCTTATTGGTTAGATTCATATGTAAAGTTTGGTCAGATACCGCGCCTAGATCAATTAACCACAGCCGTAGCGAAACCGCCCCAGGCACGGCTTCCGTTCGCTTCACTACCAAGAACGCGGTTTTCACCCAAGGAGAGTCCGCAGGATTGGAGCAGCTCGGCCAGCCGTTCACTGCAGGGGGGCATGCTGTCAATTCCGAATTTAAGCGGTTCGCCGGCGGCTTTGGTCATTGCCCGCCCATAACGCCAATAGAGCGACTTGGACTGAAGCGGCTCATTGGTAAAATAATCGAAAGCCAGTACGCTGCCTGGGGAAGTGCTGGCGATCTTGCGCAGGGTGGTCTCGACCGCCTCCCGGTCCAGGTAGATTATAACTCCCTCCCAGAGAAAGAGGGCCGGTTGGCCTATGTCGAACCCGGCATCAATAAGCCGGGACAGCCAGTCCTGCGTCTCAAAATCAGCAGCCACAAAAGTTACTCCGGATGTATCAATGTTAGCCTTCCTCAGCATCTCCCGTTTTAATGCCTGGGTGTTGGGGGCATCCACCTCAAAAGCACGAACCTGTCTAGCCTCAGGCAGCCGGTAAGCCCGGGTGTCAAATCCTGCTCCCAGTATAACGAATTGTTTTATGTCCGTCAGGCAGCGGTCGACAATCTCATCAAAGAAGGTCACTCGGGCAGAAGCCTCGAACTGCGGGGGAATCTCGCCCTCGAAGGGGTAGCGGAAGGCTTTGGGAACATAGCCGGTTAGCCGGTGGGCCAGGAAAAAGGGCCCTGCAGTCAGGATTTTAGCGATCCGCGGAACCCCAGGCAGTACCTCCATCAACCGGGCCGAAGCCTCGTCCTGCCGCACCCCGAGATTATGCTGGGTATAGCGTGCCGACAAGGGCCCTTGGGCTGTAGACGAAACGCCGGAAGAATTCTTAGCGAGAACCCCTTGGCCGATCCAGATCACGTAACCAAGCAGCGATACCGGAAACATAATAATATTAAGTAGATTGAAAACGACAGCCGCCATTAAGCCGGGTTTTGAATTTCCCTTTTCAGCATTTCCTCTCATCTTCGTCCTCCTGTTTATTGCGGGTATTATATCCAGTTTATTCTGAACGATCAATTTAGTACAGCAGAATGAATGCAGACAAGAAAATCATCGAAATAGCGCCTAAACCAGAGAAACTGTGAACCAAACTTAAGAAGGTTTTTAATGCTATAGTTTGGCCTTCTTTATTATTTTAGATACAATTAGCTGACCTCGCCTCCAATGATTTTCGCCGCCAGCCCTCTGCTGGTTGCCCTGCCGTTTATCACTTAATATATGTTCGTGGGTGTTATAAAAAAAGACGCGTACAAGGCGATATAAACTTCAGGTTGTTAATTTACAGTAAACTATGTATAGTTTAAATTGTTATATTTTGTTATATTTTGTATGGATGAATTAATTCCCACTGTGATGGTATTGTAACAAATTATAGGAGGGCGCTATGATAGGAAGCATTTATAAAGAAGTATATAATTCCGATTCTATAGCCTTAAAATTCAAGGGAAACAGTATCAGCTATAAACAGCTTGAAAAAACAGTTAACCAATATTCAAGACTGTTATTGACGTTGGGCATAAAAGACCAAGAAAGAGTTCTGCTGAGTTGTCCCAATTCGCCTGAATTTGTCTACTCCTATTTAAGTGTGGTCAAAAATGGGGGAATTATAATTCCAGTCAATGTACAGTTTACCCTGGAGGAAATTATCTATTATATCAAGGATGCTGCAATTAATTTCATGATCATTCATCCTGAAATTATTCGGAAGTATAATCATACGCAAGAATCCATGCAAAAGTTATTAGGTATTAGGATTATCGTTCTGAATGAGGCATTTCAGAGAAATGTTTCTAAGATGCCGCTTGAAGCCTTGGAGGAAGTTGCGGATGAAAATACAATATCCACATTATTATATACCTCAGGTACTACCGGAAAACAAAAAGCAGCAATTCTTACCCATAGAAACCTTTTAAAAAATGCCGAACAATGCCGCATCGCATTCCAGGGAAGGGCAAATGACAACTATATGTGCGTACTCCCCATGGTCCATGTTTTTGGATTTACAACCTGTGTGCTAACCCCCTTGTGGAGTGGTGCAACCGTTACGATACTGGATAAATTTCATCCCAGAGAAGTTATAGATTCTTTATTAAATGATGATATTACAGTTTTTATAGGAGTTCCCACCATGTATGTAATATTGCTGGAGGCATGCAGGAAGAATAATATTACTTTCTCCAAACTTCGCCTGGCAGTTTCCGGGGGAGCAGCCCTTCCGGTTGAAGTACTCAAGCAAGCCAAAGATATTCTGAAGCTCCCGGTGGTTGAAGGCTATGGTTTGACGGAAGCATCCCCGGCAGTAAGCTTTAATCCTTTAGATGGGGTAAAAAAGGAAGGCTCTATAGGTTTGCCTCTCGCTGAGGTTGAATGCAGGGTTGTTGATGATAACGATGTGGAACTGGCTGCGGGTGAAGTCGGTGAGCTGGTAGTGCGGGGCGAAAATGTAATGGCGGGATACTTTAATAAAGAGGCAGAAACGAAAGAGGCTTTGAGAAATGGTTGGCTGCATACCGGTGACCTGGCCAGGATGGACGAAGATGGATATATTTATCTGGTAGACCGGAAAAAAGATCTGATCATAACTGGCGGCTTGAATGTATATCCCAGGGAAGTTGAGGAAATTATATATCAGCATCCGAAAGTTAAGGAGGCCGCGGTGGTTGGAGTTAACGACAAATTAAGAGGCGAGTACGTTAAGGCCTTCGTTGTTCTTAAAAATGGGGAAGAGAGTACACCCAAGGAGATCACCCGGTATCTGAAGGAATATATTGCAGGCTATAAGATACCTCGTGAAGTTGAGTTTATTGCTGAACTCCCTAAAAATGGCAACGGTAAAATATTAAAAAGAATGCTCAAAATGCAGTAATTAAAGTAAGCCTCCAACCTGTCTGGATAGATGCAGGCAAGTGCCACTCTCAATCGAGGGTGGTTTTTTTACGTTGCATTTCAGGACATGCCACTTGGTGAGGTGCATTTCAAAATACAATATTATGTCATAAAAAGAAGCTCATACCTTTGACATGTTTATTCTACAAATGTAGAATAAAATAAATACGGTAATTGATAATGGGATAAAGGCTTAATCATATAGATGAAGGTGAGGTCTGATATGGAGAATATAAAAAGATTGCCGGGCAGTGAATTGGAAATAATGATGATCATTTGGGAGGCGGGTCAGCCGGTATCGTCTGCCTATATAATGGAAAAGTTGGCCGGAGAGAAAAGCTGGGCCAATACTACCGTCCTAAATTTCCTGTCTCGTTTAGTAGAAAGGGGATTTTTGCAAATATCCAAACAGGGGAGATTCAATTATTATAAGCCCTTGGTAGATGAAAACGAATATTTGCGGAAAGAAAGCGAATCTTTTTTGGAGAGAATGCACAAAAGTTCTCTGAAGAGCCTGGTGGCAGCATTGTACGATGGCGATGCCATCAGTAAGGAAGAGTTGGAAGAATTAAGGAAATATGTGGAAGAGGTTTCAAAATGATTAGTTGGTTTTATAACCTGCTGGCCTTGAGCCTGAGTATTACTCCCATAATCCTGTTATTATTATGGTTGGGGCCGGTATTAAACAAGCGCTATTCTGCCCGTTGGCGGTACATATTATGGATAGCTGTTTCGATAAGACTGCTGTTGCCGGTTTCCTTGGCCAATTATATACCCGTATCAATTCCTGTACCTGTACCAATGGCAAGCGGACTTGCACCTGCGGCGGCGAACGGCGGGCAGCTGTCAATAAACCCGGTTGGTGAAACGGGTATGAGTATGGTACAAATCTTGTTGGTATTGTATCTAACTGGGATTTCGGTCTATCTTGCTTATGAGATATTGGCTTATATCGTATTTCGCCGGAACCTATTAAGGTGGGGTCGAAAACCAACTGACGCTGTAATTGAAGCCCTGCTAAAGGAGCGGAAAACAGAACTTAATATTAAAAGAGATATACCGGTAAGAATTAGTAAAAAGGTATTGAGCCCGATGATAGTGGGGCTAGCCAGGCCAATCCTAATAATACCGGCCGAGTCATATCCGCCGGCTGAATTGAGGATGATACTGACTCATGAATTGGTACACTTTAAGAGACATGATATCTGGTTTAAGTTGATATTAATGGCTGCTACTGCGGTTCACTGGTTTAATCCGGTTGTTCATCTAATGGTGAGAGAAGCTAATAAAGATATGGAAAAATCATGTGACGACTATGTCTTAAAGAATACCGATGCCGAGGCCAAAAAGTGCTATTGCAACATTATTCTCAACCTGGCTATACAGAACAACCGGACTGAAGGCCCCATCTTTTCAACCGGCATAAGCAGTTCTCGGGATCATCTTGAGTCGAGAATAAGAGACATTTTTGATACCACTAAGAAAAGGCGGGGAATTGTAGCCCTGACTTCGATAGCGATATTGGTGCTAATGTCGGGAACAATGGTTACCATCAGCAGTGCGGAGCCCCTGACTAACCGGCCGCTTCAGAGCGAGTTGGCTCTGAGCCCTGTAGATACTCAAAATGGAATTGGAAACGATGAAAGCAGTCCTCAGGAGAAAGGCATTGCCAAATTAGATTCAGAAGCTTCTCCCGAGGGAGCTGGGCCAGACATTTCCAAGGCCGAAAACAGTGAGGAATATACGGCCGGCCAACCAGCCGAAGAACAGCCCAGTGACGGAAACAGCGCGGAAATTGTGATTGTTGACCTCAATCAACTAGAAGATGCATTAGCAGACGAATCGACTGATAAATCGGAAAGGTAGTTGCTATGTCAAAAAGAACTAAGGCGATTTTAATACTGGTATGCGTATTGGGACTTATAATAACCGGGATAGGTTCAGCCGGTTTATGGGAAAATGACGGACCGGGTACGGCCACAGCCGATTCCGGAATATATTTTGTGCAGGAAATCAATGTTTTGGAGAATAGGTTTGTTAATCAAGTAGATGGATATGGAATTTCCATACCCAAGGACATGAAAGTAGTTGATATGAGTTTCCCCGGGATCAGGTCGGTTTTGGAAGATGAGCATAGAAGGGTTGAAATATACAAAGAAACCACCGCGCAGGAGGTCTCGGGAAAGAACTATATCGACTATTCGAACCGCTTTTTAGGCAACCAAACCGATTATCGGCAGGTTCATTCCGAGAATTGGGCCTGGAACGGAATGACGCTTAATGTAGTTCAATGGTCACGCGAAAAACTAATTAAGGTAGACGATGACAAGAATTATTACGCCTGTGTAGACATAATGGCCAAGGATGCGGTGTATACCTTTTTCTTTAAATCCGACTTGCCGCTGGAAGATTGCGGTGGTTATGAGGATATTATCAAAGACTTCTATACCTTTGCCCCGACCAAACAAGCATCTGCCGCTCAGTTTAAAGGTATTTCCGACCGCAAGTGGAACCAGGAGACCAGAGCTGTTTTCGAGAAGTATTTTTCGGATGACAGCCGCTTGCAATGGGGCATATTTGAGCCTGCCGCACCTTTCAACATGAGTGATTTGCGGAAATTGGAACAGAGGCTGAACTATGAGTTCCCTTTTATATTACTGTATTCCCATGTGCTGAAGGAGTATTCCAATCGTGAAGGACAGGCTCTGCAGGATGCCTACGCTAATGGAAAAATTGTAGAACTGACCTTGCAGACTACCGCAACTGACGGCAGCAATATGGTATATGACATATTGAACGGGCAGTATGATAATTATTTGCGTGCCTATGCGCAGGATGTGGCTAAGTTTGGGCATCCGGTACTGTTCAGGCCATTTAACGAGATGAACGGGGACTGGTGCCCTTATTCCGCCTATTATACCTCCCGGGACCCTGAAATATTTAAGGAGTTATACAAATACGTTTACAATATTTTTGCGGAGGCTGGGGCCGATAATGTAATCTGGGTTTGGAACCCCAATGAAAGGTCTTTCCCTGATTTCAAATGGAATAATGAGATTTTGTATTATCCGGGCGACAAGTACGTTGATGTGGTGGGATTAACCGGCTATAATACCGGCACTTATTATGAAGGGGAAAATTGGCGCAGTTTCCGGGAGATTTATGATCCTTTATATCAAAAAGCACTGGCACTTTATGACAAGCCGCTGATGATCACTGAGTTTGCCAGCAGCAGCGTCGGTTCCAGCAAGGAACAATGGGTTAAGGATATGTTTGAAGACATCGCCAATTACCCTCAAATAAAGGTGGCAATCTGGTGGGACGGCCGTGATTTGGATTCCCGGGGTAATATTGCCCGGCCGTACTTTATTGATGAAACTGACGGACTGGTGGCGATATTCCGGGAAAATTTGCAGGAATATCAATAAAAAGCAGCTACTGTGGGCAACGCCTTGGCGGCGAGATGGAGGCTTTTATGAGAAGCAGAGCAGGTATTCCGGTTCTGGCTATGGTAATGATCATGATGTTTTGGCTGCTGCCCGGAGGAACGGCGGAGGCTGCCCCCGGGGTGCAAGTTGTCCTGCCAGCCTTTAAAGTGAGCTTGAATGGAGTTGTCATTGAGAATGCCGACAACCAATACCCTTTAATCGTATATAAGGATATAACTTATTTACCCCTGACCTATTATGACTGCCGGTTGCTGGGCCTGGAAAGCGCTTGGAACCGCAATACAGGCCTTGCCATAGTGAAAACCGGCGTCAATTGGGATTATCATAAAAATAAGAACTCCAGCAGGAATAATAATATTTATAGTGCTCAAGTGGCTTCTCTCAAGATTACCGTAAACGGGAAGGAAATTGATAACAGCCGGGAGGAGTATCCCCTGCTGCTATTCCGAAATGTTACTTATCTTCCGCTAACCTGGAGATTTGCGGTTGATGAATTCGGCTGGAAGTATGCTTTTGACCAAAAAAACGGCTTGGTTATTAATTCATCTGCCGGCAGCCCGGCTGCCACCCAGTTGATACTGCCCCTGGCTGAGCGCGGAATCGGAGAAAAAGGCGCGTTTACCATGGTCGGAGACTATTTCTATTATGAGGGGGCAGACGGCAGGATCTATCAGGCTCCGGTATCCAATCCTTCCAGCCGTAGATTGGTCTACCAGCTGCCGCTCAACGGATGGGGCAGTGGTTATGCTCTGGCAGCGCTGCAGACGGACAACGGCCGGGCTATTCTCAAATATCATACCGGCGGCGCCACCATGGGTTCCGATCACCTGGTCTGGCTGCAAGAGGACGGGACCGTTCAGGAAATTGACAACGGCTACTCCTCCTTAAAGATATACGATGATTATACCGTCCGGGTTGAACATGGATTTCAGCCGTTTGCCAACAATCTGCAGATAAAAAAGAATAGGGAAACCGAATATATGAAGGTAGGTGATCCGGCTTATACTTTTGGCCGGTTCATTGCGGACAATGGGGCAACCCGGTCAGCCAAGTCCAATTATGACCTGTATTTAATCGGCGATGAAATATATGTGCTGGGTTATCTAGATTATTATCAAAACGATAATCCCTTCGCCACTACAGGTATTTACAGAGTCAATATCAATACCGATGCAACGGTTAGACTGTGCGATCAAGAAGCCGACGGTTTCAAAATCGTAAACGAGACCATATATTTTACCGACCGGAACCACTACCTTTACCAGGTTCCTCTCAGCGGCGGCCAGGCGGAGTTGCTGGTCGACCAGGCAGTTGATTTGTATGAGGTTTTTCAGGGAAAAGTATATTACTCATTGGCGGGGGACAAGCAACTTTTTACCATCGGCAGCGGGGAGCCAATCAATCCGGGAGGTCAGCTAAATAAACTGGAAGTTCAAGATGGCTACCTGGTAGCAATATTTGATAAAGACCGTAAATCATCTTACAAAATGATGGTTATCAATAATGAGGGAAAAGTACTTTATAAGACCATAGAAAACGTGCTGTTGGTTCGAATTGAAAATGGCAAGATCGTTTTCGTCAAGGATAATTAAGCTAAGAGATTTGGCCTGCACCGGCGTGCGGGTTTAGGTCTATTTCAGAAAAATAGGGTTGGAGTAGATCCAAGCCCGGTAATGCCACCCATGGCGGTGGAACGCCTCTACTCGGTAGACTCCGGGAGTCAGGTCGCGGAAACAACATTTACGGCGGTCACTTTCCCGGCAGCGGCGGCCGTTTCGTATCAGATATACCCTGCCGCCGGGATTTTCGACTATCAGCACCGCCCCGGCCGCCTCAATGTTCTCGCCCATTTGCGCAGTCTTATCGCAGGATTTCCCGAAGAAACGAAAACCGGCCGGATCGCGGAAAAAATCATAACTAAAAAAATATCTCCCCGTACGCAGCGCTTTATAAATCATGTCTTGGTCCGGTTCAGCTTTGCCGCCCAGCGGTTGTTCCAACAGGACATGGGTGTTGACACATCTGAAGCTGGTATAGTAATCAGAGATAACAGCTTTTAAAGGTCCCAGTTTTATAATAATCGCGTGGGCGTCCGAACATCCTATCCCCACCACCAAACGTTCCTGTAAAAGCTGATCCCACTTGGCCAGGGTCTCACACTCCGGTCCGTATTTAGCAGGTTGATGAGGGTTAATGTAGGTAAGGTACAGGGCCTTTAAAATACTGGTAAGACCGTCGCGCCATTGGGAGAGGTGATTCCAGATGCCTATTCCCGCATATCCCCGTACATCCCAATCGGTCCAGGGGTAGGTTCTCCCGTTTTCAAACAATTTTGATCCCAATTCGTAAGGGTGAACGATAAAGCCCAGACCGCCCTGCCGGTTAACGGCGTCAATCACCTTTTGCGGGTCTTCATCATCGCCTTCGGCCACCTTATCAATATCTAAACCAAGATAGTGGTTGCGTTCCCTGTTTATTTCCATGCCCACCATTACTAAGGTTTTGCCGTAATACCCTTCTTCACCCCTAGCCAGAGCGGTCAGCTGGTGATGATCAGTGACCACCACAAAGTCCAAGCCGGCTTTGGCAGCGGCCTGCGCAATCTCCCAGATGGTTCCGGAACCGTCCGAGTAGCTGGAATGAACGTGAATATTGCCCTTATATTCATACATCAGTGATCACCTGTTGTTTTAAATATTTGTATCATTTGTATGCTCATAATTCATTTTCAATATTCATTTTTTAATTAGGGCTTGGCGCCGAAGCGGCCTGGAGAATCAGCTTGTCCGGTCCAGGCTTACCGGGAGAGTCATCTCCGCTTATGAACCCGCCGTCAATTTTGGTATTATGCAATAATTATAACTTTTTCGTAACCATTCTTAAGCATTTTGTAACGCAATTACCCGAAAAAATTGGTATTGTGATGAAAAAGGGAACACCTGGACTAATTAAGGCGTCGAGGGATACTGAATTAACTGGATGGAGAGTGAAATCAACCAATGGAACGGGATGGAAAGACTGGATTGGCTGAGGTTTATGGAAAAGAGCAGGGCGGCGCCAGACGTTATATGCCGGGACTGGACGGGCTGCGGGCTCTGGCAGTGTTGGCCGTAATTGCTTACCACTTGAACCTGCCTGGGGCTCCGGGAGGGCTTTTGGGCGTGTGTATTTTCTTTGTGCTGTCCGGTTATCTTATCACCGACATTTTGGTGACCCAATGGAAGATTTCCGGGGGTATGAATCTGAAAGAATTTTGGCTGGGCCGGGCCCGGCGGTTGCTGCCGGCCCTGTTTGTAATGCTGGCCGGAGTTATAATCTGGCTCTCTTTATATGATCCCGGCCGCTTGTCATCCTTGTGGAATGACGTTGGGGCGGCGGTATTCTATTCCAGCAACTGGTGGCTGATCTTTCACCAGGTTTCCTACTTCGACAGTTTCGGCCCCCCTTCGCCTTTGGGGCACCTCTGGTCTTTGGCCGTGGAGGAGCAGTTTTACCTGGTCTGGCCTTTGTTGTTGGGGCTGGGACTGCGCTATGTTCCCCGGCGGGGGCGCTTGATCGGATTGATAACAGCGTTGGCCATTATTTCGGCCGTCGCCATGGCCATTATCTATCAACCCGGGATGGATCCCAGCCGGGTTTACTACGGAACCGATACTCGGGCTTTTGCTTTGCTGGTGGGGGCGGTGCTGGCCCTGGTGTGGCCCAGCCGCCAACTGTCAACTGCTCTGCCCTCCCGGCATCGTAAAATACTCGATGCAGCCGGAGGAGCAGCGCTGCTGGCCGTGTTATTAATGATCTGGCAAAGCAACCAATATCAATCTTTTTTATATTACGGCGGACTTCTGCTTTTCTCAATCTTCTCGGCGGTCTTGGTAGCGGTACTGGCTCATCCGGCCAGCCGGCTGGGCCGGATTTTTGGCATACCGCCCTTACGATGGCTGGGGGTCTGGTCATACGGGATCTACCTGTGGCACTACCCGGTCATAGTCTTGACCAGCCCGGGCATCAATACCGGGGGATTGAATATTACCCGGGCGTTTGCCCAAACGGTTTTGAGCATTGCCCTGGCTGCGGTTTCCTGGTATTTTATTGAGAATCCGATCCGGCACGGTAAGTGGAAAAAGTATTGGGAGTGGCTGTCATACGGTTTAAGGTGGCGGCCCCGGCATTTTGGAGTGCGGGGCAGGACTACGGCAGTCAGTATAATATTAATAGTTTCCGTATTTATACTGGCCTTAAGCGGGTGCTCGATGATCAGTCAGGCGCAGCAGCAAAGTTCACCGGCCGAGGTCGTCAGTGCAACCGACCCAGCGACCGCGCCTGCCGGGACGGAATCACCGGGCAATGATGAAAATGAAGCTGCGACTCCAGCCAGTACGGAGACGGTGAACCAGGAAGCAGAGAAAAACGGGGTGGTTACCGGTAAGGGGATTACGATTATTGGCGATTCGGTTATGGTTGAAGTGGGGCCGGAACTGAAGAAGCTTTTTCCGGACCTTCTAGTGGATGCAGCCATTGGCCGGCAAATGTATCAGGCGCCCCAGATAATCAAGAATCTTAAAGATCAGGGCAGGCTGGGCAAGACGGTTGTTATCGAGTTGGGAGCAAATGGAGCATTTACAGAGAAACAGTTCATGGATATACTGAATTTGCTGGGAAGTGACCGGAGGATCGTGGTGATTAATACCCGGGTGCCGAAGCCGTGGGAAAGCGTGGTCAATCAGATTTTGGCCCAGACTGCCGCCGCGGATCCCAATATAGAACTAGTGGATTGGTATTCCGCCAGCAGCGGTCATAATGAATATTTTTACAAGGACGGGGTGCACCTGCAAGCAGCCGGGGTTCAGGCTTATGTGGCGCTGGTGGCCGATGCCGTTACGCCCTAAGCAAGAACGTAAATGAGACGCGGAAGGCGCGGACAAACACAAGAGACACAAGGGGGAACGATGGACGCGGGTTCGCTTCACTCACACGCAGACCCATAGGGAGCGGAGTTACGCAGACTTCTTTATTTATCTTTATATTTATGGTTGAATGATTAAGTACATCAGGAACCGTCCCTAATTTCCTAAATCACTACCCTGAAAGAGCCGCGTAAATCACCTATTATGTTATGTTTATAGTTATTGCTGTGGAAATGGAGAGGACGATGAACGATATAAAAACGAAAATCCTGGTGGTTGAAGATGAGGAACCTATCAGACGTTTTATTACCCTTAATCTTAGTGCGGTTGGCTATGAAGTCGGCGAAGCGGACACGGGGGAGAAAGCCCTGGCCCGGTTAAGCAGCTTCAGGCCCGACGTCATCGTGCTGGACTTGATGCTGCCGGGAATCAGCGGGTTCGAAGTCTGCCAGCGGGTCCGGGAAATGATGCCCGAAACGTTTGTGATAATGCTGACGGCCAAGAGTCAGGATACCGATAAGATTCTCGGTCTTGAACTGGGTGCGGATGATTATTTGGTCAAACCGTTCAATCCCTTTGAACTGATAGCGCGCATCAAAGCCATGTTAAGGCGCAGAACTCATTTCAAGCTGGCAGATAGCGTACTTAAATGCGATGATCTTTTGCTAGACCTTGCCGCCAATAAATTTTTCAAAAATAATACTGAAATCGAGTTAACCCCGACTGAATTTGCTTTGCTTAAGATGTTTATGGAAAATCAGGGGAAGGCCCTAAAACGCGACGAGATGTTAAACGCCGTCTGGGGAGAGAATTATTTTGGCGATACCAAAACTTTGGACGTACATATCCGGCGGCTGAGAGAAAAGCTGGAAAATAATCCGTCTGCACCTGAATATATTAAAACGGTTTGGGGTTACGGCTACCGGTGGCAAGCAGGCCCCAATGGGAGTGCCTAATGAAGGGAATCAGATCAAGATTAACTGCCAATTTTATGATCGTTATTATTTGCACGGTTGCCATTCTGGAAATGCTGCTTATTTATATCGTCAGGCAGAACTATTATAACAGTGTGGAAGGCAGTCTCAGCAATCAGATAAAGATTTGCGCGGATATGTATACCAAGTATTTTGCGGATACATCCCTGCAGGACAATGTGCTCTATAATGTTGATGCGTTCTGGAACCAGAGTAATGCCGAAGTCCAGATTGCTGATAAAGACGGCCATATTGTAATGGACTCCCAGGGCACCATTCCCCCTGAAGTAACCGGCAGCGACATTAAGGAAGCTTTGGCCGGCAAGACCGGGGTATGGGTGGGATACTTGAACGGGCAAAAAATCATGGCGGTTGCCCATCCCCTAAAATCGGGAGATCAAACCGTTGGCGTCCTGCGCTTCATCGCTTCTTTAAGCGCCGTTGACCAGGATATTGTAAAAACCGAAGAAATCTTTATATTAATCGGCCTATTGGTAATCGTCATCGTTGGTTCGATGAGTATTTTTTTAGCCAACACCATCGTTGTGCCTTTGCAGGAAGTTACAGCTGTGGCCCAAAGAATGGCAGCCGGCAATTTTCAGATCAAGAGCCGAAAAATCCGTGACGATGAAGTCGGTAAACTTTCGGATACCTTAAATTATCTGGCCGATGAAATCGTAAAAAAGGAACAGCTTAAAAATGATTTTATTTCCTCGGTATCCCATGAACTGCGTACGCCCCTGACCTCCATTAAGGGGTGGGCCATTACTTTACAGAGTGAAAACTTTCAGCATAAAGAAATGCTTAACGACGGCCTTAACATTATTGCCAAAGAGAGTGACCGGCTTACCCGGATGGTTGAGGAACTCTTGGATTTATCCAAATTTGTCTCCGCCAGAATTAAACTCAACCCGGGCGAGGTAAACCTGATCAATCTATGCGAACATTTGCGTAAACAATTGACACCGCGGGCGGTGCGGGAAAATATTGATTTTACCGTTGATTATCCTGAAGACCTGCCCAATATTTATGCTGATATTAACCGGCTTAAGCAGTTGTTTATTAATATTTTGGATAATGCCTTTAATTTTAATCATCCGGGAGGCTATGTCCGTTTCAAAGCGGAGATTCAAAATGAAGGTTTAAAATTTACCATATCCGATAGCGGCTGTGGAATAGGCGCCGACGAACTGCCTATGGTCAAAGAAAAGTTTTATAAGGGAAAAAGTTCGTTTTCCAAAAATGGTATCGGGCTTTCAATTTGCGAGGAGATTGTTAACCTGATGGGTGGCAGCCTGGAAATCATGAGCGAGCTCAATGAGGGAACCGCGGTGGTGATAATTTTACCCGGAGGGGAGAGGCCGGATGCTTGATAAAGGTAAGCTTTTGCTGGCATTATTACTTCTTCTGTCAGTGAGCGGATGCGCCAATCCTTCATGGACGATGGCAGGAAAAATTGTTCCGCCCGTATATGATGTATGCCCCTTGGAAGGAAAGTGGACGGTGGTTCAGGATCTGGGTTCCGAAGGATATTCCGCTGAGACGGACCTTGAGGCTGAGGGCAGTTCAATTCAGTTTAGCCGGGAAATTGCGGTATTAGGCAGTAATGCCTGGAATCAACCTACCTACAAGATTAAGAAGGTAAGTTCAACCGATTATTTAATGACCAGATATATCGTCCTGGACGGCTATCTGGCGTCGATAAGCCAGGAAGTCGAGGTCGTAACGGTGTTCGCCGACTCTAATTATCTGGGTGAATTTATGAAACTTGATGATGCCACCGTAATTGCTTTTGTACAAAATAGGGTGTTGCTGCTTCATAAAATTGCCGATCATGCCGATGATCCCCTGACGGTTGCGAACGCCAAGATTGCTGATGGCAGCCAGTATGATAATGCAGGCCCTTCTGGTATTTTTCTAGGACTGAAAATACCATCCAATAATGATTATATCTATAAAACCGTTTGGATAGCCGCGGACGCTAAAAAACTGCGTCCGGTTCTAAGCAGGGATGATATTTATTTCCCGCGTAAAAGCGGTTTCTGGGAACTGCAGGTAAAGAGCGGGTTGAAGCAAGGGGAAACCGCGGAATTATGGGCGCATAATGTTGCCGTAAAAGACTCGGCCGCGGCAGAAGAGCAAGCCTCTGCCCCAACCGCCTCCCCAGCTACTCAAAGCGTAGTTATTGATTATATTGGCAATGATTATGTCACCATAACCAATAAAATTGGCGCTGCCGGTAAGCTGCAGGTATTGCCGGTTGATAAATTATCGGCGCCAATAGGAATCAAGGTTTCAGATTTACTGGGGGCCGCGGGATTAACCGCCTATTACAGTGCTCGGGAACAAGCGCAGCAAACCCTGCAGAGTCAAGGAGTTACCTGGATAGATGATGATGTAAACGAGGATAATTTTGGACTGACCCGTAAAAACGGACACTGGCATCTTCAAGGGCGAATAAATTATCAACGCGATGATACTCCCGGGACCATGGAGTTTAATATCAATTTCCTTCCGCCGGCCAACTTAATTTTCTACGACACCTTATATCTCAGCTGGCAGAGTGTAAAAGACCGGGTTCCCAACGCTTTGGACGCGTTTACTTCCCCCGCCAAGGATATAGCGGTTATTAAAACCAAAAACAAATTGTATTTCTTTGGCATCAGCGGCGAACAATTAGACAGTATACCCCTGGGGGAAATGGAGCTGAAAAAAGGCACAAGTGTTATTATGGCCGAGTGGGCGACCGGGTTTTATGTGGATGATTGGGAGAAGACTTTTCGGGCCAATGGCGCCCACGTGGTTGAGAACTCGTCCCTGTGAACTTTTTGGCTCGGCCTGACTTTAGCGTTAGCCTAGACCTTAAGAGGTCTTTTTTATTTTTCTGGGGGTGGGATATGAATGAATTCCGCCGCCGCCGTCTGCCTATTTACTATGTATAATAAATTTGATTTATTTACGTATAAATGTCTTGTAGGCAGATTGTTGACGGGGGTGGATAACTTGGACAGGACGCTCACCATACCGGGCATATTTGATAAAAACCCTAATATGTGTGTCATTGTGGTTGACAAGGATGGTTTTATTACTTATGCCAATAAGACTTATTTAAGCGTATTGGGGCTTCCTGCCGACAAAGTGGTGGGGAGGCCGGTTCTGTCCATAACCCCGGAGACCCAGACGATCAAGGTCATTAGATCCGGCAAAGCCGTCACCGCTTATAACTGGAATATCAATGGATACGAAATGATTGCTTCGGCGGTACCGATATTTAAAGAACAAGAAATCGCCGGTTGTTTTTCCTACAGTATATCCATGAACATTTGGGATCATAAGAGCATATTGGAAAGATTACTGGCGGAAAACAACATGCTAAAGGATGAGGTCTTAAAATCACATATATCCAAATACTGTTTTGATGACCTGATTGGCGAGGATGAGCAATTTTTTAAAGCCAAGCTGCTGGCCCGGCAGGTAGCCCAACAAGACAATACCAAGGTATTAATTACGGGGGAAAGCGGCACCGGTAAAGAAATCTTTGCTCATGCTATTCACCAGGCCAGTTTGCGCGCCAACCAACCTTTTGTGCGGGTAAACTGTGCCGCCATCCCGGATGCGTTACTCGAAGCGGAACTATTCGGCTATGAGACGGGTGCGTTTACCGGAGCCAAAAAAGGCGGTCGTTTGGGTAAATTTGAACTGGCCAATCACGGGACTATTTTTTTGGACGAAATCGGGGAAATGCCCCTGGCCATGCAAAGCAAGCTGCTGGTAGTTCTTCAGGAGCGCGTAATTGAAAGGCTGGGAGGCAACAATTCCATAAATTTAAACGTGAGGGTTATATCAGCCACCAATCGCGACCTGCAATCCATGATGGAAAAAGGGCTTTTCCGCGAGGATCTCTACTACCGTTTAAATGTGGTCCAGATTGAGATTCCCCCGCTCAGAAGGCGCAAAGGCGATATCCTGCTCCTGTTTAATTTCCTGTTGCACAGGTTAAACCAAAGGCTGCACATGAATATTAAAGGAGTAAAAGATGACGCCCGGGAGGTTCTGCTTAAATATTCCTGGCCAGGCAACGTACGGGAATTGGAAAATGTTATGGAAAGGGCTATGAGCCTGGCCCATATGGAACAAGCGGATAGGCTGGGCAAGCGGCATTTAACCTTTATTTGCGCCAAAATGAAGTTTGACTGTATAGAAAGCAAGAAAGGCTTAAAAGCTATTACCCAGGAATTTGAAGAAGGTATTATTAATGCGGCTTTAGAGGAAACAAGCCAAAATAAAGCCCAAGCGGCCAAATACCTCGATATAGATCTATCTTCCCTCTACCGTAAAATGAAGAAATACGGCATACCCATCGATTAGTACCCCCGGTCAACCCTCTATATCTTCTCATCTAAAATTTTTAGTATTGCCTTTCTTTTTGTCCCCTTACATTTCACCTCCCCGCCGTTTGCATTTTTGCAAAACTTTCTTATTTTTACTATGCTAATGCCGCTTCAATTAACCGGCTCATTCATATTCTCATGGTATTTATGCTAAGCCATAGGCTTATTTTATCCCTGGCTCCAAACCCAAGACCCCCAAAATATAGGGCTTCGCGCCTGTCGCTCAGCCGGGCATGAACTATGCAATAAAGGTAGGCAGTAATGAGGGAAGGGGGGATAAAAAATTCAACCGGGATATGTTTGGATAAGGAGGGATTATGAATGGGATTTGGATTTAATTTAAATGAGGACCAATTGGCTTTACAGCGGACGGTAAGAAAATTTGCCGAAAATGAGATTGTTCCGGTTCGGCATGATTATGATGAGTCAGAGGAGTTTCCCTGGCCGGTGGTTAAGAAGATGAATGAACTGGGCATTTCTTGTATGAATGCCCCGGAAAAATATAACGGTCTGCATTTTGGCAATGTCACCCTGTGCACGGTGGTGGAGGAGATATGTAAAGCCTGCCTGGGAATTGCCATTACCCCCTTGGTCAATATGCTGGCTTCCGAACCGGTCCTCTACGGAGGAACGGAAGAACAACAAGAATGGTGGTACCCCGGGATATGCAATGACGGGCAGCTGGCGTCTTACGCGGTAACTGAGCCCGGGGCCGGTTCGGATGTAGCCGGAATAGCCACAACCGCTAAAAAAGACGGTGATTATTACATCCTCAACGGGACCAAATGTTTTATCACGAATTCACGTTATGCTGATAAATATACGGTTCTGGCTACTCATGACCGCAGCAAGGGAAACCGGGGACAATCATTTTTCCTGGTGGACCGTAACACCGAAGGTCTGTCAATCGGCAAAAGTGAGCATAAAATGGGTATGCGCTGCTCCGATACCTCCGAACTGATTTTGGATCATGTCAAAGTTCATAAAAAGTTCCGCTTGGGCGAGGAGGGCGATGGCTTTAAACTGGCCATGAAAGCCTTCAACTCATCCCGCCCCTTTATTGCCGCGGCTGCGGTAGGGGTAGCCAACGGAGCCTTCGAATTCGCCCGCGACTATGCCAAAGAAAGAAAAGCCTTTGGCAAGCCTATTTCCAGTTTCCAGGCCATTCAATTCATGCTCGCCGATATGAAAATGAATATCGAAGCATCACGTTTGCTGTACCAAAAAGCAGCCTGGCTGCTGGATGAAAATCTGATGGCAGCCGAACTCTCGGCTATCTGTAAATGCTATGCGGCTGATATGTGCATGCAGGTGACCACTGATGCCGTCCAGATCCTGGGCGGTTATGGATTCTGCCGGGATTATCCGGTTGAAAAAATGATGCGCGACGCCAAGATACTGCAGATATTTGAAGGTACTTCCCAAATTCAGCGTGTCATTATCGCCAAAGATCTTCTGAGCTAGCGTCAGTATGGAAAAGTGAGATTGTTTTAATGACGAGGAGGGTTAAATGATGCGTTATGAACCAATCCCGGTTAAGGCAGGAAGAGCCAAACCGCCCGTTTATAAGGTAATGACGGCTAAAGAGGCCGTTTCCCAATATATTCATGAAAATTGCTATCTGGGCATGACTGTAAGCGCCGCGCCGGCATCCTTGATTTGGGAAATTGTACGGCAGCGGGACCGGATCAAAACCCTGGATCTGGTTATAACCAGTCAGATCGGTATGTCTTCGGCCTTAATCGGTTCAGGGTTAATCAGAAAAATTGAAATGGCGTATAACTGGGGCGGTATTGAGGGAGAAGACAAGGTTTTCCGGCGGGCGGTTGAAAAAGGCATTCCCCGGCCGATAGAAGTTGAGGATTACAGCAATTTTGGAGCAGCCATGCGATGGCTGGCAGCTTCCATGGGACTTGATTTTATGCAGACCAAATCCCAGTTAGGGTCAGATATTATCAAAAATAATCCTAGAATCAAAGTAATAGACGATCCCTACAACGGACGCCCGGTATCGCTGGTTCCGGCCTCCTACCCCGACGTGGCCGTGATCCATGCTGCGCGCGCCGATGAAATAGGCAATGTGCAGTGTTATGGGATCTATGGCAACACCGACACCCTGGCCCGGGCCGCTAAACACGTAATTGTCAGTGTGGAAGAAATTATCACTTCGGCCGAAATCAGGCGTATTCCCAACCTCACCACGATTCCTTATTACTATGTGGACGCCGTGGTTCATTCGCCTTTCGGGGCCCATTGGCGGGAAAGCAGTTACTTTTACCACCATGATCTGGCTTTTGGGTTGGATGCTTACCAGCAATTTGCCACCCAGGAAGGTTTTGATGCCTGGGCTGAAAAGTACATCCATGGTACCAAAGATTGGAATGAATACTGCCAGTTAATTGGCTATGACCGCCTTAACCGCTTGATGCAGAGTGAGCACAAATACCAAAAATATGGAGAGGTTAGGTGATAAGTATGTCCAACTATACCCGTGATTACAGCCTGCCCGAGCTGATGGCGGCATCAGTGGCGCGCGAAATAAGGGATGGGGAACTGGCATTTATCGGGGTAGGCATGCCCTTAATCGCGGCCACCGTTGCTAAATTTACGCATGCTCCCAACTTCAATATGATGGTGGAATATGGAGCTGTAGGCCCATCCCCCTTACGCTTGCCCATGTGTGTAAACTGTGCCGTTAACAACGAGCGGGCCTATTTTACCGGCACCCAGCGGGAAGTCATGGGTGCACAGCAGGCAGGTTTTGTTGATGTAGGATGCATAAGCGGCGCCCAAATAGATAAGTTCGGCAATCTCAATTCCACCAGTATCGGTGATTATCCCAGGTCCAAGGTACGTCTGGCAGGCAGCGGCGGCGCCAATGATATAGCTTCATCGGCCCGGCGAACAATTATAATGATGCGTCAGGATGGCCGTAATTTTGTCAATCAAGTCGATTACCTCACTTCCCCGGGTCATCTGACCGGTCCCGGAGCCCGGGAAAAAGCAGGCTTGCCCGGAGGAGGGCCGGTTACCGTAGTCACTACCATGGGAATTTACCGGTTTGATAATGAAACCCGGGAAATGTACCTGGAAAAAATTCATCCGGGAGTAGATTTGGAGAAAATCAAGGCCTGCGTGCAGTGGGATCTGGCGGTATCACCTGACTTGACCGAGACCGAACTGCCCACGGCGGAACAAATCATGATAATGCGCACCCTGGACCCGCTGGCAGTATACCTGGGAGCCGGCCGCCAAACCCTGGCAGGTGATTTTGAGGCTTTTATCAGGATGTTTGAAAACAGTTATCAGCCCATGCGCGATTTAATGAAGAGCAAAGGCATGATGTAGGCGGAAAAATGATAGAGAAAGGACGGATTAAGATATGCGTGAAGTGGTAATTGTAAGCGGAGCCAGAACTCCGATAGGGGATTTTATGGGGAGTCTTAAGGATTATAGTGCTGTGCAGCTGGGAACCATGGCTTTTAAAGCGGCTATGGAAAGAGCTGGGGTTAAACCGGATATGATTGAAGAAGTTGCCACCGGCCATGTCTACCAGGCCGGCTGCAAAGGCAACCCCAGCCGGCAAGTGACCATATATGCAGGCTGCCCGGTAGAAACCGTCTCCGTGACCATCAACCAGCAATGTCCATCATCAATGCGGGCGGCAGAAATAATCAGCCAGCAGATTATGCTCGGCAAAATCGATATTGGGGCGGCGGTAGGACATGAAAGCATGACCAATATCCCCCACCTTTTACTAAAAGCACGTTTCGGCTACCGGATGGGATCTTCCGAGCTGCATGACAGTATGATGTACGATGCTTTCATTGATGCCTTTTATAACTACCATGCCGGGGTAACCGCTGAAAATCTGGTCGATATGTACAATATTCCCCGCCAGGAAGCGGACGAATGGGGCTTAATGAGCAATCAGCGGTCCTGCCGGGCTATAGCTGAAGGCAAATTCAAAGAAGACATCATACCGGTAGAAATCAAGACCAAAAAAGGAACCGTATTATTTGACACCGACGAACACCCCAATCCCAACGCCAGTATGGAGACCCTGGCCAAGCTGAAACCGGCTTTCAAAAATGATGGCATTATAACCGCCGGTAATGCTTCAGCAATTAACGACGGAGGAGCAGCTTTAATAATAATGGCGGCCGAAAAAGCCAAAGAATTGGGAATCAAGCCTTTAGCCCGAATTGTGGCAACCGCTTCGGCCTCCGTTGATCCGAAGATCATGGGCATCGGGGTTGTGCCTGCGGTGCACCGGGTATTGAAGTTTGCCGGCATGAGCATGGACGATATTGAACTCTGGGAAATAAACGAAGCCTTTGCCGCGCAAGTAATTGCCTGCAATCGGGAGCTCAAGATAGATGTAGATAAAATCAATGTGCTTGGTTCCGGGGTCTCGCTGGGGCACCCGGTAGGTATGACCGGAGCCCGGTTGATCTTAACCCTGATGAACGAAATGCGGCGCAGCCAAAAACAATTTGGGTGTGCTACCCTTTGCGCGGGCGGTGGTCCGGCCATGGCCACCATCATAGAAGCTTTATAAAAAGCGATGCTCTGAACGGATATGAAGAAGGAGGCGCTGACTATGAGTATTTCCAAAATAGGTGTTGTGGGTGCCGGCACTATGGGCAACGGCATAGCCCAGGTAGCGGCTCAGTCCGGCTTGCAGGTGGTATTGGTGGATATTGCACAGGCCTATATTGACAAGGGCCTGAAAAACATTATAAAAAACTGGGATAAGGACTTTACTAAAGGCAAAATTACCGAAGCCCAGAAAACAGATTTCATAAGCAACATCATCACCTCCGCCGATAAATTGGACCTCAAAGAGTGCGATTTGGTAGTTGAAGTGATTATTGAGAATATCGATATTAAAAAACAATTATTCAAGGAATTGAACGATATCTGTTCCCCGCATACGGTTATTGCAACCAATACCTCCGGTTTCAGTATCACCGAAATCGCCGCTGCCAGCGGCCGGCCGGACAAAGTAATCGGGACCCATTTTTTCAACCCTGTACCGGTCATGCGGCTAATTGAAATAATTCCGGGAACAGAGACCAGCCGCGAAACAGTAGCCACGGCTGTGGAATTCTGCAGGATTATAGGCAAAACCGCCATTGAAGCCAAAGAAGCCCCGGGATTTATAGTAAACCGGCTGCTGGTGCCTTATTTGAACGATGCTGCCCATGCCTATCAGGAAGGGGTGGCTTCGGTTGAAGCTATAGACGAGGCTATGAAACTGGGAGCCAACATGCCCATAGGGCCGCTGGCCCTGTGCGATCTGGTGGGTATAGACGTTCTGTTAATGGTAACCGAGTATTTTTACAAGGAATTCGGCGACCCCAAATTCCGTCCCTCCCTGGCCCTGAAGCAAAAAGTCCGGGCCGGCCATCTGGGGGTTAAGACCGGTAAGGGGTTCTATGACTATAGCAAGTAACGCAACCTGAGCATAGTGAAAGCAGGTGATGGAAGATGGAATTTAATACGGTTAAATATGAGCGGGCGAGCTTTATCGGTATACTAACCCTTAACCGCCCCAAGGCCATGAATGCTCTCAACAGCGAATTAATCGGCGAGATGGAGCAGGTTATCAATGCAGTGGTTCAAGATGATCAAACCCGCGTTCTCATAATTACCGGAGGCGACAAGGTATTTGCCGCCGGCGGGGATATTAAGGCCATGTCCGCATGTGATCCCCTGGGCGCCAAAAGATACGTACAGCCGATCCAAAGGCTGTTTAAACAAATTGAGGAAATGCCGCAAGCAACCATTGCCGCCATCAACGGTTATGCCATGGGAGGCGGGGTGGAACTGACTCTGGTCTGTGATTTTAGGATCGCCGCCGATAATGCCAAATTTGCCTTCCCGGAGATCAACCTGGGAATATTCCCGGCAGCAGGCGGGAGCCAGCGACTCCCGCGCTTGATTGGCATGTCCCGGGCCAAAGAACTCATGTTTACGGGAGACACGATTGACGCCGCTAAAGCCTTGCAAATAGGGCTGGTTAATCGAGTGACCACCCCAGGGGAACTGATGAATAATGCTTTAAAACTGGCTGCCAAACTAAGCCAAAAACCACCCCTTACCCTCCGTACGCTCAAAGCCTCGATACACAGCATTCTGAACAGTGATCAAAACATGGGGCTGGAAATGGAATTGGAAAAGCTCTGCACTCTTTTTGCCACCCAGGATCAAAAGGAGGGTATGCAAGCCTTTATTGAAAAAAGGAAGCCGGTGTTTACGGGCAAGTAATCCAACTGAAAACTTGAGCGGGTTATCCGTAACCTGCTCAAGTTTTATATGAATGATGGTGCGGGAAGGTACTTCAAATAACCAAAAACATCACTCATCCAGAATGGCAATCGCCCGGACCGGCGCCCCATCAGAGTTTTCGAATTTTAAGGGGAGAGCGCAGAATGTAAATAATTCACTGCCGATTTCTCCCAAACGAGTCAGGTTTTCAATAACAACGATATCGGCTTCAGCAAAGAGCTTTTTATGCAGGGTCAGGTTTGCATCGGCGATAGGGTCAAGCCCGATAACATCCAGGCCAATCCCCTTTTTCTTACTGCTGATTAAATATTCCGCGACTTCTTCGGTAATATACGGATACTCTCCAAAATATGAACCAGTACCCCAACGCTTATCCCAACCGGTATGGAACAAAATAAATTCGGCCTGATCGGCTTTGCCTTTTACCCTTTCGATAAACCCCATATCTATTCTTTGGCCTTCCTGTAAAGCACTGCAGTCAATAACCAGGCCTTTCCCTAAAAATTGTTCTGCGGGAAACGAATCTAAAGCAGTTCGATGCGCAAATAAATGTAGAGGTGGGTCCATGTGCGTTCCGGTATGCGAGAACATTGTCAATAAAGTTTCTTTAAAACCGTTTTGCTCGTAGGTATTGGCAGTCTCCAGTTTAGGCCTCTCGGTTCCCGGATAAACCGGCGTATTGGCTGAAATAGTATGGGTTAAATCAATTACTTTCATGGTATGTTCTCACTTTCTCGGCAAGTTTAAATTTTCCCCGGCATGAACTTCGTATTTGTAAGACAGGTTAGGAACAAATATATCATAATATGGATTACCGGCAAATGCCATACCTCATGCATAACTAGGATCATGAGATTTATGCTTTACATGGACCGATGAGGACAACCCGGATTTCAGCTTGCACGAATGAAGAACAAGGATAGATCAAGCCGGACCGGTAAAAAATCTTTAAAAATAGGATGGACTGATCGCAGGGAAAACTATGGAGCGAAGCCAAGAGGGAGGGTCCTTGTTTTAAAAAAAGTATCGCGTTGGTTGATTTTATTAACCTAAATTGAGCCCTAATCCATTGAATTACTCGCTGATGCTGACTAAGATATAAGCAGGAGGTGAGATAAATGAGAGAGATCAATATTGCCCAAGTGCTGGTGAAAAAACGCAAAGAAAAAGGTATTACCCAGGACGAACTGGCCAGTTTCATAGGGGTTTCCAAAGCCTCCGTTTCCAAATGGGAGACAGAGCAGAGTTATCCTGATGTTACATTTCTGCCGGTACTGGCATCCTACTTCAACATCAGCTTGGATGAATTAATGGACTACAAGCCGCAGATGACGGGAGAAGATATTCAAAAGCTGTATCGCCAATTGTCCTCAGATTTTACCGCCAGACCTTTTGCTTCGGTACTGGATGATTGCCGCAGGATCATTAAGAAATACTATTCATGCTTTCCTTTGCTGCTGCAAATGGGAATATTAATGGTCAACCATGTCGAACTGCAGAAGGGCTCTCCCCAATCGGTATCATTGATTGAGGAAGCCCGGGAACTTTTCATTAAAGTTAAAGAGGAAAGTGACGAAATCTCATTAACTAAAAAGGCTCTATACCTGGAAGCGTTCTGCGATCTTGCTGCCGATGATCCGAGTGCTGCATTGGAGCTGCTGGAGGGAACCATTGAACCAGCGATGCCGCCGGAATCAATTATGGCTTCAGCTTATCAAATGACAGGAAACATTAAGGATGCGAAAGCAGTATTACAGGTTGGTATTTATCAGAATATCATTGTCCTGTTTAATTTTTTCCCGGCTTACCTTATGTTGTGTGCGGATGACCCTATAAAATTTGACGAGGTCCTTAGCCGGGCGTTTAATGTCGCGGAATCCTTTGATATGAGACATCTGCACCCGGGTGTCCTGGTTAACCTGTATATTTGTGCCGCCCAGGGTTATATTGCTCAGCATAATAATGACAAGGCCCTGGATATGCTGCAGCAGTATACGGAGATTGTAACCGGTGATATTTATCCCCTGAAACTGCACAGTGACAGCTTTTTCGACCTGTTAGACGAATGGCTGGTAAAACTTGATCTTGGCAGCGATCTTCCCAGAGACGAAAGAACAATCCGGAGAAGCATGTACGATGTGATCGTTAATAATCCAGCTTTTTCAGTATTTACGGATGACCGGCGCTTTCAAAATATAGCTGCAAAGCTCCAAGACAATTGCCGCGAAGACTAACCAAGCAGGAGGTAATTTATCATGGAACAGGAAAAGACGGCAGTAAAAAAACGGCTGGCCTGGTTTGTTGCCCTGACCTTTATTATCACATGGCTGGTTTTTATGCTGATACCGCTGCTCGGATTGCCTTATGGGCAGGGCGTATCCATCTTTATTGTCATGGCCGGTATGTTTGTCCCCGCCTTATGCAACCTACTGACCAGGCTGATAACCCGGGAGGGCTTGGGCAATATGTATCTGCGCCCCAATTTCAAGGGGCATAGAAAACAATATCTGCTGGTTTTCTTCGGACCAACCGCTTTATTGTTTTTGAGTGCGGCACTCTATTTTTTGATTTTCCCCGGTACGTTTGATCCGGAGCTGGCTTTTTTGCAAGAGACGGCAGCCAAGACGGCGGGGATGACCGCCTACCATCTGCTGTTGATCTCCATTTTGGAGATAATAATCATCGGCCCGGTTATCAATATCATTCCCACCCTGGGTGAAGAACTGGGCTGGAGGGGATATCTGCTTCCAAAATTACGCAGGCTTTTATCCGACCGGGCGGCCTTGGTTGTCACCGGTATTCTATGGGGCCTGTGGCATACCCCGGTAATTGTGATGGGACATAATTACGGAACAGGCTATTTAGGTTATCCCTGGCTGGGAATTTTGGCTATGATTGTATTCTGCGTCGGGTTGGGGGTAATAGAAGGCTATGCGTCAATCAAACTGGAAAGCGTAATACCTGCCGCCATGATTCATTCGGCGGTAAACGCCGGCGCGGGGCTGCCAATTCTTATGGCAAAAGACGGCTATAACGCTATTCTGGGGCCGGCTATTACCGGTTTTATCGGAGGGCTGCCGTTTATAGTTTTGGCGGTAGTATTGCTGATGAAAACAGGCAGCAATGAACCTGCTTGAGTAAAAACGTTCGCAGCCAAAGTAGAACTGCCGCAGTCATGATTGAGGCAAGAATTATATGCTTAGAGTGCGGATTTTATCAATTAAAATACTTTTGGACCAGCTTTTCGGCTGTACGTACCGCCAGAGCCTGAGTTGTGAGAGTAGGGTTAGGCCCGCCCAGACTGTTATAATGCACGCTGTTGTCAGCGATAAACAATCTCTTAACTTGCAGCGCTTCGCAATCCGGGTCGGTAACATATCCCATGCGCATGGTACTTTCGATATGAATAAACAGTCCCGGCGGCAAATTGGGGCGTATGATTTTTTTAGCGCCGGCTTTTTTCAAAATATCAGCTGCTATAGCCGCCAGGGTATCTCTTTTTTTCATATCGGCATAACTTGGTTCATACTTTATTTTGGGTATGCGCCCGTGGGCATCTCTGAGCAAGGTATCCAAGGTAACCCCGTTTTTTTGGCTTACTTCATCACTGGTAAATATCAGCACACTTAAAGTCCGGGGGTATTCCGCCATAAATTCGGTCAATTCCTGGCCGGCTGTCCTTCCTCGAATATCCCAAGGCGCGTTCGGATTAGGCTGCCGCAAAAAGCTATAACCGTCGGCACTAAGTGAATACAATATGGTGGAATATAACCCCGGACTGATGCCCAGTAACTGAATTACACCTAGCCCCGGATAATCAAAGCGCGCAGCCGAATTTTGTCCTATGTAAGGCTCAACCGCACCGGTACCCAGCACCTCAAGCAAAACCTTCCCGGCAAATATGCCGGCCACGCAGTCGAACCAATGATTCGTAAGTCCTTTGCCCACCCAGGGGTTAGCCGGGAGTTGGGAATTCAGCCAAAGCCGGGGTGATTCTATGGCCCCGGCCGCCATGACTACCGCCTTGGCTTTAAGTTCGCCTGTTTCCCCGGTCCAGGTATCTCTGAATCTGACTCCCACACACTTTAAATCCCCTGCTTTATCTTTTCCGGTCAGTATTTTGGTAACAAAGAGGTTGGGCCTGACCTCAACTCTGCCTGTCTTTAGCGCATAAGGTATGTAGCTTGTCAGGGTGGAACGTTTAGCCACTTTCTCCACCCGGGGACCGATACCGCAGCTATTAACGCAATGACCACAGAGCGTACAGCCTTCGGAATGACCGTCAAATTCAAAATCTGATTCGTTTATATGGGGAGGGGGAGGCAGAATGGCGTTAGGCTGAGGCCGGTAGCCAGGACTGGTAACATTAAGCGTCTTTAAAAGCGACCACCCTGCTTTTTGGGCGCCATAGAAAAACAGTTCATCTTTGGAGGTCATCGGAGCTGGGAATACCGGCAAGTCCGCCTCAACTTTTTCGTAATAGGGAATCATTTCGTTATAAGCAATGGGCCAGATACCGTCAATTGCACTTTGGTGTGCCCGGGGCGAATTGGCAAAATACAGCAGCGTAGATCCGCCGATTCCGGAGCTTTGCCAGGCAAAACCGGCTTGCGGTATGTTGCGGCTCCATGGATTCTGATTGCTATCGGCGGGCCCCCAGCGCAGTTTCCCGGTTATAATATCATTCATATCGCTTTCGTAATTGGTGAAAGATTTATGTAAAATCTCAATGTTTAAGTCCTCAGGGTTGGAACTGCTTACAGCGCCATGCTCCTGATTGGGAGCCGGCCACTTATTATTCCCATACCAGGGCCCGGCTTCGAGCAGCACAACCTCTATGCCCTTTTCCCCCAGTTCTTTGGCAATAACGGATCCGCCCCCACCTGCTCCGATAATTACAACGTCGGTGTTTGGTGTCATTATTATCCCGTCCTATTCTGTAAATTTATCAATTAAATATCCTCTAAAACCGTGATAGCCTTTAGCCGGACCGGGATATCCGGCCTGTTTCCAGCTTGCGGGAAAACCCTCGATGGTGCGCTTCTCAGGTGCTTCCAAGCTGGTAGAGCCGTATCCGGTCCATCCGGAATAATAACCAATGGTAGTAAGCATTATGAGCGTACCGGTTACTGAGAGCACCAAACCGGAGTTGATCAAGAAAGGAAAGGGCAAACTGCTAGGACTGACTTTAAGCTGCTCCAGCAGAGAGAGCGCGCGCAGCCGGTCACTGGGGGCAAGGGCGGCAAATGCTCCTCCTGCTTCATTTAAAATTACCGGATTTACAGGTTCTTTATGACCGTTATTTTTGATTAACTGCCTGGCAGCTGCATCCAGCATTTTGGCAGTTGGTTTGGCTAAATAAATGTTAAGCACCAGCTTAAACACAATGGGAGAAAGGCTATGGTTTAAGGTCCAAGCCTGATAGGCATCAATACTATGCTCCAATACGTCAGCTGACTGCATCTGACCTTGCTTTTTCAGGGGTTGGGGAATCACTGTATCATTTAATGCCTTAAAAGTTGCGTTCGTATGTGAAAGCTTATTATTGCCTTGTGTTTCAAGCATTTAATGTTTCCATCCTTTAGCTGCTTTTTATATTTTGGGTAAACAACCATGACGGGTTCACAAAGTATTTTTAGTTTATATCAGATTCGAATTACTATTCATTTAAAGCAAATGTATTGAGTTACGCCAGGTATTACTGTGTATATTTCCGTCCAGGCGACCGGAGGCTTTTGCCGGGATGCCGTATACGAAGAGCGGCTACCAGGCAGTAAACAGCGCGCCATTTAAAGATAAGCAGATGAAATATGTAGCAAACCAAATGAAATGGGGATTTATCTTACAAATCCGGGAGCATTTCTTAATTAGCGTGAAAATGCATGGTGCTGGTGGGTTATAGCTTATTGAAAGCGGCGAGGATGATCTAAATATTGGGAGTAATGACGGGCGTTTTGCCTCAAAGCAGGGGAAACATCTTCCACTATGGATAAACGTAGCCTTTTACCGCCTCCGCGGCTGTAATTTTGGTTACCGAGATCTGCGGATCGTCATATTTTACCCCCTTGTATTCATATTGACCTATAAAGAGAGTGCCTTCGACCGTCACCCATGACTTCGTTTTCAGCGTGGAGGCCTTGTCATATTTGCATATCAGCCCGATAGGTGATATATCTGCAACGCAGCATGACATCATCAGACGGGCGGGTATAAATTCATCTTCTTTTAATTTTATTATATTAGGATCCTGGAAAACAAACCCGGTCATTCTGACCGTGTAGCCTTTATATTGGTCCATGTTCGTGTATAATTCGGTAAGCCATATGCCGAAATCATCATTTGCCACTGTGATTTTACGGTTTGCTACGTCCAAGCCGGGCAGATCAGATGAATATTCCTCTTCCGGTGGTACCGTAACGGAAGGATCCTCCGCAGGGGCGGTGATATTTCCTGCAGGAGTATCGGTTGGCGTGTCCGTTGTGGCGTTAGAGCCGGAGCTACCCGATGGAGTTTGTTTTTGAGGCAGGTTATCTGTGCTTTGGCCGAAAAAATTACTACCCCCGATGTAATTGCTGGAAATATCAGAGGTGCTCAGCGGACTGTGGGGAAGCACCAGCAGCAAAATGGGGATCGCCAATACCAAGCAATGCGCAGAGTGTAATCTGTGCTGCGGACGAAAGAGTCTGCCAAGCCCTACGAAAGCCCATATGCCCATGACTATTGCCGTAAAATAAAGGTACGGCTCCATTCGGGGGGTTACATACAAAAGGTATTTCCCGCTACGCACCAAATAAAACATCAATCCCCCAAAAACGGAATAGCATAAAACCTCTAAGCCAGTCTGAGCATTAAAAGACTTGGTCTGCATATTTACATCCCTCCCCGCCCGGAAAATATAAAGACTACAGCAAAGCATACGGCAAATGTCGTAAATAACAGTTTAGCAATGAAACGTTTGGAAAATCCCGCCGAGAGCATCAGTACGTTTTTAATATCCATCATCGGGCCAAACACTAAAAATCCCATGATTGCCCCCAGCGGGAATTGTCCGGCAAAGCTGCGCGCAATGACGGCGTCGGACGACGAACACAAAGAGAGAACAAACGCCATTACCATCATAATCAGGATGGACCCTGCCAGTTCTACATCGCTTGGAGCGGCAGTGAATATCCCCTTGCCCAGAATCTGAAAAATAGAGGCGATAAAGGTACCGATCACTAAATATTTGCCGACGCTGAAAAATTCAGCTTGCGAATGGCGCAGAAACAAGCCGGCCTTTCCCCTGAAAGTAGTGATCGATTCGGCGTCCTCGTAACAGCCGCAGCTGCACATCAGCCGGTCAAGCGCTCCTCCGGATAATATGCGACCTTGCGGCGGCCAGATTGCCAAGATAAGCCCTATCATAACGGCGGTTATAATCCCAAGGCCCACGCGCTCCATCACAATCGTCATGTTACCGCTGAAAGCGTAATAGGTTGACAAAATAACCACCGGATTAATTACCGGTGTGGCCGTCATAAAGGTAACGGCCACGGGGAGCGGAATTCCTTTTCTTACCAAGCTTCTAAAGATAGGAATGGAAGCGCAATCGCAGACCGGGAGACAGAACCCGCCTATAATTGCTACCAACATTCCCTTGACAATTGATTTGGGAAACAGGCGTTCAATAGCGCTTCGCGGGATAAAGACCTGAATTGCGGATGAAAGCAATACGCCGATCAGCAAAAACGGGATAGCTTGCAGTATGATTCCCAAAAATAAATTGATAATTGTATTAACCGGTATTTGCAACATCTCTAAAACCGGCCTGGCAGCAAAATGCAGAATGACAATCAAGACGACGGTTAGGAAAAATAGGTTGACAGGGCGCTCTTTCTTCTCAAAAAGCTGTTTATATAGATCATTATATGCCTTTGCTTGATATGTATTAATCGTATTAAGGCCGGGGTTTATTCCCTTCAATAGGTGCCGGATGCGTCTGAAAGTATTGGCCGAACCCGCATTGCGTATAACAGCCAAATCACTGTTGGCAATCTGCTCGGGCAGAGCGCCTCCCGTTCTGCCGAGTAGATTTTCTATATTGGCCGCGTCCGCAAAGTGCAGCACTTTTTGAATTTGGCACAGGCTGCGTAGCGAGGCATGCAAAAGCCAAGACTGCAACTGAGAAAATGGGACAACGCCGTTCCACTCGATCCAAATTTCATTAAACGCATGGTCTTGTAGGGCAGCCCGAATTTGCCCTACAATTTGATGGGGCTGCTGCTCCAAAGTTTTTTTAGAAAACGTTATATTCTCGCAGTTATTATAGCGGCTCTGGAAACCCTCCTCGCCGGTTTCAAACTGGATTAGCAGTATACTGATATCCCGCCAATCGTTCCTGTTCAGCAAATTATTAAGAAATGTCGTTTTTCCGGCACCCAAAAAGCCGGTTACCACATAAACGGGTGTTGCCATCCGCTCACTCCCCGGTAAAGAGGCTGACCAATTCCTGGCGGTTTAGATTCCGGCCTATGATGCAAAGCATATCGCCGCCGGTGGTACAGCTTGTAATCTGTATATCCCCGGGGATATATTGCAGATTTATATATCCGCTGGGGCCGCGGACAACGCCTTTGGCGCGAAGGACTATGCCTTTGGTACTACGCTCCATATTGGCTACCCGGGCCCTCAGATCCCCGATACTGAACATACGTTTTGTCCGTATGGTGACAGTATCAAAGGCCTCTTGCGCCGAATGGTTTTGCCCGCAATCGCAGTCATAGCCGCTATGACCGTGCTCATCATGTTCACTGCACCCATGCATAGGGCCGCAATGTTCCGTATGCTCGTGGTGATCAGGCTGGGGGGATAGGATTTCCGAAACAGTGATTTGATTCCAAGGCTTTGAAAGGATCGCCGCATTCGTATTCAGGCTTTTTGCCAGTCTGTAGGCGTCGTTTACCTTATCCGGGAAGTTCTCGGTACGGCTCAGGAGGATGACGTTGGCGTTTTGGATTTGGTCCTCAAAGAATTCACCAAAGTTATCAAGATAGATTTTACAGCGCTTCACATCTACGACTGTAATTTTCGCCTTCACTTTCGCAAACGGCAGAATGTTCGGATCGGAACAGGCTTTTACAATGTCCGAAAGCTTGCCGACGCCGGACGGTTCAATAATGATTTTATCCGGACGGAAACGGCTGCCCAGTTCTTTGAGCGCTCGCACAAAATCACCCGAGAGACTGCAGCAGATACAGCCGGAATTGATCTCTTTCACTTCGATGCCGCCCGTTTTTAGTAAAGCGGCATCGACGCTGATTTCACCAAAATCATTTTCGATGAGGACGACCTTCTCTGTATGAAAGGCTTCTTTTAGCAGCTTTTGGATCAGTGTGGTTTTTCCAGCTCCTAAGAAGCCCGATACAATGTAAATTTCTATCGCCATGCAACGCCTCCCTGAATAAATAATACTGACTTGAGATGAGTACGATCAATTCGGGTCACAGTCCTTACAGAACCCAAATACTTCTAGATTATGGCCGATGACATGAAAATTTTCATCTTCAATTTTGGGTATGAATTTTTCCATCGGGCAATTATCCATTGCGATGATCTTACGACAGTTCATACAGACAGCATAATGTTTATGCTTAAAGCGATTGAGTTCATACACCGCCATTTCATTGTTCAGCACATTGGTTTTTATCACCACGCCTTTTCTAACAAAAAGCTCCAGTATCCGGTAAACGGTAGAGAGCCAAGCGACATCCCCGCCTGTTTCCATTTTGGAGCATATTTCCGTTGCACTTAAAGGCTTCTCTGAATTTTCAAGGATCGAGAGCACACTTTCACGCTGTCTGGTTCTTTTTACTCCCGCAGGCCAATGATTTTGTACCTCTTTCAATATATTCACCTCATTCACTAGCTTAAAAAAGCTTTATAGCCTTGCCACCTGCACGCACAAAACCTCGCTATTTTTCCGGATTGCATTTCATATATCTACCCCCGGAAGCAAGCTCTCAATTACTTTTATGTATTAGGTGTATGCGTCGCAAATGCATCTTATTCGCATATAATCGCATTATAGAGTTACAATCCCAAGAAGTCAAGTGTTCAGGATGTCGGCCTACGGACCTTGCCCGGCTCCCCGTACGTCATTTGCTGCGGACGGCGCCGATGCTCGACTGCAGCTTTTTTGTAATTAAAACCAAAATAAGTACGGCGACGGAAATCAGAGCGGTAAATCCGCCGGGGGCGACATTGAGATAATACGAGATAAACAACCCCAACATGATGTCTATTACGCTGAAAACGATGGAAAAGGTTAGCGTGAGCTTAAATCCCTTTCCCAGCTGCAACGCCGTGGCGACGGGAAGGGCGATCATGGAGCTGAGCACCAGCACCCCTACGATCCTGATGGATACGGAAATGGCAGAGGCAACAAGAATCGAAAAGACATAGTTGATCAGCCGGACTTTTACACCCGCTATTTTGGCGGCCTCCTCATCATAGGCGATATAGATCATCTGATGGTATAAAAAAACCAAAGTTAAAACAGAGACCAGGCTGAGGATAAATACCATGATCATATCGAATCGGGTCACAGTCAGGATACTGCCAAACAGAAAAGAATCCGCATTTGCATGAAGCTTGCCTGAGCTGATGATGGTAATAGCAGTGCCCACGCTCAATGAGAGCACAATGGTGAGAATTAAATCAGTGTACTTTTGGAAATAGCTGCGCAGGAATTCAATCAGCGCGCCGCAGATGGAGGTAAAGACAAATGCGCCCAGTACAGGACTCTGGTTGCACATCAGCCCGATGGTGACGCCGGCCAGAGAAGCGTGGGATAGGGTGTCGCCGATCATGGAATAGCGTCGAAGAACCAAAAAGATACCGATGCATGGGGAAAGAATAGATATACAGACCGAAACGAAAAGCGCGTTTTGCATAAAGCTGTAATTAAACATTACGATTGTCCGCTCCTTTTATTTTGCAGGAACTCATCCGCATATTGCCGGGGGGTGCAGAGATGTCCGCGCCCGCCTACCAGATGGTAAATCAAGGTTGAGTTTGAAATAGCGGCATCCAGATTGTGTTCTACGGAAATAATGGTGATGCCGTCTGCTTGGTTTATTTTTTTCAGGAAACCGTAGATCTCTTGCTGGCTGTTGATATCCACTCCGGTCGAAGGTTCATCTAAAATCAGCAAATCCGGGTTCCCCATCAAGGCCCTCGCAATTAGGATTTTTTGACTCTGACCTCCGGAGAGGTGCCCCATCAAGGCGCCGATAAAGTTTGACATCCCGACTTGCTCAAGATTCTTAGCAATTACGTTTTTATCTCCGATCTTTAAAAGCCTTCGGTAAGAATTCAACGCTTCATAAACCGTAATGGGGAAATTGGAGTTGGAGAAATCACTTTTTTGCGGGACATATCCGATTCTCTTGGTCTGCGATACGATACTTCCGCTGGTAGGCTTGATGAACTTCAATAAAAGCCTTATCAGCGTACTTTTGCCGCTGCCGTTTTCACCTACGACCGATACGTATTCGCCGTCCTTTATTTCCAGATCGATACCATCCAATACATAAGGTGGCGAACCCGTATAGGAAAAAAATAGTTGTTCTGATTTGATCATGAGCGATCCCTTTCTAATTGCGAACCAAAATTAATTTGTTGCAAATGCGTATTATTAGCGCTTGACAAAAATTTCCGCGGAAGCTAGTATATATTATAATAAATGCAAGTGGGACGCATTTGCAAGTAGATTTTCAGGAGGTTGAAAGGATGATAAAAAGATGGGCTATTTTGCTGTTATGCGTGATTGCCGTTATAAGCTTCTCCGCATGCAGCAATAAAAAACCGGAGAGTAAGTTAGAAGACAGTAAGATCAAGGTTTCCGTAACATTTAACGCAATGAAGGAATTTGTCGAGGCGGTCGGTCAGGATAAGGTGGAAATTTCGACGATCATCCCTGACGGTACGGAACCGCATGATTTTGAACCCAAGGCCCAGGATATGGCTGCCCTTAGCACGGCCAATATTTTTGTATACAACGGCTTGGGCATGGAAGCATGGGCGGAGGAAGCGATCAGCGCCGCCAATAATGCCAATCTGATTACGGTGGAAGCATCCAAGGGAACCGAGGCAATTAAGAATACGGATCCTGAGGAAGTTGAAGAGCACGGGCAATACGACCCCCATGTTTGGCTCAGCTTAAAAGGGGCTGAACTTGAAGTGAAAAACATCAAAGATGCGCTTATCCAGGCAGACCCTTCCAATAAAGACTATTATGAAAAGAACTGCGAAGCCTATATATCTCAGCTCCAAAGTCTTTTTAATGAATATAGCGGGAAATTTCAATCTGCCCCGAAAAAGAGCTTTGTGACGGGACATGCCGCTTTCGGCTACCTTTGCCGGGAGTTCGGCTTGGAGCAGAACAGCGTAGAAGATACTTTTGCGGAAGGCGAGCCCACTGCCCAGCAATTAACCGAGCTTGTAGATTACTGCAAGGAACATAAGGTAACCACCATTTTTGCCGAAGAAATGGCCAGCCCGGATGTTTCTAAGACGTTGGCCAATGAAGTCGGTGCGAAAGTAGAAACCATTTATACAATTGAAAGCAGCGAAGATAACAAGACGTATCTGGAACGGATGACAGACAATCTGTCTAAGATTTATGACAGCGTGGCCAAATAACCGGCGTGTAATCCGCTGGAAGAACGAATTGTCATATCTAAGGAGATGTTTGGTTTATGTATGAGGACAAAGTCCTGATCTGCAGGGAATGCGGCAAAGAATTCATTTGGACAGCCGGCGAACAGGAGTTTTATGCGGAAAAAGGTTTTGCCAATGAACCTAAGAGATGCAAAGAATGCAGGGAAGCCGGCAAAAAAAGGGGCAGCAGCGCCCTCCAGTCTCCTCGTGAAATGTACGACGCTGTTTGCGCGGCGTGCGGCAAACCTTGTGAGGTTCCGTTTAAGCCGATAGGCGATCGTCCGGTGTATTGCCGCGAGTGCTTTGCCAAAATGAAAGCAGATTAATGTAATAGAGTCGAACCCGACGTAAAAGGATTGCTTGGCGGCAGGCTTTTACAACGGGCAGATATCATTAACGCAAAAGGGCCTAAATTGGTGTTTAAAACACGAATTTCAGGCCCTTTTGCGAGCACGAACACTGATGTTTGCAATTATATGTTCGGCAGTATTTTTGGCACTTCACTAACGGTGCTGCTTCCCGCGGTGCGGAATATGTCTCGCAATGATATATGGCCGGAGTACCTGCGGGTTTATGCCCAATCCACCCACAGACTGTCAAAAACCCCCGATGTTTCTATGATTGAACTGCTCCCTGTCAAGTAGACGAATGAAATAAACCCAAAAATTTTATTTTAACTGTCTACTTGAGGTGAGCATATCATTCCCATGACCTGGCGAGGATTTTAAAAAAACTCAGCATATTCATCCATGCCCCTGATATATTGTCAAGAGGACAGTTCTGGGGACAAATTTTTATTGCCAAATTTTCTCAGAAAAAACCGAATCAAGAGATTTGAAGGCGGATAAGTGAAAAAAGAAAAATTTTTTCTTTTAATTTACCGATAAATTAATCAATTAAAATATAAATAACAAATAAGCTTGGCAAAATATAGAGAATGACAATGATGGATTTCCCAGACTATAAAAAAGGAGTTTGACGAATATGTTTAATAGCAGAACCTATGGGAAAGTTTCCTTTGATACTTTGGTAAATATAATAGGAAAATACATTAATGCAGAGCCGGAATACAAATATAAGATAACCGTAGGAACTGACAGCCAGAGTTTTAATAATCTTACTAAGGTCGTGGTTGTTATTGCCGTAACCAGGATAGGCAAAGGAGGAATATTCTTCTATAAAATAAAGAATGTGGCCAAAATAACCAATCTCAAACAGAAGATATTCTATGAAGTAGGCCGGAGTCTTGAAATAGCTGATAGGCTGAATATTATTTTAGCGGAAAAAGAAATGTTTGAAGACGTGGAGATTCATATTGACGTAGGCAAAAATGGTCCCACTTCTTCTATTATAAGCGATGTTACGGGGTGGGTTACATCTTGTGGGTATTACTGTAAAATAAAGCCCTATTCTTCAACCGCTTTCTGTATAGCCGATAGGATCTCCAAATAATTGGAAGAAAACTACTCTCCAGCCTGCCCTGAACGGTGTTATGCCATGCTCGCTCCTGTATAAAGACATGTCTTTACATAATCCGAACCTAGTTTTTACCCGAATAAAATAATTTTGTAAACTTGCTGGTGGAAAATAGATTAAGATTGTCGAGCTATCATCCTCTTCTGCGATTTTAACAAGGGGGACGGATATTGACTACCGCAAGAATAACCGAAAAGATCTCAATGGTGATCTGCGAAGGCGGAAAACATACCAGCCTTATCGAGGAGACTGTTTCTTCGGTCAGAAAGTCAGTGGTGCTTGATCTTATTGAACTGGCCGGCGAGGTAAGGGAAATAGACGAAATCATATTGCTGACCAATCATTGCGATCTGGCTGAGTCAGCCATGAAACTTGGGGTAATAATTAACATGGACGAAAGAAATGTGGAATTCCACTTGGGTAAAAGGCTGTCTGACCTTATCGAGAACCAAAATCTGCAAAACATCATTTATTTCGGCGGAGGGGCGGCCCCGTTGATTGGCAAGGAAGACCTTACCCGTATGGCCCTGGCGTTGAAAGAGGCTAAAAACGTAGTGATTTCCAATAACTTCGTTTCTTCCGACTTCATCGCCTTTACACCGGCTGCAGCAATTAATAATATTCAGCTCCCCGCCATTGATAATACCTTGGCCAAGCTGCTGCATGAACAGGCCGGTCTGAGGATGGAACTGCTTGAAAGCGGCCTGTCAACTTCTTATGATATTGATACCTTGATTGATGTAATGATATTGGGGGTACATCCTAGAACCGGAGCCCGTACCCGCCGCACCATAAGAAAGCTGGGTTTCGATTTTTCAAAACTGGAAAAAGCCAAGCAGACCTTACTGAACCCCGATGCGGAGGTACTGATCTACGGCCGCATCAACCCCTATCCGCTTTCATATATCACCCGCAACGCTAAATGTTGGCTGCGGGTAATCATGGAAGAAAGAGGCATGCGGGCACTGGGGCGTTTAGAAAGACAAGAGGTAACCTCTGTGTTTGGATATCTTTTGGAGTCCAGCTCCCTGGAAAACCTTTTTAGTACCATCTCCAACCTGTGCGATTGTGCTTTTTTAGATACGCGGGTGCTTTTTGCCCATATGAAACTGGATTTGACTAAATGGGACCGCTTTAATAGCGACCTGGGATATTTTGAAAAGGTTGAAAACCCGCTGGTTAGAGATTTGACCGCCCTGGCCGCTAATGCCGAGATCCCAATTATTTGCGGAGGAAATACCCTGGTTAATGGAGGAATCTGGGCTCTCCTGGATGCAGCCAATATGGAAAAACTGGACTTAACCAGTGATGAGAAGATCCACCGGCTGGTAGTCGAGCTGGGCTCCCCTATTGTAGGCAGCACCCTGGACATGATTATCAATTACCTGGGCATAAGAATTAAAGTGGTGGCAATCAGTGATGCCTTCAGTACCCGTATTGATCCGCCCTTAAAACAGGAAATTAAGGCCGGTCAGGTTCTGTATATTTTAGGCTCACAACGAAATATCAATGTTCTTATGGAATACGTCAGCGGTATAAGTCTTAAGTCCTCCAGCTAACGCCAAATAACTTTCTTAACTCCGCTTACTGATTATTTCAATCCTCAATATACTTCTCCTCCTCCCCGAGTCGAATTTGGACTCGGGGACTTCTTTTGTTTTAATTGGAAACTTTAAAAAATAAGCTGCAGTGATTGACAAAACCCAATCAACTGGTTATATTTATTTATAATTTAATATTGCAAAGGCATTGACGGAGAGAGTAGGTTTCAGTTGAACGTCGCAGCGAGCCGGGTATGGTGCAAGCCGGCACTAGTAGTCTGAACCCGAAAATCACTCCTGAGCTGCGGACCGAACGATCATCCAGTAGGCTCCGACGGTTTTCCCCCGTCACCGGGAACGCATATGTTGGTATGTTGTATTGGATTAATGGGTGGTATAGCGAATGTCTTTAGGCTTTCGTCCTTTTATGGGCGAAAGCTTTTTACTTTCTTATTTTTATCCAGGCACCGTATTTACGGTGCCGTCTAAGGAAGAAAGTACCTACGCCGGACATAAGGGAACTGTTCACAGTCCGGCTCCCAGTACTTATCAATCATGACTGGAGGAAAAAGCAATGGCAACCAATGGTATGGTGGAAATTCGCTGGCATGGCCGGGGCGGACAGGGAGCCAAGATGGCCTGCCTGCTGCTGGCGGATGTGGCAGCGTTAGAAGGAAAATTCGTACAGGGATTCCCGGAGTATGGACCGGAACGTATGGGAGCCCCGATTACGGCTTATAATCGCATCAGCGAAAAAAGGTGTACTATCCACTCCAACATTTACTATCCGGACTATGTGGTCGTGGTGGATGAAAGTTTGCTGGACAGCGTCGACGTTACCGGCGGACTGAAAGAAGGGGGAGCCATAATCATCAACACCCCCGGCTCTCCCCGGGAGATGCGGCCCAGGTTGGGGGGATGGAGCGGAAAAATATGTACCATAGATGCCCGCCGCATTTCGGAAGAGATTTTGGGCGCCAACTTTCCCAATACCCCTATGCTGGCTGCTGCGGTTAAAGTAAGCGGGGTTTTGGATACTGAGCGTTTTTTAGCAGATATAGAACAGTCTTTCCAACATAAGTTTGCCGCCAAGCCCCAGGTTATCGAGGGGAACATGGCAACCCTGATAAAATCCATGGAGGAGGTGCAGGTAGGATGATCTCGGCGAAAGATATCAACGAACATACCCCCTGGCAGGATCTGACCCCCGGCGGGGAGATTTACGAACCGGGGACCGCACGGGACTTCAATACCGGTACCTGGCGGACCAACACGCCCATTTTTCACGTGGAAGCCTGTAAACATTGTATGCTTTGTGTTCCCTTCTGCCCGGACAGTGCTATTCCGGTAAAAGACGGCCAACGTCTGGACTTTGATTATATGCACTGCAAGGGCTGCGGCATCTGTGAGAATGTATGTCCCTTCCCGGCGATTACAATGGCAACTGGAGGTGTGGCCCGATGAACCACCGCCTTTCCGGCAACGAGGCCGTAGCTTATGCCATGAAGCAGATAAACCCTGATGTCATGGGAGCGTTTCCGATCACTCCCTCCACCGAGATTCCTGAATATTTCGCCAATTATGTAGCCGACGGCCAGGTAAAAACTGAATTTGTAACCGTGGAATCCGAACACAGTTCAATGTCGGTGTGTATTGCGGCCCAAGCTGCAGGAGCCAGGTCAGTCTGTGCCACTTCCTCCTGCGGACTCGCCCTGATGTATGAGCTTTTGTACGTGGCGGCCTCATGCCGTCTGCCGGTTACCCTGGCCTGCGTCAACCGGGCTCTTTCGGGGCCTATTAATATAAACAACGACCATTCCGATTCCATGGGGGCCCGTGATTCCGGTTGGATCCAAATCTATGCCGAAAACAATCAGGAGGCCTACGATAATTTTATCATGGCAATGCCTATCGGTGAGACCCCGAGCGTACGTTTGCCGGTGATGACCTGTATGGACGGATTCATTACCAGTCATGCGGTAGAAAATATAGAACTTTTGGAAACAGATGTGGTGCGCAGGTTTATCGGGGAATACGACCCTGAAAACTATTTGCTGAAAAAAGAAAATCCGCTGGCGGTAGGACCCTACGATGTAAGTCCCTATTATATGGAACACAAGGTCCTGGAGGCTGAGGCCATGAAAGCAGCCAAAGCCCGCATACTGGAGGTGGCCGCCGAGTTTGAAAAGATTTCCGGCCGGAGCTATGGCCTACTGGATGAATACAGAATGGAGGATGCGGAACTTGCCCTGGTTCTGATCGGCTCCAGTGCCGGAACTGCCAAGGCTGCTATCGACCGGCTGCGGGGAGATGGAGTAAAAGCAGGACTGGTTAAAATCAGGGTATTTCGTCCTTTCCCGGGCGAGGAACTGGCCCAGGTTCTGGCCTCTACCAGGGCGGTGGCCGTCATGGATAAGTCCGAGGGCTTTTCGGCCAACGGCGGTCCTTTATTTGCCGAGACCCGCAGCGCTTTGTATGATTTACCGGAACGCCCACAGCTGATTAATATCGTTTATGGTCTGGGCGGCCGTGACGTAAAGACCGAGGATATTGAAAAAGTGTTCGGCCGGCTGGCTGGTATTGCAGTGACCGGCGAGATTGGACCGGTATATACCCATATGGGACAGCGGTCAAAGGAGGAGATAGCGTGAGCAAGGTATATAACCTGAAACGGGAGGTAGAGAAGCCGGCACGCCTCACCGGAGGGCATCGACTCTGCGCCGGCTGTGGCGCTGGGATCGTTGTGGCCGGGGTTCTGCGTGCCCTCGATCAAGAGGACCGGGCCGTGGTGGTTAATGCTACCAGCTGTCTGGAGGTCTCCACTTTTATCTATCCTTACACTGCCTATTTGGACAGCTATATTCATTCCGCTTTTGAAAACTCGGCAGCTACCTGTTCCGGAGTGGAAGCAGCCTATAATGCCCTGAAACGCCGCGGCAAGGTGGAGGGAAGCGTCAAGTTCATAACTTTTGCCGGTGACGGCGGCACCTATGATATAGGGTTTCAATCCCTGTCGGGGGCTATGGAACGCGGGCATGATATGGTTTATGTCTGCTATGACAACGAAGCTTACATGAACACTGGAATTCAGCGCTCATCTTCAACCCCCAGTTTTGCCCGTACGACTACTACCCCGATAGGTACGGTGCAGCAGGGCAAGAAACAGAATAAGAAAGATCTGACTGAGATTTTGGTTGCGCACAATATCCCTTACGTGGCTCAGACCGCCCCTATAGGCAATTTCAAGGATCTGCACACCAAGGCTTATAATGCCATTTATACCGAGGGACCGTGCTTTTTGAACATATTATCCCCCTGCCCCCGCGGCTGGGACTACCCCATGGCCAAGCTGGCGGAGATTACTAAGCTGGCGGTGGATACCTGCGTCTGGCCCCTTTTCGAAGTAGAGGAGGGGGTTTGGCGGTTAAGCTATACCCCGAAGAACAAGCTGCCCGTGGAAGACTTTCTCCGGCCTCAGGGGAGATTCCGCCATATGTTCCAGCCGGGCAATGAGTGGATGATTGAAGCAGCCCAGCAATATGTCGATCAGAAGTGGGAACGATTGCTGGAGCGCACCGGCGCTTAAAACTCGGTTGAGACTGGGTATTAATGCGAAAAATATGGTATCATACCTGTAATAAGGAGGTTTTGCCTATGGAACAGACAGTGTTCACTAACGAGGTCATTTTATCTTGGCTCCAGTATTTTTCCCAAAACGTCGAGATCAACCTGGCAAAACTGAAAATGCTGGACATTACCGGGAAGAATAAGAACCTGATTCCAACCGTTATGAGCAACCGGGCCGTGCTGGTTTTTACGGATGCCGGCCATCCGGATATTTTCTACGATATGTGGAATGCCGAACTGGGAGACTGTGTTATCTGGTACAATGAGGGCTCGGAGCCGTCCGGCCAGATCAAGCACGACCAAGTTTCAGACATGATCAACCGGGGAATCAATGCCTCGGCGGCCATGCTGATTCTTAATCCCAACGCGGCCACCAATTATCAGATAGGAATGGAGAACAGCCGGTTCTCCTGCGGCTCGGTCCAGTATGTGTGCCGGGAAGTTCGAACCATTATTATGAACAAGCTTAACCTGGGGGACCAGGATAATGTATGTATAATCTCAGGAGAGAGCATCGCCGTGGAGGCCGCTATAATTGCTGCGGAGGGCAGTGTCATTGCGGTGGAATATGACCGCCGGGATCAGAAAACCATGAAATGCAATGTTGACAAATTTGGCCTGAGCAACGTAATCATCGTTGAGTCGCTGGAAAACGGTATCCTGGATGAGTTGCCGGTGCCGGATATGGCGTTTATAGTGGGTTCTCCCCGAATAGGCCGTGAAATAAAAAGTCTGCTGGCGGTCAATCCGGCCATGGACTTTGTGATCTACACCCTGGACTTCGAGATTCTAACCTCGCTTCCGGCTTTGCTTCGGGAAAACGGCTTGAAGCGCACTGAGGCAATCCATATAGCGGTTTCCCGGGTCAATAGCAAAAACCTGACGGAGCCATTTCCGGCCCCTTGGCTGATCTCGGCCAGGAGCATCAACCGAGAGTAACAAACTTGGTTCAGGCAACTACATAGGATAATTTGCCAAGCTGCGTGCATAGTTGTTTTGACTATAACATGCAGCTTTTTGCCTATTTAAACTTTAACCCACCTGCACCCCCTTCCCACGCTCCTCATCCCAACCGGTCTGTTGTACGCCAATTGGTTGACTTTGAAATTGCTGGAATTTTTTAGTTGATGGTTTGGAGCATTCATTTTGAATCGATCAATTTAAATTCCCTTCATGGCCACCAAGTATTTGTTGCAATGGATCGAAAAAAGGCTAAAAAATTTTTCAGGTAAATAAAGGAAATTATATATTTTTAATGGAAATTAGAAGAAAAACGGAAAACGGGAGGGAGATTATGAAGAAGAAATCTGTCTTGATCACCTTGATATGCCTGGGCCTCTTGTTGACAACCTGGATAGGCCCGGCCATGGCGGCATCGGGCGACGATAAGAAGAATCTGGAGCAATCCATTAACCAGGCTCTCACGGGCATTGATTTCGGGAATAATCCCAGTCTGGTATCAACCGAAAATAAACTGCTGGCCAATAAGGTGCGGGAGTATGTCTATATTCTAAAAGTTGGAGACGGCCCTCACGACCTGATTGGCGTACACCGGGTGGTAAAAGAGAAACTGCCTTTTGTTCCGGTCAAGGCAGAAAAGGCAGTGATGATGATTCCCGGAGATACCTGTGACTTCCATAGCGCCTATTTGCTTCCCACCGACTGGAACCGGTCTATGGCAGTATATCTGGCCAATAATAATATAGACGTATGGGGCATTGACCTGCGCTGGACGTTTGTTACGCTTCTGGCGAATGACCTCTCCTATATGAAGAATTGGAATACCGGCACTCATGTGAATGACATCCGCAAGGCCGTGAAATTTGCCCGGGCAGTAAGAGGGGTGACTGGCAGCGGTTCTGGTCAAATCCTTATGTTAGGCCACAGCCGGGGAGCTCAGTTGGTATATGCCTATGCCAATAATGAGACCCAGCTGCCCGCATCCCAAAGGGATTTATGCGGAATTATTCCTATGGACATGGTGTATAAATTCTCTCCCCAGGATAAAGATGCCCAAAATGCCGCCTATGCACGTTACCAAGCCTATAAATCCATATATGCTACAGGCAAGTACTATAGTGAGGACGGCCTGCAGATGAAGGCCCTGGCCTCTCTGGCAGGACTGGCTCCTAATTTGCCCTCACAGGTAATGCCGGACTTCACCAATAAGCAGGCTGCCCTCTTTGCTTTAAGCTCAACCTATGCCACGGTTACTGATCCACTACAGCCTATTACCCCCTATTATCACTATCTGGCCGGAACGTTTGGCCCTAAGGAAGTGCCTACCGGCCTGCGTTATGCCGACTACAAGTACATCCTGCGCCTGGGCTTGGCGGCACGGCCCTATCAAAGCCTGGGGGAAATCATTGACGGCGAAGCTATTATGAGTGATCAAGTTGAGGTGCCTTATGACGACTACCTTCAGGAAATAACGATTCCCGTGTTGTACGTAGGTGCGGCAGGGGGAATGGGGATTTATGGAACGTATACCTCCACCCTGCTGGGTAGTTCGGATAAAAGCAGTATCATGGTTCAATTGGAGGATTCCGGGGCGGAAGCGTTAGACTTTGGTCATGCCGACCTCATATGGTCAGATAAAGCTCCCAGCCTGGTCTGGCAGCCAATAAGCCGTTGGATTTTAAGCCACTGAGGAGCTGGAGAAAGGCTGTCAGCGCCAGAAGAGCTGACAGCCTTTCAATTACAATTTATAAAGCTATTTACGACAACACCAATATTGAAAGACAGGTTTTGAATACCATTGTGGATAAAAGGGAAGTGGTCAAACTAAGGCAATATATAATGCAAATAGACAATAAGGCATTTGTGGTTGCTGATACGGTAGCTGATATATATGGCAGGGATTTAAAAATTTAGAATTATAAAGCGGCCTTCCTTTAATCCGGTTTAAGCAAAAGGCGGTATTATATGATACCATCATGGAACCAAAAAAATATGAAAATACTTCTAGCATATAAGTTTGGACACAGTAAAAAATAGAACTAAATAGATAAAGGAGGTGACTGAATTAATGGCAACTAGAAAATCAAAAGTATCTATGGATTCTCTTAAGAAGCAAGCTGCCAGCCAGGTAGGAGTAAATTTGAAGCAGGGTTATAACGGGGATCTGACCGCTGCTCAAGCTGGCAGTATAGGCGGCCAGATGGTTAAGGACATGATACAGTCATATCAGCAGCAGGGTAAATAGGGAATTAAATAATAAATATCACTAAAAATGGGCGGATAATATTAATAATATGTCCGCTTATTATTTTTATTATATTATCAAAACGGGATTGCCGGGACTCTGACCAAACGGCTGCCATTTATATATTTAAGAAGGCTAAAAATCGAAAAGTAATTGCAGATAATGCCGGCAAGGTGACGCGATAGTACGATTTATTCATATATTTGGGCTAAAAGATAAATTATTTCGCTTGAATTCCAGACTATTATTTGTTATTATTTTTTCATCAAAGGGGAGTAACTTACCAGGCAAAGTCAACAACCGGTCGAAAGATCTGGCTTTGTCGGTCCCACAAGACTTAGTGAGACCTTTGCATCCAATAAGGATGCAAAGGTCTTTTTTTATTATTATTTCCCCTTTGGAGGAGGTGAAGAGGGTTCCGGTAACATAAAATATTCATCCTGTTGTAGATTTACTCTAATTAAACCAATTAAAAGGAGGCAAGTTAAAAATGAATCATTTAAAAGTATTTACCCTGATGAATGGACTCGATACCGCAGAGGGTGGCTAAGCTCAACGCCATGAAGACATAGAACCAGGTCGGCGGTTTTGGATTAAATGAACTTAAGCGGCAAAAAACGATGTAGCTGGTCTACTTGATTAGAGGTAATGTCGCTTCTATGTCAGTCAAACCAGGAGTTTACGAAAAAACGGAGGTAATAATATGGGCAGACGAATCTCCAAATCCGTAATAAAAGCTTACAGTAAAGGCTGGTTGAGGCCTGTAGCCATTCTGGTAGCAGGGGTTATAAATAAACCCAAAAGCATCACCCGGCCGAGACCATTATTTTCATATAATCCCTCGATAGGCAAACTCCGTGCATGGGCAGAACCGTTGCAGGGAATAAAACGGAACGATAGGGGTGTCATAATATATGGAGTTTTTTTCTCCTGAATTCTGGTCAGTAATTTTTTCCATTGTAATTATTGATTTAGTCCTGGCCGGTGATAATGCTATAGTAATAGGCTTGGCAGCCCGCCACATACCCAAAGAGTATCAAAAAAGGGTTATCCTGGGGGGGACCCTGGGGGCTATTATAGTTCGTTCCATTTTGACTATGGTAGTAGTATGGCTGCTGAGAATTCCGGGGTTGTTGCTGCTGGGAGGTTTGCTCCTGATTTGGATCGCTTATAAATTACTGGTCGAAGAAAAAAAACACGGGGAAATGAAGTTGGGAAACAGTATATGGTCGGCTATAAAGACCATAGTTGTGGCCGACTCGGTTATGGGGCTGGATAATGTCCTGGCGGTGGCCGGGGCAGCCCATGGCAACTTTGGATTGGTGATAATGGGTTTATTGATCAGCGTCCCCATTGTAGTGTGGGGAAGTACTATTATTCTGGTTTGGGTTGAACGTTATCCCGCTATTATTTATCTTGGCGCTGGTGTTTTGGCCTGGACCGCAGCGAAAATGATTGCCGATGAACGGCTTCTGACGCAGATATTTACGGGCAATTCCATGTTAGAATGGGGATTAAGCCTGATTATAATCAGTGGAGTTCTCATTTTAGGCAAAATTAAAAATAGCAAAACCGGGTTAGCCAACGAGGATCTGGGGTAGCAGATTACAGGCTTCGTTTACCCTGTCTAGCTATAAATGGGGAATAATTTGGAGGTGTCTATATGATTAAGATATTGGTGCCGGTTGATGGATCGGCAGGATCCGACAAGGCGGTTCGTTTTGCCATGTTTCTGGCGGAGGCAAAAGACAGTGAAATTATAGTGCTGAATGTTCAGCCCAGTTACAATACGTTTAATGTCAAGCTTATGTTTAGTCAAGAACAAATCCGGGCCTTTCAGGATGAATCAAGCCGGGAGATTTTTAATCATATCCGGGCAATAACCAATAGCTCACCTGTTCCGGTCCACACGGTGCTTAGAACCGGGGACCCCGGTAAAGAGATCTGTGCCGAAGCCCAGGAGAATCGGGCCGACATTATTGTGATGGGCTACCGCGGATTAGGGGCGGTTAAACGAGCCATTCTGGGAAGTGTAGCTAACCATGTACTGCATGATACCCCGTGTCCTTTGACGATCGTCCCTTAATCATTAGACAGATGCCATTTTATATAGGACCCTCATTGGTATGCGAGATAATTAAGGTTGGGTTACGTTACCGGTTAAAAACCCAGAGTTTCTCCTACCAGTATTACAGTAATCCGGCCCTTTAAAGCGGTTTTACTGGTTATTACCAGATGACTGCAGCCGCCTTGAGCCGCGGCCGAGAGTTCATCGAAGGAAGCATAGTCCTGCTTAAATATGAGCATGGTCATGGGAGCGGCATAGGTTTTCGCTCTGAGTATAGCTGCTTCCAAATTGGGCGTTACTTTATTCATCCCGGCAATTACGATCACATGTTGGGGTCCGAATATAAGCGCACCAACCCGGTTGCCGTACCCGTCTATGTTCACCAGTTCGCCGGCAGCGGATATGGCATTGGTACTCATCAAGAAATATTCGGCGCCTAAGGCCTGGTGGGCAGCCCGATCCTTGGCAGCTGCCCCTTCCGGTTCGGCGGGGTCTAAGAAATTATACCCTTCATTTTTTAGAGCAGCTTTCAGACCTATTTCATTCATAGTGGCGGAACTCCCGCAAGAGACCAGGCTGTTCCGGGGTATCATTTCCAAAACTTTTTTAACTGCCTCTTCTTTGTTTTCACAATAGACGCCTTCCATATTGCGCTTTTCTAAGGCTTCGATTACCTTCTCTGCCAGTAGGGCATTGTAGCATGTTTTGGGTGTCATAATAACCTCCTCCATAGTTGACTAAACCTTGAAGTTACTTCATTTTAGCAGCCGGTGATATAACTTAAAAGGCTGTATTTCCCCTTGCCCATATGAGATAATTAAATTAGGGAAGGGTATTATTACCTTTAGGAAGCTTTGATTGCGATTAATAAAAGGTATTCTTTACCAAAAGCTATGACGCAATTCACGCCTTATGAAATATAAAAAAAAGAGCTATGCGAATGCGAATAGCTCTTTTTATATGGGGTGCATGGTGAGCGAGACAACTATTTCTCCGGGGAATTTAACTGGGCAATATTTTCTTCAATTTGCTTAATTTCTGCGCAAAGAGCCACTATTTTCTGGCTGTTGGGTTCGGTTCCCTGAGTGTAAGCTTCGTAAACCAGATTGCCTATATCAATTTTAAGGTTTTTGGCCTTGGACTCCAATTGAATTTGATCAACTTTGCTTTTACCGGCATTCACTAGATCTGCCGACATAGATCCAACCTGCGCAGCGGTATTGGCCATGGTCTCTCCCATTTTCTTGAAAAAGCTGCTCATATTAATCCACCTTTCATTTCTAGTTAATGACAATAAACTTAAAATAAGTATACCTTGTTTGACAATGCCTTGAAAAGCTGAATTCTCCCAGGACCAATACCAAAGAGCAGCTTCTCCCGTATCCGGGTTCAAGCCTTTAATAAAACCCATGCTCCCATCGCCATCCTTCACCGTCATATTGCGGAAATAATTGGTCAGAGCCAATCTCGGTTCTTCATGTTATGATAATTTAATAAATCAGGCTTGGAGGTGGTGAAATGCTTAAAAAAATCCGCTGGGAAGACATAGCCTACGGAGTCAGCATTGCACTATTTGTATTGATATTCATTCGATAACTTACATATGAGTGATGTTATCTTAAGGACTCTGCCAATTTAATATTAATTGTATTCCTTTAAGGGCCGTTTTACGGTCCTTTTGACTTTAGGGGATGCGGTTCGGGAGAAAAAGGCAGATGTATGCCTAAAACATGACCAAACCGAAATTGCCAGGAGACTGAAAACAAACAGCCGGGACCTGGGTCCCGGCGTAAAAAAGGAGATAAAACGAAAAAGGGTAGGTAGAATGCAATTTAAATATAAACCTTAATTATTAAAATAATCTGAAGATAGGGTAAAAATCAGCTTAAAATTAAACTAAATTTTTGCGCACCCAGCCCGTTTCGATTTTCTTCCAAAAAATATTACCACCTCTCCCGCCCATTACCCTTCAAAAGTACTACATCAATTTGGGGCTTATCGCTGCTATTGTCAGCTGTATGGGTTATGGCCGATCATTGACTGGCAGACTCCTTGTATTAACGCAGACATGTAAATAACTATGGTTGGTCATGGCAGGGAATGTTATTATTACTATCAGTAAAAGCTATACTGGGCAAAATATTCCAAGAGAGGGTGCAGTTCATGCAATACCGCAAGTTTGGGAAACTGGATTGGGAAGTGTCTGTATTGGGTTTCGGAGCCATGCGTCTGCCGACTCTGGACGGCAATCCTATGAGCGCAAATATTGATGAAAAAGAAGCCATCCGCATGATCCGCTATGCTATTGATGCCGGGGTTAATTATGTGGATACCGCTTATACTTATCATGGCGGCAACAGCGAAATTACGGTGGGGAAAGCCTTGCTGGAAGGATACCGGTCCCAAGTAAAGCTGGCTACCAAGTCCCCCCTATGGTTAGTCCAAGCAAGCCAGGATTTTGACAAATATTTAAATGAACAGCTGAAAAAGCTGCAAACTGATCATATTGATTTTTACCTCTTTCATGGTTTGGATAAACCAAAATGGAATCTGATTTTAAGGCTTAACCTGCTGCAGAAGGCCGAGGCAGCCATTAAAGACGGGAGGATCGGGCATATAGGGTTCTCTTTCCATGACGATATTGATACTTTTCATCAGATAATTGATGGTTATCCCGACTGGGCTCTCTGTCAAATCCAGTACAATTATATGGACACCGAGTTTCAAGCCGGAATGATGGGGCTTTATTCTGCGGCTGCCCGAGGCCTGGCGGTTGTAGTCATGGAACCTTTACGCGGCGGAAAGCTGGCTAACCCGCCGGGCGTAATGGCGGAGTTGTTTCAGCGCCAGGTTAAACAACGGACTCCGGCTGACTGGGCGCTGCAGTGGGTATGGAATCATCCGCAGGTCAGCGTATTGCTGAGCGGAATGAGTACATTGGAACAACTGCAGGAGAACCTCCAGTCGGCTGACCGTTCAGGAGTTGATAGCTTTGATTCCGATGACTTTTATTTTATCAGTCAGGTGCGCGGCGAATTTGAATCGCGTGCGGTTATTCCTTGCAGCCAGTGCGGATATTGCCTGCCCTGCCCCAGCGGGGTTAACATCGTTAAAAACTTTGAGCTCTATAATCATGCGGTTATGTATGATGACATGCCAGGCGCAAGCTCTCTCTATTCGCGATTTTTACCGGAGGATCAACGGGCAGATCAGTGTTTGGAGTGTATGATTTGCGAAACTTTATGCCCCCAGGGTATCACTATCAGTGAGTGGCTGCAAACCGTGCGTGATTCGCTGGGAAATAAGGAATGACAGCCTGCCTGCCGCCGCTGTTATCTGTTTGCCGGATCAGAAAGACGGCTATGGGCCGGTAAGAAGTCAATAAGGCAGCGGTAACAGCTGATAGGGGAACGTTTTGCGGTTGGGGCAATAAATACAAGAGTGTTTAGCGGTTATCCACGACAGGGGAATTTAACCTCAGGGAGTTCACCAAGGTATAAGGGGAGGCCTTGAGAACGATGATGGAGCCGGGTGCAAGCAACTCATTGAATTTACTCTGGGCGGCGGTGACATTAGGGTAATAGCTTATCCTTTCTGCCGGAAAGCCTGACGCAATCGCACCCTTAACATATTCCCCAGCCCAAATCCCGATAGCCAGTACGTGTTCAAAGTTGCCCCGGGCCAGCTGGCGCCCAATATTGAAATGAACTCTGCGGGCATATTTTTGGATATCACGGGAAGGGCGTTCCATATCGCCAATAACCAGTACTACCGGATATTCCTGAGCCATCGCGATTAATTCGTCGATCAGCATTCGGGTTGAATCAGGATTGGCGTTAAAATTATCATCTATGATGATTGAACCGTTGCTTTGAGGATAAACTTTAAGTCTCCCTTCAATTGGCTCGAAATTCTGTAAACCGGTTAATATTTGGGCGGGGTTCATCCGCATCGCCAAGCCAACGGCAATTGCGGCCAAAGCATTACCTACATTGTAATTGCCAATAATATTAATGCTGCAGGGAAAATGCAAGTCCCCAATATGCACGGTGAATTGGGTGTGCATACCGTGACGTTGAATATCCGAAGCCCATAAGTCACATTCATCGGAAAAGCCGTAACGCAATATAGGGCCCTTGTGCCGATGGGAGGGGAACTTGCGGCAGTTGGGATCAGACCAGTTTATAATCAGGGTTCCTTGGGGCGCCAAGGCCTGTAATACCTCGGCCTTGGCGGCAATAATTTTTTCGATTGAACCTAAACGAAGCAAATGGGCCCGATGAATACTGGTGACAACAACAATGTCAGGCTTGATTAACGCTGAAGTAATCCTCATTATGTCTGGAGCTTTCATTCCGGCCTCCAGCACCGCGGCCCGGTGGGTCTTGTTCAAGCGAAATAGATTAAAGGCCACACCCGTTGGCGAGTTGGTATTTTCCAGCGTAGATAAAGTGGAATACTTCTCGCTTAATATAGCGTGGATCATGCCGGTGGTGGTTGTCTTCCCCGAGCTGCCTATAACCTGGATAAAGGGAATGTGAAACTGAGCCCGATACAATTTAGAAAGGATGCGAAATGCCCGCTGAACCTTGTCAACCTGGATAATTGCCAGGCCGGTCGCTTTCCATCTATCAATGTTCAAAAGGGTGGAGGTTTTGATAACCAAGCAGCGTACATTACTGCGCTTAAGCTGATTCCTGAAAGCCGTGACGTTCCGGATAGGGTAATCTAAGAACAAAATACTGGAAAAGGGACCGTAACTGGCCATACTTACGTCAAGCGGTATTTTGTGGACCCCGTTGCGAATCAGGATCTGGCCGTTAATTTGGGATGCAAGTTTATCCAACGATATACTAAACATTTTATCAATCCCTTCCTAAAATTACCGCCTCCGATAATATATGTAAATCCGAAATTAATGGTTACATTTACCACCTTTGATGCAGTATTTTGTAAAAAAACAACCTGTGGCCAGCTAATAAAAATTGAGTATGCTTAGGCATAAGGGAGTCGAACCCCGTCGCCTGTCGGCGGCCCTGTTCGGCGCTTTTCGCCTTGTTGTCCTTGCTTTGCACCAGCAAAGCTGCGTCCGCCGCGACGAAAATCGCTCAAACATTTCTCGCTGACAGGTGCAAGCAGTTTTAACGGAAATCCGCCCGTTAAAACCGACGGGGTTCGAATCCCTTATGCCTAACTGTTTCCCGGCAACTAAAAAGATCGCTCTTGGCATATAAAATTAGTGGATGTATATTTTATGAAGTACTTGTGAATTTACCCCTGGAAACAGGGGTAAAACGACAAAGGAGTGGTTTGATGACAAAGGTGCTGGGAATCGTAATATCGCATAGAAAATCAGGCAACAGTGAGCTTCTCGTCAAAGAGATCATGAGCAGCATTCCCCAGCCATGTCAGCGGGAGCTGATACGGTTAACCGACTTGAAAATTGAGCCTTGTCGTGCCTGCTATAAATGTCTGCAGCCGGACCAGGATTGTCCGACCAAGGATGACTTTAATTTTGTGATTGACCAAATAAGGCAGTCTGATGCTGTGATCATTGGGGTTCCGGTTTACATCCTGGGACCGCATGGATATTATAAGATGCTGACTGATCGATTGGTGGGGAATCAGAATCATGTCAAATATACCCGGGGCAAACCCTGCGCCCTTGTCATTCCTTATGGGACCATAGGCTGGGAAGGCTACAGCAAGGCAGCGGCTCTGATCCTGCCGCAACTCCTCCAGATGCAGGTGGTTGATTGCTGGCAGGTACATTCCACCCTGCCGGGTGAATCCATGTTGGACCTGGATAATCAAATATATGCGCGTAAATTGGGACATGAGCTCTGGGCCGGCCGGGAATACCAGCCCGGGGCAAGAGAGTGTCCGTTTTGCGGATCTGACCTCTTCCGGTTAGGGGCGGAAGGTGCAATTGAATGTCCCATTTGCGGGGTAAAGGGTAAATTGAAAGATGATAACCTTCCGGATTTTAGCGGCAACGATCATTCCCGTTTTTCGGACCAGGCTTTAAACGAGCATTTTGGAGATTGGCTCAATCAAGCCAAACAGCGATTTTGGGCTGAAAAGGGCCGATTGAAAGAGGTGCAAAAAGACTATCGGTCCATGGAGTGGTGGATAAAACCGTAATATTCTGAATACACGCAACGAAAAATTTTAATAGGGAGCAGAAGTCGTGATCAAATTAACCGAACGTATAAAGTTTATCGAAGCACCCGACCGAGCCAGGTTCCCTTACTGCCATTGCCTCCTGATCGAGGACGATAAACGAGCCCTGTTCGATACTGCCTGCGGACCGGATACCCTGCAGATATTGTTGAGAAATCCAGTGGATGTAATCGTCAATACCCATTTCCATGAAGATCATATCTTAAATAACCATTATTTCCCGCAGGCGGAGGTATGGATCCATTCTGCGGATGCTGAGGCTGTCCGCTCCCTGGATGCCTTCCGCTCGTATTACGGATTTTCTGAGTTTGGCGGGGAAAACCTGGGCCAGGAATTCACTGATTCCATCGACCTTCAGGCTTCACCGGTACATCGAGAACTTGAAGATGGAGAAACCTTGGATTTCGGTTATGTACAAATACGGGTCATTCATACACCGGGTCATACTCCAGGGCATTGTTCCTTTTATGAAGATAAAACCGGTCTTTTGTTCAGTGCCGACATTGATTTAAGCAGCTTCGGCCCTTGGTACGGCCACCGCTGCAGCAGTATTGATGACTTCCTCAACTCGATTCAAAAGTGTATGGAACTGGATTCAACCATCCTTGTTTCCTCCCACAAAGGTATAATCCGCCATAATATCAAGCCACGTCTGGATAAATACCGGGAAGCTATTTACCGCAAAGAGGACAAAATAATCAAGGCATTACGTTCTCCGCAGACGATAGAGCAGCTGGCCGCCAAGCAAATATTCTACGGGGAGAATATCAGCCTCTCCCCTTTGTACCGGTGGTATGAAAAGATGGCCATAGCCAAGCACCTGCAAAGACTCGTAAACCATAACCAGGTTGAACAAAACGGGGAATTGTTTTATCTGAAATAGAAAATCGATCCTAGGGGAAAAAGAGGGACCATCCCCAGTACTCCCCTTAATCAGTAGGTAAATATTATTTTTTTAAAACGCTGTCTAAAAAATCCAAAACCTTGGCAACATTTTCGGAGTTGTTAAATGCCTGCCCGCCATGGGACACCCCCGGCATAATCTCAAGATAAACTTTATCGTTTCCCAGAACTGCTCTCAATTTGGCGGCATATTCTATAGACTGCTGCACCGGAACCCAATTATCTTTAGTACCATGCTGAATGAATACGGGAGGGTCATCAGGGGTAATATAACTTTCCGGGTTGGCTTGTTTTGCCAGTTCAGGAACCTCGGTAACCAACCGGCCTAAATACTTGGAACCGTAGGAAGTGGGAGTATTGGTCGGAAAACCCTTAACCCCGCTTGCTTTATATTGTTCGTCCATAGTTAACAGGTTTATCGGACCGCACCAATCAACCACCGCCTGCACCCGTTCCGACTGATCCTCGTTCCCCAGACTGGGATCTGACAGTTCCGGGGCATCAGCAGTGGCACCGACCAGGGCGGACAGGGTTCCTCCCGCGGAAGCACCCCAAACTGCTATTTTATCAGGGTTCAAATCATATTCATGGGCATGGGCTTTAATGAAACGGATCGCTGCTTTGACGTCATTGATTTGAGCGGGAAAAGTAGCCTCCGTACTCAAACGGTAGTTTACTGCTACTACCGCATATCCCCGCTGCAACCCTTCCCAGGCCACCATAGCATCTGAACCTGTCTTATCTCCAGCACAATAGCCCCCGCCATGGATGGATACAATCACCGGATAAGGACCGTCAAACTTATCCGGCCAATAAATATCGAGCTTTTGAAACTCTGAAAGATTACCGTAGGGAATATCAGTCTCTTTATATAGGTGGGAATAGATTGTCTTATATGCAGCCCTTATTTCTTGCGGCGGAAATATAGAAAAGCCGGCAATAATTAATATGACGACGATGCCTGCCATATATTTTCTCAAAATTTTACACCTCCTGGATATTTAGCTCGCTTAGATTCAATTGGTTTCCCGCTAATAATATTACCAATTATATTACTTTAAACCAGAGCCGAACTGTCACCTGACAGCTCGGTTTAAGATCATTGAAATCTGGCCTAAGGTTCGTATATAGTTGAAAAGTTCATCGCTGGTTCAAGATGTTCTCTTTCTATAAGGTATCAAAATCAATTTTGGTTAGAACTATACTGGTATCTGAAATTTACCGGAGCATGTTTTTACTCTATATGCGGATGATTAATTCCTTGATTATTCTATCACTACCGGGTGAGCCTGACTATTAACAATTCACCCCGCCAAGTGAATTTCCAGGGATTTATCGACATTATTCGATAAATTTTATTTATACTAGAGATATGGTTATACTTCAAAAAACAGTATATTAGCCTTGGGCAGCCGGTGTATCTAAGCATAACAGTCCGAAAATACTATAATTTACAGTAGTTTTAGGTATGCAATTGCTATATAATCAGGAGTGAATATATCAAACTATAGACAAATGAGACATGCATTTAACAGTAGAATAAATAGCAGGTTAATAGTAAAAGGCGGTGACAGCATGGATGATTTTATCGAAATAATAGGTATAAATGAAGAAAACTGCACTAATTGTCATCAGTGCATAGCGGTGTGCCCTATTAAAATATGCAGTGATGGTAGTGGTGATGTGGTTAAGTTCCATAACAATTTGTGTATTGGCTGCGGCCGGTGCATTGAAGCCTGCCTGAAAAGTCATGGGGGAAACGTTGCCAAAAGTGCCCGCTTTGCCATCGACGATTCACCTCAATTGGTGGCCGACCTACCGCAGAAGGAGATAATTGCGCTAATAGCACCTTCGGCTCAAAGTAATTTTAATTTGAAAAAATTAATTACAGGTTTAAAACAATTGGGTATAAAGCATGTATATGATGTGTCACTGGGTGCTGAAATTACGGTAGCCCTGTATCATCAGGCAATAAAAGACGGCAGTGCCAAAATTCCGCTGATTGCTACCCCATGCCCGGCTATCGTCAAATATGTTCAATTGAATCATCCTGCTTTAATAGAACACCTGGCTCCTTTTGGGAGCCCGGTTCAGAACCTGGCGGTTTATGTTAAAACTTTGCATCCTGAGGCAGAAGTGGTATTTTTCTCCCCCTGTCTGGAAAAGAGGAGAGAGATACAATGCCAGCAGATTATTAAGTACAATGTGATCTTCACTTCGTTGCAGAAGATTCTGCGGGATAAGAATATTGAACTGGATATACTGCCGGATAGTGAGTTTGACAATAGTGTACCAGCGGGAATTGCCACTAATTTTTCCACCCCCGGCGGACTGAAGGAGTCATATCTTTACCACTATCCCGATACTCCCGCCAGTTCCATTACCAGTATAGAAGGCTCGATTGTATTTGGATACCTGCGCAACCTGGAGAAATCGATTAAAGAGGGCAATGCCCATATTCCATTGATTGCTGACGTTCTAAGTTGTCAACAGGGTTGTAATACCGGGGTTGGGTGTATTAACAAAAAATTAATCGGAGAAATAGAATATGCCGTAGCAACTCGAGCGGAACAGGCTGTCAGGGATAAGGCCAGCAATGAACGCCTGGATAGCTTTTTAAATGAAATAATCAATAACCAGCATTTTAAGCATCGCACTTACAAGGATTTGTCATATTTAAGCAAACTTAATATACCTAATAACGAGGAACTCCAAAATATCTATAAGGACATGCATAAGCTTGAGGAGAAGGACTTTAGAAATTGTGCGGCTTGCGGTTATAATTCCTGTTATCAAATGGCAGTATCGATTTATAACGGCTTGAACAAGGTGCAAAACTGCCACCTTTACCAGGAGAAGGAACTGCGGCTGGAGCAGCAGGCATTAAGAAACGTTCATAATGAATTGACCGATGTTTTTGATTCTATGTCTGACGGTGTGCTGGTGGTCGACAAAGAAGGCAGGGTAACGCAATTTAATCCCGCCGCCCAAAAAATTATCGGCTATGCCGACGAAAGACTAATAGGTGTCCATATTGTTGATTTATTCAGCGGCAAGGCTCCTAAAACCATGATCCTCTTGCAGACCGGGGAAGTCTTTCATGACCGCGAGATTTTACTGGACGGCTATCGAGGCAAAATACATGCGGCTGCCTCAGGCAAACCCAGATACAATGAAAATAATCAGCTTATCGGGGCCACCATCATCCTTAGGGAGATAGCCCAGGTGCAGGACTTGGTAAACACTTTCAGCGGTGCTCAAGCCAGTTTTACGTTTGACTCCATCATAGGTGAAGACCGACAATTGAAAAAGTCAATCAAGCTGGCTATGATGGCCGGGGCCAACAATTCTACCGTATTGCTGCAGGCAGCCAGCGGCACCGGCAAAGAGGTATTCGCCCAGGCCATTCATAATGGCAGTCTGCGCAAAAATGGTCCTTTTGTTGCGATTAATTGCGCTGCCCTGCCCCGCGAACTGGTAGGCAGTGAGCTGTTCGGCTATGTAGAAGGAGCTTTTACCGGGGCCAGACGCGGAGGCAGACCAGGTAAATTTGAGCTTGCCAACAAAGGTACCTTGTTCTTGGATGAGATTGGGGATATGCCGCTGGAGCAGCAGGCATTGCTGCTGCGCGCCATCCAGGAGAAGGCTATTCTGAGGCTGGGCGGTGATTCCCTGATAAATGTGGATGTAAGGATCATTGCCGCTTCCAACCAAAACCTAATGGATTTGGTCGAACAGGGGAGGTTCCGGGCCGATCTGTACTACCGGCTCAATGTGGTGCAGATTGTCATACCTGCATTAAAAGAAAGGCGCGACGATATAAAACTCTTATTCAACCATTTTGTTAAGGAAATGTCGCCGCGATTTAATAAGAGCATTGTTGAAGTAGATAACGCCGTCATTAAATGCCTGGAAGCCTACGACTGGCCGGGAAATATCCGCGAATTGCAGAATGCGGTGGAGAGGATTCTGCTGCTGGCTGAGGATGGCAGGATAACCATAGATTGTCTGCCCCGTGAAATTGTCAATGAGGCAGTGGGGCATTCCCGGGAGAGGTGGGAACGGAGCGGCAATGGCTTAGGGATACCGGCCAACCGCAATGCGCGAAGGTTATATGCGATTGAACAGGAGAAAGATAGGATAATCCGGGCCCTTGAAATAAACGGCGGTAATGTCAGCCGAGCCGCAGTCGATTTAAATATATCGCGTAATACGTTATACCGCAAAATGAAAAATTATAATATCAATAATTAAAGAGCTGTATTAATGTTACACTCTCTTGCACATATTACAGTGCATTACACTTTTGATACAGCGTTCTAATTTAGGTCCCAGACCTAAAATCTTTGAGATACTTTAAAACGCCCGATTGCGGGCTTTTTTTTTATTTCTGAAAATTTTTTATTCAAAATGGGAGAATTGGCACATAAATTGCTTTATATATGGTCAAGCCAGGAAAAAAGGCAGATCTCAATGAAGAACATAATCCCTTGGATGGGTCAACTTCGAATCTGAAAACGAGGCTGCTAATACAAAAACAATTGTACTGCAAAAGGAAGGATGATTCTAATGAATGACGCAAGAGAAAAAGCATGGAATGATGATTTGTATATTCCACAGACAGCAAAATCTACTAAAGCCAGACGCAACCGTAAAAAGAAGATTTTCTCCGACAATGTGTTAGCCGACCTCGAACCATGTCCCCGCAGTGTAGATCAGGTTTATTCATTGGGGGTCAGGATCCAATATCATATTGGTGAGATTTATCTTGAATTAGAGCGGTTAAACCAGGGAAATGCCAAAAGTCATTATAAGGCCTTGGCCCTCAGGCAATTGGACGGGAAAGATGAAATAGAGAAACTTGCCAATATTAATTTAAATCATCTGTTAACCTATTTCTACAATAATGGGGGTCCTATCATCGAGCCACCCGTATCAGAAGAGATGGTTCAAGAAATGCGGCCATTTTATATAAGATTATCGGAGAACTTTTTAAAACAGATGGATTTTATCGTTAACCTGGCTTCTAAAGGCAGAATGACCATCACTGAGATTGAAAGCACGATTGACCACAGTGTTTCCGAATTGTACCTGACCATGTCCATGTTATTCCCTATAGAGGAGATTAAAGACGCATTCAATGATTTGATCATGGTTCGGAAAAACATTTCCAGGTAAGTATATCGAGGGTTGGGGCGTTTAATAAAAGGAGGTGGTATTATGTTAACTAAAAATGGAGTTAAAATCCGTTTAGCGATCAGCCTGGGCCTATTCCTGCTCTCGGGCTCTCAATTAATAACCGGCGGTTGGGGGACTTTATGCGGGGTAATAGGAACTATGGAACTGGCTACGGCGCTGTTAGGCTATTCTCCAGTTAATGATCTCAAGATGATCGCCAACTTTAGGAATGAGCCGGATAAAAATTGGAGCATTAAAGTTGCTCCCCCCCTAAGATCCAGGTTATAAAATGGGTCGGATTTGATGCCGGGTTGTCAGTGATTGCAGGCAATCTAAAAAGGAGGTTACGATTATGTTGAAGGTATTCTTAAAAGTCATTAAGGCAATTGGGATGGCAGGGTTGACTATATGTATTTTACCTTTCGTTTTGGTCGGTATGCTGCTGCTTTCTATCGTCCGCTTGATAATATGCATAGGATTTGTGCTTAAGTCGATCAAGGTGCCCCAATTCCTTAAAAATCAAGTGCCGGTGGGCCGGTAATCAAGGTTGGGAAATAAATTGAGCTTAGCTTAGGCCGGATACAATTCTTGCGATTATCATTGTTAATTAATCATAACGCTAAAGCTGGAAAAGACTGCCATAGGGTGGCTGGTAGTCTTCTCCAGCTATTTTATTTAGTGCCTATATCTGGTACCATTAAAAATAGATTATGTAAAGTAAGGTCAAAAAAAGGAGTTTATTATGAAGTATTCAAATTTTGATAAATTACAGGCGGACAGGCTGGTTAATTTAGCTGCCATGGCCCAAAAGTGCAGCTGCATAGATCCTGAATTCTACAATAAATATATTGTTAAAAGCGGGCTCCGTGATATTGGAGGAATCGGGGTTCTGGTCGGTTTAACCGAGATCGGCGAGGTACACTCATACATAATTGATGAAAACGAGATGATTCCTGTCCCGGGCCGGCTGATGTACCGGGGCATAGACATCAACGATCTGGTTAATGGTTTCTGGGCCGAGGGGCGTTTCGGTTTTGAAGAAACCTGCTTTCTGCTGCTGTTCGGGAGGCTTCCGCAGCAGCACGAGCTGGAAGACTTGCGGCAGATTTTGGCCGACAATCAGAACCTGCCGGGAGACTTTGTGCGCGACATAATTTTCAAAGCCCCCAGCCGGGATATGATGAACGTAATATCCCGCAGTGTATTGTCTCTGTACAGTTATGACGACCAGGCTGACGATACTTCCATTGAAAACGTTTTAAGGCAATGTCTGCAATTGATTGCCTGTTTTCCTGCCCTGGCGGTTTATGGTTATCAGGCTTACTCCCATTACCATGGCCGCAACAGTCTTTACATCCATAGCTCCCGCCCGGAAATGAGCATATCCGAAAATATACTGCACATGCTGCGGCCGGACAGCAAATTTACCGAACTTGAAGCCAGATTGCTCGATCTGGCCCTGGTGCTTCATGCTGAGCATGGCGGCGGCAACAACTCATCATTTGTAACCCATGTGGTAACATCTTCCGGCACCGATACCTACTCCACCATGGCAGCGGCTCTGGGGTCGCTGAAAGGCCCCCGGCACGGGGGCGCCAACGCCAAAGTAGTACAGATGTTTGAAGATATGCAGCGGCAGGTCAAGAATTGGGATGATGAGGAAGAGATTGAACAGTATTTGATAAAACTGCTCAACGGTGAAGCCTTTGACCGAACCGGACTCATATATGGACTGGGTCATGCGGTGTACTCAGTATCTGATCCCCGGGCTCTCATATTAAGAAAAGCGGCTGCCTTGCTGGCCCGGGAAAAAGGCATGGAAAAGGAATTCGACCTCTATGCCCGGGTGGAGATTCTGGCGCCGCAGACCATTGCCAAAGTACGCAAAATCTACAAAGGGGTAAGCGTAAATGTAGACTATTATTCGGGGTTTGTCTATAAGATGCTGAATATCCCCCCGGAATTATTTACACCTTTATTTGCCATTGCCAGGATTGTGGGATGGAGCGCTCACCGCATAGAAGAGCTTGTAAACGCGGGGAAAATTATTCGGCCGGCTTACAAAAGCGTGGCCCCGCGCCGGGAATACGTTCCGCTGAATAAACGCGGCCAGGTTTAATTAGATATTTTGCCCACCAGCACATTAGCAAGGGGAATAGGCAAGCGGCTCATCAGGTAACATGCCAGCAAACTGATAACCGCGCAGACTGTAAACACCAGTCCCAGCTGCAATACCGGGCTAGCTGACGGTAAATAAGCAGTTATGAAAGTGTTGGCATAGTAGAGCACCATGGCATGCACAAAATAACAGCCATAGGAGTAGCGGCCATAGGTTTTTAACACTCGGTTTAGAAGCTGATTTTTCATGAAAAAGGTCAGAGACAGATAATATATGGTTATAAGCGATGAAACCAAATATACTACCATGGCCGGGGTTAATGGCAGAGTAAATAAAAAATTCATCGTATAGTGGCCGGCAGGATCAGTCCTGCCGGTTTTTACAACCGCCCCCAGAACCAGTACAAATGAGAGCAGGAAGACGTAAAGATTGACTCTTTGCAGAGAGGCCAGGATATTGCGCAAATTTCGGGCATAGAGGCCGGCATAACCACCCAGTACGAAATAGAAAAACCAGGTTAGGAAAAGTCGGTCCCGGTATTCCAGCAGGGTTTTCAGCCAGGGTGCATGAATTTGTTCGTAGAGCGCCGGGGCCTGATAGGTGTTAAACCACATCAGGGCCAGATAGAGCAAAAGCAATAGGCTTAAAGTTAAAGCAGCCTGGTTTCTCAGTTTTAATACCATCCAGCGGAAAAAGGGAAACAGCAGGTAGAATTGCATGATGGCAACCATAAACCACAAATGATAACAAGCATCACCATTAAGCATCAATTTGCCTATGTCAGCCAGGATTTTGTAAATGTCCCCGCCCGCTCTGCCGCCGGGCCAAAAATAATATATTACCGTCCATACGGCATAGGGAATAAAAATCTGGATGAACCGTTTCTTTATAAATTCCGGGTATCGGAAACCCTCGTCGCTATGATTGTAAAACAATACCAGACCGGTGATGAAAATGAACATCGGCACCGCGTAGCGGATGGTCACCAACAGGAAGGCGGATACCAGCGCGGGACCCATGGTAAGCTGCGGGTTATAGATAAAGCTGGCTAAGGTATGCTGCATGACTATAGCTAAAAAAGTAAGGCCTCTAAGTATGTCTACCTCGAAAAGTCGGTGTTTGAACATATTATAAATCCTTTATTTTGGAATGCTATGGCTAATTCGGGATGCGGCATAGAAATTCCTGCTTGCGCCCAGGAATTTTTAACCAGGAATTCCCGCGGACATTTTCTCTGGCTTAAAAAATGCCGGCTAATCTTTACTCAATGAGGGAAGAAAGTATGGGGATTTCCTGGTCTTATTGCGATGCTGTGCATCTGCTTGCTTCACTCCGAAGACTTTTTATAATATATTAATATGTAATGGCTGGACAATCCAAGAGGCGCAGGACGGCGGCATACTATCATACTTGATGAGTGGGGTTTATTGAAGAACCGGCTTCAAACTGCGGCAGTCTGAGCCTAAAAAACTAATATAAGAGAGGTTGAACATTATGATAGCGAAACAGATGCAAGAACAAGTAGAAAACAGTTCCGTAATTCGGGCTATGTTTGAGGAAGGCAAAAGGCTGGCCGCAATTCACGGAGCCGAAAATGTTTTTGATTTCAGCCTGGGAAACCCCAGCGTAGAACCGCCAGCTGAAGTTAAACAAGCTATTACGGATATCTTAAATGAAGAAGAAGCCATAAGTATTCATGGCTACATGAACAACTCCGGCTATGAAGACGTAAGAGCCGCCATTGCCCAATCAATTAACCAGAGATTTGGCACTGCCTTTACCTTAAATAATATATTGATGACAGTCGGGGCCGCCGGGGGTTTAAATGTTATTTTCAAAACCCTGCTCAACCCCGAAGATGAAGTCATTGCTTTTGCCCCCTTCTTTGGCGAATATCGCAATTATGTGGCTAATTATCAAGGACGGCTGGTGGTGGTGGCGGCGAACACCACCGATTTTCAACCCAATATAGACGAATTTAAAGCCCAAATAACTCCCCGGACCAAAGCAGTTATTGTAAATTCACCCAATAATCCCACCGGGGTTGTCTATTCCGAGGCGACTATCATCAAACTTGCTGAAATTATGCGGGAGAAACAAAAGCAATATGGAACCGATATTTACCTGGTCTCGGATGAGCCCTACCGGGAACTGGCTTATGATAATACTGAAGTTCCGTATCTGACCAAATATTATAACAATACCATCATCGGCTATTCTTTCAGCAAATCCCTTTCCCTGCCCGGGGAAAGGATAGGTTATCTGGTAATACCGGATCAGGCTGCCGACTTCGAGAACATTACGGCGGCAGCGAATATTGCCACCCGTATTCTGGGCTTCGTCAATTCTCCTTCGCTGTTCCAGCGGGTTATTGCCAGATGCCTGGAGGCGAAGGCAGATATTGAGGCCTATAATCGTAATCGTGAGCTTTTATATAACGGGCTGGTCTCCTACGGGTATCAATGTATCAAGCCTCAGGGTGCCTTTTATTTATTTATTAAAACCCCGATCGAGGATGATATTGAATTCTGCCGCCTGGCCAAGGCCAAGAATATACTGATTGTTCCCGGTACCTCCTTTGGCTGCCCGGGATTTGCCCGCATTGCTTACTGTGTTGCCTATAAAACCATTGAAAAAGCCCTGCCCGGCTTTAAAGCTTTAATTGCCGAAATTTAGCCGGGAGCGCATCCTGGAAATTAAAAATAGCTTGACTAGCGGTCCAGAGGGCGCATTTATTCTCCAATTGTTCCTCACTACAGTCCTATCCCATTTTTATGGTGGAATAGCGGATACATGAATCGTAAAAGCTGCAGTCAGGTTACATAATATTTTTAGAAAACCTCGAACAAGGGGGACATATTCGTGGAGGAAACCATTAACCAGATATCCGTCGAAACCAAAATTCCCATTTCCAAGATTAATGCCGCCGTTCAGTTGTTGGATGACGGCAACACCGTGCCGTTTATCGCCCGTTACCGCAAGGAGGCGACCGGCGGGCTGGATGAGACCCAAATCCGTCTGGTTGAAGAACGGCTCAAGTATTACCGGTCGCTGAACCAGCGCAAGGAAGAAGTCATCCGCTTAATCGACGAGCAGGGCAAGCTGACCGATGAGCTGGTTCAACAGATCAACCAGGCCTCCAAACTGGTAGAGCTGGATGATATTTATCTGCCCTTCCGGCAGAAACGCAAAACCCGGGCATCGACTGCCCGTGAGCGCGGCCTCCAGCCGCTGGCCGAATACCTGTTGGCGTGCCCGGCGGAGGGAAACCCGGAACAGGAAGCCGGGCAATATGTTTCGGACCAGATTCCCGATGCCGCGGCCGCTTTGAAGGGAGCCATGGACATTATTGCTGAACAAGTGTCTGAGGATGCGGCCGCCCGGGGATGGATAAGGCAATACACCCGCCGCCATGGGATAATAAGCGTCACCGCTAAAGATACAGCAATGGAATCCCCTTACCGCATGTATTATGACTATCAGGAGCCGGTGAGCAAAATCCCGCCTCATCGTATATTGGCCGTCAACCGGGGCGAGCGGGAGGAAATTCTAAAGGTTGCAATTCCCATAGAACCGGAAAAGATCCTGAATTTCCTGGTCAGACCAAGGGTCAAACCAGGGGCTGCGGCCGAATATGTTACGGCAGCGATTCAGGACAGTTATGCCAGGCTGATTAAACCTTCGATTGAACGGGATATCAGGAACGAGTTGAGCGAACTGGCGGAAGAACATGCTATAAATATCTTTGCCCGGAACCTCAGCAGCCTTTTGCTCCAGCCTCCGGTAAAGGGACAGATCATACTTGGCCTGGACCCGGCCTACCGTACCGGCTGTAAATGGACGGTGGTGGATGATACCGGGAAAATGCTGGAGGTGGGGGTTGTCTATCCCACTCCTCCTCAGCGAAAAATTGCCGAGGCTGAAGCTGTCCTGGTTGATCGGATCGAAAAATACGGGGTAACCTCGATTGCCATCGGCAACGGCACTGCTTCCCGGGAAACCGAGCAATTTGCGGCGGCTATGATTAAAAACCATAACCTCAACATTCCCTATACGATTGTAAGTGAAGCCGGCGCCAGTGTTTACTCAGCTTCCAAGCTGGCCGCCCAGGAATTTCCTGGCCTCGACGTTTCCGAGCGCAGCGCCGTTTCTATTGCCCGCCGGGTGCAGGACCCGCTAGCAGAGCTGGTAAAAATAGAACCGAAGGCAATTGGAGTGGGGCAGTATCAGCATGATCTTTCTCCACGTAAATTGGATGAGAACCTCACGGCGGTAGTGGAATCAGCCGTAAATAAAGTGGGAGTGGAACTAAATACGGCTTCCGCTTCACTCCTGACCTATGTATCAGGGCTTTCCTCTTCCGTTGCCAACAACATTGTGTCCTACCGGAATACCAACGGTAAATTTAAAAGCCGGCGTGAACTTTTAAAAGTAGCCAAACTGGGTCCCAAGTCATTTGAGCAATCGGCGGGATTCCTGCGGATCCGGGGAGCGGGCAATCCTCTGGATGACACCGCCATCCATCCGGAATCATATGATTTGGCCCTGCAGATACTGGCATTGGGGCAGGCGGACCTGGCTGAGATCGGACATCCTTCCCTTAAAGAAAAATTGTCAGCTTTGAACCTGGCGGAATTGTCACGGAATCTGGGGGTGGGAGAAGTCACCCTTAAGGATGTGATCGATTGCCTGCTTAAACCGCACCGGGACCCGCGCGAAGAGCTGCCCCCACTTGTCTTTCGAACCGATGTCATGGGTCTTGAGGATCTTCATGAAGGTATGGTCTTGACTGGTACAGTGAGAAATGTCGTCGATTTCGGAGCCTTTGTAGATATAGGGGTGAAAAATGATGGGCTGGTTCACCGGTCGGAGATGGCGGAACGGTATATAAAGCATCCCATGGAAATAGTATCCATAGGCGACGTGGTGTCGGTCCGGGTTCTGGCAGTTGACCGGGAGAGAGGCAAAGTATCGCTCTCAATGAAATCTGTCTAAGCAAGTAATACGACATAAGCGGGGTGTTGAAACACCCCGCTGCGAAAATGTAATATTTTGTGATACCGTCTCCGTTGTCCCTTTGTTTGCATCACTTGCCTTTTAACTTAATGATGGAGATCAAAACGTTCTATATGTTCGGCCCGATCCTCACCTTGAACATCGCGGCGCTTGTAGCTCAGACACTGGGTCTCCTCCTCGGAAAGACCGCTGGACACGTTATTTTGAAATCCGACTTGGATGCTGTTCAGAGTGCATAGATTATTTTTGAAATGGGCGCAGCTGCTGACATTGCAGCCAATACCCTGGCTTCCGTAAATCCGGCTCATCTGTAAACCTCCTTTTTATTTATAGTTTACGGATTTTACCTGCAAGTTATGCGAAAGCCGCGGTTATTAATTCAATGAGCGCTGGCACGAATTGCGCGCCAAAATGCGGGCATTTTATCAAACGCCTCCTAAGTCGAGGAGGCGTTTGATAATTGCTAATTACTGGCTACTCCGCCGGAGACAATGAAGGTCATCATATCTGCGCTGTTGGCATCGAGCGGGCGTACTTGCTCACGCGGAAAGACCAGGAGCTGACCGGCAAAATTATAGGACTGCGGCACATATACGGCGACATATTCATCCAGGCCGAAATTACGCAATGAATCACTGGTGATAAAGCCCATCACATGGGCATGGCTTTCGTCCGACAGCTTTACCAGTACCGGCTGGTTGAAGCTTTTTTTATCCCCGACAAAGGCATTGAGCAGGTCCTTAACCGAGCCGTACAGCAGTTTAACCAGCGGCAGCCGGTTGAGGAGGCGGTCAACGTAGATGAACAGCTTTTTGGTCAGGAAGTTGGAAACCAGAAACCCTACCACGGTTATCAGCAGAATAGTGGCAACGAAACCTACCCCGGGGATAATCCCCAGCCCGGGCAACGGAATTTTTAAAAGACCGTCAATTTTAATAAATAAGACATAGAAAATATAAAGAGTAAGTGCGATCGGAACCATAAAAAGCAATCCTTCAAAGAAGTAGTTCACCAGTCTTTTCATACAAACCTCCAGTTTATTCATTCCTGATACCATTATATCCCAAAATAATTATAGGGAAACATTATATAGAACGGTTGAGCGGAATTTAAATGCCGGATTTAGATATATAAAGGGCTGCCGTATAAAATAATGGTCAGGTTTTGGTTTTAAATTCATATCAAATCCCCTAGAATATATATTATCAATCAAGCTATATTTGATTTTACAATATAGGTATAATTACCAAAAGCAAAATAGCTGGGATTTAAAATTGAGATACCTAATTAGAATATAGAGGGCAGCGGGATCTTTGCTTTACCGCAAAGTTTGAGGGAACCAGGTGAGAAACCTGGACGGTCGCGCCACTGTAAGCGGGGAGTCCTTTTCCAATTGCCACTGGGTATAAGCCTGGGAAGGCGGAAACGGGTCAAGAGCCGCGAGTCAGGAAACCTAACCGTATGCCGCACATAAACCTTCGCAGGAAAGGGGAGTGCCAGGCTGATGAGAGGGATGGCTTCAACTTTCTGGAAAAAAGTTGAAGCCATTATATTTGGTGGTAAGCATAAGGGAGTCGAAGCATTGGAGGAGAAAAAGGGTGTATATGGAGCAATTGATACAAAAAATAGAACCTCTGAATAGTGAGGCAATGCAAAAGGCATTGGCCAGGCTGAATAACTTGACTAAGCCTCCGGGAAGCCTGGGAGTGCTGGAGGATCTGGTGGTACAGTTGGCTGGCATCACCGGCGATTGCATACCTCAGGTGACAAACAAAACCGTAATCGTTATGGCTGGAGATCACGGCGTGGTAGAGGAGGGCGTGAGCGTTGCCCCGCCATCGGTTACTCCTCAAATGGTATACAATTTTTTGAACGGAGGGGCGGGTATCAATGTATTGGCCCGTTGGGCCGGGGCCCGGGTAAAAGTTGTGGATGTGGGGGTGGCTGATCCAACCTTAAGCGGGCTTGAGCTTATCTCCCGTAAAGTGAGACTGGGTACAGCCAATATGACCAAAGGCCCGGCGATGTCCAGGGAGGAGGCTATTCAGGCGATCAACATAGGGGTGGAAGTAGCTGAAGGTGAAATAGATCAGGGTGCGGACTTATTGGCTACGGGCGAAATGGGCATAGGCAATACAACCCCGAGCAGTGCGATTCTGGCAGTATATACCGGAGCAGCCTTGCCCGTAATCATTGGTCGGGGTACCGGTCTTGATGATGAGGGAGTGCAAAGAAAAATTAAGGCCGTTGAAACTGCTCTCATAGTAAATAAACCCAACCCGGCTGATCCCTTGGATGTGTTAGCGAAAGTAGGAGGACTCGAAATAGCTGGAATGACCGGCATAATTCTGGGCTCTGCCGCCCGCAAGGTGCCGGTAGTAATTGACGGCTTCATCTCTGGAGTTTCCGCCCTTATTGCCTGTAAATTAACTTCTCAGGTTAAAGATTATATAATAGCTTCACATCTGTCGGAAGAACCAGGCCATAAAATAGTGCTGGAAGCTATCGGCTTGGAGCCAATGTTAAAAATGCGGATGCGTCTCGGCGAGGGGACCGGAGCCGCTCTGGCTTTTAACCTGATTGAAGCGGCCACCAGGATTATAAGTGAAATGGCCACATTTGAGGAAGCAGGAGTGATTATGGATTAGTTGATGCAGGGAATACCGGCATAATTGAAAGAGGGGAAAAAATGCTCAGAACAGAATTTGGCAATCGCGGTCTAAAACTAATAGCGAATGGGAAGCAATTCAAGCCCTGGAGGGAGATGAGGGCAATGTCATCCCGAGGTAAACTGGTTTTTATAACCGGTGCGGCCAGAAGCGGCAAGAGCCTTTTTGCCGAAAAGATGGCGGCTGAATTGGGCAAGGTGACCTATATTGCTACCTGTGTTCCCGGTGATGATGAGATGCACGCCAGGGTGGCCCGCCACCGGGCGCGCCGTCCAGTTGATTGGCAGACCATAGAAGAAGCCTTTAATCCCGCTCAAATTATAAAGGAAACGGATGAGCCAGGCCGTGTTTTCCTTTTGGATTGTTTGACCCTGCTGGTGAGCAATTTAATGCTGCAACCTGATATGGAAACGGACGAAGAACAGATATTGGCCAAGATTTCTGAACTGGCCCAGGTAAGTTACAAAGCGGCAGCGCATATTATTATTGTTTCCAATGAGGTGGGATGGGGTATAGTTCCCGGCGATCCCTTATCCCGGTTATACCGGGATATCATTGGACGTGCCAATCAAAAGCTAGCTGCTTATGCGGATGAGGCCTATGTCACTATTGCCGGGATTCCCATTGAATTAAAGGCATTAAGAGGCAGGTAGGCAAATGTTGTGGCTGGTTGTGCCCTTGGCTTTATTAATGGATATGGTGGTCGGTGATCCGGCCGTCATACCGCATCCGGTCAAAATAATAGGCGGGGCTGTTACCAGGTTGGAAAGAGTTCTGCGCCGCTTCACCAGCTCCCCCGGCAGTGAGCGAGTGGCCGGCTGTATTCTCGCTTTGGTAATACCGGGGACGGTATATGTCATAATGTTCGGCCTGTGCTGGCTGGCGGCTAGGATTCATGTTAATCTGGGTTTGATTGTATCAGCCTGGTTTATTTCTACTACTATTTCCGTCCGGGGCCTGATGGATGTGGGAAATGACGTATACCAATATTTGTCCAAGGGTGAGCCGGAACAAGCTCGAACAGTGGTAGACGGGATTGTGGGCAGGGACACAGAGGCTATGAACGAGCCTGAAATGGTCAGGGCTACAGTGGAAACCATGGCCGAAAATATCGTCGATGCGGTGGTAGCGCCTATATTTTTTGCTTTTCTGGGCGGGGCTCCAGGGGCTATGGCTTATAGAGCGATAAACACTTTGGACTCGATGGTCGGATATCGAAATAGCAGTTATCTTTATTTTGGCTGGGCTTCAGCCCGCTTGGACGATCTGGCTAACTATATACCCGCCCGTATTGCCGGGGTCTTAATCGTTATCACGGCTGCAATTCTCAGGAGCCGGCCGGTTAACGCCGCGGTAAGTATTTGGCGGGACAGCGGCAAACATCCCAGCCCCAATAGCGGTATTCCGGAAGCCGGGGTGGCAGGCGCACTGGGAGTATCTTTAGGGGGGCTCAATTATTATGGAGGAATTCCTTCCTTGCGTCCGCTTATGGGAGTTGCCACAGGTAGTGCCCTGGGCTGTGACCACATTAGGCAAACCATCAGGTTTGTGCTGTTTACCGGAATACTGGCGGTGTTGTTAGGTTCATCCATATATAAAATTTTTTGTCTGTAAGGCGGTGAAAATTTGCAGGCGTTTCTGGCAGCTTTGGGCTTTCTTACCAGGATTCCGGTCCCCTTAAATACCTCTGATGATCCCCGTACGCTTAGCCGCTCAATAATATTTTTCCCGGTTGTGGGCGGAATCATAGGAGCATTAACGGCAGGATTATACCTCGTTGCGGGAGCATATTTACCCAGGTCGGTTATGGGGGTTTTGCTCGTGGCCTTGCCGCTATTCATAACCGGAGGTATACATTTCGACGGCTTGATGGATACTTGTGACGGCCTTTTCAGCGGGCGTTCCCGGGAGCGCAGTCTTGAAATAATGCGTGACAGCCGGGTAGGTTCCATGGGGGTGATGGCGGGTATCCTCAACGTCATGCTGCGTTACAGTATTTTGGTGGAATTGCCGGGAGCGATATTGCCCGCCTTACTCGTGGGCCAGGCTGTAACCGGCCGCTGGGTTATGACGATGGCCCTGCATTTTTTCCCTTATGCTCGTAAGGACGGCCTGGGGCAAGGGTTTACGGCGGACAAAAGGATTATTAATATTGCCCTCGGCAGTCTCCTGGCTTTATTAATTATTTGGCTGACCACAGGAGCAGCAGGTATGTTGATAGCCTTAACGGCTGTTGTTCTATCTCTTCTAATTGCTGTCTGGGCCGCACGCAAGCTAGGCGGACTAACTGGTGATGTTTATGGCGCCTTAAATGAAGTGGCTGAAAACATCTTTCTTTTACTGTGGCTGGCAGGGAGCATTACCTTCCGGTTACATACATAGTATTTGAGGTGATAATCTTGTTCAAGCCAAGAATCCATGGAGGCAATATCTATGAAGCAGCTCAGCAAAATAACTTGAAGGCGGAAGAAATTCTCGATTTCAGTGCCAGCGTCAGCCCCTTGGGAGTACCTGAAGCGGTAATGCAGGCTGTCAAAAACTCACTGGGCACAATTGCGTATTATCCGGATCCTGACTGTAAAGTTTTTCGGCAGGCAGCCGCATCACAGGCGGGAGTTGGAAGTGAGAATATCCTGGCCGGCAACGGGGCCGCTGAACTTATTTATCTTATTGTCAGGATGATAAATCCGGGTATTGCCTTGATGCCCATTCCTACTTTTTCAGAATATGGATATGCGGTAAACTCCATCGGGGGCAAATTGCAATACATTCAATTACAGCCTGAAGCATCCCGGTTTATTTTCCCGGTTGACCAAATGTGCCAATCAATCAGGGAGGCGGACCTGGCCTTTATTTGTAATCCGAATAACCCTACGGGAACGTTATTGAAGCCGGTTGAATTGCGGGAAATTTTGGAGGCGGGTAGAGCTAATAATTGTTTTATAGTTGTGGATGAGGCCTATTTGGATTTTGTGGAAGACGGCTCAGACTATTCGGCTGTAAATAATGTATTTGATTATAAAAACTTACTCATAATTAAATCCCTAACCAAAGTATACTCGTTACCGGGCCTCCGGATCGGATATGGGATCGGCCCCCCGGATTTAATTGAGCAAATGAATACCCTAAGGGAGCCCTGGGCGGTAAATATTTTAGCCCAGGCGGCTGGAGCGGCAGCCCTCAAGGCCGAGGATTACCATACTCGTTTGCAGGAATTGGTGAGGGGGGAACGGCAATACCTATATGAAGAAATAAAGCGGCTGCCGGGTTTAAAACCTTTCATGCCTACGGCTAATTTCCTTCTGGTTGATACCTCTCAAACTGGTATTCCTGCTGCGCAATGGCAGGAAATCCTGTTGCGTTCCCGCCTGCTGATCAGGGATTGCACCTCTTTCGAGGGGATGGGACCTTATTTTTTCAGGATCGCGGTGCGAACCAGATCGGAGAATATACGCTTAATTCAAGCGCTTGCTAGGGCGGTATCCGTCTTGTAAGGTGATAGGTGATTCGGCTGCTTAAGCCAAGGTACTGAAAGACTATGCTTGCTGAATTGTAGAAATCATAATATCATCTAAAGAGGCATGATGACTGTTGATTTTATCAAACGCTTTGTAAGACCCTGCATCTATAAGCGAGGGATAAATTATATTTTTCCTCAGAGAAGGGTTTAATCCCCGACTGAGGAGGCGTTTGATAAAACGCTCGCGGCGCGATGCACACAAAACGCGAAAGGAAGGCGCTATAGCGCCCGCGTTTTGGCGCGCAATTCGCGCAAGCGCTCAGTGAATTGGCATGAATCATCAAGAAGCAAACTATTTTTCGAGAGGTTTCGTCTTTGCACCATTTTTATCAGATGCAGTACATCAGTGAATATATCAGGTCGTTTGGCTATCTGGCGCCAATGGTGGCTTTGATGCTGTTTACCATTCAAGCGGCGATTCCGGTCTTCCCCTTTGCGGTTCTGGTTGCCGCTACCGTAATAATATTTGGGGTTAAAGTGGGTTTTGCCATATCCTTGCTGGGAGCTATTTTAGGTTCGGTAATCTGTTACTGGTTATGCCGTAAATTGGGAGCTGATTGGTTCAATGAGAAGATACTGAGATGGTGGGGGTATGATGCCAGGAAGATAAACTCCGGGATGGCTTTCGGGGGGATCATTCTTGCTCACCTGGTACCGGTTTTCCCAAGTGCGGTGATTACTATGGCAGCTGCTATAAGCGGGGTTTCTTTTATAAGTTTTACGGCTGCAACCACATTGGGACTGATACCGGCAACCCTCGCTTATACCGGTTTGGGCTGGTATCTGTTTCATATGCATAACCTATATAAAGTAGTTTTTACCATGGTACTTATCCTGATGTTTTTGTATTTGTGCAAAAACACCGTGAAAAAATGGCTGAATGAAAGTGAAAAAACGGTAGATCGCTGATAAAATCATTTAATAATGATGAATCTGACCGCAAATATATGCATATAATTCAAATAATCGGCTTGTCTTTTACCGGAAGCAGAGCAGATAAACGAAGGAGGCCTTACCGATATGGAACTCGAACAATGTTTGAATTTCGTACTTACCAAAGCCCAACATAACATCCATCAGCTTTTTAAGGCGGAATTGGCGCCGCATGGGGTTACTCCGGGCCAATATGCGGTTTTAAAATGCTTATGGGACGAAAACGGGCAGACGGCCCGGAAATTGGCGGAAAGGCTTGCCCTGGACGGCTCTACCATTACCGGTATTTTGGATCGTATGGAACAGAAGGGCTTGATTGAAAAACTAGCCGACCCCAAGGACCGCAGGGCTTTGCAAGTAAAATTGACCAAAGCTGGCCGGAAATTGGAAGAACCTCTCTCCCAGGCAATCGTAACTGCCAACCGGAAAGCCTTACTTAACCTAGATGATAAGCAGGCTGAGGTCTTAAAACAGCTGCTGCAGGACATCGGAACCACCGAGTAAAAAAATAGTTTGTATACAAATTAATTGTTGACAAACTAATTTCTTCACCTTAAACTTCAATTAAAGGCAGATGGCTTCAATAACTCTGTAATCAGGAGTTAATCTCGGCCAGGAAGGCAAAAGGAAGGAGAGATGGATTTATGCTCCGCATTATAACCTGTTTCAAATGGGTCATCGATCAGGCGGACATCAAGACAGCCCCGGGCTCACGGGAGCTGGCCCTGGATAGGGCATCCTACCGTATCAGTGAGTATGATCGTTATGCTATTGAGGAAGCGGTCATTCTGCAGGAACGCTACGGGGGAAGTACGACCGCCATTACGGTTGGCACCGCAGCAGCCCGCAAAAGCCTGAAAGATGTTCTCTCCCGCGGTCCGGAACGGGCTTATTTCGTTAATGACTCCTCTTTTGACAATCTCGAACCCTCACAGACCTCTTCAATTCTAGCCTCGGCTATTCGAAATCGCATCGAATTCGATCTAATTATATGCGGCGAAGGCTCCGGTGATCTATATGCCCAGCAGATTGGCCCGCGTTTGGCTGAATCTCTGGGAATTCCCTGTATTACCTGCGTTAGCAAGATAACGGTGGAAGGTCAGCAGCTAATCGCCGAACGCAAATTGGACGACGGCATTGAAGTGGTTGCATTGCCGCTGCCGGCGTTGATTACAGTCCTGCCCGAGATTAACACGCCCAGAATCCCCGGGCTTAAAGATACCCTGGCGGCTTCGAAAAAACCTGTAGCTGACATAACCGCTGCTGATCTGGGCGAGAGTTTTGCTCCTTGTCTTGAGACCGTCAGTATTCTGGCATCCACTATGAACAGAAACGGTGTGAAATTCACGGCTGATCCCGAGGATATAAGCAAATTTGTTGATGCCCTGATAAAAACCGGAGTAATCGGATAAAAGGAGGATACCAATGGCAGGGGTATGGATTTTAGCGGAGAGTCGCAATCAAACCTTTGAATTATTAAGTGCCGCGGTGCAACTGGCGGAAAAATTGGGGACCCAAGTATCAGCTTTTATTTGGGAAGATGCGGGGTCAGCCCAGGAATATATAACCCGTGGAGCAGATCAAGTGCTGGTGCTGCCGCCTCTGGCAGCTGATCAGCCTCTGGAATCCTATGTTCCGGTTATAGTCGCGGAGGCCAAACAGCAGAAGCCCGACATATTTTTAGTGGCGGCAACTTCACGCGGTAAGGAAATGGCAGCCCGGATTGCAGCCAGCCTGCACACCGGATTGTGCAGCGGGTGCACTGCCCTGAGGCTGGATGAAACCAACCAGGTTCTGGTCATGGAACGCCTGGTTTATGGAGGGGCGGCGGTGCAAACCGTAACCTGCCCCACCCGTCCCCAAATGGCGACCATCTCACCCCGAACCTTTGCCGCAGCGGCCCCCATACCGGGAAGAAAAGGGGTAGTAAAAGAATTGAATGCCTCTTCCCCCAGCCCGGTAAAGGTGTTGGAACGCAAGCCCAAGGTCAGACAATCCGAAGACATTACCGAAGCCAGGGTGCTGGTATGTGTAGGACGAGGGATTGAGAAAGAAGCCGATATGGCTATGGTACGCGAATTGGCGGAAGCAATCGGTGGAGAACTGGGTTGCACCCGTCCCATTGCCGAAGAACTTCACTGGCTCCCCGAAGAAACCTATATAGGACTGTCGGGTCAAAAAGTCAAACCCGATATCTATATTGGCATCGGGATTTCCGGGCAAATTCAACACGTTACCGGGATACGCGATTCCCGTTATATCTGTGCGGTCAACCGGGACGAAAATGCCGAAATATTTGGCATTTCGGACTATGGGATTGTAGGAGACCTGTACACGGTACTGCCTCAACTAACCCAGGAGCTTAAACGGGCACTGAAAAAATAGAACGGGGTGGCTTAATGGCGGAAGATAAATTTGGGGCTATTATCGTAGGCGCTGGTCCGGCAGGGAGTACAGCGGCATATGTGCTGGCGCAGGCCGGGGTGGAGGTTCTGCTGATTGAAAGAGGGGAAACCCCCGGCAGCAAGAACATGTTTGGCGGTCGGATGTACAGCAGCGCCTTAAACCGTATTATCCCCGGATTCTGGGAAGAGGCGCCTCTGGAACGTCCCGTTGCCAAAGAGATCTTAAGCTTTATAAATGGCAGCCGCAGTGTATCCATTACCTGTCAGGAACCTGACTGGCTCAAGCCTCCGATCCATTCCTTTACCGTCTTGCGCGCCGAGTTTGATGCCTGGCTGGCCGGGAAGGCGGAAGAAGCGGGGGCTGTACTGGCCTGTGGAATCCGGGTTGATGATGTCCTGCTGGAAAATGGACGGGTTGTCGGGGTGCGTGCGGGCGATGATGCAATATATGCCGACGTGGTTGTGGCTGCGGATGGGGCCAACTCCTTACTGGTCGAAAAGGCCGGATTGCGTAAAACCCTGTTGCCGCAGCAGGTTGCCACCGGGGCCAAACAATTGCTTGAGCTGCCGGCGGATACAATCAGCCAGCGTTTTCAGCTGGAAGAGGATCAGGGGGCGGCCTGCCTGTTTGTAGGCAGCTGTACCGCGGGACTGCCCGGCGGAGGGTTCCTCTATACCAACCGAAGCAGCATTTCCCTGGGGCTGGTGGTAAATGCAGCAGCCTTGCAGAGCCATCAGATCAAAGTTAATGAACTGTTGGAGGACTTCAAAGCCCACCCCCAGATCGCCCCCTTAATTGCCGGTGGGGAGGTGGCAGAGTATTCCGCTCACCTGGTTCCGGAAGCCGGATTAAATATGCAGCCGGAACTTTTTGGAGACGGCATACTGGTTGCGGGCGATGCGGCCGGGTTTGTAGTAAACCTGGGTTACATGGTCCGCGGCATGGATCTGGCTATAGCCTCCGGAGAAGCGGCAGCCCAAGCCATACTGGCAGCCAGGGATAAAAATGATTTTACCCGGCAGGGTTTGAGCGGGTATATTGAGTTCCTCAAGCAAAATGGTGTTTCAAGGGTAATGGAGACATATCGCCACGCCCCCGAATTTTTGGAGAGCCAGCGCCTGTATCAGAATTACCCGCAACTGGTAACAGATCTGGCGGCGGATTTATTTACCATAGGCGATAAGCCGGCCGAGCACCTATTAAATAAAATGCGGCAGGGAATTACCGGCAGTAAAATCGGCTGGGTGGGACTGGCCCGGGATGCCTGGAAAGGAGGGCGCTCGCTGTGAAACGCCTGGGTATTCAACAATTACTGGCCAAAAACAAGTTCCTGGTTGATGATGAAGAACACCATATCACCCTGAATAAGGAGATCTGCGCGGGGTGCCAGGCCAAACCATGTATATACGCCTGTCCTGCCGGTCTTTATGCCCTGAAAGACGGGGCGATCAGTTTTGATGATGCAGGATGCCTGGAATGCGGCACCTGCCGGATAGTCTGCCCTCATCCCGGTGCGATCCAATGGAATTATCCGCGCGGAACTTTCGGCGTAATATACCGATACGGGTAATAACGGGGGACAAGAGACCTGTCCCCCGCCCTTGGTCCCACTAGGGTTTAATGGGGCGTGTAATTCTTGATACAGATATTGTTGCCCTCAACGTATGCTAATTCGGGGACGGAACTCGTCACATAGTCGCCCGGGGCCCGGGATATTTTATCACCGATTCTGATCTGTTTCGGGGCCAGATTCAGGGCAAAAATTATTCGCTCCGTGTCTCCGTAACAGCCGGCGTGAGCAGTTCCGTCCAGACGGCCCAGGACGATTATATCCTTGGCCGCTGTTATTTCAGAGCTTTCATGAACATTGCCCCAGATAATCATGGAACCCTCGCTGTGCATCTTTTGCCCGCTGCGCAGAGTTCGATTGATGAATAAATCATCGCCCGCAGACATAGAACTGCTGCCGGGCGCATGGACATTGTGCAGGATCATGCCATAATCCAGACACAGGCGCTGTAAAGAAGCCACCTCTTCAATAGACAGCGACTTCAGCCCTTTGCCCTGGAACGAAACCGGGGAACCTTTAAAAAGCTGAGGGTTGCTTTCAAATCTGCTCTTTAATATGGCCTCATATTCCTCTCCGGTTCCGTCGGAAAAGACAAAAACAATACTCTTATTTACACCTTTGATATCTACTTTTGCCAAACTCATCTACCTGCCTTTTAAAGGGATGCTGATGTCCAAAGCGGCTTGGCGGCCTTCAGTAATGATATGGACCTCGGGGGTGCCGTCAATTTCAATATGTTTGGCGATAAGTGCTATAATTTCCTGTTGCAGCGTCTCCATCAACTGGGAGGAGGTACCGAGCCGGTCATGGGTCAGTACTACGCGCAGGCGGTCATTGGCCTGAGATCGACTGGAGGGTTTTTCATCGCTAAATAGTTTCCGCAATAATTCAAACATATCTATGCCCCCCTTTCCTACTTCTTAAAACCGATGTTACGTTTTAGTCGGGTCCAAAAGGTATCCTGTTCCAGAGGCATTATTTCCACTTCCGCACCCAGGATACGCTCTACAATATTGTTAAAGGCTTTAGCCGCCAGAGAGTGGTCATTTAGAATGATAGGCTCGCCTCGGTTAGTGGAAATCACCACTCCGCTGTCTTCCGGGACAACTCCCAAAAGGTCAATGCACAGATGCTCCATCAGGTCCTCTATGCTCAGCATTTCACCGCTGCGGACCATTTCCGGGCGAATTCGATTGACAATTAATTTAATGTCTTTAAAATTGGCCGACTCCAGGATGCCAATTATACGATCGGCATCCCTGACGGCTGATACTTCAGGGTTGGTTATAACAATAGCTTTATCCGCGGCGGCAATGGAGTTGCGGAAGCCCTGCTCGATACCGGCCGGGCAGTCTATGAAAATAAAATCAAAATCAGCGCGAAGATCATTGCACACCATTTGTACCTGCTCGGCGGTAATGTCGTCTTTATTGCGGGTTTGGGCGGCGGGCAGCATATAGAGGTCAGGAAAACGCTTGTCCTTTACCAAAGCCTGTTTCAGTGTGCATTCGCCTTCAACCACTTGAATAATGTCATAGATAACTCGATTTTCAAGACCCAAAATTAAATCCAGCTTTTTTAAACCTATATCCAGGTCGATCACTGCCACGCTATAGCCCTGTTTGGCCAGGCCGGTGCTGATATTAGCTACCGTTGTTGTTTTGCCAACCCCGCCTTTACCCGAGGTCACTACGATTACTTGACTGTCAGGGTTCTTTTTTTCCATTACGGCGGTCCTCCTCTTAAATCCTTATCGGAAGTATTGTAAAAACCCTCAAGGAAGATTTATCGAACTCCTCTTAAAACCCCCTCCTCTATAGATGGGGATAAACCGATTTTTTCCTCAATGGTGGGTTCAATCCCGACTGCGTTTTAGCACGCAATTCGCGCAAGCGCTCATTGAACGTATAAATAGACATAAGCAGACATTTATCTAATTGTAAAACATATTTTTGTCGGAATAAACTTCAATTTATGCTAATTGAAAGAATATGAGAATTTTTTTAGTGATTAACGTTATTTAAACCAGGAAAATATATTAAACCGAGGCAGGCGGTATAATAATCTTGAGTTTATTGCGTATATAGATTATATAATTAAGGGAAGAAAATCTGACTTCCCCGATTTGTCGAGATTTTGAATGAGAGGATAGACTAATGAAGGCATTATTTAAGATAGGTGTATTTTTAGGCGCTCTGATTCTCTTCATATTCTGTTTTTACATTGGAGTATCATTAACCCAGACTACACCTAAAATTGCTGAGTTCTTTACCGGTATTAATTCCTGGGAATACCAGATACAAGACCAAACCGTAGTATATTATGCCGACGGCACGGAAATGGGCAAACTCGGCTACCAGCGCAAGTACAGCGAGGATTTCCCCGATTTTTTAAAACAAGCAGTGGTAGCGGTGGAAGACCGCCGCTTTTACCAGCACTCAGGTTTTGATGCTAAAAGTATCGGACGCGCCATATACAATGATCTGAAGGCTGGTTCCAAGGCCGAGGGCGGCAGCACCATTACCCAGCAACTGGCCCGGACCCTGTTTCTAACCCAGGAAAAAAGCTATACCCGCAAGATCAAGGAACTCTTTATTGCGATTTCCATTGAAAACAAGTACACCAAAGAAGCGATTTTGAACATGTATCTCAATGAGATTTACATGGGGCGGGGCTGCTCGGGAATGGCTTGCGCCGCCTCATCATATTTCGGGAAAAACGTTTCCCAGTTAAACAAAGCGGAGATGACTATGCTGGTGGGGATTATCCAATCACCGGAATATTACTCGCCCGAAAAGAACATGGAGGGGCTGAAAGCCAGGCAGCAGACAGTGGTAGATGTGCTGGTCGACCAGGGTATTCTGACCGAAGCCCAGGGCAAAGATATTATGAAGCAGAATTTAAATATAAAGCCCTTTCAAACCACTTCCTATAAACATCCCTACTATATGGCATATTTGAGCAGCCAGCTGGAAGACATGGTTGGAGCGCAGCGTTTGTATGGCGGTGGCTTGAAAATATATACGACTATAGATAAAAACATGCAGGTGGCGGCAGAGAATTCTATAGCCAGCAATGCCCGTTCTTTTGCGAGTCGGGGAATAACCGCCAAGGATATGGCGCTGGTATCCGTAGATCCGGCCACCGGAGGCATCAGGGCGATGGTAGGGGGCGCCGACTGGAAACGAAACCAGATAAACATGGCTATTACGCCCCGGCAGCCCGGGTCAGCAATTAAACCGCTTTACTATGCAGCCGCGATTAATGAACGGCTCATCAAAGCGGATACGGTTATAAACAATAAAAAGCGGGATTTTAACGGCTACAGCCCGGATAACTACGCCTCCAGCCCTGAAAAAGTAACCGTGAAAGACGCGCTGGTCCACTCCTACAATGTTGCTTCGGTAGAAGTAATGAGTAAGCTGGGGGTGGAAAAGGCGGTGAGATATCTGACGGATTACGGTATCACCGTGGATAAACAGGACCATAACCTGGCCCTGGCTCTGGGGGGAATGACCCATGGGATCTCTCCCGTGCAGATGGCCTCAGCCTATACCATATTTCCCAATCAAGGACGCCAGGAAGGAGCTTTTTCTGTAATAAAAATAGTCGATACTAAAGACAAAGTATTATATCAGGATAAAAGCGGTTCCAAACGGGTAATCAGCAGCACCACCGCTGCGGCTATGGACAATATTCTAAAAGCCGTGGTTACACAGGGTACCGGCACCAATGCCCGAATTTCAATTCCCAGCGGGGGGAAAACCGGCACTACTGAAGGAAAGGCCGGGGTCAAATCAACCAATGATCTATGGTATGTGGGCTATACTTCCGAACTCGTTACCGCAGTTTGGGTGGGCAACAGTGACAGTTCCGAGGTCAAAGGATTCGGAACTTATGGGGGCGCCGTAGCCGCACCCATCTGGCGTGATTATATGAATCAAGCTATTTACCGGGGCGCACTTAAAGAGGCTCCTGCCAGTAACAACGATGAAACCCCGGTACCCGAAACAACTACCCCGGATGTTCCCACCGACAGCGATTCAGGGGACAATCCAACTGGAACCGACCCTAATTCCGGTACCGATTCTGACAGCAATCAGAATAATAGCCCTGACATTCCTGATAGCGGCGGGAACACGGATGACGATACCGAACCTGCCGAACCTGATACCGGTACAAGTCCTGATACTGATAAAGAAACCGGGACTGACAACCCGAACCGTCCACCCGCAACCAATCAGCAAGATTAAATCAATTCCCTTAAAGAAACAGAATTAGTAACACTTCTTCGCCTCCTGCTTAGTATAGAGCAGGAGGTGTTTTTATTGAAATCATTTGACCACTATTTGCTGGGTATTTACCGGAGGGTAGCCGAGTCCCAAGCTTGGAGCCCGCCGGGGGTGTCGCTCTTGGCGGCCCGCCGGATGTGGAATTCAACCCGGGGAGAAGACACGGTGGTTGCGGTTTTGGATACTGGCGTTGACTATAATCATCCTGATTTGAAGGATAACATTATTGGCGGGGCCAGCTTTGTGGGTGCCGAAAGAGATTATATGGACCAAAATGGACATGGCACCCACGTAGCTGGTATCATCGCCGCCAACCACCATATTCTAGGCGTTGCGCCCGCCGCCAAAATCCTGGTGGTAAAGGTATTGGACAAAGATGGGAGCGGCAGTTATCGAGGCATAAACAGCGGTCTGAGATTTGCCCGCGAGTGGAGAGGCCCGCAGGGTCAAAGGGTAAATGTTATAAACATGAGTCTGGGAGGTCCTGAGCCGGAAAAGGAAATGTACCAGGAAATCTTGAAGGATATACAAGCGGGAATTACAGTGGTGTGTGCTGCAGGCAATGAAGGTGACGGGCGGGAGGATACCCATGAAATTTCCTATCCCGCTTATTATCCCGAGACCATTGCGGTAGGCGCAGTCAATCTGCAAACCCGCATTGCCAACTTCAGCAACGCTAACGAGCACATAGATATAGTAGCCCCGGGAGTGGATACTTACTCAACCTATCCGGGTGGAAGATATGTAAAATTAAGCGGGACTTCCATGGCCGCTCCCCATATAAGCGGGGCCGCAGCCCTGATCTATTCCCGTTATAAGAAGCGGTTCGGGGCTTACCCGAGCGCGGGATTAGTTAGTCTCTTAATGCAATATCTGAGCCTGGATATGGGCGAGGTTGGTTTTGATGATCTGTATGGGTATGGGATGTTCACTTTCAATCTGGATGGAGGCAAGGCTATTCAAGTTCTGGCAGGAAACCTCCAGTATTATATCAACGGCCAGCCCAACCAGTGGAAAACCCCGCCGGCCTTGGCAGGCGAGGAGATTTGCGGCTCTTTCCGTGAACTTAGTGAGCTTCTGGGGTGCGACAGCAGTTTGGTACCAGCCGATGGCACTGCGGACAAAATGGAGATATGGAGCTAACTGCTGAATTTGTCGATTGTTACTTTTATTCCCTCGAAAAAAGGATTATAGCTAACTCAGTAGAATATTATAGTTAAGGAGCAAGTAGGCTGTTGACCCTAATTAATTATGTTTGACCGGGATGGTCCCGCATGACAGAGAGGTGGTAATTGTATAAATTTCAGAACCTAATTCTTTGTGCCTGCCCCTGCTGGAGATCTCGTGACAAGCGCATAGAATTAGGGATGACAGCGTACCGGTCCACTCGAAATAAACTAATATAGTTTAAGAAGGGGGAAGATAATATGTCTGAAAAGCTGCATATATTCGCTGTTTCTGACTCGGTTGGCGAGACTGCTGAGAAGATAGCGGTTGCGTCGGTACTACAATTTGATATTGAAAGGAGTATAACTCGCTTTTCCCGTGTCACTAAAGAGGAACAGGTCATGCAAATTGTGGACAAGGCCATGGATGAGGATGCCATTATAATATATACCATGGTAAAACCGCAACTCGCTGGCTTTTTAGAGGAAAGAGCCCATGAAAAGGGGGTTACGGTGATAAATGTAATGCAGCCCTTATTTGCTGCCATCCAGGCTAAAACCGGAAAGAACCCCTCCCAAACTATAGGGCTGACCCATAAGACCGATGACGATTACTTCAACCGGGTAAAAGCTATAGAATATACCATAGATCATGACAACGGCACTAATCTGGAAACAATTCCAGATGCCAATCTGATTATCCTGGGACTGCCCCGGACTTCCAAGACTCCATTATCAATGCACTTGGCCAATCTGGGCATCAAAGTAGCCAATTTCCCGATTTCCCTGGATACCGAGATACCCGACGAGATTATGGCCTTAAAAGATAAAGTACCGATGGTCGGTTTGACGATTGATATCGACACCCTGCTGGAATTGAGAAAAGAGAGAGCCCGGAGCTTTGATCTTCCCCAGGATATAGACAGCCTGGATGACCTGGTGGCGGAAGAACTGGACAATGCCTACCGTATATATGCCAAGCTGAAATGCCTGGTTATCGATGTAACCCTGGTGGATATTGAAGAAATCGCTAATACCATTACCCATAAATTTAGTTTGCCGCTGAAGGTCAGTCATCATAGGTTTAAATAATATATAAGCTGTTAATGGAAGCGGTCGAGAGATTCTCGCCCGCTCCAGACCGTCAAAAAAGCCCAATAGCGGCGTTATTAATGAAATCCCATTCAATCAACGTACCTTATGTACGCCTCAATCACAGGCCTTCATTAATGCCTTGCTCTTGAGCTTTTTTGCTCGGCCTGACCTACCAACAGTCTAGAGCGGTCGAGATATTCTCGTCCGCTCTTTTAGCTCTACGATCGATTATTAACAACAAGTATCCACTATCAATCCCATCCCCTATGCAAGGAGAGACAATAATGCCCTATGTATATATTTTGAAATGTAAAGACAACACTTATTACACTGGTTATACCGTAAACCTGGAACGGCGTCTGGAAGAGCACCAGCTGGGGCTGGCCAGCAAATACACCCGGGGGAAAACTCCGGTTGAATTGGTTTACTGGGAGGAACTGCCCGGTAAAAGCGAAGCTATGCAACGTGAATGCCAGATTAAGAAACTTAAACGCTCCGGCAAACAACGGCTGATTGACTCTTTCCGACCTTAAAACAGAAAATTGGTTAAGTTTGGGCTGCTCCGTTCGAGTATTTGTAAATGCCAGTATTATTGATAAAAAAGAAGACTAAACAATTTATTTGGCAATTACATAAAAAATATGCTTGAGGGGAAAATATACTTAAGCAATACGAAAGCGGCAGCGAAAGGAGAGTGCTAAATGCAGGCAAAACGGGGATCAATAGTAAGCAAACAGGAATTTATAAAAGACGGCCTATATGCCAAAGAAGAATATGAGGGGCTTCTCGTCAGTTCAGACCAGCAGCAAGGCTGCTACAATTTAGGGGTGCAACTGGCTGAAGACAAAGTTTTATTTGTAGATCAAGCTACCGACAGCAACATAAATGAAAAATTAAAAACCTGGGTGCCCCAGATCCAGTCACTTCAGCGCCAGCATAATGTAAAAAACAACTCCGGTAACTATGTACAGTAAAGGCGGAAAATAAAGGAGGCAGGTCATGACTCAATTACAATTGCATGACGTTCAAAGCATAGAAGCTCCTATTATGAGTATAGATGAATTCAAGATCGGGTTGCTGCATAAAGATAACATACCCGGCTTGCTCATAAGATCTGATGAAAACGGATATTACAATATAGGAATCCAAATAAACGATAAGGAAGTCCTAAAAGTAGCATCAGCCGGTGAGGATGATGCCATGGAGAAAATCGATTTTTGGGCAGATAGAATCGAAAAGGTCAGGGAACGGTTCAAAGACCGGGATCCGAAGCTGAAACCTTTTGGGGGCAAATAAAAGCTACGGGGCAAAGGCACGTTGCAATAGGGAAACTTATTGAACCTCAAGAGGTCATCGGTTCGATTCCGACCGTCTCCACCATGTAGAGAGCTGGGAAAATCAGTGATTTCCCCAGCTCTCTGCCGTACCAGGGTATGTCAACTCCTTAAATCGTTTCATCCTCCGCGCTGTTGTCTTCGTCTTCCGGACCAGACTGCCCGCCGGTCTGGGGATCGACCGGGGCAGCTTCAAAAACCGCTGATACGATAGTATCTGAGGCCGGCATAATCAAGGTCAGGACCGGAGTGTCTCCGGTGGCTTCTCCGTTTAACAGCCAGTTGACGAACCGATACCCCTCATGGGCGGCAGCCGTAAGGGTGATCTCCGTGCCTGCCGTCCCGCCCTCTGATTCAACAACTCCGGTTGCACCCGTTCCTGAAACCGTCATATTGCCGGTGATTTCAATACTTCCGCCGGCGGCTGCATTCGCTCCGGTAGAATTTTCACCGGATACAATGACGTCTTCTCCTACTGTCAACGTTGATGAGCCGGTGGAAACTACTCCTGTAGCTCCGTAGCCGCTAGCATTCACATTTCCGTTAATGTCAATGGTTCCTCTGGAAACACTTGCTCCGGTCGCCCAATGTCCTGATACCGTGACATCTCCGCTAACCGTTATTTCTCCGGCATCCCCGGACTGATTTTCCAGATAGATACCTGTGACTGATCCTTCAGTAATATCGGACGTGACAAGAATTTCGCCATCAATCGTGATGTATGCGTTAAGGGCGTGAATGCCATAGATGTAGTTGGATTCGCTTTGCTCATTCGCTTCCACGGTCAGGTTGCCACCGACATAGACGGTGCTTCCAGATTGAGCGTAAACGGCTTTTTGATATGCCTTGACGTTCTCGGTAACATTAACGATGCAATTACCGCCGGAAGCCTCAATAGCTATCGGAACGGAGTAAGTTCCGTCACCGCCTGAGATATCCCCGTCCACCGTGACGGTGGAATGACCGGAGGCAGTTACCGAGTAGACTACATCGCCGTTAATCGTTACGGTTGTAAGGGATTCCGAACTGCCCGAATCAGCCGTCACGGTATCGACATCGCCGGTTACCGTAACATTACCGTCGCTGACTCTGATGCCCCCCATGACGGCAGCTTCACTTGAGCTGTTGTTATCTACCGTTACCGAGCCGCCCATCTCGGCAAGAATGCCGCCATAAAGCACTTTGGTAACGGAGACCGAGGTTCCCGCGCCTCTGGCTGTTATGCCATATCCGGTGGCAGAACTGACAGTAAAGTTACCCTCGCCGATATAGCTGATTTTGCCCGGCTTGCCTTCACCGTCGGTATAAGCCCCGATCGCGGTTCCGAAGTCATACTCATCACCGTCCGTATAGGCATAGGAGATGACCAAATCGTGACCATTCAGGTCAAATATCAGTTCCATGCCGCTGACCCCGAAGAATTCGGTCAGGGTTATATCGCTTAAAAGTTTGATGGTCTGGGGTTCATCCAGGTCAAAGTTATTTGCAGGATCATACAGGGCCGTCATAGCGTCTGCCAGACTTTCGTAACCCACCCCGTTCAGTTCACAGACGCCTTCGGCGGGAGGCGGGGTATAAGCCGGGATATCAAATTTAAGCGGGTTACTGACATTGCCCGTTTCGTCCTTGACCGCGAGATAGAGGTCCTGGGCTGGGGCCGCTAGTCCGGTCAGGTTAACTGTGGTAATAACCTTGCCGGTTTCACTGTTCACCGTGCAGGCCGTACCGGCGCCGGAAGTGTTGATAGCCGGTACATCCGCGTCGTCGGCAACAAGCTCGTAATAGTAACTGCCTACTTCATTGCTGGAGAAGGTGAGCGCCGCCGTGTCCGCCGCGGTGCGGGCAGCGGAGATTACCGGGTATATAAGCGGCGCGGTGATGTCTTCGTAGTATGCCGTCACCGTGGCATTGGCAGCCGGCATGATGTAGGTAAGAGATGCGGCGGCGCCAAGCTTCTTCTCTACCCCGCCTTTGATCTCTTTCCATTCCTTAAAGGTATAGCCTGATGAGTTATTTGGTACTGTGAGCTGAACCTTGGTTCCGACGTCGTATTTGGTTTTGGTTTCCTGATGATTCAGCGCCGGTTCCGATTTGATGGTAAGTTCATATTCTTTGGGTATAAAGGTGGCCGTGATTTTCAGGTCGCTGCCCTTAACCACACGGTTATAGGTAGTATCATTCGATGCGTTCAGGCCGCCCACGCTCCAGTAAGCAAAAACATAGCCGTCTTTGGCCGAGGCGGTAAAAGTCAGCGCCGTATTATCGTTGACCTTGTTATTGGCCGCGGGCGGGGCATAGGCGGCTGTGCCCGCCCCGGCAGGCGAGACGGATACGGTCACTGTACGCTGTTTGGCCTTCTCGCTCTTTACAAAAGCGCTCAGCATGGGCGCGGGGTAGCCGGGTTTTAAGGTCCAGGTCGCGCCCTTCAGGGTATAAAGCCAATCGTTCTTTTTGTTGTCCCAGGTTCCGTCAAAGTCAAAGCCGGCAAAGTTGGTTCCCCAGTTCGTCGTATCCTGGAACTGCTGGGCGCTTAAAGGCGTGACCGTGACTGTAACGCCCGTGTCAACCCGCCCGAACCCACTGTTGGCCGAACCACTGAGATAATACAAATTCCTGGGAGCTTTTTTGACATCGGCATAGCCCGCTATGCCGCCGGCCTGGACTTCAGCGACGCCGCTGTTGGCGGCGGATATCCGGCCGGTATTGTAACAGTTTTCCAGTCCGTTGATTGTGATATCGCCAACGATACCGCCGGCATAGATGCCGAACTTATAGAGATCATGGGGGGCTTCCGCAGCCTGCGCTCCAACTGCCGTAATCCCATTCCGCTTCATTAACTTCAACAGAAATTTCCGCCGTATTGAAGCACTTCTCGATGGTCCCGGAGTTGCTGGCTGCTATCCCGCCGGCATAGCTCCTGCTGCCTAAGGTATTGACATATCTCACATAATCACGCTCAGAGGTTTTTTCATTCCACTCGCCAAGAGAAGAAGAATACCATCGTTCCCAGTACGCATAGCCATAGCCGGCATAAAAATCTATTTCAGCGATCCGCCCAACCGTGGTGGAAATTTTGCCGCTCATACTGCAGTTGGAGATATTGCCGTTATTGGCGCCGGCAATCCCGCCCACATATTCGGTTCCGTTATACAAATAATAAAAGCCGTCTTGACCTTCTCTTACCTCATGCTCGGCAGTCGCGGCAATATCCGCATTGTCCAGCTTAATGCCGGAGACCTTGCCGGATTTCTTCGGATCCTTGGCGTCCTTGCCGATTTTCCAGAAGAGTCCGGCGTAAATGGTCCGTCTGCCGTCAAGGTCGATGGTCATGTTGCGGATGGCTTTGCTATTGCCGTTGTATTCCCCCATAAACTCCGTTCCTTCATTGTCACCCTTCGTACCCAGAGGATAGCCGATAGGCGTCCACAACAGGCCCTGGTCGCCATTCAGGTTGATATCCACAAGCTGTTTGAACTTTTTGCCTTTGAAATTATTGCCGTTGCTGCATTCTTCCGCCACCCAGGCCAGCTCGGAGCCTTGTACGATCAAGTAAGTACCGTCAAAAAGCTGCGTGGGCTGGGAGGTGGTTCCGTTCCACCAACTGTCGCCCGTGGCCTTGACGAATTTTGCCACAACCGTGGTGTCCCGGGCTGGCATACGGTCGGTCAGGACGTCGTCGGAGTTTTGGTCTACGCCGTTCACGATCCAATGGCTGAAGTAATAGCCTTCGTTTTCCGTATAGCTGACATTGACCGGATAGCCGCTGCGGTAAGCACCGCTGCCGTTCACCGTGCCCCCCGCCGCCGGGTCGGCCGTGACATTCAGGGCGTAAATGGGCGTGGAATCCGAGTTCCCATTACTCCCGCCTGCCATAGTTCCGGTATTATCGTCCTCTGTGACCCGCTCACCGCCGATGGTCGCGGAGAGGCCGAAGCCCACGGCGAAGGTTTCCGGGTCCTGCTCGATATTCACCCCGGAGGCGTTGATATTGACGTGCTGGATATCCCCGTTGCCGGTGACTGCCGCGCCGGAATTAAAGTTGATAATGCCGATGTCCGCGTCGGAGGCGAGATCAATCTTCGTACCGACAATACCGCCCGCTACGGTGAGCGTACCGACGTCGCCGGAATCAAGGGTGAGCTTGGTATTGGATGAATTTAAAGTAACGTCGGTGAAATCGCCCAGCAGGGTGACTTCCGCGCCTTCGCCCACCGCGATTTCCACCACCGGGATATTGTCACCGCTTTCATTTTGAATTTGAGCCGAAGAATTAACCTTTACCGTTCCTATCTTGGTCCCGTTACCCGATACCAGCCGCACCGGCGTATTGTCCGGGACGTTGATATAGACTGTTCCCAAGCTGGATTTAATTGCCACGATACTGTTGAGGCCCCCGCCCGAAATTACCGTTCTTCCTTTGACCGTAACGCTCTCCAGCGTGACCTCGCCGTCGCCCACGCCTTCAGTTATGTACAGATTACCGGTGATAACCGCGTTTTTCAGCGTGACGCCGGGCTTTAAGATCGTAACGTTTTTTACTTCTCTTCCGCCCATGTCAACGGTTTTACCTTCGTCAATAAGCTCGCCCATGGCGCTATAGATCAACTGAGCGGCTTCCGCCCGGGTCAGATTGCCCTTTGGATTCAGTTTACCGCCCGAGCCGTTTATATAGCCTTCCTGCCACATGGCAGTGATAGAGCCTTTAGCCCATTGGGATATTTGAGCATCATCTGAAAATGAGGTGCTTCCCTCAGATGACTCCTGCTTCAGCACGTGGGAGAGGATCACCATCGCTTCTTCTCTGGTGATGTTACGGTCAGGGAGGGCATAACCGTCTGCTCCCTTTAAATAGCCCTGATACGCGGCTTTCATAACAGCCGCGTCCTTCCAGCTGTTTATATCCGAGCCTGTGTCCGCGAAAGGGGAAACAGAGACGGTCTTTTCAAATCCGAACGTGAGGTTGATGAGGGTAAAATACTCAACTCTCGTAATAAGCTCGTTCGGGCGGAAGAATCCGTCATATCCCTGCATGATTCCATGTTCATTTAGGCTTTCCAAGGCGCCCAAAGCCCAATGACCGTCTGGGACATCCTTCGCTCCCCTTGCCAGAGCCTGCGGGACATTCCCCCCTATGAAACAGATCAGAATCAACCATACCAACAGTTTATTTCTCATAAACATCACTCCTTGATTTGCGGTATTGTAAATAATTTCAATGACCGTTTAGCGTTTTCATAATAATGTCGTCGCTACCCAAATTCATTTCCGCAAGCAAAGCGAAATTTGTTGTACGCATTGTCCCGTCGTATGAAAAAACGGCGACGGGATACGGCAGATGACTGATTATCTGGGCGAACAAATCGCCTTTTGACATTCGTTCCCGAATGCTGCCCGCTTCCATCGCATGCTCCTTCCCGGATATAAATTCACCATTTTATAATAGATTACATAAAACCGCGTCTTTCCTATAGACTGTTTTGAGGGATATTTATATCGGGAAATTGCGGTTATAGAAAAGACATGGTACAGACCGATATGCTTTTTAAATACGCCGAAGGAATGGCCGAAGTTTATGACCTTATGGAAAGGGATGTAATCAAGCCCCTTCTTTTTTTGCCCGGGTGGCATACATGGTATCAAACCCCCGTATATAATAGTACGGAGGGTTGATAGCGTGTATGATTTAAAACGAATATTTACTTCCCCTTTTCAGGAAAGAGAAGGGTTTATAAAAATGATCCTGGGAAGCATAATTTCAATTGTGCCGGTGTTGAATTTGCTCTCCCTGGGTTATTTGATCAGATGTATACGCTACGGTTGGATGGGTTTGAGTATTCTGCCAACTTGGGACAACTGGGCGGAATTACTGCGCGATGGATGTATAGCGCTCTTGATTTTAGTTGCTTATCTGCTTTTCCCTCTGTCAATCGGGCTTTTGATTCTGGCTGTTCCTGCCGTAGGAATTATTTTGGCCTCATTACTGATTTTCATCATGAGTTTTTTAATTCCCATGGCGGTTGCCAACTATGCAATTTACAAAAACATTAAAGACGCGTTTCGCCTGATTCATATATTCAATCAGGTAGGCCGGGTATTTAATATTTACATAGTCAGCTATTCCCTGGTTACGCTCGGGGTAATAATTGGTATGGCACTGTTGCTGGGCATACCTTATTTGGGATTTATCGGCGGCCTGTTTATATTCTATTGCGGAGCGGTATTTTTCAATTTTATAGGGTTCCTTTACCGGGAGGCCACCTGATTTAATGTTTTAAAGCTTTCTGCTTGAATAAATTCACCGGTTGCGGTAAAATGGTGTTTGCGTCGGGATGTAGCGCAGCTTGGTAGCGCGTCTGGTTCGGGACCAGAAGGCCGCAGGTTCAAATCCTGTCATCCCGACCAGTTGAGAATAAATGACCCGCCAAGGATGGCGGGTTTTGTTGTTTTTGCTGGTTTGCTCCTAAAATCCTTATTCGGTTGAATCTGCTACGGATATAAAATCTATAGGGGTTCGGGGGCAGCGCCCCCGTAATTAACCAGCTTGTGCCTGCTTAAACCTATAAAAATCAATATTTTTGTGGAGGAATAATTCTTGTATAATCCAGAAATCTGAATACAGATATACGCTGCACTTTATCTCCCCATATCTTATCGTATATTTTACTGATTTTATTACCAATTTTGGCCGCCGCAATTTCAATTCCGCAAACATCTTTATAAGCCGCTATAACATAGAACAACTTTGGATCCTTTTTATTTTGATACAACTGAAGACCTATATAATATTTCTTATATTTATTTTGCAAATACTTATTTAGCTTTTTTGAAAATTTGATATACTTTTTCTCTAATCTTCTTGGAACAATAATTTTATTAACATTATATAGTGGTGAATAATCTTTCATAAATTTCGCTTCCTTTTATAAATTCTTTTATTATCCATATTATGTTAATCAAATATTTTTGTGATAAACTGGCCGGCGATTATAATTGTTTATTTTAGCGCGGGTGGATATGATAATTGAAAAGAACATTGACTTGGTGCATAATTGCCTTATTATATTAAGGGAATTGTATGGTGCTGCATAAACTAGAGCACAACTTTATTTTTAAAATAATGAGGAGAGAGCATGAATATAATTCTTATTGGTATGCCTGGAGCGGGAAAGAGCACTTTAGGGGTGTTGCTTGCCAAAGCTTTAGGAATGGATTTTGTAGATACGGATATTGTTATACAACAACGCGAAGGCAGGTTGTTACAAGATATAATTGATAAAGACGGCATTGAGAAGTTTATGGGGATTGAGGGAGGAATCGTATCGGATTTGAGCTTGAAAAATTGTGTCGTTGCGACGGGCGGAAGCATTATTTTCTCTGAAAAAACTATAAATGCCCTTAAACAAGAGGGACAGATTATTTATTTACATGTTCCCTATGAGGAAATCAAAAAGAGGCTAAAAAATATCAAAACCAGAGGTATTGTAATAAGAGAAGGAAATAGTCTTAAGGATGTCTATGAGGAAAGAGTTCCCTTATATATTAAGTATGCTGATAAAATCGTGGATTGCTCCCATAAGAATGTAGAGAAATGTGTTATGGAAATTATGGAGCAAATACAAGAAAGCAGTTTTAATAAAATCGCTAATATCAATAATTTTTAATAATCAATAATTCATAATGAGAGATGCTTCCCCAAAAATTCGGATCGGCGAACTTTTAAAAGGAAACATCTGCCTTTTTATGGGAGGTCCAGGGTGGAAGTATCATTAAGTATGTGCCTGATTGTTTGTCCGTTGGTATTCCTGGCGGGCTTGGTCGACTCTATTGCCGGAGGCGGCGGGCTGATTTCATTGCCCGCCTATTTATTGGCCGGACTACCCCCCCACTATGCCCTCGGCACCAATAAAACCGCCATGAGCATTGGCACTTTTACTGCCGCCGTCAAATATTTTAAAGCCGGGCAAATCGACTTAAGGGTCGGGGCTGTGTCTGCTGTCGGTTCCTTTATTGGTTCTGCCCTGGGAAGTTGTTTGGCCTTAATGATAGCTGACCATATTTTAAAAACCATTATGCTGGTAATTTTGCCTGTGGTTGCCGTCTTTTTGCTGATAAAAAAAGATTTCGGAGTTACTTCCAATATCCCAAAGCAGATGAGCCTTCAAGAATTAACCATCTCCGCGTTATTGATCGGTCTGATCATCGGCGGTTATGACGGTCTCATTGGCCCGGGCACGGGAACATTTTTTATTTTGGCTTTTACCGCCTTTATGGGCTTTGATCTGCTTAAGTCCTCCGGGTGTGCCAAGGTAGCCAATTTGATGTCAAACGTAGCGTCAATGATCATATTTATGATTAACGGTAAAGTTTTGCTGCCTCTGGCCATCACGGCCGCCGTTTTCGCAGTTGCGGGCAACTATGTCGGCGCCAGGCTTGCAATATCCGGAGGCAACCAATATGTCCGCTACGCCATTTTTCTCGTAATTGGATTGCTCTTTATAAAAATGGCGGCCGAGCTGTATTAGTGGAGGTTTTATTATTGATCAGGCTCATATTAATCTGTAATTTTATATAAAGATAGAAAATGCAACGATTACATATAATGTACTTAATAAAGTACCGAGCAGATAATATTCGGAGAATATTTGATCTTTGGAAATTTTGTCATACCGAGCAACTGATTTTGCGGTTAAAACAAGTCCTATGGCAGAGTACTGATTAACACTCAGAAGAAGAACGATGATGAGCCTTTCAAGCGATCCAATAAAAGCGCCAGCATTGTTAGAAGTATCGTCATTTGTTAGATCTGGTTTATAATTTAGTAGCATCTTCTTTATTGTGATATTGGCCGGTTTGCAGATAATCAATAGAATGCAGGCCCAGCTAAGAACGGCTAATTCACTAATGTTTATCGACATCAACATATTTTCTGCCCATGGCAGAAGAGATGCAGTATAACCTTTACAGACAGCAAATACAGCTGCGATGACAAAGGATACGATATGTAGCAATTGATCGATAAAATATAATTTAAATTTGTTGAGTTCGTTAGGATAATTTATATATTTTATGTAAATATACTTAAACGAATCAATCATGAAATGTAAAAACGATAGTATTAAAATGAGAAAAAAGATTTGACCAGACCATATCGCTATGGAACCAACAATAAATATAACAGCATAAATTATACTATGTAAAAACACATATCTATACTGCTCATTTTTCCTTTTTGAAATATTATCGGTTTGAAGATAAAAATCTCCAATAATATGCAACAGTATAAAGAAGCTAAATAGTAATTTAAACATCTTTGTTCTCCTTAATGCGGGATAGCACCTTGGAAACGGATTCTAAAGCTTTGTGGTAGGTATAGAAATTTGCGGAAGCTAAAGCCTTCTGTACATTGGATTGATTTATACTTAAAATTTGTGCCGCTTTATCCTGCGTTCCACCGCAAGCCAAGTAGGTATTAATAATTTCGATGCGACGGGGGGTCCATGTCTCTTTAATAATAGTCAAAAGAGAGAATATTGTGTTAATCAATTCTGAAGTATCGGCATTATCTTGAATGCTTATTTTTGCGTTAACTTTTGACTCCATTTTTTTCTTTTCGGAGGCTTTGAGTTCATCAATCATTGCCCGCGCATTGTAATATGCGGGACCATCGGCGCCCAACGGCATGTTGAAATCGATGTCAGTGGTCATTTCTCCAACACCAATGCCAAATCGAAGTTTGACGGGATACATTTCCCGCTCAATTTTATCGATTATAAATACGACTGCAGAGCCGGCATTCAAAAGCCCCTGAAACTCGTCGCCAAGGGTTATCATGAATTTTGAAGCAAGTTCCTTCTCATAAATGCTATTTACGGAATCCAGTACTTTTTTTAGCTGTAATTGTAAGGCTCGTCTATTTTCTGAATGCTTAGAGTTTTTGATATCTCCAATAACCGCTATATATGGGAAATAGTCAAAGAAAAAGAACATGTGACCACCTCTTAAAGTTATGCTATGATACCTCTTCAAGTATGTCAACATAATATGCGCTTTTATGCACATATTATGTTGACATACTGCAATCGACGCATTAAATAAAAATATGCTTAAAATAACGCATAATTTGAAGACATGCGTGGCATTCTAATATTTTTGCTTAATTCCGTTAATCATTAGTCCTGCTTCTTAAAACCAAACAGACGGTCATTGGTGTCCTCAATGACATAGTGGGTATCAAATTCGTACTGCAAACCCTCCTGTAATGACATACTCATACCCTGGTTGTACAGATCTTTGAAGGCGGCTATGGCCTGGGCGCTGTTCTGCATTATCTGCCGGGCCAGGGCTATGGTCTCCTCTTTAAGTTTTTCACCGGGGACAACACGGTTGACCAATCCTAGTTCTTTAGCCTCGTCCGCGGAAAATGTCCGGCAGGTGAAGGAAAGCTCCTTGGCCCGCATAATGCCCACTACCCGGGGCATGCGCTGGCTCAACCCCCAATTCGGTCTGATGCCCCATTTGGCATGGGTGTCTCCAAATTTGGCTTCCTGTGAGGCCACAATCAAGTCAAAGCCGAATAACAACTCCAAACCACCGGTGTAACAGTGCCCATTTACCATGGCGATGACCGGTTGCGGGCATTCTTGCAAAGCGGTGATTAAATTTAAACCAACTTCGATTATTTCTCCCCCCGCCTCACCGTTTACCAGGGTGACCTGGCCCAGGGACTTCAGGTCCAAACCGGTGCAAAATGCCCGGCCCGCTCCGGTTACCACGATAGCCCGGATCGTATTGTCATTCGCAGCCGTCTGCACCGCTTCGGTCCACTCTTTTATCATTTCCGGGCTTAGAGAGTTCAATTTTTCGGGCCGGTTGAGCGTAATCCAGGCGATGCCTTCCGCTACCTCATAGATTATATTGTTATAGCTCACAATATTCCTCCTCAATTAACAGCTTTCTCCATATTATAACTGAATAGATTGAACCCCTGCACTTATTTGATTAGTGTTTTAGAATGCCAAAAAAGTTATTGCCGATCGTCATGGTTATAAGATGGCGGCGGGTTGGCACGTAGCCTGGAGCGCAGTATTTATAAAGCCGACGGACCTGGCGACAGATAACTTTATGAAATACGTCAAACCATAGCGCTTTATAATTTTTATAGGAAGGCTTTAAAAAGGTTGGAACAACTTGAATAGTTTGGCATAATAGAACTTGAGAAACATTAGCAGGAGTGTGGTAATAAACTTGAACCTAGAAACACATGATTGGGTAAAGAAATCGGTTAATCTTAATACGCTGTTTTTTGATTATTATGGAATGAATGCGGAAAAATATGTAGCTGCCCAGGAATACTTCGAAAATAATCCCGGCAAGTTTTATTGGAATTGGTCGGCGGCTTTGCTGGGACCCATTTGGCTGTTCTACCGCAAAATGTACAAGCCGCTTAATATTTGGCTGATTATTGGGATGGCTTTTAACTTTGTTTATTTCGCCTCTCCGCTTTTGGACTCGGATGCAACCAATCCCCTATTGGCCTTTTGGGTCAACTATTATGGGTGGTTGTCGCTCTTGTATATTTTAGGAGCAAATATAATAGCTGGATGCTGGGGTACCTACTATTATCTGCAGCAGGCCAGGCGCTTGGTTGAATTGGTTAAAGCCGGGGCTCCTGATACCATCGCCGCAGTAATTCTGGCGGAAAAGGGCAATCCCTCCAAATGGCGGGTGGCAGGAGGAGTGCTGTTGCTATGCGGAATATACCTGATATCCTACCTTTCAGCCTGTCTGTGGCTGATTCTGCGTTAACTATGAAAGATGTAGCTTCCCAGTACTTTTTGATATAAACGGTTATAGGCATTCAGTTCCTGGTCCAGGGTAAAACGGGCTTCTATCAATTTTTTGGCGTTTTGTCCCATTTCTTTCAGCAGGGCAGGCGAGTTCAATAAAGTTTGACCTGCATACCGCAAATCATCCGCATTCGTTATATAAAATCCTTCCCGACCGGTCTGGATAAGATTTAGATTACCGGGGACGGCAGTTAATATGCAGGGCTTACCCAGGCTCATAGCCTCCAGGACTGCCTGGGGCTGGCCTTCGGAATGCGACGTATTAAGTACTGCATCCCCCAGGTTCAATATACCAGTCATTTGACTATGGGGAATTTCGCCCAGATAGGTAATCCAGGGCAGATTACTTACCCGATTTATAATAGCCCGGCCGTATTCCTGCTCGATAACAGGACCTATAATCAGCAGGCGGATTCGGGGATGAAGCCGGTGCAGTGCGGATAAACCGTCTATGGCCAGTTCTATGTTTTTTACCGCCCGCAGTCCGCTGGCGAGAAGAAATACAAATTCATCAGCGGCAATGCCCAACTCCTGGCGGGATCTGGCCATACCGGGCTCAAGCCATACCCCCTGCGGAATAGTCAGCATTTTATCCTTAAATTGAGGCAATGCGGACGTAAGATTATGGCGATAGTCGTCGTTGAACAGGACAATTTTCCGCGCTTGGGACATAGCTGCAAGGACTACCGGTCTGTGACCGCTCCAGAGGTCATAATTCAGGTCGGTGCCGGTTGCGGTGAGTATCAGCGGCAGATCTTGCAGGGCTGGCTGTGAATTTATTACCCGGCCAAAATGCAGGGCATGAAAACCATGGGCCAAAGCATACTGGTTGGCATCCAGGGCAGAGCGCAGTTGTTCCGGCCAATTGCGGTTTTCCAGGGATAGAAGATCTACCTGCCACCCGGTTGCATTTAACCCCGCGCTTAACCGGGCGGCAGTCAGGCTGTTGCCGCGCTGAACCTTGGCGAAAGGCGTAATCATCAATATTCTGGCGTTGGGGATGTTCATACCTTACGCGTCAGCCTCTATACTGGGTTTGGATCATTTGAAAATACTCGCAGAAATCTCCTTTGCCGCTCATTATACCCCGATAGCGGTTTAAACCCTGGATGGCATCATCATATTTGATATATTTGGTTTGGGTTCTGTGGTTCTGCAGGGCTTCCAGCTTGATACTCATAAACTCGCTGATGTCTTCAACGTGGCCTACGGCCTGGATCGGGGTCCAGACCTCATATCCCAGCATGGTTTCCACCTGCCACGGCTGCGGGCCACATTCGGGAAACCAGGGCCCGGATGCACGCCGGCAGGCTTCCATTACTAAACGGTGAGTAATTTGATGATCCGGGACTGAATCGTTACTGTGCGGCATGTAAATCAAAGACGGCTTTTTGGCCCGAATCAGGGTGGTAATCCGGCTCAAATTTTCCTGATCATATCCAAGCGCACCATCCGGTTTGCGCAGAAAAGTTAGGGCAGTAACCCCTAAAGTACGGGCCGCTTCAGCCGCCTCTACCTCTCTGATCCGGGCCAGGTCCTCGGGCAGATGGTCCAGGCTGCCGAATTCACCAGAGGTCATGTACACAATGGCTACATGGTTCCCTTTTTGTATATGTCGGGCAATACTGCCGCCGCATCCGATAATGTCGTCATCCGGGTGGGGGGAAAATACCAGTACATTCATGGTCGTTCCTCCTGCAATGTATTCTTTCCTAATTATGGCCTAAATCAATATCTTAAGGCAAGAGCAGATCGGTTAATTGGAAAAACCTGAGTGGCAGGGCAATGGGGATCATAATTGGGGCTGGCTAGCCAGAGAGGCCGGTTTGAGGCTTAAAACAGAATGTCGATAAAGTCAGGCCGAGCAAAAAAGTTCACCCAAGGGCACTACACCCTGCGAGTACTCCTGATGTAAACTTCGTTTACTATTAAGGTTGCTGATGTACCGTAAACGGTACTACTAATGTTGCAAGAGCAAGGCATTAACGAAAGCCCGTGATTGAGGCGTACATAAGGTACGTTAATTGAATGGGTTTTCGTTAATACACAGCACCCAAAGGGCACAACTCATGTTCGCTGCGCTCACGGATTAATGTCGCTTTTGGGCTTTTTTGACGGGTCTGAAACCTCGGGGTTAATCCCCGAGGTTAGGAAAAGGAGAAAGGGCACGGGGCAAAATACCCATGATATAAGCTATGCAAACCCCGTAATTGACGATGGGCACTCCTGCCTCCTGGGCCTGCATTATACGTGACAACATTTCCCGGCGGTTAATCATGCAACCACCGCAATGAACAATCAACTTATAGTCGGCCAGGTTTTCCGGAAAGCGGGCACCGCTGCTCCAATGGAAATCCAGTTCACCCCCTACGAACTGGCGCAGCCAGCGCGGTATTTTAACCGTGCCGATGTCATCCTCCACCCGATGATGGGTGCAGGCTTCTGCCATCAGGATTTTGTCGCCGGGCTGCAAAGTCTCAATTGCCCGGGCGCCGGCGGTTAGGGCGGCCAGATCTCCTTTGTAACGGGCAAACAAAATAGAAAAAGATGTGAGCATCACCTCAGGCGGAGTATCGGCATCGGCCTTAAGAAATGCCTGGGAATCGGTGATGACGATACGAGGTCTCTTACCCAGGGTATTGAAGCACTCTTTAAGTTCCCGCTCCTTGACCACATAAGCCATGGCGTCGTGGTCCAGAATGTCCCGGATAGTTTGCACCTGAGGCAATATCAGGCGGCCCTTGGGTGCGGCCAAATCAATGGGAACGACCAGCACCGCCAGATCGCCGGGGATGAGCAGGTCACCTACGATGCTCTGTTCGTCCCAGCTGGGAGGAGCAGCTTTTATCAGAGCGATTTTAAGCGAGCCTATACCTTCCCGGGTCAAAGCGCTGACCGGCAGAGGGGTAAGGCCCAGTTTAGCCTTAATATCCTGCAGTTGGACCGGAGCCGCCGGGTAAATATCCTGTTTGTTAAGAACGGCCAGAATAGGGAGCTTTTTCTCCTCGCACCGTTTGACTATGTCCAGTTCGAAATCGGTTACACCGGCGCCGCTCTCGATTACCAGCAAGACCAGGTCCGCTTTGTGCAAAACCTCAAGGGAGCGTTGAACTCTGAGTTCGCCCAATTCGCCTTCATCATCAATTCCGGCGGTATCAATAATTACCACCGGACCGATGGGCAGGATTTCCATGGCTTTATACACCGGATCAGTGGTAGTTCCCGCGACCGGTGAGACTACGGCAATATCCTGGTTGGTCAAGGCGTTTATCAAACTTGATTTACCGGCGTTGCGCCGGCCGAAAATAGCTATATGCAAACGGTTGGCACGGGGTGTTTCATTCATTTATTCAGCCCTCCTTGTCTGCCGACAATGCCCGGCCGGGTCAAATGGCGGACTTGAAGCAATTCAGCGAGTTCTTCAGCCTTGATAAGACCTTCTGCTTCCAGCAGTTCTTTAATTGAGCGCCTGTCCTGAAGCGATTTTTTGGCTAGGGCGGAAGCCTTGTCATAACCTATATATGGACTGAGTGCCGTAATGATACCCGGGCTGTTCAACAAGTGTTCCCTGCACTTCTCGACATCAGCCTCAACGCCCCGGATGCAGTGGTCAGCCAGAAGCTGCATGGTCAATCCCAGGCTTTCCATGGCCGGCAGAAGATTGGCGGCAATAAGAGGCAGAAAAGCATTTAATTCCAGCTGCCCGTTGGCGGCCGCCAGGGTAATGGCCAGATCCTGGGCTATTGCTTGATAGCCTGCTTGAGCCGCCATTTCCGGCAGAACCGGATTTATTTTGCCGGGCATTATGGATGAACCGGTCTGCAGGTCAGGGAGCCTGATTTCCCCCAGGCCTCCTCTAGGTCCAGAGGACAGCAGGCGCAGATCACCCGATATTTTTATTAAGTTTGAGGCGCAGGCTTTTATAAGACCTGAAACTTCCACAAAAACATCGGCATTCTGGGTACCGTCGATCATGTTTTCATTGCGCGCCAGCCCCAGACCGGTCAGGGAACGGAGACGTTCAATAACCGTATAAATATAACTCCGGTCGGCGTTGAGTCCGGTACCGACCGCCGTTCCCCCCAGGTTGACCTGGCGCAGGCGCTCTTCGACCTTATATAAACGCCAGCGGTCCCGGGCAATCGCTTCGGCCCAGGCAGAGAATTCCTGCCCCAAAGTTATGGGAACGGCATCCTGCATTTCCGTCCGCCCCAACTTTAACACCCCCGCAAATTCAGCCTCCTTGGCCTGCAGAGCGCCCTGCAGCTGAGCGCATGATTCCGCCAAGGCGACTAGAAGCCTGATAGCCGCAATGCGTAAGGCGGTAGGGTAAACATCATTGGTGGATTGGGACTGGTTGACGTGATCAAGGGGATGAACCAGTCTATAGTCGCCTTTGTTTCCGCCTAATAGCTCAATTGCCCGGTTGGCTATAACCTCATTGGCATTCATATTGGTGGAGGTGCCGGCTCCGCCCTGCAGGGCATCAACAATGAACTGGTCAGCCAGTTTACCGTCTGCCACCTCACTGGCGGCCCGCACTATGGCGCTGCCTATATCCGGGTTAAGCTGCCCCAGATATATATTGGTTTCCGCCGCCGCCTGTTTAACCACCCCTAAAGCTTTAATCAGCTCGGGATGGACCATTTGCCGCGATATCTTGAAATTCTCGGCTGCCCGGGCGGTATGAATACCGTAATAGGCATCTGAAGGTATTTCTTTGGAGCCGATTAGATCATGTTCGATGCGAAATTCCACATCAAGCCCCTCCCCTTGTGTCGTAATTCCAATATCTTTAAAATCTTAAATCTCTTTCACCGTCACGTATGCGGCTAAGGTAATCAATAGCCTTTGATCTTCGCTTTTCATTGGGAATGTTTTGAATTTCCGCATTGATCATTTTCTGCCCCATTTCCTTTAATTCGTCATCGGCATAGTCCTTTAGATACTCCTCAAATGTCAGCAAGGCATTGGGCAAACAAAAATTACTTATTTGCCCTGATTTCGCAAAGGGCATAAACCGGTCCCCGGTTCTCCCTTCACGGTAGCAGGCGGTGCAATAGCTGGGAAGGTAACCGTCTTTCACCAACCCTTTGAGTACGTCAATCGGTTTCCTATGATCGGCCAGATCGAATTGAGGCTTTTCTTCGATTCCGCTTTCATCTATTCTGCTCCTTTCGGCATATCCGCCGACGCCGACGCATGATCCCGCACTCATCTGCGAAATGCCCACGTCCAAAAGCTCCTTGCGGAAAGCAGCCGTTTCCCTGGTTGAAAGGATCATTCCCGTATAGGGAACTGCCAGACGAATGACGGCTACTATTTTTTTAAGTTCCCGGTCGGTTACCAGATAGGGAAAATTGTTATAGTCAACCCCTTCAGCCGGTAAAAGCCGGGGGAAGGAAATCGTATGGGGACCGACCCCGCTGACCGCCTCCATATGTTCGGCATGCATCAGGGTTGCTATAATATCATAGTGATAATCATATAAACCCAGCAGAGGACCTATGCCGACATCATCAATTCCACCGCCCAGCATGGCCCTGTCCATGGCTTCGGTATGCCATTCGTAGTTCTGCTTGGGCCCGTTGTGCAGTTTAAGATAAGTGGGTTTGTGGTAAGTCTCCTGGAATAAGATATAGGTGCCGATTTTTGCATCTTTTAGCTTTTTATAATTCTCGGCGGTGGTGGCAGCTATATCTACATTCACGCGGCGGATAGCACCATTTTCGAATTTTTCCTCATAGATGGTCTTGATACATTCCAAGATATATTCGATCGGGCATTTTTTATCGTCTTCACCCGCTTCGAGGAGAAGCCTTTTGTGTCCCATAGCCTCCAGGGCCCTGATTTCTTCGCGTAATTCAGCTTGGGTAAGCTGATGCCGGCCAATTTGGTTTGAACATTTGTAACCGCAGTATTGGCAGTTATTGATGCAATAGCTTGATAAGTACAGCGGTGCAAACATAACGATTCGCGTACCGTATATTTGTTCCTTGACCTCTTTGGCGATTCTATACATTTTCTCAAGCGTTTCGTCGTCATCAACCTCGAGCAGTACAGCCGCTTCCCGGTGCGAAAGGCCTTTGTACTCTCTGGCCTTGTTTAATATTCTGGTTATCTCAGCGTTATTGTGCACGAGCTTTTTAGCTTCGTCAATTGATGATAAAATCTCTCCGTCATCAATAAATTCATTGGCGTCCATAGATTTCACATCGTACATGTTTATCCCCCTTTCAAAATAAAGGTTCAGCCCTGACACAAGGGTGACACCCTATTAATCTCCAAAAAAAACTTACCCGGACGGGTAAGTTGGACGGCACCATAGGCTTTACTGCTTACCCCTCTAACTCAGTGATTGACCTTATTATCAGGAAAGTTGATATAGGTACCCTGTTAACCCTAATTCTATATATTCTCATCGGTCAAATTTACGTCTGACGGTGTTGTCGTCAATCACAATACACCCGGTATTGCTCAATCCTCCGCCTTGTCACACATAAATTTTAGCCGTTGAATAATATAGGATTATCAGGGCACTAGTTGTTACAGCCCGCCAATCAGCATTATTCTCTGGCCGGCAATGAACCCGGGGACAGGCCCCTTGTCCCGTCTGGACTTTACTCTAGGACTTTAGTCAGAGCGCTCTTTACCGTTACTTTAGGAACATTGCCCAGCTTGCCGGTTAGGGAACCGATCTGATCCGTGCTGCCATCCACAATCAAAGAAATAACCGAAACTTCCCGCGTCTGGTAAGGAAGGCCCATACGTCCTATAATCAGGTTGGCATGCTCGCTCAGTATCTGGTTAACCCTGGGCACCACCTGACGGTCTTCAATTACAATTCCAATTACTCCCAAACGTTTTTCACCCATCCCACTACCTCCTTCTTCAATAATAGACGCGGATATATAAAATCTTTGTCAAGGGGACGGTTCTTTGGACAACCTGTTCCCAGTGACTCCTCGGATACATAATAAAATCGCTTACCCGTTTATCCGAGTAAGCGATCAAACATATCAAAATATTAATATGTTGACCCCTTAAACTCAGTATAAACCTTGTTGTCAGGGTGCAAAGCGATTTTAAATGTCTGGCGTTTAATAAGCAGTTCCGAATAACCTTTTATTAAAGCCCGTATAAGCACATTCTTCCGTAATCATATGAATTACAGGAATTTTTTATGCTTATCGTGGTAGTGAGTATGCAGCAACTCATGGGACTTGTGTCCCAGGGGTTCATGCAGGAAATCTTCATAAAGTTTGGCTACTTCGGTATTCAAATGTGATTTCCGAACGGGCATGGCCTCATCTTCTTCATAAATAGCACCAATACGTTCAATCCGTTTGACATTAGCCTTGGTAATCGGCTGCCCGCCGCCGCCTACGCAGCCGCCGGGACAGGCCATGATCTCAATGAAATGATAGGAAGATTCACCGGCTCTGACCTGATCCATCAGCTGGCGGGCATGGCTCAGACCATGAGCGATAGCAACTTTTACCACTGTTCCCTTGAGGTCCACTTCGGCCTCTTTTATGCCTTCAAAACCACGGGCTACGGTGAAGTTGACATCTTCAAGCGTCTCTTCCATTACAACTTCATAAACCGTACGCAGGGCTGCTTCCATAACACCGCCAGTAGCCCCGAATATCACGGCTGCACCGGTGTATTCGCCCATCCAGGGAGAGAAGGGAGCAGGTGCCAGTTTCTTGAAGTCAATGCCGCTCATACGAAACAGACGGCCTATTTCACGGGTGGTCAGAACAATGTCTACATCGCGGTAACCGCTGGCATTCATTTCCGGACGGGAGGCTTCAAATTTCTTGGCTACGCAAGGCATAATGGATACCGAGAAGATCTTCTTGGCGGGGATGTCCATTTTGTCTGCCCAGTAAGTCTTTACCAGGGAGCCGAACATCTGCTGGGGTGATTTACAGGTGGATAAATTGTCCAGCAGGTCGGGATAGAAGGTCTCACAGAAGTTGATCCAGCCAGGGCTGCAGGAGGTGAACATGGGTAGTTTGCCTCCATTTTTGAGCCGGCTCAGGAGTTCGTTGCCTTCTTCCAGTATGGTCAAGTCAGCGGTAAAATTGGTGTGCAGTACATGGTCGAAACCAATCTGCTGGAGAGCTGCCACGAATACTTCCATGGGTAGTTCGCCGGTGTCCATACCGATTTCTTCACCCAGGGCCAGGCGAACCGCCGGAGCGATCTGGGTTACAACTACAGTATCGGGATCGGCTATGGCCGCCAGTAATTTGTCGATATCTTCGACTTCACCGATTGCTCCCACCGGGCAGGCATGGATGCACTGGCCGCACATAATACAGGGGCTTTCGATCAGGTCTTTGCCCAGGGTGGGTACTACCATGGCGTGGTTGCCGCGGTTTTCAATACCCAGGGCATGTACCGTCTGAATTACGGAGCAGGCCTCGACACAACGGCGGCAAAGCACGCATTTGTCCGGATCCCGGAACAGGGAAGGAGTGGATACGTCTTTGGCGAAACCTCTAACCTTGGTTTCAAACGGATTATCACGAATTACATAATCGGCTGCCAGGCTCTGCAATTCGCAGTTTTCATTGCGGATACAGTTGAGGCAGTCCTGGGGATGATGCGATAAGATAAGTTCCAAAATAGTTTTGCGAGCTTCAATTACCTTGGGGCTTCGGGTTTTAACAACCATTCCTTCAAAGACTGGTTGTGAACAGGCTGCTTGGAGAAGTCTGTTGCCTTCGACTTCACATACACATACCCGGCAGTTGGCTTTTACCGACTGGTCAGGGTGATAACACAGTGTAGGAATATTGATACCGACTTCTTTTGCAGCCTGTAGGATAGTGGAGCCATCAGGAACGGAAACTTTGATTCCGTCAATCGTTATGTTAGCCATATTTTTCACTCCTTTTGCTCTTTCCTACATCAACTTCGCGTTATAGTCGGCGGAGAAATGTTCAATGGTGCTTAAAACCGGGGAGGGGGCAGCTTGTCCAAGGCCGCACAGACAGGAGTAGGACATTACCCTGCCCAGTTTATTCAACAGCCCAACATCAGAAGATTTACCCTGGCCTGCATTAATCTTGTCCATAATGTCATGCATGCGCATGGTTCCTTCTCTACAGGGAGCGCACTTACCACAAGATTCATGAGCAAAGAACTTGGCGATCCGGGCTGTCACATCCACCAGGTCGCGAGTCTCATCCAGCACAAATACCGCACCGGATCCAAGGGCGGCGCCAATAGCGGTCATAGCGTCAAAGCCAATGGGTGTATCCAGGTTGGCAGCGGGAATAAATGCACCGGAGGTACCTCCGATTTGTACGGCTTTGAAGCCCTTGCCGCCTGCAATACCACCGCCAAATTCGTATATTACTTCTCTGATCGTGGTGCTGGTAGGAACTTCAAAGAAGGTTTTATTGACAACATCGCCGGTAAGGGTAACGATTTTGGTGCCAGGATAGGAAGGGGTGCCAATAGCGGCATACCAGGCGGCACCTTTATCGACAATAACAGGGATGTTAGCGAAAGTCTCAACGTTGTTAACGATAGTAGGTTTGCCCCACAGTCCAATAACTGGCGGGAAGGGCGGTTTAATGCGGGGCTCGCCGCGTTTGCCCTCGATTGATTCAATAAGGGCGGTTTCTTCACCGCATACATAGGCTCCTGCACCAAGGCGAACTTCAATTGAAAAATCTCCCAATACCCCTTGGGCCTTGGCCTGAGCTATAGCCTCTTTCAGGGTTTTCGCAACTGAAGGATATTCACCTCTGCAATAAATAAATCCTTGGGTAGCTCCGATAGCGTATCCGCAGATGGCCATACCTTCCAACAGGATATGGGGGTCGTTTTCCATGATTAACCGGTCTTTATAGGTACCGGGCTCACCTTCATCCGCGTTGCATATAACATATTTCTGATCGGCTTGAGCTTGATAGGCAAAGTTCCATTTCATACCGCAGTTGAAACCGGCTCCGCCACGGCCTCTGAGATTGGAAGCCTTAACTTCGTTGATAAGGTCTATTTGGTTCATACCACGGGCCTTAGTGAGTGAGTTGTAACCACCCACAGCAATATAATCGTCTATTTTCAGTGGGTCGATTTTTCCGTAATTACGCAGAACAATGCGCATTTCCTCGGCCATTTCTATGTCCTCCTTTCCTGATAAATCAGGTTCTTGTTGCTAGATTGGAACCTTCCAATTTCCTATTTGCATTCAGCGATAATGCCCGGAATCTTGGCTGGAGTTACATCCAGGTACGGTTTACCATTAATGGTTATTACGGGAGTGGCTTGGCACTGACCCACGCATTCAGTGAATTCAAGGGTGAAAAGACCATCAGCCGTACTGCTGCCTATGCTAATTCCCAGTTCTTTTTCGAGGGCGGCGACTACTTCGGCGGCACCGGCAACGTGGCAGGGAGCGCTTTCGCATATCCGGATAATATTAGTATTACGGGGCTTTACTGAAAACATGGAATAAAATGTTGCCACTCCATAAGCCTGTGAAGCTGGTTTGCCGAAAACTTTGGCAGCTTCAAGGATGGCTTCCTCAGGCAGATAACTGAGTTGTTCCTGGACGGCATGAAAAGCTTCTATCATCCCGCCGGGTACCTCTGCATATTTCGCGAAAATATCCTGGTAATCCATTTCCTTATCCTCCTTTCCATAAAAATATCTTCTTATAATAATCTTTTATATGACTACCCTTGTACGCCTTATAGCAACAGTGCTTGCCAAACCGTTCCTATTCAGGTTTCCAGGGTAGAAACATATTCCCATTTCACTACCATCATTCTATGTGAATAATATATCAATTACAATAAAAATATTTGGGGTGGCTGGTAAAATTGCAGATGAAAAACGCTTACCCGTGAGCAGGTTATTTACCCATACGGCTATATATCTGGCATGAATCTTGCTGTAAATAACGGGGGAGAGATACGCCCGAAAATGATTGTCAACAAAAATTGCATATGCAAGGAGACTAAAGGATGTTTGAGAGTGAATACAAACAAAAACTGAGGACACCCGATGAGGCTGTTGAGGTTATAAAATCTGGCGACTGGGTGGATTATATGATGTTCAATGCATACCCAAAAGCTTTGGACATAGCCTTGGCCAAACGCAAAGAAGAACTTTTCGGTGTACATATAAGAAGTGGGCTGTCGCTTCCGCCGCTTCCTGAAGTTCTTCAATGCGATCCGACTATGGAACACTTTCGAAATGATAGCTGGCATTTCGGGGCCTTTGATGCTCAATTGGCCGATCAAGGAATCTGTAGTTATTTGCCTGTGCTTTACCATGAGATACCTGGTTATTATCGCAAACACGAAGTAGAGGTTGACATAGCGATGATGAGGGTATGTCCTATGGACAAATACGGCTATTTTAATTTTGGAATTAATGCATCTCATTGTGAAGCGGTACTTGAAAATTCGAAAATCAGTATTGTTGAAGAAAATGAGAGTATGCCGTATGTTTATGGAGGACAAGGTAACCAGATTCACATTTCAGAGATAGATTATATTGTCAGAGGTGAAAATGAACCAATGGCCAATACTCCGGTTTTGGAGGCTTCCGCTGTGGAGAAAAAAATTGCTAATCATCTTATAAAAGATATACATGATGGTTGTTGCATTCAATTGGGGATAGGCAAATTACCAAATTATCTAGGCAAACAGATTGCAAGGTCCGGGATTAAAGATTTGGGGGTTCATACCGAGATGATGGTGGATGCCTATATGGAGATGTGGGAGAATGGTTGTATAAACGGAGTTAGAAAAGAACTGGATCGCAAGAAGATGGTATGTGCTTTTGCCCTTGGCTCCCCCAAACTATATGAATTTATGGATCGTAATCCTATGATTGCCTGCTATTCTGTAGACTACACTAATAATCCCTACATTATTTCACGGATTTCCAATATGATATCTATCAATGCGTGCTTGGAAGTGGATTTCTACGGGCAGGTAAACTCTGAGATGCAGGGAAATCGGCAGTTGACCGGGACCGGCGGGCAATGGGACTTTGTATATGGCGCTTATAAATCAAATGGTGGTAAAAGTTTTCTTTGTATGCCTTCCACTTTTAAGGCGAAGGATGGTTCAACTGTATCCAAGATTCGACCAGTTTTAACTCCAGGTGCAGCCTGTTCGGAATCCCGTCAATTTGCTCACTATATTGTTACCGAATATGGCATGGCTTTAATGAAATGCCAGTCGATCTGGCAAAGAGTTGAGAACCTTATAAATATAGCTCACCCCGACTTCCGGGATGAACTTATCAAGGATGCTGGAAAAATGGGATTATGGAAAAAGACTAATAAGATTAGGCAATAATACGTCCTCTAATTCTCTTCTATAATATGTAACGACAAAAAAGGAGCCGGTTGACTTCCAGGTGGCTCAGCCGCAAGTCACTGGCTGCTACCCAAACATCGCAGGCCAGCAGTGATTCAATACCGTAGGTTATAACAGATACCCTGACAGGCCATGACTTATAGGTTTTCTACAGCGCTGTTTTTCCATTAACCCGTAGGGATCAATCATATCTGGAGTCATATTCTTGCTTATGCGCTGGCCATGGTTGTAAATTTAAAGTACAATTATTTTTCATCTTATTATTTTCTCCTTGGGAATTAACATTTTGCTAAAGAGTTTGAGCTGATTTATAAGTAATTATTATTATCAAAAGGGATGCCGAAATAATTGGCATCCCTTTTGTCTCAAATTCTCAACCATATAATTCCCGGCGATATACCGATAAAGAGGAGTATTTTCATGTCTAAAAAGAACCAATACAGTGCAGCAGAAAAACTAGTCATATTACAAGAACTTAAAATGGAACAGTCTATACGTTTAGATGTTGCTCAAAAGTACGATATTAGCTTAAAACATTTTGGCAAAATGACGGCATCGTTATAAATTATATGGATATGAGAAATTAGAGATTCTATCTTTCATAGGGAGTGATCACCCATTTGAGGCAGCCCTCTTTTTTGTTGCCGAAAACGTCATAGCCTTTGACGATGTCGTTTAGAGGCTCCTTATGGGTCATTAGGAATTTGGTATTAATTTTTCCATCCTGAATAAGTTTGATTAATTCTGGCATGTGGTTCACCGGGACAAATCCCATGCTGATAGTGATGTTTTTAACCCAGAGCGTGTTTAGCGGCAATGTTACTGGTTTTGCATAAATACCAAGGGTGCAGACGTTTCCGCCGATCCTGACCGCTTGAAGGGCAGTCAACAGGGTTTCTTCTGATCCGACTGCTTCAATGACTCTATCAGCACCACGTCCATCTGTTAATTCACGTACTTTTTCTAACACATCGATTTCCGTGGGATTCAGCGCAATATCGGCGATACCTTCCTTTAAGCACACATCAAGCCTTGACTGAATCGGATCGACTATAATGATCTGTGCAGGCTCCCATAATTTGGCGGTTATTGCCGCACATATTCCAACTGGTCCAGCTGCGATTATAAGGACAGTGTCCCCCGATTGAATATGAACCTGTTCGCTGCCAAAGTAACCTGTAGATAGGATGTCGCCGACAAATAGCATGTCTTCTTCTGTAAAACCTTCAGGAATTTTATGCATATAATTGGCGGCATAAGGTAAACGAACATACTCGGCCTGACATCCGTCAAGCGTTGGTGCGCCGCCTGCCTTATTTGTTCCGAAGCAGGTGCATTCTGGGTCGGTACAATGGTAATACAGACCCTGCTTACAGTAAAAACATTCACCGCAAAAGGCAACACAGGAAACAGCTACCTTGTCTCCAACCTTAAAATTACTAATGGCCGAACCAAGTTCCTCTATTTCCCCACAGAACTCGTGTCCAACAATATGCGGAGGTTGAACGCCTGTATGCCCATTGGTAATATGAATGTCACTGCCGCAGATTGTAGATAGCGTAACCTTTACAATGGCATCAGTTGCTTTGATAATCTTTGGCACCGGAGCGGCAGCCAAGCTGATCTTTCCTGGGGCTTGATACTTTAGGACTTTCATCGTTTCCGGTTTCATCTTCATTCCTCCCGCTTTCTATATTTTAGTTAATCCCTCTTCGATTCTTTCCATCCTTTCCATAAATTGTTTAAAAGCAATATTTATGCCAAGCCGTTCAGAACTTAATAGTGCTACGATGACTGGTTCCATCACCAGGCGTATCGGTTGATCTTAAATATTTGTGTAGGATTACCTAACGGTGTTGTCATATTAAACAATGGTTCTATTTTAGATGGATTGATTTGATTTTTTTACGGAAAGGTCCCGGATGTCCTTGTACTGACTTTTCACCTTGATTATTAACCCATAATTCATAGGTTATCTTCTATTTATAAAGGTGGCATATTTGTTGCAATCGTATGGTGGAGCAGAATAACTAAGCAAGGATCATATTGGAAAGTGAAGACTAACATTAGGGGGTGATATTTAGAAAGGAGAATGCGTGTGGATTGTATGTGCTTTGATAGCTGTCCTGCGTTTATTCATAAGATCAGGCTATAGTATGGTTCACTCTTGTATTATATGTTTATCAAAATTTATAAATGAGGTGGATTGCAAAAGGGGGAAATAACAACCATGAATATTAAAAAAATTGGCGTATTAGGTGCAGGCACAATGGGGCAAGGCATTGTTCAAATTAGTGCGGAAGCGGGTTTCACCGTTGTCATGGTAGATATTGCTCAAAACATAGTGGATGGAGCTATGAAGCGCACTACCAAGACCTGGGATAAGGCCATAGAAAAAGGAAAGATTACCGAGGAGGCCAAAAAGCAAAATCTTCAGAGAATTACCGCGGGTACAGATATGAAGTTGTTCAGTGATTGCGATGTCGTCATTGAAGCTGTTTTTGAGGAAATAGGCATCAAGACAAGCGCATTTAAACAATTGGATGCAATTTGTCCCGCCCATACCATTTTGGCAACCAATACTTCAGCGTTAAGCATTACAGAGATTGCAGCATCTACCAAGCGAAGCAAAACGAGTTTGGGCATGCACTTCTTTAATCCAGTACCGGCAATGAAGCTGGTAGAGGTCATTCCTGCTGCTGAAACTTCGGAAGAAGTAGTGGAAACTATTATGGATCTGTGTAAGAAGATTGGCAAAGATCCGGTGAGAGCTAAGGATACTCCGGGATTCCTGGTCAACCGCATCCTAACACCCTATATGGCTGAGGCGATGATAGCTTACCAGGAAGGGTTGGCTTCGGCTGCTGATATTGATAAAGCTATGAAGTATGGTGCGGGAATGCCTATGGGTCCATTGGCTTTGGCTGATATGGTGGGCTTGGACGTATGCTTGCATGTAGGAGAGTATTTCTTGAATGAATTCGGTGATTCAAAATATCGTCCTGCACTTGCATTAAAACAGAAGGTACGGGCTGGTCATTTAGGAATTAAAACAGGTAAGGGGTTCTATGATTATTCCAAGTAATGTGGTTGCCATACGGACTCTTAGATGAACAACTGGTCAATGTTTTGCTCTACTAAAGATCAAAAAAAGAAGGCATGAAAGCATTTCTGGAAAAAAGAAAGCCCCAGTATACAGGTAAGTAAGGGCGCAGAAATGTAAGGCCTCAGAAGTCCAATGTGGAAACGAACAATTAGGATTCACCCAAAATTACACAAAGTTTAATATACAAAGAGATAGGTTGTCCTTAAGTGAAATGAAAAAAAGGTATATTAAAGGGAGGAATTTTAATGTCAGAAAATGGACATGGATGGGCGAACCCTGCCCCAGCAGGACTTTTTGCATTGGCTATAGCAGATATTTGTTTTTATGCAGCCTTGTCGGGCAAGATAGCACTAGGTGGATTGGCATTATTGGGTTTATGGATGCTCGGTGGATTTGTGGTTCAGGTGATAGTAGGGATAGTCGAATTAAAAAATGGAGAGCTCGCTGGTGGTAACGTATTTACAATCTTCGCATGTTTCTTTATGTTTACTGGTGGGTTGGAATTTATATTCAAGTATTTCGCATTAATGAATAAATGGCCACTCGACGCATTAATTGACGGTTATGCTTGGCTGGGATTATCGTTTATAGTTATTGCTTTTACTCCATCTTATTTAAAGAAGTCCGTTCTTCCTATGGGTTTACTATTCATCGCATTCGATGTTGCGCTGCCTATTATTGCATTGTGCGATCTTGGGATTATCGGACATTCTTATATAATTTATGCAGCCTATCTGTGCATTGTCGGCGCATTCCTGGCGACTTGGACAGCAGCGGGTATTCTTGTCAATACCGCTTGCGGTAAATCCGTAATTCCACTTCCCGGTCCAATGTTAAAATAGGCGCAATATATAATGATCAGTAAAAATTCATTATTAGTAGCAACCCGGCGTTTTTTAACACCGGGTTTTCTTCTACGCTTCTTTTATAAACTATATAAACTCAAATAGGTTAACTCTTAAAATAGGACTTCTGCAAGGATTTTAGTGCATGGCAGAAGTCCTTGGCGTTTTAACAGCCTCCCGTGACCGATTCCGACAGGGGAAGATTGGGGACGAAAGTGCTAATAAAGACAACACTGTAAAAAAGTACAACATACTAAATAGTTGAGTTTACTTACTTTCTATGGGCAGATGTACGGCGGAGCATGTTTGGAACATGTTTTATACTCAATATTTTTTTGGCATATTAATTGCATGTAATAGTTGTCAATGAGCATTAACCCCAGATAACCCAGGGGAATACGCGTTATCAGAGTAGAAAGTTCAGTCGGAGTATAAAGTAAGACTAAAGGTCAATAAAATTAAAGGAGAAGCGAATGGGCAATAAAATAGTTGATTTAAAAGATGCCAAATTTATAATATACGATCAATTAAATATTGAAAAACTATTCAATTCAGAACGTTTTTGCGGCCATTCAAAAGATATAATTGATATGACAATTAATGCTGCGGAAAAGCTGGCGGAACAAAATATGATCCCGCTGGAAGGATATTCTCTGGGTAGCGCCGCTTATTTACATGCCTTGAATTTTGCTCGCGAAAGAAAACAGGGCCTCACCTTGGACCAAAAGAAAGGCGAAGAGGTTCCGATCATTGAACATCCTGATGTGAGAAAAAACCTGTTGTGGATGAAGTGTTTTACTGAAGGAACCAGGGCTCTTCTCCTATATACGATTTATTGCATTGATCTGAAGTCTGAAACTGTGAATGAAAATGAAAAGCGAAACCTTAATAATACTATTAAGGTACTGACTCCCATTTGCAGAGCTTACAGCAGTCAAAAGGGTTTTGAAGTATGTGTCCGTTCCCTACAATTCCATGGCGAGTACGGTTATTGCCAGGAATATAATGCGGAGCAGGTTCTTCGAGAAATCACAACAATTTTTAAAGAGACCAACAGTATACCCAGCAATGACCTGCTGGAACATGAAATCGGCTTAAATGGTGGAGCTGCTTTCCGGTCGGTAACAAATGAGATGAAAGCAACAGTCAAACAAGCATCCTCAATAATTGATTTATTGTGGTATGCAGAAGATGTTGGCAAATATGTAAGCATGCTGGAAGATGTGAGCGATCAACTTCTGTGCCAAAAAGTTGCTGGGCAGACATTTTTGGCATATTCCTGGGCAAGCCAGTACCTGGATATTTTTGGAGATATCGTGCTTGGTTGGATGTTCCTGTGGCAGGCAATGATTGCTGGTGATAAGTTAAACGGTATTTTTGAAAAACAGGGGGCAGCAGATAAAATTACCAGGGACATCATTATTAATAAAAATCCAGATGCAACGTTTTTAGCAAGCAAGATCGTAACGGCCAAATTTTATATAGGGTGCGTGCTTCCAGAGGTTATAGGAAAGATTGAAGCCATACAGAAAAATGATAATAGTATCTTAAAGATGGATCAGTCTTTCTATATAGAAAATATCATACTTGATTGAAACCCAAATAAAATAGGGCCACCTTCATACCGATGAATTGTATAGGCAAATCATAGTAATCTTTTTAGTCCATCCGAGCCTGATAACGGTTTTTTCCCCTGAACCTCAATAATAAAGCTTGCAAATCCATCGGCATATCACCGATTTCATCCAGGAAAATAGTACTATAGTCCGTCAACTCAAATTTGCCTACATTTCCGCCCCTCCTTGCCCCTGTAAAAGCTCCTCATCATAACCAAATAGATTCACTGGCTATAAGTTCCCTGGGAAGCGCAGCGTAATTTAAGGCCACATACGGATTTTTGTTCCCTATTGTCGTGATACTGAAATTTCACATTTGGTACAATTCTTGCAACTTCAGTCAAGCGATAGGAAAGTGCCGGCCTGTATTTAAAGGTGAGTGAGTTTAGTCTTTTAACAACACTGGAGGGATTAAGTTGAACTATATGAAAGAATACAGCAGCAAATTGGTTCCGGTCGATGAAGCAGTAAAGGTAGTGAAATCAGGAGATTTGGTTCATTATGGGGAGTTTATGATGTGTTCAAGATATCTGGATGCTGCTCTTGCTCTCAGAACTGAACAACTGTATGACGTATATATACGAACGACAGGATGTCCCTTTCCTCCTAAGACGGTTCTGGGAGATCCGGAGAGGAAGCACTTTATTTTCAATGACTGGCATTTTAGCGGAGCCAGCCGAAAATTGCACAACGACAACCTTTGTAATTATATCCCTATTACCTATAATGAAGGCCCGCCTATTTTAGATAGGGGTTATGTTCCAATTGATGTAGCTATGCTTATGGTTGGCCCGATGGATAAACATGGCTATTTTAACCTGGGAACATCCAACTCGGTAACGCCGTCTGTTGCCAAAACAGCCAAAATTGTTATTGTTGAGGTAAACCATAATATTCCGAAGTGTCTGGGGGGCAATGATGAATCACTTCACATTTCAGACATTGATTATATAGTAGAAGGGGATGACCGGCCGCTGATACAGCTGCCCGAAGTACCTGTTACTGAATTAGATAAGAAGATTGCCGGTATGGTTATGGAACAGATCCCTGACGGAGCTTGCATGCAACTAGGGATTGGAGGCATGCCTAATGCCATAGGAGCTATGATTACTCAATCAGACCTCAAAGATTTAGGTGTTCATACGGAAATGCTGGTTGATTCTTTTGTAGATATGTACGAGTCCGAGAAACTTACCGGCCGATGCAAAAACCTGAATAAAGGTAAGATTGTATATACTTTCGCTATGGGAACAAATAAATTATATGAATTTCTGGATGATAACCCGGCTTGTGCAATTTATCCGGTGGATTATACCAATGATCCCTATATAATCGGGCAGAATGACAATGTAATGGCCATAAATAATGCTCTGGAGATTGATCTGTACACTCAGGTTTCCTCAGAATCGTTCGGGTACAGACAAATATCCGGAACCGGAGGACAGATGGATTTTATCAATGGTTCATTCAGATCCCGGGGCGGCAAAGGATTTATTTGCTTAACTTCAACATACACAAACAATCAGGGCAAAATGGTTTCCAGAATAAGGCCGACCTTTAGTCCCGGGACCGTTGTTACCCTCCCCCGGGGACTCAATTTTTATATAGTAACTGAATATGGGATGATACAGCTCAAAGGTAAGTCTACCTGGCAACGGGCAGAAGAATTAATAAGCATAGCACATCCCGCTTTTCGGGACCAACTTATAGAGGAAGCCAAAAAAATGCATATTTGGACCAGAACCAATAAAATAAATTATTCAATTTCTGGAGAGATAGCTTAAACCAACAAACTGAGGACTGTGGATCTTGTTCCGATAGTTACCCAGATGAATTTCTGCCTCTTACAATTTAAATTCTGCTATTAATTTTATTACCTTTAATATTTTGTTGGCATGTTTTTTGCTCTTCAAAGATTGAGAAGCAACTTACGATATATTTGTGCGCAAAAGAAAAGGAGGTGTAAAAGAGTGGAACTTGAAGGCGTAAGGGTTCGGACCAAAGAACTTTATGGTAAAGGAGGGTAATTGCAGGATATATATTAGCTTCATAATTTCTATGGGATCACCAAAATATGAGTAGAGTACTCGGAGACTATAAAGATGTTATTCAAGAGAAGGAGTGATACGGTGTTTCCAATATTAAATAAAGTGGTATTGGCACCTGTTATAAATCAGTTGACGATAAGTGCTCCTGATATAGCATGGAAGGCTCGACCTGGCGAGTTTGTTATTTTACGGATTGATGATAATGGGGAGAGAATACCTCTAAGTATTGTAGACTTTGATCGGAATAAAGGGACCATTACGTTAGTTTTCAAAGAAGCTGGAAGATCAACGTTCGAACTGGGAAAATTAAAACAAGGTGATTACATTAGGGATATAGCTGGACCATTGGGGAGAGCCTCCGAGATTACAAAACTAGGGAGAGTGATTTGTATAGGGGGCGGCGTACAAATTGCTTCAATATATCCGATAGCCCGGGCATTGAAGGAGATGGGCAACGAAGTAATTTCGATCATCGGTGCGGACAATAAAAACCATTTAATTTTTAGCCAAGCAATGAAGGC
>JAYFPZ010000018.1:0-53119 GCA_034927445.1 Syntrophomonadaceae bacterium
ATGGTGCATGTATACCTGGATGTGGCGGAAGGCATACCGGTACTGATGTCCATATTCACCGGCAAGATCCCCGCTGATTTCCATCACGGTTATCATGAGGATGAAGTGGAGGTCCAGAGCGGCAAGGGGATCGGCGCTTAACCGTGTTGGCAGCAAGCCTGGGCTTAGATTTTAGTCCTCAGGCGGATGTAAAGCTTTCATGATTAGCTGGATTCATACAAGAAGCTTTAGATTAACCAACTTGAAATCTACTCATAAATCAAGAAGACAGGAAAATAACTGACCAACAAGGTGGGAAGCATGGAGGAATTCCATGCGCCCACCTTGTAGTGGTTTAGAGCATGAATAAAGATTTCATGCATTAATCCCCATGGCCGGACCGCAACCACCGATGAAAATATTTGGGTTTTGTCATCCTGAACGCAGCGAAGGATCTGGTGATGGAGTTGTTTTGTCCGCGCAGGAGATCCTTCGTTGCACTCAGGATGACATCTATAAAATTACTGAGCTAATCTGGCAGAAAAAACTAATTATGCAAAATCCTCAGTCATATAAGTCCGCGTCTATTTTCGTATAAAAAAAGGTAAGGTTTACTCACTGACCTCAATGGAAGCCTCCGGATTGAAGGGATTGGTCCGGATGGCCAGGGAGAAAAGATAGGGATAGCTTTTATGGAGATTTTCCATATAGTCCAGCCATTGATTCACCAGCAGTATATAGACCCGGTTGCAATCGCCTCTTAAATGGGAATAATCAGAACGCGGCAGTTGAGTTAAGGACAACCGGCCGGCCAGTTCTTCCGCCAGATGGAATACAGAGCGCAGCAACTGCGAAAACGTTTCGTGCTCCAGCAGGTTTGGATTCTCCAGCAGCCGCAACAGATGATTCCTTTTGCGGCCTAAGAATGATTTTAGCTCTTCCATCTCCGCCGTTAGAGTATCGTTATCCAAATCAATATGCTGGATATACTTTTTAGCCTTATCGAAATCAGACTTGGCCCAGGTAGCGTTCAACTGCAAGTACTGGCCGAAATTTCTGGCTTCATGGTCAGAGGAAGCCAGAATCTTGAGGAGATCAGTTCCGACGTCACTATAAAATGCGCCTATAACCATATTCAGTTTCTGCAGACGGATATTTTTGTCTCTTCGCCCCATTAGCTGATTTAAGACGATAGTCACCAAAGCCGTTGAAATAGGTAAAAAACCCATTTGCGCGACAAAGTATTTAAATATAAAGTTTGAATCATGGAAGATTAAAAAATGTATATAATAAATTACCACCGAAGCTATTAAAAATAATCCTGCCAGGGTGGCCAGCCAATAGGAACGTTTCATCGCCAATCAGCTCCTCCAACCACGGACTATGGTTTGTTCCGAAGATATTATTCAACTGGTTTTATCAATTACGGCTATAGTACAGCGGGATATGCAGACCAGTAGCTCAGATTCATCATATATACGTACATCCCATACCAGGGTAGAACGTCCGATATGAACCGGGATGCCAACTGCTTTGACCATACCCTTACTGACGCTGCGGACATGGTTGGCGTTTATCTCCAACCCGACCGCCCTCTGGGAATCCCGGTTTATGAACAGATAGCTGCCGGCTGATGCAACCGTTTCCGCAATCACTACCGATACCCCGCCATGCATGAGACCAAAAGGCTGGTGGGTTTGGGGAGTTACCGGCATGGTTGCTACAACCTTCTCCCGGTTAAATTCGGTGATTTCAATTCCCAGGGTTTCCATAATGGTTGGGCTCCAGTTGAAATAGGTATCGGCCATATGTTTCCCCTCCAAGGCTTTTTGGTAATTATAGCATATCAATTATCTATGATAGAGCATTCGCATGGGCCATGCAATAAAAAGGCTCCTCCTTGCGATAAACAGTTTTTGTTATTTAAACTGTCTGGCTACAAGGGGAGCATATTAGAGCCAACACTCTATTTCTTTATGATCATGACCCATTTATCCGGTTCATCGCTAACAATTTCAATGGCAAAGCCTTGGGCCGACACAAATTTAGATACATTCTCCCTGGATACGTTACTGCTGCCGACAATCTCCAATTCAAGAATTCCCCGGTCCACCGCTTTTTTGGTTTTAAGCACGGGTAAGGGACAACTTAAACCTCTTACATCCAGAATATCCATTTAAATATCTACCTCCCGATAAGCCCAGCCGATAATGCTTACAATAATAATACCGGCGATCAAGGCTACTTCTCCATAATAAGTGGCCCCTTTGGCGCTGGAAGCCAGCATAAAATTATGCGCCAGAGCTGCCCCGGCTATCATTCCCACCACGGTCGCGGCTGCGTCCATATCGCCTTCGCTGCCTAAGATCATCTGCCGCAGGGGACATCCCCCCAGCAGGACGGCGCATTGACCTACCAGGAAGAGGCCCAGGAAATTAAAAATGTGATTGGTATGAGCTATGGGTTGATTGGCAAACCCCAGATTGAATTTGCCGAAATAAATATTCAAGACCAGCACTGTTAAGAAAATACCCCCGTAGGCCAATAACATATTGCTGTTGCGAATCAGGAAGAAATCCCGGAAACCCCCGCTCAAACACAAACGGGCTCTCTGGGCCAGTATGCCCACGACTACGCCCGCCCCCAGGGCTATCCACAGGGGAGCATGCTGACTGCCGGGAGCGGTGGTGCTGAAAAACAGCGGGCCTCCGCCGGCGGGATTAAAGTTTAGGCCCGTCAGCAATAACCCCAATAGCAGCAGGGCAATCACTACGAAAACAAATCCGCCCGCCGAAGTTGGTTCAGTTTTGGCTGCTCCCAAATTGAAGCCGCGTTTAAGGAAAAATACCCCCCAGAGGATGCCGACAATAAAACCGGCCAAACCAACCACAGCATTCAGGTCGCCCCCGCCCATTCTCAGGATGTCACGCAGGGGGCAGCCCAGAAATACCAACGCCCCAATCATCATAAAAATACCCAGTACGAAACGTACAAAAGTTGAGGAACCTCCCCGGCTCTTAAACTCACCGGTGCCGAATGCGGCCAGGAAAGCCCCTGCAACCAGTCCGATCAGCTCAGGCCGTACGTACTGGACTGCGGCTGCCCGGTGGAATCCCAGCGCTCCGGCAGTATCGCGCAGAAAGCAGGCAATACAGAATCCCATGTTGCCGGGGTTGCCCTGTATGACCAAAAAAACTGCCAGAATACCGATAATCCCTCCCGTAGCGAGCATGAACCATTTTTCTCTGTCCAATATGATCACTCCCGTCAAATAAATTGTTTAAATGATAATATTCTGGTTAAAATCTAAACTTCCTGCATAAATAGCATAAATCCTAGTTATATATGAGAGATTCACCTATAACTTATATTCATTTTAATAATAAATACATATGTGGTACTTTATATTTATAAATTAGAGGGAGTGGAGCCGGAATGAAGGAAGAGTTAGTGGAGGGATTTACCAGCAGTCGTGAAAAAAATCTGATGAGAATAAAGGCAGCCAAAGAGAACGGTTTGAAAGTTGTAGGGATATATTGCACCTATTGCCCCCAGGAGCTTATTCTGGCGGCAGGGGCTATTCCGCTGGGACTATGCGGGACCAAGGAGGAGCCCATTGCCGCGGCTGAAGAAATCCTGCCCCGGAATCTCTGCCCGCTTATCAAGTCGTCGTTCGGATTTGCCATTACCGATACCTGCCCGTTTTTTCATTTTTCTGACCTGATAGTGGGGGAGACCACCTGCGATGGAAAAAAGAAGATGTTCGAAATAATGCAGGATATCAAACCGGTGCATATCATGCAGCTTCCCCACAGCAATGAGGCCGGGGCCTCATTGGATTTATGGGTTGACCAGCTGCGCCGGTTGAGATCACGTTTGGAAGAAGAGTTTGAGGTTGAAATTAGTGACGAAAAAATATGGACGGCAATCAGGGTAATTAATCAGGAAAAAAAGGCAATGAAAGCGATCTGTGATCTCAACCGGGCCGACCCGCCTCCGCTCAGCGGAATGGACCTGATTACCATTGCCTGGTCCAGAAATTTCAGCAGCAACAAGGGCGAAATGATTGATAATATGAACGAATTGGTTATGGAAGTCAATATCGCAGGAAAAGGCACGGAAAACCGGGTTAAAGTTCCCCGCGTACTCCTGACCGGCTGTCCGGTAGGATCGGGCAGTGAGAAGGTTATCAGCCTGACCGAAGACCTCGGGGCTCGTATAGTGGCCATGGAGAATTGTTCCGGGTATAAAACCCTGGAATTACAGACGGATACATCCGGGGATGATCCCATTGTGGCACTGGCTGAAAAATACCTGGCCATTCCCTGTTCCTGCATGAGTCCCAATACCTACCGCCTGGATCTATTGAACCGGATGATTGACGATTTCGCAGTTGATGCCGTGATTGATTTGACCTGGCAGGCCTGCCATACTTATAATATTGAAGCGTATTCAATCGGCCGACTGGTCAGAGGAAAAGGGGTACCCTATTTGCATCTGGAAAGTGATTATTCGACTTCTGATCTGGAGAGCTTAAAGGTTCGGATTGAAGCATTGCTGGAGATGATTGAAAAGTGATCGGTATTGGTATTGACATAGGGTCGGTGGCCACCAAGGGGATCATTATGGATGGGGCAGTCAAAGCCAAGGCTGTCGGGGCCACGGGCTGGAGCCCCCGTGAAGCCGGACAGTCGGTTATCAGGCAGCTCCTGGAATTGTCGGGAATTGACCGTCAGGCGGTTGAACGGATATTTGTCACCGGTTACGGACGGGTGGCTTTTGCGGAAGCGGACCGGACCATAACTGAGATAAAATGCCATGCCCGCGGAATTGCCGAACTCTATCCCCAGGTAAGAACGATCATAGATATCGGGGGACAGGACAGTAAGGTTATTCGCCTTGGTGATAATGGTAAAGTAGTGGATTTTGCCATGAATGACAAATGTGCGGCCGGAACCGGACGCTTTCTGCAAGTGATGGCTACCGCTTTGGGCTTGGATGTCAGTGAGCTTGGAGACGCCGAAAAGCCTGACCAAATACAGGCCATTAGCAGCATGTGTACGGTTTTCGCTGAGTCGGAGATCATCGGGCTGCTGGCTCGAGGCAACTCCAAAGGCGGTATAATCGCGGGATTACATCAGTCAGTCGGAAAAAGGGTAGCTGCCATGGCCCGGCGCCTGGGCTTAAAAGAAGAGATTGCTTTTACCGGCGGCGTAGCCATCAACCACGGAGTGCGGCGTGCTTTGGAAGCTGAACTGGGCTGCCCGGTTATTGTATCCGGGGAGTGTCAGTACACCGGCGCCCTGGGGGCGGCATTGCTGGCCTGTGACATATGACGTTTTAAAAACAGCCAGAGACAGAGGAGAATGGTTTTGCCAGGCTGGCTCCATTTAACTAATTTATGTTCGGGACGGTCTATAATTCGTTGAAATTTAAGCGGTTGTTTGCTTAAATTATATAAATAAGTTATGTATTTATGTAAGGGAGGTATGGAGTTGGCCAAATATATTAAGGTGCAAGACCGGGATACGGTGTTGGAAATATCTTATGAGGACATGATCAAATACCACGGGCGTTTTAACATCGGGGGGGTGGCCCTGGCTTTTCAGGCGCTGGAACTCGGTTTATCCAAATTGCTCCCAGCCGGGGACATACCCAAGCGTCATAAAATAGCTTTTAACTCTGCCCTGGGTGACTCTGCCACCGGGGTGGTGGATGGAGTCGAAATGGCCACCCGCGCCTATTCCCGGGGATGCTTAAGCACCGCTATGGATTGCGGGCGTGACATTGCCGCTCCCGTCAATCCCGACGGCGGCAAGTTCTATTTCGAAGTAATATATGAGGGGGTAAGACTGGGCTTAGCCTTGAAAGAAGGGCTGATCCCGGAGGAGTTTACCGCCCTGTTAAGAACAGCTCTGGCCAGAGGGCTCAATGACCTGGAGGGGCAGAGGCTGCAGGAGGTTAAGGAGCAAATAGCCGCAACTGTAATGGCAGCGGAAGCCAAGGACTTGTTTAACCTGCATGAGTACTAAGTGCTTCCAATAATAATAAATTGAAAATCCGGACCCTTCCGTATATGAAAGCGGCGAAAAGATAACAATACTATATATTTCATATTGAAGAAAGGGCTGGTTAAGGTGCAGGCAGGAGTACGCAATAGTCTGACGGGAACTATAGTTAAAATCAAGCAGGGAGATATTATGTCGGAGGTTATAGCCCAGGTGGGCGGCAACGAAATTACCTCGGTTATGACCACGGATTCTCTGCGCGAGGCCGGATTTGAAGTAGGAGATACGGCCACTGCTTTAATAAAAGCTATAAATGTGGTTATGGTTAAATAACCCTTGGGGTATTTAGACGGTCTGAGCCTTGAATCATTAAGATTCAAGGCCTTTTCCGATGCTGGTTTGGACGTTGCTTGGACTCATAGGGATTGGTTTTTTAAAATTTGAGGCGGACGGGGGCCTAGGTCCTTAAGACCTACTTGTCCGGGCCTATACCGCCCTCATTGGGCCGGTCAAGAATAATCTCAATGGTCGGTATCATCCCGGTTTCTTCTTCTATTACCTTTAACAAATGGTCATAAGCTTCTTTTACTCTACCCATATCATTACTCCTTTCGCTAATAACAGCGTTTCCTCGCTGTAGCTTTAGTATTAATAGGTTAATCCAAAAAAATACCATGCTTGATTAAAAATTTTTAACCAGGGATAAATACGGTCTTTTTACTTATGCCTTCAACCAAATCACGCAACTCTTGCATACGTCCCTGAGGGGGAGGGGAAACGTCCTCCAATTCGTAATTAAGCCCCAGCAGCTGCCACTTGTGACTGCCCAGGGAATGATAAGGCAATAGGTCGACCCGGGTTACGCTCTCCAGTCCGGCTACAAAATCAGCCATGGCCGACAAGTCTTCTACGGCATCAGTAAGACCGGGCACTACCACATACCGAATCCATATTTCAGTTCCATAATCATTTATAAGCCGCAGGTTTTCAATATTGCATCGGTTGGCCGCCCCAACCAGATCGATACTTTTTTGGTTGTCGATATGCTTGATGTCAGCCAGAAATAATTGGGTTACGGGCAGCAATTCCAGTATCGACTGGGAAGCAACGTAAAGGGAAGTGTCGATAGCGGTATGGATGTTACTTTCCGTGCATTTTGTAAGCACGGCGCGGACAAATTCCGCCTGCAGCAGCGGTTCACCCCCAGAAAAAGTCACGCCCCCCCCGGAGCTTTGAATAAAGGGAAGGCTGCGTCCGATTATTTGCATAATTGCCTCGGGGGAATATTCCTTGGCCGTGCCTACATTAGGATTCCAGGTATCGGGATTATGGCAATACTTGCAGCGCAAATGACAGCCCTGCATAAATATTACCGTTCTTATGCCCGGCCCGTCTAAAGTGCTGAAGGTATCGACGGAGTGAACTCTTCCTTTAATATGACCTGCCCCCTATTTATTCTGAATTTCTTTTCCTATTATTCTAAAAGCGCGCTGTTTTTAACCGTAAGGAAACATACTTATGCGCACAGCTGTTTCGGACGAAACTTAACCATTAGATAATAATGGACAAACCCTATTATTTCTTATAAAATATCTTCGAATAAAGTTAGACAAAGCATAACAAAAAGTTATGATAAACAGATGCTGGTTTGTACTAAGGAGAAAGATAAATCAAGTATTTGAAAAGGAGGATTAATATGGCGGATTATCATCAAATGTGGACTGAACTGGGAATGGATGTCGAGAAACACGAGGCTCTGTGTGAGGCTTTGCCGGATGCTTTTGCCGGGGTGTATCTGGATCAGGACAACCGCCCCGAAGGCATGGGTTTTTATGATTTCGTCGTATCCGAGATTCACGGAATCAGACCGGCAGAGTTGGTCGAACATCAGAAGGCTGGCGGCAAGGTGTTTGGTACGTTCTGTGTATACGTTCCGGACGAGGTAATTATTGCGGCTGGGGGTATTGCCACCGGAATGTGCGGAGGCTCGCAGTTCTGGGTATCAGGCGGTGAAAAGGTTCTGCCGGCCAATACCTGCCCGCTGATTAAGGCTTCCGTAGGAGCAAGACTAGATAGGACCTGCCCCTTTTTTAGGATCGCGGACATGTATGTCGGCGAAACCACCTGTGACGGCAAGAAGAAAGCCTGGGAAATTCTTAAACAGGAAGTTCCGGTTCATGTCATGGATGTGCCCCAGATGAAGCGCCCCCGGGATATTGCAGCCTTTAAGGAGGAAATCATGGATTTCATCAAGGTGGCGGAGGATTTTACCGGCCATAAGGTTACTCCTGAAACTCTGAGCGAGAGCATCAAACTGATCAACAACAAAAGAAAGGCTTTGCAGAGAGTGTACAATGCCCGTAAAGCTGCACCGGTCCCGATAAGCGGAAAGGATGCCCTGCTGGTTACCCAGATTGCCTTCTATGATGATCCGGCGCGCTGTGCGCAGATGGCCAATCAGCTGGCCCAGGAGCTGGAGGAACGGATTGAGCGGCAGGAAGGGGTGTTCCCGGACGATGCGGTTCGTATAATGGTAACCGGTACCCCGCTCGCCATTCCGAACTGGAAGCTGCACCATATAATTGAGTCCTCTGGGGCTGCAGTGGTAGTGGAAGAACTTTGCACCGGTACCCGCTATATTGACAATCTGGTTGATGAAAGTGCCGCTACGCTTGAAGGGCAGGTACAGGCTCTGGCCGAACGTTATATGAAGACCAACTGTGCGTGCTTTACGCCCAACCCCGGCCGTATTGACGATATAATCCGCTTAGTCGGGGAATATAAGGTAGATGGGGTCATTGACGTGAATCTGCAATTCTGCAACCTGTATTCGACGGAAAGCTATCTGATCAAACAGGCCTTGTCTGAACGGGAAATACCGCTATTACACCTTGAAACCGATTACAGCGAACAGGACGCGGAACAATTAAGGACCAGGGTGGAGGCATTCCTGGAAATGCTTAAGAAATAAACGCAGCATTACCAAAATGAGAGCTGGAGTGCCACCCACTCCAGCTCAGGCCCTCAAAAAAGCCCAACGGAAGAACGGAGCAGGAGGACGGGTACTGGTTTACCTTCTAAATAAATTCTGCGAGGTGAACAAGGTACCTGTCCTCCTGTTTGTCCCCTTGTTTGCTCGGTTTACATACCTTTGTAAAAGGTACGCATGATAATTTCTTCCTGCTGCTCCCGGCTGAGTTTGATGAAATGAACCGCGTAACCCGAGACCCGGATAGTCAGGTCGGGGTACTTTTCCGGGTGTTCCATGGCCTCGTTCAAGGTTTGCAGGCTCACTACATTAATGTTGATATGCTGGCCTTCCTGTCGAAAATATCCCTCCAGCAAGGCGGACAGGTTAAGTATCTGCTCGGCCGGGGTTATTCCGAGTGCGGCCGGTGCTATGGAAAAGGTATACGAAATACCGTCCCGGGCGTATTCGTAAGGTATTTTGGCCACCGAATTACAGGCCGCAATTGCTCCGTTTTCCTCCCGGCCATGCAGCGGATTGGCTCCGGGAGCCAGCGGTTCGCCCCGTTTTCTGCCATCGGGGGTGGTGCCGGTATATTTGCCGTAAACCACATTGGAGGTTATGGTGAGCACTGACAACGTAGGTTCCGCATTTTTATAAGCCGGATGTCTCCGCAGCATACGGGTAAAGGTCTTCACGGTTTCAACCGCGATCGAATCGACCCGGTCATCGTCATTGCCGTATTTGGGAAAATCACCGGCTACTGCAAAATCAGTTATGATTCCCCTCTCATCCTTAATGGGCTTGACCCGGGCAAACTTTATGGCGCTCAGGGAATCTGCCACCACCGAAAGGCCAGCTATACCAAACGCCATATAGCGATGAATGGCAGTATCATGCAGAGCCATTTCAACTTTTTCATAGGCATAACGGTCATGCATGAAATGAATCGCATTCATGGTATTCAGATAGAGAGAACTGAGCCAGTCCATTTGCAGGCGAAAGCGGCGCATAACTTCGCCAAAATCCAGAATATCGTCATTATATACCGGCATTTCCCGGCCGATTTGGGCGCCCGTTATTTCATCTTTGCCTCCGTTCAGGGCGTAAAGGAGCAGTTTGGCCAGATTGCAGCGGGCCCCGAAAAATTGCATATCCTTGCCCATTCGCATAGCCGAGACACAGCAGGCTATGCCGTAGTCATCGCCATAATAGGAACGCATCAGATCATCGTTTTCATATTGAATGGCACTGGTTTTAATGGATAGCTCCCCACAAAATTGTTGGAAAGGCCGGGGTAAATGCTTGGACCACAGCACGGTCATATTGGGTTCAGGAGCTGGACCTAAATTATTCAGGGTATGGAGAAAACGGAAACTGGTTTTAGTGACCAGGTGCCGGCCGTCCACCCCGGCCCCGCCGATCGACTCAGTGACCCAATTGGGGTCGCCGGCAAAAAGACTGTTATATTCGGGAGTCCGCAGGTGCCTGACCATGCGCAGCTTCATTACCAGATGGTCAATCAGTTCCTGGGCCTGCGCTTCATTAAGCAGCCCGGATTTTAGGTCGCGGGTTATATATATATCGAGGAAACTGGAGGTCCGGCCCAGGCTCATGGCAGCCCCATTCTGTTCCTTGACCGAGCCGAGATAGGCAAAGTATAGCCATTGGACTGCTTCCCGGGCGTTGGCCGCAGGCCTGGAAATATCGAAGCCGTAAGCCGCAGCCATTTTTTTCAGCTCAGTCAGGGCTCCGATTTGATCAAATACTTCCTCCCGCAGCTGAATGGTAGGGACATTCATGGTTTGGTCCAGGAGAGCCAAATCCGCCTGTTTGGCGTTAATCAGAAAATCAACCCCATAGAGTGCCACCCGGCGATAATCGCCAATGATCCGGCCACGGCCATAAGCATCAGGCAGCCCGGTTATTATCCCCAGCCGGCGGGCAATTTTCATTTCGGGCGTATAGACGGCAAATACCCCGTCATTATGGGTACGGCGGTGAACGGTGAAGAATTTGCGTAAGCGTGGATCCATGGCATAGCCGTAAGCCTGGCAGGCTTTTACGGTGGTATTCAGTCCCCCATAAATGTTAACCGCCCGTTTTAAGGGCTCGTCAGTCTGCAAGCCTACAATTTTTTCCAGTTCCCGGTCAATATATCCGGGGCCATGGCTGGTAATAGATATGGCCGTATGCGGGTCGATTTTTAGGACCCCGCCCTTATCATGCTCCTGCTGCAGGAGAACCTGACACTTGGCCCATAATTCCCGGGTTGCCGGTGACGGCCCCGCCAGAAAAGTATGATCGCCATCGTAAGGAGTGTAATTCTTCTGGATGAAATCCCTAAGGTTTATTTCCTGCGTCCAATGCCCCGGAACAAATCCCTGCCATGCTTCCATAAAACTATACACCAACCTTTCACTGTTCTCTTTTATATTGTTTGTAAAGGCTTCAGTAAATACTCATTAGGATTCAGGATATAAACCATGCAGATGACCACGGTTAATGAAAGTGATAAAATAAATGGCATGCAACTTCCGGTTATGGTGAGTGAAAGAAAATGATTGTATTGCAGGTAAACAAATTAAACCAGTCTTTTGCTGATAGAGAGGTGCTCAAACAAGTCAGTCTGGTTGTGCAGGAAAAGCAACGGGTAGGCTTGGTCGGCCTTAACGGTTCGGGGAAAACGACCTTGCTGCGTTGTCTTACCGGTGAACTGCACCCTGACAGCGGCGAGGTTATACGTCCTTCCCACCTTACTCTGGGCTGCCTGGAGCAGATGCCTGACAACCTACCGGGTGCGACCGCCTGGGATGCGGTCATGCAGAGTTTCGCGGATTTGCTCGACAAGCGCCTGCTAATGCGGGACTTGGAGGCTAAAATGGCCTCGGCCGGTGCGGATACGGACAGGGTCATGGAGCAATATGCGCGCATAATGGAGGAATATGAACAGGCCAATGGCTATGCCTGTGAAAATATGGCGAGGCGGATCCTGACCGGTCTTGGTTTCCGCAGCGAAGAATTTCAGCAGCCTTTTGACTCGTTCAGCGGGGGACAGAAGACCCGTTTGAATCTGGGCCGGCTGCTGGCTATGGCGCCTGCCATCCTGCTCCTGGATGAACCGACCAACCATCTGGATACAGGCTCGGTAGAATGGCTGGAGAATTTTGTTATAAACTATCCCGGAACCGTACTGGCAGTGTCCCATGACCGCATGTTCCTGGACCGAGTTGCCACTCACATTGGCGAACTGCGGGGCGGCAAATTGACCATGTATACGGGTAATTACAAGGCCTATCTGCAAAAAAGTGCGCTCCAGGACCTGGCTGAACAGCGGGCCTTGCAGAAGCAGCAGCAGTATATCCAGCGAACGGAGGAATATATCCGGCGTTTCAAAGCCGGGATTAAATCCAAACAAGCCCGGGGGCGCCAGGCGCAGCTGGATCGTTTGGAGCATCTGGAAGTACCGGTGCGGGAACGCAGTATAGGCAGGAAAGAGTTGACAATCAACCAGGAGAGCGCTAATGATGTATTGACCATTGAGAGACTGTGCAAATCCTATGGCGGGCCCAAGCTGCTGGAGAATATCAGCCTCAAGGTCAGGAAAGGCGATAAGTTAGCGCTAATAGGGCCTAATGGATGCGGTAAAACCACCCTGCTCAAATTGATCAACGGCCAAATACTTGCTGATCAGGGAGAAATAAGGTTGGGCAGCCGGGTTGAGTTGGCCTGCTTTTCCCAGGAACACGAAGATCTAGACCCTAATCGTACTTTACTGGATGAAATAATATATAATTTTGATCTGACCCTGGAAGAAGCCCGCACCGCTTTAGGAGGTATGCTTTTCAGTGAGGATGAGGTCTTGAAAAATATCGGCAGTCTAAGCGGCGGTGAACTGGGGCGACTGGAATTTCTGAAAATAATCCTGTCAGGGGCAAACTTCCTTATCCTGGACGAACCTACCAATCATCTGGATATTGCCAGTTGTCAGGTAGTGGAAAATATGCTGCAGAATTTCCAAGGTACCGTTCTATTGGTTTCCCATGACCGTTATTTTATCGATCAGGTGGCGGGGCGGGTAATTGCCATAGAAGACGGTCATATTGAGCAGTATTGGGGAAATTACAGCTATTACCATGAGAAACAGCAGGAAAAACCAAGCAGTACGCCGGCTGAACAGGGCAAACCCCAAGAAAAGCTGAGGCCGGATTGGCGGCAGCGTGAAGCCCAGAAAGAAAGGAAGCGCAGTCAACGCCGGCTTAATCAGGAGCTGACCTCGCTGGAAGAAACCATAACCGCCACTGAGAATCGAAAAAGCGAGCTGGAAAAGCTGCTATCGGATCCCGACACCTACAACAACGAAGAACAAGCCCGGTCCCTGACCGCTGAATTCAGGGATCTGGAACAAAGACTCGGCTTATTTTACCAGCGTTGGGAAGGCCTGCAGGAAGAACTGGAAAAAATTGCAGAATAACGGGAGGGGACAAAGGTTGTCAAAAGAACCGTCCTTTTGACAACGGTTGGCTTTCCGTTTTAAACCCTGTATATTTGTGGGATAATTGCAGAGATAAGATTAAGCACAAAAGAGGCTGCCGATTTGAAAACCAACCCTATAAATTTCCTGCCGGTTAATCGGGATGATATGACTGAACGAGGGTGGGAGGAACTGGATATAATCATAGTCAGCGGGGACGCCTATGTCGACCATCCGGCCTGGGCTGCTGCCATTCTGGGCAGATTTTTGGAGCATAAAGGCTACCGGGTAGGGATTATAGCCCAACCCGGCTGGCATGATTTGAGTGACATCAGGAGCTTGGGCCAGCCCCGCCTTTTTTTCGCAATATCAGGCGGAAACATGGACAGCCTGATCAATCATTATACTGCCGATAAGAAAAAACGACGGGAAGATATGTATTCGCCCGGCGGCCAAAGTGGAATGCGGCCTAACCGCGCTACCATAGTTTACAGTAATCTGGTGCGGCAGGCTTTTCCCGGAGTACCCGTAGTCATCGGAGGAGTAGAGGCCAGTTTACGGAGATTGGCCCATTATGATTATTGGAGCGATCAGGTGCGGCGCTCGATTTTAGTTGACAGCAAAGCTGATCTGCTGGTTTACGGAATGGGAGAATTTCCGCTCCTGGAAATAGCCAACCGGCTTAAAGCCGGCCAGGATATAGAATATATCCGTAATTTGCGCAGCACTTGTTACCTTGCGAAAAATATCCCCCCCGATTCTGTGGAACTGCCTTCCTTTGAAGATACCGCTGCGGACAAGCGGGCCTTTGCCAGAGCCGCCTGGCTAATGCAGGGGGAGATCAACCCTTATTGCGCCCGCACCTTGGTACAAAAGCATGGCGGCCGCTGGGTGGTTCAAAATCCGCCGTCCTTGCCGCTGGCGCCTGAGCTAATGGACGAGATCTATGAGCTGCCTTTTTTGCGGCAATACCATCCCCAATATAAGAAATTGGGCGGAATACCGGGTTTGGAACCGGTGCGATTCTCTATCGTCACCCATCGGGGATGCTTTGGCGGCTGTTCCTTTTGCTCACTGGGAATGCACCAGGGCAAATTCATCCAGAACCGCAGCCCCGATTCTATTGCCCGGGAGGCTTCACGGCTGGCCGGCCATCCTGACTTTAAAGGGACCATTCCTGATGTTGGCGCCCCTTCAGCCAATATGTACGGGTTAAAGGGAATGAAGGGGGATTTATGCCGTAATTGCAGGCGAAGCAGCTGCTTGTTTCCGGGCGTGTGTAAAAATCTTGATACCGACCATACCCCTTCGGTCAAATTGTGGGAGCGCCTGCGCCGGATAAAAGCAATCAGGCATATTTTTGTGGCCTCCGGTATTCGCTATGATTTAGTGCTGCGTGATAAGTCCAAGCGCTATTTGCACGATTTATGCCGCTACCATGTCGGCGGTCAATTAAAGATTGCCCCCGAACACATTTCCCGGCGGGTTACCCGTTTGATGCATAAACCGGGAAAATCGGAGTATATAAACTTTATAAACCAATTTAAACAAATGAATGTTAAAATGGGTAAAGATCAGTATTTGATACCCTATTTTATATCTGCCCATCCTGGGTCTGAACTGCTGGATACGGTGGAACTGGCGGAATTTGTCCGTGACCAATTGCAGTATTATCCCGAGCAGGTTCAGAATTTTACCCCCACCCCTATGACGATTTCCACCTGTATGTACTATACCGGGCTCGATCCGGAGAGCGGGAAGGCTGTATACGTACCCCGGCAGGATAAGGAACGCAGAATGCAGCGGGCTTTGCTGCAATATCGCAACCGCTCCAATCAAAATTTGGCTCGCGCCGCTTTAATTGCCTGTGAGCGGGAGGATTTGATCGGTTCCGGGTCCAAAGCTCTGGTCCGGGGTAACGCGAAAGCCGCAGCCGGCTTACCGAATAAACGCAATGGGCAAAACCGGAAGAGAAAGTAACTGGAACCATTTAATATTTTGCAGGAGGTAAGTGCTTGAGCAGCAGTAATCCCGAAAGGGCCGTTCTGGTTGGGGTAAAACTGAAGAAAGAACAGAATTTCAATTTTAACGCTTCTTTAGAAGAGTTAAAGGGCCTGACCGAAGCTGCCGGAGGAGAAGTAATCGCTACCATGGTTCAGGCCAAGGATCGGCCCAGTTCATCAACCTATATCGGCAAAGGCAAACTGGAAGAACTAATCCACCTGGTGACCGAAACGGAACCGGACCTGGTGGTATTTGACAGCGAACTGTCGCCGGTACAGCTCCGCAATCTGGAGGAGGCGGTAAAAGTCCGCATTATAGATCGTACCCTGCTGATTCTGGATATTTTCAGTCAGCGGGCTCGCAGCCGGGAGGGTATCCTTCAGGTAGAGCTGGCTAATCTGGAATACCGGCTGCCCCGGCTGACGGGACGGGGGGCGGAAATGAGCCGGCTCGGCGGGGGCATTGGGACCCGGGGGGCCGGTGAACAGAAACTGGAATTGGACCGCAGAAGGATTAGAAACCGGATTCAAGACATCAAGCAGCAGATTCAAAAGGTGGAGAATACGCGGCAGCTGCACCGCAAGCAGCGCCAGCGGGTCAGATTGAAGACCGTATCCCTGGTGGGCTATACCAATGCCGGCAAATCTTCATTGTTCAACATAATATGTCAAAATGCCCATCGTTCCGGAAATATTCAGGTCGAGGCGGATGACCGGCTCTTTCAGACCCTCGATACTACCACCCGCAAAATTGCACTGCCCTCAGGCAGGGAGGTTCTCATTACCGATACGGTGGGATTTATCCAGAACCTCCCTCATCATCTGGTGGCTGCTTTTCGTTCCACCCTGGAGGAAACCGTTGACGCCGATATTCTCTTGCACGTGGTAGACGTGTCCGATCCCGATTATCTGGATAAATTGCTGGTGGTGGAAAAGGTGCTGCAGGAGTTGGGAGCAGACCCGGGCCAAATCCTTACGGTATTCAATAAAACCGATATGGTTGATTGCATTCCTGGCCATGAAGCGGCTGGCAGTTTTGTATCTGCCAAAACGGGGTCGGGTATCAAAGCATTATTGGATAAGGTAGAAACAAGACTTACCGGATAACCTGCTTTGCGATTCCAGTAAATGTAAAAACGAATAGACAGGATGTTCGGTGAAGAGTAAAATAAATTCCGAACTATTTCCAGGGGAAGAGGTATTTTAGAATGGCTTTTTTAGATACTAAAAAGGGCATCGTTACTTTAGCGATATTAGTCTTCTTCGTAATGATGGGGGTTGGGGCCTTTCTGGGAGGACAGCTTAACAGCCTGTTTTTTGAATCAGTGCAAACCAAAGACAGCAAAGGCAAAGTTATAAACATATTATTAATGGGGATTGATGCCCGCGATGCCAAGGCCAATTCGCGCAGTGACACCATGATTCTGGCCAGCATCGACCCTGCTACGAAAAAAGTTGCTATGGTATCCATTCCTCGTGACACCCGCATCAGGAATTCTGCCGGCAAGTATGACAAGATCAACAGTGTAAATTATGTAGACGGGCCGGAAGCTGCCTGCCGGGAAGTGGGGAAATTATTAAACGTTCCGGTGGACTATTATGTTATAACCAATTTTGGAGGATTTGGCGATATAGTCGATGCCCTGGGAGGGGTCCACCTCAATGTGGAGACCAATATGGTTCATCCCGATCCGGTAAATCCGTCCCTGGCCATCAATCTAACCAAGGGGTACCAGTATCTCAATGGCAAACAGGCCTTGGCTTACGTACGCTACCGGGGAGGAGCAACTGCTGACATTGGGCGTACCGAGAATCAGCAAACATTTATTAAAGCCCTGGCGGCGGAAATTATGCAGACCAAGACGATACTGCGACTGCCCCAGCTTATACCGGAGCTGTATAAAAATGTCCGAACCAACTTGCCTTTAGCCGATATGATCTATTTGGCCAATATGGCCCAAAAATTAGATGTGGCGAATATCAATACGCAAACCCTGCCCGGTTATTTTTACCATGATATCGCCGGGGCCAGTTATTGGGAGGCCGATAAGAAGATTGCCAGTGTACTGGTGGAATCGCTGCTGCAAGGCGAGAATTTTCCAGTAATGGGAGAGGCCCCGGCATCTGCCCAGCCCGTAAAAACTAATCCAGTATCATCGGCAGTGGCCAAGCAGCAAGAAGAAGCACTGAATAAGGATGAAGCGGATACGACTGAACCTGCAACCGATAAAACCGAAGAAACAGAAAAAGGGGAAGGAGACGGCAAGGATTCAGGTACGGCCGCAAATGAAGAACTTCCCGACCCCACTGCTCCTGATCCCAATACAACCGGCGGAACAACAACTACGCCGCCAACCGATACGACAACGCCGGATCCTGACCAGCCGACAACCGAAACGACAGACCCTACCCAGCAAATACGTCCATAACATTGTCCGGGTTGTCAAAAGAACCGTCCGAGACCACTGAAAAAATACATGTTTTATCATCCTGAGGAGCCGAAGGCGACGAAGGAGCTTATCAACAATACCGTAAATTTGGCATTTATATGATTGCAAGATGCTTCGCTAACACTCAGCATGGCGATTTAAGAAACTTTTTCAGTACTCTCGAACCGTCCCCTTGACAACCCGCAAGCGGTTTCCATAATCAGCGTTTGGGCTTATTCTGTTCATAGCAGGCCAGTATTTCGCCATAGAACATTACATGGTAGTTGCCATCTGCGTAAAATTGAGAACGGATTGAATCATCCAGCTTCTCCGGCTCCATTACCTGTTTAAAAACCAACCGGCATTCGAAAATCAGACCGCATTCCCCAATAACCGGGCTTGCGATGCGTTGGGCCGGTTGTGCGGTCAGATTGGCTTCCTGGAATTTATCGACTTCACGGCCGGTTTTGGATCCAGCGCTGGCCAAAGCCTTTTTAAGCTCTCCGGGCAGGGGGACGCTAACCGAAAAATCCCGGGCTTTATCTATCAGCTCGTAAGTGTAACGGGAATAACGCACCATAACCGTTATAACCGGTCTTTGCCAGATATAGCCGATGCTGCCCCAACCGATCGTCATCGTATTTTCAATACTGCCGTCCTTTACCGTTAAAAATGCTCCCTTGGGTAATTGGGTTAAAAATTGTTGGGAATAATCTACATAAGGCACCGAATTTTCCATACTCCGTATGCTCCTTTCCAAAAGTGGGAATCATGCGCTGAAATCACCGGGAGCGGTCAGCTCTCTATGAATTTAAGCACTTAATTAAGTATATAACATAGTATTTCAGCTTAGCATTTTTTATATTATATATTAATGAACCTTATGGAGGAGGGAAGAACATGAAGAAATTAATGGCGGCGGGGATGATGATACTGCTGAGTTTGCTGGTAATTAGCTCTGCCGGGGCTCAGAGCAAGGAAAAATCCACCCGGGGCAATATAAGCGGGGTGTACGATGTAACCTTTACCAGTGAGCAAGGCCAGCAGCAAACTGCCAAGATAACCATAGAAGACAGGCAGAACGGCAAGGTTGATGTCAGCGGTGATTACAAGGGATATCCGGTGAGTATCACCGGGGATTTAACGGGAGAGCCTGACCAGGAAGGAGCGGTCTGTAGTTTCAGTATCAATCAACCCGGAATAATTACCGGTGAAGCCGAGCTTATTATTAAGCTGGTAAATAATAAATACCAGCTTGAGGGGCAGGGCAGCGGCTCGTATTCTTATCTGGGCAGGAGCGGCCAGTTTTCCGGCCAGGTACAGGGCGAGCGCACAGAGCCTGTCGCCCAGTCCGCCGGGTCGTCCCTGCGCAGCGCGGCTCTAGGTGCCGGACTGGCCTCAGTACTGGCTTTATTGATTTATTTAGTCTGGCGGCGAAGATCCAGGCGGATCAAGAAATAAAGCCAACCAGTTGGAATCCGCAGTTAATCCTGGACCAATTCAACCCGTTCCCCGTCCGGTCCCCGGAAAAATATTATCTTTTTTCCATTGAGAGCCAGGCGCGGGAAATCTGATTCAAAATCGACCCCTTGCTGCTCGAGCCGGGATACGGCAGAATCGATATCCTTTACCCTGAAAGCCAGGTGGTCATATACCCCCGCTTCGCGCCGGGAAGGCGGTGCGTTCAGGTGTTCCAACAGTTCCAAGGTTATATTTCCCAGCTGCAGGTAGATGAGCTTGAGCTGGTCATTGGCGCAGCGCTCAATAATTGAACAACCTAATACCCGCACGTAAAAAAGAGCTGAGGTTTCGCTGTCGCTTACTGCAATTCCCAGGTGTGCCATTTCATACATTAATATCCCTTCAATCAATAAGAATACCAGGTTCCGGCCGACATCATTCATTAAAGCCTTTTTGTTTGCAATTGGGGCAGTAACCGTAAATTTCAAGCTTATGACCGGTAACGTTGAAACCGGTCTTGGATTTAATCTCTTCACAATAAGCCTCAAGGGGGCAATCATCTATCCAAAACATTTGTTTACAAGCTGTACAAATAAAGTGGTGACCATGCTCCGGTCTATTTAATTCGAAATATGTTTTATTATCACCGCTAATATTGGTTTTTGTAATCAAGTGTTTAGAGACCAAGGTATCGACTATCCGGTAAACGGTGGATATATTTATAGCAACGTCCCTTTGCTTTACTTCCCAGAATAGTTGTTCGACTGTAAACGGCTGCTTGGCTGTTCCTAAAATCTCCAGGATTAGATTTCGGCCCTTGGTGTTTTTTAAACCGTGGCTTTGCAACAAAGCTTTATAGTTATCGTTTCCGGTAATTTAAATCAGCCCCTTAAATCCGGCAAATTAAGCCGACCAGCGGTCAAGCGGAGAATCTGCCCCGCAACAACAGGGTGGCGAAGAAAATCACCGCGGCGACAAGTACTATGGTGGCTCCGGTAGCCGTATTCCCAAAATATGAAAGCACGAGTCCGGTGATGCCGGAGACAATAGCCGTCAGGACCGCAAACAAATGGTATTGCCGGGTATTTTGGGTTACATTCCGAGCCGCGGCGGCGGGCAAAACCAGCAACGAATTTATAATCAGCAAGCCCACCCACTGAATGGTAACCGTAACCACAACCGCAACCACCGAAGTAAACATGATTTCAACCAATAAGGTATCGACCCCTTTGCTGGCGGCCAAGGACTGATTGAGGCTTACCAGAAGGAGCCGGTTATAGGTCAGCATCCACAAGCCGGTAACTATGAGAAACATAATTCCCAGCATCAGAATTTCAGCCGGCGTGATGCTGAGCAGATCACCGATCAAATATGATGAATACTTGTTGAAGCTTCCGCCGTAAGACAGAATAACCAGACCGGCCGCGATTGCGGTCGAGGAGAATACACCAATTATGGTATCGGTTGATGACTGGCTTTTATTTTTAATAACGGTAATAACCATGGCAAACAATACTGAAAATATAGTGGCCGCCCAGATAGGTTTAATTATGCCCAGTAAAGCGCCCAGCGCAATTCCGGTAAAAGCGCCATGCCCAAGGGCATCGGAGAAAAACGCCATGCGGTTGCTGACCACCATTGTACCCAGCATCCCGAATAGAGGGGTTACTAATAGTATGGCCAGAAGGGCGTTTTTCATAAATAGATGCGACATCCAATTAAAAGGAAGCAGGACGTCAAGCAGATAATACCAACTATCCAACCTTAAATATCCCCCTTAGGTTTTGCATCGGGCAAGCGTATCTCCCGCCCCAGTTTATACCAGGACATACCAAAGATCCTGGCGGTGCGCTCGTCGCTGAATACCTCCTGGGGAGAACCGCTGCAGACCACCGTTTTATTTATAAGCACCACCCGGTCGGAGTAACGGGCAACCAGGTCAAGATCATGCGATACCAGAATGATGGAGAGGTCATAATTGTTACGCAGGTCGGATACGGTGTTGTAGAAAAGTTCCAAACCGTTATGATCAATCCCGGCCACCGGTTCGTCCAGCAGAAGCAGATTGGGGATAGGATCGAGGGCCAAGGCCAGCAGGACCCGCTGCAGCTCTCCGCCTGACAGTGTTCCCAGCCTGCGGTCAAGCAAATGCTCGGCTTTAACTTTAGCCAGACTGGCAGCGACCCTGGTTCTAATCCGGTTGGGTTTAAACAGCCAGCAGGGAAGCTGGGTGCTGCAGGCCATAAAAATATCAAATACGCTGGTGGGGCTCCCCGCATCAAAATCAAGATGCTGGGGCACGTAACCGATTAAGGGATAACCGTTGTCGACCCCTTGGGCATTAACATATTTCAATGCTCCGGTATGGCGGATTTCACCCAAAATTGCTTTCAGCAATGTGGTTTTGCCTGCCCCATTGGGGCCTATGATAGCCGTTAATTCTCCACAATGGATGTGTACATTGACTTGCTCCAAAATTTTGATATTGCCGAAGCTTACGCCAAAGTCTTCAATTTTGGTGCAGCAGAAACCGCTGCAGGCGTAGCCGGTTTTGCAGTTGTGCCTGATTTCGCTTGTCATTGCAGCGCTTCTTCCAAGGTTTTTAGGTTTTGCTCCATAATATCAAGATAGGCATCTATTTTATCCTCGCCGGAGACGGCTGGATCCAGGGTATAAATCTTCACTCCGGTTTCCCGGGCAATGGTTTCCGCAGCTTTGGTCGGGTATTGGGGTTCGGCAAATAAGGCCTTGACCTGGGTCTGACGAATTGTACTGATGGTGTCTGCCAGTTCCTGGGGAGAAGGCTCCGTCCCGGGCTCCCTTTCCATAACCGCAACTACCTTGAGATTGAATTCCTGGGCGAAATAGGGGAAAGCCTCATGGAAAGTAATTATGTTCTTATTGGCAATCGGGTCCAAACCCTGGTGCATTTCGGCTTTCAATTGCTCCAGTTTCTGGACGTAAGCGTCGGCATTTTCTTTATATTGGACCCCATGGGCGCTGTCGATTATGCTTAACTGCTCGGCAATATTTCTGACTTGGGCGATATTGTCGGTTATACTGACCCAAACATGGGGGTTTTCCTCGCCCGCGTTATCTTTGATCAGCGCTATTCCCCGGCTGGCTTCAATTAATTTCAAGTCAGGCTGTTGTTTTAAGGCTTTGTCAATAAAAGTCTCCATACCGGCCCCGTTGACCACAAAAACATCGGCCTTCTCAAGCGTCTTCAGATCTTCCGGAGTAAGCTGATAATCATGCAAACAGCCGGTTTGCGGTTTGGTCATATTGATTACTTCTATCCCCTCAACCTCTCGGGCAACGTTGAGGGTGGATATATAGAGGGGGTAGAAAGATGTAACGATGATCAGCTTTTTTTCGCCTCCAGTATGGTTGGAAGCGGCGTATTCATTAGACTGAGGGCTGGGCTGACAGCCGCTGGTCACGGTCAGCAGCAAAACCAAAACAACCAATATTTTGCCTAATCTGGAAGTCACAAGTAATCCTCCTTAATATTAAACGATAATGATTCGCATTTGCAATTAACATTATATGCTAAGAGGAATTGTTTGTAAAGTTCCGGGAATGTGGCGCCAGCCGAATATCATTGTCGATGCGTTTTATTAATGGCCGGGGTGGTATAGAATAATTCTATAAATGAGAAAAATAAATACATAAAAGTATAGGAGGTTTGAATTTGGGAACGAGTGCGCTACGGAAGAGGGAAGAAATAGAGAGTGAATATAAATGGAAACTGGAGGATATTTACGCTGATGAACATTTGTGGGAGCAGGATTTTCAGGCGGTCAAAGATCTGGCCGATGCAGTGGACGGTTTAAAAGGAACCCTGGCCGGCTCTGCCGCTGCCTTGCTCAAGGTTTTGCAGCTCAGTGACGAACTGGGACGCAAATCGGAAAAATTATATGTTTATGCCCGCATGCGCCGGGACGAAAACAATGCTGATCACCATTATCAGGCTTTGTTCGACCGGGCCGAGGGCTTAAGTATTCAAGTAAGCAGTATTACTTCTTTTATTGTCCCCGAAATACTGACCATACCCGCAGCCGATATCGATGCCTTTATGCAGACCAACCAGGATCTGGCCGTATACCGGCACTATATTGATGAGATCATGCGGCAGAAAGAGCATATCCTGTCTCCGGCCGAGGAGCGCTTGATGGCCATGTCAGCGGATTTGTCCATGGCTTCCGGCAATATCTTTACCATGCTCAACAATGCCGATATCAAGTTCCCGGTGATTAAAGATGAAACCGGTCGGGAAGTGGAGCTTACCAAAGGCAGGTTCGGGAGTTTTATGGAGAGCCCGGACCGCCGGGTCCGTCAAGATGCTTTTACCGGGTTGTATGCTTCCTATCAAAGTTTGATAAATACTCTGGGGGCCAGCCTCAGTTCAAGTGTTAAAAAGGATATATTCTATGCCCGCGCCCGCAAGTATAATTCAGCGCTTGAGTCTTCCCTGGATCAGGACAATGTGCCGGTTGAGGTTTATGACCGTTTGATTGAATCGGTTCACAGTCATCTTGAGCTTATGTACCGCTATATGGCCATTCGCAAAAAACTGCTGGGCCTGGATGAAATGCACTTTTATGATCTTTATACCCCCCTGGTTCCCGCATATAAAATGGAGGTTCCTTATACCCAGGCCCGGACAACGGTCGCGCAAGCGTTGCAGCCCTTGGGTACTGAATACATTGCCCGTTTGCAGGAGGGTTTTAACAGCGGCTGGATTGACGTTTATGAAAACGAAGGCAAAACCAGCGGCGCCTATTCCTGGGGGACCTATGATACCAATCCCTATGTACTGATGAATTATGACAATAAATTGGATGATATGTTCACCCTGGCGCATGAGATGGGGCATTCGCTGCACAGCTGGTATTCAAGCCATAACCAGCCCTATGTTTATCACCAGTATTCCATATTTGTGGCGGAGGTGGCTTCCACGGTAAACGAATCCCTGCTGATTGATTATTTGCTGCAGAATACCCAGGATAAACAGGAGAAGATCTATCTGCTCAATCATTACCTGGAGCAGTTCCGGGGAACGGTTTACCGTCAGACCATGTTTGCGGAGTTCGAAAAGATCATACATGAACGGACTGAAAAAGGAGAAGCGCTTACGCCCGAGCTGTTGAAACAAATATATCGTGATTTGAACCGGCTATATTACGGCCCGGACATAGTGATGGACGCGGAAATTGAACTGGAATGGGCGAGAATACCTCATTTCTACTCAGCCTTCTATGTTTATAAATATGCGACCGGTTTTTCCAGTGCAACTGCCCTGAAAGAGCAGATTTTACGGGAAGGAAAGCCGGCTGTGACCCGCTATCTTGAATTCCTCAAATCCGGGAGTATCGACTACCCCATAAATTTATTGCAGCAAGCCGGAGTGGATCTCATGACTCCCCGGCCAGTTGATGACGCCCTGAAATATTTTGGGGAACTTTTGGATCAGTTGGAAAAATTGGTAGGGTAGACTGAGTAATCCTCAACTTAGATACTATAATGTCCATAAATTGAGCATAACTATGTAGAGGATATTATTCGTATGATAGGAGGCCTGAGCCAATTTGACCCATACTAACAGCGAGGCCGTATTTGACGATAAGGTTAAAAGCATTCTGCCTCTCCTGCAAGATTATAATAATTTTGATCTGGTTATCGGTATCCCTTTTTATAATGATCCGGAAAAATTACCTTTGATTTTAAAATCGATCGATGAGGTGCTGCAGAGTTGGATCGGCCGAAGGCAGCTCATTGTCTGCGCCGGCGATTATGCGGGAGAACAAACTCTTCAGGCTATTCAGGGATTGACTCTAAAGCATCCCCACCTGGAATTCCTGATGCCTATGGAAGCCAGCGGACGGGGGATGAGCATCCGGGCTATCCTGGAAATAGCGAAAAGCCTGGAGGCAGATCTGCTGCTTTTCAGCACCAATATGGGGACCGAGACCGGCCCGGGCATAGAACTGGGTTGGCTCGAAAGCTTGTTAAGCCCCATTCAGGGTAGTTATGATATTGTTCTGGGGAGTCTGCGCCGATATCTGGGGATCGACAGCATCGCCTATCAATTTGCGGTTCCGATCCTGGAATCTTTTTACGGCAGCCGGATCGGTGATCCCCTGGGCGGAATCTATGCCATAGCCCATGATTTTATTGAGGAACTGGCTGGAGAAGCAAAGTTTTGGACCGGGACCATCGACGGCTATGGCCTGGACTTCTGGCTGATTACCCGGGCTCTGGTATGGAACAAGAAACTGTGTGAAGTAAGTCTGGGCGGAGTCATTCGAGATCAAAATCTGGAGCATCGCAACCGGATATTCTATGAAATTGCCATGACGGTTTTTGAGTGCATCAGGCGTGACAGTGCTACCTGGCTGCAGGAACGGCTGTTGATCAAGGTGGCCGATGTCTTGATCCGCAGTGAGGTGGAGCGGCCTGACACTATCAAATACCCGGTCGGGGAGCTTCTGAACAATTTTTATAAAACCGGTTCCGAGTATCGGAATATTATCCGGCAAAGTCTGCCTGACCATATAGTTGCAGAACTAGAGCGCATTGCAAAACTGGAGCCGGAAGCCTTTGATTTGGATGATCAAACCTGGGTGGCCGGTATATTGGGCCTGCTTATCTGCTATTTGTTTGAGCCCGAAGATAAGCAGGACCAATGCTTAGAAGCTCTGACCGCTTTGTATGATGGCCGTGTGGCCGGATATGCCAACCAGATGACCAGATTTAAGAATATGCTCCATAATTTCTCGGACATCGAGCAAAATGACATGCTGGTTCGTAAAATGGATTCTATTCGTCAGCATCTTACCGCTGAATTTTGGCAGCAGAAGCCCCAGTTTAATCAAATGTGGCTGCATAAGTCGGAACAGTTGAAACCCCCGCTGGTGCCCCTGGGATACATGGAATATGTGCCCGGCAAACCGGTGGTGGTGCCGAAAAAAATTATTGGCCGTGATAAACGCATAGTCCAGGTGGATGATGTATTTAAAAAACTAAGGAAGCAGTACGAAGATAAATTTAGCCGATTTATCAGCGAAGGCCTGCTATTGCCTGAAGATGCCGATTCCTTCCAGGCGGCGGCAGCGGTCGAGGAATTTATGATGCAGGCGGAAAAGGCCCTGGAAAATCTGCTGCCCGGCGACCTCAGCACTGAAGCCGGGGTTCAAACCTTTGTCACTGCTTTGTTCGAATTGCTGCCCCGCCAATCCATGTTTACCTTCAGTGCTGATCTATTGCGGGAGATGGTAATGCGTTTCCCCCCCATAAACCTTATGGTTCAGCTGGGCTATTACAAACCGGCCGATTTGATCAAAAACATGGATGTTCGCGAAGTGGTAAGTTATACCGGTCTGATCGAGAGTTGGAGCTATTCCGACCGTGTTTTTAACTGGCTGGTGGACCAGCTTAAACCCGGCAGTTTTGAGCGGGTAGACATCAAACCGTTGATAACCAGTGAAGGTCTGCCCCTTGATGCCGCCAATCATTCACGTATTACCAATTTGAACCGGATCACGGCCAGAATTACCATCCGTCCCCTGGATACAGGCAAGGGCGGGAAGTATCCCCGTCTGTTGTATTTAACTTCGATTATCCGGCGGCTGGGAATTGCCGAACAATTTTCCCAGATGCTAAATCAAAATGTGCATGAAAGGAAAAACCTGGGAACTAAGACCAAAAATGTCATACTGGGTTTAAGGCAGGGGGACGATTTTTCCGCCACGGTAATATTTGAAAATGTGCATCATCGCTTGCTGGTAAAGACTCTCAAAGCAATAGCCGCCAGGCTGGACGGTCAGGGGAACAGCGAAATGGCCCGGTTGTTTCAATTAATGGCCGATGGTTATGGCTTAAGCCAGGTCCTTGAGAACGGCCGTTTTCTGACCTGCACGGTGTGGAGCTGGGCCAGTTACAGCTATAAAGGAGGGGTAATGACCCCCGGGCCTTTGACCACCAGTGTAGAGTCACGCTGGTTCAACCATGATTTTCTGGAAGCCCTTTATCAGGAGCTGGGCTATGACCAGGCGGAAATAATGCAGACTGCCTTCAGAATGATCCACTCCGGGAGGAGCTATCATAATTTACTGGATAGTCTGATGCCGGCCCGGCCCAAGGATATACCCGTGGTAATTCAGGAATCTACCAACGAGCCCAGCAAAACCTTGCAGCGCTATGGCGAAAACCCTTTACTGGAACCGATTGCGGAGCATTCCTGGGAATGTAAATATGTCCTCAACCCGGGGGCTTTGAGGATAAAAGACAAAGTATACCTGTTTTACCGGGCAGTGGGCCATGATGATATTTCCTATATTGGCCTGGCTGTCACCGACGGGTACAGGGTTTTGGAGAGACTGCCCGACCCCATTTTTCTGCCTGCCGTTCCGGAAGAAAAAAGGGGATGTGAAGATCCCCGGCTGATAATGATCGGCCGGCGTATCTGGATGCTTTATACCGCCTATGACGGCAACATCGCCCAGATTGCAGCAGCTTCCATTGAAATGGAAGATTTTCTGCGGCGTGACTTTAGCAAATGGAAGCGGGAAGGTTTGGCTTTCAAAAATATCTGGGATAAGGATGCTATTTTATTTCCTGAAAAAATCAAAGGAAAATATATACTTTATCATCGCATCGAGCCTTCAATGTGGATCACTTACATGCAAGAGGTGGTTTTTCCCTGCCGGGAACAACATGCCATTATAATAGGGCCGCGGCCTGGACGCATGTGGGATTCCTTGAAGATCGGAGCGGGAGCCCAGCCCCTGAAAACGGTATATGGCTGGCTGCTAATTTACCACGGGGTCGATTATAATTACGTTTACCGTCTGGGCGTCATTTTGGTTGACCTGACCGACCCCCAGAGAGTACTTTACCGGTCGCCCAATCCTATCCTTGAACCGGAAGAGGATTATGAAATTGGCTTGAGCGGAGCGTGGGTGCCCAACGTTGTCTTTACCTGCGGCGCGGTGGCCGGTTCGGATAAAGAGGTATTGGAAGACGACGACGAAATCCTGGTTTATTATGGAGCAGCTGATACCAGTATAGGAATGGCACGGGCCACCTTGGCCGATTTAATCCCGGAAAAATTTCGTTAATTCCCGCTTTAAAAAGTTCTTTCTTTTAAGCGGAGAAAAGATAAGGATAAAAGGCAGAATAGAAAATGATATCGCGATTTAAATGATTACCGCAGATAAAAAATAGAGAAAATAGACGCGCAAGGAAGGCGCTCTAGCCCCAGCGTTTGAGCGCACAATCCCACAAGCGCTGCTTGAACAAAAATTTGCCCGGCCATCTGTGTCGGGCTTTAATATTGGCCGGCCCGCAGGAGGGACTGCAACTTCGGTTTAAGGCCGGCCGGCTAGCGAAGAAAAAGCTCCCATAAAGTTGGAATTACGGCCCAAGTAGTTATAACGGAAAATTGTTGACACCAACGGGATTACTGCTAAAATATGTTTAAACACATGTTTAACACGCTTGTTTGTCAAACGTCTTGTAAGCCCCCTGCCTATAGGCGGGGATAAACCGAATGTTTCCTCAGCGGCGGGTTAAATCATCGGACTGAGGAGGCGTTTGCTAAAACGCTCGGGTTGTGACGCACCCAAAAGGCGCAAGGAAGGCGCTATAGCACCTGCGTTTTGGCACGTAATTCGCGCAAGCGCTCCTTGGATTTGGATAGCAGGTGAATATTCTCATGGCTAACATGACAAATCCCAAGCTCAGAATTCTGGAAACTGCGGAAGAACTTTTTGCGACTAAAGGCTTTGATGGGGTGACTGTACGCGACATCGCGGAGCAGGCTCAGGTTAATGTGGCTATGATTAACTACTACTTTGGCAACAAAGACGATTTATATCTGGGAATTGTGGAGAGCTATTTGGAAGCTATAAGTACGGTAGCTGAAGGAGTATTGGCCCAGGAAAACGATCCCCGGCTGCGTTTAAAATTATTCATTCAAAGTTATGTGGATTTCCTCTTCTCCAAAGCCAAAACCGCCCAGCTCGTTTTGAGGTCTGAATTTCAGGATGATGCCCATATAGACCGGTTTGTCAGCGAGTATTTTGCCAAAAACCAAATTACATTAGAGAATACGATAAATGAAGGCATCCAGGCAGGCTATTTTACCCCGGTTGATCCCAAGCTGACTGCGGTGAATCTGATGGGGATGATGCTGTGGTTTTTCGCCGGTGCCCCCATATTAACGCGGATACCAGGAATGGAAGACTATATGGAGCGGTATAAGGATCAATTCGCCCAGCATACCTGGAATTTGTTCATAAAGGGCCTCAGCCCGCGGGAAAGGCTATGATTATGATTTTGTCCGTCCTATGAATATTATGGACACCGCAGCCATAAAGATGATATGAACCCGGAATATAATTAAGCCCGACCAGACAAAATTTTGGACCTGCAACAGGAGGAAGCGCTCAATCATGGCAAAAATCGGAATACCCAGAGCCCTGGCTTATTATATATATTTCCCTTTTTGGAAAGTATTTTTTGAAACATTGGGGCATGAGATAGTCGAATCCTCTCCCACGACACGTGTTATAATGGACAAGGGAGTCAAGGACACCGTAAGCGATGCCTGTATTCCCATAAAGGTTTATCATGGTCATGTGGAGGATTTGATTGACCGGGTCGACTATATATTCGTGCCTCGTCTGGTCAGCTTAAGAAAGTTCGGTGATTACGGTACGGAAACTCTTTGCCCCAAATTCCTGGGACTGCCCGACATGGTCAAAGCCTCGGTAGGCGGGTCTTTAAATATGCTGGAAACACGCATTGATCTTAAAAAAGGACGGAATGAACTGTTTAAGGTTTACCGGGAACTGGGGAAAAGATTGGGAGCGGCTGATCTCGCCATATATAAAGCCTTTTGGCGGGCGTCGAGGACTCAGAGAAAATATGAGAAGCTGCTGCAAAAGGGAGTAGTGCCGGAGGTTGCCATGGAGCGGGTATTTGCAGCCGGCCCAACCGGTTCAGGTAAAAACGATAATGCCGGGGACAACCCCTTGCGTCTCGGAGTAATTGGATATCCGTATGCTATTTATGACCAATATATAAATGTTGGCTTGCTTACAATGTTGGATAAGGCAGGAGTAGAGGTTTTCACCCAGGATATGCTAAGTCCGGCCCAGCTGAAAAGTCAGGCCGTCAAACTTGAAAAAGACTTGTTCTGGTATTTTTCTAATCGAGCAGTGCAGGGCGCCCTCTATTATATGGATGTAAAGCCGGTAGATGGGATTATCCACATCACCGCGTTTGCCTGCGGCCCTGATTCCATTGTTGACAAATATCTGGAGATTGAAGCCAAAAAGCGTAAAATACCGTATATGTCCATAACAATTGACGAACATACCGGAGAAGCGGGAATGCAGACCCGGCTGGAAGCATTTCTGGATATGTTGGAATACAGGAGGAGAAAGAGTGAAGGTTAGCTTTCCCCGCATGGGGTATTCTTATCTAGCTTTTCGATGGCTGATGGAGGAGATTGGTCTGGAAGCCGTCGTTCCCCCGGAACCGAACAATGAAACCCTTGATCTGGGGGTGCGTTATTCTCCCGAGTTTGCCTGTATACCATTTAAAATATTAATGGGATCTTATCTGCAGGCTGCGGAAATGGGAGCGGAGATGATCATAACCTCGGGAGGATGCGGCCCATGCCGGGCCGGCTACTACTGGGTTATGCACCAAAAGTTGCTGGACGAAATCGGATGCAATGTTAAAGTCATTGGTTTTGAGGAACCACAAAGGGATTACTTTGATTTTATCCGCAAACTGAATCTGGTGCGCAAGGCGGGGGGAGCCTCCATTCCCCATTATTGGCGTTCGATAAAAACCGGATGGGAAAAAATCAAGGCGTTTGACGACCTCGAGGACATGTCTTACAAGATAAGGCCGTTTGAAATCAGGCGGGGCGATACCAGCAAGGCTCTGCAGCAGGGATTGGATTTGATTGACCAGGCCAACGATATTCCGCAAGTGGAGCAGGCCCGGCGGGAGGCCCTGCAGATATTGCAGGAGATGCCCCAGGACCGGGAACGCGATCCCTTGAAGGTCGGGATCATTGGGGAAATATACGTGCTGCTGGAGCCGTCGCTCAACCACTATATGCTGCATATGCTGGGTGAAATGGGGGTTCAAGCCGACCGTTCCATTTACCTGAGCGGCTATACCCGGGAGAATATCCTGCGGGAAGGAGAGCAGGACGTCAGGGCAGCTGCCAGGCCGTTCCTGAATGAATCCTGCATTGGCGGCCACGGTACCAATAGTATCGGGGAGACGGTTCTTTACGCCAAGCATGGTTATGACGGAGTGATACAACTGGCTCCCTTCTCGTGTATTCCTGAAATCGTGGCCCGCAGTATTCTGCCGGCAGTATCCCGGGAATTGGATATACCGGTTCTGACCTTCTTCCTGGATGAACAGACCAGTAAGGCCGGAGTCGAAACCAGACTGGAAGCATTTATTGATTTGTTGGAAAAGCGCCGGGAAAAGAAACGGGGGAGCAGGGTAGCCCCGCTGATTAATCTGCCTGCGGGCAGAGGCAAAAGTGAAGCGGTTCCCGACCTGGATGTAAGAGCAGATAATAAAGCACTATAATCATTTTCGAAACACATTATATTTAAATGGAAGGCTGGTTCTATGATTCAAGGTTATCTGGGCATTGATGTGGGTTCGGTCAGTACCAAGGTAGTGGTTATTGACCAATGGGGCAAAGTCCTGTCCGGTCGTTACTTACGCACCAACGGGCGGCCGATAGAAACCCTGCAGGAAGGCATGCGGCAGGTGGGGGCCGAAATTGGAGAACGGGTGCAGATAAAGGGGAGCGGCGCCACCGGAAGTGCGCGCCACTTGGCCGGGTTAATGATCGGGGCGGATGTGGTCAAAAATGAAATAACCGCTCATGCCATAGCCGCCTCCAAGGCGGTTGAGGGAGTTCAGACCATAATTGAGATCGGGGGACAGGATTCCAAGATTATTATTATACGGGACGGAGTGGTCATTGACTTTGGCATGAATACGGTTTGTGCGGCCGGCACCGGCTCGTTCCTGGACCAGCAGGCTTCCCGCCTGCAGATCCCCATCGAAGAGTTCGGCAGTTACGCCGTAAAGGCCCAGCATCCGGTCCGGATTGCCGGGCGCTGCGCGGTGTTTGCCGAGTCTGATATGATCCACAAGCAGCAGTTGGGGTACAGCTTGTCTGATATTGTTGCCGGCCTTTGCGAAGCTTTGGTACGCAACTATCTGAATAATGTGGGCAAAGGCAAGGAAATTCTGGCCCCGGTCATATTCCAGGGGGGGGTAGCTGCCAATCAGGGTCTGGTGCGAGCTTTTGAGAACTATCTTAAGATACCGGTATTTGTTCCTGAGAATTACGATGTAATGGGTGCCATCGGGGCAGCAATGCTGGCCCGCGATGTTATTGCCCGTAAGGGTGCTACCAATTTCAAAGGTTTTATCGTGAAAGATTTGGCTTATCAAACGACCAGCTTTGAATGCAAAGGATGTCCCAATGCATGTGAAGTGGTGCAGTTTTTCCAGGAGCGCGAACTGCTGGCCCGATGGGGAGACCGGTGCGGCAAATGGGGAAGCGCTTAGGTTTTTCCGAAGCAGCAACATAGAATAAATTATTCGGGGCTCAAGCTGCAATCAGTGGTTAGAGAAAAAGTGTTAATAAGGCCCGGTTTACCAGGGCAACTGGTTGACCATACCCCAACCGATACGGAAAAAAAAACGAGGCATTATCCCGATATTGGGACAGTGCCTCTCCTGCTTTAGTGGCGGCGTGAGCGCCTATGAATATCTTTTGGGCTTATATTCCCTCATAAAACCTTTTATCCGATCGATTATACCTGTGTCCCCGATAACAAAAATAGAATCACCTTTTTCAAAACCGCCATATGGCCCGGGGGAAAGGATAAGGGTATCGTTCCTTTTAATGGCGACAATAGTCGCACCGGTATTCTGCCAGAATTCGGTTTCGGTTATCGTGTGGCCAATCAACCGGGATGTATCGTCAATTTCGATTTCCAGCGGGGTTAAGATATTCAAATTTTTCAGACGATCAGAATAGTCAACAATTTTCTCAATTTTCTCAATGATAGAGTTTTCAATACCTTGTTTCTGCAGGAGCAGTTCCTTCATCTCATTTTTCAGAGTCCGGATGGTTTCCTTATTTTGAAATTTCTTAACAAAAGCGTGGGCGTTGTTTTGTGATGATATGAAAATTCCGCTGCCCTGGTTTGAATTGACCACATGCATATCCTCAAGCAGGTTGACTGCCCTTCTTATCGTTTCCGGCGAAACATTATACTCGCTGGCCAAGGTGGAGCGCCCAAAAATTCTGTGGCCTTCCTTGAATTCACCGTTGCATATCCTGCCGGCCAGATCCAGGGCAATACTCATATATCTTGGAGAATCGATTCTCTGACCCATACCTGTCCCTCCGTATTGAATTTGACATACAAATTTGACATCCATAGTATAACAACTATTGCGGAGTTTTGACAGAGGCAATCAAAAGCTAGTAGTCTGTAACGCCTGAGATTTTAGTTCCCGCCGGCCAAATTTCCGCAGGGCTTTGTTGTCGTCAATCACAATACGTCCGGTATTCCTCTTTCCTCCGACGCCCACGGACGGGCTAGTGCAGCGGTGCCAGGAGGGCAAAGAGCTGCCGCGTCGCCCTACGAAAATTTTTCGCGACGGATAACTTAACCTTTTGGATGTTACAGACTATTAGAGATCCTTTATAAGAATAAGCACCCGCGCTGCTGACTCATGCTTTATTATTCTATTTGCGGAACGAGCTATGCTTTGATCAAACCCTGGGAAACCAGGAAATCGCGTGCGACCGTTTCCGCTTTCATACCGTCCGAGTCTACTTTGGCATTGAGTTCCTGCATGACCTTTTCATCGATTTTTCCGGCCAGCTTATTAAGCGAGGCTTCGATTTGGGGGTATTTATCCAGAGTATCCTGACGAACGAGGGGCAGTATGTCATAGGGTGGGAAGAACGCTTTGTCATCCTCTAGTATTTTCAGGTTAAATACACTTATCTGCCCATCGGTGGAATAGGAGTCAATCACATCCACTTCCCCGCTGTCCAGGGAACGGTACATGATGCCGTGATCCATGCCTTTTACCTCTTTGAAGTTCATGTTGTAAGCTTCCTGTAATCCGGGATAGCCGTCGGGACGGTCCTTAAATTCGAATTCGCAGCCCAGCAGGAGTTCACCGGATACTTTAGCCAGATCACTGAAAGAGTTCAAATTGTATTTTCGGGCGGTTTCCTGCGTTACAGCCAGAGTATAGGTGTTATTAAAACCAATCGGTTCCAGTAATTTAAGTTTATCCGCAGCAGTCAACTCCAGGGCTTTCGCTAATGTTTCCTGCGAGGTGCCGGTCTCTGCCTGATAATAATTGGCGACAATAGTCCCGGTATAATCGGGGTACATCTGGATATCATTGTTCTCCAGCGCTTTCCAGGCAACATTGGAGCCGCCCAGATTTACTTTCCGGATAACTTCCAGGTCGGTATCGGCTTCTACCAAGTCGGCCATCATATGAGCAATGATAATATTCTCTGTGAAATTCTTCGAACCGACCGTGATGACCCCGCCATTCCCAGGATCACTTGCGTTTTTACCCGGGGCACACCCGTAAAGCGCAGTCATTAGTACGGCAAGCGCAGTCAAAATAATTAACTTTCTTCTCATAACCATCCTCTCCTTTATCAAATCTTAACTCCCCTCGGGGTTGCAGCCTGTTCCAGCAGGCTGAGCAGCCAATCGAAAAGCAATGCCAGCAAGGCGGCAGGAATAGCTCCGATCAATACCAGAGCGTCAATATTCCTGGATATGCCGATGAATATGAAATCTCCAAGACCGCCGGCGCCGATAAAAGCAGCCAGGGTAGCGGTCCCTATATTAATGACGGTGGCGGTCCGAATACCGGCCATCATAACGCTTAGGGCCAGTGGCAGTTCCACCATGGTCAAAATCTGCAGGTCGGTCATTCCCATGCCTTTAGCCGCTTCAATGGTTGGTTTGTCCACTTCTTTAATACCGGTAAAGGTGTTGCGGGTTATCGGCAACAAAGAATAAAGGAACAGTGCCGCGACGGCAGTTTTCACTCCAATACCGAAAAGAGGGATCATAAAACCTAATAAAGCCAGACTGGGTATCGTTTGCAAAATACCTACCGTTCCCAAAACCGGGCCTTCCAGAAATTTGACCCGCGTAATCAGGATCCCGAGAGGGATGCCGATGACAATGGCGATCAGCATTGAAAGAAAAACCAGTTCAATGTGCTGCAGCAGCGCCTGCAACAAATCCGGCCAACGCATTTGTACCTGGTAAACAATCTGCAGCCATATTGATTCACCCCTCAAACCGCTCCCCCCTTTCTTCAGACCACTGGCCGGCAAAGAAGCTTAGCAACGAGCCTCGGGTAACTACCCCGACAACCTTTTGCGACTCGTCTACAACCGGGATGATCCCGAAAGCCGCTTGGGTTATTTTCCACAGGGCGTCTTTGGCGGTGGCCGTATTTTCCAATATGGTTTTCGCAGGCTGCATTATCTCCGCTATAGTTTGAGAATTCTCCTTGCCGGCTTGTAAATCGAATCCGGAGATAATTCCCAGTAATTTCCCGCTTTCATCCGCGACGATTAAAGTGTCTGTTTTCCGCTGACGCATAAAGTTTATGGCCAGTGTCGGTGTCCGGGACGGCAGGGTGATGGCGGGATTATCCCGCATGATATCCGTTACCGGAATGAATTCAGGATTTTGATAAATACGTTTCCGGCCGATAAATTCCTCCACGAACCCGTGGGCGGGATTGCTCAGCAACTGATCGGGAGTGTCCAGTTGCAGCAGCTCGCCGCCTTTCATGATAGCTAGCCGGTCTCCCAGTTTAAGCGCTTCGTCCATATCATGCGTGACAAAAACAATGGTTTTATGCATTTCCGCCTGGATTCGCAGCAGTTCATCCTGCAGCTGTTCACGGGTGATCGGGTCCAGAGCGCCGAAAGGCTCATCCATTAATATGATGTCCGGATTGGCGGCTAAAGCACGAATGACGCCAACCCGCTGCTGTTGTCCGCCGGAAAGCTCTCGGGGATAACGACCGGTAAAAATATCAGGGTCCAGTCCCACCATGGACAGCAGTTGATGGACCCGTTCCCTGATTTGGGGTTCACTCCATTTTTTTAATCTGGGGATCAATGCAATGTTTTCTTCAATAGTGTAATGCGGGAATAATCCGATTTGCTGGATGACATAACCGATATTCCGGCGTAAGATGACCGGGTCCAGCGTATTAATATCTTTACCGTCGATGGAAATCCTTCCCTTTGTATGAGGGATCAAACGATTGATTAGTTTTACGGTTGTAGTTTTGCCGCAGCCGCTGGGCCCTATAAGCACCAGTAATTCTCCGTTTTTTATTTCTAAATCGAGCGATTTGACCGCTGCAAAACCGTCATTATATATTTTACTGACATTATCGAATTTAATTATGTAGTCTCCCTCCTTTCCTAACAACCTCTCATAATAAAGAATACCATAGCCTCGATTTAGTGACAACTTAAAATGGTGTTTAAGTTGTCATATGCGATAATTTGCCATTATTTGCGGATAAAAATAAAGGATAGACAGCCCAGTTCAGTCTGCTGTCTCAAAGCCATCAAAAAAGCCTACCCAGAGGGGATAGGCTTGGAACGTCAAAAAAGTTCCCCCCAAGGAACGACTGAGGTACCGTAAAAAACGATACGTCAATAATCCCCTTTGGGGGAACTTTTTACTTCGACCGTTTTATGGCCCGGGCAAAAACTCCCGGTTTTTAAATTCAGCTTATTTTAGGATGATTTTACCGCTTGCAGTTTACTGCTGATACTGTTTTCCATAAGCAGTTCAGTTAAGAGCAGAGATAAAGCCGATTCCGCTCCCTGGTTGGCATTTACCCCTTCCCTGGTTAACGCATCAAAGCATCCTCCGGTGTTTTCGTCATAAAGAGATAATCCATGGATGTTTTTGCCGCGAAACCATTGAAAAGCCAGATTAGCCCAATCAATATATTCATTCTTGCCGAGGCACTGATAAGCCTCCCAACAAGCGAAAGCGGTTGAGGCAGCATCTACCGGCTGCTGATCAAATAACGGCAAAGTACCCTTCCGCTGGTACCATCCCTGATTGCCTATAATATTTAAATATCCGTCCCGGAAAAGTATGTCATTTAAAAAACTGATCGATTCATGGGCTATCTTGAGACATTTTTTGTCCCCATTGAAGGAATAAACGCAAAAAAGAGCATGGGGCAGTATGCCGTTGCAATAAGTCAAGTAATCCTCGAACCAAAACCAGTCGGGTTTTTTGCTTTTACCATAAAGAGCGGTCAAAAAACCAGCTAGTTTATTGACCAGATCATGCAGCTGTTTATCGGAGCATGGCATTTTGCCTTTGCATAAGCCGGTCAAAGTATAAGCAATAGCCCGGGGAGAGGAAAAGCCTGTAACATAGCCGAGCTGGCTACTAATGAGTTTACCGGCCTCAATGGCCAGGTCCGGCCACATGCCGACAGTGGCGGTACTGCATGCCAGCAAAGCTCTGCCGATACTGTCCTCGGAATCAAAGCAGGAATAATATTCTCCATCCAGCAAAAAATTGCTCCAGCCGGTATCCGAGCCCTGAGCATTTATCAAGAACGACATATAACGACGGGCGTAAGGATAGCCTTCCGCTCCCATATACAGGGTGGCCAGCAGAGCCCGGGCGTTGTCATCCAGGGTATAACCGCTGCCCGGGTCGGGAGTGCTGTTATGGGAAAACTGGAGCATACCGGTCTCATCGGTCATGCGCAGGAGATGTTTATAATTTGGCATAGTTCAACTCTACCTCTTCCTCTTCCGGATCTATATTCTTATTGAGAATTTGTCTGAAAAAACCACTGTACTGTTTGCCTACGTTGGGCCAGGTCCAGGTATTGCCTACCGCAAGAGCTTTTTTCTGAAGTTTTTTCTGTAATGCCTTGTCATACAGAATTGATTCGAGCAGAACCGCCAATTCATGCGGCTCGATGCTTTTGGATAACAGGCCCCGGCCCTCGCTTAATACTTCGCTGGCATAGGCGTAGGGAGTTGAGACTATAGCGCGGCCACAGCCCATAGCAAAAGCCATGGTTCCGCTGACGGCCTGATCCATATTGGGGTAAGGGCTAAGGTAAATATCCGTCATATAAAGGTATTCACCCAATTCCTTGTCACTTAAAAATTTATTTATAAAAATAACATTTTCTTCGATACCTAATTCTGCTACCAGCTGGATAAGCATCTGCCGGTATTTTTCCCCCTCATACTTTTGCAGCATGGGATGAGTTTGACCCAGAATCAGGTAACGCACTGTGGGGAATTTGGCCACTACCTCAGCTACCGCCCTAATGCCCAGTTCCAGCCCTTTACCTGGACCAATCAGGCCGAAAGTGCTGATTACCTGACAGTCATGCAGCTTGTGCTTTAGCTTCAATTTGGATTGAGGGCAGCGTTTGAACAAAGGCACCCCGTGCGCTATTACCGTTATCAATTCCGGAGGGGCTTCATAAAGATCCGTGAGCAAAGCGGATGATTGCCGGGTCATGCATACGATACCGGCCGCCCTCTGACATAAATGGTTCAAAATCTGTTTCTGACTTTTGGAGGGACGGGGGAGCACGGTATGAGTAATGAGTATAAATGGCTTATGCAGCAGTTTAACCATTTCCAGAATATATCTGCCGTCCTCACCTCCATAAATTCCATATTCATGTTGAATTATGAGTACATCAAGATGAGCCGCTACATTTACGTAAGCGGCGGCTTTAACATAATCCTGCCGGCATTGCTGCTGCAGGGTGAATACCACTTCTTCCGGATAGTGGTAGGAAGAATCATCCTCGGATACCGCCATTACCTGTACCTTATGTCCTTGCAAAAGCAAGCTGTTGCGTAGATCCATAGAAAAGGTGGCAATACCACATTGTTTGGGTGGGTAGGTTCCGAGATTGAGAATATTCATAAATATCCACTCCTTAATGTGTTTTTCGCCTGAATGTATACAATTTATTTTTCCCGCCCTTACTACCACATATACTAAATGAGAAAAATTTAGTCTGAATTTGGAGAAAAGCCGATTTCTTTCATATATGCATACATTTTTGCTTTGATTTCATCACGTGCCTCCGGGGTGTCTCCCTCGCAGCGGAAGATGATCTCGGGCCCGGTGTTGGAAGCCCGCACCAACCCCCAGCCATGAGGAAATACAATACGGGCGCCGTCAATGTCTATAACCTCATACTGGTCGCGGAAATGATTAAGGACTTTATCTACAATCTCAAATTTCTCACTGTCAGTACTGGACAGGCGAATTTCCGGGGTCGAATAATATCGGGGAACATCTTTCAACATATCAGTTATCGTCCGATCGCTTTGCGAAAGCAGTGCTATCAGGCGCGCACCGGCGTACAGAGCATCATCAAAGCCGTAATAATCATCGGCAAAAAACATATGGCCGGACATTTCTCCGGTAAATACAGCTCCGGTTTCTTTCATTTTGGCCTTTATCAGCGAGTGCCCGGTCTTATAAATAAATGGTTCCCCGCCTAGATTTTTTATTTCATCAATCAGGCTCTGGGAGCATTTCACCTCCACTATGCAAGGGGTATCCGGATAACGGGGCAGAATCTCGCGCCAGAATAATATCATCAGCATATCGCCCCAGATTAAATTCCCTTCCCGGTCAACGACCCCGATCCGGTCACCGTCCCCGTCAATGCCAATGCCGATATCCGCACTCCGGCTCTTTACCTGGGCAATCAAGTCCTGCATATTTTGGGGGTCAACCGGATCAGGATGGTGGTTGGGGAAACTGGGGTCAGATTCACAGTAGAGCTCAACTACTTCACAACCCATGCGGCGATAAAGTTCTCCCGCAAATAATGATGCGGTGCCGTTGCCGCAGTCAACTACAATTTTGGGCAGGTGGGGGCCGAGCTTTATCCTATCCCGGATCATATTCAGATAGATATCAGATATGTCAAACGCGCTCAAAGCACCAGGTTCCCTCTCGATGAAACGCTTTTCTTCAACCCGGCGGCGAATATCCTGAATTTGCTCTCCATATATAGTTGAATCTCCCATTAGGATTTTACAGCCGTTGTATTGAGCCGGATTGTGGCTGGCAGTTATCATTATACCGGCCGCTATACCCAGGTGACGCGAGGCGAAATAAAACATGGGCGTAATGACAAGACCCAGATCAACCACATCGCAACCGGAATTCAAAAGAGCGTCTACCACCAGATCCCGCAAGCGAGGTGAGGACTCCCGATTGTCACGCCCCACCAGCATACGGGTGTGGCCGTGCTCGTAAGCATAGGCCGCAAAGGCCTTGGCGATGGCCTTTAATCTATCTTCGGTCAGTTCCTGGTCGACTATTCCCCTTATGTCATATTGACGAAATATATGATTGATATATATCTCCTCCGTTCCCCTTTTTTCTTGCTATCCCTTATTTTACGCCATCTGGTACTGTAAAGCCGGAGATTATAATAGATCGGGCCTTTCATGCTCCTGCAGCAGTTCCACCAGATGCCTTACATCCTGGGTGCGTTCGCGGTTGGCCACCAGAACAATGTCATCGGTTTCAACCACCAGCAGATTTTCCACCCCAAAAAGAACTAAGGTTTTTTCACACTGCTTCACCAGGCAATTACGACTCTCCATGGCCAGAATATCCGTTCCAATATTTATGTTGTTGCCTTCATCGCTGTCCGCCAATTCAACCAGGGCGTTCCAGTTGCCCAGATCGCACCAGCCAAAATCACTTTCAACGACTGCCATACGATCGCTTTTTTCGGCAATTCCATAATCCAGACTAATGTTGGGCAGATTGGAATAAGACTGAACATAGTTTTCGTAGCCGTCAGCCAGTTCGGCATGTATTTCCGGTAAAAACCGAGCAAATTCCTCCCTCAAAGTCCTTACTTTGCTAATATATATACCTGAATTCCACACATATCTGCCCGTATCCAGGTATGACTGCGCCGTTGCTATATCGGGCTTTTCCCTAAACGAGTCGACCCCAAATACATCCGGCATTTCTCCGATTTCCCATTTGCTCTTTTCAATATAGCCAAAACCGGTTTCAGGTCTATTAGGTGCTACTCCTATGGTAGCGATACGGTTTTGCCGGGCAGCGTGGGCTGCCTTGGCAATACTATGGCTGAAAGATTCCTCGTCCAGAACATGGTGATCGGATGGGAAAACCCCGATGATCGCTTCGTCGGCATCCGCTCCGCATCGAGCCAGGGCCATGCCCACGGCCGGGGCGGTATTCTTGCCCTCCGGTTCACTCAATATTTCAATAAGATCAGCATCATTTCGATTCTTAACGAGATTGTCAATATCTGCCCGGAGTTCGTCATTGGTTATAATCATAACTTTTTCCGTTCCTGCTTTAACCAAGCGATCAATCGTATGATCCAGCATCGTTTTATCTGCTACGAACTTACAAAGCTGCTTGGGATGGCTGCGGCGGCTTTCCGGCCATAACCGGAGACCTTTGCCGCCCGCGAGAACAACCGCTATCATTTTTCATACCTCCATATATAAGCACAAAACTATTTTATGCTTTCTAATGGATTTTCATTCCCTAAATAACGGCTTTTAAGAAAATTTTGATAGATTCCCAAGAACTAAAGAGAGAAAAATAAAATTATAAAGAGGGGAGTGAAGATGCGAAAGGACCACTCATTTTTGGGGGTTTTGGCCCGAAAAATTGGTAGTAATTGCATTGAATCCGACCGTTATACAATTTCCGTTTTTTATCGGCCTTACGCTTGAAGAACTTTTCAAATTGGGGATGGGAGGTAAGAATATAAAATGACCATGTGTCCAGCTGTTTGGATATTAGTCCCATCTGGCCATATAGCTGTTCCACCTCCGCTTTTTCGGATAAACGCTCTCCGTAAGGGGGATTGGTAATCAAATAACCATAATGGTATTGCGAACGCAGCGCGCTTAAAGGTTGGCGATGGAAGGATATTTGTTGGCGCAAACCAGCCTGGCCGGCATGATATCTGGCCAGTTCCAAGGCTTGGCTATCAATATCATAGCCGGTTATACCCAAATCTTGCCGGGAAAGTATGGAATCACGAGCCTCTTCCCGGGCCGATCGCCATATTTCCGGCGCTAATTGCGGCCAATGCTCGGCGCCAAAGGAGCGATTCAATCCAGGGGCGATATTACGCCCGATCAATCCGGCTTCAATGGGAATAGTGCCGGACCCGCAGCAGGGATCAATCAATGCCCGGTCTGCCTTCCAGCGGCTTAAGTAAATCATGGCAGCGGCCAGAGTCTCTTTTATAGGAGCTTCAGCCGACAACTTCCGGTAGCCGCGTTTGTGGAGGCCTGCGCCGCTGGTATCTATCGTTAGCGTGGCTCTATTTTTCAATAGAGCCACCTGGATTTTATATTTCGGTCCATTTTCCTTAAACCACTTTACCGGGTATTTAACTTTCATTTTTTCGACAATGGCTTTTTTGACAATAGCCTGGCAATCAGATACGCTAAACAGCTTCGACTGAATAGATTTGCCCTCAACCGGGAATTCGGCTGTCTCCGGGAGCCAATCAGGCCAGGGCAGTTTTTTGGTATTTTCAAAAAGCTCTTCGAAGCTGCGGGCTTCAAATTCGCCCAGTTGGAGCAGCAAACGATCGGCCGAACGCAGCCAAAGATTACAGCGGGCTATGGCCGCCACATCGCCTGCAAAAGCAACGCGGCCATTCTCCACCTTTAGATTCTCATAACCCAGCTTTTTCAATTCATGGGCTACCACCGTTTCCAAGCCGAATGCGGCGGTAGCAATCAAATCCAGTTCAGTCATTTCAAATATTCCTTATATATTTCAATCGCGTGAATTTGCGCCAAAACCCGGCGCTATAGCCTCTATATAATACTATAAAAATTCTACATAACCAATGCCCCGGAAACGATTTTTGCAGTCCTGCCAATAATATGACATGAAAGACTATTTTTACTGAAAATTTACCAAGAAAATACTAGACAAATTTGGATTATTATGATTTACTAAAAATAACCATCTGAGGAAAAAGGCAAACCTGTCGAAAGGCAGGGACGCAAAGCCGAGGGTCTAAGACCGAAAGGTTATGACAGCCTGGTTGCCAAAAGCAGATAGACAAAAGTTTTGACCTGCTTCGCAACCATTTACGGAGCAGGCTTTTATTTCTGCACATATCCTGCGGCCCGACCCACCAACTTATCTTTTCCCTTACGGTTGATATTTTCAAAAGTTTTAACGGTTCAGTTCTAAAACCCATTAAATAATTTTTAATAATGCCGATATTTAATATTACCTATTTTTGAAAAATCGGAAACCAGCCACTGTGTGGTTACAAAAATAAGAAAGGAGGGTCATTTTATGAATTTCTTAAAGAAACTGTGGCAAGAAGAGGAAGGACAAGGCCTAACCGAATATGCGATCATAGTTGCAGCTCTGGTAGTGGTGATTGTTGCCGCTATCACAATTTTCGGAGAGCAGATTAATACATTCGTAAGTGACATTAAATTAAAGAGTACCAACTAATTCCATGATTACGCTCGATATTCTTTGGGAACGGGGCCCTGCTTGTTTTATCCGGTGGGGTTCCTTTTTCTCTAAGGGGATGACACTATATCTGATGCAATACTAGTTCTGGTTCTGACAATTTGTTTAATTACTGATATTATTACCCGAAAAATATTTAATCTGGTGCTTTTGCCCGTATTTTTATTTGGGATTATATATAATGTTTTTGTTGCCGGCTGGTCGGGATTAGAATTATCATTACTGGGCACGCTGTGTGGGTTTGGAATATTGATCATACCCTTTATGGCAGGATTCATAGGGGCCGGCGATGTAAAATTGCTGGCAGTCATAGGTGCTATAAAGGGATATATATTTGTTTTGTATACGGCTATTTTTATGAGTTTGGCCGGCGGAGCCATAGCAGTGCTAATTCTGATCTACCAACGCAGATTTTGGAGAACGGTATGCAAATTATGCCGTGGCTTTATAATTATGCTGACTAGCGGATTCAAGATTGTTAATTTCGGCATTGAAGAAGAGAAAACTATGTTTCCCTACGCTGTGGCTATATTTACCGGAGCTTTGATTGCAATGTGGTGGATGAGGTGATATCAATGTTTAAAAAGGCTAGATTCTCGGATCAAGCGGGCCAAGCCATGGTAGAACTAGCTTTAATCACTCCCCTCATAATTTTATTGATTTTAGCGATAATTGATTTCGGGCGTATATATTCAGCCCAGCTTGTACTCAGTCATGCAGTCAGGTCAGGGGCCAGAGCTGCAACGGTATTGGATACCAGTTCTTTGACTCCTGAGGATGTAATTAAAGAAATTAGGAAAGTTGTGAACGACGATGCCCAGTTTATTACTATAAATTCAGATGATATAGACATAACCAACCTGCCCTGGCCCGCAGGCGGGAATGTAACTGTAGATGCCACCTATGAGGTTGTACTAACGGCTCCGATTGTTGAACAGGTTTTTGGCGGAAGCTATGAGATTGAGTCCTCGGTTACAATGAGGCGGGAGTAAGGATGTAAGGAGAGATAGTAAATGCGAAATAAATTGGTCCTGGGATTAGCACTGTTTTTTGGTTTAGCAGCGGCATTTCTGACCTATTTTTATCTGCAACAGTTGGCTAATCAAGCCCAAAACCGGTTGTATACCAATATTGTAATGGCGGCCAAAGACATCCCTGCCAATACCACCATAACCGGGGATATGGTTGAATTAAAGCCGTTTCCGACGGATCTGAGAAATAACCGGGAATTGGTAGATATAAATGAAGCAGTTGGCAAGGTTAATATTGTGGTTATTAGTAAAGGAGAGATTATATCCCAAAACCGGTTGATCAAACCCGGTGAGAGTACCGACAGATTAGCTTATACCATACCCCAGGGTTTGCGGGCCATGTCTATTCCGGTTGATGAAATTACCGGAGTTGCCAACATGATAAGAAGAGGCGACCGGGTGGATATTATCGCCGGAGTTGCCAATGCCGACGGCAGCAATGAGCGGTCCGTGGTGATTTTACAGAATGTTGAGGTTTTGGCGGTTGGCACTTCCATCAGCGATTCCTCCGTCCCCAACCCTGACGATAATGCCGCCCCCAGGACTGTTACCCTTGCAGTTGATCCTCAAAGTTCATTAAGGATTAAGATGGCATTGATTAAAGGCAATACCAGTTTGATACTTCGTTCTCCGGTAGATCAGAAGCCGGTTGCTACAGTTCCGTTTAATCCAAACGAATTTTAAGGTTTGACCTTACCTAAACAAGGAACAATATAATCAGGCATTTAGTACCAAAATAAATATTATACAACCATACAGTTTAATTAATTCTTTTCATTTGAAAGGGGATCATTACAAATATGGACAAAATCAGAATCTTGATTGCGAGTGATCTTCCGGAGTACCGCCAGGAGTTGACCGATATTCTAGCCGAGGAAAGCGATTTCTTGATTATAGGGGAAGCGGTAAATGGGGCCAATGCCGTAAAAAAAGCCGAGCATTTACTCCCTGATATTATCTTGATGGATATTCAGCTTCCTATTTCGGATGGAATTAGTTGCACAGAAAAAATAACTTTGGCCCATCCTAATATTGGAGTAATAATCATTGCCGACAATCCCGACAACAGTTTGGTTAAACAGTCAATGCTGGCGGGTGCGGGCGATATTTTAAATAGAGAACAGATTCAGCCAGGCGACATTTCGCAGGCAGTCAGAAGGCTATATTTGGCTCAGAAAACACGCAGTGCCAGTTTGGGCAGCATGTCTGCCAGCGATAAAGAAAAACAATATCGTCCTCCCCAGGTGGTTACAATTTTTGGGGCCAAGGGGGGGGCGGGCAAGACTACCCTCTCAGTAAATATTGCCACCTCTATCGCTCATGAAACCAAGCGCAAGGTTGCGCTTATGGATTTAAACCTGCAATTTGGAGACGTTGCTTCCTATATGAATTTCCAGCCGCGCCGGACCATTGCCGAGTTCGCCCAGGAACGCAACGAATGGGATACCCAACTGTTAAACAGTTACTTAATACCTCATAACTCCGGAGTTAAGGTCCTGGCCGCCCCTTTGCGACCGGAGGACGCGGAACTGGTTACACCGGAACAGGTAGAAAAAATAATATCGATTCTCCGGCAGACCTTTGATTATATAATTATTGATTCTCCGCCTTACATATCAGATACTTTACTGTCGGCTTTGGATACATCCAATCAAATTATCTTGGTTATGTCTATGGATTTACCGGCTGTAAAGAATGTTAAATTAAGCCTTAATTTGCTGGATACTCTGCATCACAGCGGCAAAACCAAACTGGTTATCAACCGGGGCGCCAAACAATTTGGAGTTGACATACGTGATGTTGAAAAAACCATTGACTTTTTGGCGGCGGAGGAAGTACCCAGTGACGGCAATACGGTTGTAAATGCAGCCAACAAAGGAATTCCCTTTGTGCTTAGCCATCCTCAAGCTGCGGTAAGTAAAGCTGTAGTACGGGTTGCTCAATTGATTATTGATGATAAAGGCTATCAGAATGATTTGAAAATGGGTAAAGAAAAGGGAAACAAAACCCCTATGATCAAAAAATGGTTCAAAAGATAGGAGTGGGGTAAATGTCGCTGGCACAACGAATACAAGGCAGCCAGGTAAAATCATTAAATGAATATAAACCTTCCAAAGAAAAAGTAAAATTAATGGAAGACAAGACTGATAAGTATGCCAGTCTTAAAAGTAATATTCATCAAGAGGTTATCGATCAGATCGAATTGGAATCCAAGCAACAAGAATTGTCAGGCGAAGCCCTTTCCCAGCGAACCTGGGAAGTAATAATGGGCATGTTGGAACGGGACGCGGTATTTTTGCCCCTATCCGAGCGGCAACTCATCGCCCGGGAAATAATTGACGAAGTGCTGGGTTTAGGTCCCCTTGAGCCGCTCTTGAATGATGAAGGCATTACCGAGATTATGGTTAACGGCCCCAAACAGGTGTACATTGAACGCTCGGGCAAACTGCAGCTTACCAATGTGGTATTTCGGGATGATGAACATGTTATGCACATCATCGATAAAATAGTCTCTCCCCTGGGCCGGCGTATTGATGAGAGCCAGCCCATGGTCGATGCCCGCTTGCCGGACGGGTCCCGGGTCAATGCCATAATCCCGCCCCTGGCACTTAACGGACCGACTATTACGATTCGTAAATTTTCCGCCAGTCCGTATCAAGTAAATGATTTATTGCGGTTTGGCAGTCTGAATCCGCCTATGGCAAGATTTCTGGAGGCAGCGGTGCGGGCTCATTTGAATATTATAATATCCGGCGGAACCGGCAGCGGTAAAACCACTTTGCTCAATGCGTTGGTGGCCTATATACCTGGCGGAGAACGAATTGTTACAGTTGAAGACGCGGCAGAATTAAAGCTGGGTCAGGATCATGTAATAAGCCTGGAATCACGGGCGGAGAATGTTGAGGGACGAGGCGCTGTGACAATTCGGGATCTGGTGCGCAACTGTCTGCGCATGAGGCCCGACCGTATAGTGGTAGGCGAGGTGCGCGGAGGCGAAGCTCTGGATATGCTGCAGGCCATGAACACCGGGCATGATGGATCGCTTACCACCGGGCATGCCAATTCTCCGAGGGATATGCTGGCCCGATTGGAGACCATGGTCATGATGGCAGGAATGGAACTGCCATTAAAAGCTATTCGCCAGCAAGTGTCTTCCGCGATTGATCTGGTAGTCCATACCAGCCGGCTGCGTGACGGCAGCCGGCTTATTACCCATATTACAGAGTTACTAGGCATGGAGGGGGATGTTATTCAATTGCAGGATATATTCTTGTTTGAACAAAAAGGAGTAGACGGTAACGGCAAGGTTATCGGCAAACATATCTCTACCGGAATAACCCCTAAAGTGCTGGAACGTATTGAAGAAGAAGGCATCAGATTGGAAAAGGAAATTTTCCATCCCATAATTGATTAATTGGGGGAGACTTGGATGGAAACAATTATCAGTATTCTGGTCTATTTATTCATAGTTTGTTTGATAGCTTCGATCCACTTTATAAAAAACCAGGGAAAAGAGCACCTGAACGCCCGTTTGGAAAATTTGACCCAGAAGCTCCCAGAGGAAACATTATCCGAAAAAAAACGCCCGCAGTTCAATTTCAACAGCTTATTAAGTGCCGTGGGCAAAAATTTTACGGCCATGTCATTCAGCAACAGGTTGGCCTATGATCTGGGCAAAGCCGACATTTTGCTCAGGGTTGAGGAGTTTATCGGTTTAAATATATTAACCACCCTGGGCGGAGGTCTAATCGGCTTTATCCTGTTTGGTTTGGGGACATTTGCTATCTTATTAACTCTGTTGGGAGCGGTAATTCCATATTTATATATCCAACATAAGAAAAAAAAGCGGGCTGAATTGTTAAACGATCAGATTGCGGAATCATTAACCGGCATGTCCAATTCCCTCCGGGCCGGTTACAGCTTCCAACAGGCCATGGACCTGGTCAGCAAAGAGGGGACCGGACCGCTGGCAACCGAATATCGTCGTACATTACGGGAAATAAACCTGGGTATTACCACTGAGCAAGCCCTGCAGAACCTGATTCAAAGGGCGGAGAACGATGATATGGAATTAATGATATCAGCAGTCTTAATTCAAAGGCAGATCGGAGGAAACCTGGCGGAGATATTTGATAAAATCGCCGATACAATTCGCCAGCGCATTCGCCTGCAGGGAGAAGTTAAAACCATGACTGCGCAAGGGAGATTTTCAGGGATTGTTCTGGCCCTGCTGCCAGTTTTTCTAGGTCTTATACTTACCTTAATGGATCCAAGCTATTTAAAGATTATTTTTGAGAAGCAAATTGGCTGGATTTTAATTGGCGGAGCGGTTGTTTCAGAGACAGTAGGTTTTATTATTATCCGCAAGATTACAGATATTAAGTTGTAAGGAGGAATCCTAATGTTACTAGCTTCCATAGCGGCATTCATTGCCATATTCTGTTTTAGCTGGATTGGGCTGAATCGCCTGTTCGCCGGGAAAATACAGTTGCACCAGAGACTGAAGGATATTGGGAAAAAATTGAACAAGGAGCAAGTAGCAGGAATGGAGGATGAAGAACTCCAGAAAAATTTAAGCGAAAGAATATTTAGACCAATGCTTGACAGCTTTTCGTTTTTTACCCAGAAATACACCCCGATCAGAAAATATGACTTTACCGAAAAAAGACTGGAGTATGCCGGGCGTCCGTTTGATTGGGATGCTTTCGAATTCCTGACCATGCAATATATAGTTGCTTCTTTGGCGGCTATATTAGCATTTATTTTTAGTGCATTTATATATCACGCTAGTGTTAAAAACCAAATTTTGGCGCCAATATTGGGGTTTTTGGCCGGTTATTTCCTGGTTGATTTGTTTTTAAGAGATCACATTACCAAACGACAGTCAGCTATAACCCGAGAACTCCCGGATGTTTTAGATCTAATGACAGTCAGTATTGAAGCTGGTTTGGGTTTTGACTCTGCTATGCAGAGGGTAGTGCAAAAATCACAAGGGGTACTTTCTGCTGAATTTAGCCAGAGCCTGCAGGAAATGCGCATGGGCAGGACCCGCAAAGAGGCGCTGAAGGATCTTAGCCAACGCAACGGGGTATCTGATCTTAGCAAATTTATCGAAGCCGTAATTCAGGCAGATCAATTGGGCGTAAGCTTGGGCAATGTATTAAGAAATCAATCAGATCAAATGCGCATACTGCGGCGTCAGAGAGTTGAGGAACAAGCCATGAAAGCCCCGATTAAGATGCTGTTTCCCCTGGTTATATTCATATTTCCCTCTATATTCATAGTTGCCTTGGCCCCGCCAATTTTGAGATTAATGGATTCGTTATGAGTACCAACCCTACCTGCCAGATGTATATTAAAGACAAGAATCAAGTTATCGGCAGCCGTATTGAATTAGCCCGGGGATTTTTTTCCCGTCTGCGGGGACTGCTGGGCAGGAAAGGTCTTGATGATGGCGCCGGTCTTCTGCTGTCGCCCTGCTCCTCCATCCATTGTTGGGGTATGAGGTTTCCCATTGATGCTGTCTTTTTGGATAAAGAGTATCAGGTGGTCGCCATTTATCCTGATATGAAACCGGGTTCGGTGGCCTCCCACCGTCAGGCTCGTCATGTATTGGAACTCAAGGCTGGTGCAGCCAGGCAGTATGATCTCGAAACAGGTGACACGCTTACGGTTACAACTGACTAAAAAACCGGACTTTCGTTTTAAGAAGCCCGGTTTTTATTTTTATCGGCTTTAGCCCGCTGGTCTTTATCAAGAATCATTTTACGGAGACGCAATGATTTGGGAGTGACTTCAAGCAGCTCATCGTCATTGATAAATTCCAGGCACCTCTCCAACGACATCACTACCGGAGGCGTCAAGCGCAGAGCTTCATCAGCGCTGGAAGACCGGGTATTGGTCAGGTGTTTCTTCTTGCATACGTTAACCGTAATATCGACACTGCGTGCATTTTCTCCTACGATCATGCCCTCATATACTTCTATGCCGGGGCCGATAAAAAGGCTGCCTCTTTCCTGAACATTGTACAGACCATAAGCCACCGCCATACCACTTTCAGAGGCTATTAGGGAACCCCTGGTGCGGGTCGCAATCTCCCCTTTAAACGGCTCATAACACTCAAAGATATTATTTAATACACCATTGCCTCGAGTTTCGGTTAAAAAATCGGAACGATAACCAATTAGTCCGCGAGCGGGAATTAAAAATTGCAGTTCGACTGTATCTCCGGCCCCATTGCCCATACTCGCCAACTCACCCCGGCGGGCGCCTAATCCTTCGATAACGGTTCCGACATAATCGGCCGGAACCTCCACAAACAACCGTTCCATGGGTTCATTTACGACCCCGTCAATTGTTTTTAAGATTACCTCGGGACGGGTTACGGCGAACTCATATCCTTCCCGGCGCATGGTTTCTATGAGTATGGATAAATGTAATTCACCGCGCCCGGATACTTTAAAGCAATCTGGAGTAATTTCCTCCACGCGCAGGGATACGTTGGATAAGAGTTCGCGCTCCAGACGCTCCCGCAGATGCCGGCTGGTTACATAAGCACCCTCTAAACCGGCCATGGGACTGGTGTTGACTACAAAATTCATTGAAAGCGTAGGCTCATCTATATTAATAAAAGGTATCGGCTCAATGTTGTCAGGCGCGCAAAGGGTGTCGCCTATGGTCATATCCTCAATACCGGATACGGCAACTATTTCACCGGCACTGGCCTTAAGGGTTTCCGTTCTTTTCAGGCCTTCGAAAGTATACAGGGTGTTGACTTTAACTCTTTTTTCCTTGCCGCCCGGATTGCATAAGACCAGTTCCTGGCCCTTGGCAACGCTGCCGTGGCTTATTTTGCCTACGCCTATTCGGCCTACATAACTATCGTAATCAATAGATGAGATTACCAGTTGCAAAGGACCTTTCTCATCTCCGGCGGGAATCGGAATGGTTGATATGATCATATCAAGCAAAGGTTTCATATCCTCAGGAGGAGCATTCAGTTCAAGGCTGGCATAGCCCATTTTGGCTGATGTATATATTACCGGGAAATCCAGCTGATCTTCATGGGCCCCCAGATCAATAAATAAATCCAGAACCTCATCCACAACTTCATGCGGACGAGCATCAGGCCGGTCGATTTTATTTATAACCACAATGGGTTTCAGGCCTGCTCCCAACGCCTTTTTTAATACAAAACGGGTCTGCGGCATCGGGCCTTCAAAGGAGTCTACCAGCAGAAGTACCCCATCCACCATTTTAACAATGCGTTCTACCTCCCCGCCAAAGTCAGCATGACCGGGAGTATCTACAATATTAATTTTAACCCCCTCATAATTAATGCTGGTATTTTTGGATAGGATGGTGATTCCGCGTTCCCGCTCCAGGTCATTACTGTCCATTACCCGATCGGGCATCACCTGGTTGCTGCGATAAAAACCACTCTGCTTTAAGAGTTTATCTACCAACGTAGTCTTGCCATGGTCGACATGAGCAATAATAGCGATATTTCTAAGTAATTTTTGCCTCATTTTATCCCTTCCTATATATTAGAACCTTTGGATCACAATTTAAAAAACCAAAGTATCCGAACGTCACAAATTAGAACCGGCCTTGCAAAATCAATGGTTTTGGTTTCGATATTTTACTTGATCGTTTCCCTTCATTCATTATATATGTGTTCGCCGGTGCAACTCTACTATTATATCAAGGCTGGAGAGTATATTCAATCTTTTGTGGCTTATGTATTAATGTCGTAAATAATGCAAAACTTAAAAATGTATAAATTTTAAATCGATATTGTGTTGACAATTGTCAGGAGGGATGATAATATAATTCTTGCGCGCGACACGGAAGTGAAGCGAGCAAAGCGCCAGGGAACTGGCGCAATGATCTGATAAAACAGAACAAAGAGAAACGAGAAGTGCGAAAAAAAGGTTTCTATATATAGGAACCAAAGGTCCAGCGAGAACTTTTTAAAGAAGAGCCATCAAATGGACCAATGAAGTAAAAGTGCAGGGTAAAACCTGAACGAATATTTTATTGGAGAGTTTGATCCTGGCTCAGGACGAACGCTGGCGGC
>JAYFPZ010000016.1:0-173997 GCA_034927445.1 Syntrophomonadaceae bacterium
TAAAAAAAGAGAAGTATTGGCTGACATTTAAGTGTGAAAACAGGGGATCGTGTTTATTGTGAATGGATTTTCAACTACTCTGAAAAATCAACCGGTTGATATTGATGCGGGGATCAAGGCGCTTCTGGCCATACTCCTGGCTGTAACGGCATGCTTTTGTCACAATGGTTGGGAATTTCTATTTTTTTCGGCTTATCTTGCAGCCGTGACATTCCTGCTAAAGAGTAATCTACGGTTCATTTTAAAAAATCTGTTATCATACGGAGTCATATTTGTTGTACCTTTCCTCCTGGGATTCTTGCTGCATTGGCTAATGGGAATCATTGTGCCGGGAAATGCATATAGCAATGGTTTGGCCTTAGAGGGCACTGCATTTAAAATGATCAGGATTTTTTTCATCTGGTATATCGGCAGTCTGTATTTTTCAACCACGCCGTTTTTAGCAATTGCCGAGATGCTCAATAAGGTACTGGCTCCTCTGAATGCCTGGGGAATTCCGGTTACCCGGCATTTGCACATGGTCATCTGTGCTGTCGGTCAATTGGCGAGATCAGCAGATCAATTCAAACAGGATATTATGGATAAATCAAGTCGGATATTCAAGGGTAATCATTCGGGAATTAAAGCTAAGTTGAGTGAGTTTGCCGGAATACTAGCTGATTTCATAGTCAATTCTCTGCAGCAAACCGACCAGGTGCAGGGTACTTTTGCCAATATCAATCTTAGTGATGGTACCTACAAGTTAGACATAGTAAGGAATGATATAATTGCTATTTCCAGTCTGATTGTTTTTTTGTTATTCTTTTTTACCTGCCTGTAAGCAAAGGGCTGATAAAATCAATCCGTAATAACAACTAATACGGTGATATTTATTGAAATGCTTACTTATATGGGCAGAGATATCAAACAGGGGGGGCTTGGTCGAAAAAACATATTGGGCGAACGGAAGTGAGCCAGATTCAAGGGAAGACAGTTTTATTGGAATGCCGATTAGAACAAAATTGAGAGGAGGTAAGATGAATGGCACATATTATTAAAACAGATCTTTGTGTGGCCTGTGGGACATGTTTGGATGAATGCCCAACCGAAGCAATAAAAAAGGAGAACGAAGCGTACTTTATAGATTCCGAATTATGTGCGGATTGTGGAGTATGTCAAGAAAACTGCCCGTCTGGTGCTATTGAAGAGATGAATAATCAATAATAGCCAGAGATTGAAACGAGTTGTCCTCATCTGCCTTTTATGTGCTCATCAAACCGGATATGGGCAGTATCCCTAGGAATACTGCCCAACAACCTGCCGTACTTTTTCCGCATTGATAATAGAGATTGATCCGTACTTTCTTCCTTTATTCGGTTACCAGCGCCTGATAATTTTGATTGCAGAAGCTTGAAATAACGATCTTGATTAAATTGAACTAGTTTGACTTTAAGACCGGCTTTTTGTATGCCAACTACATCATTATTAAATAAATTAATTTGCTCTCCTCCGTCGACAGTAAAGATGCTGCAGGGATATAAATCTGTACAAAGGATTTCTATTTTGTGTTCTGTGCTTATTACCATTGAATTCATTAAATTAGCCCGGGAACAAATGGGCGTAATTACAATGACATCCAAACGCGGATCAACAATAGGACCTCCAGCAGAAAGAGAATAGGCTGTTGATCCCATAGATGTGGCACATATAATTCCATCACCCTCATATTTAGAAAATAAATTTCCATCAATATAAAGCAATTGCCGAGAGATCTTGGGTAAGATTGACTTAATTACTACGTCATTGAATGCATAACCATAAAACACTTCGTTTTGATCTTCTCTAATAATTGAAACTTGAGTTATTCCTCTTTCTTCAATACGATATTTTTCATTAAGAATTAATGAAAAATATTCAGAAAAGTCATACGGTTCAATGGTACTTAGAAATCCAATATTACCGAAGTTAATTCCGAGAAAAGGGATTTCCATTTCTCCAAATTTATGGAATGCTCTTAGCATAGTTCCATCTCCACCCAGGACCACTATCAGGTCAGTACCGGTTAGATTATAAGACGGTTCAGATTCAAACCAGACATCAACATTTTCTCCCTCAAACTTTTTCACGATAACATCACAAAAATACTGAACATCTGATCTCTGATCAATTGTTATTACGCCTATTTTTTTCATAACATACCAGCCTTATCGCATTTAATCGAACTTCCCGATATTTTTTCATGCAAACACTGTGCCAAATAAAGAGACCATTAGAATGATATGAAATCGTAATTATCAAAACTTCCCCTCTGTGATAGTTCCAGAACTCTACCATAGAGGGGATTATAATTTGATGTCGTTTACTAAGGTTCAGTTCTCCAGGGGATGTAGCAATGTACAACAGTGTTAGGCAATACTACAGCGATTTTAATGAATCTTCATGCAGAAAGGATCAAAAACCTTATTATTGGGGGTTTCCTTGTTGATAAGATTTTTTGGCACGAGTATTGCGTTGACGTCTTATGAACAATACTCATTGATTATCCGTTAATTGTATTTTCGATTATATATGGCTACTGGGTGATTGTAGAGAGGTATTTCTAGGAGGTGAGCAGCAATAGACTCAGTCGAAAATAAACGTTGATTGAAGGTGCGCAGTATAGCAATTTAATAGTTCAAAACCCATAAAAAATGTGGATTTGTGATTTTTATCTAATGAAGGAGATGGTAGAAATGAAAACAGGACAAGAATATATAGAGAGCCTCAAACAACTGAAAACGGAAATCTATTTTATGGGCGAAAGAATCGAAAGCCTTATAGATAGTCCTCATATAAAACCACATATCAATACTGCTGCATTAACCTATGATATAGCTTTCGAACCGGAAACTATGGAACTGGCTACAGCCACATCAAGTTTAACTGGTAAAAAGATTAACCGGTTTACCCATCTACAACAAAATACCGATGATTTGGTAAAAAAATCAAAATTGCTAAGAGCTATTGGGCAAAAGACTGGTACCTGCTTTCAACGTTGTGTAGGATGGGATGCCATGAACGCCGTTTACAGCGTAAGCTATGAAATTGACCAGAAATATGGAACTAGTTATCAGGAGAAAGTCATTGAGTATGTCAAGTATATCCAGGAGAACGATTTAATGGTAGTTGGCGGTATGACCGATCCCAAGGGGGATCGCAGTCTTCCGCCCCATAAACAAGCGGACCCGGATGTTTTTGTCCACATAGTGGAGAAGAGAGATGACGGAATCATTGTCCGGGGAGCCAAGGCACACCAGACCGGGGCGGCCAATTCTCACGAAATACTAGTTATGCCTACCGTTTCCATGAAACCTGAAGATAAAGACTTTGCCGTGAGTTTTGCCACTCCCTTGGATGCACCGGGAATTGTGCTAATCTTTGGCAGACAGACCAACGATGAGCGGAAACTAGGGAAATTAGATCAAGGAAATCCCACGTACGGGGTTGTGGGCGGCGAAGCGTTGATCATTTTCAATGATGTTTTTATACCCTGGGAACGCGTATTTATGTGCGGTGAGACAGAATTTGCCGGCATGCTGGTAGAAAGATTCGCTACCTACCACCGTCAGAACTATGGGGCCTGCAAAGCAGGCGTGATTGATGTTTTGATAGGCGCTACCGCTACTATTGCCGATTATAACGGAACGGCGAAAGCCAGTGCGATCAAGGACAAGATGATCGAAATGGTGCTTCTGAATGAGACCTTACATGCCAGTTCACTAGCCGCAGGCTATGAAGGGCATGCACTTCCAGCCGGCAATTATTATCCACAGGCAACCTATGCCAATATAACCAAGCAAAATATTACCCGTAACCACTATGAGATCTGCCGTTTAGCCCACGATATTACCGGAGGGTTTATCGCTACCCTGCCCTCAGAAAAGGATCTGGCTCATCCGGTCCTAGGTCCCATGGTCCTGAAATATTTCAAGGCAATAAGTGCAGTTGACACTATGGATCGCATTAAAATAGGCCGGCTAATTGAGAACGTGACCGGCGGTACGGCGCTGGTCGAATCAATGCATGGCGCCGGCTCTCCGCAAGCTCAGAGGGTTGTCCTGCTGAGAGATGCCAACCTGGAGAAAAAGAAGAAGCTGGCCCAAAATATCTGCGGTATTATTCCCCAAGATTAGGATCACACCAAAGGTGAAGGTAGGTATTAAATATTGTGGCGGGTGCAATCCAACCATAGACCGAGCAAATCTAACTAAAAGGCTAAGGGAAAAACTGGAACCCGGCAAATATACCTTTGAATACTTTGATTTTCATGATTGCGAGGTGGTGCTAGTCATTAACGGTTGTAGTGTTGGTTGTACTAAGATTCCAAAGAGCAAGAACACCATTATTGTTTCCGGTTCAGAAATGGACGGCAAACAATATCCGGAAGAAATGTTGTCCGATCAAGTTGTTAGAAAGTTAGAAAGTTACCCGGTGGCTTTGAACTGAGTCATGGAGGCTCAGTTTAAAAAATATTAGAAACAAATAATGAAAGGGGATATTTTATGAGCATTCAAAAACTATTTGATCTGAAAGGCCGTGTGGCGGTAGTTACCGGGGGGTCGATAGGGATAGGACAGCAAATGGCTGAAGGCCTGGCTGAGGCTGGTGCTAATGTAGTAATTGCGGCAAGGAAGGTAGAACGCTGTGAAGCTGAGGCTGATAAGATTATGAAGACACTGGGGGTAAAGGCGCTTCCTGTCCGGTGCGACGTAAGCGATCAGGAGAGTGTTAACAATTTGATTGCGACAACCGTAAAAGAATTCGGGAGAATAGACATCATGGTTAATAACGCCGGGGTAGTATGGGGGCAGTCGGCTGTTGACCTCTCTATAAAAGGGTGGAGAAAATGCCTGGATATCAATCTGAATGGCTGCTTCTTTGGCTGTCAGGCGGCTGGACGTGAGATGATCAAACAAAAATATGGGAAGATAATCAACATTACTTCAGTTACTGGTGTTGTTGGATTTACTACTGACATAGATTCAGCGGAGTGCCTCAGTTATCAGGTCAGCAAAGGCGGCATTTTAATAATGACAAAAGACCTCGCAGTAAAATGGGCTCGTTATGGCATTAATGTTAACTCAATTTGTCCAGGATATTTCCCGACTGAGGTCACCCAATATACCATAGGCAGTGAACAGGGAGATGCATTAATGGACACACATATACCCATGAAACGCTGGGGTGGCGATGAAGATCTTAAGGGAGCAGTTGTGTACCTGGCATCGGAAGCGTCTGCCTATGTTACAGGCCATAACCTGGCTGTTGACGGCGGTTATCTTTCGATGTAAACCGGCGACGAGGTAGACGGAAAGCGTTAACCCTATGGAAAGGAGCAATTGGTAATGGAGTTCCAGAATATTATTTACAACGTAGAAAATGAGATAGGAATAATAACACTAAATCGGCCGAAGGTATTAAACGCTCTAAACCAGGAACTGATGAAGGAAGTTGGACGAGCTGTTGATTTAATAGCAGCTGACGAAAAAGTCAAGGCGGTTATTCTTACTGGCAGCAAAAGAGCCTTTGCTGCTGGGGCAGATATAGGTTCAATGGTCAATGATTCGGCGGCGGAGACCCTCCTTAATTGTCAAATCTTTCATGGAGTCATGGATAAGCTGGAAGCATTGCCAAAACCGGTTATTGCGGCAATAGCAGGAATGGCTTTGGGAGGCGGCTGCGAATTAGCCCAGGCATGTGACATCAGGGTAGCTGCAGCGGGGACTAAATTTGGACAGCCGGAAATTAACCTTGGAATAATTCCAGGGGGCGGCGGAACCCAGAGATTGCCAAGATTAATCGGCATGGGGAGAGCAAAGGAACTAATTTTGATGGGCGGTATGATTGACGCTCAAGAAGCGTTGAGTTTTGGCCTCGTAAATAAGGTGGTTCCTTTAGATTCCCTTATGGAAGAATGTAAAAAAATGGCTCAAAAGTTAACCGGAAAACCTGGGTTGGCTTTGGCAGCAGCTAAAAGAGCAATGGACAATGGAATTAATACTGACCTTACAACGGGTAACGTGATAGAGCGGGAATGTTTCTCAGCCCTGTTTGCTTCTGAAGACCAGAAGGAAGGAATGACAGCGTTTTTAGAGAAGCGTAAGCCGGTATTTAAAGCACGTTAACAACTGTTGCGACCAAAATTAATGGGAGAATTTATTCAACAGCAAAAGAAGGAGGTAAATAACATGAATGAAGTAGTAATAGTCGGCGCAGCAAGAACGGCAGTCGGAGATTATATGGGAGCCCTGAAGGGATTTGGGCCAACGGACTTGGGGCTTATCGCATTTAAAGGGGCTCTTGAGAAAGCCGGTATCGGTCCGGAACTAATTGAGTCAGTTGTGGGCGGACACACCAACATGGCCTCGGCGCCAGGCAACTCTGCTAGAGTCGTATCCATCAATGCAGGTGTCCCAGTTGAATCGTATGCATGCACAATTCATCAGCAATGCCCTTCTTCCATGCGAGCTACCGAAGTCCTCGCCCAGGAAATTATGCTGGGAAAAGTAAGTGTAGGCGGGGTTGTAGGAATGGAAAGCATGAGCAACACACCGTATTTACTGTTTGGGGCGCGGAGTGGGTACCGCTTGGGCGATGGAGAAAAAATTCAGGATTCTATGATGATTGGAGGGCTAGTTGATCCCTGGAATGGTTATCATATGGGCGTAACCGCTGAGAATATTGCGGAAATGTATAACATTAGCCGCGAGGAGCAGGATGAGTACGCCCTTCTCAGCAATCAGAGAGCTTGTAAGGCTAGCCAGGAAGGTTGGTTCAAAAATGAAATCATTCCTGTTGAGGTAAAGACCAAAAAAGGAACCCGTATTTTCGATGTCGACGAACATCCTAAAGCTGACACCTCCATGGAATCGCTTGGGAAACTCAAAGCTGCGTTTAAGAAGAATGGCACGGTTACCGCTGGTAATGCATCCGGTCTTAATGATGCGGCGTCTTCCCTGATCTTGATGTCTGCTGATAAAGCTAAAGAATTAGGAGTAAAGCCGCTTGCCCGCATAGTTGCTTCCGCCTCCGCAGGTGTTGACCCTAAGATTATGGGTATGGGAGTTGTTCCGGCAGTACGAAGGGCATTAAAATTCGCCGGATTAGAACAAAAGGATATTGGTTACTGGGAACTTAACGAAGCCTTTGCAGCTCAGGTTCTGGGAGTTAATCGTGAACTAAAAATCGATCTTGAAATACTCAACGGAGTAGGTTCTGGTATTTCTATCGGTCATCCCGTTGGAGCAACCGGTGCCCGCTTGGTTGTCACCCTGATTAATGAAATGAAACGCCGCGGTGTTCGTTACGGATGCGCATCTCTATGTGCCAGCGGAGGCCCAGGCGTAGCTATTATCGTAGAATCAATCTAAATAATTAGTTTTAAGATAAGCTCTGGCCACACGGTGAGATCAATTCCTGGAATGAAAGCGCCTAAGGAAATATCTTACCTATTCAAATGGCTATTCGTGAATAAAACCCAAGCAACTAGAAAGGTAGGTTATTATAGTGGCTACCAATTATGCATATAAAACGAGGGACCTGAAATTTATACTCAATGAATGGCTGCCTACTCATGAGGTATTGGCTTATGACAAATACAAGGATTATTACGGCGCTGAAGACATTGATACGATTATCGATTCAATCGACAAAATTGCACGGGAAGTTATGGCTCCGACTGCCGATGACGGCGAAAAAACTCCGGTATACTTGGAAAATGGAAAGGTTTATGTTCCGGAGTCTTTTAAAAAACTGTTTAAATATATAAATGAGAATGGATGGGGCACAAGTAATGTGGATGATTCGGGCGGAAGTATTCCTTTTGTTCTGTCTTGCGCGATAAACGAATTAATGACTTGCGTCAACCCGTCTTTTATGCCCTATATTGCGCTTTCGACAGGAGCGGCAGGGCTCATACAGTCCTTTGGTGAAGAGCATCACAAGAATATGTTTCTGCCTAAGATGTTCGACGGCACATGGTCAGGGACTATGTGCCTAACTGAAGCAAGCGCCGGTTCCGATGTGGGTGACATCCTCTCCAAGGCTTATCCCACTGATGATCCACGTATCTATAAGATTAAGGGCAGTAAGATATTCATAACCGGTGGTGACGGCGACCACGTTGAGAACGTGATTCACCTCTATTTGGCCCGCATTGACGGGGCTGCCCAGGGTACTAGGGGCATATCCCTATTTATTGTTCCTAAGTACTGGGTTAATGAAGACGGCAGCCTGGAACCCAATGATGTCGAACCAACTGCGGTTGAGCACAAGATGGGAATGAAAGGGTCTGCCACAGTGGCTCTGGCATGTGGTGACAACAATGGATGCCGTGGATGGCTTATGGGAAGTTACGACGCCAAGACTGGGACAGGTCAGGGAATTGCCCAGATGTTCCAGATGATGAACGAGGAGAGATTGTTGACCGGTTCCGCTGCATTAGGAGTAACAGCTAATGCTTACTGGAACACGGCAGCATACTGCAAAGAGCGTATCCAGGGCCGTCTTATGACCAACGCGAAGGCCGGTCGCACCCAGATAATTAACCATGAAGATGTAAAACGGATGCTGTTGCTGAACAAGGCAACAATGGAAGCCTGCCGTGCAATCATTAACCAGGAAGCCTACTACATTGAAGTTGGCCACTTGGATCCAGATCCCGTACGCAGGAAAGCAGCTTCAGGGATGGCTGAATGCCTGACCCCGCTAGCCAAGGCCTACACGACTGACGAAGCCTGGACCTGCATCTGCGAATCCATCCAAGCCCATGGTGGATACGGGTTCTGCGAAGAATATTCCGTGGCCCAGGCAGCACGTGACGTCAAGATATACTCCATCTGGGAAGGTACCAACTTCATTCAGTCCCTGGACCTGGTAGGTCGTAAGTGGACCATGGGCAAAGGGGCAGTCTTCGCTGCGTTCCTGAAGAACATCGAGGACTTCATCAGTGCGCACAAGGCTACGGCTGGTCTTGAGAAGGAGTATGCGATTCTGGAGAAAGCTCTGGTTGCATACAAGGAAATCATGTCCACCATGGGTAAGTACATGGCTGATGGTAAACCTGGCATGATGCCTACCTACTCTCGCCGTATTTTAACGGCTACCGCCCAGTTATATGGTGGCATGTGTCTCCTGGACCAAGCATTGATAGCCCAGAAGAAGATAGAAGAACTTGGTAAAGAACACTACGATTACAACTTCTATAATGGAAAATTGCTATCTGCTCGTTACTATCTAAGAAACGTTGTTCCTAATGTCTGGTCTGTAATGGAAATCATACAGAATGGTGATACCTCTGTTATGGAGTCAATTGCAGATACCTTTGATTATTAAAAATAGATAAAGGGAGGGCATATTAATGGATTTTATGGATGAATATAGGAAAAAACTGGTTTCCCCAGAAGCAGCTGTCAATGCAGTAAAGTCAGGTGACAGCGTAAATTATGGTCAATTTAACTGTGCGCCAACTTTTCTGGATCCCTATCTGGCAAAAAGGAGGGATGAACTAAAAGCGGTTACTGTGACCGCTACCTGCTATCCAGGAGTGCCTCAAGTCGGTTCCTGCGACCCCTCCAGGGAACACTTCATATATGTTAACTGGCATTACAGTGGTGGCGACAGATACCTGAGCGATAAAGGATTGTGCAACTATATTCCGGCACTCTATTGGGAGATCCCAAAGCTACTTATAGACTACTATAAACCAGATTTTATGTTCACTAAGGTGGCTCCTATGGATAAACACGGATACTTCCACTTTGGTGCAACCTGCGGTACGATGTATACCAATTCCACACAATGTAAGAGAATTGTTGTCGAAGTTAATGATAAGGAGCCCATCACTTACGGAGGATATGACGATTCAATCCATATTTCCGAAATAGACATGATCGTAGAGTCGGACAACAAGCCCATGCTCCAGCTTCCCAATCCTACCCCCAATGAAATTGATATGGCGGTAGCTGGCCACATCATGGAAATGATCGAAGATAGATCGGTCATTCAATTAGGTATAGGGGGCATGCCCGGTGCTGTAGGAGACCTGATCGCCAAGTCTGACCTTAAGGATCTGGGATGCCACACCGAGATGTTTTGCGATTCGTATGTTGAGATGTATGAAGCAGGGGTTATGACCAACAAATACAAAGAGATAGACAGAGGCAGAATGGTCTATACTTTTGCGTTGGGCACCGATAAGTCGTACAACTTCATAGACAACAACCGGGGTTGTGCCGCTTACCCGGTAAATTATACTAACAGCCCGTTCATTGCATCAAAACTCAGTAAGCTGATTTCAATCAACAACGCTATGGAGGTTGACCTGTTTGGACAGGTTGCTTCTGAGTCTAATGGATATCGCCATGTCAGCGGAATTGGCGGACAACAGGATTTCCATGAAGCCGCCTATTGGTCTGAGGGAGGCAAAGGTATTATCTGTCTCTCCGCAATGCAAGGTAAAGGAGATAAAAAGAAATCCCGCATCGTACCGACATTAAGTCCTGGTACAATCGTTAGTCTTCCCCGTCACGTTACGCATTTCGTTGTAACAGAGCACGGTGCAGTGGATCTTAAAGGCAAGAACACATGGGAGAGAGCCGAATTGCTTATCAGCATAGCCGAACCAGAACAACGCGATGAACTGATTAAAGAAGCTCAGAAAATGAATATCTGGTGCAAGACCAATAAGCTATAAAGAATGATTAACGACTTCTGTTGGAAAGATATGGTGGTTAACAGCGCAGGGGTAGGCGGTCGTTACGCTCCACTGAATTGCCTATGGAAGAATGGACCCGGGTAATTGGGGTTAACCTTACTGGTACCTTTTTGGTTGCCAGAACTGTTGCAAAACACATAGTTCAAATAACTAAAAAGAAATGAAATATTTCAGCGAGCGGGGGGAGGGTGACTATTCCTTAATTAGCAGCCTACCCCCCGATTATTATTTCGTATAATAATTGGCACATTTATTGCAATAGTCAATACAGAGTGCAACTTCCTCACAATATACCCAATCCTCAATCGCTATGTCCGTCAAACTGCCTAGTGCTTTTGACGGGCATAGCATTTTTAGAGGAATCTGCAACTAGGCTTTTTTATTCACTTGGTTATGTATTTACCTGAACAGCAACGGCTACAAATCCTATGTATAAAGATTAGCTTATAAAGTCCATCCGAGTCCAAATAATTTCTCTCTTATTTCAGGTAGAGTGTGGCAGGGTTATCTCTCCACACTTTGCCTGAATTTCTTATCTCATGGATGGAATAATTCTTGTTATAAACATAATAATTACTAATTGTTGGCTTAAGAACTATAGCTGCTCTTGCTTAAAGGGAGCACCCCAGATACATCATCCTAACAGCCAAATCTGTTGTCAAATATGACAACACTGTTAGAGAGTAATGCACACATTAGCTATCGTTGGGTGCTATTTTTTACGTTCATCGTAATGCTTTTCTAGCTCGGACAGGAAAAATGATCCTACGCCGCTGAAGCAATTTTATATTTTAAGGCATCGCTAATTTTCCCTGAACATTTGTTAGGTTAGCCAGGTATTACTGCTTATGGATCACGCGTTTTCTAATAATATGCATTTGATAAGTGAAAGAGATTCTAATGACTGGCAGGGGATTATTTATCTCTCTGATATATCCTAAATCAAAAGTTGGCATGGAAATTGCGTCTACACTAAGGCGAAATTATAAATGTGAAATAAAGTTCAAAGCTTTGCGAAAATTATGGCTATCAAGACAGTTCTTAACTCAAGCGTTGAGTAAGTAAAACGCAAAATAAGACGAATAGGTTAATTTGATTATTATTTGATAGGGAGGCGCAAGGGACAATTCACATAAGTTGGTAAAATTTGATCTAAGGAGGTTTATTGATGGAAATTAATAAAATTGGTTTGTTGGGTGCTGGAACAATGGGGCAAGGTATTGCATGGGCTATGGCGGCAGCAGGCAAGGAAGTTATTCTCTATGATATTAAACAAGAATTCTGTGATAGGGCTGTAAGTGTTATCGGCAAGAGCCTAGCAAAAGCTGAAGAAAAAGGCAAATTGCCCGCAGGCACTAAAGATGCTGTTTTAGGCAAAATCAAACCAACCGGGAAATTTGAAGACTTAGCTGATGTTGATTTCATAATTGAATGTGTTTTCGAGAACATGGAAGTGAAAAAAGATGTTTATTCCCGCTTGGATGCTATGTTAAGACCGGAAGTAATTATTGCTACCAATACTTCTTCGTTATCCATTACGGAAATTGCAGCCTTTACAAAAAGATCCGATAAAGTTGCAGGCATGCATTTCTTCAACCCGGCTAATGTTATGAAGCTGGTTGAGGTTATTCCGTGCTGCCAGACATCAGAGGAAACTTTAAAGGTTGTTGTGGAATTATCCAAAGCTTTTGGCAAAAAACCAGTTGTTGTTAAGGAAGGTCCTGGCTTTGTGGTAAACCGTATATTAGTATCTGCTATTAACGAAGCCAGCCAAATTCTTTATGAAAACCTGGCCAATGCAGAAGACATCGATACAGCAATGAAATTGGGTGCTGGTTGGCCAATGGGTCCGCTTGAGCTTTGCGACCTGGTTGGTGCTGATATATCACTGGCAGTAATGAATACCTTATATGGCGAAACGGGAGATCCCAAGTATCGTCCATCGACCTTATTAAAACAGCAGGTACGTGCTGGTTGGTTAGGCCGGAAAACCAGTAAAGGATTTTTTCAATATTAGAAATATTTAACGAATGCAACAGGGGGACAGAAAATGTCATATGAAAATATTCTTTTAGAAAAAGAAGATTACCTGGCGATACTTACTATCAATCGTCCCAATTCACTAAATGCTCTAAACCAGGAGACATTATCAGAGATAAAATCTGCTATTGAAGATGTTAAAGCAGATTCCGCCATAAAGGTTTTAATTATTACTGGTTCAGGCAACAAAGCCTTTGTCGCCGGTGCTGATATCGCTTATATGCAAAACTTCACTGTGCAGGAAGGCAGAGCCTTTGCTGAATTCGGACAAGCTGTGTTGCGATCCATTGAATTGATGGAAAAGCCTGTAATAGCTGCAGTCAATGGATTTGCATTAGGTGGGGGTTGTGAACTGGCTATGGCCTGTGATATCAGGTTGGCATCGGATAACGCCATGTTTGGCCAGCCTGAAGTTGGCCTGGGAGTTATGCCTGGTTTTGGCGGGACCCAGAGAATGCCGCGTTTAATTGGTGAAGGAAGGGCCAAGGAGCTTACATACACAGCAGCAACCATAAAGGTTGATGAAGCCTATCGGATTGGTCTGGTTAACCACATTTATCCGGCTGCAGCTTTAATAGATCAAGCTAAAAAGATGGCTCAAAAGATAGCACAACAAGCTCCTCAAGCAGTAGGTTACTCTAAATCTGCCATTAATAAAGGGATGCAGGTTGATCTGGACACAGGTATGAGCATAGAGTCAGGTATGTTTGGTATATGCTTCTCGCTATCAGATCAAACGGAAGGTATGAATGCTTTCTTAAACAAAAGGAAACCTGTTTTTAAATGATTATTGTTTTTCCTTAATCCCCAAACCAGGGCTCAGGAACAAATTATGGCGGCGGACTCAAATAATTTGTCCGAATCAAACAGGTATAAGGGGGGAAGTAAAGACAACAATATTTTGAATTCCAAACAACTACGAATTACCTAAACATACATGTCAGGAAGTGATGTAACAATGAATTTTGCAGAAGAATATAAAAAGAAACTTATTACAGCAGAACAAGCCGCTAAACTGGTTAAATCAGGTGATTGGGTACAATACGGTGAATTCGTGCAACAACCCAAAGACTGTGATGCAGCCCTAGCTAAGCGTAAAGATGAACTTACCGACGTTAAGATCAGATTAACAACTACCTCAATAATACCAGAAGTGGTCAAAGTTGATCCCGAAAGGAAGCACTTCATATTAAATGATTGGCACTTTTCTGGCATATCCCGGAAACTAATGGATCAGAATTTGTGTAATTATATTCCCTTTACCTATCATGAAGGGTTAAGAATAATCGATCTCTATCTGGATATCGATGTTAGTTTTCAACCAGTAGCAACTATGGATAGTCATGGCTTTTTCAACTTTAGTACATCGAATTCCATGGCCTATTCCAGTACGCAAAAGGCAAAGATATTGGTGGTAGAGGTGAATAGCTCGGTGCCAATTTGTCTGGGCGGCAATGGCGAGGGGGTTCATATTTCAGATGTAGACTACATCGTGGAAAGTACCATGAATCCCAAATTAACAAATCTTCCTGCCCTACCTGTCTCTGAGGTTGATAAGAAGATAGCAGCCCTGATCATGGAAGAGATGAGTGACGGAGCCTGTATCCAGTTGGGAATAGGTGCCATGCCTAATACGGTAGGAGCCTTAATTGCCCAATCAGATTTGAAAGATCTGGGTGTTCATACTGAAATGCTGGTTGATTCATTCGTTGATATGTATGATGCCGGAAAAATAACTGGTAAAAGGAAACAAATAGACAAGGGCAAAATGGTTTATACCTTTGCAATGGGAACTGAAAAGCTCTATAACTTCTTGAATAACAACCCGGTATGTGCCAGTTATCCGGTTAGCTACTGTAACGATCCATTCGTGATCGCCCAGAATGATAACTTTGTGGCCATAAACAACTGCCTGGAGGTAGATTTATATGGCCAGGTTGCCTCGGAAGCCGCTGCTGGCCGCCAAATTTCTGGAACGGGGGGACAATTGGATTATATTTTTGGTGCATTCAGATCAAAAAATGGTAAACCAATTATTGCTCTAAGCTCCAGTGTAAAGAAATCTGATGGAACGTTATCATCCAGAATCAATCCAGGCTTAAGCCCTGGCACCATCGTAACCGTTCCACGGTCAATTGCTGCTTATATTATTACCGAGTATGGCACCTTCAATTTGAAGGGCAAAACCACGTGGGAACGGGCGGAGGGATTAATTAATATAGCCCATCCAGACTTCAGAGACGAATTAACCAAGGAAGCCAATAAATTAAAGATCTGGCGTAGAACCAACCAAGGATAGTTGCACTGTTCAAACAAAAACAGATTTTAATAATATATGAGAAAGGAGAATTACTAATGAATGAAGTTGTAATCGTATCAGGATGCAGAACACCTATTGGTAAATTCCAGGGCGGCCTTAAGGACGTATCTGCCAAAGAATTAGCCATTACTGTTGGCAAGGAAGCTATTAGGAGGGCCGGTATTCCTGCTAATATCGTAGATGAAATCGTAGTGGGTCAGGTTTACCAACACATGCAGGGCTCCATGGTTTGTCGCCAGATTGGTTTAGCTTGTGGACTTCCAATTGAAAGTAATGCATGTGGCGTAAACCAGAATTGTACCTCAGGTATGAGAGCTCTGGAAATCGCCTGCAGCAATGTTCAACTAGGAAAAACTGAAATCGCTTTAGTAGTAGGCGTAGAGAGCATGACCAATGCACCTTACATGCTGCCTAAAGCCCGGGGTGGATATCGGATGAATGATGGCGTTATCGTTGATGCCATGTTCCATGATGCCTTGTTTGATTCCCTGGTAGGTGGCCTCATGGGAGTTACTTCCGAGAACGTAGCTAAAATGTACAACATCACCCGTGAACAGTGCGATGAACTGGCTGTAATGAGTCATAGCCGCGCAGTTGCCGCTACTGATAATGGTGTGTTCAAGAGAGAAATGGTGCCGGTAGAAATCAAAACCAAGAAGGGCACCGTTCTCTTTGATACTGATGAGCATATGATCAGAGGAGCTAGCATGGAGAGCGTTGGAAAACTAAAGCCAGCTTTCACTAAAGATGGAGTAGGAACTGCTGCGAACGCATCCGGCATTAACGATGGAGCCACCGCTGCTATAGTTATGTCCAAGAAAAAGGCTGAAGAATTAGGACTTAAGCCCATGGTAAAATTGCTGGCTATTGGTGCATGTGGTGTAGAACCGGAGATTATGGGTATTGGACCTGCCGAATCCATGCCCAAGGTTTTGAAAATGGCTGGTCTTAAGTTTGCGGATGTTGATTACTGGGAAATCAATGAAGCGTTTGCGGCTCAGTTCCTGGGTGTAGGTGCTCGCTTGAAAGAGAAATATGGTATCAATTTGGATCTGGACAAAGTCAACCACAATGGCTCCGGTATAGCTCTGGGTCATCCTATTGGCAGCACCGGACTACGGATTGTCGTATCCCTAGCCTACGAAATGGAAAGATTGAATTTAAAAATCGGCGGAGCTTCACTGTGTGTAGGTACTGGACCATCCATGACATCCCTTTGGACCAGAGATATTTAAAGCAAATTATGGCAGGACTAACTTTTATCATCCGCTGTAATTAATATATAATTTGTCATTTGTCATCAAAAAACATCAATATTGGAGGTATTTGTAATGGATTTTAGATTAACTGAAGAACAAGAAATGATACGCCAAATGGCTGCTGATTTTACAGCCAACGAAATTGCTCCATATGCCATCGAATGGGACAAAGCTGATGAAGTTCCTTTTGATACTGTTGCCAAGATGCAGGATCTCGGACTGATGACTATCGGGGTACCTGCAGAATATGGTGGAGATGGTTTGGACTGGTTATCCAAGTACTTGGTTATTGATGAGCTTGGTCAGGGTGATGCCGGTCTGTCTACTATGGTGGTAGCTTCTTCTTTACTGGCTTCCGACCCCATTTGGGTTGGCGCAAACGATGAGCAGAAAAAGTGGTGGTATGGCCGTATGCTGGATGGTGCTGTCGCAGCATTCTGTTTAACTGAACCCGGGGCCGGATCTGATGCTCTGGGCATGGCCTGTAAGTGTGTAAAAGATGGCAATGATTATATTCTTAACGGTACCAAACAGTTCATTACCAACGGCGGTTTTGCCAAGAATTTTTCAGTATTCGCCACCCTTGATAGAAAGCTAGGCAATAAAGGGCTTTGCGCATTTATGGTTGATAGAGACTTCCCTGGGGTATCCATTGGCCCTAAAGAAGACAAACTAGGCATCAGAAGCACCAGTACAACTCAAGTAATCTTTGAAGATGTAAGAGTACCTGGTTGGATGATGCTGGGTGGGGAAGGCAAAGCCACTCCCATTCTGATGGAAACCCTTGACCTATCCCGTACTGCGATTGCAGCTCTGGGAACTGGAATTGCCACTGCGGCATTGAATGCGGCGATTGCATATGCGGTTGAAAGACAGCAGTTTGGCAAGCCGATAGCCGCTTTCCAGGCTATTCAATTTATGCTGGCTGACATGGCGGTTGCGGTTGAGACCTCACGCTTGCTTTACCAAAAAGCTGCCTGGTTACAGGACCAGGAATTGCCCTTCAAAATGATTTCTAACATGGCAAAAATGTATGCCGCTGACTCCGCAATGAAGGTTTCCGTTGATGCTGTACAGGTTTTCGGCGGATATGGATATACCAAAGAATATCCCGTTGAAAAATATATGCGTGATGCAAAAATTACCCAGATCTTCGAAGGCACTGTTCAGGTTCAGAGAATGGTTATTGGTAAATACCTGAGCAGCAACGGCTACAAATCCTATGTATAAAGCTTAACTTATAAAGTCCATCGAATCCAAATAATCCCTCTCTTATTTCAGGTAGAGTGTGGCAGGGTTATCTCCACACTTTGCCTGATTTTTTCAATGTGGTTAACATATTGATAGTAGACAATCGTACAGTACAATCATATGTTTGATAATTTGAAAAACGGGAAAAATTTAAAATGGAACTGGCACTTGTGCTCGGGTGCCAAAACTACTATGATAAATGTAGTTGCCGGTTGATGAATGTCGATTTATTGAGGTTTGTGACCTAATAGGGAACTTGTAATAAAAGTAATATAATAGCTGTAGTACTTGCAGGGATCAACATAGTTAGCCCGAAGGTGGGACTCAGATTTAGCCCAAACTTTAGTGATTAAAATCTATGAAAATGGAGTAAATAATGTTTCCTTTAAGAGACAGCACTCGCGGCGAGCATTTTCCCGTAGTGACAGTAATTCTGATAGCAATTAACACCCTGATATTTTATTACGAAATATCTTTGGGTGAACGGGGACTTAACGATTTTACTTATATATTTGGACTGATACCTGCCTATTACACCCATTACCAAGGGCCCTGGCTGGGCTATCTTCCTTTTATAACCTCCATTTTCCTCCATGGCAGCTGGATGCACCTTATCGGCAATATGTGGATTTTGTGGTTGTTTGGAGACAACGTTGAAGATAAAATGGGGAAGGCACGCTTTTTAGCTTTTTATCTGCTTTGTGGCCTGATAGCGAGCATAACCCACTTTGCCTTTAATCTTTCTTCCCAGGTACCCGTAGTTGGCGCTTCAGGAGCTGTTGCCGGAATTATGGGGGCTTATTTCCTGATGTTTAGAAGAGCCAAAGTTCTTACCTATATACCGCCTATCTTTTTCTTTAACTTCCCGGCTTGGATCTACCTGGGTTTCTGGGCTATTACCCAAATATACGGTGGGGCTGCCGGACTGCTGACGGTTGGCTCAGAGCAGACCGTGGCTTTTTGGGCTCATATCGGAGGATTTGCGGCGGGTATGATACTGCATAAATTATTTTTACGGCCGAGAGCCAGATGGAAACAGGGGGGAGACTCCCCTGTTTCCCAGATCTAACTATCTATCCACGGTACTGGCTATAAGTTTGCTGGTTTCCAGACTGGCCAGCCGCAGGGCTTCATTATCCGGCTGCAAAAAGTATATGGTATTTTCAATCCTGTCCTGACTGGCTTTGATTTCCTGCCAGTGCCGCTCACCTTCATACAGGTTCATACATCCCTGCAGGTCATCAGCTCGGCCCGTTTCTAGATAACGTTTGAATTTACCTAGTATCTCAACTTGCTGATAGTCTAAATGGATAACGCTGCGGCGGATTATTTCCTGGTAAATTCCCAACCAGACTGTGACTTCTTTAATTTTACCCGTAGCTTCCCGGATATCGTGGCGGCACTTTTTGATAAAGTTTTCTTTATATTCATCCCAGTTCTGCAGGGCTTCCTTATATCTTTCACAGGCTTTGTCGTATTCGCGGCATTTTATATAGTAAATTTTCATATTGCGATTGTAATCGGCGGAAATATCACGTTTATTTTGCGCTTTTAGAATTTGTAAAAATGTGAATTTTCCCGTTGTATTATCAGGTTTGTCCGGTTTCTGCGGCGCCGAACCGGGATCCCGGGGTGAGATTTCCTCCTGGTTTAATATTTCCTGGCGTCCTTCCAGAAAGATATTCAAATAATCCAGGCACTGACCGATTTCTTCAATTTGCTTCAAGCTGGCGCTGCACATGGAAATTTCCCGGATTAAATCGTCTTTGTTTTTGATGGTTTTTTTAGCGGTTTTGCGGGTTTGCAAATATTTTTGCAATTCCCGCTTGACCGGCGGCACCTTGTGAAGATTCAGCAAAACTGTGAAATCGTCGGAAGTAAGAGGATCATTTTTTAAAGTATATAACCGGGTTATATAGAACTGGGTGCAGGTTGGGCCGTAGTAATACGGGCCAATGACGTTCATATACTCGCTGTCCTGCAGAATTTCCAGGTCCGGTTCCACCTGCAGTTCTTCGGTAAAGAATTCCAGCCACATTCCGAGCTTTTCACCATCGCCGTAACCATTCTCCAACCACTCGCGCATTTGGTAGTAAGCATCCAGGGTAATATTAATGCGAGAATTATAATAATAAAATAAAATTTGCTCCGGAGTATAGTTGTTAAAGGTTGACAGATCAAGTACGTGCCCACCCTCCTTATTTAAAAATGTTTTAAACATTATTAATCCTCCTTAAATTTTATTTTATATTAATTTCTATATTTTACCATAAAATCCTTCTTTTAACTAAGAGGTTTATAAAAAATTTTAGGCAGGCATTATATAAGGATTTACCGATTGGGGAAAAATAAGCCATAATCTGCTGACTCAAAAATCTATAACGGAGGTATGGCGAGGTTGGAAAAGAAACGTAAAAAATTGAAACCGGTTTTGACTGAAAGAGACAGATTAAAGGTGGAGATTGCCAAGGAGTTGGGACTATGGGAACAAATTGAAAAAGAAGGCTGGGAATCTTTGAGCAATGCCGCTTGTGGCCGGGTGGGAGGAATAATGCGCCAAAGGCTCAAGGAAAACAAACAAGCTTAATTAACAAAGAGGCAGGTTTTTAATCTATAATTAAATTTAGAATTTGCCAAAATGAAACAAAAGAGGTTGACGGTTTATCATGCAGGAAATCGAAAGGGTAAAAAGGTTTTTAAATGAGAGAAATCCCCAACTCCGAATTATCGTCCTGGAAGACAGTACCAAGACTGCTGTTCTGGCTGCCCAGGCTTTGGGAACCGAGGTAGGACAAATCGCCAAATCAATAGTATTCAAAACAAAAAAGGAAGAGTACTTAATGGTGGTATCAGCCGGAGACGTCCGTTTGGATAGCAAGGCTATCCGGGAAACCGTCGGGGAAAGAGTAAGAATGGCCAATGCCGACGAAGTCTTGGAAGTTACCGGATTTAATGTAGGGGGAGTCTGTCCCTTTGCTCTGCGCCGGGCGATCCCGATATATCTGGATGAGAGCCTTAAGCGTTACGATATTGTATATGCGGCGGCCGGAACCGCTCATACGGCTTTGCCTATAAGCTATGAGGAATTATTAAAGATAACCGGGGGAAGAGCCTGCAAATTTTCAGCTTAAACGGCTGCCAGCCAAAGTGGTGAACAGGGGGAAACAGGGAAAGAGGAAACAAGAGAACCGTCCTCTGTTTCCCCAAAAGTAATATAATGAAAGCGGATGTAACAATGGAGTGTCTCGGTTGTTACGCGGTGCGGAGAAGGAGAATATGGGAAACGGTTTTGTACATCTTCATAATCATTCGGAGTTCAGCTTATTGGATGGAGCCTGCCGGATCAAGGATCTGGCGGGCCGGGCCTTGGAAATGGGGATGCCGGCCATAGCCATTACTGATCACGGGGTTCTCTACGGCATCATCGATTTTTACCGAGAGGCTAAGAAACTTGGTATAAAGCCGATTATTGGCTGCGAGGTTTATGTTGCTCCCCGCAGTCGTTTAGACAAGGAAAATCGTTTTGATGACGGCAACTTTCATCTGACCCTGTTATGTAAAAACGAAATTGGCTACAAAAATTTGATCCAGTTGGTCAGTCGGGCATTTTTAGAGGGATTTTATTATAAACCCCGGGTGGACAAAGAACTATTGGAACAATACCATGACGGCTTGATTGCCCTGAGTGGATGTGTAGCCGGAGAGATACCCCAGCTTATTTTGGCCGGCAATAGAGACGCGGCCGCCGACCTGGCCCGCGAGTATGATAAGATTTTTGGACCCGGTAATTTCTACCTGGAGGTGCAGGATCACGGACTGGAAATTGAAAAAGAGGTCTGCCGGACCATGGTGCAGATTGGTGAGGAGACGGGGATTCCTCTAGTTGCAAGCAACGATGCCCATTATATCCGTAAGGAGGATGCAACCGTTCACGATGTGCTCCTGTGCATTCAAACCGGCAAGGTGGTTACCGACCAGGAAAGAATGCGCTTCGAGGGCAGTGAATTCTACTTAAAGACCGAAGACGAAATGCGGGAGTTGTTTGCCTACTGCCCCCAGGCCCTGGATAATACCCTGATAATTGCGCAGCAGTGTAATCTTGAGTTTGCTTTTGGGGATTTTCACCTGCCTTATTTTGCGATTCCCGAGGGTCACACCCCCGAGACCTACCTTCATCAATTAACCCTGGCCAAGTTTGCTCAAAAGTATGCAGAGCCCGATCAATTCATCATTGACCGCCTGGCTTATGAGCTGAACATGATCAATGAAATGGGATTTGCCGAGTACTTCCTTATTGTTCAGGACCTGGTGTCCTGGTCCAAAGACAACGGGGTGCCGGTAGGACCTGGCAGAGGTTCGGCCGCCGGCAGCCTGGTTTCATATGTATTGGGTATCACGAATATAGACCCCCTAAAATATGACCTGCTGTTTGAACGTTTTCTAAATCCCGAACGGGTCAGCATGCCTGATATAGATATAGATTTTTGCTTCGAAAAAAGGGACCGGGTAATTGATTATATTGTTGAACGGTACGGTTCAGACCGGGTGGCGCAAATAATTACTTTCGGCACCATGGCCGCCCGGGCAGCTATTCGTGATGTTGGCCGAGCCCTGGACGTACCCTATGGGGACGTTGACCGCATTGCCAAGATGATTCCTGCCGAGTTGGGGGTTACCATAGACAGATCCCTGGAGATTTCAGCAGATCTGGCCCAGGCCTACCAAAATGATTATGACACCCGCCGCATTATAGATATTGCACGGGCTTTGGAAGGCATGCCCCGCCACGCCTCCATCCACGCTGCGGGGGTAGTGATTGGCCGGGAGACTTTGAGCACCCTGCTGCCTTTGCAGAAAACCCCCGATGGGCATGTAATTACCCAGTTTGCGAAAGAAACGGTGGAAGACATAGGTCTGCTTAAAATGGATATTTTGGGCTTGCGCACCCTGACGGTATTGGACCGGGCAGTGGAAATTATTAAGAAAACACGTGGATTATCCGTGGATTTGGATAATTTGCCCCTGGATGATGGTAAAGTTTATGAGTTGCTGCAGTCGGGCAACACCATCGGGGTCTTCCAATTGGAGAGTGATGGTCTGCGCCGAATATTGATGGAAATGAAGCCCAACCGCTTCGAGGATTTGATTGCGGTGATCGCGCTTTACCGTCCCGGTCCGCTGGGGAGCGGCATGGTGGAGGATTTTATCAACCGCAAACAGGGACGCCAGGAACTGGAGTACCTGCATCCCGCCCTGGAAAACATACTGAAGGAAACTTATGGAGTAGTCCTTTATCAGGAGCAGGTTATGCGGGTGGCCAGCGATTTGGCCAATTTTACCATGGGTGAAGCCGATATCCTCCGCCGGGCCATGGGCAAGAAAAAAGTCAGCGAGCTTATGGCTATGCGGGACAAATTTGTCCGGGGAGCGGCGCAGAACCATATTGATGAAGAAATTGCCACCCGTCTTTTCGATATAATGGAAAGCTTCGCCGGTTATGGTTTCAACAAGAGCCATTCGGCCGCTTATGCTTTGATTACCTACCAGACCGCTTATTTAAAAACTTATTTTCCGCTGGAATTCATGTGCGCTTTTCTAAGCAGTGTGATTGAGCATCAGGAGCGGGTGGTTTTCTATATTAAGGAATGCAAGAAAATGGGGATTGCCATCCTCCCTCCCGACATTAATGAGAGTTATGAGAACTTCACGGTAGCTGCCGGCGGTATCAGGTTTGGCCTCGGGGCCATTAAAAATGTGGGCGTCAACGCAGTCAAAGCTATTGTGGATGTCCGCGCGACCGGAAAATTTGCCTCCTTTTTTGATTTCTGCCAGCGTATAGATCTATCCCAGATCAACAAACGCATGGTTGAAAATCTGATTGTGGCAGGGTGCTTTGACTCGCTGGGCTTGACCCGCAAACAAACCTTTTCGATTATGGATGAATCAATGCGCCTGGCTGTCCAGATCAGGCAGGCCAGCAACGGGAACCAGATGTCCCTCTTCGGCGAGACGGATACGATGGCGGAAGAACCGGCAGTAGCGGTTAAAGGGGAATGGGATAATTCTGAAAAGCTGGCCCGTGAAAAAGAAGTCCTGGGTTTCTACGTATCGGCCAACCCCTTGGATGCATATAGAAAGATAATGGGGCTGGTGGCTACGGATGAAATAGCCGCAGTAGAAAGTGGCAGCGGTGAAGATTATGTCAGGTTGGTAGGGGTGCCGGTTAATCTGAGCAAAAAAATCAGCCGCAAGGGCGACCCCTATGCCCGCTTTTTCCTGGAAGATTTGAGCGGCCGTATGGAGGTTATGCTCTTTCCTTCAGCTTACCGTCAGTTTATAAACAACATTAGAGCGGATGTGCCGGTTATCATTGAAGGTTTTGTCGACCGGCGGGAGGAGAATCCTAAAATTTCGCTGCGCCGCGCCGTGGAACTCAGCGGGAATTTAAAAGAGCTGCATATACGACTGCCTTATGAGAAAACTGATACTCAGGGAAAGCTGGAATTGGTGGAGATACTGCGCAAGTATCCCGGCCATATTGAAGTCTGCCTGCATCTGCCCAATAAGAAAATAATTGTAATGGATGAAAAATATGACGTGGATGCCGAGGCTGAGTTAAGAAACAGTCTGGGCGAGAAATATGGCAAAAATAATATATGGTTTAACTAAAGGAGGTACAGGAATGAACGATGCATATTTGGGAGAAGACTATATTGTGATCAAGGCCCTGGAAAATGGCGTAAACATAATAGGACTCACCCGGGGTTCGGATACCAAGTTTCACCATACCGAAAAGTTGGATAAAGGTGAGATTCTGGTCGTACAATTCACCGAGCATACTTCCGCCATCAAAATCAGAGGCAATGCCGAGGTTAGCCATCGCTACGGCATAACCTTGGGCGAGGGACCAAAAAAATAGCAACAGGAGGTGAACCTTTGATCAAACTGGCAGTTTTAACCAGTGGGGGGGATGCGTCCGGAATGAATGCAGCCATTCGGGCTGTGGTTCGTTCGGCCATCTATGGAGAAATGGAGGTTTATGGGGTTCACCAGGGGTTTGCAGGTTTAATCAATGGAGAAATAGAAAAGTTAAGCGCGGGCTCGGTAGCCGATATTATCCACCGGGGCGGTACGGTTTTACAAACCTCCCGCTCGGAAGGTTTTAAAACCGAAGCCGGCCGCCAACAGGCCGCCGGCTTGTTAAAGGTATTAGGGATCGGGCACCTGGTAGTTATAGGTGGAAATGGCAGTCTGCGGGGGGGATACGAATTATCCAAACTAGGAATAAATGTAATCGGCATCCCGGCGACAATTGACAATGATGTTCCCCATACGGCTTCAATCGGTTTTGACACTGCCGTAAACACCGTTCTTGAAGCCATTAACCGCTTGCGGGATACCGCCAGCAGCCATGGCCGTATTTTTGTCATCGAAGTTATGGGAAGAGACTGCGGGGAAATTGCCTTGGCGGCTGGTGTTGCCGGAGGAGCGGAGTCCGTACTGATTCCCGAAATTGCAACTGACTTGGAACAAGTTCTGGACAAGATTAAAAAGGGCACTGAGCGCGGGAAATTGCACAGCATAATCATTGTGGCCGAAGGGGTATATCCGGTAATAGAACTTAAGGATAAAATCCAGCAGGAGACCGGCCATGAAACCAGGGTCAGCATCTTGGGACATATGCAAAGAGGAGGAACCCCCACAGCAGTTGACCGGATATTAGCCTCATGTATGGGAAAACATGCGGTCGATCTGATTGCCCGGGGTGAGCGGAATGTGCTGGTCGGCGGTGAGGGCAACAAGGTATTTGCCATACCCTTGGAACAGGTTGTAAACAGCACCCGCCAGCCTGAAATGGAGATGTATGAAATCGCCAGGATACTATCAATTTAAAGGGAGGAAGAATATGCGCAAGACCAAGATAATATGTACGATTGGACCAGCCAGTGAAAATAAGGAAGTAATGATGCAACTGGCAGCGCAGGGAATGAATGTGGCGCGGCTGAATTTCTCCCACGGCGAACATTCCGAACATAAAAAGAGGATAGATACGGTGCGCCAGGTGGCCGCCGAAACCAACCGCACTCTCGCCCTAATGCTGGACACCAAGGGGCCTGAGATACGAACGGGCAGGCTGCAAGACCAAAAAGCAATTTTGGTGGCCGGCCAAAAATTTATTTTGACTACGCGAGCCGTACCCGGTGACGAACAGGAAGTTCAGGTTAGTTATCCCCAACTTCCTCTGGAGGTAAAACCGGGTACCTCTATTTTGCTTTCCGATGGCTTGATTAACCTTACGGTGCTGGAAACCACATCTACCGATATCACTTGCCAGGTGGTCAACGGCGGGGTCCTGGGTGAGAAAAAAGGGGTTAATGTTCCCGGAGTCAGAATCAATATGCCTTTTTTGAATGCCAAAGATATTGCCGATATTAATTTTGGGATTGATCAGGAGGTAGACTATATTGCCGCTTCCTTCGTCCGCAAAGCCCAGGATGTTCTGGAAATTCGGCGGATACTGGAGGCAAGGGATGCGTCAATTGATATAATTGCCAAGATTGAGAGCCAGGGCGGGGTTGACCATTTGGATGAGATTATCAAGGTGGCTGATGGCATTATGGTAGCTCGGGGGGACCTGGGCGTTGAAATACCCGCTGAAGAGGTTCCGCTGGTACAGAAAAAAATTATTGCAAAATGCAGCCGGGCAGGCAAGGTAGTGATCATCGCCACCCAGATGCTGGATTCCATGATCAACAACCCCCGTCCGACCCGGGCGGAAGTATCTGACGTAGCCAACGCCATTTTTGACGGTGCGGATGCCATCATGCTCTCCGGCGAAAGTGCAGCCGGCAAGTATCCGGTGGAAACGGTTGCAACCATGGCCAGGATTGCCAAACGGGCGGAAGAGGTTTTAAATTATCAGGAAATCCTGAGAAGCAAGCGGCTGCAGGGAAATTTATCGGTCACCGATGCGATCAGTTACGCAACCTGCGCCACCGCTGCCAGCTTAGGCATATCATCCATAATTACCGCCACCAGTAGTGGAAATACCGCCCGCATGGTGGCCAAATACCGTCCCCGGGCGGATATTATCGCGGTAACCTCTAATCCCAAAGTGATGCGAAGACTATCTCTGGTCTGGGGCGTACATCCCGTACTGACCCGGGAAACCACTGGAACGGATGAGCTATTTGAGGAAGCTCTGCTCCGCTGTCTGGAGATTGGCTATATAAACAAGGGCGATATGGTCGTTCTCACGGCAGGCAGCCGGCCGGGTTTCCCCGGTACTACCAATCTGCTTAAAGTTCACGTAGTGGGAGACATATTGGTACAGGGTATGGGAATTGGATCTAAACCGGTCAGCGGTAAAGTAAGAGTGGTATTGCGGGAAGAGGATTTGGACAAAATCCAACCCGGAGATATTCTGGTATGCCGTTCCGCCGATAAATCTTTTGCTCCCTACCTGGACCGTCTCAATGGTCTGGTGGCGGAGGAAGGCGGCTTGACTTCCGATGCCGCGATAATGGGTCTTAATACTGGATTACAGGTGATTGTAGGCGCCAGCAATGCCACCCATGTCCTGGAAAATGATATGCTGATCACCATTGATACAGCTCATGGGAGGATTTACAGCGGCTTAGCAAAAATTTTGTAGTTTTTAATAAATTCAATGAGCGCTTGTGCGAATTGCGCGCCAAAACTCGGGCGCTACAGTGCCTTCCTTTCGCATTGCGCCGCGGGCGTTTCTTATCAAACGCCTCCTCAGTCGGGGACCCTACCCACCACTGAGGAAAAATAGGTTTATCCCCCCATCTATAGAGGAGAAGGTCTTCCGAGGAGTTTGATAAAAAACTTTGAGAAATAATTAACAAAAAGGAGGAAAATAAGCAGTTATAGCGAATTGCATTTATTGAGGACTGTTGGTATCGAATAATCAGAGAACGGAATTTATTTAATTATTATGAGGAGGTTGTAAAGAATGAAGATTATGGTACTTGGTGCAGGTACTATGGGCGCAGGCATCGTGCAAACCGCTGCACAGGCTGGTTTCGAAGTTATCGTTCGCGACATCAAGCAGGAATTTGTTGACAAAGGTATTGCCAGCATTGACAAACTGTTGGGCAAAAACGTAGACAAAGGCAAAATGTCTGCAGAAGACAAAGCCGCTATTATGGGCCGTATTTCTGGTACGGTTGACATGGCTGCCGCAGCCGACTGTGATCTGGTTATTGAGGCTGCTCTGGAAGTTATGGACATCAAGAAGAGCATATTCAAAGAACTGGATTCCATTTGCAAACCCAGTTGCATTCTTGCTTCCAATACTTCAGCTCTGAGCTTGACCGAAATCGCAGCTGCAACCGGTAGAGCCGACAAAGTTATCGGAATGCATTTCTTCAATCCCGTACCGGCGATGAAATTGGTTGAAATCATTCGTGGGGCTGACACCAGCCAAGAAACCTATGATGCGATCAAAGAAATGTCCTTGAAGATGGGCAAAGCTCCGGTAGAAATCAACGAAGCCCCTGGCTTTGTTGTAAACCGCCTCTTGATTCCCATGCTGAACGAAGGTATGTACGCTTTAATGGAAGGCGTTGCCAATGCCGCTGACATTGACACCTCCATGAAGTTTGGCGCAGGACATCCGATGGGCCCCTTGGCTCTGGCTGACATGATCGGCTTGGATATCTGCCTGGCTATTATGAATACTCTGTACACAGAATTTGGCGATCCCAAATATCGTCCGTGTCCGTTACTGGCTAAAATGGTTCGTGCTGGTAAACTTGGCCGTAAGACTGGCGAAGGCTTCTTCAAATATTAAAAACGTCTGAACTATAGTTCAAACCAATAACATATAGATTAAAGGCTCATCATTTGATGAGTCTTTTTTTGTTCTAAATTAATAAAAATACCATAAATTATTTTTGGAGGAGGAATATTGAAAAAATCCTAGAAGTAGTAAAAGAGGACTGTTGGTATACAAACTATCAGAGAGAATTTATTAAAAAAAGGAGGTTGTCAGGATGAAGATTATGGTACTTGGTGCAGGTACTATGGGAGCGGGGATTGTACAGGTAGGCGCTCAGTCTGGTTTCGACGTGGTGGTTCGGGACATTAAACAGGAGTTTGTTGACAACGGAATTAAGGGCATTGACAAAAACCTATCCAAATTAGTGGAAAAAGGGAAAATGGAAGCTGCGGTTAAAGACGGAATAATGTCCAAAATATCAGGAAGTATTGATATAGCGGATGCCAAAGATTGTGATGTGGTAATCGAAGCTGCAGTTGAAATTATGGACATTAAGAAGGCTATTTTCAAAGAGCTGGATGCGGTTTGTAAGCCCGAGTGCATTCTAGCCTCCAATACTTCGGCTCTTAGTATCACGGAAATAGCTGCCGCTTCGGGCAGAGCGGACCGGGTCATCGGTATGCATTTCTTTAACCCCGTACCTGCTATGAAGCTGGTTGAAATTATTCGGGGGGCATCCACCAGCCAGGCAACTTACGATTTTATTAAAGATATAACCCTGCAAATGAGTAAGGCTCCGGTCGAAATCAATGAAGCTCCCGGTTTCGTAGTAAATCGTCTTTTGATTCCCATGCTGAATGAAGGCATGTATGCCCTTATGGAAGGTGTCGCCAATGCCGCTGATATTGATACTTCCATGAAATTTGGCGCCGGCCATCCCATGGGTCCCCTGGCGTTGGCGGACATGATTGGCTTGGATATTGTGCTGGCGGTTATGCAGACTCTGTACAGAGAATTCGGTGATCCCAAGTATCGTCCCTGCCCTCTGCTGGCTAAGATGGTGCGCGCCAACAAGCTGGGCCGTAAAACCGGTGAAGGCTTCTTTAAATATTAGGGCTTCATAACAACAATATAATATGAAAGACTAAAAAGGCCGTGACGAAACCAATTTCGTCACGGCCTCGCTTATGCAGGCTAAAATTTATAGTCTCTTCTTGGTTCCTTGGTGTCTTTTATCAAAGTAACCGAGGTGGAATTGAACATGGCAAAAACCTCATCACCTTCGTGCAGGTTCATATCCCCGGCTGCACCGGAGGTAATTGTGGCTGTTACCGGCTGGTCGCCTATATCTATAATGACCTCGGTCATATCATGCCCATTTTTAATTCTCATGACCTTGCCCACCAGTTTATTGGGGTCGCTAATCCGCATTGCTATCCCTCCCTTTTTTCATAGCATATACGGAAAGCTGAGATTTTAAACAGAATACTATTATTCTGTTATTTTAAAAGTTTATAACGCCCTGAATCGCGTAACTGCTGCCCCAGCTAAAACCGGCCGGGTTAAAGGCTTTTCCCCAGATTAGAATCGTTGCGTTCTGAGGCAGGGTCATATTTCATCATAAATTTTCAAAAAAATACATAAAGTACTTGTCTAAACTATACCCAAGGAGTATACTTTAGACATGGGATGATAGATTTAGTTAAAAACACAAATACTAAATTGCAAAAGGAGGGTTTAGCAATGTTTAAATGGAAATATTCTAATTGGGCTAGAATATTATGGACAATTTTGCGGGTTTACCTGGGCTATAATTGGTTAACCTCAGGATTTGGTAAAGTATTTGGTGCGAACGCGGAAGTATGGGTTGGCTCCCAAGCCGGAGTTGCAGTTACAGGTTTTCTCAAAGGAGCACTAGCAAAAACCGGGGGAGCACATCCCGATGTGCAGCCTTGGTATGCATGGTTTATTAACCATATTGCATTGCCTAATGCCAAGATATTCGGTTATATGGTAGCATGGGGAGAGTTTTTGGTAGGAATTGCCTTGATACTGGGAATGTTTACTACTCTAGCTTTATTAGCCAGTTTACTGATGAATTTCAACTACATGTTTGCAGGTTCGGTAAGTGTAAATCCTATATTTATAATAGAGGCGCTAATACTGTTATGGGCAGGCTGGGCCGCTTATTATTGGAGTCTTGACCGGCTGCTATGGAATAGGTGGCACCAAAAACCATTTCCTGAAGAACCAAGGTGATATAAGGCTGTAATTAGGCCTGCATGACCAATAGTAGTTTATTGATATAACTATGGAAGGTAATACAGAACTCTCGCTTTTTTAGAAATTGGGCTGGAAAGGCCAGCCATGTATGAATAGGAGGAATTGGCATGACCCTTGTACAAATATCGGATGAGACCATCGGGGATATCAAAGCTGCCTTGCAGCAGCTTAAAGCCGAAAAGAATAGTGTGCGCATCAATGGGAGCATTGGTTGAGGCGGGATGTCTTATAATCTGGTTCTGGACGAACCAGTTAACAACGATCTGGTTGAAGAACAAAGCGGATTAAAGTTTATAGTCGACCAGGCTCTATATGACAGTTCCCAGGGATTTACCATAAGTTCGGTTAAACAGAACGGTTTAACCTATTACCGGGTTCTGCCCCAAGTGGAAGTAACCCACGAAGGAGGGTGCTCAGCCTGTCCTAGCTGTGGATAATAGTTTAAAAATGCTTCAGGTTTGGACTTGGAGCATTTTTTATCAAACACCACTTAAGACCATCTCTATGGGCGGAGATCAATCGGTTTTTTACCTCAGTGGCAGGTAAAATCTCCGATTGAAGAGGCGTTTGATAAAAAAACTCGCGGTGCGATGCACACAAAACGCGAAGGGAAGGCGCTATAGCGCCCGCGTTTGGGCGCACAATTCACGCAAGCGCTCATTGAATCAGATTAAACAGCCAGGCAGGTTATTATTAAAATTATGAAATGAGAGGAGAGAAATTATGACTGCAATATTGATAAAAGATGATGTTTATTGGGTGGGAGTACGTGATCCCGAACTCAGGATTTTTGATATGGTTATGACCACCGACATTGGTACCAGCTACAATTCCTATCTAATTAAGGGTACTGAGAAAACAGCTCTAATCGAGGTTTGCGAGGACAAATTTTTCGATCAGTACCTGGACCATGTAAAGAGTATAACCGGACTAAATGAAATCGACTATTTGATTATGAATCATACCGAACCTGATCATTCTGAAGCTGTAGCCCAATTAATCGAGTTGGTGCCTAATCTTACGATAGTGGGCAGCGCCACCGCCCTGTCCTTCCTGCGGGAGATTACCAACAAAAAGTTCCGAGCCCTGGAGGTCAATGAGGGCGACCGGCTGGAACTGGGGAACAAGACCCTGCGTTTCCTGAACGTACCCTTCCTGCACTGGCCGGATACAATTTACACCTACTTGGAAGAGGATAAAATATTATTTTCATGCGATTCCTTCGGATCCCACTATCCCGATGAACGCCTGTTCAACGATCTTATGGAAAGCAATTTCCTGGATCCGTACAAGGAATACTTTGACGCCATAATCGGGCCTTTTAAGCCTTATGTGCTGGAAGCCCTGGATAAGATAAAAGATTTGCCTTTGGAAATAGTGGCACCAGGGCATGGGCCGGTACTGCGCCGGGATATCGACCGGTATATAGACTTGTACCGACAATGGTCAACCCGTCCCCCTATTCCCAAAAGCGACAAGCCTAAGATCGTACTCGCCTATCTTAGCATCTACGGTTTTACTAAAATGCTGGCGGACAGCATCGTCGAAGGTATAAACAGCATGGGCGATTTTGAAATCAAGACCTATAAATTGATTGAGGACAAACTGGATGATCCGGAGCTCCTTAAACAAGTGGCGGATGACCTGCTGGATGCAAGCGGATTTCTGGTCGGTTCCAATACCGTTAATGGAGATGCGTTGCCGCCGATTTGGAAGCTGTTAAGCCTGCTTTCTCCCATCACTCACGGGGATAAATTAGCCATGGCTTTTGGGGCTTATGGCTGGAGCGGGGAGGCGGTGCCCAGCATCGAAACCCGCTTACAGGCATTGCGCATGCAGGTCCTGCCGGGAATGCGGGTTAATTTTAAACCGGGCGAAGGTCAATTGGAAGATGCCTTTAAAATGGGCATGGATTTTGCCCGGGCCATTCAGGCCAAGAAGCAGGATAAATCCATGACCCGCTGGCGCTGCCTGGTCTGCGGCCATATTCACGTAGGGGCGCAGCCTCCGGATATCTGCCCGGCCTGCGGAGTAGGCGGAGAAAACTTCGTGCGGGTAGCGGTGGAAGATGAATATAGCAACGATACCCAGGAAAAATTCGTGATCGTCGGCGGGGGAATTGCCGCTCTGGCCGCCGCCCAATCCATACGTAAACGCAATCGCAGTGCTGAAGTGGTCATCCTGACCGAAGAAGACTACATGCCTTATTACCGACCGGCCCTATCTGATTTGCTCAGCGAGGATCTGGCCGATAAACGTTTGTATGTATTCGACAAGTCATGGTATGCCGATAACAATATCGAGGTAAGGACCGGAACCAGAGTGGCGCGCATAGATCCCGGGAATCATTCGGCAGTTACTGAACAGGGCAATGTGATCCCCTACAACAAGTTGATAATTGCTACCGGTGCCCGCAGCAACATACCTCCCTTCAAAGGGGTTGAAAAGCAGGGGGTTTTTGCCCTGCGTAGCTTAAAGGATGCGTTGATTTTAAAAGCTGCCATTAAACAAGCCCAAAGGGCCGTAGTTATCGGCGGAGGAGTGCTGGGTCTGGAAGCGGTATGGGAAATGGTCGGCAGTGGCGTAAAAGTTTCAGTAGTGGAGCACAACCAGCGGATTATGCCCCGGCAATTGGATGAACCGGCTTCACTACGACTGCAGCAATTGATGCAAGACCACGGCGTCCAGTTATATTTGGGGTTGGATACGGAGGAGATCATAGGTGATGATCAGGTTCAGGGAGTAAAACTTAGTAATGGACAGGTGCTGGAAGCCGATCTGGTCTTGCTGTCCACCGGCGTAAAACCCAATGTGGAATTGGCCCGTGAAGCGGGGCTGGAGGTAGCCCAGGGGGTAGTGGTAGATTCCAGCATGCGCACCAGCCGGGCGGATATATATGCTGCCGGTGATGTGGCCCAATATGGAGAAAGATTGGTAGGGCTCTGGCCGGTCTCCCTGGAAATGGGCAGAGTGGCAGGGGCTGCCGCTGCCGGTGATTGGATCGAATACAAGCCGCCGGTGCTGTCCACCATGCTGGTAGCTTTTGATATGGAAATATTCTCAATCGGTGAGGTTAACCTGCCCCCGGAACAATGCCGGGTGGTGGAAGTAAATGATCCGGTGGAGAAATATTATAAACGCAGCTACTTTAAGGACGGAGTCCTGGAGGGAGAAATCATTATCGCCCCCAAGGTAAACACCAGCCAGTCTATGGAGAATCTGGGGAGAGACAGCGGCGGCAAAAAACACTATAAACGCTGGAAATGCCGGATATGCGGTTATGTACACGAAGGCCCGGAGCCACCGGAGGAGTGCCCGGTCTGCGGAGCCTCCAAGGATATGTTTGATCCGATAGACTAGGAATAATATAATAAAAGCCGTGAACAGGGGGACCGTACCTCGTTCACCCCCTTAATTAATTCTAGTGGGTGAACGAGGTACGGTCCCCCTGTTCATGCAAGGAAGGCACTATAGCGCCTTCCTTTTGGCGCGCAATTAGCGCAAGCGCTAATTGATTATACTGGATTGAATCGTTGGCTCCGTTGCTACCTCCAGATTTCCGGCTGACAACTGTATGTCGCAGTCGATTTTATTGGCTGCTTCGCTATAGTTGGGAGACTGGTAACGGCTGCCGGTCTTGGCCCAGCCCAATTCATCAAGATTGTTGGTGTTCAAAGCCCCGCCCATCTTAATGCTTACTCCCGTATCGCCCGGAACCTCAAGTTTAATGTGGCTGGCCCCGGCCGTAACCCGGACCTGGCTGTTGGGACCATTATTGTTCAGGATAAAATCCATGCTTCCGGCACCGAGATTGCAGTTCAGTTGTCTGAGCGGTACTCCGCTTAAATCGATTACGCCATCGATTGCTCCTGCATTAATATTCAGATTCCATAATAGTTCGGGAGAGATTTGCATTTTCCAGCGATTGGCGGTAGTTGGTCCGGCGGACCACGGTTTTCCGGTCGGGCTCAGGTCAATTTTTAAAAGCTGATCATTAGCCACGATATTCTGCTTGATTTCCCCCCGGGTAAACTCAGCTTGAAAAATATCGCTTTTTCCAGGAGCCAGATGCAATTGGCCGCCTCCGTAATCAACGGTGAGGTTGGCCTGTTTAACCAGGGGATATTCCTCCCGGCTGACAACCAGGGTGGAAGCTGTGGGTTGCCCAGTATAATTGCGGGCAGGAGCAGCCAGTACCAAATAGGCGCCCACCGCCAAAACGGACAGCAGGAGTAATACAAAAGCCATCCCGCGTGGTATTTTGCCGGAATTGAACAGACTCAAACCCAGGAAAATCAATAGAACCGGCCACCATTGGCCGATTTGCAGTATAATGTTCCAGGAACCATAGCCGAAATTGATCAGCAAAAGTACAATGCCGATCAGAACCAAAAATAATCCGCTGATGAATGTACCGATTCTCATATTCTGTCTCCTGAATGATCTCTAAACAGGATATACAGTCCCGCCACAACCAGCAACAAGGGCCAGCTTTTTGCCCAAACATGCCAGGGAACAATATTTTGGGCCAGGAAAACCAACCCCAGTCCAATCAGTAAAAAACCGGCATTACGACGGCGACGCTCTCTCCTGTGCCTGATAAAGTCCTGATCGGTTGGTTCTTTATTTTCTTCCGGCAATTTATCACTGCCCGCCTCGGTTGCTTCAGGTATTACTATACAACATACGATATAAGCGAAAAAACCAACTCCCCCTGCAAAAATGAACAATACCCAAATTAACCGTACCAATGCCACATCAAGATCAAAGAACTCAGCCATACCGCCAGCTACCCCGGCTATCATCCGGTTATGTTTGGACCTGCGTAATTGCTCCAAAGCAATGCCCCCAATCGAGTTTTTAGTATATGTAATTGGGAAGATAAAAGGTTAATTATAGCCTTTTTAGTATTCATTTATCTTACTGGTTATTATGCAGAAGCCTCTTGGCTTCTATAAGAATTATTTAGCCTAAAAAAGTAAAACCTAGAACCAAACAAAAAAACTGGAGGGCTGCAGATGCAAGAAACATATTACGATCCCGGTAAGTTAGAATCGAGATCAATGAGCACGGTTGATAATGTACAACTTAGTGCTACAGAGATTGCTGCGCTTTGGAACAGTTATATGCAATATACGATGTTTATTTGTGTTTTTAAATATTTCGCTTTTACCGCCGAGGACGATGACATCCGCCCGATAATGGAGGATGCGGTTGATATATGCCATAAGCGAGTAAAAAAGGTCGAGGAATTGTTTCACCATGAGAAGATCCCCATCCCCATCGGGTTTTCTGATACTGATGTAAATATGCAAGCCCCCCGCCTTTTTAGCGACCCCTACTGCCTTTATTATATGATAAATGCCAATAAAATTGCGGTTGGTATAAACGGGCTGTCTTTCGTAACTTCCGGGAGGGCAGATGTACGTGAATTCTATGAACAATGTGTGAATTCAAGCATCCATTTATATAACCATACGATCGATGCCCTGTTGTCCAAAGGTATTTATATCAGACCGCCCCTGGTGACTACCCTGAGGCATGTAGACTTTGTTAAAAACCAGGATTTTCTGGGCGGGTACATGGGTGAGCGCAGGAGCCTGCTGGCTCAGGAAATATCAGCCCTATTTTATAGTATTATAACCAACAATGTTGGCAAAAGGCTGCTGATTGGTTTCCGCCAGACCACCAGTTCCGAACAGCTGCGAAGATTCATGGACAGGGGTGTAAAAATGGCGAACCGGTTCATCGAAGCATTCAGTTCCGTACTTATTCAGGAAGATGTACCTGACTCCCTGCCGTGGGATTTCATGGTCACCGATTCAACCACTCCGGTTTTTTCAGATAAATTGATGATGTATCACACCACCTTAATAACTTCGGCCGGAATATTAAATTTTGCTGCTTCAATGGCAACCAGTCCCCGGCATGATCTTATGACCCACTACGCCAAAGCCATGATGGAGGTTGCTAATTATCTTGAAGATGGTACCAACATAATGATAGAAAACGGCTGGTACGAAGAACCGCCCAGGACGGTGGACCGGAGGGAATTGATCAACGATATGCGGCATTGACCCCCGGGGGCTTGCTTATAGCCGCCATTTACGCCATGGATAATATTTTAAAGGTTAAAAATAATAAGCCTGAATTAAAAAATAAGGAGGGGTTTATTTGAACGCTGCAAGACGTAATTTATTAATATTTATGATCGTATTGACCGGGGTTTGTCTGGTGGCCTCGGGGTGCCGATCGCAAACACCTGCCAAACCGGAGGCCGGAACCCCCAAAGAGGTAGCCGGCCTGGTTGAAAATGAGGCGGTCAAAGTTGACGGAGTCAGCCAGGCTAAAGCCCTGGTGGCGGACAAAACCATTTATATCGGCCTGGAGCTGACAGGAAACCAGGATGAGCGGCAGACCAGTGCCATAGAGCAAAGTGTGTTGGACCGCATGACCTATCTGGAGCCGAACTACAATATAGCGGTTACTTCAGATATGATATTGGTCGGAAAGATTAAAGAGGTAGCCGCAGGTTTTGCCCAGGGTAACAGGTTGTCGAATTACAGCAATGAGATAATGCAGCTGGACCAGGGAATTAAATTAAAAAAAGAAGCGGTGGACCCAAATCTGGCCCCGTCTACAGCTCACTGATAAATAAACGCTAGCCCAATAAGCCCTGTAATCAGGGCTTATTGGTGCTAAAAGACTAATTGTCTCCACGCCTTTGGCGTCAGCCTCCTGGTTTCAAATTTTTAACCCCTTCATCCGCATAACTTCAATCCGGTAAAGCCGAACTGGCTTCGCGATGCAAAAAATCAATTCCGTTTTGGATCATACCTTCAGCCACCTGAGAAAGCTCCCGGGGAGACACCTTCATTCCCGTTTCTATCCATGTCTGCAGCAGGCCGATACATCCGGATACGGTATAGGCGGCAAAGTATTGATAGTGTTGGAGTGCATTTTCCGGGAAGCTTTCCATCAGGGAACAAAAGCATTTTTCTTCAACCAGCTTCTTGAGCTTGTCTACAAAAGCCATGTCCCCATGAGGACTCAGGAGCATCTTGCAAAAGGTTTGATTATCGGCAATGTACTGAAATATCTCGCAAATATATGGCTGAGCCGACTCTTTGAGTAATGCCGCCGGGAATTTATTGGATATGTCTTCCAAATCATTGAGCATCTCGGTCTCGATCTGGGCCAGCATATCATAGATGTCCCGGTAGTGCAGGTAAAACGTACCGCGGTTAACATCGGCCAGATCCACCAATTCCTTTATGGTGATATTGTTTATATTCTTTTTTAAAAGCAGGATGGCCAGACTTTCCTTCAGGACTTTCTTGGTTTTTCTTATCCGGCGGTCAGCTGAATTGTTTTTGCGCATATCCATAATATTTTGCTCCTCATGTTTAATAACGAACAGATCCCCGGGGAAATTGTTCAATAATATGCAAATGTTCTCAAGATTGATGGTTGCACAATCTCTTACTACAAATATAATTGAATTTGTGGATATAATCAACACGTGTACAGTAATAAATTGATGTTGATTATAATAAAATTAATTAAAAGATTAAGCAGGTAATTATTGATGTGGAAGCCTAAACTTAAGTCGAAAAAAGGACACCAGAATATATACCGGGGAAAATCAATCGTAGATTTTATCGTGCGTCGCAGTAAATTAATCGAAAAAATATTTATGGTGATTTTCCTGGTTAGTGCCCTATGTGTCCCGTTTGTTCAAGTAAATTATGATCTGAGTAAATACCTGCCGGGTGACATGCCGTCCAAAATCGGCATTGACCTTATGGAGAAGGAATTCGGCTACCCCGGCACCGCCCGGGTCATGCTCAGTCCGGTCTCGATCTACGAAGCCAAGACCTACAAAGACAGGATTGAAAATATCCCCGGGGTCGATATGGTGGTGTGGGCGGATTCGAAAACCGATGTCAATCAGTCCAATCTTTTCATTCCTTATGAAGAGATCGAAGATTATTACCAGGATGGTTATGCGGTGATGGATGTCACCTTTACCGGCAACAACTCCGCCGACAGTACCCGCTCGGCGCTTGCGCAAATGCAGGCGATGCTGGGGGATAAGGGGTCTTTCAGCGGGCCGGCGGTTCAGGAAAAATTCCTGAACGAAGTCATTACCAAAGAGATGCTCTACATAATGATATTTGGCATAGTGGTTATCCTGGGAATTCTTACCCTGGCCACCAACTCCTGGTTTGAACCCGTGCTTTTTCTGGCCGTTATTCTTATCTCGATCGTGATCAATATGGGCAGCAACATAATATTCGGCAGCATTTCCTCAATGACCTTGAGTGTTGCGGCCGTATTGCAGCTGGCCATTGCCATGGATTACACCATAATCCTTCTGGACAATTTCACCAAGCAAAGAAAGTATCAGCTTCCGGTTGAGGAAGCCCTGGCCAACGCCATCAGGGCCAGTATAACCCCGGTAGCGTCAGCCGGGGCCGCGGCCATGGTCGGTTTTTTGGCTCTGGTGCTGATGCGTTACAGCATAGGCAAGGATATCGGCCTGGTGCTGGCCAAAGGTATTGCCATCAGTCTGGTTACGGTAATGCTCCTGACCCCGGCCTTTATCCTGCGCTGGTACAAAATAGTTGAAAAGACCGAACATAAACCGCTGGTTCCGGCGTTTGACCGAGTCGCTCAGAAAATCTACCGGTTCCGTTGGGTCATACTCACCCTTCTGCTTCTGATAGCCGTTCCGGCTTATGTGGGTAAGGATATGACCTCCTTTACCTATGGCAATGAAGCCATGGGTTTATCCAAGGGAACTGTGGTTTATAACGATGAGCAAAAGATCAACTCCGTGTTCGGCCGGAACAATTTAGTTTTGGCGATTGTCCCCAATGTATCAATGGTCTCCGAAAAGCAGTTATCGGATGAATTGGAAAATCTGACTTATGTAAAATATGTCACCTCCCTGGCCAATACTTTGCCTGACGGGGTTATTGAAAGCGCTATACCGGAAAGTGATAGAAGCAAGCTGCACACCGATAATTATGCCCGCCTCCTGATACCCGTTAAGACCGCCAGCGAAAGCGATCTGTCCTTCAGCAGCGTTGATGAAATTTCAAAAATAGTAAAAAAATATTATCCCGACAACTCCTACATAATCGGCGTCACCCCCTCCACCATGGATATTAAGACCGTAATCGTGGACGATTGGAAGCGGATCGATAAACTGTCACTGATGGGGGTAGCGCTGGCAATCATGCTGGCCTTCCGTTCCCTGGCCCTGCCGGTGGTGTTGATGATCCCCATTCAGATGGCGGTGTTCGTTAATATGCTGGTTCCTTATCTGGAGGGGGAGCAAATCATGTTTATGGGTTATGTGATCGTCAGCTGTCTGCAGTTGGGAGCAACCATAGATTATTCCATTGTCATGACCTACCATTACCTGGAGCAGCGCAAGCGAACCAACAAGGTGGCCGCTTCCATAAAAGCCACCGCGGATAGTATGCTGCCCATTCTGACCTCGGGCCTTATTTTGGCAGTGGCCGGCTACGGCGTCGGCTTTTTATCAAGTGTTACGGCTATAGCCGATTTGGGCGTTATGGTGGGAAGAGGGGCGTTATTAAGCATGTTCATGGTTATTGCCTTGCTGCCCAATCTGTTTATCTGGTCAGACCGGCTGATAATCAAAGGTATCAACCGGGCTTCATTAACCCGTAAATTATTAAAACGTAAAGGCAGCAAGGTTACTGAGGTTGAATTAAAGGAGGAGCCTGAAAATGAAAATGTGGCCCAGAATTTTAATTAAGATCGCTAAACGCAAAAAAGTAATCACCGGATTGCTGACGGGGGTGCTGGCCTTTGCCCTGTTATTGCCCTACGGTCCGGCCTATGCCGGCCCTCCCTCCGTTACCGCCGATGAAGCGGTTTATGCCAATATGGATTATTACGGCAGTATTGAGGATGTCAGTGTGGTCAAGAGCTGCAGTTTAAACGGGGTTACCCAGTTTCAAGACTATGGCGATTATGAAGCGGTGACCAACATGTCTACCTATGATCAGCCGGTGGTAACGCCTGACGGCGTCCAGTGGAATCTGGGCTCATCGTCCGGTATGTCAAGGTTCTATTATAACTGCAAGGTGAGAACTGATACCATAATTCTGCCCTGGAAGATTGATGTTGCTTATAAATTAAACGGTGTACCCTGCGAAGCTGAAAAACTGGCGGGAGCTTCCGGGCTGGTCGAGATTAATATTAAAGTTGAACCCAATGACGCGGCCAAACCTTATTATAAGAATAATATGCTGCTGCAAGTGGCTACCTATATCAATACCGAAAAAGCCTACAGCCTTGACGCCCCCGGCTCCCAACTGCAGGCCGTCGGGACGTACAAAGCGGTGCTTTTCGCGGCACTCCCCGGGGAGTCTGATACCTATACCATACGCATCGGGACCGATAGTTTTGAGACCAAGGGCATCACCATGATGATGGTCCCCGGAACCCTGAAGCAAATGGAGGAAATAAAAAATCTTAAGGAAGCCAAGGATACTCTACAGGACTCCTACGACGCCATTTATTTAAGCCTGAATGATGTCCTTGATACCATGGACAGCATGAACTCCGGGCTCAATGATTTGAAAACCGGAGTGGTGGGAACTGAGGACGCGCGCAGCACCTTCAGCGCCGGCAAAGATCAGATGTATAAATACGGGGACACCGCTCTGGAGGATATCGGGGCCGCCAACCAGCAACTGCAGAAGATGATTCCCTACTTTAAAACCGGTCAGAAAATGACCCGGGACATTAACCGCAAAATAGGAAAAATAGTAGACACCATGGAAGAAATGCAGGACCCCCTGGCCGAAGCCAGTGGTTCCCTGGATACGACGGAACAGGACCTGGAATCCCTGCGCAGTATGATGGACACCCTCAACGGCCAGATCGAAAGTACTTTGAACGATCTGGGTGAAGTAGCCTACATGGGCCTGGCTACTCCCTATGAGGCAACTCAGTTGCAGGGTGAAGCTGGAATGGCTGCGACCCTGGCCCAAAATTCAGCCAACATCGACTCCCTGTTAGCTGAAACCTCCGCCCTGGCAGAATCGACCAGTGAGATTTTAAGCCTTACCCAGAAGCTCATTAATAGGACTGCAAGCCTTAATAATACGCTCGACTCATATAATGATGATCTGATTGATCTGCTGGGCGACTGCCAGATTCTCACCAAACTCATGAATAACAGCATTGACAGCTCACTTACATTTTTAGAATATTCAAAAAGCCTGCTGCAATTAAGCGGCGACAAGCTGGATAATGCTACGGCGTCCTCCCTCCAGGGTTTGACCGACCTGCTGGATAAAAGCATAATCGGACTGGGCAGTATACCCACCATGCGCAGCGCCAACAATACCATTAAAATGACCCTGGATCGGGAATTTGACAAATTCGAAGAGGAGAACCGGTTCCTGAACCTTGACGCCAAGGCAGGCCTTATCTCATTTACCTCAGATAAGAATCCGCCTCCCACCAGTATTCAGATAATCCTCCGGACCCAGGAAATAAGTTTGGATTCTGATAATTCGGGCCAATCGGATCTGGAAACCGGCAGAGCGAATATTGGATTCATCGGCCGAATCAAAGACCTGCTGAGGAAAATCGTGGAGATCATAAAATAACGGCATTTAAAATCATAAAATAATTGCTAATCAGGGGGGCCTTCCACCTCCCCCCCTTGTTTTTGCGTTGTATTTTCCGCTCCTATTATTACCGGATTATAAGACGATGAATTGCAATCTGTTATAACTTGAATTTTATGTTATTATAAATTCTGTAAAGCCAACCTTAATTATTAATTGGGACGTGTTGCTTATGAATAACCCGACTTTATTAGGTTGCATGCTTGGTACCATGTTTCTTTCCGGAGTAGTACTAGGTTATTTATTGCTGCACCCTAAATTCAGGTGCAGAGATGGATGGCCCCATACGACCAAAAAGGTGGCGGCCTATATATTTATGATCTCGGCCGCCTATTTGGTTGTCGTTGGCCTGGGATCCTGGTTTTATTCCATATATCATTTGATTATGGGGTAACATTTTCACAATTCCTGGCGATAAGGCTGTTATCCGGATAATCCTCAAGAGGAGGGATTATTACTGCATGAAGCACTGGAAGCAGAAAATAGGGCCTCTAGCCATGGCAGGTTTGCCTGCCTGGCAATTTAACCTGAGTTTCGGCGGCTGATATTGCCAGCCCCAAGTCATAGCACATTTCCAGGATATGCGTGCAGCCTGAACAGCCTCCCACAAAATTCGCAATTTCTTTTTTCTGCATTTCTGCAAGATTCTTGCCAATTAGACGGGGGAGCAGCTCCAATCCCAGGCGGCATCCATCGTAAGGACTGCGCAGCAGCCTGCCGGTAATATCGGTTACTTCGCCGCGGGGTGAAAAAGATACGGATAAAAGCAGTTCGTGATGGGCATCTATAAAGCCGGCTGATGCCGATAGGCTGCCATTAGGGTTTGAGAAAATATGATAACTTTTTTGCCGGCGAAATGATGACTTTTTTCTTGAAGACGCAGCTTGTTTTTCCAACTGTTCCAGTATTATCGCTCTGACTCGCTCGTGGCTGCTGAAGCGAATACAGGAACCTATGAAGAAGTCGGACCATTGGGCGATGGATTCCTCGAAAGCATTAGGATCAATATTTCTCTGAATGAAATCATGGGACTGGATAACTCCCCTTATGCCCTCAGCTACCAATTCCACCAGAATCCTTCTCAGATCCGGAGGAAGGGCCTGCTGAAACAGCCGGCTGGAGTAAGAGAGTACTCCGATCCCTTCAAGTTCAGGAATATCGCCGTATCTGTAAACTGATTCCGATGGTGCCCGATATACTTCCCAACCGGCATCTGCTATTTTCTGTGTCTGAGCATCCATCTTTAGGTAAACGATTGCTTCATAATTAGTACTCATTAAACTGCTGGCAACCAGTAATTCATCGTTATAATGATCTACTGAACAAGCCCAGGCCGACTGGCTTTTAGAAATCATTTTACGGCAACCTCCCACCGCTCTATGTATTCTGGGAAAGGTAATAACAATCCCATATCGTTTTATTATAATTAATTTTTACTATTGTCTCCACCTAAATAATTTCTGATCCGCAAATTGGGGATCAGAGCCCACCCCCGCACCTATGCTAATGGCCGGCTCAATAAAAAAGAGGGCTAAAACCCTCCCTTTATCAGATGCAATGTGTTATATTGCCCATTTGAGCGCTTGCTCTTTACTTTATCTTTCGCTACTGGTACGTAACCTTAACCTCCTGCGTGGAGGGATTCCAATCAACTTGACAGCCTAATTCCACGGCAATGAAATGGAGGGGAAGCATAGTGCGTCCCGGAGGTATTGCTACCGGTTTTACGTTGGGGTTGTTAGGATCAATGGCTTTGGGAACCCCGTCTACGATGGCAGTGTTATTATTGATAAACAGGATAATCGTTTTGCTGCCCATAGCCACAGTTACCTTTTGCTCATCACCGTTCCATGCTACCTTAGCTCCCAGGGGTTGAGCCACATAGTGAATAGGCAGAAGCGTACGGTTTTCCAGGACCTGAGGAACCGTATCCATGGTTCGAATCTCATTGCCAACATAATAATCGCTGCTGCCTATATAGAAACGCATTACCGTACTCTGGGGGGCAGAACCGGAGGGATCTGCGGGTCGTCTACGCTATCGGTTTGGGCTGCTGCCTCATCGGTATAGCTGGAATCGCCAAATCCGTTATAGGCTTTAACCCGGTAGGTGTAAGTGGTGGCGGGGTCCAGGTTTAGATCCTGAAAAGTTTTGATGTCAGCGGCCACAGTAGCTATCTGTTCAAAATTGCCGCTGTTTTTTCGCTCGATCTTAAAACCGCTTTCACTGCCGGATTTATCCTCCCAGTTTAAAACAATATTACTGGAAGAACTGGCGGAAGCACTTAGATTGACTGGTGCGGCGGGTGGCAGAAGCAGAGGTAAACTTGGATCATAGGGAAGTTGGGGGGGTAATATGGAACCGGATTTAATCGTAAAATCGCCGCTCAGCTCCTCTGTCTTGGACACAGTATTGTGAATGGTATCTTCAGCTAATACGGACAGCCTGACCTTGGCCTTGGTGGTTGGGGTATTGGGAACATCCCAGGTATATTGCCCCTCCTTCATTTCCAAACCGTTAGCTATGGAAATCCAGGTGGCGCCTGAATCAGTGCTAAAATCCAGATTCACAGTAATTTCGGTAAAAATTTCGGGTATGGGATTCCAGGTAATGTTTTGGGAACTCCCCACTGTCCATGACTCTCCTCCGGCCGGAGATGTCAGAAAGGTATTGGCAGCTGCCGCAGGCAAGGCTAGGAACAAGGAAAGCAGCAGTACGAATGCGATTAATAAGGCCGGACGTTTACATCTCCTGATATTATCACGATTGTACATATTATCAATCCCCTTCTAAATTACCCTAATTTTACCATAAAAGTTATCAAACTCAATTAAATTTACTATTTTACCCAGAAGTTTGCCCTTCTCACGTGGCGGGAGTGGGTTGTAATTTTTGCCATTCTCCCGCCGGCTGGCCGGGAAAGTTTTTATACCGTACCTGGCCGTGGCAGTTTGGCTCTCCGTTGGATGTCCATATATGAAAAATAGGCAGGTTGAGTTCCTCCGCTCGGGCCACAATTCTGGTGGTACAGGAGGAGTGATTGTCCCGGTCTCCGTCCCAGGCCACAATCATCAAGTCGCTGTGCTCGGCGATATAATTTCCGGCCTTAAGATAGGCTTCTTGGCGGGTGGGAGAAAACGGCATTTCAATGATCTCCATGGCATCCCGGGACTGCCAGTGCTCATATTCACCGCGTAAATCCTCGTCCTGATCATCCAGCGGTTGCTTATCGATCGAACCGAAATCGCGGACGTAGGCAGCCTCGGACAAGGGCAGCACCGCAATTAAGCGGGAGGCCTCGATTTTCATAAAGGCGCGGGCCAGAAGGCGATTGGCGCCCACCGCCAAATCAGAAAAAACCAGGAGATAATACTGGGGGTATTGTTGTTTAATAAATGCTATGATGGCGTCCACCGCCTGCTGCAGCTTCTCTGTTTCCCGGGGGTCCAGGCGGACGTGGCCCCGGATTCCAATTCTCAGCATCTCATGGTGTCCCCAGAATATAAGATCATTGAATTCTTGGCTGTTCACGTGCATTTCGATAATATGCTCCGGGGGGAGGCTGGACAGCTCGTACTTGCGTTTGTCGGCCAGGCTGCTCATCTTCAGCAGGTTCTCCAGGGAACGGGTGCCGTGCCTATATTTGCTTATAAGCAAGAGGGCGTCCAACACGCCGTTTTCAATTAAAAATTGGTTGTCATGGTTTATTTGCGGGGCGTTGGTCTCCAGATACTGCCGGAGTATAAAGGCGCGGCGAATCATATAAAGCCTGTCTTCAACCGTATTGGGATTGCCGTTGATGCCCCGGATATTGATAAAAGCGCTTAAACGACTGATAAAGTCCGGTTTTTTGGCAGCGCGATCCTCGCTGGTATTTCTGCTGAGAAATTCGGCGAAGGAATGCCGGGTGGCTCCGGCAAAAACATAGATACCGCCTCCCAGCGGGTGGGTAATGCCTTGGCTGGTAAACTCTCCGTCCTGCATGGGGGCCAGAAAATAGCGAAGCCATCCCAGGGTCCTGCCCTGGTAAGGGGTATCGAATTCATCCCAGAAAACCAGAGGTGTTTTGCCCTTTACATTGAGGTCGCGAATCTGGTTGAAAGCACCGGTCAGTTCATCGGCAGATTCAAACTGAGAGAGGTTGAAGGTAAGCTGGTTGGCCTCTCCCATACCCAATCCGCGGGCAATCTCTTTAATCGCAAAGGACTTGCCCGCCCCCGGCGGACCGAATACCGCCACACAGAGGGGCGTTGCCGGATGCTTTTGCTGTAGATAGCCACGCATGGCATTATTGACACTGCGCACCCCTTCTATCTCCTGGCGGTCGGCGCTGTACCAGGAACCGATGGTTTCCAGCGGCACATCCCGCAAGGCTGCCTGGGGCCCTTGGATCACAATACTGCGGGCACAGTCATTAACCGCTTTGATGCTCTGCGGGTCGCTCAGGCAGCATTTGCTATCCTGGCCCTGCAACAAAGTATTCTCCAGAATAGTCCAATTACCCGGGCTGGTGGTGGCCAGATGCCGTTTGTCAATAAATATGCCCATATCGGCTATCCGGTTCCGGTAAGGCAAGCCGGCGCTTATACCGTGTCCGGCCGTCAATTCCCGGTAGGTAGTGGCGATGGTCTGATAGGGAAACTGCAGGTGCTTATATCCGTCCATTACCACGTCATACCCTTTGATCAGGACCAAACGGGCTAATATAGTGCCCAGGCAGGCTGCCCGGGCCCAGTCTATTCCCTCCGGGTCTTCCGCCCAGGCGGTGGCCAGACTGCATAATACACAGGTATTGTCGCCTATCATTTGTCCCTCAACCAGGCTGGCAAAATCACCCTCCTGGCCATTGCGGTCGAAAACCAGGGTATTATAATCCCGGCCGACAATAACCACTCCGCTGGTGCCGATCGGTACAATCACCTGCTTAAACTTGATCCGTTGGGTAGCTGGGTCCAAAAAAGGACAGTTGGGGCTTAGTACAGCCAGGACAATCTCCTCCAACATCCTTTCCCAGGAAAGGGACACCCCGATTTTTACGGCACAGGCGCGCAGGTCGCTTAAAGAGGTGACTATGCTGGTACTATCGGACCAGCCTTTTTCAATTATGCGGTTTAAAACCGGGTTCTCCTGCTTATCGTAATATTGGCCCAATTTATAAATGATGTGACCCGGTTCCGGTCCGTGGCCCGACAGCGACAAAACCTCGGGCCACCCTTCGGGGCAGGAACGAAATCCCAGCCCGCTGTCCTGTACCACCAGCAAATCCGGGTAACCGTTTAAGCGGGCGGAAGGATAATCCCAGTAAACCGGTTCAAATTCATGCCATTGCCACAATCGGAAAGAACTATGGGCGAATCCATGATTGGGAAGTTCTTTCCACAAGGTCCAGGAAGTCGTTATGCGCCTGTCCCGGGGCCGGTTCAGCAGCTCATCCTCCAATACCGGTCCGTCAACTTGGGCCAGTTCGGGAGATACCATGGCTTTTATCAATTGTAGAACTAGGGCTGAACCTCCGGGTTTTGAACTCAATCGCACCCGCATATCTTCGTTGTGCCTTTGCCAGTAATATACACCGCCGCGAACCGTGACATCATCGTTATGAATTCTAAACCAGTCTACCGTAGGATCACCGCAGACCTGGATTAAACGTTTCATTATATTTCCCTCCTCCATTTGCAGCAAGACCCTGCTTAAATAATGAGTCCCCGTATAAAGCGGAGACCTCATCGCCGCCCAATTTACATAATGATACTTTTTTATATGCTACGTCATAGGGCCGACAAATTCAATTCCATCCGGTAGAATATGCCAGTATACGGCTATCAACCCCACACTCTACCGTCACAAGCTTAATGCGACCAATCAAAAATATTTGAAATAACGGAACAGAAGGTGTATGGTGACTACATCGCGGATGGCAGGCAGGATTATGGTGGCTGGCGCGATAGAGATCATTCCAGTTATAAATTAATGATCATACTTGGAAACTAAAGGCGTATTATTTTATTTCGCGAGGCTTCAATATGAATGATAAAGTTATTACAGCCTATCGTAAATCCAAAAACATCTATGATGATGTATTAACCCAGAGCAGATGGTGGAGCAAGCTTTATATCCGTTTGTTTTGGGGCGGAGTTGATGATACCTTAATAGCAAAACGTCTTTTGCAATACATTCCCGTTGACTATTCTGGGAACTTATTGGATGTGCCGGTAGGAACAGCAGCATTTACTTGGCAAAAATACATGACTTTAACCTCCGCTTCATCAATCACCTGCTTGGATTACAGCGAGGATATGCTGGAACAAGCCAAAAAACGTCTTTTATATAACAGTGCCGGCAACATATTCTTTCATCAAGGAGATGTGGGGAATATGCCGTTCAAGGATGAAATGTTTGATATTGTGTTGAGTATGAATGGCTTTCACGTTTTTCCCGATAAGGCGAAGGCTTTTTCAGAAATATATCGCGTTTTGAAAAAAGGCGGCAGCTTCTTAGCATGCTTTTATATTGGTGGCCAATCTAAAATAACTGACTTTTTGGTTAATTGCTTTTTGTCTAAAAAAGGATGGTTTACCCCTCCTTTTGATACTGAGGAAAGCTTGAACCAAAAACTAAAAGATTTATACCAGATTATTGACTTTCATTGTGATGGCTCAATGGTCTGGTTTAAATGTGTGAAATGAGTAGCAGCGTGGCATGAAAATGAAACTGGAGCTATTCGGATTTCCGCAACTGGCCCTTGGCCTTTAAGTTAGAATACTCTAACATAAGGATGGCATAACAGAGACCTATCATTATTTAATTTATAACGTTTATATGGCTGAGACCTATTGCGAATATCTAAAAACAAAAGTAAGATTTCCGCAGAAATTATAACGGCGGACACGCGGTTGTTTTCTGCGGCTTTACTTATGCAGAGAAGATATTTATTTTGAGATCATTCGTAATATTCACGCCAATAGTTAGAATAATCAAACAATATTTTTAGAAAGGTGAGTAACCATGAGAGAGAAAAAAGCGATGACTGCAAAGCCTAAAACCGGTACGGCAAGACTTATAGAGCTTGCAGCAACGAAAAAGCCCCTGATCATCACAGCTGTTGTCCTTTCCGCTTTGGCCTCCGTCGCCTCCTTTATCCCGCACATCGCCATTTACTATGTCGTGCGGGAGATCATGGGGGTATATCCCGATTTCGGGAATCTTGATCTGCAAAGGATGATCGGCCTCGGATGGCTGGCCTTCGGCGGTATTCTGCTTAACGTACTTATATACTTTGCCGCGCTGATGTGTTCCCATTTGGCCGCGTTCGGGACGTTATATGAATTAAAGGTGAATTTCGCTTCCCATCTTGCCCAAGTCCCGTTGGGCTTTCACGTGCTGGTCGGCAGCGGCAAGCTGCGCAAAATCATGGAAGAGAATATTGAAAAAATTGAAGGTTTCATCGCTCATCAGCTTCCCGATATCGTGGCCTCCTTTGTTGCACCGGTGGTGATGTTCATAATACTGTTCGCCGTAGACTGGCGTTTTGGCCTTGCGACCGTCGTAGGCATCGTTATTGCGTTTGCAATCCAGAAAAAAGCGTATGGCAACGCGAGTGCGAGGCAATGGATGGATAAATATCAAAATTCGCTGGAGGATATGAACAACGCCGCGGTCGAATACATCCGGGGCATCACCGTGGTCAAAGCTTTTAAACAGACGGTCTATTCCTTCCGCAGGATGCATACCGCCATCAAGGACTACACCAATATGGTCATTCCCTATACGCTGAGCTGGGAAAATTATATGTCGGCCTTTACCACGATTGTCAACAACATCTACCTGTTTTTGATACCGGCCGGCATTTTGATTGGACTCAATACGACCGATTATACTTCTTTTGCCGGTACGTTCATTTTTTACCTGATTTTTGTGCCCTCCATTGCAACTATTCTGATGAAAATCATGTATGTTTCCACCGGCGGCATGCAAATCATTGGCGGGGTGGAGCGTATGGACGAAATTTTGCATACCGCGCCGCTGTCCCAGCCTCAATTTCCCCAAGAAACCCGCGGCCATGAGATTGTTTTTGAAAATGTATCTTTCTCTTATACGGGCCAGGAGGCCGAAGCCCTGTCGAACGTTTCCTTCCGGGCGGAGAAAAATGAAATTACGGCCATCGTCGGCCCCTCGGGGGGCGGCAAGAGCACCATCGCTCAACTGATCCCGCGTTTTTTCGACGTAACGGAAGGAAACATTAAAATCGGCGGCGTCGATGTACGCGATATGAAAAGCGAATATCTGATGGAGAAGGTCAGCTTCGTATTTCAGGATGTGTTCCTTTTTAAACAAAGCATACTGGACAATATTCGCCTCGGCAACCAAAGCGCCACGGACGAACAAGTCATCGCCGCGGCCAAGGCTGCCCAATGCGATGAGTTTGCCCAAAAACTGCCCGAGCAGTATCATACGGTCATCGGCACCAAGGGCGTGCATCTCTCCGGCGGGGAGATGCAGCGGGTCGCCATCGCGCGGGCCATCGTGAAGGACGCGCCCGTCGTCGTGCTGGACGAAGCCACCGCGTTTTCAGACCCCGAGAACGAATACCTGATCCAGCGGGCGTTTGAAAAACTGATGCACGGCAAAACAGTGATCATGATAGCTCATCGCCTGTCTACCATACGCAGCGCCAATAAAATTGTGGTAATGGATAAGGGCCGGCTCATCGAACAGGGCAGCCACGACGAGCTGATGGCAAGACGGGGCAAATATTTCGATATGTGGAATGTGTATACTAAAACTTTGGACTGGAAGATGAACCGGAAGGGGGCCGAAGCTCATGCGTAAACTCCAGGAAGCATTGATGCTCACCGATAAAGGCTATGTGGATTTGAAGAAGGCTATTGCCGCCTGCACGATTACCAATCTGGCGCTGATGCTGCCTTTCATCGTGACCATTCAGATTTTTGCCGAACTCTTAAAGCCGCTGATGGGTCAGGAGATATCCTGGACAATGATGTGGATTCTGCTGGCGTGCGGCATCGTGGCGGCAATTTTAGTGTTTCTCGCCAGTAAAAACGACTACAAGAAAACCTATATTACATCGTATATGGAGGCTGAAACATCGAGGATCAGTGTTGCCGAGCATATCCGCAAGCTGCCGATGAGCTTTTTCAATTCCAGGGATTTATCCGAGCTTACCACAAACATCATGGCCGACTGCTCAACTACGGAGCATGTCCTGAGCCATGTCGTCCCGCAGCTTTGCGCCAACGCCCTGTCCATTACGATCATCTGCGCTATGATGGCCATCTTTGACTGGAGGATGGCGCTGGCCGTATTCTGCACCGTGCCTCTCGCCCTGCTTGTTATCCTGGGCAGCAAAAGAATTCAGAACAGGATGAGTGAAAAGCAGGTGGCGGCAAAGCTGAAAGCGTCCGATCAGGTGCAGGAGTATCTGGAGGGTATCAAGGTCATCAAAGCCTGCGGGCTTCACGGCTCAAAGTTCTCAGCATTGGACGACGCTCTGCGCCTGATGAAGAAAATGGCCATCAAAATGGAGTTTGGCACAGGCGTTTTTGTTACCGGGGCGCAGATGCTATTGCAGGCCGGCGTGGGCCTTACCGTGTTTGTCGGAGCCTATCTGCTTACGGGCAGCAAAATTGAACTGATCCCGCTGTTGATGTTTTTTGTTATTGTCGTTCGGATTTATGGACCGATCATCGTCGAATTTACCCTTCTGCCGGAATTGTTTTACCATCGCGTTGCCACCAAGCGGATGCGTACGCTGATGACCACGCCGATTATGGAGGGCGATGCGGAAAAGCCGCTAACCAGCTGGAACATCGACTTTGAGAAGGTTTCATTCAGCTATAACAGGAAGAACTTGCCGGAGGATATGGTGATCAAAAACTTCACGGCGTCCATCCCCTCGGATGCCATTACCGCGCTGGTGGGCCCCTCTGGTTGTGGAAAAAGCACCATTTCAAGGCTTATCGCACGGTTTTGGGATGTAGACGAAGGATGCGTCAAAATAGGCGGGGTTGATGTTAAAACCCTGGACCCCGAGCATCTGATGAGCTATATGTCCTTTGTATTTCAGGATGTTGTTCTTTTCAACGATACGGTCTACAACAATATCCGTATCGGGAATATGGAAGCGGCGGAGGAGCAAGTACTGGAAGCTGCCCGGGCTGCCTGCTGCGACGAGTTTGTAAGCGCCTTGCCCAACGGTTATCAGACGCTGCTGGGCGAAAACGGCAGTACCCTTTCGGGCGGTGAACGCCAGCGAATCTCAATTGCCCGCGCGCTTCTGAAAAACGCGCCCATTGTGCTCCTGGACGAGGCCACTGCTTCTCTCGATCCGGAAAATGAAGTGCTCATTCAACAGGCCATCTCTAAGCTGATTGCAGGCAAGACGGTGATTGTCATCGCCCATCGGTTAAGAACCGTCGCGGGTGCGGATAAGATCATTGTTCTCAATGAGGGCAGGTTGGCTGAGGAAGGCACCCATGAGGCCCTGATGCAAAATAAGGGCCTGTATGCAAAGCTGTACCGCATCCAGCAGGAGAGTCTCGGCTGGAGCGTATAGCGCACTGAAAACTGCTTTTTATTTAGCAATAGAAATATTAGATCAATATAATCCTCTTTTCCAATTTTCGAATGTTCATAATAGCTTCCGCCAAGGAGCGTAATCTATATGAGCATTATAAGGGATTTTTTTGAAAACATGCGCATCCCCAAAGGCATCGGAGGGAAGATCATGCTAAAATGAGAAATGGCTTGGCGTAATGCTCTAAGTCCTTAAATCATGACAGAAGGTGAAGAACGTTGAAGATCCTTGTTTATGGTGCGGGCGTGATCGGAAGCATTTTTGCCGGGAAACTTGCATTATCAGGATGCGACGTTACTGTTTTGGCAAGGAGAAACCGCCTTGCCCAACTGAAGGCCAATGGTCTCGTCCTGGTCCAGCCGGGCACGAACCGGGAAGAAACTGCGCAAGTTGATGTAATCGAGGAGTTGTTGCCGGACGCCATCTTTGATTACATATTGGTCGTGATGCAAAGGACGCAGGTGGATTGCGTTTTACCCATACTGTCCCGGAATCAATCGAAAAACATGGTATTTGTGGTTAATACGGCGGCAGGCTACGAAGATTGGGCAAGCGCCGTAGGCGCCGACCGGCTCATGCTGGGGTTTCCATCGGCGGGAGGAGCGCGGATAAACGGGCGGGTGCATTACTTTATAGGCAAGGGGCTTGTGCGCCTCTTTCAGACAACCACTTTTTCAGAGTATAGCGGTCAGAAGACCGAACGGCTGAAAAACCTAGTAGCCGTGTTTAACCGTGCCGGGATTCCATCCGTTATCAGTGCGAACATGGATATGTGGCAAAAAACGCATGTGGCAATAGTTACGTGCATCGCCAACGCTCTTTACAAACATAATTCCGACAATTATGCTCTGGCCAAAGCATACGGCGACGTGAGGCTGATGGTATGTGCCATCAAAGAGGGATTGGCTGTTCTGAATAAACTCGGTATCAAAATCACGCCGGCAAAGCTAAATTATTTCAGGCTCCCTGCTTGTGGCCTTATTTTGGCATTGCAGGGCATCCTAGGCACAAAATTGGCTGAAACGGCAATGGCAAAGCATACGCTTGCGGCAAGAGACGAGATGGTATGCCTGCAAAAGGAATTTGACATACTGATTGGGCAAAGCAAAATGAGTACCCCTTTCATCGATAAATTGAAAGAAAATTTGCTGCAAGATACGCATTCGCCGCTATGCGAACTTTAATTTTCGAGCCACATTGGCAAGGGGAAAGAATGCATCAAACTATCAAAAGATTTTTTATTGACGGCTTAAATATTGATCCCCAAGTCGCTGATACTAATGCCTGTGCCATAGCATGTCATCAGCAATGACTCTATCCAGGCTATGCATGATTTTCTGCGAGATCAACAACCACAGCAGGAGCATCCATCCGGTTCTGCTTGAATTTAAAATCAAAAAATATCTAAAGCTTTTTATCTCAGGACCAATCATGGGAAATCATCGGAATAATATCGCTTTTATGTTAGAAATATCTAACTCATAGAGCCATAAGTGGAGACGACGTTGATTGTATCCCATGAAATACTCTAAACACAGCAGGTGAAGTAGGCGTGAGCAGAATCGATAAATTTCTAATAAACCATTGTGCCCCTACATTGGCAAGTCTTAAAACAGCAGGTTTGTTCAATTATACTTTTTCGACTGATGACGAGTTGGAGCAGTGTATGCTTGCAAGCAATCGTCAACTGAATGATAAAGGGGTCTTTCTTGAAGCATTGCGTGTAGGAGATTCCCGAGCCTTGATTTTAGTATATCGGAAATCAAAACTGAAAGAGGACCTGCAAAAAAGCGGAGTAGCAGAATTTCTGCTTGCATATGGATATCAAAGTAATTCGGTCGAACATTGTATAAAGCATCTAAAGCACCGATTCGCCCCCGGAGAGGAATTTCCTCATGAAATCGGCGTCTTTCTGGGCTACCCCTTAGCAGACGTGACAGGATTCATTGAAAATGGCGGACAGAACAGCAAATGCACAGGCTGCTGGAAAGTCTATGGCAATGACTATGAAGCGATGAAGCTGTTCGCTAAATACAAGAAGTGCAGAAACATATATCAGAAATTATTTTCATGTGGCAAGTCTGTTTCGCAGCTGACGGTAGCTGCTTAACCGATAATTATGCAAAGGAAAGAGGTATTTTTTATGAGTAAAATCGCGGTTTACTGGCGCAGAACTGGCAACACTGAGGAGATGTCGGCTCTGGTCGCGGAAGGCGCGAGAACGGCAGGCGCTGAGGTCACGATATATACAGCGTCCGAGTTTTCTGCCGATTTAATGGATGCTTATGACGCGGTTGCGTTTGGTTGCCCGTCCATTGGGGAGATTTCACATTATTTTCTGTCTTCGAATCCCTTTTCCGGTTCCCATGAGCAAGATCCCGTCATCTCATACCGGCAGTTGCAGCAAGCATTGCCGTCACCGAGCGTTTGGGTCCGGTAAAACCCGCAGCCCATATAGTGGGAAACCAGATAGTCGATCCGGCAGACTCCCGGAAACAAATCTGAAGCGTCAAACTTTTCGCATAACTTTTTCATGCCGCATTCGTAAATATCGATCTCGAAGGCATTGGCGTCGATCTCCCGGAATCGGGTTTTGTAATCATATTCAGGTAAGGTATTTTGAGCCGACTTCATGGCGTGCTGGGGTGCTTTCTTTCTGAATCCTCCAAGATATACTTTCGCACCGTAGCGTGTCAGCAACCATGATGGAATGAGCCGGAGCATGTTTTCGTTTATTTTCCATATCAATTCGACTGCGCAGGCTTGGTCCAGCCCCATGGTCCGGAATGCCTTATACCAGGCTATGTACGCGGGGGTAAAGGCATAGTTGAATTTGAATATGCTGTCACCTATATCGGGCACCTGCGGAAGGATCGCCCGATATTCCCATTTTGCTTTCGCTTTGAAATTCTTATAAAATGACCGGCCGTAGCGTCTGATGATGTCATCTCTGGCTGCTTTTGAACCTATGAAGAAAATAACGGCGCTTGTCATTCCTTTCCCCCTATGGAATCTATCCAATCAGTGATTGTATGAAGTGCCAAACACAGGTTTCCGATATTGCAGTGGTTTTCGGCATGTTCTTGCCTGGTAAAAATCCGGAATGTCAATGAGCGCACATTGGATAATTCATCAATTTCCGCTTTGTACATCTGCAATGGGATAAAGTGATCTTCCGCCGCGCCCAGCAGCAGCACATCCTGTGTGATATGCGAGCTGATATCCTGCAAACGATAATTTCTGGCTTCCGTCAGAAACTCAAAGGGCGTTTTCTTCTCAAACACGTGCATGCCATGCTGGATTCCCCATGCGACGCGTGGCTCTTTGCGCATGACCCTGCCGACGAACCCGTCAACTAAGCTTTCTGCCCGTATATCCAGCAGCTTCACAATCATTTTCCTTAGCGGCGCCGGTCGGTCGGCAAGCAGAACCTCGAAAAAATCGGACATGACGCTCCAGGCAACGATCCGGGCGATCCTACCGTCCACGGCCGCCCGCAAAGCCAGCAGCGCCCCTAGGGAAATGCCAATTAAGGTCGTGTCCTTCAAATCAAAATAATCCAGCAGTGCGCCGACAGGCTTATGCCAGTCGTAGGTAAAAGGCATGTGATGCTTATGGATGCACTCGCCCTGGCCTGGCCCTTCAAACAGGTAAACCGAATATCCCTGCTGCTTTATATAAATAAGGGCCGGAAAAAATTCTTCCATATACGAGTCAAAACCGCCGTGAAGAATCACAGCCCCTTTGCTTTTTTGCTCTGGCTCCGTATGTATCACCGGAAGAGAACCATCTTCAAACGGTATATCTAGGCGGAGCAGACGATTCTCTTTGATCGCCGCATCGTTCAACCCGTAAAACAACGATTTATATTCCCGGTACAGCTTCTCTTTGTCCGGATCGCTCTCCTTCATAAAGAACTCTGCAGTCCGTATATACGCCAGGGCATTGCGTTCACGATTTTCATGGATGGCTTTCTCAGCCAGCAGGCGCATTTCGTTTATAAAGGATTGTCTGTCCGTAATGCGGCCAGACGCCTCGCTAATATCCCTCAGCGAACCGTTGGACAACATGACGGCGCGATTGAGCTGATAATTGAAATTCGGGTCGCCGTGCAGCTCGTATGTACCAATCGAAAACTCCACCTTATTCATCTCCCTGCAAAGGCATGTCAGCACCGAGCACGGATAAAAGCATTTTTTCCGTGCTCTTCTTGTTTTCTTCATTGAGTTCCATGGAGGAATGCAAAACCCCAGAAAGGCCGTGCAAAACAAAACTTGCCGTCAAAGCGGGACTGAACGCATGGAATAATCCCGCGCGATTTCCTTGCTCGATCAGATCTTGCATGGCAGGCTGTAATCTTTTCAGCGCTTTGTCCATCAGGATATGATGCTGGGGAGATTGCAGCGCGTCTTCCCGCATAAACGGAGCCATGTGCTCCATGTGTTTCCAAAACTCAACGAGTCCGCAGCGTACTCGTTGGGCGATACTGAAGCTTTCGGCCGATATAACTTCAAGGATACCGCCGATGTTTCCGATAATATAACTGTTCAGGGCTTCTTCAATATACTCTTCCTTTGATTTAAAGTAGTAATAAAACAGACCCGTTGCAACCCCGGCTTGTTTGACGACATCCTTAATGGAGAAGCCCACGCTTCCATGCTTCATAAATAATTCAAGGCCAATACCGAGTAATTCCTGCCGCCGTTCATCCGGTGATTTTACTGTTCTGGACATGACTTCACCTCTATGACTGAATATCATTCAGTCATAGCATACAACACTGAACCATGTTCAGTCAAGCGCTACTTTTTATATTCTATCAACATGATGGAGATGTTCCTGGACTCCTGTGTAGGAAGGGATACTGGGCTTACAGCCATGCCTTTGCTTCGATAGCTTTTGACTTGGCGGAGAAGTCGAGCCATCTCCAATCTATGTCCCGCTGCCTTGCCCATTATAGGGGCTGCTCCTACTCGACAAAATAAAGCATATGTGTCATAATATAAACGGTTGCTTATATGTTGATTGGAGGCCCTATCTGATGTCAAGCCTACGGGAAGATGATGCTCTTTCTAGCTGTACCGTTATCCATGAGGACATATTGAATAAAGTGCGCGGTGAAATGACAGATGACGGGTATCTTTTCAAAATTGCGGAACTTTTTAAGACGCTTGATGATCCCACCCGCCTGAAAATTGTTAACGCGATTATGCTATCCGAGATATGCGTGTGTGATATTGCCGCATTGCTGAACATGAAGCAGCCTGCGATCTCCCACCATTTAAAGGTGCTTCGGCAAGCGAACCTGATTAAATACCGGCGGGAAGGAAAGATTGTCTATTATTCGCTGGATGATGAGCATATTGAACTGCTATTCCGTCAAGGTTTGGCTCATGTAAGGGCAGAATGAACATGAGCACAAATATATGTAATTTCCTAATTTACGGGTAATAAGAAGCTTAGCTCGGCAAAGTTGTACCCAACGGTTAGTTGAGGCTAACTTATATCATTCTATAAAACGCATTTAGAAAGGGGGAGGCATATAGTGATAATAGACGAGAATAGTAAAGTACCGCTATATAGCCAATTGTATGAACAGATTAAAGCGGATATATTGAGCGGCAGCATAAAACCGGGGACCAAGCTCAAATCAAGCCGGGCAGTGTCCGCAGAACTTCATATCAGCAGGAATACGGTTGAATTGGCTTACGATCAGCTGTTCGCTGAGGGCTTTATCACCAGCAAACCGCGCATAGGTTACTATGTGGAAGTTTTGCATATGGAGAAATTTCAGGAATGTGAAGCGGCTATTTGTGTGGAAGACACCGTAAAGCCAGATCAAAATATTGTTTATGATTTCCGGCGCGGCAATCTTCTTCTCTCCGAGCTTCCCTGCAACCAATGGCAAAGGTTGATCAACCGGTGCTTTCATGAGAATAGAGAAGATTTAGCCCAACAAAAATCAGTTTTCGGTGAAATAGGACTTCGCACCGAGATACAAAAATATATTCATAATTACCGCAACGTGAACTGTAGGGCTGAACAGATTGTTGTTACAACCGGCACGCAATTTTGTCTGGACCTTGTCTGCCAACTTTTGAAATCCATGAATAAGGGACTGGGCGTTGCCATGGAGGAACCGGGTTATGACCAGTCGCGCATTACTTTCCAGAATAATGGCTTGCATATATACCCCATGGAGCTTGACCGGCACGGAGCGGTTGCCCAATCATTGACAGCAACAAATGTTATAGCGGCATATATCACCCCCTCCCATCAATTCCCCACGGGGGTTGTTATGCCCATCTCCAGACGGACCGAGTTTGTGGAATGGGCCAGACAAAGGGATGCCTTTATCATTGAGGATGATTATAACTGCCATTTTCAGCATGATCTCAGGCCGATCTCCTCACTTCAATCCCTGTGTACAGACCGGGTTTTCTACATAGGCAGTTTCTCCGAGATATTATTTCCGTGTATCAGCGTTTCGTATGTGGTTATACCGGAAAATCTGCTGGATAGATTGCATGGATGGTTTGACAACCATACTCCCTTCGTGCTGTTTCTTACCCAAAAACCATTGGAGTTGTTTATAAAGGAGGGCCATTGGGAAAGCCATTTGAGAAAAATGAGAAAAAACCAGAAAGCGAAATGCGAGGCACTTGTAAGTGTGCTTAAAAATAAATTCGGAGAAAGTATACATATTTCGGGCTTTCATGCCGGGCTGCATCTGCTGGTTCAGGCCCAGTGGCCCGTAAAAGAGGATGAGCTGGTCCGCCGAGCCTATCAAGCCGGCGCAGGTGTATATCCGACCTCCCGGTATTGGAGCCGCCCTGAAAACGACGAAAATGGGACGGTGCTGCTAAACTACGGAGGAATAGCGCTGGCGGACATCCCGGATGCGGTCGAGCTTCTTTATAAAGCGTGGTATGAAGATAAGTCTGGAGCTATGGAGAACTTTAAGACAGTTCTTTTGCCTTGAGTTAGACGATTCTAAAATGTGTTTATGGCAGGAGCGGGATCAGCATGATGACTGCTTTGACCAGCGTTTTAGGTCTTTTGGTTCCCACCCTGCTCATCGGCGGATGCGAAATGGCTACCAGTAAATTCAGCTCAAAATTTTCCCTATGCAATTAAGGGATACTGAAAGTTAGGTAAGGCTTGTCATTTGATCAGCCTATAGTCTGGATAGAAAAATATGCACGGAACGGAGGATAAACCGTGAAAGGTCTATCGATCTCTATGAAACGTTATATCAAGGCCATTTACGAGCTTGCGGGTAATGGCATGGGCGTGCGTATCTCCGATATTGCGGCCAAGGTAGGGGTTACAAGAGCAAGTGCTTGTCTAGCCATGAAAACTCTGCAAAAGAAAGAATTGGTGTATCGGGATGCTGACAGCCTGGTTTTTCTTACCAAAGAAGGTGAATATCAGGCAATTTTGGCTTTAGACAAGGTTGCAATCATACGGAATTTTTTGCATGATATGCTGCATATAAAGTATGAAATCGCACATACCGAGGCCTGTGCGATAGAATCTGTCATCAGCGCTGAAACCTTCTGCTCTTTATGCCGCTTCACCAGGCGAAAATGTATAGGAGGATGCTATGTGAAAACGGTATCGCCCCCCCGCGAAGGGTAAAAATCTATTTTTCAAGCGGGATAGTGAGTGAAAGGGAAAGGAACTAGATTCATATAGCTGCCAGGTCATTATGCCTTGACAAAAAGAAACCATAATGGTAACTTGTTAGAAAAGGTTAACTCTCTGGGGGAATATTTTTTTTATTAAAAAAGTTAGAATATTCTAACTACTGCTTGAAGACTGGCAAGACACCGTAAACAGGCAGAATTCGACGAACAGTATATGTCCGGCGGCGCTATTTTATTTGACAGATAGGGGAGAGGAAAAAACTAAAGATTTATCGAAGCAATAGCGCGCTTAATGCGGGCAGACAAAAGTTGACCATAATATATAAACATTTGAGGAGCGATTGTAATGAAAAATGTAGTTGTCATCTATTGGAGTGGAACTGGAAATACGGAAATGATGGCTAAGGCAGTGGCAGAGGGAGCAACGGCGCAAGGTAATATGGTCAAATTGATGGAAGTAAGTGAAGCTTCCAAGCAGGATGTGTTAAGCGCGGATGCGGTTGCACTTGGTTGCCCATCGATGGGAACCGAAGAACTGGAAGAACAAGAAATGGAACCCTTTGTGCAAGAGCTGGAAAAGGAAGATATGACAGGAAAAATTATGGCTTTATTCGGTTCTTATGGCTGGGGTGAGGGTGAGTGGATGCGAGACTGGGAAAGCCGAATGAGAAATACGGGAAGCATATTAGTTGATAAAGGACTTATCCTGGAAGAGACGCCTGATGAACAAGGTCTTAAAGATTGCAGGGAGCTGGGCGCGAAACTTGTATCTGATTAATCAAAAGTTCAGGTGGAGGATATGAAATGCAATTGATAATCCCAATCAAGGCGACTTACCGATATCTTAGGAAAGGGTGCGAGGCGCTTGATTCATGTTTTAAATGAAATGAAAGAAGATCAGCTTGACTTGAAGTATCATAATCCTCCCGCAATTGGGGGGGGAAAAAACATCTGTTGGGCCTCATTGCGGCCCGGGAAAAAAGCAATAAACGTAATAGGCGGAGATGCCTGCTGTGACTGCAACAGTGAATTTTCTCGTGCTATAGCTGCCGCCGGAATAGGCCCGGTGCGGCACATATCCGCTTGCCCCAGCTTTGAGGAATTTTGCCTTTTGGGGGACTCCTCTTACAATATTTTAATTAAAGCTGATGTACAACCGATTGCAGAATATATAAAAAAAACACTGGGGATTCCTTATTGCTATGCTCCCCATTATTATGGGTTGGATAGCATTTCTCAGAACTACTGTCGGCTGGAAGCCTTTTTGGATGTAAAACTTCCTACTGCTGCTTATCGCGAGGAAGCTGAAAAATCTATCAACTTCTATTGCCGGCAACTTGGGGCGATATCTTTGGCGGTGGGTGAAGCGGCTAATGCCCATCCTTTTGAGCTGGCCCGGGCTTTAGTGGCCTATGGATTTAATGTGCCCTATATTTTTAGTGATGAGGCCGGGGAAGATGACCAGGAGCATATTGCCTGGTTAGCGGCTCGGAGACCGCAAACCAGAATATTCCTAAATAGTCAATATGGCCTGGAAACTTTTCCGGCGCAGAAGCTAAAGGTTGATCTGGCTATAGGGCTGAATGGCGAGGCTTTTGGCGCTGGATTCAAAACCATTCAATCCATTGCCCGGCTGCCCTATGGCTATGAGGGAGCAGTCTGTTTACTGCGGGAGATGACTAAGGTTATGAATAACCCGCACCTTTGGGCACGTCTCTGACTATCATTGATTGCATTCATTATCGCTACGCCGCAAGGAGGTAGCTGCGGAAATCCATGATCAGGGGGTATGCTTTGAAGCATACCTTGGCCCAAGATAATCTAATATCAATAAAAATGCGTTGCATTTTGCTTGGGCTGATACTTTGATACAAGCATGTGCTGTTACCAACTTTGGGGCTGTTTTTGGAAAAGGCGCCAGGGGATAAACCTGCCTTATTTATAAATACAAAAAAAGGAGGAGAATCAATATGGAAACAATGAAAGTGTTCGGTGTAGACTGCAAGCATTGCGCGGCCCATGTTCAGGATGCATTAAAAGGTGTGAATGGAATCGAGGGAATAGATATTCGCTTACCCGAAAAAGTCGCCTTAGTTACATTTGATCCGAGTAAGATCACCAAAGAGCATATTGCGGCTAAAGTAGAAGACATTGGTTATGATGTGGATTAATCCTTAAAAGCAATACTACCTTTTAAGCAAGCCATTAACTTTATCAAAAGTTGGTGGCTTATTTCAGTATGATAAGCAACAGATTATTGCTTGAGTCCACGCCGATGCTCATTTATTAATATTAATACTATGACTCATCTTCTATGTTGTGCAAAAATTATTCTTTCGTTGTATACTTTAATTGTAAATTGTATAAAATAAATAATTAATTCCACTGTAAAAAGTATATTTAGATGCTTTTTGGGTAGAGGAGACTTTAGTCTCCGTGCACATATCGGCGTTTCTTTATCTTATCGGAGATTCAAGTCTCCTCTACGAGTATAAGAACGAGGCTTTTTGCAAGGGAATCACAATTCCAGGAAAACTTAATGCTATATTTAAATTAGCAATAGAAAAACGGGGTGGCTTATCTATTGCCGCTATTATGGAGGAAAAAAGGTTGCAAAATCTTACGTTTACTATGGAAAACTACCTGGAAGCAATATATGAACTATCAAGGGACGGAAAAGGTGCTAGAGTATCGGATATCGCAGAAAGACTTGGCGTTACCAAAGCAAGTACCAATAGCGCTATGTCAACCCTTTCCGAAAAAGGCCTGATCTCTAATGAAAAATATAGAGAAGTATACCTAACTCCTGCCGGGCTTGAACTGGCGGAACTTACTTCGAAAAAGCATTACGTCATTCGGGAATTTTTAATAAAATTATTAAATATCGATCCTGCAATTGCAGACAAGGATGCCTGCGCGATCGAACACGTTATCAGCAACGATTCCATCCAGGCCATGCAGGAGTTTATGCGGTCATAACCCCTTTCACTTAAGTGAAGCATATCATTCTTTAACCACCATACAGAGGAAAATGAAGGGAATAGATTGGCAAAATATTATGATCGATAAAAAAACCTCCTCCAATAATTAACTCATATTGGAGAAGGTTAGCCGCTATTTGCAGGAGTCCTTATCGGAGCACCCGGGGCACCCGGAACACTTTACCCCCCTTTTTTTATCCCTGACAATTTTATATATGGCAAGGACAACGAGAGCAGTTACCAGCGCAATCACTATAAAATCAACCGTGCTCATGATTGCACCGACTGCATTCCGGCGTCATATACCTGTGTATCTTTACTGCCTTTGTTCATTAAGTAAACAACACACCCTGCTATAATAGCCACGGCGATTAGCCCCCCGATGAACCCTTCACCTAATGTACCCGTAGTAGCTAAAGTACCTATCTGATATACTAGGAAAGCCAATACATAACCCATACCCAATTGGAAAGCGACCGCGCCCCAAAGCCACTTAGGCGATTCCATTTCAGAGTTCATAGCGCCTATCGCCGCAAAGCATGGTGGTGTAAAGAGGTTAAATACCAGATAAGCAAGCGCGGCTACCGCAGTAATACCGAATATCGTACTTACTTCTGCGCTGCCTCCGACCAGTGCTAATTCTTCAACATCGATAAAGTTCGTTACACTGAAGCAGACAGCTAAAGTACCGACTACATTTTCTTTGGCAATAAATCCTGTTACTGCCGCTGCCGCAAACTGCCACAGACCAAAGCCCAGTGGTACAAATAATACTGCCAGGGGGGAAGCAATGCTTGCCAGTATGCTTGTTTCCGGTGCATTCTCTGCAACTACCTGGAATTGCCAGTCGAATGTCTGCAATACTTGCACGACAGCGTTGCAAACCAGAATAATTGTACCCGCTCTGACAATAAATGCTTTGGCTCTCAGCAACATGGATATCGTCGCTCTCTTTAGGCTTGGCCACCTATATTCGGGAAGCTCCATGATGAAATATGACCTGGAATTATCTCCCGTGATTCTTCTTATAATTAATGCGCCTAAAATTATTACGATAATTCCCAGGAAGTACATTGACGTTCCAACCCAACTGTTCTCGCTAAAGAAAACACCAGCGAAAAGTGCAATTATCGGGAGTTTGGCGCCACAAGGCATAAATGGCGTTAACATGGCAGTGGTGCGCCTTTGTCTTTCGTTTTTAATTGTTCTGGTTGCCATAATACCGGGTATACCACAGCCGGTACCAATAATCATCGGTATGATCGATTTACCGGATAATCCGACTTTTTTCAAGAATCTGTCAAAAACAACCGCTACCCGAGCCATATATCCGCTGTCTTCCAATAATGACAGGCAGAAAAACAACACCATAATCAGCGGCAAAAATCCGATAACAGCCCCTACCCCGCCAATGATGCCATCAAGCAGCAAGGCCCCCACCACCGGGTTCACATCTTCGCCCAGAAGCGAGGCTACACCTTCGTAAAACAAGTCTATCCAGCCGACAAAAGTATCTGCAAACCAGGGTCCCACCCATGACTGAGAAATTGAAAACACCAGCCAGATTATTGCTGCAAATATGGGAATTCCCAGCCACTTGTGAGCGATGAGCCGATCAGCCTTGTCTTGTACGGTTTGGTGTTCCGAGCTTACCTTTCTTCTCTCAACTTCTGCAACAATATCGTTTACAAATGCATATCTTTTTTTATCAACTTTTTCAAATTCCTCCTTGGTCGCAGCTTTTTTGGCACCTCCGATATTAGGGGCGGTTTGCTTTTTGTTTGACTTGCCAACCGTTATCACAGCATCTATCAGTTCAAGCAAACCGTTATTGGCCGAGTTTGTGGATATGGTTTGAACAACGGGGCATTTAAGCGCGTCACTCAGGGCGGGAACATTTATCGTATTGCCCTTTTTCTCGGTCAAATCACTTTTGTTTAGTGCAACGACGACAGGTATGCCTAATTCTAATAATTGGGTCGTAAAAAACAAGCTTCGGCTTAGATTGGTCGAGTCAACAATGTTGATGATCACATCAGGTTTTTCATTTTGGACAAAGTCTCTGGTTATCGACTCTTCATTTGTATAGGGAGACATGGAGTAGGCGCCGGGCAGGTCCACTACCACCAGGTCTTCTTTGCGTGGGTTAAGATTCTGTTTAACATCACCTTCCTTCTTCTCCACGGTAACCCCGGGCCAGTTTCCTACGTGCTCGACGTTACCTGTAATAGCATTAAACAATGTTGTTTTTCCGCTATTGGGATTTCCTGCTAAAGCGATTTTCATGATTTCCCTCCTTATAAAATAGTTAGCTCTATCTAACTTTTTGGCCGCATCACCCCTATTGATAGGCTAATAGGCTTATTTATACCATAATGGCGTTGGCTAAGTCCTCGTCTATGCTGTACCTTGCATCTTTAATGTTAATGATATAATTAGACGCCAATTTTGATATAATCGTTACTTTTTCACCAGGATAACAACCCAGCGTAAATAAAAACGCGCGAATATCTTCGCGGTCAGTTTTAACACAATTCACAGTATACGCGGTATTTACCTTTCCCTTTGATAATGACATCATGTTCATCTCCCACCCAAGTTAGAGGATTCTAATTTATAAAAAGTTTATCACTTCTAACTTTTACCGTCAACCTATATAATTGTTTTTGATTGTTTCTAACTCCTGATGGGCCATATTTTTTTTCGCTGCTCCGATAGCACAACATCTGAAGTTCCCGTTTAATGCCTTAGCAAATCTGCTGCAATTTATGTAACCATATAAAAGAGAAAGTGTGCATAGAACAACCTTGACCTTGCTTTTCGACTTGGGCAATCCATGTCGAAGAAACTATTGACAAAAATTCAAAATATCGATAATATGAGATTGATAATCAATATCAAAGTATTTCCCGGGAGCCTATTTTTTTAGTACAAAAGTTAGAACTTACTAACTTTTGGGAGGCAATTGAATTCGGATGCTAAAGACTAGTCTTGCTTGTGGATCAATAAGAAAATCAGAGGAAGATTATGTTCAGCATATTTGTGATTTATTTCAGAAAGAAAGCGGTTTTAGCCCAATAACGAAAAGACAGAAGGAAAGATGATGCGTGAGACATTAGAACGCCTGGATTCAGTAATCGATTTCTTGATCAGCATAAATAGCCAAAAACCGCTTAACGCCCTAAATGACGAAGAGCTCCAAGAAGTCTTGAACAACCTGGGTGTACATAGAATAAAAATTGACCGCATCACAATCAAAAGCAAGTTGGGGAGAATGTCTGAACTGTTGAATCATACGCATTCTTGAGCGGTAATCCGGCTAGCCGGTAGTTACGGCAATGAGCGCTGGCGCCAATGGCGCGTCACAATACGGGCGCTTTAACGAGTGCATTTTTATAACGCAAATGTTAGGACATTCTAACTTAGGGGGTTAACATTTCAAACTGGGAGGCTTAACTTTTTGGATAAATTTTATACCTATTTTAAGGATATTACGGGGGGATTGTCACTGTGCATAAAATTGCGATTTATGGAAAGGGCGGGATAGGCAAATCGACGACCGCGTCCAATTTGGCGGCGGCATGGACGCGCATGGGGTATAAAGTCCTGCAAATCGGATGTGACCCTAAGGCTGATTCCACCAGTAGTCTAAGCGGAAGAGCCGGTATTCCTACCGTCCTGGATGCGATACGTTCCCACCCGGAGCGAATCACTCTAAGCGATATTATATTCGAAGGAGCGGGAGGTGTTTTGTGCGTAGAAGCGGGAGGCCCGACTCCCGGTATAGGATGTGCGGGGCGAGGAATCATCACCGCTTTTGAGAAACTTGAGGAGCTTCAGGCTTACGCTGTGTTTAAGCCCGACATTATTCTCTACGATGTGCTGGGAGATGTGGTGTGCGGCGGCTTTGCCATGCCTATTCGGGAAGGCTACGCGCGCGACGTATTTATTGTTACATCGGGTGAGAAAATGTCTCTTTACGCCGCTGCAAATATTGCAGCGGCCATTCGGAATTTCAAAAATCGGGGATATGCGCGTCTGGCGGGGATCATTCTCAATACCCGCAGCGTTGCCAATGAGTACGAGCAGGTGGCTGAGTTGGCCGGTGAGCTGGACAGCGAAATTATCAGTGTTCTCAGCCGCAGTACATATGTGCAGCAGGCCGAGGAGCAAAATACTACAGTGATAAATGCATTTCCTGGCAGTTCTATGGCCGCGGAATACTGGAAGCTGGCCCAAAAGATGTTGGAGGTGTGCGAACCATGCAATTGACCAGGCAACAATCAGCGGATTGGTCATCGTGTTTTACCGATACGCTAAGGTATTGCTCACCTTCCCACGGAGGCTGGGGAGTCGTTCGAACGGGCATGCTGGTGCCGGAAAGCTATCAGCTTTTTGTCTGTCCGTTCGCCTGCGGGCGCCATGGCGCTATTGGTGCTATTGCACAAGGGTTTAAGCACCGTCTTTCTTACTTATACATTGATGAAGCGGACATAGTGTCAGGCGGATATGAACAGCTCATTGGCGAAGCGGTTGACGAGCTTCTCAAGGCCCTGGATTTCAAACCCAAAGTGCTCATGATTTTTGTGAGCTGTTTGGATGATTTGCTGGGTACGGATCATAATGCGTTCCTGCATCTGCTGCGTAGCCGTCATCGGGATATGCGTTTTACCGTATGCCATATGAATCCCATTACCCTGGACAGCAAGCTGCCGCCACCGGTGAATATACAGCGGAAAATATACGGGCTTTTAGAAGTTTCCGCCAAGCCAAAGCTCAAACACGCCGCGGCTTTTTACGGCAACAATGTGAGTATTGAGAAAGGCAGCGAAGTGTACGAGGTTTTGGCTGCAGCCGGATACACTGAAACTTACCACATATCGGAGTGCAGAACCTATGCCGAGTTTCAAAAATTGGCTCAGGCAAGCATCAACATTGTCCCGACCCCGGTTGGACTGGCTGCGGCCGCCGAGGTTAAAGAAGCCCATGGAATAGACTATGTGTATGCCCCGGTAAGTTATGATTTTGCCGAGATTGAACAAAATTATGAGCAGATCCTGGCAAGATTTCAAATGGAGATGGATTTATCCAAGCCCAGACAAGATGCGATCAGTGCGATTTTACGGGCAAAAGCAGGAGTCGGGAATTTGCCGGTTATTATCGACTCCTCGGCAACCATCCGCCCCTTTTCGCTGGCCAAGCTGTTGTGTTCCTTTGGATTCAAGGTTGAGAAAGTTTATGCGCAGCAGTGCATTCCCATAGAAATGAAAAACTACTTGTGGCTTGCTGAAAACGCGCCGGGTGTCAAAATTATACAGCCGGAGCACCCGCGCTCCCCGGTTGTGCGCAAGTATGACCGGGAGTGTCTGGCCATTGGTTTTGAAGGTGCTTATTTGACCGGAGCCAGATTCATCGTTGATCTGGTTAATGATGAAACCCTTTATGGCTATAAGGGTATAGAAAGGCTTATGCAAAGGCTGGTTTCAGCGTCACAGGCAAGCAGCGATCTGCGTTCCTTGCTTAACCGGTACGGCCTGGTCATTTAATTCGGCCCCAACAGTTTTAAATTATTATGGAGGTTGTGATATGCATAAACTGGCGGTTAGATTGCCTCCTTTTTCCCCGGATTATTCAGGCGTATGCTCGGCCTTGTTTGAACTGGGAGGAATGATGGTAATCCACGACGCATCCGGCTGTACCGGCAATTATACCGGCTATGACGAGCCGCGCTGGTATGATTCGGGGTCGTTGGTATATTGCTCGGCCTTACGGGAAATAGACGCGATTTTGGGCAACGACCGCAAATTTATAGAAAATATCGCTGCGGCTGCGGCAGAACTTGAGCCCAAATTTATCTGTATGTTGGGCAGTCCGGTGCCCATGGTTATAGGCAGCGATATCAAGGGCATCGCTGCTGAAATCGAGGTGCGAACCGGAATCCCGACTTTGGGGTTCGCTACCACCGGACTGCAATATTATGATCGGGGAGCGGCAGATGCATTCCTGGCCTTGGCCCGGCGTTTTGTAACCCAGGCCCATGGGAAAAAGCCGCATACGATCAATCTGCTGGGAGCTACTCCGCTTGACTTGGGCGCCGGCCACAACTTAAGGGACTTTTGCCGCGAATTTGAACTGCGCGGTTCTGAGGTCGTATCGACTTTTGCTATGGATTGCGATATGGAACAAATATGCCATAGCAGTGCCGCAGCGGTAAACGTGGTCCTCTCGGCAAGCGGTTTGGCCCTGGCGGAGCATTTTCACAAGGCTTTCGGGACTCCTTTTGTGATTGGTCAACCGATGGGAAAAAAACAAGCTGAAAAGCTATGCCAGCTCCTTGAAAAGGCCGAGCAAACAGGGGAAAACATGATCAATAAGGTACCGGCGGCAGCTAATGCCCACTTGCTGCTCATAGGCGAGCAAGTTACCATGCATTCTCTGCGAGCCTGCCTGTATAATGATTTTGGGCTAATTGGCTGCGATATCGGATGCCCGTTTAATAAGATTCCTCAGCTTGCCGCTGCATCTGACATGGTCTTGGCATCGGAAAAAGCCATAATAAGTGCTATAAACAGCGGGAAATACACCCATATTATCGGTGACCCGCTCCTAAGGGAACTAATTCGCCGGCCGCTGCGGTTTATTCCGCTGTCTCATATTGCGGTTTCCAGCAAGATACATTGGCATGAGCCGCCTGAGCTGGCAGGAGAGAAAATTATGAATCTTTTGAAAGGAGTAATGTAAATGAAAAAGTTATGGGTCTATCTCGCTATTTTATGTTTATTTCTGACGCCAATGGGAGGCTGCTCGAAAAATGAGGCGAGCCCAACGGCCGGCGGGACACCCCAGAACACCCGCACCATTGTCGACCAGGCCGGCAACACAGTGGAGCTTCCGGATAAAATAGAAAGGGTGGTTATTACCTCGTTGTGGCCGTTACCCTCCGTATACGTGCTTTTTCAGGGCTCTGCCGATAAGCTGGTCGGCATGCATCCCGCGTCTTTGAGTGCCGCCAAATATTCCATGCTGTCCAGTGTCGCTCCAGAGGTGCAAAACGTGGAAACGGCTTTTATTCAGAACGGCCAAATTAATATCGAGGAGCTTATGAAACTGCAGCCGGATGTGGTTTTCTACAGTGCCACCAATACCGCCGAAAAAGAAATACTGGAGAAAGCGGGTATACCAGCGGTCGGCTTTAGCACCACCATTGCCCAATACAACACCGTCGAAACGGTCAATAGTTGGGTAAAGCTTCTGGGGGAGATTTTCCAACAGGAAGACAAAGCCGCCGGCATCACCGAATACGGCAGGGATGTTTACAATCAGATTCAGGCCAGAGTCAAAGATATCCCGGAAAAGGATAAACCCCGGGTGCTTATATTGTATAAATACAGCGACACCCAATTCCAAACCTCGGGCCGCAATTTTTTCGGACAATTCTGGTGCGAAGCTACCGGCGCAGTCAATGTAGCCTCTTCGCTTAACGGCATGGCCGATATCAATATGGAACAGGTGTATGAGTGGAATCCGGATATCATCTACATAACCAATTTCAGTAAGTATCTGCCGGAAGACCTGTATAACAACCAGGCCCTGAAAGGACATGACTGGAGCGGCGTCAAGGCTGTAAAGGAAGGCCGGGTCTACAAATACCCGCTGGGGATGTACAGGTGGTATCCGCCTTCCTCCGATTCTCCGCTCAGTCTCTGGTTCCAGGCCAAGTCCAATCATCCTGAACTTTTTAAGGATATCAACCTAGAGCAAACCACCAAAGACTACTATAAAGAATTCTATAATATCGATCTTACCGATGAACAGGTTAAGAAGATATTCAATCCGGCCAGGGAAGCGGCGGATGGAGTATAATCAATGGCCCTTTTAAAAAAGAGCCACGTGCTGGGGGGGATCATACTGGTGATCTTTCCCCTGCTGACGGCTTTGATCTGTATTGGCGTGGGGAGATATTCACTGACAATCGGGGACTCTTTCCAGGTCCTTTATAATAGCCTGGTTTATGGCAGCAAATCCGTCGATCCCCAGAGTTACAGCGTAATCATCAGCATTCGCCTGCCCCGCATAATACTGGCCTTATTATGCGGGGCAGGACTGGCGGTAGCCGGAGCGTCATTTCAGGCCCTGTTTACCAACCCGCTGGCAACTCCCGATACTTTAGGGGTTGCAGCCGGGGCATCCTTTGGGGCGGTGCTGGCCCTACTGGTGTGGGACAATTTGCTCTGGATTCAGATGGTAGCCCTATTGATGGGACTCCTGGCGGTGTTTTTGACTTATTCCATAAGTAAGCTGCGCGGCAAGGCAACCGTTATTATGATGGTTTTGTCCGGAATCGTCATATCGTCAATGTTTCAGGCTTTCGTATCATTGATTAAATACCTGGCCGACCCCGAGGATAAACTACCCTCCATTACCTACTGGCTGATGGGGAGCCTGGCCAGCATAACTTATGAAAGTCTGTTAATAGGGATTCCTTTTATCATTGTAGGAATTGTCCTGATATTTGCCTTGCGCTGGAAGTTGAATGTACTGTCTCTCAGTGAGGATGAGGCGCATTCCATGGGTGTAAATGTCAAGCGGCTGCGCCTGCTCATTGTAGTTGCGGCGACCATGACCACCGTATCCGCGGTCTCTATGTGCGGGCAGATCGGATGGGTTGGGCTTTTGATTCCTCATATCGCCAGAATGCTGCTGGGGAGCAATAACCGCTTTGTTATCCCGACCAGTATCAGTTTGGGCGCCGTTTTTATGCTGGTAATCGATACGGTTGCCCGCAGTGCCAGTGCTGCGGAGATACCGGTATCTATTCTCACGGCGACGGTAGGCGCTCCCTTTTTTATCTATCTGCTTAGAAGAACCGGAGGTGCATGGATGTGATTTTTGAGGTTCGTGACGGAAGTTTCGGGTATGCGAAAGGGCAAGAAATTCTTAAAAATATTGATTTTTCTATCTGCGATGGCGATGTGCTGGCTATTCTCGGCCCCAACGGGGTGGGAAAAACCACGCTGTTAAAATGCATGATGGGTTTGTTGAAATGGGGCCGGGGGGGAAGCTTTTTGGATGGGGAAAACATAACCGTTATGCCGCATCGCCAACTGTGGCAGAAAATCGCCTATGTGCCGCAGGCCAAAGGCTCAGCATTTGCTTACAGCGTTGAGGAGATGATTCTCCTGGGGCGGAGCGCCCACATCGGGGTAGTAAGCCTGCCTGGCCAAGAAGACTACGAAAAAGCGGAAGAGGCTATGGAAACCATTGGCATCGCCCATCTCAGAAGCAAGGACTGCAGCCGCATCAGCGGAGGTGAACTGCAGATGGTTTTGATTGCCCGGGCGCTGACGGCGGAACCGTCTCTGCTGGTATTGGATGAGCCCGAGTCCAACCTGGACTTTAAAAACCAGCTTATAATTCTGGAAACCATTAGGGAGCTCGCTGAAAATAAGGGCATTTCGTCAATATTCAATACCCATTACCCGGCCCACGCTCTGAAAATATCAAATAAATCGTTAATTCTAAATAAACGGGGAAGCAGCTTCTTTGGTGACACCCAGAACGTGGTGAACTGTGAAAATATGCGTGCCAGTTTTGCGGTTAATGTTCATATAAGTGCCGTACAGATCAGTAACCAGAAACATAATCTGGTTATACCTTTGAGTATTGTGTAATAGATCCGTTACTGGTCATTACAGCATTTATATTTTGGTTAAAAATAATTATAGCACCGTCAAAGATGTAACTATCACGGCGGCGGACTCAACTTTTCCGGCCCAATGAACATTATTGTTTATCAGCTTTTTTATAAGAACCCCCATTCCTAAAGCTGGCATTCAACGGTATTATATAACCTGCATTTTATATGGCCTACATAAGCTTTAAGAATCTGATGAAGATATGCTTGTTTTTTAAACCACCCAGATCTTCAATCAATATGGGCTTCTCTTCCTTAATTCCCGAGTTTTAAGAATTAACTGGTTCTTCCGGTTCAAACATATCTTTACCCGCGCCGCAGATTGGGCAAACCCAATCATCAGGAATATCCTGTAAGGAAGTACCCGGCGCAATACCACCATCAGGATCGCCTATTGCTGGGTCATAAATATAGCCGCAGACACTACAAACATATTTTTTCATGCGATAAACCTCCAATCTACAAATCAGGGACGGGTTTTGCTTTATCTTCTTCTTTATCAGTTGCTTTTATCAAATCATTTAATGGTTATTAATAGGGAGCAAGAGCTACTTCCTGTGCCGATCGTTCCCGTGTCCAGCCTTTGCTTTCCCGCGCTTCCTTTATGGCTCGCCCGAAAGCCGAAAAATCGTATTTACTTTTATTATACATTATCATATCATCCTATATCATTTTACAAGTCACCTCGTAAAAGCTGAACGATGTATTAAAATACCCTGTGTAGTTTTATAAATCCTATTAGCATTTCTTCATTTCGATAAAAACCAATAAAATATAAAAATAGAATTTGAATAGTTAATCATTTTGGGGACAGTTAAGCGTTAAAAACTATATAGGGCATTTTTTATATACCCAAAAATGATCTTACATTAAATTTTTTAGATTCCTCAATCATTTTGGATACCAGAGAACGTTGTATATTTTGAGGGAATCTTCCGGAGGATTAACCTTGTTACATGAAGATGAATTGCTGCAAAGAATCAAAGATGGCGATATTTCTAGTCTGGATAAACTGGTTGCTTTTTATTATCCAGATATTCTGCGCTATTGCTTATGGCATACATCGAACAGGCAGACGGCCGAGGACGCAACCCAGGATACTTTTTTGAAAGCTATCCGGCACCTTGATGCGTATGTCCATCGCGGCAAATTCAGAGCGTACCTTTACAAAATCGCTGCCAATGTGTGCATTGATTATAGCCGTAAAAAGACTATGGAGCACTTGCCGGATGATTTGCAGGAATACGACAGTCACTTGGAACAGATTGAATCAGGTGCAAATTTTGTGTGGTTACTGCGCGAATTGCCCGACGAACAACGGGAAGTTGTATTGTTGCGCTTTGTACACGAGCTAAGAGTCCGGGAAATCGCGGCGGTGGTCGACGTGCCGATGCGTACAATACAATCCCGGTTGCGAAGCGCACTCAAACGAATTGAAAGAGATTTTGGTAAGGAGGAAAAATAGTTGAACAAAAAACTGCGTTTAAAATTACAGACCGCGCTGAAAGACCAGCCAGCCTTGCGAATATCGGAAGAACATTTTGCACAAACAATGCGGGAGGCCCGCGTTGCATACCAAGGCCGCAGACAGCGGGAGCGCATCCAATATCCGGCCTTCCTGTTGCGGCAGGTACGGTTTGTCGGCGCGACCGTTTGGCTGTTGCAGGGCTTTATGTTACTGTGCGCTTTCTGGCTCTTTGGCCTTACGGATACAGGGGCTGTTTCTAATCTTGAACCGCGCCATTTGCCGGTATTGCTTGGCTGCTTTGCGGTCTTTATCGCCATGACCGGCATCCCTTTTATCGGACGTTCGGTGCGGTATAGAATGCTCGAAACGGAAATGGCGGCGCGTATTTCAATTCCCAAACTATTGCTGGCTCGGATTTTCATTATCGGTATTGGCAATGTATTGTTGCTTACAGTTTCCTTTCTTCTTGCAAGTACGAAGGCGGAACTTGGCACAGGAAGCATTGCTTTATACTTGTTGCTTCCCTATTTGATTGCCTGTTGCGGCTGCTTGTTTATTCAAGCCTACGCGCACAGCGGGCAGCAAGGTTTTATCAGCACAGCCTTTTGCTTCTCTTTAACCGCGCTGCTGTTTGTGTTGTACAAAACTGCCCCAGTGGTTTATGAACAGGCGTCCGCCCCCGTTTGGGGGGTATTGTGCGCGATATGCTCTGTGATTCTCATAATAGGGACTTACCGTCTGCTGGATAAGGCGGCATCCTTCGACCTGTTCCCGAGCGGGATATAAAAGCACGAAAAGGAGTTATACCCATGGAGCTTACGATTCAAGACCTCACCAAACGGTATAAGGATAAAACCGCCGTAAATAATGTGACCCTGACGCTTACCCCCGGCGTATGGGGACTTCTCGGTGCGAACGGTGCGGGCAAAACGACCTTGATGCGGATGGTAGCCGGAATTTTAACGCCTACTTCCGGCAAAGTCCAGTACGACGGTATTGATATTAAAACGTTGGGTGAAGCCTACCGGGATATCTTTGGCTATCTGCCGCAAACCTTTGGATTTTACCCGGAATTTACGGTAGCGGACTATCTGCGATATATGGCTTCGCTGAAAGGCTTGCCTAAAAAGGAAACCAATTTGAAAATAGACGAGCTGCTTCACAGGCTAACCCTTGCGAATGTTCGCAACAAGCACATTCGCAAGCTGTCGGGTGGGATGCAACGCAGGGTAGGGATTGCCCAGGCGCTTTTGAACGACCCGGATATTCTGATATTAGACGAACCTACCAGCGGCCTTGACCCCGGCGAGCGCATACGCTTCCGAAATATTTTATCGGAGTTTGCACAACAGCGTATTGTCTTGATTTCTACTCATATCGTTTCTGATGTTGAGTATATTGCCAACCGCAATGCCATTATGAAGGACGGACAAATTATTGCGGTTGACACCACGGACGGGCTTGTAAAAATGATGGACGGCAAGGTATGGCAAGGCACGATTCCAGCGGAACAGCTTCATCATTATGAGCGTACCGTCCGGGTTGTGACTGTTCGCAATGAAGAAGGCGGGCGTGTATCGGTACGGTATGTTTCGGAAAGTCCGAGTTTGCCGGATTCACAGACCGCCGCCCCGCGTCTTGAGGATTTATATCTCTGGCTGTTCCGTGGCGAGGAAGCCGTCAAGGAGGATGCAGTATGAACCGCATGATTGCGCTGGAACTCAAACGGGTGGCGAAAACCCGCTCTACATGGATACTGGCGGCGGGGGCGCTGCTGCTGTCGGTTGTAATGGCCCTTTTGGTTATCTCCTTTGCGCGCCATTGGAACCTTGACGAAAACGGCACGGAAGTAAGGCTGTCCGGCAGAGAAGCAATACAGGCCAACCAGGAAATGCTGAAACCTATTGAGGGAGAGCTTACGCCGGAACGAATACGAACTGTCTTTGCAACCTATCATGAGGTATACGAAACCTTTGGAGCAAAGATGGAGGCTATACCAAAAGACGTATACTATCAAAAATTAGCGCCAATCAATGCGATATTGAATAGCATCCGTGAGGTATATGTGGATAAATCCACCGGCATCCCTGTACCACTGTATGAGATTTCTCCGGAAGAAGCGGCCAATTTCTACGAACAACGCACAGAGCGGCTTGTGGGCTACTTATCACAGGAGTATAAAGATTCTCCCGATGCTGTCAAACAGGCTCTTACCATGAACGAGAAAGTAAAAGTGCCGTTCTATTATGTGTATGGCATTGGGGACAGCGACACGTCGGAGTATCTTACCATGTGCATTTTCCTGTTGGTTATGCTATGCACAGTCATTGCCGCTCCTATCTTTTCCGCTGACTACCAAAGCGGCGCGGATGATATTTTGCGTTGCACAAAGCATGGGCGGCGGCGTTTGGCGGTTGTAAAGCTGTTGTCTGCCATTTTGCTTACTACCACGATTTTTGCGGTTTGTGTAACTGCGTTTATCTTGATTTCATACGCCGCGTTCGGTTGGGATAGCCTGAAAGCAACGCTGCAACTGGCGTTTTCGGCAATTTCCTTTGTCCCGCTTACCGTAGGGGAAGCCAATACGCTGGTTGTCTTTTCCGGCCTGCTTACATTCCTTGCGACGGTTTGCTTTACACTCTTTCTTTCAACCAAATTCAAAAATCCGATTACCGTGTTGGGGCTTGCTATTGGCGGTTGCTTACTGCCTACGATTTTGTCTTTCGCCGGAAGCGGTGCCAATATTGAAAATTGGATTAGGTTATGCCTGCCATCGGGGGGAGTTGGGCTTAGGAACAGCTTTTTCTTTGAACTGACCGAATTTAATTTTTTGCCGCTTGGGCCGATCAGTGTCTGGACGCCGTATATTATCCCGGTAGCAGCAGGTATAGAGATTGTCCTGTTCTTTATTCTTGCGGTGCGCTCCTATTCCTGGCATGAAGCGTCCTGATTGGCAAAACCATGTATAGATGTTCGGGGACGGATTTACAAAAAAACTGCCGCAATTCCTGATAACAGGATAACAAAGGATAGCTTTGATGGAAAAGGAAAAGCCCTGAAACGTGCCTGTTTCAAGGCTTTTTGGAAAGATAGGTCAAAAAAGATACCGGTATTTTAGAATTTACTTATAATATCTTAGTATATAAAGCGCTTGGTAAATTAGCCCACAATTCATAAAGAGACTTACTATTTTCAAGTGCGGCAATAACATTAAAATCAGGTTTTGAAAAAATTATGGGATAATTTATTTCATCGAATTCATCTCGAATATTAAATGCTAATTTTTCTTTCTCCAGTGAAAACTGTGCATTTACGCCCGACTTATTTCCTCTTGAATCTAATCTAATCCACTTATTAATTGATTTTAAATGAATTGCATTCAAACCATGTATTACTAATGGGGATTCTTCATTTTCAAGACGAAGTAATTGATAACAAAAACCGCATGGAATTCCATTACATCTCATTAATGCTGCAAGCAAATGCGATTTTGCATAACAAATACCTTCTTTCATTTTCAGTACTTCTGAAGCGCAACAAGTCACAGCTTTCCCTTCAATATCTGCGGAATGAGATATTTTATCCCGTACATATTCATAAATAATTATCGCTAATTCAATTTCATTAGAAATATTAGTGGATAATTCTTTTGCTGCTTTTATTACTAATGGATGATTATAATCAACAGTTTTTGTCTGCTCAAGGTACTCCGAAATGTTGCTGGATTGTAATCTCAATTCCAAAGATAACACCTCCGAAGATCCTTTGATTTTGTTCATTATAGCATAATAGCGGTGTAGTCCTATGCTCATAATCTATATATTACTTGCTCCAATTATAGTGCCTGCCCCTACGTTCTTTCCAATTATCTATACCAAGCTCTTTAATCATAGCTAAGTTATGTTTTATATCAGGATGGAATAATTGCATTTTGGCTATATATTCACATGAGGAATATTCATCACATTTCCAGCAGCCCTCAAGTCCTTTTTCAATTGCACAAACACGAATTTCACAGGATTGAGCGCACCCGGCTTCCGAACAAGGTCCTTTTCGGCAATAATGGTAACAATGAAACTTGTCAAAAGCCTTTAGAACATTGATAAATATATCATAGTCCTTAAACTCGGCCACTTTTTTAGACTTAAAATCTACATAGTCCTTAAAATTGATATCCGTAAGCAACTGATACAATTCTGATGTCAATGCATACAATTTTTCATTTGCAGGGATGCAGTCATTACACCATAAGCCACAAAACGAAGTTAAGTCTTTATCTATCATTTTAAGCATCCAAGTAACCACAAGCATTTAATTTGGTGCAGGGAACGGATAGCGTCCATCAGGTCATGTTTCATCTTGTGGAAGGCATGACCAACCTTAAGTTTCTGGCCCGTATTGCATATGATCCGCTCCTTCACGCTATATAAATAATCCGAAGTCTAAGCTGTGTAACAAATTGGAATTTGTTTGGTTTGGTTCGTATTATACTCATCATGTTTAAAGGTTAAGCCATTGGATAAATGCAGTTTTATCATGGCAATTAAAACCCGCTCTTTCGTAGAATTGCAGTGTACCGCTCTCCTTTGATCCGGTTAGCAGCATAATTTTGTAGCAGTTTTCTTTTAACGCAATTTCTTTCGCATAATTCAAGCATGCCATTGCAATGCCTTTCCTACGATAAGAGATATCAGTTATGACATTTTCGATCAAAGCATATGAACGCTGATTGTGTGTAAGATTTGGAACGATTACGATAACGCAGGATGAAACAATCTTTTCCTCGTCAACCGCGACAATAATGTGGTGGTTTTGATCGGCTAATATTTTCTCCCAAAGTGTTTTGAGTACGTAGCTATTTTCTGGAATGGGATCATTATGTAACTGAGTATATAAAAGTAAAAGGTTATTAAGGTCTTGTTTTTCAATTTCACGTATCACGACTTTAGATACCTCCAGTTTAATAAATATTGAGCTACGCATGTCTATCCGCCAAATTAGAATTTGTCAGCTTCGGTTATGCTTATAAACGGCATCTGCAAGCTGTTCATTTCTGTGCTTTCGGTTTTGCATTGTATCTATCCTTTTGATTAAAAAAAGTAATATCAGCATAGCCAGCAAATATTTTTCCGGAGTGCTTCACATCTTTTTCAATAAAATATCTATCGCCTTTAGTATAAATATTTTTTATACCATTTATCGTTAATTCAATCTTGCCTTCAAGCACAATGCCCCATTGACTTTCATGCGAGTGTTCTGGCAAATTAATATCCTCATTAAATTGCATGAAAATTACTTGGTGATTCTCTCCTTGAGAAAGATATGCTCGATAATTGGAAAAAGGCATATCTGCTTCTGGAAGTCTGGTAATAGGCTCTGGAAATAAATTTGACATATGTTATCCTCCTTACATTGGGCTTTATAACTTTGGTTCGGTTCACGAAAATATAATTTACTTCCGGGAAAACTGTTTTTAGTTAAGATAATCCGAATATCGTTAATTTGTTTTGCCAACGCTGGCCTTAAAATAAATTAAAATCGGCTACCTAGGATTTTGGCCTTGCTTAATAATTCTTTGGAAATTTCCGGTTTATTCTTGGTTCCGGGTTTAACAACCTTACCTAAAAGTTTATATCCTCCATAACGTAATACTTCATTAACCGTTCTAATTGCCCCTCTACTCTCGGCTGCAATAAAGTTGAAAGGCCAAGGGGTGGTACAAGCAGTTACTATAACCGCCGGTTTCCCTTTTTGAAGTGGCAAAGGCATCCCGTTAGGTTTTTCTCCTATAATAATAGGTACATTTCTATCAAATAGAATTTTCAGTTGAGCACTCATATTCCCCCAGTGAGTTGGTGTCCCCACTACAAGGCCATCAGCATTTCTAATTTTATTTCCAACTATATGACCATCATCTTGTGGCAGGACACATTTCTTATCCGGACGACATTTCATGCATGCAATACAGGGCCTAATTGTAAGATCGTATCAATCAATCCATTCCACTTCATAATTTTTGGAAATTCCGTCAACAATCCCTTTGAGTAGAGTAGCTACAGTTCCATTTTTATGCGGACTACCGTTTAACACCAATATACGCATCATAACACCCCTCCAGTATGTTAACGTTTAGTTCATTGAGGTCGGAAGAGGTAGCGCGTCAGTCCATAAGGCCGCAGCTACTCGCACACTTGCCGATCATGCTTATTATTTTTTCAGGACATAATATATTGACCTGAATATTTCCGGGTTCTTTTTAAACTGAATTATTTCATTGATTTCTCTTTCGAATAATTCTTCATTTTCTTTACTAATTGATTTCTCCAAACAGCGGTAATAATCATCCCACCACACATTCTCATCCAAGACGAATGAGTTCAGCAGCTCCAAATTATATTTTTTAAATAGGGCTCGCTTTTCTCCGCCGCTTTTAAATTCATCGTGAATGATCAAATACCCGTTGTCTTTTAAGTGCTTTATCAACACTGGCATGCCTTGTTCAAAACCAATTACATTCAGCAAGCCTTCAGCCAGGACAATATCGAACTTCTCCGAAAATAGATTTTCATCAAATGCAGAAGCATGGATTACTTTAATCCGGTCAGCACAGTTTAATGCCTTGACCTTTTCTTCCAACCATAATAAACAGGAATCATCCGAATCGACGGCATAAATCCTGCCATTGCTTATTTTCGTCAAAGCCAGTGTCGGTACTCCGGTTCCACATCCCATGTCCAGTATCAATGGCTTATCGATTGGGGGAATCGAAGAGAACGCCTCGATGGTGTATTTGTTTAAGTTTCTGCGGCACCTATCTCTTATTTCATAAGGGTTCAGGTTCATGAAAATACTCCTTGCAGTAAATTCTAACCATATTATATTTCCCCCAGATTATGGAATCAATCGACAATTCCGTTAGAACCTTTCAATCTGATTTAGCGTTGCTTTTATCGCACCATTTGAATGAGCCCTAACAACTTTATCCTCATCGTTTTCTGATAAATATTTTAATTTATCCAAGTATGGCAGTACATAATTTGGTTTCCGCTTCCCAATAACCCTAAATATTTCGGGAGCTTCCATTCTCACACGGATTGATTTATCGTCCAAAAATTTTAAAAATAAGTCCATTGATTTTTCAAAGACGGTTGGAGAATTTGTTGCTATATTTCCTGACGCCCAAATCAAATTCATACGCACTTCGGAATTTGAATCATTAGCGGTATTCATTATTTCATCAAAATACGGCATAATCAATTCAATTCTTCCTCGTCCTATTCTTCCCAAAGCACAAACCGCTCTTTGCCTTATAAGGCTATTTTTATCATGCAACATAGCCACAATTTGTGCTATGAATGGTTCCACACGATTTGGATACAGTAATCCCATTTCACCTAACTGCCACAGAGCCTTTGCTCTGATTTTATCTGACATGTGATTAAGAAGCCCACCGACCATAGGGATATAAGATTCCCATGTATCCATGGATTTCGTAATTTTGGTCAATGCGCTATATATTTTGCTTTCATCTTCACTTTTAAGTTCATTAAACGGCATATTCGTCACCTCACTTTTAAGTTCATTAAACGGCATATTCGTCACCTCACTTTCATTTTATTTATTGCCGAAACCGCGTGCAAATTTAAATGTATATCAGCTTATCTTGCTCGCCCGTAATCCAAGAACAATAAGTAAAACTCCGGGGATTAAAAACGGCAGTATAATGCTTAGTTCTGCAAGGGGTCCAAATAGCAGCATTCCCAATGGAGTGGCCAGGGATGAAAAAAGATCCACGAATGAAAATGTGCGCCCCATATACTGTTCATCCGTTATTTCCTGTATGTATGTAGTCAGCGGTGTGTAGTAAAGAGGGCTCCCTATCCCCATTACCAGCATCAGCCCGATAAACAGGATCAGGTTTTTGCTGAAAATAAGCGATGCCATGACCAGCCCAAATAATACCGCGGAAAAACCGATCAATCTAAACGGCCTTATTTTAAGCTTTTTATAAATCATAAGCAGGCTGGCCAGCAAAGCGCCGATCGAGAACGCCGTTTCTATGGTGCTTAGTATCCAAATCTCATTTCCAAAGGTTTGCGTTGCTAAAAGCGCTGTCAGTTGTGAGGCCGGTACGACCAGAAAAGAAAAAATGCTGTAGAATATGATGCTATTTTTTAGGGAACGGTTTTTTATGATGTATATCGCTCCGGATTTCAGATCATCGACCGGATTGTTTCCGCTTCTCCCGCTTTCACGCGGCGGCATGGATATTGCGGAAAGCAGTAAAACGCCGATGACTGCCGTCATTACATCTGTAAAGAATACACCCGTCATCGAGAGACGGCTCATAACGATGCCGCTTAGTCCGGGAGAGGTAAGCTGTATTACGAACCAAATGCTTGTATAGATACTGTTTGCGCGCATCAATTCTTCATTGGGCACAAAAAGCGGCAGCATGCTTTTTATCGAGGGCAGCAGTATGCCCGAGCCAAGCGAACGCAGGCAGTTGAAGAAAAATATCCAGCCGATATCATCGACACCTGACATAAAGAGGATGGCAAGTATCAGCGTTGACAACGCGACAAATGAATCTGCAAGAATAACAATTCTTTTGGGCGGATATCGGTCCGCGAGAACGCCGCCGTAAAGCATGACCAGCGCCTGGGGAAGAAAGGTGGTTATTGTTATTCCCGCCACGGCAATTCCCGAACCCGTCTTTAAGGTTACATACCAGATGACCGCGAAGGAAACAATTGTTGATCCAAGCAGGGATATACCCTGACTTGTCATATAGGCAAAAAGCTTAAACTGCCAGCTGTCACGATTTAATTTAACCAGCATACCTGCTCCTCCTAAATGTATTTTCCGGTTATGCTGTTTAAATCCCCACGCAGTTTTTCCGGTGTTCCGGCCGCGATGACGGTTCCGCCGAGATCTCCGCCTTCCGGCCCCATATCAATAATCCAATCCGCCGCACGGATAATATCCGGGTTATGCTCAATAATCAGCACCGTGTGGCCTGCCGCAACCAGTTTGCCGAATATCCCGATCAGTCTTTCTATATCCTGAAAATGAAGTCCGGTCGTCGGTTCGTCAAGAATGTAAAGCATATGTTTTTTCTGCTTGCCGCTCAGTTCCTTAGCCAGCTTCAGACGTTGAGCCTCGCCGCCGCTGAACGTCGTTGTGCTTTGTCCGAGCTTTACATACGACAAACCCACATCATCCAAAACGGACAGTCCGCGATATATTTCCGTTTGGTCTGCAAACAGCTCTATCGCCTGGGAAATGTCCATATTCAGGATGTCGACTATGGTTTTATCCCGATAGGTTACATCCAAAACCTGCTTCTTGTACCGCTTTCCATTACAGTCGGGACAGGTAACCCAGTGATCAGCCATGTACTGAAGCGCAATTTTTACCTGCCCGATGCCCTCACAGGTCGGGCATTGCCCTTCATCGGAATTAAAGCTGAAATGTTTTTCCTCAAGCCCCAGTTCCCGGGCGTCTTCCTGCGCGGCAAATATCTTCCGGATGTCGTCGAATACGCCGATGTAGGTCGCGGGAACGGAGCGGCTGGATTTGCCGATAGGCGTCTGGTCCATCTGGATAAAGCCGTCAATTTCCTCAAAGCCGCTAAGCTGTTTAAAGTTCCGGCTTGTAAGGCGTTGATGGTTTAGTGCCTCCCCCAGCGCGGGAATCAGCGTAGCAAAAACCAGCGTGCTTTTGCCGGAGCCACTTATTCCGGTAATGCAGCACAGGCAGTGAAGCGGAAACCTGACCGCGATATTTTTCAGATTGTTCTCCGTACAGCCGGACAAAGTAAGCCACTGCGACGGCTTGCCAGGGCTCCGCAGCGGGAGGGTCTTGTCGGTCTGCAAATATCTGCCGGTTACGGAGGCGGGATTGCCGACGATGTCGTCAACGCTGCCCGCCGCGACGATATGACCGCCATAGATGCCGGCCCCGGGGCCCACATCGATGATGTAATCCGCCGCCAGCATGGTTTCCTGGTCATGCTCCACGACAATGACCGTGTTGCCCTTATCCCTAAGCTTTTTCATGGTATCAATCATCAACCGGTGATCCCTGGGATGCAGCCCAATAGACGGTTCGTCCAGAATATAGGTCAGGCCGACCAGATCGGTGCCCAGTTGCCCGGAAAGCCGTACCCTTTGCAGTTCTCCGCCGGACAGGCTCGGCGCTGTTCTGCTCAGGGTAAGATAGGAAAGCCCGACTTGCATCAGATTGGACAGCCGCATTTCGATTTCTGGAAGAATATCCCTGGCTTTCTCAAGATCAGAATCGGGCAATTGGTCTTCCAGTCCTTTCGCCCAGTCGACGAGCTGTTTGAGCGGCATTTGGGCAAGTTCCGGCAGCCTCCAGCCCAAAACGGTTGTATAGCGGGCTTCGAGGCAAAGCAGTTCCCGGCTGCAAACGGGACAGGGGATTTCCTTCATAAATTGCCGGTAAGCGTTATCGGCCGCCTTTGACTCTCTGAAAAGGCGTGTTATATGGGTCAACGCTCCCGCCGCGGGACGTGAAATGATCGTATCCCTGCCGCGGGAATTGTACGTGAAATGGTAAATGCGGTCTCCTGTTCCATAAAGAATCGCATGTTTAAAGTCTTCCGGCAGTCTGTTCCACGGAAGCTTCAGGTCAACCTTCATGAAATCGGCCAGCGCGTAAAGCTCACCTACATACCAGTTCCCAGTTGGTTTCTTTCCTCTTAGTTTTCCCCACCAGAGCGTGGCTCCGTCCAGCACAGACAGCTTATCGTTTATCACAATCGAACCCGGATCGATTTCATAAATAAAACCGAGTCCGTTGCATTCATGACAGGCCCCGGCATGGGTATTGGGGTTGAAAGTAGAAGCGGTCAAGGCGGAGAAAAAAAGCCCGCAGTTAGGACATTGGTTTTTGTTCTTGCTCAGCCTGGCCAAGCGTTTCCCACAATAGGGGCAGTGCGGAATTCCGATTGCGGCATACAGCATTCTTAAATAGTCAAGAATTCCTGTTAAGGTGCTGACTGTGGAACGCGGATTCTGGCTTCCTTTTTTCTGCTCTATCGCTATCGTGGGAGTGAGGCCCTGCAATGAATCGAATTCAGGCCGCTCCAACTGCTCCTGTAGTCTTGCCGAGCCGGTTAAATTGTCCAGATAACGTCTTTTTCCCTCGGCATAGATCGTATCGAAAGCGAGGGAAGATTTCCCGCTGCCGCTTACGCCCGTTATAACCGTCAGCTTAGATTTAGGTATGGAGACATTGACATCTTTCAGGTTATTTTGTCTGCACCCATTGAGTACTATCTCATTTTGAGCTGCCTGTCGGAAACTGAAAGCAGCCTTTTTTTGAACGGAAGCGTTGCTTTCTATTTTATATTTCTTTTCAAGGGAGCCGGGAACAACCATTTCGGAAGTTTTGGAAATACCCAACACGACCAGTTTTGAGTGAATCGACTGCATATACTCTGTGGGAAGGCGGCGGGTGAGATTTTTAAACTCATCAGCGGAAGCATTTGGATTTGTGGTCAGTTCCGCTATTTCATCGAGAAGCTCTTTTTCATTTTTCGTAAGCTCACTGAACTTCTTTGTACTTAATTCCGTCCACAGGTCCCAAGGCATCAGCTCAAATCCCTGCAGGCAGTTGAAATCATGCAGCAGATTTCCTTTGATAGAATGCCAACCCTTCCAATTTTTGTTGTATCCAAAGTCCTCCGGGTGGCATTCTCCCAGCCTGCTCTTTTTCCATGCGTCGCCCGCCAGGAAATAGCCGCTATTGGCATCCATATCCAGGGTATTGAAAGTGATCCCATAATGCTTTTTTTGAATTTCATCCACTTGGACATCCATTCGTACCCATCGGCCCTGCCCGGCATCGTAAAATTCCGCCACCCAATGATCTTCATACATCAAATCGCTGTCAAAATAGCCGGCAAAACCCGCCCGTACGCGTGCCGGGACTTTTTTATGCCTGAGAAAGGAAACCAGCAGCAGAGCGCTGTCCCGGCACATGCCAACCATTCTTTGTTCCGGCGGACGGGTTTCCGTTAACGGCCGGTTGTCGAGCCTTAAAATAGCTTCCAGCATTTGCGGGACCGTGCGTAGCAATTCTTCATTAGATTGCCTTTTACTGAAATTTATCCCATACAGTTTTCCAAGAGCGCCATGAACGATCAGTCCCTGAACAATTTTCAGCAATTTTCCCACATCGTCAGGCAGAGCATCCAATTCGTTTGCATACTGTTTTGGGTCGGCTATCACGCTTGGCCTGCTGTATAAAGCCACGTCTTTTTCATTCATCGTCATTTATTCCTCCTAACATACCGATGTTAAGCCCTCACACAGTGTCAGGGTCAAGAGGTTATTTGCTTCATACAGAAAAAATAAAAAAAGAGCGTCCGCCATGAACGCCCTGATAATATCGGTATAATATCGGCCTCTTATTATTTGATCTGTACAGGTATTTGAATCTCCGTCAGATAACCGCTCGGGTCTGAGGTATCCGTTCTGCTGACTACCGCAACCTGTCTACTCAATCCGGTCATTTCATATTGATTATGTTCATCCAACCAATAGATAAAGTTTTGGTAAGCGCCGGGCAGATTGTCATAGGGACCGTACACCATCATGCACGCCATAGTATCTATGCTCTCTAATTGCCGGAAAGTAAAGCCGTTTTTGTCTTCCCCCGCTTTTTTTACAATATAGGCGACCTCGACGTCGGCATCGCTGTCCATATGCTCCTCGTCATGATAAATGGCCACATTGTTATAACTGTGTTTTTCTATTTCGATATGCTCCCTGCGCACAAATTGTTCCAGTTCATCCCAAAGCTCCCCTTCGGAAAAATAAGTGGGTATTTTCCTTCTTAGGGATACAACTTTGCAACTGGGAATGGGTTTTATTGCAATATTAAAGTGAATGTCAATCTGTTTTTTACGGGTGTCACCGATTGCCGTCCGGATTTTTTCAATTAGTCTTTGTCCTGAAAGAATGGACTGTTCCGTCTCCTGTATTTTCTTTTGCAGCTGCTCAATCAAAAAATCATCGCTCCAGTTTTTAAGTATCTCCGTGACTTCAGCTACCGAAAAGTTCATATCCCGAAGCATGATTATTTTTTGCAGCTCCGGAAGCTGCCTAACGGAATATAGACGGTATCCGGTAAATTTATCCGTATGGTCCGGCTTTAACAAACCGTGTTCGTCATAGTAACGCAACATGCGTACCGACACCTGTGTAAGCTTCGAGAAATTTCCTATATTCAGCAATTGGACCCGCCTCCCTTTATCCAATATTCAGTATAAATAAGCAAATATCATACTTCAAGCGAAAAAATACTTGTTGACATTGACACCGTGTGAGGGTTTATAAGAATGCTAAGACTGAAGGGAGATGCGAGAAATGGACGCTAAATTTAAGGATATTCGTTTCATTTATTTGCCGCCAATGGTTTGCGCTTCCGTACAGTGCATAAGTGTTTCCCCCGAATCAGACAGTTTGGAAGCGGTATGTAAGCTGATCTCGGACTATGATCTGATAAACAGGAAGCCTGATCTCCGGCATTTCGGCTTTACCCCCAATTTTTACAATGAAGGGAATCAAAACATCGGAGCATATGAACGCTGGATAACAGTACCTGAGGACCTAATATTGCCGGAACCTTTTGTAAAGAAAAACATAAAAGGTGGAATGTACGCCGCCCATATGGTTCCTATCGGCAATTTTGATGAGACTGCCCAATTGATTCATCAGCTAAGAGGCCATAATGGGATTGAATTACTTTCCAGTGATGAGGATAGTCTGCTGGAAGAATATTTAAATATTTTTCTTTTAATGCAGAAGGGCACCGACGTATTTTATAAGGAGTCGCAAATAGATCTGCTGATAAAAATAAAGAGCCGTCATCTATAACTGAGGATACAAGTTTAGGTCTGGAGCTTGCACGCAAAGATACCTCCGCATATAGAATCAGTTACTCCTCAGAGCCCACCAGATTTACTTCTCAGGCCAGGCTATACGCTGGACAAACAGGAAAACCAACTGGTGCTGCCTAAAATCGTTATCTTTTCTACCAAGATGGAGATGCGGTATGGGTTGTATGCCAAGAAAAAGCGTCTCTCCAGCCCATCTACAAAGGCTTTGAAAATGATACGGAAATTGCCGTTACAGAGGGGCTACAGGAAGGGAAAACAATAAAACCATTAGCTGATTAATTTAGCTTCTATTTTTGAGGTGATATTTTGTTCTTGCGGTATTACAAGGATTCACTTTTTGACGTAACAAAAGACCGTTGTTTTGGGAGAGATAATCATACACATACTATAATAAGATAGCTGATGCCAAACGGCGGTTTTGAAATAAAGAACTTCAAAGCCGCCGTTTTCCTTTTTCAAAAAATAGGGATTTCGGAGGGCGTGTTAAAGTCGTCCCTTTTTAAGGACACGGCGGTACAAGGAGGAGGCCGCCGTGTTTCTTTGTCTTCGACATAATTTGATATTATTCTGCATATTAAAAAAAGACTCGACGCTTTATGGAACTATTGCGGCTATGAAGTTACCTACACACATTACACTTTAAGATATGCAAGCTCCTGTACCCGATTGGTTTTTATCCAGTCGGGTCTTTTTGCGTTTTACGGAAAATTATTTTTCACTTTTTGCCGTTCACTTTGCCAAAATCGCTTTTTAGATCTGAGTAGTTATGCGAAAGGGGACAACCATCACCCGCCTTTGCGGACGCGAAGGGAGGTGAGAATATGAGGCCTCAATCGCACGAAGAACACATCCGGCACACCTTTGACAGCTTTTGCAAAAAGATACTTAAATACAAAGCCCGTGATTACTACCACAGGGTAAAGCAACGTAGGGAGCGTGAGGTATCTTTCAGCGAATTGTCGGAACGAGACTTGGCGAAGCTGTTTGTCACGGATGAATATTTCAAAGACGCTTACACCTTTCACGTCTTGGACCACGACATCACAGTGTCGGACGAGCAGATAGCCGAAGCCCTGAACGCATTACCGGCAGATCGGCGCGACATCATCCTGCTGGCTTACTTCCTGGACATGGCGGATAAGGAAATCGCGGAATGCTTGAACCTTGTCCGGCGCACGGTTGCCTACCGGCGGACAAGCACTTTGCAGGAACTAAAAAATTTTATGGAGGGAAACGTTTATGAGTAAATCAAGAAAAAGCAACAACAAGAGGTTGCTTCCGTTTCCTGTTATCGCGGCAGCGTCCGGCGGCGATATTGACGCAATCAACAAAGTCCTGAAACACTATGAGGGCTACATAATCGCCCTGTCCACAAGGCGGTTTCATGACGAATACGGCAACGTTCATTTGTTTTTGGATGAAGAATTGCGCAGGATATTGGAAACAAGACTAATAACCAAAATACTGACGTTCAGGGTAGCTTAACCAAAGCCTGTCACGGGAGCGCGCCCCCCTTTCCGCGCTTCCCACGGCGGGCTTTTCGTGTTTGCCGTTCTGCAAAAGTGCATTCATAACCCAATGTGCTTTTGCAGGCTGACAAACGCCTTTCGTTCTTTAATAAAGAAAGCGCGGCAAAACACCGCGCAGCATAGGGCAAATCGGATACTTTCGGTCCATGCCGAGCCGGACGGTGGGTGCGCCACGACTTCCCCAAGGGAACGAGCGATCAGCACCCGAGCCGCAAAATGAGCGTGGCAGCTTGTGAGGCGACAACACATGGGCCGGTACAATGATACTTCCGTCCAGCCACAGTCCGAGCGTTAAAAGCGTCGTAGGCAATGGGGATGGCCCGTCAGTATGGGGGGAGGTGAAATGCCTATGAGGACGGTCAGCCGTCGTCCATCCGATAAGCCCGTAAAACGATGGAACCGCAATAAAAATGCAGGTCAGGGGCGTGTCCGTTTGGGCGAGTGTGTACGCGTATCCAATCATGGCGCGCCCCTGTTGCCTGCATTAATTTCCGAACCGAAAGGGGCTGATACCTTGCTGAAAAGCAATGAAGCATATAAGCTGATTTTTCGGGAATACCCGGACGTGGTCAGTGTGGAGCAAATGTGTAAAATGCTGGGCGGTATCAGCACAAAAACCGCATACCGCCTTTTGCGGCAAAATCAGATCAAGCACTTTAAGATAGGCAGGACGTATAAAATTCCCAAGCTTCATATTTTCGAATACCTGGCGGTCGCGCAGGAATCCGATGCGTAAAACATCGTTCGCACCTTTGCAAGTTGTCTTGGAGCCTGCTACACTAAACCCGTCAATGGTAGGTGAATATGGACTGTTACTGATTTAAAGGAGGTAAGAATTCATGGTAACAGGACACCTGCGAGAAAAAAACGGCTATTTCCAGATGATACTCACCTATAAGGATATGAACGGAAAGCGCCAAACCAAGTCCGTCAGCACGGGACTTCCCGTCAAGGGGAATAAAAAGCGTGCCGAAACACTGCTTTGGAAAACCAGGCAAGAGTTTAATCCCGACACGGCAATGAGTGATAAAAACGCCTTGTTTGCAGACTTCCTGAAAAAATGGCTGCAGGACGTTATCAACAGAGTGGACGCCGACACCTACGCCCTCTACGCGTACGACGCCAAAACCTTCATCATCCCTTACTTTAAGGATACCGCCGTTACGGTGGCGAAAATAAAGCCGGGGGACATCGAAGGCTACTACCAGTACGAGAGAACAGAAAAAAACGCTTTAAAAACCGCCCTGCTCCAATATCACGAGGTCATCAAGGAAGCCTTGGCTATGCCGTGGAGCTTGAACTGATCCGGGACAACCCGGCCGACCAAGTAAACCCGATCACCGGCGAGGTGCGGATACTGTTTACCGACTTCCTGCTGGAATGGCTGGAGATGATCAAGCACAATGTGGAAATGACCACCTACGCCTCTTACGCTATGTGCATCAAGAGCTGCATTATTCCTTACTTTAAGGAGTTCAAATTTACATTGAAGGATGTTACGCCCAAGCACATCCAGGACTATTATCAGTATGAGCTGAACGAGAAAGGCTTGAGTGCCTGCACGGTGATCCATCGCCACGCCAACATTCGCAAGGCGTTGCAGTACGCTTTCAAGGTGGGCCTGATCGCCTTTAACCCCGCCGACCGGATCGAGCGGCCCAAAATCGGAAAATTCGTGGGCAGTATTTACGATGCCGGCGAATTGGAAGTCTTGTTCGCCGTGGTGAAAAACAAGCCGATAGAGCTGGCCGTTATCCTGGGCGCGTTTTACGGACTGCGCCGCAGCGAGATCGTCGGGTTGAAATGGGACGCCATTGACTTTGGAAAAAAGACGCTGACCATCAAGCATACCGTAACCGAGGTAAGGGTGGACGGAAAAGCCATCATCGTGGAAAAGGACCGCGCCAAAACCAAGTCCAGCCACCGCGCCCTGCCGCTGGTAGAGCCCTTCGAAAAGCTTCTCCGGCAGATGAAGGCGAAGCAGGAGCGTAATCAAAAAGTGTGCGGCAACGCTTATTGCCGGGAGTATCTTGGCTATATCTACGTAAACGAGCTGGGAGAACGGGTCAAGCCGGGCTATATCACTCAAAATTTCGCGCTCATGCTTAAAAACCACGGCTTAAAAAAAATTCGTTTTCACGACCTAAGACATAGCTGCGCAAGTTTGCTCTATGCCAACGGCGTCAGCCTGAAAGAGATCCAGGAGTGGTTGGGACACAGCGATATCTCCACCACCTCGAACATCTACACCCACCTGGATTTCAGTTCCAAGGTCGCTTCGGCCAACGCCATTATCGACGTATATCCCTCCTGACATCCCTCCAAAACGGGTGGAATGCCAGGTAAATAGGGAGCTGAGAGCAATGCGAATATGCTCTAAAATGTATTATGTGACGGTATGTGGGACGGCAAACAGGAAGGCGCCGCAAGAAAAGAAAAAGCCCTCGAATCCGCTTATATCGCGGTTCAAGAGCGATTATTTCTGGTGCCGATGGCCGGAGTCGAACCGGCATGGAAGTTATCCGCCGCATTTTGAGTGCGGTGCGTCTGCCAATTCCGCCACATCGGCAAATTTATTTCAATTTCCCTCTCCCTAATCCGACTTTGGAATTTGGAGGGATATGGTGGAGGGATATGAAAAACCATAGAAGATATTCAATTATCAAGAACCCAGCAGCCACGCGGGTTTGGGAGCCGCCGACCGGTCACAAAGGGCTTTTTACGCACTGGATTTTGAGTCGCGCTCGTCTGCCAATTCCGACACTCTGGCTTATGCAACTGAAATTGCCACAAGGTGGCGCAAACATTATTATACTGGGATGGAGGACGGTTGTCAAGGCGTTTTGAGTACGATACCTCAGTCAGAGGGCGGTTTTTGAAGGGTTTATTGGGAGGTTTCAAATGCAGGGAAAAACGATATAATAAAATTGGGCAGGGAACTAGTCCCTGCCGGTTAATTTTATGTGATGTTCAAAGGGGTGATGCACTGATGCCCGATAAAAAAATAATGCTGATCGACGGCAACAGTCTCTTGTACCGGGCTTTTTATGCCCTGCCGCTTTTGCAGACCAAGGATGGAGTCTACACCAACGGCGTATATGGATTTCTGACCATGTTTAACCGGGCTGTGCGGGAATTGCAGCCTACCCATATCCTGGTCGCCTTTGACCGTGACCGGGTAACCTTCCGCAATGAAACCTACGGTGAATACAAGGCCAACCGGCTCACCACCCCGGATGAGCTGGGGGGACAGTTTGCCATTGTGCGCGAGGTTCTCGAGGCTTTAAATATTGACTATCTGGAGATCCAGGGCTATGAGGCGGATGACATTATTGGCACCATCAGTATGAAGGCTGAATCTGAGGGCATGGAATGTATCATCGTTACCGGTGACAATGACAGTCTCCAGCTGGTTACCGAGCGCACCCGGGTCTATATGACCAAAAAGGGCATCAGCGAGGTTGAGATCTACAACCCCGAGCGGGTCAAGGAGAAATGGGGCGTTGAGCCTGAACAAATGATAGAGATCAAAGCTCTGATGGGGGATACCTCGGACAATATCCCCGGAGTTCCGGGGGTGGGGCCTAAAACCGCCATCAAACTCATCCGGGAGTTTGGCAACCTCGAAAGGTTGTATGAAAATCTTAACGCTGTAAGCGGTAAAAAGCTGGTGGAAAAACTGGCGGGGTATAAGACCCAGGCATTTATGAGCCGTGAACTGGCTACTATTGTACGGGATATTCAGATAGACCGGCCGCTGGACGACTACCTGGTGAAGGAAATCAACCGGGTGGAACTGATACCTCTGTACCAGCGCCTGCAGTTCAATAATTTCCTCAATGCCTTGCAGGAATCTGCCCCTGCCCCCACAGCTCCGGCGGGCGACCTTGACCCTCGGGAAATTACCAGTGAAGAGGAGTTGCAGCAGGTAATTGAAGGGGTTGATTTAAGCCAGGGTATGGCGGTCCATATTGAATCTGACTACCATCACCCCATGTGGACCAAGATCCAGAAGGTTTACCTGGCTTTTGGAAATGCAGTGTTTACCCTGGAAATCAGCGAGAAGAGCGCAGGCAGATTGAACTGGCTCAAGGGTCTGCTGGAAGATGAAGCGGTGCCTAAATATTTGCATAATGCCAAGTTTGCCCAGGTCCTGCTGCGGCGGCATGGCATTCACCTGCAGGGGGTTAAGGGTGACACGCTACTGTTTACTTATGTTCTGGACCCGTCATTCCCCAGCGAAGAACTGGGGGCGACGGTATCCCATCATATGCAGCTGGACACGACCAATAGCAGCAACGCGTTTCTGGTGGCGCAAATCAAACCGGTCTATGATCTGCTGGCCAGTCAAGCCCCGGAGGAATTGCAGTGCCTGCTGGATGAGATTGAGCTGCCCTTGTCGGATATTCTGGGTATGATGGAGTTCTGCGGGGTCAAGCTGGACAAGAAAACCTTGTTGTCCATCTCCTCGGATTTGGGAACCAGGATAGCCCGCGCCGAAGCCAAGATAGAGGAACTGGCGGGCTGCTCTTTCAATATTAATTCCCCCAAGCAATTAGGCAAGGTGCTGTTTGAAGACCTGGGTCTGCCGGTGGCCAAGAAGACCAAGAGCGGATATTCAACCGGGCAGGAGGTCTTGGAAGGGTTGTATGGGGCCCATGAGATTATTGGTCATATCATGGAATACCGCCAGTTGACCAAGCTCAAATCTACCTATGCCGATGCCCTGCAGAACCTGATCCAGCCGGAAACCGGCCGGGTCCATACTATTTTTAAACAGGCCATTACCGCTACCGGCCGACTTTCCAGTGTGGAGCCCAATCTGCAGAACATCCCCATCCGCATGGAAGAGGGACGCAGGATAAGGAAGGCTTTTGTGGCCACCGACAAAGACTGGCTCATTTTTTCGGCGGACTATTCTCAGATCGATCTGCGCTCCCTGGCTCATATCAGCGGGGATGAAATCCTGATCGATACTTTTAAAAAGGGAATTGATATTCACGCCCGTACGGCTTCGGAGATATTTAATGTATCCCTCGAAAAAGTAACCGGTGATTTGCGCCGCCGAGCCAAAGCGGTTAACTTTGGCATTATCTATGGTATCAGCGACTTTGGTCTGGCCCGGGGTACGGGGGTGAGCCGCAAGGAAGCGGGACGGTATATCCAGGAATATCTTGACTCCTATCCCGGAGTGAGGCAATACATGGAGGATGTTGTGAAATTCGGCACTGAAAAGGGCTATGTGGAGACGATATTGAAGCGCCGCCGCTATCTGCCTGATCTGCGGGCCAAGAATAAGATGGTGCAGTCTTTTGCCCGGCGCATGGCTCTTAACACCCCTATTCAAGGGAGTTCGGCGGATATTATTAAACTGGCCATGCTCAAGGTTGCCGCCGAGTTAAAGGAACGCCAACTAAGGTCGAGACTGCTGCTGCAGGTGCACGACGATCTGGTGCTGGAGGTACGGAAAGAGGAAATCGAAGAAGTCGCTCCCATGGTCAAAAACTGCATGGAGCAGGCTTACACCCTGAAAGTGCCTTTATTGGTAGCCATGAAGGCAGGCCCCAACTGGTATGAAATGCAGAATTGGGAGTGAAAAACGATAGACGCGGAGTGACGAGTCTACGTAGATCATAATAGTCCGCGCAGTCCGCGTCTATTGCTATTTAGGAGATGATTTATTTGCCGGAACTGCCGGAGATTGAGACAATCAGAACTACCCTGGAGACTATAATCGGAGCCGGCATTACCAGCCTGGAGGTCAACCGTGCCGATATAATCAAGCGCGAGGATTTTCCTGCCCGGGAGTTATGCGGCCAGACCGTCAAAGCCATCAAACGCCGGGGCAAATACCTGGTGCTGGAACTGGGCAACGGCTCCAACCTGGTAGTGCACCTGGGGATGAGCGGGCGGTTTTACATGCTGCCGGAAGCGGAAGCGGTGAACGCCCCTCATCTTCATTTCATTGTGCACCTGGATAACGCGATCAAGTTGGTTTATCAGGATGCGCGCCGTTTTGGCGGCATCCGTTTTTGTCACGAGACGGAGACACTGTTTGCCCATATGGGAGTGGAGCCGTTGGACCGTCAGTTCACGGCCGAATACCTGGCCCAAATCTGCCGGAAGCGCCAGGCCCCCATTAAAAATTTGTTGCTTAACCAAAACCTGATATCGGGAATCGGCAATATTTATGCGGACGAATCCCTGTTCAAGGCGGGCATCAGAGGCAGCCGGCCGGCGGGATCCCTGACTCCTATGGAAATAAAGCGGCTTCACCAAGCTATAAAAAAAGTGCTGCGACAGAGCATTCAGGAGCGGGGTACAACCTTTCGCGATTTTAGAGATGGATATAATAAGAGCGGCAATTTTCAGAATTCGCTGCAGGTATATGGAAAAGCCAACCAGCTCTGCCCTGTTTGCGGGGGAGTCATTAATAAGGAAATAATCGGAGGAAGAAGCAGCCACTATTGTGAGCGCTGCCAAAAATAACCTATAGCCCTTTAATAACTTCACACTTCTCCACCCATGTTCATATAGTAGCTATATATTTAATATTGAATTGGGAGTGGCAGCGGTGGAGTTGTGGGCCAGTATGTTGTTTGCCCTGGCGGTTAGTTCGGATGGATTTGTAGTAGGTATGGCATATGGGATCAGAAAGATCAGGATGCCGATCCAATCCCTGCTGATCATATGCCTGGCTTCAGCCAGTGCGGTTACCGTGGCAATGCTTTGTGGCAAAGGTTTGAGCTTCCTGCTTAGTCCCAGTGTGGCACCGCGTTTGGGTGCTTTTACCATAGTCGCCATCGGCGGATTTTTTATTCTGCAATCCTTCCGGCAAAAGCTTGGTGAGATTGAGGCTGATGGCGAGGAACCGATTTTGTCCTTTAATGTAAAACCGCTGGGTATTATTATCCAAATCCTCAAGGAACCGTCCACTGCCGATTTTGACAGATCCGGTGAAATCGGGCTCAAAGAAGCGTTCTTTTTAGGTCTGGCCCTGGCTATGGATGCCTTTGGAGCTGGAATAGGCATAGCTATGGCCGGATATAATATTTTGTTTACTGCGCTCGGTGTGGGTATGCTAAAATTCATATTAGTCAGCGGCGGGCTGATTTTGGGCAAGCGGGTTGAAAATGAACACTGGCAGTACCTTTCCTCAGTACTGACCGGTCTTATTCTCATAGCCCTGGGATTATCGGAAATAATCTGAAATGGTGATGGTGGAAATGATTATTGGCCTAACCGGAGGGATTGCCAGCGGCAAGAGCACTGTTTCCCAACGCTTGGCTGAGTTGGGAGCAGTGATTATCGACGGTGATGCTATTGCCCACCGGCTGATGGAACCCTATCAACCAACCTGGGAGGATATAGTTAAAGAATTTGGCCAGGAGATTCTGAATCCCGATGAAACGATCGACCGGACCAAACTGGGGGGCATTGTATTCGATGATCCCCGGCGGATGACCGCCCTTAACCAGATCACCCGCGCCGGAATAATAGAGACTATCAAAAATGACCTGCACCGGCTCCAAAAGACGCGGCCGGAATCGGTTTTAGTCCTGGATGTTCCTCTGCTTTACGAAGCTCATCTGGACAAACTGGTCGATCAGGTGTGGGTAGTCTGGCTTGACCGTGAAACTCAGATCGCCAGATTGATGAAAAGAAACGGTTATACCCGTGAAGAGGCGCTTAAACGTATAGAATCGCAGATGTCGCTTGATGAAAAGGCTAAGAGAGCCGACCTGATTATCGATAATAGGGGCAGCATGGAGGAAACCCTTAGGATAGCGACCAAATATTACTTAGATATTTTGCAGTAATGAAAAATAATATTATTTATTAAGAGTGAGCCTCCGGAGGTTTTATTTTGAAAAAAGCAACAAAAAACAGGGTTTCTAAAATCCTTTGGGTTGCCATATTGATATTTCTGGGAGGGGTGATATCCTTTTCCCAATGGATTACCATCTTTTATCCTCTGCCCCACCGCGATATAGTTTTTGCCATGGCCGATGAATATGACGTCGACCCCTACCTGGTGTTTGCCATCATAAGAGCCGAAAGCAAGTTCCAGGATACTGCTCAATCCCCGGTAGGGGCCCGGGGGCTTATGCAGATAATGCCAGAAACGGCGCAATGGATTGCCCAACAGATGAATATTAAAAACTTTAATGCAGATGATCTGCATAATCCCGAGGTTAACATCCGTTTTGGCTGCTGGTACATCAGGGACCTTAATAATGAATTCAAAGGCAATATTCCGCTGCAGGTGGCCGCATATAATGCCGGACGGGGCAAGGTGACCCAGTGGATTCAGGAGGGCAAATGGGACGGCGACCCTGAAACCTTAGAAGGCATCCCCTTCCCGGAAACCGAACAATACGTAAAAAATGTATTGGGCAATTATCAGGCCTATAATGCCATTTATAAAGATAAAAGCTGAGCAAATACCACAAAGACACATATAATTCAGTAAAATAGCCAGTTTCGACCGGCTATTTTTTTATGTCGGTTCGACCCTAGAATACCGGGACAGCCTTTGGCATATAAATGTGCTAGTACACTTTTAACGGTATTAACGTTAATCAAAAATATCGTGCAGGCTGTATTGCGGGATAAGCCAATTAGACATTAGGGTACCATGATTAACCTCCCGAATATTCCTGCCAATAAATACATGAGACAGGGGGATAGAGATGAAGTACACAAGAGTCTGGGGTGGAGGGAATTATTGGTACAAGTCTATAATGAGGAAACGATTGCTGGTTCTGCTCGCAATTGTAGTGATCCTGAGCGGGGGGATTTACCTGCGCCAAGCCGTTATGGTAGCCAGTCTGAGTTCACGTCCTTTCCAGGCAGCGGTGGTCGAACCCTTGGATAAACTGGAACCGGCCCTGTTGGAAAATCACTCCGAACAGCTGGTGGCGTCTGCTGTTTATGAAGGCCTGGTGAGCTATGATGACAAAGAGGGGCGGATTCGACCGCTGCTGGCTGACAGCTGGGAGTATGCGGATGAGGGCAAAACGCTGAATATCGAACTGAAAAAGGAGGCCAAATTCAGCAATGGCACACCGGTAACCGCCAGTGCGGTTAAAAAAGCATGGGAAAAGAATATTTCTGCGAGTAAAGAATGGGCCAGCCAGTATATGTTTCTGCGCATCGCCGGAACCAATGAATTTATAAATGGTGGTGCTGCTGATATTTCCGGCATTCAAGCCCCGCAGGAGCATAGCCTGCAAATCACCTTGACCAAACCTGACACCGCTTTTATTTATGTTCTGACCAACCCTATCTTTTGGGTGGCTGACAGTTCTAGCGGAGCGCTCTGCGGAACCGGACCCTATATTTTGAACAAAGCGTCCCCGGATAATGTAGTGCTGCTCAGGAACGAGCAATACTACGGCGAGTTGGCCCATCTTGCCGCCATCAGTTTTAACCGCTATCAGGATGAGACCCAGGCTCTGGCGGCTTACCGTGACGGCAAAATTGACTATCTGGATGACTTGCCCTTGCAGGTATTGCCGGAGATTGCTGCTGACTCCAAAAACAAAGGGCTATATATTGAAAAGCCGCTGATGGAAGTCTATTGGCTGGGGTTCAATCTTGAGCGTGAGCCCTATAAAAACAACTACCTATTGCGCCGAGCCTTAAACTATGCCGTCGACCGTGAAGCAATTGTCAAAAATATTATGGGAGGCGGCTTCCTGCCGGCCAAAGGTGTAATTCCGGCCGGCTCCAGCGCCTATAATGGACAGATGCGGGGCTATACCTACAACCCCGACAAAGTCCAGGAGCTTTTGGCCGAGGCCGGCTACCCCAATGGTAAGGGCTTGAACCCCCTGACCCTTACCTACAATGCCGACCCGGGACACCGGCAGATAGCCGTTGAAGTAGCGAGACAACTGGGATTGCAGGGTATTGCCGTACAGGTGCAGGAAAACGAATGGGATTTCTACACTAAACAGCTGACCAACAAGCAGCTTAGCTTCTTCCGCCTGGGATGGCGGGCCGACTATGCAGATGCCGACAACCTGCTTTATACCCTCTTCCATGGTACCGCAACCGAAGGAAGCAACTTAACCGGTTATCATAACCCGCAGGTGGATAAACTGCTGGATGATGCCCGGGCGGAATACAAAGATGACAAGGCCAGAATAAAATTGCTGAAAAAGGCGGAGGAAATAATTGTGGACGATGCCCCTTGTTTATGGCTTTTTCAGAAGAAAGCCACCATTTTGATAGGAAAAGACGTACGTGATTTCAAGGTCGACTGCCTCGGGTTGGTCAACTGGCATAAAGTCGAGCTGGTTTCTTTTTAGCCGGATCGTCCCGAAACCGCATTAATCGTAAACTGCTGAGCATCGCCCGGAATTTCATTCGATTGACAGGTATAGGCGCCTATTGTATAATAGGCATGGTCGTCAATGACCCGACAGACCTAATTAAACCAGTCATTGTGCGGTGGTGGTGGAATCGGCAGACACGTACGTTTGAGGGGCGTATGGGGAGACCCGTGCGGGTTCAAGTCCCGCCCACCGCACCAGAATTTAGAGCTTAAAGGCCCCTGTAAAAATCGTAAAAATGCGGTGTTACAGGGGCTTTTTACTGCTTTTCTATCTGTGAACAACTATTATATAAAAATTAAATTTTATTAGGTTCATCTGCAGAGCTAACTTCTTGGTGCATAGTCAAAGTTGATTGCAAATGTTCTATTTTATTTTTTATTTCTTCAACCACACTATTATGTTTTCTTACGAACATGATAGTGTTTTCGTCCTGGGTAGCATTAATTAAACCTTTGGTGCTGTCATTGCCGCCTGGAAGTGAAAACTGGATATATCCGTTAGTAAAAATGTTTCCAGGTTTTACTTGTATGCTTGTAATCTGTTTTAGATAAATAGTTTTATCTTCTCTAAAAGAACCTTGGGCTATTTTAGGTAAAGCGCCTTTTCTTTTGATTATGATTTTATCGTTATAAAGTTCGAGTTGTCCATTTATCCCATCCAGGTGCATTAAAATATCTGGCATAAAATTTACCCCCTGTTATTTTTTAATTAATTATACCACCTAAACAAAGGAGAGTGAAAAATGGCGGGGCAAATCAAAGGAATTACGATCGAAATGGGCGGTAATACTCAGCCCTTGGAGAAAGCCACTCTACCCCTTGAACCAGTCCCATGCCCCATTTCCCTCATAATAATTCGCCTGATCATTGGAGGTTGAAAACGGTCCTGCGATCTTATGGCTTGCATTGCCTTCAGCATCTATAATCCACAGGCAATTATCAGCCGCATACATAATATACTGGCCGTCTTTCGACCATTGCGGCTGCTTAACATCGCTGGCGACGGGGGTGAGAATTCTGGCCTCGCTTCCATCCGAATGAGCCACCCATAGGGTAAAACTACTGGTCCATGCCTTATATTTTTCTGCGTTTGGATATTCCTTGGAATCCAAATTGGGGGCGGTTACAAACGCTATCTGCCTGCCGGCCGGTGAAAAAACCGGGTCGGCGGGCACACTTCCCGGAGGAATGACGACCGGGACAGTGGTTCCGGTTCTAATGTCGCCTATTTCCAGCCATTTATTAGTCCATGGCTCCCTTCCCGTACCCGCTACTCTAAGCAGGCGGTTATCCGAACTGAGCGAGAACCAGGAGCGGTCAGTCAAGCCGGCGGTGAAACGGAAAGGTTTTTTCGCTTCCAGGGGTAAACTGCAAAGTTCCAGACCATCAGCGGCAATTGAAGCTGCGTGACTGGGATCTTCCCAATATAGAAGGCCTTTCCCGTCCGGCCACCAGTTTATCAGCCATATACCGGCAGCTGGAGCAATAAGGCGTTCAACTATTCGGCCAGTGGGTATATCCAGGGTATAAAGGGCGTCGCTGCGATTTTGAACCTCCTCCTGCCTATAGGGCAGGGTCAGGCTATACGCTATTTGCTGCCCGTCCGGGGACCAGGCTACATCAGGATTAGTATTCGGTCCCGTTTTGAGCACTTGTTTCGGCTGCCCCTGCGCGTCAACCAACCAAACGCCCTGGCAGCAAACTGCCAGTACATTTTCTACCGGCGACCACTTGTAGGAATTGTACCTGACCGCTTCCGGCAGGCCATTAACCGGGAGTGCTTCCGTACCGTCCCGCTTTACCGTCCACAATGTCCCGGTGTCTTGGTCCTGGGGGTTGATAATCAGATAGGCCAGCCATTGTCCGTCAGGCGACCATTTCGGCTGTACCGCCCGGCTGTCTGCGTTTATTTGAACAAGGCGCCCGGTTTCGCCGTCGAGTATTTGCAGTTTACCATCTTGAACAATGGCCAGATTTCCTGGGAATCTAACTGTTCCATCCTCAACTTCCCCGAGCGCTTCCACTACCTGAGATCCCTTGCCGGATTCGGAGGTTGGATTTAACCAAGGCAAAGGATTCCAGATTAATTTAGTCCACCATAATATAAACAGGATGATGCCTGCCAAACCTGCCATAAGTGCTGCCCGTAGCAGGCAAATCCTGCTTTTGGACTTGAATAAAATTTCCATCTTGACACTCCTATATAGTATGTTTCCGATTATTCCCCTTTTTTGAATACGTTTGTTAATGGAAGAAACTGACACCATCATCGCAGATTTTACTAAAAACTGAAAAGATAGTATTGTCAGTAGCCGGCAGACTTCGGAAAAAACCTTGCCCTAAAAAACGAGATCATGGCGGGAGAAACAAAAGACTATAAAACTTATAAACCATTGCCAAACCAGAAATCTTCGGGAATAATAAACAGGATACAAGTTGTGAAACGATCGGTGTGAAGAAGACAAAGATTACGGTATTTAAAGGAAGGAGGGAGCTGATTTCAGATACCTCTCTGAAAATCAGGGAAATTATGACGGAATACTTATCACCAGGTGTCTATGTGGAGGAGTTTGATTGTGGCCCTAGGCCGATGGAGGGCGTTAGTACCAGTACCACCGGCTTCATCGGGCTGGCGGAACGGGGTCCGGTGGGCGGTTTGCCGGTGCTCGTTACCAGTTGGACCGACTTTTCCAGGATGTTCGGAGGTTTTTTGGCGGAAAATCAGTTTGGAGATTACCGTTTCCTCGCTCATTGCGTGGAAAGCTATTTTGCAAACGGAGGCTGCCGTTGCTATATTGCCAGAGTAGTGCCAAAAAATGCGCAAGCTGCGTCCGGCCTCCTGCAAAGGGGAGAGCTGCAGTTTGAACTGACGTCCTCAAATCCGGGAGCATGGGGCAACAGGGTGAGTGTCAGCTTCACACCATCGGCGCCAGGCAAGTTCAATATAAAAATTGGTTGCGCAGATCTGGTGGAAACCTACTCCGGGGTTTCGTTTCAGGCTGGCGCAGCCGATTACATAGCCAATAAACTGGCAAAATCATCATTGATTAATATCAAAGCCCTTGCCGATGGCGGAAAGGCAGTTTCAGCCCGGCTGCTTGCCCGAGAAAAAGGCGGCGATACCTGCGAGCTTAGGTTAAGCGGCGGAAGCGATGGTTCCGCCGACGCAGTTAACGCCAGCGTCTTCACCGGTACCGATCAGGGGCCTGGAAAACGCACGGGGCTGCAGGCCTTTTTGGATAATGAGGAAGTTAGCATCATGGCCATTCCGGGGGTCACCGATCCGCAGGTGCAGCTGAGTTTAATTGCTCATTGCGAGAATCTCGGCAATCGTTTTGCGGTTCTTGACCTGCCGAGGGGAAAAAACAGTGTGGCCGACCTTCTGACCCACCGGGGGATGGCTGATAGCTCTTATGCGGCCGTTTATCATCCGTGGCTGCAGGTATACGATCCTGAGGCGAAAAAAAACATCTTCATTCCCCCCTCGGGAGCGGTCGCGGGAATTTATGCCCGCGCCGACCAGGCCCGGGGAGTGCATAAGGCGCCGGCCAATGAAGTCGTGCAGGGTTGTACAGGTTTGGAATACCAGTACAATGACGGTGACCAAGATAATCTTAACCCTAAGGGAGTTAACCTGATTCGTAAGTTCACAGGACGAGGCATCTTGGTATGGGGTGCCCGTACATGCTCCTCCGACAGCCAGTGGAAGTATGTCAATGTGCGGCGGTTGCTCATTTTTCTCGAAGAATCCATTAAAAGGAGCACCAATTGGGTAATTTTTGAACCGAATGATCAGAACTTGTGGGCGCGGGTGAAGATCATGATCGAGAGTTTCCTGATAAATGTGTGGAGAAGCGGGGCTTTGATGGGAGCGTCGCCTGAGGAGGCATTTTTTGTAAAGGTGGATATGGACACCATGACCCAGAGCGATATCGCCGACGGCCGCTTGGTCTGCCTGATCGGCGTGGCGCCTGTGAGACCTGCCGAATTTGTCATTTTCAGAATTACCCAAAAGACAAGCCAACAGTAAAAAATTTTTAAAAGATACCGCAAAAGCACTGTTCCGCAATATGGGAACAGATATTAAGCTTGATTGAGCCCTGGCTTTAACGCCGGGGTTTTGTCCGTAGTTATTCTTGTCTGAAGCTTAATGAAGCTAAACGTAATAAATAAACACTTGAAAGATTATTCAAGTATTTATTGACACGGTCTATAGGCAAGGATATAATTTTATTATAAAGCATGAACAATTATTCATATATTCACATATGATAAAGAGGTGATTACAAAGTGTTTAAGATGCAAACAATTGACCGGTGCGACTGTAATGTAATCCATGAGGATATTGTCGATAAGGTGAAAGGAAAAATGCCTCCAGAGGAATCACTATATGATCTTGCAGAACTATTTAAGGTTTTCGGAGACTCGACTAGATCCAAGATATTATGGGCTTTGGATGAGGCTGAAATGTGTGTATGTGATTTAGCCTATTTGCTAAATATGACCCAATCGGCAGTTTCACATCAACTCAGGGTTCTGAAGCAGACTAAATTGGTTAAAAACCGGAAAGAAGGTAAAATCGTATTCTACTCACTGGAAGATGAACATGTAAGGCAAATTTTTGAACTGGGGTTAAAGCATATAAACGAATAAGACTCACTGAAAAATAAAAGATTAGGGTTAGAAAGAACTGGAGAAGCTGAAACGAATTCAATTTATTTAGAGGGAAGAAAAGACGCGAAAGAAGGCATGGATATGCGTTATTCATTGGCAGGACTGGACTGTCCAAATTGCGCTGCGAAATTGGAACGGGAACTTCGGAAAGTAAATGGTTTGGAGAATACAACCGTTAATTTTAATACATTGAGCGTCGAAATGCCGGAAATGTTGGAAGAAGAAGCCCGTGCCGTCATTAAACGGGTTGAACCGGAAGTAAAATTGCAGAAGAGTGAACGGTCACAGTCCTCTTCATCAGCCGAGGAAACGGAAGAACATAATAGTCTTTGGGTGATCATCGCAGCAGGGTTACTTTTTGCTATTGGCTTAATATTTAACCAATCACTGCATGACACGCCGTTCTCATGGGCTGAGTATGCTGTTTTGATTCCGGCTTATCTCTTGGTAGGCTGGTCGGTCATTCTAGCCGCCTTTAGAAAACTGGTGGGAGGAGAGTTTTTCGATGAGAATTTCTTGATGACTATTGCTACCGGTGGGGCCATAGCGATCCACCAATTACCAGAGGCCGTGGGTGTGATGCTTTTTTATGCGGTTGGTGAATACTTGCAGGACCGGGCTGTCGATCGCTCACGGAGGTCCATCACCGCCTTGCTTAATATTCAGCCGGAATATGCCAATCTCAAAGATAATGGGGGAATGCGTCAAGTAAGACCTGAAGAAGTTGAGATTGGGCAGGTAATAATAATCAAACCCGGTGAAAAAGTCCCTCTGGATGGTGAGATTATTGAAGGGACATCATTTGTTGATACTGCCGCTTTAACCGGCGAGTCCGTTCCGCGAAAAGTTGAAACGGGTGAGAAAGTATTATCCGGAATGATCAATGGGCAGGGACTGCTTACGGTCAGGGTTTCCAAACCGTTTAAAGATTCGTCGGTGGCTAGGATCTTGGAATTGGTTGAAAAAGCCGGTGAGAGAAAAGCTCCCACTGAACAGTTCATAACCAAATTTGCAAATTTCTATACCCCCATTGTGGTTGGGGCAGCCGCCCTGATTGCAATTATTCCGCCATTGTTGGTCCCGGGAGCGACATTCAGTGAATGGATTTACCGGGCCCTTATACTATTGGTTATTTCCTGCCCTTGTGCGCTGATGGTTTCTATCCCATTGGGCTATTTTGGCGGAATTGGAGCCGCCTCGAAAAACGGAATCCTGGTTAAAGGTGCTAATTATATTGATGCCCTGGCGGAATTGGATACGGTCGTATTTGATAAGACCGGTACCTTGACCAAAGGAGTTTTTCGGGTAACTGATATCGTAACTAAAAACCAAATTACCCCGGAAGATATCCTGTCTGCAGCGGCCGGGGCCGAAATATACAGCAATCACCCCATTGCTCAGTCAATCTTGGCTGCGTATAAAGAGAAGACCGAAAAAGAAATCACAGACGACCAGGTTCGGGATTATCGTGAAATTTCTGCCCACGGAATCAGCGCCAGTGTAAATGGGCGTAGGGTTCTGGCGGGGAATGACCGGCTGATGCACAAGGAAAACATAGTCCATGAGGATTGCGATGTTACCGGAACCATTGTTTATGTGGCAATTGATGGGGTTTATGCCGGATATATAGTTATCTCTGATGAATTGAAACCTGATGCCAAAGAGGCAATCAGTCGGCTGAAACAGCTGGGGATCAGGAAAACCGTAGTGCTTTCCGGTGATGATAAAACGGTTGTAGAAAAGATCAGCCAGGAAATAGGGATTGATAGCTATTTTGCGGAATTACTGCCGGAAGATAAGGTCCAGATGGTTGAAGAATTGGAAAAGGAGATAAAGTATCGGGATAAACAAAAACTGGTATTTGTCGGTGATGGCATCAATGATGCACCCGTAATTACCAGGGCTGACATTGGTGTGGCGATGGGTGGTTTGGGCAGTGACGCGGTAATTGAAGCCGCCGATGTGGTTCTGATGGAGGATGCCCCCTCCAAGCTGGCACGGGCAGTGGAAATCGCCAGAAGGACCCGACGCATAGTTCGGGAAAATATTTATATGGCCTTAACCGTTAAAGCCTTCTTTATTTTGCTGGGTACCATCGGTTTGGCCAGTATCTGGGAAGCTGTTTTTGCTGATGTAGGGGTAACTTTATTGGCTGTATTGAATGCCAGCCGGACACTGCAGCGCCGCCAAAGGTCTGTTCCAGCCTAAAAGAAGAAAAGGTTATTGGGGAATGGAGAGATGGAATTATGGACATTACGGGTGGGGCATTGGTTGGTACGTTATTTATAATATATTTTCTCCTATGGAAAATAAAACGGGTAACCCAGATTAATAAAACCGGTATCGACCCGGAAGTTCTCAAGACATCCAAATCAAACTTGCAGAGATATATGGGGGTTATGTTGAACTTATTAACCGTTTATGCTATTTTATTAATCATTTTTCATACGGCCAACCTTCAGTTTTACTCTTGGTTTAGCAGATTAGAAGGATTAGATCAAAACACCATAAAGTACGTAGGTTTCGTTATTGGTATTATCGGCTTATGTTGCTGCCTGTATGCTCAAGTAAAAATGGGTAAATCATGGCGTGTAGGGATAGATGAAAACATTAAAACTGAGTTAGTCACTACAGGATTGTATAGAATTATCAGGAATCCAACGTATCTTGGCTTATATATCCTCAATATCGGGGTGTGGCTGATTTGGCCAACTTGGACCATATTCATCTTAAATGTATTTTTTATCTATACTCTGGAGTTTCAAGTGAGATGTGAAGAGGACTACCTGGAAATAATGTGGGGCAAAGAGTATACGGAATATAAAGGTAAAACCAAAAGATATATTCCATTCATATATTGAGACAAGCTTATGATAGATAAATGATAGCACCGCGACTGTGGATTCTTAAAAGTATTGCAGAATTAAGGTGGATTTTGTAGATGTTGAAAGCTAGGTGGATGTTATGAAATCGCAAATATCCTCAGGCTACTTAAGCACTATTTAGCAAGAGCGAAACAATCAAGCACTATCCTTCGATAAGATCTTGGGCTGACACTTCCAGATGTTCATTGGTATGAAGATTTATAACTCCAACCGTGGTTTTATTAATTTTTTCGATCCATACGGGATGTCCCTGAAAATATACCTCGATGATGCCAAGTGAATCAAATATTTCGCCAGCTCTATTGATATGCATGTATCTACCCCCGAATTTGTTTTTCTTTTAGCATTTCCCACAAATTCTTGCCTATGCAAATTGTCCACCGGGTAAGTTAATTAGGGGCATTTTTACAGGATGTCTAAATATGCGATTTGAATATACAGCTTGCATTCTGGGCCAGTTGTAGACATACTATCAACATGGTGATAAAGTGAAAATATACCAGTTCGATTTTAATTAAACAGTTCTAGCAATTGAAAGGAGAGGACTTTATGAAAATCAGCGCACGGAATCAGTTGAAAGGCAAGATTATAGGTCTCACCCCTGGCTCGGTAAACACCGAGGTAGTAGTTGAACTCCCCGGAGGCGCCCAAGTGGTAAGCATTATTACCAAAAATTCTGCCAATGCGTTGGACTTGGCCATTGGCACAGAAGTGTATGCGGTTATTAAAGCCTCTAACGTTATGATAGCAACGGACTAAATGAATTCGGTCTGACTTCTGTCGGAATAAGGCAGGAGTCAGAACTCGCATGGACGGATCGGATCAATAATAGTTAACTTTAAATAAAAGATAAAAAGGGGCATTGAAAATGAATAGTACAAGAAATATGCTGGAAAAAGAGATGAAATCACTGCTTGCGCAGCTGGCAGTTTCGGCCCGGCAATATGACAATGGCAATGAAGCAGCGGCCCTAGGGCTTGCGGTTGGTGTCAGAGCGATATTTCATAATTCCGCTAAAACAATGTCCCTTTTTAACCAGCTGCAGTTGAAAAATAATGTGTTTCTGCTTTCTACCACTGCCCAGTATATACCGGGTTATTCCTTAAATTATCACGGGCTTGTCAGGGAGAAAAGCACCGGAGCGGCAGAAGCAGCCCCAGAGACCAAAAAAACGGAGGGATATCTCCCGTTATGTAATATAGATAAGGAGTTTACTAATAAGTGGCATATATTTAATGATTGGTGGAACGAACTGGTGGTAAGCAGCAAAATCCGCCCTTTATCACGCCAAGACATTGTCTTAACGATTGCCAACCAGGATGAGGGCGCGCATATTGACGGTGAGCCTGACGATAATTATTCCAGACTGCCATGCGATGCAGAGGGGTGGCTGTATGCCGGGAATGAGCAGGAAAGTATGCTTCCTTATAGGGTTGCCTATGCCACCATGCGTCAGATTGTTTTCGAAATCCTCAAGTCATTTGAGTATTTCGAAAATATTAAATCATACAGCCGCAGAGCGGATATCAAGCTCAATGCCCTGTGTTTTAACGATGTTATCTATTTTGCTCCCTTTGAATGCGAAAAATATCCGATGACTGCAGAGGCTTTGGTGGACAAGCGCTTTAAACATATTGAGAGAAGAGAAGTCTATTTCGACAGCCTGATTTTTCATGACGGCAATAAAAACGGACGGATTATTGCCATGTAAACCGGATAGAGGTACAATGCCGGGTTGGCTTTATCCAGTTCACAATTTATAAATCAGGAAGCTGTGCTTATCCGAGAAATAACGGGGGGCATAGCTTTTTGCGTATGGATGAAACCGGTGGCCTGGCAGGCAGGATAGTCAATCAACATAACTACAATTGTGATATAAAATAGTTGAACATTAGTAAAAAATAACAGCGGAATAAAGCTTTAAACTTACAAGTTTTGTCCGATACTTAAAAAAGTAGATATTTGAGCTTTGACCCAAAATAATAAAGCATGATTCCAATATAAAAGATGATGAGGTAATTATTTAAAGACGATGGATGCTGCAATAGAAAAAGTACTGGAAAACCAACAGACTATAAGGGAATGCAAACAGGCCGAAGAGGCTTTGAGGGTATCGGAAGAACTCTTTTCCAAGGCTTTTCATAGCAGCCCGATAGCTATGTCGATACATATTCTGGAGAACGGCAGGATAGTCGATACCAATGACAGCTTTTGCCGTTTGACCGGTTACAGCCGTGAACAAACCCTGGGTCATACGATTGCCGAACTGGGGATTTGGGTTGACCCCCAGGCAGTTAAGCTGATAGGGCAAAAGCTGTTGAATAGGGAAAAAATTCATGAACTGGAGATCAACTTCAGGAATAAAGCGGGAGAACAACGGGTAGTCCTGTTTTCATCAGAGATAATCGACATCAATTTCGAAGCTTGTCTGCTTAACATAATCACGGACATAACGGACCGTAAGAAGGCTGAAGAAGAAATAAGGTATCTGAGCTTTTATGACCGGCTTACAGGTTTGTACAACCGGGCTTTTTTTGAAGAGGAATTAAAGCGGATGGACACTGAACGACAGTTGCCGATCAGCTTGATTATGGGCGATTTAAACGGGCTGAAGCTGATTAATGACTCCATGGGTCACTACGAAGGGGACAGACTGTTAATCAAAGCAGGCCAAATACTCAAACAAGCGTGCCGCAGGGAAGATATTGTGGCACGGTGGGGCGGGGATGAATTTATCATCCTCTTACCCCGGTGTGACAGCGAAGCAGCCGCCAGGATTGTTCGGAAAGTTAATGAGTATTGTAAAAACAATGAGGGCTTCCCCATAGACCTGAGCATTTCCCTGGGTATGGCCTGTAAAACCGATCATACCCAGAATATGCAGAAGATCATGAAAGAGGCTGAAGACAAAATGTATCGCCACAAGTTAATGGAGACGCGCAGCACCCGCAATACATTTATCAGGTCTCTGGAGAAGACGCTTTGGGCCAACAGCCACGAAACCCAGGAACATTGCCTGCATCTGCAGGAGATTGCCCTTAAACTGGCCCGCTTGGCCGAGTTGTCGGAAAACGAGATAAGCAAACTCAAAATGCTGGCTTGTTTCCACGATATAGGCAAGATAGCCATACCCGGCAGCATTCTCAATAAAGCCGGAAAATATTCCCCCGAGGATTGGGAAACCATGAAAAGACATCCCGAGATTGGATACCGGATTGCCCTCAGCTCCCCTGAACTGGCTCCCATAGCCGAGGGCATATTGTTTCATCATGAACACTGGGATGGCCGGGGCTACCCCATAGGCCTCAAAGGCGAGGAGATTCCTCTCATATCACGTATCATTGCCGTTGCCGATACTTACAGCGTTTTGGTTAATGGGCGTCCCTATCGGGAACCTGTTAGTTCCGAAGCAGCGTGGCAAGAAATATCCAAATGCGCAGGCACCCAGTTCGATCCGGAACTGGTAATTAAAGCCCTGACGTTAAGTTGGCAGGTCTGCTGAAAAAAAGCTGCCTGGAACTTGACATAATAACGAAAATGAGTAAGATATTATTTAAATTAGCACTCGTTAAAAGAGAGTGCTAATAAATTTCTGCTACGCTGAGGCGTAGTTTTTTAAGGCGCTATAGCGCCCGCGTTTTGGCGCGCAATTCGCGCAAACGCTCATTGAACATAAAAGGAGTGGTATTTTTGACTACCAAACAATTCAAAGCTGAATCTAAAAGGCTCCTGGACCTGATGATCAATTCAATTTACACCAACCGGGAGATTTTTTTAAGAGAATTGATCTCCAATTCCAGCGATGCTATCGACAAACTTTATTATAAGACCTTGACGGATGAAACGCTTACCTTCGATAAAGACAGCTACTATATTAAGATTTTCGTGGATAGGCCCAATCGAACCATTACCGTAAGCGATACCGGGATTGGAATGACCGAGGAGGAGCTGGATGACAACCTGGGCATTATAGCCCAGAGCGGGTCATTGAATTTTAAAAAGGAAACCGATATTAAGGACGGCTTTGATATTATCGGCCAATTCGGGGTTGGTTTCTATTCCGCCTTTATGGTGGCGGACACCATAAAGGTTATAAGCAAAGCCTTCGGCAGCGAGCAAGCCCACAAATGGGAGTCCCACGGCATAGAAGGCTATACCATCGAGCCCTGGCCCAAAGAAGCGGTGGGTACTGACATCATTCTGAAAATCAAAGAGAATACCGAAGATGAAAACTACGATGATTATCTGAATGAATATCGTCTGAAATCCATAATCAAGAAATACTCTGATTTTATCCGCTACCCGATCAAAATGGACATGAAACGCAGCCGCCTGAAAGAGGGCAGTGAAGATGAATATGAAGAGTATACCGAGGAGCAGACCCTTAACAGCATGGTCCCCATCTGGAAGAAGAACAAGAACGAGCTTAGCCAGGAGGACTATGATAATTTTTATGCGGAAAAACATTACGGGTTTGACAAGCCCCTTAAACATATCCACATCAGCACTGACGGTACCGTAAGCTACAACGCGATTCTATACATCCCTGAAAAAATGCCCTTTGATTTTTATACCAAGGAGTATGAAAAAGGCCTGGAGCTCTATTCTTCAGGAGTATTGATCATGGGCAAATGTGCCGACCTGCTGCCCGACTGTTTTAGCTTTGTCAAAGGTATGGTCGATTCGGATGATTTGTCCCTCAACATATCCCGGGAAATGCTGCAGCATGACCGGCAGTTGAAACTGATCGCCAAAAACATCAAAACCAAAATTAAAAATGAACTGGCCGGCCTGCTAAAGAACGATCGGGAAACCTATGAAAAGTTTTTTGAGGCTTTCGGCCGGCAAATTAAGTACGGAATTTACGACAAATTTGGGGCTGACAAAGATATCCTGCAGGACCTCTTGCTGTTCTATTCATCCCGGGAGAAAAAAATGGTCACCCTGGAAGAATACGTCGCCCGGATGCCGGAAGCCCAGAAATATATCTACTATGCCGCCGGGGAATCGATTGAAAGACTGGAAAAATTACCGCAAACGGAGATGGTAACGGACAAAGGCTATGAATTGTTGTATTTCACGGATGACGTTGACGAATTCGCCATCAAACTGATGATGAACTATAAAGAAAAGGAATTCAAATCAGTGTCCAGCGGCGATCTGGGGCTGGATGCCGATGAAGCCGAGAATCCCACGCCTGACGATGATGAGCTGCATAATAAATTATTTAAAGAAATGAAAGACCTGCTGGGGGACAGGGTCAGCGACGTGAAAGCGTCCAAGCGGCTGAAGACCCATCCGGTCTGTCTTACCAATCAAGGCGACCTCAGCATTGAGATGGAAAAAATCCTTAATGTTGTTCCCAATGGTGAGAATCTTAAAGCTGAAAAAGTCCTGGAGGTCAATACCCATCATCGGGTCTTCAAGTCCCTGCAGGATGCGTTCGAAAATGATAAGGAAAAATTCGGCCTTTATACCGGTTTGTTGTATAATCAGGCCCTGCTGATCGAGGGTTTACCCCTGGAGGACCCCCTGGAGTTCACCGAGAACATCTGCAAAATCATGTAAAAACACTTTTGGTAAATGGAAAGGCTTTGTGTATTTTCCCATGCACAAAGCCTTTTTGATTGGAGAAGAGGATGATTGGTAAAATCAGGATCTATTTTAATAACCAATATATACATTGATTAACCGTGAATGATGTGATATAACTCTTACCAATCTATTACTTAGGCATTTTTAAAACAATGCTATATTTTTAAGGGGTGCACGGCATGCAGTTACAGCGCTTGATCATTTACCGCAACCTGCTGAATGATAAGGTCATACGGCAGATGCAGGAGTTGGAGGATATGAGTTCAAGTCCTTCTCACGCCTCCCGGGAGAATTGCTTCTATGATATCTGCAGTGAATTGATCCGTTATTCGGAAAAACAGCAGATGGACGGTGACGTGTGGAAAAATTATTTGTTGGGTCTGCTGGCGAATGATGAAAATATTTTCAGCCTAGCCGGTGAAAGATCCGCTGAGGTTAGTCCCGGTCTTTATCAACTGGCTTTACGGGATATGGAGATTATACTGGAAGCCTACCATTGGGACTGGCTGGCCCTGGTAAAGCCCATGGCCCGAGATACGCCTTGGTTTTCCGGGTTTGAGCCGGGCAATGCCAAACCGGCTCCCAATCATTATCAGCAAAGCTTGAAACGGTTAAAGCAGATAATCGGTACGGTGGCTGATGCGGAGCAGATGACCCGCCAATTAGCCCAGTTCTATGCCCGGGCCGGCTGCGGCCTGATGAATCAATACCTGGCCTTTCGCTGGGAGGATGGCCTGGTAGGTATAGAAAATCCAGATCCGGTACGCTTGCAGGACCTGGTGGGCTACCAGCATCAGAAAAAGATTATTATCGCCAATACCGAAGCCTTTTTGGCGGGTGGTAAAGCCAACAACATACTGCTCTACGGAGAAAAAGGCACCGGCAAATCGTCGTCGGTTAAAGCTCTGCTGAACGAGTATGCCGGCCGGGGCCTGCGCATGATTGAACTCAGCAAGCAGCAGCTTATGGACTTCCGGTCAGTGCAGCGGTCAATTGAAGGCCGCAATCGTTATTTCATTATTTTCATCGATGATCTTTCATTTGAGGATTTCGAGGTTGATTATAAATATATCAAGGCTGCTATTGAAGGCAGTCTGGAAATCAAAGCGGAAAATGTACTGCTTTATGTAACCTCCAACCGCCGTAACCTGATCCGGGAAAACTGGAGCGAACGGGCGGTCAATGATGTGCATGGTTTTGATTCCCGGCAGGAAAAGCTTTCCTTCGCCGATCGCTTTGGCCTGACGATAACCTACCCTTCACCGGATCAGGAGCATTTCCTGGAAATAGTTGAGACCCTGGCCGGGCGGGACGGGATAACCATGCCGGTTGAAGAATTGCGGCAGCGGGCTCTGCGCTGGGAGAGAAATCATCATGGCCGTTCCGGCCGCAGTGCGGTGCAATTTATCGCCTCCCTAAATGCCAATTTATAACTATTTATCATAAAGCCCAAGCCAACCCTGATATTTTTCTCCCTTATAGTTGGGCTGCAAACTATTAGGGGCAATTTTACCTTTGGCCTGTCAAAAAGGCCGGGATAGTCTATACTATATTAGAATCATTATTCGTATAAGTGAGGATTGTTGATGAGCAAAGTTGCCGGCAATGGCTGTGAAATGCCGCCGCCCATTGAAGCCAGGGCTTCGCTGCAGAAAATAGAAAACAGCATTATAACCAAATATAGAAAACACTTATGGTCCAAGTTCGTCAAGGCCATAAAGGACTTTAACCTGATTGAGGATGGAGACCGGATAGCGGTGGCAGTATCCGGCGGCAAAGACAGCACCGTAATGGCCAAATTATTTCAGGAACTGCACCGTCATGGGCTGAGAAATTTTGAACTGGAATTCCTGAGCATGGACCCGGGTTATCATGAGAGCGTCAGGAGTCTGTTAATCGATAACTGCCGGCAGTTGAACATCCCCATTCATTTGTTCGAGTCGGAAATTTTTAATATCGTAGACCGCATTGCCCAGGATTATCCCTGCTATATGTGTGCCAAGATGCGCCGGGGAGCACTTTATGCCCAAGCCCGGGAGTTGGGCTGCAATAAACTGGCGCTGGGGCATCATTTCAATGATGTTATTGAAACCACTCTGCTTAACCTGTTTTATGCCGGCACCTTCAAGACCATGCTGCCTAAGTTAAAGGCCGCCCATTTCGAGGGCTTGGAACTGATCCGGCCGCTTTACTATGTGGAGGAGCACTTTATTGAGAAGTTTACTCAGGAACATGGGATTTGGCCGCTGAATTGCGCCTGCATGGTGGCAGCCGAAAAGATCGCCAACAAGCGTTATGAGATTAAAGACACCATCAGGGAACTAAAAAGCAAGTTCCCGAATGTTGACAAACTCATAATGCGGTCAGCTCAGAATGTGAATATGGATTGTATTTTAGGCTGGCAAAAGGATGGCCAAAAACACTCGTATTTAGACTTTTACAGCGAAGATTAATTCTGCGTAAATCCCCCTTCGGGGACTACTGATGCTCCCGCTGGTCGTTATTAAGGTTGCCGCGCCCGCAGGGTCAGCGATTATCCGCGTCTATTCTATTAACTTAGTCGGGAATGTTCTGCCCGGTATAATTCTCCATCATTTCACGTTTAATCAGCTTCTTGATTTTCATCTTTTCCCTGGGTTTAAGATCCTGTTTGGCCGTCCCGAACAGGTAATTATCCAGATCAAATTCCTTCAACAGCATCTTGGTATGAAAGATGTTGTCCTGATACACATTTACATCAATCATTTGATAGAGGCTCCGGGTTTTGCTGGATATGTAGTTCTGAATAGAACTGATTTTATGGTCGATAAAGTATTTCTTGCCGTCCAGATCGCGGGTAAATCCTCTCACCCGGTAGTCGATTATGCTTATGTCCGGGTTAAAACTGTTAATAAGGTAGTTTAACGCCTTCAGCGGCGAGATTTGCCCGCAGGTGGAAATGTCAATATCCGCCCGGAAGGTGCTGACTCCGCGATCGGGATGACTTTCCGGATAAGTATGAACGGTAATATGGCTTTTATCCAAATGAGCAACCACTGCTTCAGGCAAAGGACCGGGTGTCTCTTGCTGCGGATCTCCGCAGACATCAGCCCGGTTCTCATTTTCCGCAATCAGGATAGTAACACTGGAGCCCAGAGGATCATAATCCTGCTTGGCAATGTTAAGGATGGTCGCACCGATTATGTTGGCGATTCTGGTTAAAATATGGGTTAATCTTTCCGCGTTGTACTCCTCATCGACATATTCTATATATTCCCGCCGGTGTTCGGGGCTGATGGTGTAACAGATGTCATACAGGTTAAAGCTCAGCGTCTTGGTAAGGTTATTAAATCCATATAATTTAAGCTTGTTATTTATAGGTTTAATATCCATGGCCGCTCCTTTCCTGTAACAATATTATTCGAGTAATTTTAATCGTATCACATAGTTAACCAGAAATCACGCCAGCAGCGGCAGGGGAAACAGGGACGGTTCTCTTGTTTCCCCGATCACCATATAAAAAAGCCCCCCGCTCCGGCAGCAGGCGATTGCGCACCTGTCTGCCGGGAGGGGGCTTATATATGGGGATAATGGGTGACTATTGGTCCAGAATGGTTACTTTAACTGTTTTCATTCCCCACTTTAACGCTTCTTGATGAGTGTCAAAGTATAAATCGATTCGGTTTCCTTTGATGGCGTTACCCTGATCAGCCGCAATGGCTTCTCCATACCCTTCAACATAAAGCCGGGTCCCCATGGGGATAACCTTGGGATCTACGGCTACAATACCCCGCTCCAAAGGCAGGCCGATGTAAGACGGGTAGCCATAATAAGGCTTGTTGCATTCATAACATCCGTCATAGCCGGTGGCCACCATGGTTATTACTTTACCGGTGCGGGCCGAAGTTGAACCGGAGCTGCCGCGGGATACGGCTGCAGCCGGCTTTTCCGCCACTTTTACCGGTTCATTTTTAGAGGCTGCCGGAGCCTGATCAGCCGAAGCCGCAGGATCATTAACGGCGGATTCGACCTGGTCCGGGGTTTCAGCTATAAGAGCCGAGGCGGAGGTGGAATCAACCGCCGCCAGGCTTGATGACTGCCGAGTACGCAGTCCGACAAAGCCGTCGGCTACCAGATTGGTATCCGCTTCATATTGCATTACCTCCTGGTAGGCTTTGGAGCTCAATAATCCGTCCAAGGCACCGATCCAAAAACCTTTATTATTAAGCTGCTGCTGGAATTGAGCTGAATCGGCATTACTTGCCATTACCGGGCTCTGGGGAGAGGAATCGGTGGTGCTATTTTGCGGGATAAATAGGTTGCCTAACAATATCGCCATTATGAAGACTGGAATAATAATCTTTCTACTTGTCATTCTTTACTCCTTTCTAAACTGTTTGTCCTGTTAATTGGGAAATAGAAATTGCTTCACTTGTTAAAACGAAGCAGTTTAGGAGGTAGTGTCGCTATTTAGTCTACCGTGACCCCAGGCTTTATTCAAACAGGCTGTCCCTGCTCCAAAAAGGATATGTCTCGCTATGCTTGAAGGAACTTTGGCATTCAGAGATCTCTTTAGAAATGCGGGGTGATGGGATATGATGCCAATCTACAGGGCTGCAGACAGGTGAAACAAAAATGAAACGCCGTAACTGATATGAAACACATCTAAAATTTCCAATTAATCGGGATTTTTTTATAAATGATGAACCGGACATGACCAAAAACCACGTCAAAAGATTCGATATTACTCCCAACCTGTCCGACCGGAAATTTATGAAATGCTGGATTTGCCGGGCAAAAAGGGCATTGTGGGGTTACTGGCATAGAATTTGCATTTATGATAATTCAACCTGGGCAGTGTTTTATTAAGTACGAGTCTTAATTTTAAAACATAGATATGAAAAATTTAAACATAGGGAAGGTAGGAGATATTGATGGACTGGCGTGAGTATTACCAGAGTCGAACCACCTCGGCTAGCCAGGCGGTAAAAGCGGTGAAGTCTGGAGATCGTGTGGTATTGGGGCATGCCTGCGGAGAGCCCCAGTTGATAGTAGATGCCCTGGTTGACCGGGCTGCAGAATTGCAGGCGGTAGAAATTGCTCATGAGGTACCAATGGGAAAAGGTTTATATTGTAAACCGGAATATGCCGGGAATTTTCGCCATAATGCATTATTTTCAGGAGCTCCCAGCCGTCAGGCAATAAGAGAAGGCAGAGCTGACTACACCTCAATATTTTTACATGAATTACCGGCGCTTTTTAAGAGCGGCCAATTCCCTATTGATGTGGCTATGGTTACAGTATCGCCGCCTGACGCCAACGGGTATGTAAGCCTGGGAATATCGGTTGATTACACCTTACAGGCTATCAAAAGCGCCAAGACGGTTATAGCCGAAGTAAATCCCCATATGCCTAGAACCGGTCCCCATTCATTGGTGCATGTAACCGATATTGACTCATTTGTAATCGCTGATATTCCCTTGATCGAGTTAAAGCCACCCCAGATTGGTCCGGTCGAGAGGACCATAGGTCAAAATATAGCCGCCCTGATCAAGGACGGAGACTGCCTGCAACTGGGAATCGGCGGAGTACCCGATGCAATTCTGGGTTTTCTGACGGATAAGAACGACTTGGGCATACACTCGGAAATGATAGCCGACGGGGTTATGAATCTGGTGAAAAAGGGAATCGTTACCTGCAAACGCAAGAATTTTAATCCCAATAAGATTATTATTTGTTTTGCCATGGGCAGCGCCGGGTTTTATGAGTGGCTGAACGAAAATCCCCTTATTGAAGCTCTGCCCTGTGATATAACCAACGATCCCGTAAATGTTGCTCAAAATGACAACATGGTAGCGATCAATTCAGCTTTATCGGTGGATCTGCTGGGACAGATTGCGGCTGATACCTTGAGCGGCATACAGTTCAGCGGGGTAGGCGGGCAGGTTGATTTTATCCGGGGAACTAATAATTCTAAGGGTGGACGCGCTATTATTGCACTGCCGGCAACCGCTGCCGGCGGCAAAGTATCCCGTATCTGCTCCACCCTCGCACCCGGGCAGGCCGTTACCACCAGTCGTTACGATGTTGACTATGTGGTCACCGAATATGGCGTGGCTCATTTAAAATGGAAGACCAACCGTGAGCGGGCTGAAGCCTTGATTAATATTGCCGCTCCCCAATTCCGTGAGCAGCTGATTGCGGAAAGAAAAGCTTTATACGGATGCTGAACATCTTCTTTAGGTTATTAGATTAAAATGCTATTACTCCCTTCATCTCCTTTAAATATATAGAGCAGAGCGATCCGGGACATCCTATCTAATGAAATTGCCCCAGGGTCGCTTTGCTTTTATGCAGTTTTAGATGGAACGGTTAGGGTGACGCATGCTTGATTCGGGGCTGGTTCCTTTTTGGGCATACTTACGTTATACTATGTGCAAAGTATCGCATGTTGGAGTTTGAAGGTCGGATTTGGCTAAGGATGTTGCTTAAACCGAAAATGTAAGGAGAACGACATGGACTCAAAACTTGACGTAAAAAGATTTTATGAGAAAACCTTGGAAATACTGCCCATCATTATACTGGCGGTCGATAATACGGGCAAATTGCAGCTTTGCAACCAGGTGGCCATGGATCTGTTCCGTATACCCCCTCAATCTAACGGACGGTTATTCAGTGAGATTTGCCCCGACCCCGAAATAGCAGAGCTGTTCCAGGAAGAGGTGGCTGCCGAGAATAAGACAATCAAGTGGGATGACAAAGTTTTCCTGTGCCATGCTCTCCGGTCGAAAGGAAAAATATTTAAGGGACAGATAGTCATCATGACTGAGATCACAGAACTGGAGAACATGCGGGCCAAGCTTGCCGAAGCCCAGGCTTTGAAAGATGAGCTGGATACCATTATCCAAGCTTCCTTCGATTATATTTTTGTTACGGACGAACAGGGCAATGTACTCAGGGTAAATGATTCCTATACCCGTATAACCGGGCTAAACCAGGATGAGGTGCTGGGTAAAAACATTTATGATCTGGTTAAACAGGGCTATTATGACCGGGCCGCTTCGATAGAAGTAATCGAATCCCAAAAAGCTACAACGTTTACCCAAACCATCAGTACAGGTAAAATGGTGCTGGTTACCGGCAACCCGGTTTTTGATGAAAAAGGGAACCTGGTTCAGGTAGTTACCAACGGCCGGGATATTACCGAGCTTTATAACCTAAAGCAGCAAATAGAGCAAGCGCAGCACCTGCGCCTGCATTATCAGCGTGAACTGCAGAAGTTCCAGCATGACGGCTCCGAGGATTATATCGTGGCCTGTCCCAAAATGTTTGAAATATCTGATCTCATTCAGAGGATAGCCAAAGTTGATTCTACGGTTCTAATAAATGGTGAATCGGGGGTAGGCAAGGAAATAGTGGCCCGAGAAGTGCATCGCAACAGCCTTAGAGCTGACAAACCCTATATTAGTGTTAACTGTGCGGCTATACCGGATAATCTGATCGAGGCGGAGTTGTTTGGCTATGAAGCGGGGGCTTTTACCGGGGCTAAAAAAGGGGGAAAGATGGGCATATTCCAGGTGGCCAGCGGGGGTACGCTGTTTCTGGATGAAATCGGGGAACTGCCCTTCTACCTGCAAGCCAAGCTGCTTCGAGTCATACAGGAAAACGAAATCATGCGGGTTGGAGGTACTGTGCCCATTCCCATAGATCTAAGGATAATTGCCGCCACCAACCGCAACCTTTGGCAGATGGTACAGGAACGGCAATTCAGGGAAGATTTTTATTACCGCCTTAACGTGGTACAGGTAAGGATACCTCCTTTGCGCGACCGCAAAGAAGAAATCCCGGTGTTTGTAGATCATTTCCTGGGTAAGCTGAACAAGAAATATAATCTGCAAAAAAGAATGGACCCCTTGCTGCTTAAACGGCTGCTCGAACACAATTGGCCGGGGAATGTACGCGAACTGAAAAACGCAATTGAACAAGCCTTTGTTACTTCGCCGGGATCAACCATAACTGAATTGAATCTGGGGCCGCAACAGGATTTAATAATCAGTGTCAATGCGGAGCAGGCTAAAAAGGCCCCGGTATTATATAAGGAGGCCATGCAGGAGTTTGAGTGCGAGCTGATAAAAAATGCGGTAGAGCAATATGGCAGCACCCGTAAAGCAGCGGCAGCCCTGGGGGTGAGCCAGGCCACCATCTGGCGTAAAGCTACCCAATATGGGATTGATTTGGCTGAAAGTTAGTATTTAAATATGCGAAACTATTTTGGGTCATGTGTTTCACAGATGGTTCAGCTGGATCTGGAGAGGCGGTTAAGTGGAATAAGGGGAACTTGTAAAGTATCTGGTTGAAAGCCACGCTGCGCTGCCCGGAATAATTGATAAATGTACGGTAAAAACCAAGAACCCCATATGAAACAGATTTGAATATGTCAAAATCAGGACCCGGTCTCAAAAAGGCCGGGTCTTTGTTTGGGTTGAATTCGGCGGCAGCCCGTAAATCGGCGTAAAGAGTCAGATGAGCTTGAAGTAAGAGCGGTCTGTATACATAATGGCATGCAACTTGCATTATATACGGTTAAAGCCAAGCATTATGCGAAAGGAGGTAACCAAACTGTATAACCACTTGATAGTAGAAGATCATAATATGGTAAGAATACTTTCGATTAACCGCCCTCAGGTCCTTAATGCTCTCAATATCGAAGTATTGAATGAGATTAGGCAGGCAGTCAGCGATTTTGCCAGGGATGAACGCTCAGCCGTACTGATAATAACCGGGTCCGGAGATAAAGCATTTGTGGCCGGGGCTGATATTGAAGCGCAGCGTCCCCTGAATCCCGAAGAGGGCAGGCGATGGGGGCTTTTGGGACATGAAGTGTGTTGTTTGATCGAGAATGTGGAGAAGCCGGTAATTGCAGCTATCAATGGCTTTGCTTTAGGCGGGGGCTGTGAAATAGCTATGGCCTGCGATATTCGTTTAGCCTCGGAAAAGGCAAAATTAGGACAACCCGAAGTCGGTCTGGGTATCACCCCGGGTTACGGAGGAACGCAGAGATTGCCTAGATTGGTCGGGGAGGGAAAAGCCAAACAGCTTATTTTTACCGGGAAAATGATAAGTGCCGGCGAAGCTCATCGTATCGGCTTGGTGGACGAGGTCTACCCCCCTGCCGTCCTAATGGAAGAGACCATAAAAATGGCTGAGCAGATAGCAGCCAATGCTCCCACCGCAGTACGTTACGCCAAAATGCAGATCAATCAAGGTTTGCAGGCTGACCTGAATACTGCCCTGATGCTGGAAGCCGGATTATTTGGCCTGTGTTTTGCTACTGCAGATCAGAAGGAAGGCATGGGGGCTTTCCTGGAAAAGAGAAAAGCGGTTTTTACCGGGAAATAGCCTTATAAACCAAAATAACAACAGGAGGCGTTTAATTTGGATTTTGCATTAAATGCAGAACAGGAAATGTTAAAACAGTCGGTTAAAGATTTTGCCGAGAATGTCCTGAGCCCCGGAGTGGTGGACCGGGATGAGAAAGAGTATTACGATCCCAATACCTTTAAAGCCATGGCCGAGCTGGGCCTTACCGGGATTCCTTTTGCGGAAGCCTGGGGCGGAGCCGGTATGGACGTAATAGCCTATGCAGTTGCGGTGGAAGAGATATCCCGGATTGATCCCTCGGCCGGCGATACGTTGTCAACTCATGTAAGCCTGGGCTCTTATCCTATTGAAATGCACGGCAATGAAGAACAAAAAAAGAAGTATCTTATCCCGCTGGCAATGGGAGAATTGCAAGGGGGATTTGCCCTGACCGAAGCCAATGCCGGCTCTGATGCTTTGGGCATGACCACCAAAGCGGTGCTGGATGGCAGCGAATGGGTACTGAACGGCCGCAAGATATTTATTACCAACGGTGGTGTAGCTGATACTTATATAGTATTTGCCCGCACGGGAGAAAAAGAACTTAAGGGTAAAGCTTTCAGCGCTTTTATTGTTGAAAAAGGAACCCCCGGTTTTACTTTTGGAAAATACGAAAAGAAAATGGGTCTGCGGGGCACCCAAAACTGTGACCTGGTTTTTGAGGACTGCAGAATTCCTAAAGAGAATCTATTGGGAAATATCGGTGAAGGCTTCAAAATAGCCATGCAAACTTTGGACGGAGGACGTATCGGCATAGCTGCTCAGGCTACGGGAATAGCCCAGGGGGCTTATGAAAAAGCGGTTGAATATGCCAAGACCAGGGTTCAATTTGGGAAACCTATTATTAAATTACAGGCTATTGCCTTTAAACTTGCCGACATGGCTCTGGAGATTGACGCCGCACGACTGCTGACCCGGCGCGCCGCCTGGAAGAAAGCCAACGGCATGCCCTACTCGGTGGATGCTGCCATGGCTAAACTCAAAGCGTCCGAAACCGCCAATTGGGTTACCAATCAAGCGGTGCAGATACACGGCGGATACGGTTATACCCGTGAATATCCGGTGGAAAGAATGATGCGTGATGCCAAGATTACCGAACTTTACGAAGGCACCAGCGAGATTCAGAGAGTAGTCATCAGCAACAGTATTATCAACAGCTAAAGAGATCTATGCCACGATGTACGACCTAAAAGTAGATAGGATGTGAATGCAAATGAGTATGGAAACATTGCTTCAGGTTATTGCCAGCGGAATCTTGTTGGGTGGTATATATGCCCTGCTGAGTATAGGTCTCAATTTGATATTCGGCGTAATTAAAATAGTCAATCTGGCTCATGGCGATTTCATTATGTTGAGTATGTATGCGACGTTTTTTCTGTTTACGGTATTAAAGATAAATCCCTATGTATCAACTCTGATTGTTTTTCCGCTATTCGTGCTATTAGGCGTTTTGATTTTCAGATTAATGATCAAGCCGCTGCTGGGGAAGAGTGAAACCGAAGTCAATACGATTCTTGCTACGGCGGGGCTGGGGTTTGTTTTGCAGAATATTGCCTTGATGTTATGGGGTTCGGATTTCAGAGCGATTGAAACCAACCTCACCGGCAAGAGTTATGCTTTTGCGGGTACCATGTTGAGCGCCGGGAGATTCTGGGCCTTTATCGTTTGTCTGGTGGTTGCCGGAATTCTCTATTATCTGCTCATGTACACCAAATTAGGCACTAAGGTCCGTGCCGTATCCCAGGATTCAGATGCCGCCATCTTAATGGGAATAAATGTAAATATGATATACACCTTGACCTTTGGTGTAGGCATTGCTCTGGTTGGAATCGGAGGTGCGATAATAACCCCCACCTTCTATGTATTCCCAACCGTCGGACTATATTTTAACACCCTGGCCTTTATCATAGTGGTTTTGGGAGGACTGGGCAGTTTTACCGGAGCTTTGGTGGGCGGCCTGATTATTGGTTTGATCGAAACTTTCACTGGAGTTGTTGCCAGTGCTGAATTAGCTCAAGTCGTCTCTCTGTTAATATTCCTGATCATCTTATTTGTTAAACCAGAGGGTATTATGGGCAAGGGCGCTCGAGTATAAAGAGAGGAGTTAGAGCATTATGAAACCAAAATTGTCGCTGATTATCCTGGCAATTCTGTCGCTGGTACTGCTGTCAGTATATTTTATACCAATGCCGGTGTATTACAAACATGTCATGATTCTAACCCTGTTCTATGCGTATATGGGCACCGCCTGGAATATAATGTGCGGGTATGCTGGACGTTTATCGCTGGGACATGCAGCCTTCGCTGCCATAGGCGCTTACACCACCCTGATTCTGTACAAGGGATTGGGGACGTCCCCCTGGTTGGGCATGATTGTCGGTGGGGTGTTGGCTGTATGTATTATGATGTTGATCGCTTACCCCTGCTTCCGGTTTGGGCTTAAAGGCCCGTATTTTACCTTGGCCAGCATAGCTTTAATGGAAATTGTCCAGAACCTGCTGACTTATATGCGCGACTTGACCGGAGGGTCGCTGGGGATGTCACTTCCTTATAAACCTACCAACTTTGCCCTTTTCCAATTTGACGGTAAAGAATCTTACTACCTTATCATATTGTTCTTCTGGGCGGCAACCGTGTTTGCAGTCTGGAAAATGGAAAGAACCCGTTATTATCTGGAAGCCATCCGCGAGGACGAATCTGCCGCCTCGGCTTTGGGGATATCCGTTAATAAAAACCTGATTAAAGGCGCGGCCATAAGCGCCTTCCTGGTGGCCATAGGCGGGACCTTTTACGTACAGTATTTTCGCTATATCGACCCCTATACCATCGCCGGTTTCGGCCTGTCCTTAAATCTGGCCTTGGTTACGATTATTGGCGGCAGCGGCACCATATTCGGGCCGACTATCGGAGCCGTGATTTTAATTCCCTTGTCGGAATTCCTTAGACTGGCGGCGGGGACCCAGCTGCCCGGCTTGCACCTTTTCGTATACGGGGTTCTCCTGATAATAACCATAATTTATTTACCCAAAGGAATAGCCAGTATACCGGGCCTTATCAAGTCCAGAAAGGTTCATAAAGCCAGTTTGGCCAAGGCTCAAGATGCAATTGCGGGAAGGAGTGGGGTAAATGAGTAACTGTATCCTGCAAGTAAAAGGTATATCCAAGAGATTTGGCGGATTACAGGCCACCAATAATGTGTCCTTTGAAGTTTATGAGCACGAGATATTAAGCATTATTGGACCTAATGGAGCGGGTAAGTCGACCCTGTTCAACCTGATAACCAATTTTTACACCATTGACAGCGGTTCCATACTATACCAGGGCAAAGAAATAGCCGGAATGACTCCGGATGCCATCTGCAAACTGGGGATTACCAGGACATTCCAGGTAGCTCGCCCGTTTCCCGGTTTATCGGTAGCGGATAATATCCTGGTGGCACTTTTGCCCAAGTCCAAAACAGTCAACGAAGCCCGGGGCAAGGTTGATGAAATTCTGGAACAGGTTAGTTTAAAGCATAAGGCCGGTGCCATGGGCGGCGAATTAACCACCTTGGAGAGAAAACGTCTTGAACTGGGTAAAGCCCTGGCTACCGACCCCCAGCTCTTATTGTTGGATGAAGTTATGACCGGACTGAAACCTAAAGAAATGGACGAGATGATGGATCTGATCCGGGAGTTGAAGCAGCGGATGACAATCGTTTTCGTGGAGCATGTTATGAGGGTGGTAATGGGCGTAAGTGAAAGAGTTTTGGTAATGGATCATGGCAGCAAGATTGCGGAGGGTACGCCTCAGGAGATAACGTCCAATCCCGAGGTTATCTCGGCCTACCTGGGAAGGGGGACTGGCAATGCTGGAAATTAAAAACTTGAACGTGGCTTACGGTGATACCCAGGTAATTTGGGATTTAAACCTGAAAGTTGATCAGGGCGAGATTGTCACCATGATCGGTCCCAATGGCGCCGGCAAGACCACGATTTTAAGAACTATATGCGGATTGGTCCAGCCCCAGTCGGGCAGCATCACGTTTAACGGCGAAGATCTGCTCAAAGTAGCACCCTACGAACGCCCCCAACGGGGTATCGTTATGGTACCGGAAGGCAGGCGTCTTTTTCCCAAGATGACGGTGGAAGAAAATCTGGAAATAGCTGTATGGAAACCAGACAACAAAAAAGAAACCATGGAATGGATTTATGACACTCTGCCCCGATTGGCGGAAAGACGCAAACAATTGGCGGGGACATTGAGCGGCGGTGAGCAGCAGATGTGTGCCATCGCCAGAGGCATAATGGCACAACCCTCGCTGCTCATGCTGGATGAGCCTTCTTTAGGTCTGGCTCCGATTATCGTTGAGCAGGTTTTTGACCTGCTGTTAAAACTTAAATCCCGTGGTATAACCATATTCTTTGTCGAGCAGTTTGTAGAACAGTCTCTGAAAGTGTCGTCCCGGGGATACCTTTGTGAAGGGGGGAAAATAGCGCTGCACGAGGATAGTGCATCAATGTTGAACAACGATTATGTCAGACAGGTGTATCTAGGTATTGCGTAAATAATACGAAGGAGGCAGGTAAAATGAAAAGGATTATTAGTTTGGGCCTAATACTGATTTTCACAATGGTGTTTATGGTTGGATGCGGCGGGCAAAAAGATTCCGGAACCGGTGATGCCAAAAAAGTAGAGATCAATGTCGGCATAGTTGAGCCCCTGACAGGCGCCCAGGCTCCCCTGGGAACAGCCGAATCCAATGCCATTAAAATGGCGATAGAGATGATAAATGAAAAAGGTGGAGTTTCCGGTCAGTATCCTATTAATTACGTGTCAGCCGACTCCCAGAGTGACCCCAGCATTGGCGCCGCTGAGGCTGAGAGACTGATAACATCGACTAAACCGGTACCGGTAATTATGGGTTCCTACTCTTCCGCAATTGCCATGGCGATCAGTGAAGTAGCCGAAAGAAATAAAGTTGTACTTTGGGAAATGTCAGGTGCAGCCGACGATCTGCTTATCAAGGGTTATAAATGGACCTTCAGAAATGAAGCCAATGCTTCGGCTTGGGGTAATGAATCGGTGGAGTTCATTATGAACCAGGATGAGCAAATTAAAGCTAAACTAGGCAAAAGCGCCAAAGAGCTTAAAGTGGCTATAATCCATGAAGACGGACCTTATGGGACCGCAGTAGCCAAGGGCAATGAGGCTACTGCCAAAAAGAATGGTTTGAATATAGTTTTAAACGAAGCCTACTCGGCCAAATCAGTTGACCTGTCCAGCACCATCATGAAGCTTAAAGAGGCTCAGCCCGACGTATTATTGATTACCAGCTATGTCAATGACGGTATTCTGTTTAACCGCCAGGCTAAAGAATTAGGATTTAAAGTACCGATTTTGGTTACTCACAGCGGCGGCCACAGTGTACAGGCATTTGTGGACGGCGTAGGTGATGATGCCAACTTCCTTCTGACTGTTGATCCGGTTCCCTGTAATCCTAACCTGTCCGGCTATTCAACTGAAAATGCCGAACTGTTTAAAGAATTTGATAAACGTTGGACCGAAAAGTATGGCTCCCACCCCTATCATCACGTGGAAATGCGGCAGTTTGCCCAGACCATGCTGTTCTTTAACAAAATCGTGCCGGCAGCCATTGAGAAAAGCGGCGGCTTTACAGCTGAAGCAGTGGCCGATGCCATCAGAAACATCCGGGTCGATGTTAAAGACAGTCTCATGGGTACTGCGGTGGAATTCTCAACCCCCGATAAACCTTGGGTTGATCCCTGGCTGGGGAATACGCATGTAGGCCAGAATATTAAAGCCCGAGCCTTTATTAACCAGTACTTTGATAAACAGTTAGTCTGTGTATGGCCTAAAGAGTTTGCCAACCAAGAAGCAGTTCTGTTCTTGCCCTCCAGTCAGCCCCTGGCAGCCGTAAAGTAGGTAAATAGTACTAAAATAATGGACTGGATCAGCCTTATCTGATCCAGTCCCCGGATTGCTGCGCTTCCAAACAGGGCGAAATAAAATTTTAACCGCAGGTAGGCGACCAAAAACAGTTTTATACATTATTGAAAGAAGTGAGAAATGTGCCTTTAAAAACCCCCCGGGAATATATGGATGAGATGAGAAATCTAAAAATCAAACTTTATATGTTCGGCGAAAAAATCGAGAATCGGGTGGACAATCCGGTTATCAGGCCTTCCCTGAATGCCATGGCCATGACTTACAAATTAGCTCAGGTACCGGAATACGAGGACTTGATGACAACAACTTCCAGCTTGACCGGGCATAAAATTAACCGCTTTACCCATCTTCATCAGAGCCAGGCCGACTTGGTGAAAAAGGTCAAAATGCAGAGACTACTGGGTCAGAAAACCGGCTGCTGCTTTCAGAGATGTGTAGGTATGGATGCCTTTAACGCAGTATTTAACACCACGTTCGAAATTGACCAGGCTAAAGGCACCAATTATCATGAACGTTTTAAAAAGTTTGCCGAATATATCCAAGAACATGATTACTGCGTGGACGGAGCTATGACTGACGCACGGGGAGATAGGGCCAAAAGCCCCGGGCAGCAGTCTGATCCTGACATGTATGTGCGTGTGGTTGACCGGCGGGAGGACGGGATTGTAGTTCGAGGCTGCAAACTGCATCAGACCGGAATGGTTAACTCGCATTGGATCTTGGTAATGCCCAATTCCGCCCTTAAAGACAATGAAGCGGAATACGCCGTAAGTTTTGCGGTGCCGCTGGATGCTGAAGGAATGGTTTATGTATATGGCAGACAATCCAGTGATTCCAGAAAACTGGAAGGCGGGAATATCGATCCGGGCAACAAGTATTTCGGGGGCCAGGAAGTAGTTACTATCTTTAACGATGTATTTGTTCCCTGGGATAAAGTATTTATGTGCGGCGAAACTGAGTTTGCAGGTATGCTGGTGGAGAGATTCGCCGGTTACCATCGCCAGAGTTATGGCGGCTGTAAAGTAGGGGTGGGTGATACCCTGATTGGAGCTGCCCAGGCTATAACCGAGTATCAGGGAGCCGCCAAAGCATCCCATGTAAAAGACAAGATCATTGAAATGTGCCACTTAAATGAAACCCTTTATGCCTGTGGTATCGCCTGCTCGGCCGAAGGCTCCAAAACCGCGGCCGGCAATTATCTAATAAACATTCTGCTGGCCAATATCTGCAAGCAGAATGTAACCAGATTCCCCTATGAACTAGCCCGGATAGCCCAGGATCTGGCCGGGGGCTTGCTGGTAACCATGCCCAGTTCCAAAGATTTTGAAAACCCTGAGGTAGGCGGACTGCTGAGCAAGTATCTGGCCCCGCGCAGTGATGTTCCCACCGAACACCGGCAGCGTATGTTGAGGTATATTGAGAATCTAACTATGGGGTGCGGTGCGGTTGGATATTTGACTGAGTCCATGCATGGCGCCGGCTCGCCGCAAGCCCAGCGAATAATGATTCAGCGTGGAGAAAACCTGGAATACTATAAAGAATTGGCAGAAAAGCTCTGCGGTATTAAAGAAAATCCTGATATAGATTGGGAGTAAATACATCCCCTCCTCCAATTGAAAGCCCTCTAGCGCTGGTCATCCGGCTCTTATGCGGAGGGCTTTTGACCTTTTACCGGGGAGGAAATGATCATGGATGAATGTTAACTATGCTTAAGGAGATGAGTTTAATAATGTCCTGGCAATCTTATTTTCCCACCAAGGTATTTTTCGGGGCCTATGCTGTAGTTGAGAATGCTGCCGCCTGTGGCCCTTTAGGCAAGAGGGCTTTGATTGTTACCGGACGGGGTGGATCAGCCCGGCAAACCGGGGCCCTGGATGATTTGCTGCGGGTTCTGACCCAAACCTCAATTAAATGGGAAATATTTGATCAGGTGGAAGCCAATCCTTCCATAGAAACAGCAAGAAAAGGCGCCCGGCAAGCTCGAATCAGGCAGGCTGATTTCATCATAGGAATAGGAGGCGGGTCGCCGCTCGACGCCGCCAAAGCCATAGCCGTCCTGACCGCGAATGAAGTTTCGGATGAGGAGTTATTTACCCGTAAATTTGAACGGGTATTACCCATAGTGGCTATCCCGACCACGGCGGGGACCGGCTCGGAGGTAACCCCTTATTCGATTTTGACCAATCCGGCCACAGAGGCTAAACAAAGAATACTCAGCCCGCGTATTATTCCGCAGATAGCTTTCCTGGATCCGCGTTATACGATGGAATTGCCTGCACGGGTTACTTGGGATACGGCTATTGATGCTTATTCTCATAACCTGGAGAGTTTTCTATGCACTAAGGCCACCCCGTTCACCGATCTGCTGGCGAAAGAGGGCCTGCGGATTCTCGGGGCAGAATTAAAAAACCTGGCGGCAGACGGTACGACCTTAACCTGGAAAAACCGGAGCAATCTGCTTTTCGGTTCCCTCTTGGGAGGATTGGCCATCAGTATAACCGGGACGACCATTCCCCATAGCCTGGGTTTTAATTTAACTTATTACAAGAATATCCCCCACGGCCGGGCCAATGGCATGATTATGCCGGCTTACATGCATTTTAATTGCCATAAATCGAATGACCCAAAAACCGGGGAAGCGCTTCAGTTATCCGGATTTAATGATCTGCAGGAATTTACGGATATAATGCGGGTATTAAGCGGCGACCCTCCGCCGTGTGATGCCCGGGAGAAGAACCTGTTTATTGCCAAAACCATGGGAGCCGGCAATATTAATTTCAACCTTGTGCCCCCCGAACGCGAGGATATTGAGCAACTGCTCGAGTCGGTTTTAAATCATTAAAAAGATAAGAACATTGCAGATGCTCATTTTGAATGTTATATTATCTCTCAGGTAAATGACATATCTATTGGTATGATGTTTTAAGGGGATTAATATGACCGCAAAGAGGTTTATGGTTAAAGCTGCCGGGTTTATGATGGTTGCCACGCTGCTGGCCCGCTTTTTGGGGCTGGCCCGGGACATGGTATTTTATTCATGGTTCGGACGTTCGCATGTGACCGATGCATATCTGGCTGCTTTTTCGATCCCTGACTTAATTTATATGCTGCTGGTGGGCGGAGCTTTGAGTTCGGCCTTTATACCGGTTTTCAGCAGTTACCTGGCCCGCAACCAGGAAGAGGAAGGCTGGAAAGTCACCAGCATAGTCTTTAATTATGCCATGCTGTTGATGCTGGTCTTAATCACTTTGGGGGAAATTTTCACCCGGCCGCTTATGATAATGCTGGTACCCGATCTCCCGCCGGAACAGATTACTCTGGCCGTATCCCTGACCCGGGTGATGCTTTTGCAGACCGTATTTATGACCTTAAGCGGCATTGCCCTGGGAATTCTGAATTCAAAGCAGCATTTCTCCACCCCGGCTATCGGTTCCATTTTGTATAATGTGGGAATCATCGTAGTCGGAATGTGTTTGGCCCGGGAAATCGGTATTATGGCATTTTCCATCGGGGTGGTGGTCGGTTCCGTCCTTAATCTGGCCGTGCAGATACCCGCCCTGCTCAAAGCCGGTATGCGCTACTACCCCAGTTTCAATTTGCGGCATCCGGGTTTTAAACAGATAATGATATTAATGGTGCCCATATTGTTAGGGCTTTCGATCAGCCAGATCAATCTCCTCGTTACCCAAAACCTGGCCTCGGGGTTGGCGGAGGGTTCCATATCCGCCCTGCGGCTGGCCCAGCGTCTCATGCAATTGCCCATTGGTATATTTGGCATCCCTATTGCCATGGCGGTTTTCCCCAGTATGAACCTGCAGGTGGTCAGGAATGAGATCAACGACTTCAAACGGACTTTTTCGTTAGGGCTCAGGGCGATATTTCTAATAACCATCCCCGCCAGCGTAGGCCTGCTAGCGTTGCGTGAACCTATAATCGGCCTGCTTTTTCAACAAGGCCGTTTTACTGCCTCCGACACGGTGTCTACCGGTCTGGTTTTAGCTTTTTACTGCATCGGCCTCTTTGCTTACAGTGCCATACCCTTGCTTAACCGGGTATTTTATTCGCTGCAGGATACGATTACTCCGGTGGTGATAGGCGGGGCCTCAGTCGTCCTCAATATCGGATTTGCTGTGATGCTGGTGGGATCTATCGAGGAACGGGGGCTGGCTCTGGCCTACTCCCTGGCCGGAGTGCTAAATGTAGTGATGCTGCTGGGTATCCTTAAGCTGCGTCTCGGGACCATCGACGGTTATAAAATAACCAGGAGTTTGGTTATAGCGTCCGGTGCCTCAGGGGTCATGTATATGGCGGTTAATTTCGTAACCGCTCATACCCGGGCCTTATCAACTCTGGCTCCTAAAATCAATGAACTGGTTACGGTTACTGCTGGCATTGGGGCCGGGGTCGTAGTCTATTCGCTGATCATTTTGCTTTTCCGCCTGGAGGAAGCCCGGCTCGTGCTTGATTTGATCAAGAAGCGGCTGCCTGGTCTCAACGGCTAAGTCAAAAACTCTCCAATACCTGATAAAAAACCTCACCAAAGGCTAAAATTTAACAGCCAAAAATTACTTGAATTTAAGCTGATATTATATTAGAATGAGCGCGACCATACCCGACAGTCGTGTTACTATCTCGTGCTGCCGGGGAGAGGATTGGCGACCAAAAGCTAATGGGGGGAGAAGTATGAATACCACTGAGATTAAAAATTTCGAATGTTTTTTAACCGACTCTTTTAAGGAAGGCAATCTGTTTAGGGAGCTAAGGCTGTCCGCCCCGGAAATAGAGTACATAAAAAAGAAATACCCGCGGGCGGCCCTGACCAAGATTGCTGTGCCGGATCGTTCCCACGACAGAGACTGGTATGAAGTAAGATTCTCAGCTCAGGGATAGGGGCCGCTGCTTTTTACGCACCGGTAGCATCGTCATATTCATTCAAATATTTGAGCACTGCTTCCACATCCGAACGACACTCAATGTATTGTTTGCCTATTTTTTGCCTGGTCTCATTGCCCTTGCCGGTAATTAATACAACGGTATCGGGATCAGACATCATTATGGACTTCTTTATGGCTTCCTCCCGGTCCTCGATTATTTCATAGTTGCTATTATGCACCTTCACATAACGGGCGATGTCCTCGCATATATCCTTTACACTTTCATCCCCCGGATCTTCAGAGGTCAGGAATACTTTATCGGAGTATAGCCCGGATAAAAGCCCCAGATCTTTGCGGCGGACATAGGCTTTGCCGCCTGGGCAGCCAAAAACCGTGTATATTTTACGGTTGGGATATTCATTTTTAGTTGATTCATATAGTTTGTTAAAGCTTAATTTGTTGTGGGCATAATCAACAATTATGATGCGTTCATGGTTTTTGCTGGTGTAAATCTCCATCCGGCCGCTGGACCTGGCTTTAAACAAGCCCCAGTAAATGTACTCCTCCGGGATGTCAAGGGCATAAGCAACGGCAATTGCGGCCAGGGCATTTTCCACATTAAACAAGCCCGGCATGGTCAACCGGAATTCCCGGTCAAACCGGTCGGCCCTGACGTTAAATACCGTGTCAAACCCGTCTTTGCGCAAATCGTAACCATATATGGCGGCGGCCGGGTCGGTGCCAAAGGTAATCAGCTTGTCCGCTTGGCGGGCAGCCTCCAGCACCGCTGCCGCGTTGTCTGAATTCAGGTTTACACAAGCCGCCTGACACTGATTGAGCAACTTCAATTTGGACTTGAAGTAGTCATCCAAGTCCGGGTGTTCTATGGGACTGATATGATCTTCCGAGATGTTTAAGAACACCCCCACGCTAAAGTTGACGCCGTATAGTCTTCCGTATTTGAGGGCCTGGCTGGAGACCTCGGTGACCATATGGGTTATTTGGCTGTCAACGGCATTGCGGTAGTGCATTTGGACTTCCAATGATTCAGGGGTGGTGAGGTGAGATTCTTCTTTTATCTTCCCGTCGTAGGTATCGATGGAGGATATGATACCCGCCTCAGGCCGGCCGTAATTCTGCAGATACTCATCCAAAATATATTTCACATAATAGGCGGTGGTAGATTTGCCTTTGGTTCCGGTAATTCCGATCAAAGTCAAGTCGTCCCCCGGATTATTATAAAACAGAATAGATGCCAGGGAGAGACTCTTTTGAATGTCTTTCACCAAAATACAGGGTACGTTCTTGGCATAATCCTTCTCGCTTATATAGGCCAACGCTCCCCGGGCAATAGCCATATCCAAATACTCTTCTTTAAAACCGGCGCCTTTGCAGACAAACAAGGTCGAGGCGCTGGCTTCATTGGAATTGTAGGCAACCTTCTCAACTACTTTATCACTAATTTCCTGGAAGTTATCTTTTTTCACCATCAGGCCATGGGCCTCTAACATATTTATATAATCATTTAATGGAAATCTTTGCATATACGATAAATCCCTTCCTGTCCTTAATTCAAAAAGATTTTACCTTATTCTTATAATAAATATTATTTTCTGCTTGTCCAGTCTAATTTGTTTTTAGCTTATGGAGTTAAAGCCGGGCAAAGCGGCAATAATATGTAAAAAACACAGAAAGGCTGGTTGTATGACTAATCAAATAATAGTATGGGCAATGCTGACCGTGCCCTGGCTGACCCTTTTCTTTATGAAAAAAGAAGATATCAGACGTTTCATGCCCCTGGCTCTATTTACCATGCTAGTGACGTCTATTGTTTTTGAAGCCGGTATTACGTATAAGCTTTGGAATACTAAGGTAACTACCTATCCGCTTAACCAAACCATTTCTTATATATATGGGATGGCCCCGGTAGTGGCCATGTGGGTTTTTAAGTTTACCTATGGCAGGTTTTGGCTATATGCTGTCGCCGATACGGTTTTTAACCTGGGTTTTGGTTTTATATTTACTCCCTGGTTGGCCAGCTTGGGCATAAAAGACCTGTTGACCAGTCGGTTCAATGTATTTCTGATTGTTACGGGACTGGCGGTTTTGTTGTATATCTATCAGATGTGGCAGGAAAATGCCTGGGCGGATAGGAAAATCACTGCATATGAGCTGCAGCCGGCGCGGAAGCGGCAGCCCCAGGAGGGGAAGGGGGAAGAGAGTTAAAGGAGGGTTTTATATAAAGTAATTATATCCTCCAGGGTTGCCTTGCGGGGATTGGTTAAACTGGTTATGTCCTTCAAAGCATTCCGGGACAGTGCTTCGATATCGTCGGATTTCAGTCCCATCTCCCCGAGATGAGAAGGGATGCCCAGCTCATGGTTCAGATCAATCAGGGACTTGGCAATTAAATCTATTCCCTGAGCCTTATTGGCAGCCTTGAGATGCATGGCCCGGCATATGCTGACTATCCGGTGCTCCGGTATGGCGGGGGCGTTGAATTCCAAGACCTGGGGAAGCAGTATGGCGTTAACACTGCCGTGGATAGCATTGTAAAAGCCGCCCAGTTGATGGCTCATGGCGTGAACCAATCCCAGACCGGCATTGTTAAAAGCAAAAGCTGCCATGATGTTGGCAAACATCATTTTCTCACGTGCCTCCATATCGTTGCCGTTTACGTAGGCCCGGGGAAGAAATTCCGGTGCCAGTTCCAGGGCCCCCAGAGCCTGTGCATCGGTCGGGGGTGAGGCCTCGGTTGAGACATAGGCCTCCAGGGCGTGGCTAATTACGTCTATTCCCGAGCTGGCAGTCACATCCTGGGGCATGGTGGTCATGAACAGGGGATCATTAACCGACAGCAGCGGGGTGGTCAAGGGGGAGGTAATAATCATTTTAACCTTGCGTGATTCATCGCCAATAACTGCGCTCATGCTGATCTCAGCTCCCGAGCCGGCGGTAGTGTTAATGGCTATCTGGGGAACCGGCGGCTTGGTTACTTTATTCCAGCCTTCATAGTCACTTATGCCCCCCCCGTTGGTAAGGACAGTGGCAATCGCTTTGGCGCAATCGTGATTGGTGCCTCCGCCTACGGAAATAATCAAATCGTAGTCTTTTTTGATGTCCAGCAGACTATTGTCACAGCAGGCCAGACCATCCTCCACAAAGGATACAGTGGGATTGGGGTGCAGCACCCCGTCGAAAATATCGTAGAATATGAAGAGATTTTTTAGAATCTTTTCCACCATTTCAACGTAGCCAAAGCTGATTATATTTTTATCAGTGACAATCAATGCCTTATTCAGCTTCCGGGACAACAATTCATTGGGCAGGTCTTTGATTGCTCCCACCCCGATGAGGTTAGTTCTTGGCATCCAAATATTGTGGTTGTTTTCCACCTTCAGACCTCCATTGCTTCATTATGCATAGTATGTGCCTTTGTTTGGCTTTAATACGGAAGGATTGCGGTCATCAGGTGAAAAAATGGGCTGCTTGGGAGTAGCCGGTTGACTAATAATATTTCCTGTATTTTAAGAAATGACTGAGGTGGGATTTGTACAAATAGATCAGCCGCGACAGGGAATAGTCCCCCTCTAAAAACAACGGGTTTACCACCTTGCCCGCCTTGATCAACTGCTTCATTTTCTCTTTATATTCAGCTTCTTTAACGTATTGGAAAGCGATCCGGAGAGGTATGACCGTCCAGAGATGCTCAGCTTGTACTATTTCGAAGGGGGCCGGCCGGTTGTAGATATACTCTTCCACTAGGTAGCGGGCCAGGTTATAGCCTGCACCGGTGACATAATAGTTGTTGCGGCCCTGTCTTACGTTTATCTCAAATATTTTAATCCTGCCGTCTCTTTGATCGTATTTGGTATCAAAATTGGACAATCCGGTATAACCGATGCCGTCCAGGAAATTTCTGATTTTACCGGAGAACTCTTCATTATAATCATTCATGATTACGGATGTATTGCCCAAACCATGGGGGGTGTGTTCTTCCAGCATAACATGCCCCATGGACATCAATTGGACTTTATGGTCCTGGCCTGAAAAACATGTCATTACCCGCATATAGGAGTCATCGCCTGGAATGAATTCCTGGATTATGAGCTTGTCGTCATATCCGGCAGCGTAGATCTGGTTTATTACGCTGGTTAAATCCTCGCGGCAGGTAATCCGGTAGACTTTTTTCTGGGTATCAAATCCATTTTCCCAGTATTTGATGCCGCTTGAAGGTTTAAGGATAACCGGAAAATCAAAAAGCAAGTTAAAGCGGTCGCCCATGGTTCTTTCATAAATAAAAGTGGCAGGATAATCCAAATTGTGTTTATCACACATGTTATAGAAGCTTTCCTTGGTAATCAGATCATTCATCAAGGCTTCGTCGATGTAGGGAACGATGATGTTGTCGTTCAGTATCTTTTTGTGCTTGATTATCTGCTCCACATAACTATCACCGCAGCCTATTAATATAATCTTCTTATCCGCCAGGCCTTGAGCCAGGGCGTTGATGGCCGAGACAAAAATGGGCTGCTGGTCCAGGTTTTTATGGGCGTAATAATCTATTATTTTACTATTGCAGCTGGGACCGGTATGGGCTTGGCCCATAACAATGGTTTTCACTTTATATGCTTCATAAAATGCCCGGGCCATGCTGTAGGTGTTGATATCATTTCCCAAAAGCACCGGCACAAATTCCCGATCTATTATTTCCAAAATTTATAAGCCCCTATCTCTGCTGCTGCCAGCTTGACTAGCCCTAATGGCGGTTCTTCCCGGTCAGCTTATTTTTAAGCACAAACATTTGCAGTCGGAGTTCCCGCACCATGGTGATCCCGTTTTCGATCAGGTAATAAGCCGGACGATTGAAAACATAATCAAACATCCCGACAAATTCAGTAAAGTCGCCGTTAAAGCCCTTTTTAAATTTATACAGGCCATAGAGCGGACTGTCTTCATTCAAGTCCCCGGTAGCTCCCCGAAAGTCATATAGATCACAGCCTGACCTGAGCGCCAGCTTGATCATCTCCCACTGTAATAAATAATTGGGCATTAAATTGCGGTGTTCATTACTGCTGGCTCCATAAAGATACCAGCATTTGTTGCCGTACACGATGGCAATGGAGCCGGCAATAGCCTGGCCTTGGTAATACGCCATGAAAATTTTGACGTGTTCCGGTCCCAGGCAATCATAGACCTGCTCATAGTATTGTCGGTTCCTTACAATGAATTTATCCCGGATGCCGGTATCCACGAGAAGGCGGTGAAATTCGCCTAAATCTTCGCGGGAACCGGGTTTAATCTGCACTCCTTTTTTAAGCGCCAGTCTAATGTTATATCTGGTTTTCTGGTGGAAAGACTGCAGCAATTCTTCCTCGGTCCGGCCTTTCACTTTTAAACGGAAAACAAATCTAGGCTGAATTCCTTCATAAGGTTTCAGGCCGCCTTTCAGCCTGTACCCCAGGGATTTCATGATCCTTTCAAACTCGATGTCGGATTTTTCAATATCGGGGTCCATTTTTAAAACATAGCTGTTGTATTTTGAGGCCAGTTTTTTGGTCTGGGCCAGTAATTCCCGCAGGGTGGCAGCATCATGGGGATCGCAGACCGGTCCCCGGGGAGAGTACATCATGGTATAAGGCAAAAACGGAATCTTTCTGATCAAAAGACTCATGGTGCCTTTGATACTGCCCTGATTATCCTCAACCGAGACAATCTCATGGTCCCAGAAGGATTTTAATTGAGCCCATTCCGGGGACTGCATAAAATGCCCCTTCTTATGGGACTGCAGGAATGATTTATATTCTTCTATAAAAGTTTCGGTTCGGTTGCTCAAGAGCTCCCTCCTGACTATAAAAAGGAATTGTCTTATTTTGGCTATACGCTTGAATATGATAGTCCAAATTGCGCCTGTTTGTCAAGGTAAGCTATCAACGCTGAATTGAGGCGGGCAGGGTGGTAATGACCCGGGTGCCCAGGCCCGGGGTGCTTTCCACTTTTATTTTGCCATGATGCTGTTCTATGATCCACTGGGCTATAGCCAGCCCCAGGCCGGCGCCGCCCTTTTCTCTGGTTCTGGACTTATCCGCTTTATAAAAGCGGTTGAAAATATGGGGTAAATCCTCTGCCGCTATTCCCTGCCCGGTATCGCTTATAACAATTACGGCTTTATCCCCGTGTAATTCGCAGTTAATATCGATCGCGCCGTCAGCCGGCGTGTACTTGATACTGTTGTCCAGGAATATCCTCAAGGCCTGCTTAATCAGGGACCGGTCGCCGTTGAGGGTTATGATTCCGTCAACCTTTCCGGTAATCTGGTGCCGGGAATCTATTATCCGGCTGTCTTTTACGATTTCTTCAATCAGTTCATTTATTGAGAACGGCGCAGTCTCAAGCTGCTGCTGTTTTTTATCGGTGCTGGCCAGGAAGAGCAGTTTATCGACCATATCTTTCATGTAATCCGCTTCACTTTTAATAGCGTCAAGGGACTCCTGCAATACCGCCTTGTCCTCTTTGCCCCAGCGCTGCAAAAGGTTGGCATAACCCTGAATTACCGCCAGAGGGGTCCTGAGTTCATGGGAGGCGTCCGAAACAAAGGTGTTTTGCTGGTCAAAAGAGGCTTGGATGCGATCCAGCATGGCGTTGAAGGTTTCAGCCAACTCTTTGAGCTCATCATGGGAGTCGACCACATCCAAACGGGTGTGCAGGTCTCCGACCGAGATTGACTTGGCCGTCCGGGTCATATTGTCGATGGGTCTTAACATTTTGCGGCTGGTTCTTGAGCCGATTAGGATGGTCAAGCTAATAGCTATAAAAAAGCTGAAGGCAATGGCGGTAATCAAACCAATCAGGTAAGCGGCCTGCTCCGCCAGGGGCTGGGCAACCTCAATTTTACCGATACCGCCGGTCAGATTGGTGGTGTATTCATAGTGGATGCGGTCGTCGATGGAGGTGGTGGGGGAAATTCGGGTGGGTGAGGCAGTCGGGTCGACGGCTGCAGTATCGGTTGTATAAATGATATTGCCCTCTTCGCCAAAAATAGTAACCGCAATACCATAAATATCAGAATATTCTCTGATCTGGTCGGCGGGAATGGCACCGGCCGAGTCGATCATACTGTTAATGGCTTGACTGTTCATGGCCAGTGATTTATTGGCCTGATAAAGCAGAAAAAAACCAAAGCACGAGATCAGCAAGGTTCCCAGGATGATCAGTATGGTGGAAAATATGGCAGCATAGGTTACAGTGGTCTTAAAGGTGATGGAAAAACGCAGCCGTGCGTTTATGGCCTGGAAAAGGCGGCGGACGAGATGGGGGACGTATGCTAGGATCAGCCTTGTTATCTGGACCAAAAGTACAGCGATAAACTTGATGACATTTTTGAGAATCCTGGCAAATTGTCCGGCTTTACTCATTTTTTAAGACGTAACCTACCCCTCGTACCGTATGAATTAGTTTTATATTATATTTGTCATCAATTTTACTGCGCAGATACCTTATATATACATCAACCGCATTGGTGTCGCCGAAATAACCGTAACCCCAAACATTTTCGAGGATTTTATCCCGGCTGAGCACCAGATTTTGGTTTTCAGCCAAATACCTAAGCAGATCATATTCCTTTTTGGTTAATTCCAGCGGTTTTCCTTTAATACTGGCCGAATGCTGGTCCGTATTTATAGTTAAATCGCCAATGACGAGGTTGTGGTTGACTTCACCCGGGATTTTAGTGCGTTTCAAGGATACGCGAATGCGGGCCAGGAGTTCTTCAATAGCAAAGGGCTTGGTCATATAGTCGTCAGCACCTATGTCAAGCCCCATTACTATATCAGTTACTTCATCTTTGGCAGTCAGCATTATGACCGGCAGCGACAGAGATTGCCGCAGACGTCGCAGTACCTCCATTCCGTTCAGAGAAGGAAGCATTACATCCAAAATGATCAGATCAAAATTCCCGCTTAGGGCCCGGTCCAAACCGGCCCGGCCATCATGAATCTGCTCCACCCGGTAGCCTTCATGTATAAGCTCCAGCTCAAGAAAACGAGCAATCTTTACTTCATCTTCGATAATTAATATTCTTTCGCCGGCCATAAACTCACATTCCCAAGCTTAAATGTTCTGACTGCCATTCTCATTAATTAATATTCACACAAACTGGCAATATAAACAATACCTGTAATTACATCCGCTTTATTTTTGGTTGACCGCATCCGCCACCTGCGCGCTTACTTTGGTGGCAGCATTGGATATATCATCCAGGGTTTTATTAAATTTAAATTCCTCATGGCCAGGCCGTTCCAAACGAATCTTGTGCCCGGTAAACAAGGCTGCCAGCAAGCCGACAACGGTTAAAGGCGGGGCTATGACGGTAGTTATAATGCCGATGGTTACCGGCAGATCAATAATGTTTTGTTCATTTTTATTGATTTGGAATCTGGTTTCGTTGCAGGTTTTAACCGCCTTTTTGACCGAAGCCCCAAAACCGGAGGCACAGCTATTATCCTTGGGGTCAGTCTTGATTTTATTCTGCTTTTCCAGATAAATGAGAGCCTCAACCACGTCGCTATTGCATTTCTCGAGAGCGTCACGGGCTTCCTCATAAGAAACATCAGCCCTTTCCCTCAGCATTTCGATAAGTTCCAGTCCGACTGTCATTTTGATTCCTCCCTTGTTTTTTCTTGACCTGGGCTTAGTATAGAACTACTGGATTAAAGGATGCTTAGATCAAGATTAAAATTGGATTAGAATCTGGGAAAATCGCTGAATATTTATATTTCTAAAATAATAACTGAATAAATAAACGGTTATGATATTATGAAACAAGAATAAGGTGAACTATTCAAAAGCCCGAATCAAATCAAGCCGGATATAGGCGAAACGGTTAAATGAGTGGGTTAAAATTACAACTACTGGGGCCGTTGCCCATATTTAGCAGACTGAAACTGATATCCGACATTCGACAAATTATACCCGAATGTTAATTGAAATAATGTTATATGGAGATTGCGGCAGGAGGGGAGAAAATGGCTTCAGGTATTGAAATGGAAAGATCCGAAGATACTCTTATAGCAGCATGGAAGAAATTCATTCAGACCGGTACAATGGAGCAGAGTGCTGTCAGACCTGAGATACGGCAATCATGGCAAAGGTGTTACGACGCTGGAGTTGATCCCTATGACGGCACCAGTCATTTGATCCTGAAGAAGAACGAACTTGAACGGCTGCGGCTTAAGAATAAGGAACTCATGGAAGTAGCCTGGCAATTTATGGTTCGCCTCTATGAATTTGTAGCCGGTTCAGGGTTTGTGGTTTTTTTATCGGATGAACGCGGTTTCATCTTGGAGAGTATTGGTGATTATGGCATACTGGACGATGCCTCCAAGGTAAATCTTATAACCGGTACGGGTTGGATGGAAGAAGAGGTCGGTACGAATGGCATTGGTACGACTCTAAAGCTGAAGCAGCCGGTTCAGGTTTCAGGTCAGGAACATTATTGTAAAATGCTGCATTCCTGGACCTGTTCAGCGGCTCCTATTGGCAACGACGATGGCCAGATTATTGGGGCTTTGCAAATGTCAGGACCATCCAGTGCCGTCCACCTGCATACCCTGGGGATGGTAGTGGCGGCAGTGGAAGCGATCCAGGATCAGATCAGGATCAAGCAGCAAAACCAGGAACTTACGGTGCTCAACAGCAGTCTGCAGAATATTTTTCAAACCATGTCGGATGGGGCGATTATGATTGATCGGCAAGCTATTATCAAGCAGATTAACCCGGTAGGGGAGAAGATACTGAGTTCTGATTTAATTGGCCGGCCCATTGAGTATTTGTTTGGAGAAACCCCCAAGACCCGGGGAGTTCTAGATAAGGGTGAAACCTATACCGATGTCGAGGTGAGGGTGGATACCCCGCAGAACTATTTCCACTGCCTGGTAACGGGTAAGCCTATCAAGGACGAAAAAGGGGAGGTAACCGGGGCAGTTATCTTTTTTAATCCCATTAACAAGGTTAAGCGGCTCATAAACCGCTTCAGCGGTGCGGAGGCCACCTTCCATTTTGAAGATATAATTGGTGAAAGCCCAAGATTGCGGGAAGCTATAAAAGTGGCGGTCCAGGCTGCAGCCAACACCAGTAATGTGTTGATTGTCGGTGAAAGTGGAACTGGCAAGGAGCTCTTTGCTCAGGCGATTCATAATTACAGTGAATACCAAAAAGGGCCGTTTGTGGCCCTTAATTGTGCGGCCATTCCCAGAGAATTAATAGCCAGTGAGCTATTCGGATATTCCGAGGGTGCATTTACCGGAGCCAGACGCGGGGGCCGGCCGGGGAAGTTTGAGATGGCATCCGGCGGAACCTTGTTCCTGGATGAAATTGGGGACATGCCGCTGGATCAGCAGGTTACTCTGCTGCGGGTGCTGCAGGAGAGAAAAATTATACGTATTGGCGGCGAACAGGTTATTCCTGTGGATGTCAGGGTGATATGTGCTACCAATAAGAATTTAAAAGAGGAAGTTAAAAAGGGTAATTTCCGGCAGGAGCTTTATTATCGCCTAAACGTTATATTGATCTCAGTTCCCCCGCTAAGAGACCGCATTAGAGATATCAGTATCTTGTTCTATCATTTTGTAAATAAGATTGCTAATAAATTAAATACCCATATAGACTATATCGAACCTGGCATCATCGAATGCCTGCAGCAGCATAACTGGCCGGGCAATGTGCGCGAGTTGGAAAACATAGTTGAAAAAATGATTAATATTTCGGGGGACACGCGGCTTAAACTGGAACACCTCCCTCCTGAAATAGCCGGATTGAGATTATCTGCGCAATTGGCTGAACCCCTGCCCGCATGGCTGCCATCGGCATCCGAGGCTGCCGGTGAAGCTGGAGGCATGACCGTATTACTGGCAGAGCGCGATAATATTATTGAACTGCTGGCCCGGCATAAGGGCAACGTCAGCCGGATTGCCGCCGAAATGGGGGTCTCGCGCAATACCATTTATCGCAAGATGAAATTTTATAATATCTCCCGTGAATATAATTTCGAATAAATGCTCAAATCTTAATAACTTAAGCCAAAAATCCGTAAATTGATATTATCATCATTTTACGGTTTTTGCTTTTCTCGCGTCTCTGCTTAGATTTTGATTCCCCGATTAGGCATGATAATTGCGTTCCCCGCTTTCGGCTGAAAAATACTCGAGGCTGGTTTTTGTCCCATCTTTTGAAATTGAAATTATTGGCATGTTTTTTGCAATAAATTAGGATTGTGAAAATACTATCAATTTAATTTTAATAACAGGAGAAAAACAGTATGATTTCAGATGAGCAAATCGCAGATATTGCTTTAACCAAAGCGTGGCAGCAATTTATTGCCGACGGGGAATTGGAACCAGTAGGAGTCAGGCCTGAGATACTCGAATCCTGGCAAAGATGTTACGCAGCAGGGGTTGATCCTCATGACGGGATGAGCCACCGGATCTTGGAGCAGCACGAACTTGACCGATTACAGGCCAGCCGGGCGGATCTTATCGAAATCGCCGGTTATTTTATGAACCGACTCTATGAATTTGTAGCCGGTTCAGGATTTATTGTATTTCTTTCAGATGAACGCGGTTTTATCATGAACAGTGTGGGGGATTATGAAATCCTGGATAATGCCCTTAAGGTAAAACTAATGACTGGCACTGGCTGGATGGAAGAGGAGGTAGGGACCAATGGCATAGGGACTGCCTTGAAACTTAAAAGGCCTATTCAGATCTCCGGCCAAGAACACTATTGTGAAATGCTGCATTCCTGGACCTGCTCAGCTTCTCCCATTTTTAACGATGACGGTCAGATTATTGGGGCTCTGCAGATGTCAGGTCCTTCTCACGCGGTCCACATGCATACTCTGGGCATGGTTGTAGCCGCGGTGGCGGCGATCAGAGACCATATCAGGGTAAGAAAGCAAAATCAGGCATTAAACGTACTTAACAGCAGTTTGCAGAATATTTTCGGGACTATGTCAGACGGAGCCATTATGGTTGACCGGCAAGGTGTTGTCAAGCAGATTAATCCGGTGGGGGAGCAGATTTTGGGTCATAATCTGATCGGTCAATCGATAAAGGGTTTGCTGGGACAAGACCCAAGGACCTGCAACGTTTTGGCAAAAGGCCAGTCCTATACCGATGTTGAGGTGCGGGTGGACAATAAACGCCATAACTTTCATTGCCTGTTTACCGGTATACCTATTAAGGATGAAAGCGGCGAGGTAACTGGGGCGGTGATCTTTTTCAATCCCATTCACAACGTAAAGAGGCTTATAAACCGTTTCAACGGGGCTCAGGCTACTTTCCGGTTTAGGGACATTATCGGTGAAAGCCCTAAATTAAAGGAAGCCATAAGAATGGCCGCCCAGGCCGCAGCCAATGTAAGCAATGTGCTTATCGTCGGTGAAAGTGGTACCGGTAAGGAGCTTTTTGCCCAGGCAATTCATAATTACAGTCCCTGCCATAAGGGGCCGTTTGTGGCAGTGAATTGTGCGGCTATACCCCGGGAATTGATCGCCAGTGAACTGTTTGGCTACTCGGAGGGGGCGTTCACGGGTGCAAGGCGAGGGGGGAGACCAGGTAAATTCGAAATGGCTTCCGGCGGCACCCTGTTTCTGGATGAAATCGGGGATATGCCTCTGGACCAGCAAGTAACGCTTCTGCGGGTGCTGCAGGAGAGAAAGATCAACCGTATCGGAGGAGACCAGATTATACCCGTGGATGTCAGGGTGATATGTGCCACCAACAAGGATTTAATAGATGAGGTTAAGCAGGGTAATTTTCGTCAGGATCTTTATTACCGGCTAAACGTCATACTAATTCCGGTTCCCCCTCTGCGGGAACGCCAGGGAGATATAAGCCTGCTATTTAATCATCTTCTTAAAAAGATTGCGGAGAAAGCACACGCTCAAATAGATACCGTACAGCCGGGCATAACAAAATGCCTGGAAGACTACAGCTGGCCGGGAAATGTAAGGGAATTGGAAAATGTCGTGGAAAAAATGATAAACTCCGCCACCGGCAGGACTATATCATTTGAACAGCTGCCCCCTGAAATTACCGGGATCCAATTACCGCCGGCATATTCTGAGCCCGTACCCTCCAGCTCCTCTTCCCCGACCGGACCCCGCCCCAGGAGTAAAGGGATGCCCGAATTACTGGCCCGACGAAGCACTTTTATGGAAATTCTGACCCGGCATAAGGGGAATATTAGCCGGGTTGCCAAGGAAATGGGAGTTTCTCGTAATACAGTTTATCGCAGGATGCAGTTTTATGAGATATCCCGGGAATATACGATTGAATAGCCTTAACTTTCCATCAATTTTAGGTTATTCAATATGTCAATTTGTGGCTGCCCAAAATAGTAAAGCGGTTCAAGCCTTAGCAAGACCCTGATGACATGTGTAACGTAAAATGCAACACATGTTAATATTAACAAAACATAATTCAGGAACAACGTCAACCTGCCCGCAGGAGTTTTTTAAAAACTAAGTAAAATCTATTCGAGTTTTTAGGGCAAGTATAAGCGGCTAATAACAGATCCGCTGCCAAGAGGTTTTAATATAGGGCTGGGCTGCATCAGAAATTAGGTTTTGATACAGCCCCTTTTTATTATTTCAGGTCGGTTTTATCAGACACCTCTTTAGATAGCGCCTGCGTTTCGGCGCCAATTCGGGCAAGCACTCATTGAGTATGCTAACTTGAGTAAGTTTAGTATTATTAAAGAGTGAACATAATAACATGGGGCCTAATCAAAGGGCGGTTAAATTTGTTAAGGAGAAAATGAATGTCCCAAGTAGCTATTGTCCATTGTGACAGTTATGATTATGAGCAGGTTGAAGCGGCCGTTAAACGCGGACTGTCTCTTATCGGCGGGGTCCGGTCTTTCATTAAACCCGGCGAGAAAATTTTGCTGAAACCCAACCTGTTAACCGGAGAACCCCCTGAGAAATGCGTTACCACTCATCCATCGGTCTTCAAAGCCGTGGGGGCGCTGCTTCTGCAGGAAGGGGCAATAATATCCTATGGCGATTCACCCGGCTGGGGAAGCCCCCAGGGGGCAGCGCGCAAGTCCGGTATTGCTGAAGCAGCTCAAGAATTGGGGATTGAGCTGGCCGATTTTCGCAATGGTGAGGAAGTTTATTTTGCCGAGGGAATACAGAACAAGAAGTTCGTTATAGCCCAAGGTGCTCTGGCCAGCGATGGGATCGTAAGCCTGCCCAAATTGAAAACCCATGCCTTAACCCGGCTGACCGGCGGCATCAAAAACCAGTTTGGATGTGTACCGGGCATATTAAAAGGAGAATATCACGTAAAATTACCCGATTTGAATAACTTTGCCCAGATGCTGATTGACTTGAACCATTTGCTCCACCCGCGTTTGTTCGTTATGGACGGAATCATGGCCATGGAAGGCAACGGCCCCCGCAATGGACGGCCGCGTAAATTAGATGTGCTTTTGTTTTCCAGCGACCCGGTAGCCCTGGATGCGACTGTCTGCCGCCTGGTAGGCTTGCAGCCCGAAACCATTCCCACCCTTACCCTGGGCTTAAAAGCGGGTCTAGGGACATACCGGGCCGAAGATATAGAACTGTTGGGTGACACCATGGGATCTTTAAGGGTTGCCGACTTTGAGGTTAAAAAAGAATCAGGCGGTAAGGCCCGAAAAATGCCAGGCTGGCTAACCAATCTGCTGGTAGCCAGACCTGTAATTAATCAGGAAAAATGTTGCCAATGCGGGGTCTGTACCGAGGTGTGTCCGGTTAATCCCAAGGCTCTGGGGTGGAATGATCTGGATCATAAAAGGCCTCCAGTATATAATTATGACCGCTGTATCAGGTGTTATTGCTGCCAGGAACTGTGCCCGGAAGGCGCCATAACTCCTATAGTTCCAGCCTTACGGAGATCTATGCGATGGTTTAAAAAGTAAACCTGCCGGCCTTCAAGCCGACAGGTTGTAGCTGTGGGTCGGCCGTTTCCTGAAAATACTTTAGGAACCTTTCAATCCCAGCTTGTAATAGGTTTGCGGACCGGCAACTCCATCAGCGGCAATGCCGACTGCCATTTGGAATTGCTTGAGGGCAGCCTCGGTTTTAGGGCCGAATTTCCCGTCAATAGCGCCGGGTGAATATCCCAGTTCATCCAGTTTGGTTTGCAGGAAGAAAACATCGAATCCCTTATTGCGGTCGGAACGGGACCTCTGCAATAATCTTCCCCCCATGAAGGTATTAAGATAAAGCTGGTAAAAGGTTTTGTCACCTACGATTCCATCGGCGGTCAGGCCATGATCGGTTTGAAAAAGCTTAACGGCTGCCTCGGTTTTAGAACCGAAAATCGAATCAGCCGGGCCTCCCAAGGCCACAGCGTACTTCTTGGCGGTGCTGGCCAGGCGGTTTTGGAGGATCCACACATCCCGCCCCGTTACTCCTTTCCTAAGCGTGCGAGATCCGAAAACCGGACCCACTGCATATGAGCCGGTCGGTTGCCCCAGATATAAGAAGGTATCCTTGCCAACGATTCCATCAGCACTCAGACCAAAATAGGCCTGAAATTTCTTTACTGCATTTTGAGTATGGGTGCCAAAGACACCATCAACCGTTAGATCCGGGCCGCTAATTGACTCAGGCAGATAATTAAGCAGGCTTTGCAGTACTTTCACGTCGTCTCCGGTGCTTCCAAATCTCAGAATACGGCTACCAAAATTATTAACCACTTGTTAGCCTCCTTTCATAAAGTTCTCTATATATTATGAGATTCATAAACATATAGTTACGGGTTTTGTAACTTATTACAAAGGATGCAATAACCAAGCATTTTGCATCAGTTTGCTAATAAATACCGGCTAATCAGCCTTGAACCAATCAACGCGAGCATCTCCGGAGGTTGGCAGGTAACCTCTCACGGACTATGGAGGAAGCTTACCCCATTCTCGATTTTGATTGCGAACGACCTGGTTTTGCCTGGCATAAAAAAGATTTCGGTTGAAGATGGTCTCGGGAGAATTGACGCGGGCATACCAAATCCTTTCATGATATAAATGGATGGTGGCGGCGGCAGTCTGGAAGTAATTACAGCCATTTTTTATCAGTCTTGACATCAAGTCATTGTCATCATAACCAATACCGGTAAAGTCTTCATCATAGCCGCCGATAGCAAAAAACTCCTCACGGCTAATGGAGGTTAAAAAGGGCAAACTGGTGTTTAATTCCGGGTAGTTATGGTAAAAGTTATTATAATCAAATGATCCGTTGGTAGCTGCCAGATTATTTAAAAAGGAGCCATCATGATCATCCCGGGCGATTGGAATGCCAAGCAGTTTGGGGTTCGATAGCAAGGGGAAGGTTAATTGGGCAATACAGTCGTTAAGATGGAACATCTCGGCGCAGGATATTATCAATATTTCGCCCCGGGATAATCTGGCCCCGATATTAACAGCGAAACCCGGTACGCGCCACTTTATGTTGCCATCCCCATTTCTTTGTCCGGTAAATACGTATTTTAAATTAAGCTTTTGTTCATATTGTTGGCAGATGGCTTCAGTTTCATCGTGAATACCGTCATTGAGAACGATGGTTTCAAAACCGCCCGGCATAGCTTGTTCAGCCAGTGAATAAAGACCCCACTTTAATAAATGGGGCCTTTGAAAAGTAGTTATTATAATGGAGGTGGTGCAGCCCATCTGAAGCTTCCTTTCCAAGGTTTACCTTTAGTTTATGGATGACACAGGAGAACCGTCCCTTTGTGTCAGTTGATATGCAACGGAAACTAAAGTCTCCTCTATACTTCAGCCGGTGGTCGTTTATTTTGATTCAAATCAGACCGTTTCAACTATCTTTTTCTCCCCACTGAAAGTGGTAGACAATACTGTTAAAAGCAGTTTGATGTACGATGCCATGATCCTGCAGCTTTTGCATGATTACGGTATCGCCGGATATACATGCCTCCCCCCATTTGGCGATCACCGGTTTATAAATATCACTGCCGATTACAACCTGCCCTTCAGGGTAGCCCCCAACCATGGCAAAGTGCTGTTGGCGAATCAGCAAAGGCATGAATAAACCGCCGTCGGCTACTTGGGGGACGGCGATGGAGGCGGCGAATCGCTGGAATTCCTCTTCGTTAAAGGAGAAATAATTACGCCCCCAGTCCTTTTCAATTCCATATAACCCACTGGGGAACTTGCCTGATTCCACCAAGCGCGAACACACGCAATTAGATCCGTTGTAAGCTTTCCATAGATTATCCAGCCATCCCGGGGTAAAGGCCATATCAGAATTGATCATGACCAGAATATCACCCCGGGCTTTAGCCGCGGCAAAGTTATAAGCCCGGTAAACATTATTGACGTACCATTCCTGGCGCTGCTCGGCGGTGTTGTTAAATTCATAGTGCGGGATATTATTATCCTGCAGATAATTTAACACCTCGGCCGTAGCGTCATTGGCAACGAAGAAGAATTCCTTGTCACTCAGGTCAGTGTACTTCAGTACCTGTTCATAAACAAATTTCAACCAGCCTATGTCTTTATAAATAAGACATATAATAGAAAACTGGGGTTTAAAAACCTCGGCGCGGTATTCTTCTACATAAGCCAGGGATTCTTCCCAGGTCAAAGGAACCGGTTTCTCATCATCAATCCGCAAATCCGGGGGAAACAGCTCCAAAGGCACCTTGGCCAAAACCAGTTGTTCTTCGCTGATCAAACGGTCCAACATATCATAGCCCTTTTGGCCATGTGCTTGGTAAACCAGATATTTATGAGCCAGGCGCTGCCGGGATGAAAAGCCGTAGTGTAAAACCTGAACCGAATCCGCCCATTGCAGGCGCTGAATACTGGAAGGATAGGGCCGTTGATGGAGCCCGGGCCGGGTATCTTCATAGTGCATGCCCGGCGTAACCCGCCACAAGCGTACAAACCAGCCAGCATCATAGAGACTGTCAATTCTTCTCCAGGAATGACTGCGCCACAGATTCAATTCGTGAAAAACCACGCCGTCGTTATTGTTTTCGATGCACATACCACATAAGGTTTGCAGGTGCTCAGAGGCATTGGCAGTCAATACTTCATCCGCATCCAGCCATAAGATAAAATCGGGGGAAAGCTTTAAGGCCTCTTGCAGCAGGATCTGTTTATGGCTTCTTTCACTGGCGAAGTCATTTTTATATCCCCGTATTAAATAAGGAGTCTGGGCCAACATGTACTCATAACTGCCGTCGGTGCTGCCGTCGTCATAAACGACTAGGGCATCCGCCAGCGGTTTCACATGTTCGACGAAACGTTCCAGGTTGCCCTTGGTCATTTCGTTGTATATTTGACAGATACAAACGATGGAATATTTTTTCGGGATGTCCGGTTTACTGTTTTTAGGTTCCTGCCAGGACAATTGCATCTGTCGTTTCCGGCAGATAGCCAGACCGGGGGAGACGGGAATGGTCATCATTTCATACTCCTCACTATGTCGGGACAATTCATCCGCTGCCAGATAGGCGGTGCCGCACCAGGCGGGATGGATCAGTTCTTCATGGCCCGGATGGACATCATGTAAAAGAATAATTCCATGAGGTGCAACCCAAGGTAAATAGGCCTTAAAGTCTTGCAATACAGCTTCTTGGGCATGATCCGCATCGATAAACAGCATATCTATCATTAGCCCCTGGGCCTTTAACTGCTGGACAAAATTTTGGGTCGTGGAATTAACAAAGCGGGTCTTGGACGAGATTTGCATGTACCGGCCTGCTTCGGGGTTAATATCCACCCCTATCAACTCTTCCGCATAGGGAATAATCCGGTTAAAAAGGGCACAGCGGTATATTCCCAGTTCCACATATACCCGGGGTCGAACGATACTGGCCAGATGGACAATGAAATCTTCATGCCAGGCTAATCCCTGCCGGATATCTAGATTAATAAGGTTGGAATCCATAGTGCATACACCTCCGCTAACTTACACTGGCAAAATCCCCGTAATTATTTTAACTACGGTTGAACTGACCATTGGCTTCAGGTATTCGTCAGGGGCTGCCCATTGACACCCCATATTTAAAGCCAGATCAACCGCCTGCAGGATGGATTCGGGTTCATGGCCGGCAATGATGCTGCTGCCGCTTTCCACTGTCTCCGGTCTTTCCGTGACCTCGCGCAGGGTTATATTTGGTATCCCCAAAATGCAGCATTCCTCCTGTACAGTACCACTGTCGCTTAAAACACAACGGGCCCTTTTTTCTAAATGAATAAAATCAAATAATCCCACTGGTTCTATCATTTTTACTCCTTCTCTATTGATGAATTGCCGGTTCTTTTGCAGTTGGGAACGCGTGCGGGGATGCAGGCTGCATATTACCGGTATTTCATATTCGAGGTATAAAAGTTGTAAGGCCTCAATAAATTGCCCCAGCAATTGGGGGATATCAACATTCTCAGCCCGATGTAGGGTAGCCAGGAAATAATCTCCGGAACTTAAGCCCAGGCAATTCATAATATCACTGGCTTCAATTCGGCTGGCATAATATTTTATAACCTCCAGAATCGGGTTACCGGTCACAAATATTTTGTGGCCCGGAACCCCTTCTTTTATTAAGTTAGCCCGGCTGCGTTCCGTATAAGGGAGCAATATATCGCTGCAATGATCAACTATGCGCCGGTTTACTTCTTCGGGGACCCGGTCATCGTAACAGCGGTTGCCGGCCTCCATATGACATACCGGTATACCCATTCTTTTTGCCGCCAGGGCAGCCAGAGCACTATTGGTGTCGCCCAGAATTAATATACGATCTGGTTTTTCGGCAGTGATTACTTTCTGACAGGAGGTCAGAATAGCAGCGATTTGTTCCATGGGGGATGCTGATGTACACTGCAGATTATAATCGGCTGAACGCAAACCGAGTTCGGTAAAAAAAATATCATTTAGGCGGGGGTCATAATTTTGGCCGGTATTGACCAGAACATGGCGGCATACCTGGTCCAGTAAAGGAATAATCCGGCTTAATCGGATAATTTCAGGACGAGTGCCTAATATGGTCATGATCTTCATCGCAGGAACTCTCCGTCGTAGTTTAATTCAGTGCCTACTTGCAGATTATGCCTGAATAATAATTCGCGGGTTTTCTCCATATTTAGAACGTTGTCGCCCGAGCTGTATTCCCGGCTCAGGGCATGTGATTCAGGCGTATCCTGCCATAACTCGGGGAGCATGGGTTTTATGACATAGTAATCTCCCCGCGCAAAGGTATGCCAGGCTTCTTCATCTGAAACCAGTATCTCATGCACCTTTTCCCCGGGTCTGATACCGGTAATCTCTATAGCTATGGGCCGCTCCTCAATCAAAGCAGCGGCCACGTCGGCGATCCGGGCCGAGGGCACCCGGGGAATATAAATCTCTCCCGCCAAGGCAGTTTCCACCGCGGCCAATATAGTATCAACGGCCTGGTCCAGTGATAATAAGAAACGGGTCATTTCCATAGTTGTAATTGTAACCGGTCCGCCGGTTTTTATTTGTTCATGAAACAGGGGGACTACCGACCCCCGGGAAGCCAGGACGTTGCCGTAGCGGACACAGATAAAACGAGTGGAAGGGCTGCCGATATTGGCATTAATAAAGACTCGTTCCTGAATCGCCTTGGTCATCCCCATAACATTAACCGGTTTGCAGGCCTTGTCAGTTGACACCCCTACCAGGGTTTCCACCGGGAATTTATTTTGTTTGATAGCCCGGACGATATTTTCCGCCCCGCCGATATTGGTTTGCACCGCTTCAAAAGGAAAATACTCACAGGACGGAACCTGTTTGAGAGCGGCGGCATTAATTACGATATCAACCCCGTCCAGGGCCGCGCATACCGAGTGATAATTGCGTATGTCGCCGATTCTGAATTCCACTATGCGGCCAAAATCCTGATAGATTATCTCGTCGGTAGCCTTCTGCTTTTGCTGGTATTCCATTCGCATAAAATGTTGTTTAGCTTCATCCCGTGAAAATATGATGATCTTGCGCGGGCCATCCGACTGCTTAAGCAATAAGCGGCGGGTCAATACTTTACCCAAAGATCCGGTCCCGCCGCTGATTAGTACTACCTTATCTTTAAACCTGGACATCGAGGTGCCTCCTATCTTTTGCCGTAAGGGGTGGCTAAAAAATCTTGGTGCATGGCAGCGATCAGCTGCGGCCACGAGGGGGGAGAATATGATATTAAACTGCGCAGTTGGCTGGAATCAAGGGAGCGATCGCATAAAGTGCCTGCGAAAGGTTCAATTTCGATATCCTTGCTATATTCTTGGGCTACAATTTGCAGCAATTCATATTTGGAGATTGGATTCGAAGACAAATGATAGACCCCGTTAAGGCAGGATTGAGGAATAATATAACTTGCAATAATATTGGCCAGTTCTATGGTGGGAAAACCCGAATAGATGTGGCGGCTATAACCCTGGATTCTGCCTTGCTGAGCCAGGAACCATTCTATAAGGCCCAGACGGGACTGGATCTCATGTCCGATAATAGAAGTACGCAGGGTCAGACCAGGGGAATAGTCAACCTCTCCCAACAGCTTGCATCTTCCATAGAGGTCCAATGCATCGGGGATATCGGTCTCCAGATATGTTCCCCGGGCGCCGCTGAATACACAATCGGTACTGATGTGCAGCATTCGCGCGCCTGCCTCAGCACATAGGCGGGCTACTTTATGAGGAAAAAGAGCGTTTACATAAATGTTTTCGATATAATTTCGTCCCATGGCACTCTGCTTAATAATGCCAATACAATTAATAACCCAATCAGGCCGTACTGAGTTTATAACTTTAGCTAAGCTTACAAAGTTACAAGCATTTACATTAAAATAAATATTTTCTATTGCCGGTAATGGAAAACATTTCAACCATACATCTCGGTTACGGGCCGTGCCATATACATCAAGATTCTCACAACCGGCCAGGTGAAGAAACAGCTTATGCCCCAACATACCATTCACACCCAGGACCAGAACTTTGGTAACTTCCATCTCCCCCCTTCTTCCCCCTAGACCAAGTATTTAATTTCAATTTAGTGTTACGTTATTCTCAAAACGACAAAAAGGTGCTGATTTTTAGTGGGATTCTACGGAAAAATCAACACACTTTGATTGGGAAAATCATATTGTGTTAAGGACCCTTCCAATTAATAGAAGAGGAGGTGTATTAATGGGTCGTTATTATTGTCATCCTAAATTAGGATGGCATTTTGGGAATTGTGATCCTTGTATAATATGTTGTCCGGGTATTACGGGGGCAACCGGATTTACCGGGCCTACTGGCGCGACCGGAGCGACTGGAGCAACCGGGACCGGTACTGGAACAACGGGCTCAACCGGATCAACCGGATCAACCGGATCAACCGGCTTTACTGGCGCAACCGGAGCAACCGGTACTGGAACAACCGGGGCAACGGGCTCAACCGGGGCAACGGGCTCAACCGGGTCAACCGGCGCGACCGGTTTTACTGGCGCAACCGGTGCAACCGGTACTGGAACAACTGGAGCGACGGGTTCAACCGGTGCAACCGGAGATCCTGGTGCAACTGGAGCGACTGGAGCCACAGGCACAGGGACCACCGGACCTACCGGTGCAACCGGAGAAACTGGTGCTACGGGAGCAACCGGAGCAATTGGAGTTCAGGGTATTCAAGGTAATACGGGAGCAACTGGAGATCCTGGAGCAACCGGAGCAACAGGCGTGGGGATCACCGGACCTACCGGTGCAACTGGAGAAACTGGAGCCACAGGCATAGGGGCCACCGGACCTACCGGTGCAACCGGAGATCCTGGAGCAACCGGTGCAACCGGATCTACTGGAGAAACTGGAGCCACAGGCGTAGGAATTACGGGACCTACCGGTGCAACCGGAGATCCTGGAGCAACCGGAGCAACCGGAGCCACTGGGGAAACTGGAGCCACAGGCGTAGGGATTACCGGACCTACCGGTGCAACCGGAGAAACTGGTGCTACGGGAGCAACCGGAGAGACTGGTTCAACCGGGTCGACTGGTGCTACGGGGGCAGTTGCCGCGGGAGAGCTCTTATTCAATGTTATTGGTCCAACCGGAACAGCTACAGTCGGCTTGGGAGAGAATTTAACTTTCCAATCTTCAACCCTTGATATCGTCGTAACAGAAGGCTCGGCCACTGTAACGATAGAAGATACTAGTATAACCGGACCTACCGGTGCAACCGGAGCTACTGGAGACGTTGGCTCAACCGGAGCAACCGGAGCTACTGGAGACGTTGGCTCAACCGGTGCAACCGGAGCTACTGGAGACGTTGGCTCAACCGGCACAACCGGAGCTACTGGAGATGTTGGCTCAACCGGTGCAACCGGAGCTACTGGAGACATTGGTTTAACCGGTGCCACCGGAGAAACTGGCGCTACGGGAGCAACCGGACTTACCGGCGAAACCGGACCTACCGGCGAAACCGGACCGACAGGTGCCACCGGTGCCGGCGCAATTATACCTTTTGCCTCAGGTACGGTGACAACCTTGACTACGGTTTTGGGTGGTCTGGCAGGAACTCAGGCGCTTGTGGGATTTGGCAGCAATGATGCGGCTTTGGTAGTAGGCGGTCTGATTGATGTTACAGGCAGCAACAGTCTTGCTTTCTCGGCGCCAAGAAACGGCACCATCACTTCAATGGCTGCCTATTACAGTATTGCGGCAGCGGTTGCCCTTCTTACCAGCACGGTTACAATTACGGCCCAGTTGTATAGTTCGACCGCACCGGACGATAGCTTTGCGCCGGTTGCCGGTGCAACCGTTACTCTTGCTCCGCCTTTGACCGGAGCCGTAGCTGTCGGTGCGACTTCAAGCGGTTTGACCACCGGGCTTTCAATCCCGGTTACGGCAGGCACTCGTTTGATGCTTGTTTTTTCCGCCAGTGTTACTGCCGGCCTTGATATCGCAACTATCCTGACCGGCTTTGTCAGCGGAGGTCTCAGCATCGATTAAGTTTAAAACAAAAGCAAGCAGCCTTTTAAAGCTCTTTCAGAATGCGGCTTGCCGCCTATATCAATCCGGAGCGCACGTATTATGCGGCGCTCCGGATTTTAATCTGCCTGCCTGGGCGCTCCAACGGGCCAGTCCCGGAAATGGGTTGATAAATAGGGAGATATGTTTTTTGACGCCATGAATATAGAACCTAAAACGTCAACATTTAATAAACTAGTTAGTAAAAATTAGGTGGGGACCAATATGGAGATTAGTATAGTTCTTTTGACTTACACGCAATTAGATTTAATCCGGCAGTGCCTGGAGCATATCGAAAGATATGCCGATCTGCCCTATGAGCTTATCGTAATAAGCAACGGGTCAGATCCGGAAACGATCAAATATCTTCAGGAGCAGGAAAATATCCAACTTAGATTGCATTCAGACAATATTGGTGTTGCCGGGGGGTACAATGAAGGATTTGAGCTGGCCCGGGGCGAGTATATATTATTTATGAATCAGTACAGTTTGTTGTCGGAGTACTGCTTAAGCAGCATGCTGCAATGTTTACAGTCATCGACGCAGGCCGCTTTGGTCGGTCCGGTCAGCAACGATGTCAGCGGTCACCAGCGCATCCCAATTCCTTACCGGGATATAAGCGGAATAGAGAAATTCGCCCGCGCCAACCGGGAGAAAAACCTGGGTGAGACCAAACCGGTATTTCGTCTCCTAAGCCACTGTATATTGGTTAAAAAAGAAGTGTTAAAAGAATTGGGGGGATTTGATGAACGTTTCAGCCCGGAAACCTATGAAGACGACGACCTATGCCTGCGAGCCGTTAATGCAGGCTATTCCCTTTATATTGCGCTGGATGCGTTTGTCCATTATGTCAATCCCTTATTGCAGCCCTGGGCTGATATAGATAAATATTACCGATTACTTTACGAAAACAAGCAAAAAGCTGTCGCCAAATGGGGCTTTGATATCGCCGAGTATCTTCTCGCTTTACGGGTTCCGATTACCATCAGTCTATGTATGATTGTGAGAAATGAAGAAAAAGTTCTGGCCCGCTGTCTGGATTGTGCAAAAGCGATTGCGGACGAAATCATCATTGTTGATACCGGTTCGACCGATAACACGAAAGCAATTGCCGGTCGCTACACCGATAACATCTATGATTTCCCCTGGATTGACGACTTTGCAGTCGCCCGCAACTTTGCCTTCCAGCATGCCACCCAGGATTATATTTTATGGCTGGACGCCGATGACGTTCTAGCGGACGGTGATCAGGCCAAGCTGCTGGCGGTCAAGCAAAACCTCGATCCGTCCATAGATTCACTTACCATGAATTATCATCTGGCTTTTGACCAGCAGGGAAATGTAGTTTTCAGCAACCGCAGGAACCGTCTGGTTAAACGCTCCAATAATTTTCAATGGATAGGAGCAGTGCATGAGTACCTGTCCGTCTCTGGCAAGATCTTTGACACGGATATCGCGGTTATCCATAAAAGCGAATGGCATGACTCGGAGCGAAATCTCCAAATCTATGAAAAACGCCTGCAGGCGGGTGAAATATTTTCCCCGCGGGACCAGTATTACTACGCCAACGAACTGATGGATCATAAGAACTATGAAAAGGCCGGCCAATGGTATCAGATATTTCTGGCGGGCGGACAGGGCTGGGTGGAGGATAATCTCGCCGCCTGCCGTAAGCTGGCTGAATGTTTTTTTCAGCTGGGCGATTTTGATAATGCGTTAAAATACAGTTTTCAATCATTTGCCTATGATACTCCCCGAGCCGAATTCTGCTGCCAGTTAGGGTATTATTTCCTGAATGCCGGCAAATTTAAAGAAGCCGTTTTCTGGTATAAACTGGCCACTCAGGTGGAGCAGCCGTTGGCCAGCCGGGGCTTTATAAACCACGCCTGCTGGACCTGGCTGCCGCATATCCAGCTCTGCGTTTGCTATGACCGCATGGGGGAATATGAATTGGCTTACCGGCATAATGAGATCGCTGCGACCTATATTCCCGATGATACCAGGATTATAAGCAATAGAGAGTATCTGCAAAAAAGGTTGGGAGAATGATAAACCTGGGTTCAGGCGAACAAGAGGGTGCAGTTTCCTGCTCAGTCCCTTATGCTTAATTGCTGCCCTGGCTAAGTGTAACAAAATTTGGTTTTACTGAATAGTTTATGGTAGAACTCGGTGGTTCCGAAGTAATGCAATAAAATAAGGAGGTTTTAATATATGACCAAATATAGGTTGCCGCACGAAGAGAACGAATGCGCTTGCGCTTCTGATTCCCATAATCATTCAGCGGTTAGATTAAGCTGCGGGAACGGAACAGGGCTGACTCTGCCGGTAGGGGGGGATAGCGGCTGTGGATGCGGTTCAGGAAACCGCTTTCAATCGCCGGCCTTGATTGTTGGTACCGTAAACCTTGATACCACAGGCTTGCCTAACCCAACTATCAAAATAGATTTTTCCAGCCTGATCAGTTTTGGAGCAGCCAGCGGCGAGGGAGAATATTTTCTGGGTATCATATTTAAATTAAGTAAAATCAGTAATAATGGCGCCCAAATTCCGCTGGAAACATGGATTTTTGAAAAAAAAGCAGATGCCGGCATTGATTGTTGTGAGCCGAATGGGGTTGCGCCTAATCCCGGCCGGGTAGAAGTCAGGGTCCAGGAGCCGTTCTCATTTCACTGGTGCGAGTGTCATGCTTGCCCAGGCTGTTTTACGTATGTTTTGGAGGTTATCCATTTCGAAGGTACATTTATTGATTTTGCCTTAATCGGGAATGTCAGTATAAGCGCTATGGCAGTCTAAGTGATAAATATCCCATCCTAAGCTGAGGGGACGCATCTTCTGTGAACAGATGAAACGTCCCCCAGCTTATCTTTTTGTCCTCAGAGTATTAACAATACAGCTTTAAGTACCTGCAGTTTAACCTTTAACGAAGTTCAGTCGGGACAAAAGCATCGATCAATCCGATTACAAATGCTGCCAGCAGAGCACCCAGGATGGTTACACTCAGCAGAGACGGAATAGCATATTGGGCTAAATAAATCACTATAGCGGCAACAATGAACCCTACGAATCCACGGCTGCGAGGTGATATTTTATCTCCCAACACCTTTTCGATTATCCATCCCATTAAAGCTATTACCAGCGCCGCAGCCAATGCGCCCCAGAAGCCTGCTACCCGCATTCCGGGTACAAGATAGCCTACCAGCATTAAAACCAGGGCGGAAACGATAAATCGCACGACTGCATGAAACATATTATTTACCTCCTTTTTTATTATTACAGCAAACTCACACAATTAGATTTTCACTAATTAGCCATAATTATTCTTCATAATTTAAATGCCCTTTTGCTGCCTAAGATCGTATAACTCGTACAGAGGCGAATACCGCAAAATGGCTGTGGCCAGCTCTGCAGTACCCAGAACGCCGCAGACAGCAGCCGCCCATCCGGTGACCATGCCTGAGCCGGATAACATGTAAAAACAGAAGGCTAAAATATAACGTGCAATAATCCCGTCTTTAGTCAGCAATATTATCCTCCTTACTATCAGCTGCTTGTCCTCAGTCAGCTCTTGGATTGATTTTGACCGGAAGACTGTCCCGCTTCAGATGAGGCTGAAGACAGCTTTTCTTCAAGGTTTCTAAGATTATTCATCGCTATTTCCCCCTTGATTATTACCAATTCCATTTGTTTGCTCTGAATGGCTCGTTCGAGATCCAGCAGGGAGAAATCGGTCTGATTAAGCAGCTTCGTATCAGTATCTTTGGCTTGCGAACTTAGGTAAACCCAGTGTTCCTTAATATTGGGTACGTGATCATTAGCAGCGGTCCAATCTTTCCGGCTTGCTTCAAAAATTGCCGATACGGTTTCGTATTTCACCTGATAAAATTCACTTGGAACCTGAGTGGTAAATAAAGTAGTAAGATCGGCAAAATTTTTATAGACGATCAGGGCGTCGGAGATGCTTTGTTCTAATTTTTGCTTGCTTATATCCTGAGTCAGCTGTTCGAGCGCTTTATCGAATTGATCCCTGGCAGTTATGGTCATACCGGCTCCAACAGCTTCCGGCATGAGTGTGTTCCAGATACTATGAATATCTTTAAGGGTGCTGAACTCTTTTTGCCAGTCGGTAGCCTGAGTTTGAGCTGTCTGCCCTGTCGGTGTAGTTGCCTGGGTTTCATCACTCGAAGATTTCTTAGTTTGGACTTGGTCACTCTGGGTCTGACCGTTTTGGGATTGGTCACTTGCGGACTGACCGGTTTGATTGGTCTTGGATTGCCCGCTTTTAGACTCTTCCTGGGTGTTTTGGGCCTGACTGGTTTGAGTTTTACTGCTTTGAGATTGATTCTCCTGAGACTGGCCAGCTTGATCGGGCTGGGGGATGAGTTGAATGTTCTGCTGCATAACATCCATCTTGGCGGTTTTGAATTTTTTGTCTAATTCCGAAATTATCGTGTCCAGATCGGTTGACATAGTTTTTATTTGGGTTGGGGCTTTAGGTTTTTGGCCACTGGATGACTCGGCAGGCTTTTTCGCAGCAGAGCTGTTAGAGCAGCCCGGCAGCGCTATTATGCAAAAAATTAAAATGAGAGCTGCTAGCGTACGAGATTTGTTCATGTAATCACCTCAGTTTCCTTTATAAATATATCCCTTAAATCGACATTTCTTAATCTAGGTTGCCCAGAATTTAAAGCAATAATGCCAATGAATTTTTTTGCAGATTTTAAAATATCTAAGCTATCAATTTCAATCCAAGGATCATTGAGGGCTTTATTTAGTTGTACTCTGATTTGAAGATATAATTAGGAAAGATAGCAAGGAATTGATATACGGATTGTTCATATTAGAAGTAATAGATTAAAAATAACGCCTTACGAATTGTAGCCAATTTCTTTTGCGGAGGGCGGCATGGTTGGGTGATATGCATGAACAGGGGGACGGGTACCTCGTTCACCTTCTAAATAATTCGGTGAGGTAAACGAGGTACCCGTCCCCCTGTTCGCGTTATTATATTTGAGTTACTCAGTCTCCTGCAGTTCGGCAAACCATTTGGCATTATGATGAGCACTAACGTCGGCGTCAATATATCCATCCAGCATCATGGAAGCAAATTCAACTCTGGAGGTGGGGTGGATGGCAGCCAAAAAGAAATGGCCGCCCACCAGCAGGATCATGATTGCAGCTGTCCAGAAGTGAACATCATAACAAAACCCTAAAAATACTGCCGGCAGGCTATGACGCCACAGCCACATGGGGAACCCGGTTAGTATAATCAACGTGCAGCCCAGGATTATCATTAATCCCAGCATTTTTTGGCCGGCGTTGTATTTATCCTGGGGAAGGGCTTGCTTGACTTTAATAAATGGGATATATCCCCCCATAACTTTTAACCATTGAAAATCTTCTTTGCTAAAGTGAGTGATGGTATCAATAAAGCGGGAGAACCTATCGAAATTCAATAGAATGTAAAGAGCGGGGCCCACCGCAAAGACAACCCCGGCCCAGCGGTGCACCAGCGAAGCATTGGCAGAGCCACCAAAAATATTGCCGATGATTTCTATATTCCAGTAAAAACCTATACCGGTAAGACCAAGCAGTAAAAAAGCGATTAAGTGCACCCAATGCATAGTCCTGGTCTGGGCGCCATGTTTTAACACCTTGCCTTGAATATTACTCATTTATTACCCTCCCTAACTATGCAGCTTCGTGCTTATTTTTCAGCTCGTTAATAAATTCAGGGATGTCCTTGCCATATTTCGTATGCAGCAAATGATGGGCTTTCTCGCTGACCGGTTTAATCTCGCCGGGGGAGAGAAACTCCTTATAAATCTGAGCTATTTCCGGATTTTCATGTGATTTCCGGACGGCCATTTTTTCATCCAATGAATAGAGGCCCGCTGCTCTTTTTTCAATATAGTCAGTACTGGCGGCAAAAGCATCAAATCCCAACTTGCTGAATGCTCCCAGAAATACGGCTGCAAGTGTAAGCATTCCCGCGCCTTTAAAAAAATGCCGCCGGGTCATACCCTCTCTTTCTGTAAAAAATTTCATTATTCTTCTTCCCCCCTATTCCATTTCTCTTCTGATAGGCTGCCCGCCGCCATTGATGCATCCGCCCGGGCAGTTCATAACTTCAATGAAATGATATTGGCTTCTGCCTGCCAGCACATCTTCAATGACACTGTCCACATGTTTGGTGCCGGTTACGATACACACTTTAACGGGCAAAGATTGGCCCAGGTCTTTGACCGGTATGTCTACGGTGGCCTCCCTGACCGGTTGGAGGCCCCTGACCGCCTGGAATTCAACCTGATCCAGGGTTTGTCCGCTCAGTATTTCATAGGCGGTTCTTAAGGCCGCTTCCATGACTCCTCCGCTTACCCCGAATATAGTGGCTGCACCGGTTGATGCCCCCACAAACTTGTCGGCCTCTTCATCGGGCAGACTAACAAAATCAATATTTTTGGCTTTAATCAAAGCCGCCAGTTCGCGCGTGGTTATTACGGCGTCCACGTCCCGGTAGCCGCTGGCCATGAACTCAGGCCGGCTGCACTCATATTTTTTAGCAGTGCAGGGCATGACCGAAACTGAATAAATATCAGCGGGATCAACGTTAAGCTTGGCCGGCAAGTAGGTTTTGGCTACCGCTCCGAACATCTGCTGCGGCGACTTGGCCGAAGACAGATGGGGAAGTATCTTGGGATACTTGTCTTCCGCATACTTGATCCAGGCCGGACAGCAGGAGGTAAACTGGGGCAGCGGGCCGTTGTTCTCAAACCCTTTGACCCCCAGGGCCCCATATACGCGGTGAATTAACTCGGTTCCTTCCTCCATAATAGTGAGATCAGCCGTGAACTCGGTGTCATAAACCTTCTTAAAGCCAAGCCTTCTCAGAGCGGCATACATCTTGTGCTTGACATTTGTGCCTGGGGCCAGACCAAACTCCTCCCCCAGAGCCACTCTTACTGCCGGTGCTTCCTGGACTATAACGAATTTACCCGGATCTGCCAGAGCTTTCTTCACTTCATCAACCATACTGTAATCTTCTATTCTGCCAAAAGGACAATTTATCAGGCATTGCCCGCAGTTAATACAGAGTTTACGGTCGATTTTGTGTCTCTGGCCCAGTAATCCGCTGATTGCACCGGTAGGACAAATAGACGTGCAATGATCACAGGCTTTACAATCACTGGTCACGTTGATTATCCCTTGGTCTAATACGGTACTCATATCCTTCCTCCTTTGATGCCAAAAATGAATTTATTGAGTTTAACCAAACACCTCCTTGTAAACAGACATACTTGGATATCTACCTATATCCGTCCCCTGCTGTACCTACGACACCTAACAGCTTCAGGAGAACTCGCAATAAATATTTAAACAACCAACGAAGGAGCATTACTTAAGATGAACCCACCAAAACAGGATGTTGACGGGCCAAATAAAAGAGGGGGGACCACAAAACAAAAAAACCATGATGAATTTACCCCAAGGGGCAAACCTTCATGGTTTAATTCAAAATATAAATATAAGAATAATTCCACGGCATTCTTCTGAATGCCAAATTATAAGAAAGTCACAAAACCAGACTTTTTGTGGAAAAGTCTGGTTTAAAGACAACAAACAATAAGTCCTTCTTACCAAACTCCTTTCCACAATGGGAGGTACAGCCGTTTCCTGCTGTACCCTGCAGGCCTCAAAACCATGGACTATCTTTAGGCAATGAGACTCGGAGGTTAAATAACTAAAGATTATCAAGTAATTTTTATATGTTTATATTAGTGATTCTACACCTAGTTGCGTTTTCCTGCAATCCAAGAAATATTTTTATTTAGTTCACTTGCCGCCACTCCGGATCAGGATAACTAATCATGGATCTGATTAGTTGCGGCAGAAATGTTATTCTATATAGACAGAGCGTAAGTGGAGTGCATAGAGAAGAACTAACTGCCATTGCCAAACAGGCCGGCAGGTCATTAAATTGCTAAAGGAATTGGAGAATTGAAGGAAATGAAAAAGACAGCTTTGATTACGGGTGGTTCTAAGGGGATTGGACGGGCAACGGCAAAACTTTTTGCCGCCAATAAATATAATGTGATAATAAACTACCTGAATTCGGAAAAGAATGCCTGTTTTCTGGTGAGCAGTCTTGAAAAGCAAGGGCACCCAGTAATGGCTTGTAAAGCGGATATCACTAAAAGAGACCAGGTTGAAGCTATGATTCAGGCAGGTATTCGAAAATTCGGGACGATTGATATTTTGGTTAATAATGCCGGAATAGCCCAGCAAAAGCTCTTTACTGACATTAGCGAAAAGGAGTGGGACCGGATGCTGGATGTCAATGTTAAAGGACTTTTTAATTGCTGTCAGTGTGTGGTGCCCCATATGGTTAATAAAAAGGCGGGTAAAATAATAAATATTTCGTCGGTATGGGGAATTACAGGCGCCTCCTGCGAGGTTCATTATTCAACCGCCAAGGCGGCGGTCATCGGTTTTACCAAAGCGCTGGCCCGGGAACTGGGCCCCTCCAATATTCAGGTAAATTGTGTGGCCCCGGGAATTATTGCCACTGATATGAACGCCGGGCTGGATGAAAGCGCCCGGGAGAGCCTGCTGCTGGAAACGCCGCTGCTGAGGTTTGGAACCCCCGCTGACATAGCTCATGCCATCTTTTATTTGGCTTCTGAACAAGCAGATTTTCTGACCGGACAGGTTATAAGCCCCAATGGCGGATTTGTAATATAATTAGCTAAGGAGGGCAGGTCGTTGTATCACCCGGTTGTCAAATCCCCGGTTTAAGCATGATGTGGCTTTTTGATCCTGATATGCTATACTGTAGTCCAAAAAGGAGTGGAGGGTAACAAGTGAAGATTGCGGTAGTGGATGGCCAGGGTGGTGGAATTGGCAGAATAATTGTAGAGAAACTGCGCCAGGAAATGGGCAACAGCTGCCATATTATCGGACTGGGAACCAATGCCGTAGCCACCTCTCTGATGCTTAAAGCCGGTGCCAATGAAGGGGCCAGTGGGGAAAACGCAGTTATTAGAACGGTCTCTAACGTAGACCTGGTGTTGGGTTCGGTTGCGGTTATTGCCGCCCACTCGTTTTTGGGAGAGCTTACTCCGGCAATGGCCGAGGCGGTTGCTTCCGCCCGGGCGGTCAAGGTGCTCTTGCCCTTGAACCGTTATGGTCTGGAGATTAGCGGAATAATGGATGAACCGTTGCCTTTACAGGTGAATCATATGGTTAACCGGGTGAAACAAATATACGACAGTGGCAAGTATTGATTGATGGAAAGGCAGGTGCAGATAAATGTGCAGAAATATGCCGCCTCTGGAATTGGCGATTCAATTTCACGGGCATGTATGTCCGGGTCTGTTGCTGGGGGTTAGGGCAGCGGAATTTGCCCAAAAGCAGCTGGGGGTCAATCCTGACCAGGACGAGGAATTACTGGCGGTGGTTGAGACCAATTCCTGCGGAGTGGATGCTATCCAGGCAATTTTGGGCTGTACTTTCGGGAAAGGCAACCTGATTTTCAAAGATTACGGGAAGAATGTATATACGATTGCCAGCCGGGAACAGAACCGGGCGGTGCGGATAGCCCAGAAATTCAAAGACAAACCTGATTCGGATTCGGCCCGTTACCGGGAGTTGAACCATAAAGCGGATTTGACTGATGCGGAAATCAGCGAAAAGGAAAATCTGCTGGGGGTTATTTTTGAAAAAATTATGAGTATGCCCTTTGACGATCTTTTCAATTGGCAGGAAATCGATTTTGATTTCCCCGAGAAAGCCAAGATTTATCCTACGGTGCGGTGTGTTGTCTGCGGAGAAGGGGTAATGGAACCCCGGGCTGCAAAAACCGAACGCGGATATATATGCCCCGGCTGTGTATAAAGGATGGAGGTAAAAGACATGTGTGAAGCCAATGTTTTTGTAAGGCGGGGTGGGCAGGAGGAACTGCTCATGGAGAGCGTGGATCGTATAATTCCGGGCGAGGATCATAGTATTTTTATGGAAAATATTTTTGGGGAACGCAGGATAGTAAAAGCTCATATTCGCGAAATGGAACTGGTCCACCACCGCATAATTCTCGAGGAAATAGCTGAAGCCGTGCCGGCCGGGCATCAGGAGATATGGCTGGAACCAGACACTGATCATGGGCATTTTCATCCCGGCGAAGAAGTGCGATTGAAGTTGTATAAGGGCTATAATATGCGCCCTGACCCGGAAGCTGCCCATGCCGACCTGCAGGTTTATATGATTGAGGACGGTACTCCTCACCAGTTGGAGATGCATAACCATCACGGCACCATGGAAATTAAATTGGACCGGGAGGTGGATGGGCTGGTGCAAATCCATGTGCATGAACAGGGCAATCAGGAATTATACGCATCGGCTCTGGTAGAGGTGGGGCACCATCACCATCACGGGGTAAAACCCGCAGGTCTGCCACTGGAGATATTTCCGTCAGAGTACGGGCATGCACGTTTGGGGGAAAACTATGAGATCAAGGTGTTGCAGGAGGGAGAGCCCCTGGCTGGAACTGAAGTCAGGGTGACCTATAGCAGTACCCAGAATAAAGACTATCCGCACCGCTTGACTACGGATGAAGAAGGCCGGGCTCGAATATTTCTGACTGCCCGGGGCAATTACCTGTTTTCCGTTACAGTTGGCAATATCGTCAGTACTTTTACCTTGATAAAAAGTTTTTAGTTTTTAAAATTAATGCAGGGAAATTAATTAATCTGTCGAATATAAAAGTAATTGAAACCATGAAGGTTTCACCGGGTTACTCGATTTGATCCTTTTAATAATTGCCCATGAAGGGTTCGTATTTTTGCGCCCTTTATGGGTTATTTTATTGGAAAGGTAGATGAGTTGGTATGCATATGGCGGACGCATTGGTATCACCGCTGGTCGGTGGAGTTATGTGGGTTGCCACGGCAGGGGTTGCAGCCTATTCGGTCAAAAAGCTCCAGCAGGAAATGGATGAAAAAAAGGTACCGTTGATGGGGGTAATGGGTGCTTTCGTTTTTGCCGCCCAGATGATCAATTTTTCGATTCCGGGGACAGGATCCAGCGGACATCTGGGAGGAGGACTGCTGCTTGCCATTTTGTTGGGCCCCTATGCGGGCTTTTTAACCATGGCATCGATTCTTCTGATCCAGGCTCTCTTTTTTGCTGATGGAGGACTGCTGGCCTATGGCTGTAATGTCTTTAATATGGGATTTTATACCTGCTTTTTAGCCTATCCCTTTATTTATAATGCTATCATGAAGAAAGGATACAGCAAGTCGCGTATATTCTCCGCTTCCATGCTGGCCGCCGTTCTGGGCTTACAGATGGGTGCCTTCAGCGTGGTTTTGGAAACTCTAATGTCCGGGATATCAGAACTGCCTTTCGGTACTTTTGTGCTGCTGATGCAGCCGATTCACCTGGGAATAGGCATTGTAGAAGGACTCGTCACCGCTGTGGTGGTTGCCTTTGTATGGCAGGCCCGGCCTGAGATTATCGAAAAAACATCCCGGGGGGAGATGCTCGGCGGCATCTCTACCGGCAAAGTGGTTGCCGGCCTGGCCATAGTCGCCCTGTTAACGGGCGGAGTTTTGTCCTGGGTGGCTTCGACCTATCCCGACGGCCTGGAATGGTCCATGTACAAAACTGCCGGAGTTGAAGAACTGGAAGCACCGGACGGGCTCCACCAGTCTTTATCTGAGGTACAGACCAACACGGCCTTCCTGCCCGATTACGGGTTTAAATCTGCGGAAGGAGAAGAGGAAGCTGCCGAAGCCGAGCCGGCTTGGCCTGCGGTTAATGCTGGTACCAGTTTGGCAGGCATTGTGGGAGGGGTCCTAACGCTCTTGCTGGCTGGGATCACCGGACTGGTAATTAACAGCTTTAAACGGAAAAAGAAATCAGCTACAATTATACAAGCATAATGAAGGGGCGGGTAATTGTTTCCCGCCCTGGATATTAAAGGAGACATTCAGCCTAAAATGTCAAATATTGCCGATGCCATTTATAATATGCATTACATTGATGAAGTAGCCGGAGCAGGTTCCCCTATCCACCGCATTCATCCCCTGGCTAAATTGCTGGTTACGATTGTCTATTTGTTCATCGTGGTATCTTTCAGCAAGTACGATATTATTGCTATGCTGCCGCTGGTATTTTATCCTGTGATTATGTTGAGTCTTGGAGATATCCCGGTCAGACTTTTATCGAAGCCCATGCTGATTGCCGCCCCCTTGGTGTTGGGTATAGGTATTTTCAATCCCATCATGGACCCAAGCCCACTGATGATTGTAGGTTCAGTCACGGTTACAGGCGGCTGGATCTCATTTTTATCCCTGGTATTTAAATGTATTTTGACGGTAACCGCAGCCATCATCCTGGTGGCCTCTACGGGAATGGAAAAAGTGGCCCTTTCCCTGCGTATACTGCATGTCCCCAGGTTATTTGTACTGCAGCTGCTGCTTACTTACCGTTACATTTATGTCTTGATGGAGGAAGCCGGCCGGGTCTGGAATGCCTATATTCTCAGAGCGCCCGGGCAAAAAGGGATTCATTTTAGAGTCTGGGGGCCTTTAGCCGGGCAAATGCTGTTGCGAACTATGGACCGGGCCCAGAGGGTATATGAAGCCATGAAACTGAGAGGCTTTGAAGGTGAATATCACCCGGGGGGGGTTCAAAAGTTTTCCGGGGGAGATGTTGCTTTTGCATTGGGATGGATTCTGTTTTTAGTTATGGTTCGCTATTACAACCTGCCTGCTCTAATCGGGCAGTTGGGCGCACGGGGGTTGTCATGAGTCATCATATAGTGGAGTTCAAGGATGTCTATTATCAATATCCCGATGGCAAACAGGCTGTAAACGGTCTATCAGCCCGTATTATCCATGGGGAATCAGTAGGTTTGGTAGGGGCCAATGGCGCCGGCAAGACATCTTTACTAATGCTTCTGACCGGTATATTATCTGCCACGGCTGGTCAGATACGGGTGGGAGATACCGTACTGACTAAAAGAACCTTGCCTTTAATAAGAAGAACGATTGGTTTCTCTTTTCAAAACCCCGATGATCAATTATTCATGAGCAGAGTTTATGATGACGTGGCTTTTGGACCTCGAAATTATGGCCTGGACGAGCAGGAGGTTGAGTATAGAGTGTTAAAAGCCCTGGAGACAGTAGGGGCTGCCCATTTGAAAGACCGGCCTCCCTATAAACTTTCGGGAGGAGAAAAAAGAGCTGCCGCCTTGGCTGCAGTACTTTCGATGGAACCTAACATACTGGTTTTGGATGAGCCTACCGCCGCCCTCGATCCCCGTTCCCGCAGGAGGCTTATAAACCTTTTGAAGGGATTTACCCATACTAAAATTATTGCCACCCACGATATGGATATGGTTATGGAACTGTGTGAAAGGGCTATAGGGTTGAATGAAGGCTGTATCCATTTCGATGGAGCCAGCCAGGAAGTTCTGGTCAACCAGAAGCTGTTGGCCGAATGCGGTTTGGAGATGCCGCTTGCCCTGCAGGGATGCCCACGGTGTCATAACCAGGTTTAAGAATGCGGTTGTTAAAGAGACGGGATTGCAGATATACTCCAAGTCGGAGAGTGGGTCAGCAACCCCGTTTTTTAATAACCGTCAAAAAAAGAAAACCCTTTACACTTGGCAAAGGGTCTTAGAAAAAGATTGGGATTGGATACTAGAAGAGTCAGTTTCATCCCAGATCTCCAGTGGGTTGAGCCATACTTTCCATAAGAGCATGACTTGTACAGGTTCACATAAAAAGCCAGACCCTGTGCAAAGGCCTGGCTATAAGGCAAAGCATAAAAAGCATTCCTAGCAAACTCCTTTCCACACTGGGAGGCACAACCGTTTCCCGTTGCACCTAACGGTCTCAAAACCATATTACATTAGGTTTAGAGACTCGGAGATTGAAGACTGAAACTTTGACCAATTCTAGTTATAACTGATTTTATACTTCATTATTCATTCACGCAATAGTAATTTATTACTTCCTAGGGCTTTAAACCGGCCTGCCCGATAAGTGGGGGCAATCAATCCTGGCCGCGGACATGTGCAAGCTGGGTAAAATATTTTGACTTTTTTGCAGGATTTAGAGTTTATGCGGAGAATATTATAAGCAGGATATTATAAAGTATATATAAGATAAGCATTATTATTTTTAATATATCAATTCTCCGAGTCTGAATACCTAAGGGAAAGCTAAGGTATCCAGACCATTTAGGGTGTGATTGGAAACATTCATGCCTTCCATTGTGAAAAGGAGATGCTCGGTTTTTACATGGGTATTGAGCGGGTTTATGAGAACTTAACTGCTTGGCTATCTGTGTATTTAGGCTCGGCATTTCTACGGCCGGGCTTTTTAAAATTTTACATAAGTACCGTTGCGCTATTTTTCTTCACAATACATATATATCCAGTTGCAGCATAAATATTATAGTGCATGTTTGGCGATTTGGTTTATATACAGGCCGCATTAATAGGAAAAATACCTAAAGCAGGATAAAAAAAGAAAAATGACGGATATTGCATAATTATATGTTTAGCTAGTTTGCTTATTTAAATTGAAACTGGAAAAAAAGTAATTCTGTACACTATCATTAAGGAACAGATAACAAAATAAGTACCAGTTTGTATTTAGGAGATGCTCAGTATACGCAGGTATTAAGCGGGTTCATGAAGGGCTCAACTGCTTAAGTATTTGTGCGTCTAATGCCCGGCATTTCTTGTCGGGCTTTTTGTTTAAGTATTCTATGCGAATGAGGTAGTGACGTGCACGAATTATCCATCATGGAAGGTGTCCTGAATATGGTTAGGGAAAGCGCCGGGCAAAACCACATCAACAAGATAAAATCAATCAAGCTGGTAATAGGTAAACTTTCAACGGTTCTTCCCGATAGTCTGCATTTTTGTTTTCAAGCCCTTAGCAGTCAGGAGGATCTGTTCGATGGTGCAGTTCTGGAAATTGAAGAGCGGGATGCGGTAATCCGGTGTCCTGAATGTGATAAAGAATATACCGTGGAAGACGGGTTCTGCTTTGTTTGCCCCGACTGCGAGGGGATTAACGTCGCAATCATAAGCGGGAGGGAAATGTATCTCGACTATTATGAAGGAGACGATAATTGATGGTTCAGGTCAATATGGAAAGCAGCCTGCTGGGGGCAAATGAATTGCTGGCCCGGCGCAACCGGAATGCATTTAATGAACAGGGACTGCTGGTTGTTAATCTGATGAGTTCACCCGGATCAGGCAAAACCACTATCTTGGAAAAAAGCATTGAGTATTTGGCCGGCAAGCTGCGGCTGGGTGTAATTGAAGGAGATCTTTATACTGATGAAGATGCCCGGCGGATTGAAAAAAAAGGCGCCCGGGTTATTCAGATTAATACTGAGGGGGCTTGCCACCTGGATGCAGGTATGGTTGGCAAGGCCTATCAGCAAATATCCGGTGATCTGGATCTGGTTTTTATTGAAAATGTGGGGAACTTGGTTTGCCCGGCCGAATTTGACCTGGGTGAAGATTTTCGGGCGGTAGTAATCAGTACTGCCGAAGGGAATGACAAGCCCCGGAAATATCCATTGATTTTTCATGAAGCTCGAGTGATACTGGTCAATAAGATAGACCTCTTGCCTTATACTGATTTTAGTCTGGACAAGGTTAAAGAAGATATTGCCCAGATTAATCCCTCCGCTGCGGTATTTATGGTCTCGGGACGTACCGGGGAGGGTATAGAAGCTTGGAATGAATGGTTATTGGAGGAGGTGAAGAAGAAAAGACCGTAAAATATAGATAGAGATAATTACGTTCTTTGTAGTTGGGATTGGATAAGAAGATACTAGATATTATTTTAGTGGGGGGAATGTATGAAATGCCAACCAAATTAAGTCGTCGTGACTTTATGCTTGCTTGCGCAGGTTCTGCGGCAGCCGTATCCCTGGCAGGATATTTGTCTCCGTTTATAACCGAGGCTGCGGCCGCAGGGGAATTGCCTCCAGTAATTTGGTTAGCCGGAGGTGCCTGTACTGGCTGTTCGATTTCCTTGTTAAACTGTGAAAATCCGGATATTCAAGATGTGCTG
>JAYFPZ010000025.1:0-15439 GCA_034927445.1 Syntrophomonadaceae bacterium
TGGTAATGCCGGGAGACAATGTGCAGATGAATATAAGCCTGATCACACCGATAGCGGTCGAAGAAGGACTGAGATTCGCCATTCGTGAAGGCGGAAGAACCGTAGGGTCCGGCGTTGTTACCAGCATCGAAAGCTAATTAAGAGCCGGCGTTTAAACCCAGGTGAGGTCGAGAGAATAGTTGACATATGCTGATGCAATATGCTAGAGTATTGTAGTATTTTTGCGCACAGGACGGAGGTGTCATGGTGAGGGTTGGAGTTACATTGGCGTGTACCGAGTGTAAACAGCGTAATTATAGAACCACCAAAGACAAGAAAAAGAATACCGAAAAAATGGAAGTTAGAAAACATTGCAAATTCTGCAATGCCCATACCATCCATAGAGAAACCAAGTAAACCTGGGGAAGTGAGTTATATTGGCTAAAGGCAGCGTATCTACCGGCAGCGAAAACAGCATCAAAAACTGGTGGGCAAGTGGTAAACAATATTTTACCGGGATCTATACTGAGATGAAAAAAGTTCACTGGCCGGGTAGAGTCCAATTAATTGGATATACCGGGGTAGTACTGTTATCAGTAGCCTTTATTGCTCTGATAGTTTGGCTCTTTGACAGTGGGCTTTCATTTTTGTTGGAACGACTAATGAAGGTTTTTGCATAAAGAGGAGATGGTCTAAATTACTCCCGAGCAAATCAAACAAGAGGAATATGAGGTTATACCTGAGACCGACAGCCCTGATTTGGTGGAACAACCGGAAAAAAGGGGTGAATGGTATGTGGTGCATACATATTCCGGTTATGAGAACAAGATCAAGGTAGATCTTACCAAACGCGTGGAATCCATGAATATGCAGGATAAGATATTTCAAATAATTATCCCGGAAGAACAGGAAGTGGAATACAAGGGCGGGAAGAAAAAGGTCACCACCAAGCGGGTTTTTCCCGGCTATGTGATTGTAAACATGATTATGGATGAAGATTCCTGGTATGTTGTCCACCATACCCCTGGAGTTACCGGATTTGTGGGCAGTGGCACCAAACCCATACCTTTGCAGGATGCGGAAATCCATAAAATACTTACGCAAATGGGTCTTATGGGTAAGAAGCCCCGCATTATCAACCTGGAAATTGGAGAAAATATCCGGGTGAACAGCGGCCCGTTTGAGAACTTCGAAGGAATAGTAAAAGAACTGCTTCCGGATCGGGGCAAAGTAAGAGTCAACATTTCTATGTTTGGCCGGGAAACCCCGGTTGAACTGGATTATGAACAAATAAATAAAATATAAGGAGGTGTAATTATGGCCAAAAAGGTTAAGGGTAAAGTAAAATTGCAGATAGCCGCCGGTAAAGCAACGCCAGCGCCGCCAGTAGGCCCCGCCCTAGGTCAGCATGGGGTAAACATAATGGGCTTTTGCAAGGAATATAATGCCAAGACTGCCAATCAGACCGGATACATTGTACCGGTAGAGATAACCATATATGAGGACCGGTCTTTTACTTTTGAACTGAAATCACCACCTGCTTCCGATCTTCTGAAAAAGGCGGCCAACCTGGAGAAGGGTTCCGGCGACCCCAAGAAAAAGAAAATAGGCAAGGTTTCCCGTGCCAAACTATTGGAAATCGCCGAGATGAAAAAGGCGGATTTAAATGCCGCCGACCTGGATGCAGCAGTCAGGATGATCGAAGGAACCGCCCGCAGCATGGGGTTGGAAGTTGCTGATTAATGTCTGCTATTATAATAGTACCTTAAGTGCCAATATAGTGGGAGGATAATATCCGAAATTACCACAAGGAGGTTTTAATTATGAAGAGAGGTAAAGCATACCGGGCAGCCGTTGCCAAAATAGACAAAAATAATTTATACGATCCGACTGAGGCCATAAAACTGGTCAAAGAAGCTGCCTCCGCCAAATTTGATGAAACTGTTGAAGCCCATGTCAAGCTGGGGGTTGATCCCCGCCATGCTGATCAGCAGGTCAGAGGGACAGTAAGTTTGCCCCATGGAACTGGTAAAAGCGTTAGAGTCCTGGTTTTTGCCAAAGGTGAAAAAGTTAAGGAGGCCGAACAGGCCGGAGCTGACTACGTCGGCGGAGATGATATGGCCGAAAAGATCCAGGGTGGTTGGTTTGATTTTGACGTAGCCGTTGCTACCCCTGACATGATGTCAGTTGTCGGTAAGCTGGGTAAAATTTTGGGCCCCCGCGGTTTAATGCCCAACCCCAAAGCCGGAACGGTTACCATGGACATAGAGCGGACCATAAAAGAACTAAAAGCCGGACGCATTGAATTCCGGGTTGACAAGACTTCCATCGTGCACGTTCCCATTGGCCGGGTGTCTTTTGAGGTTGAAAAGCTGCAAGATAACCTGAATACCTTTGCGGAAGCGCTGCTTAAGGCCAGGCCTGCAGCTGCCAAGGGCCAGTATATGAGGTCGGTAAATATTTGTTCCACCATGGGACCCGGGGTTAAGGTTAACCCGTTGATTTTAATTGCAGCCAACAAATAAGTTCTATTATAATATAACTGAAAAATACAAACTGTAGACGCCGGTGGCGAAAGCCTTAATAATTGCCCGCTGAGGTTTATGCAAATATTTGACTGCCAGCCCTGTAGAGGGAGGCGGTTTAAAACCTCTGCGTGACTGGCGGAGGTTTTTTAGTTGGGTTTTATTTTGATGGGAGGAACTGTAACGAACCTGAATATTCAGGAGAAAGTAATCCTTCATTATTAATAAAATGAGCTATTGCGCAATTTTATTCTATGTAACCAAGGGGGTGAGAAATGAATGGCCAAGATTGAAGAGAAGCAAAAGGTAGTTGAGGAGATCAAGCAGAAGCTGGAAAATGCCGCGCTGGTTGTATGCACCGATTATCGGGGACTGAACGTAGAACAGGTAACCGAATTAAGAAATAAATTAAGGGTTCCGGGAGTCGAGTACCGGGTTCTAAAAAACACTATGTTCCGTTTCGCTCTGCAGCAAATGGGGCATGAAGATGTAGCTGATAAAATAACCGGCCCCAATGCCGTTGTATTCAGCAACGATGATCCGGTAGGACCTACCCAGACGCTCAGTGAATTTGCCAAAAACAATAAACAGTTTGAAATTAAACTGGGTATGCTGGACGGCAAACTGATATCCCAGGATGAAATCAAACGATTGGCCTCACTGCCTTCCCGGGAGGTTCTGCTGGGACAAGTGGTGGGAACCATGCAGGCTCCGATTACTTCCTTTGTACGCGTTCTGAACGCTAACCTTACTGGTCTGGTCAGGGCGCTGGACGGTATCCGGGAGCAAAAACAAGCTGGTTAAATCAGTATTCAAGTATCACATGGGAAATAAACAATTTACTTTTAGTTTATGAGGGAGGTTATTAATAATGAGTAAAGTACAAGAAGTTATTGAGATTGTAAAGGGATTAACCGTTCTGGAATTGTCTGAACTGGTTAAAGCATTGGAAGAAGAATTTGGGGTCAGTGCAGCTGCTCCCGTAGCCGTAGCGGCCGCCGCCGCCCCCGCCGCCGCAGCCTCTGCCGCTGAGGAAAAGACCGAGTTTGACGTAATCCTTACCGGCGCAGGCGACAAGAAGATCAACGTTATTAAGGTAGTTAGAGAAATCACCGCTCTGGGTTTGAAAGAAGCCAAGGCTCTGGTTGATGAAGCTCCCAAACCGGTCAAAGAAAAGATCTCCAAGGATGAAGCCAATGAAATCAAGGCTAAATTGGAAGAAGCAGGAGCCAGCATCGAAATTAAATAATTAAAAGCCGCACAAAAGGAGTGTTGCGAGCCAACGCTCCTTTTTTTGTGTTTTTTATCAAACTCCTCTGCAAGCCCCATCCCTTATAGGTGGGGAATAAACCCGTTTTTTTCTCAGTGATGGGTCGGGTCACCGCCGAGGAGGCGTTTGATAAAAACGCTCGCGGCGCGATGCACACAAAACGCGAAAGGAAGGCGCTACAGCGCCCGCGTTTTGGCGCACAATTCGCGCAAGCGCTCATTGATTGGAAAAAGTATGATAAGCTATTATAAAATCAGGTATAGACAGCCAATAGAAGGGAAAAGATAATGAGAAAGCGTTTTTATGCAATTACCATTCTATCGTTCCTACTCCTGCAAATTATGCTGCCCCTGCCAACGGCGGCTGCCGACACGGTTGAATGGCAATTGCGCTGGCAGGACAACGGGGTTCTGCAGGAGGAAATACATATTTCCGGGCCAAACCCGACCCTGGCGGATAATAATTGGAATGTGAGCCAGGAGGGAGACCGGTTTACTCTGCGCCGGGAAGTTGAAGACTGGGCGAGTTACGAAAAAATGCGGGATAAGCTCCCTTTGCAGGTGCAAATCAAAGATTACTTCGTTTTTAAGAAAGTTGAAATAAAATCCGCTTCGGAAACATCCAGCGGATTGTTTCAGACAATAGATGATGCAGATCAAATAAACCTTGGCATTACGGTTCCGGGATTTATAATCAGCGGTTCCGGCCAAAAAATTGATGAATCCAGTGCCAGATGGATGGTTAATCATTCCGAATTGAGCCATGATCAAAGGTTAATGATCGTCATAACTGTCAACGGATTGCTCCTGGGTATCGTTATACTCATGGTGGGGCTTTTGTTTGTGGCCGGGATATTTATCAGGTATTTAAGAAAGGCAAATCGGATTATAGAAGAAGAGTATTCCCTAACCAAAATCAAGAAGGACCCGCTTGAGAGAGAGTGATTGGTCTAATTTGAGGGATAACATCCGGTTAAAAGAAAAATATCAGAAAACTTTGGTGAATTCTTGACTGCTAAAATGACTTGTGCTAACATTAATAATTGCCATTCAAGATGGAAAAATGGCAAAGTATGACTGTAACCTGAGTAATATAGGTTTTGAATAGAAAGCGAGGTTTAGGTTAGGCCTTGCTTTTCACTCTTTTGCTAATTACATAAAAGGGGTGATTTAATGGCTCATATTGAACAATATGGGAGTACCCAGAGGCTCACTTATTCACAAATCAAAGAAGTAATTGAACTGCCCAATCTCATTCAGATCCAGTTAAGCTCTTACGAATGGTTTTTAAATGAGGGCTTGAGAACAGCCCTGAAAGAAGTATTCCCAATTACTGATTTCAGCGGCAATTTGGAACTCGATTTTGTCGACTACAGCCGCGGCGAACCCAAATACTCGGTTCTGGAATGTAAAGAACGGGATGTTAGTTATCAGGCCCCATTAAAGTTGAAAGTCAGGCTTACCGATAAGGAAAATGGGGAAATCAAAGAATCGGAAGTATACATGGGCGATTTGCCCCTCATGACTGAAAATGGAACGTTTATCATTAACGGTGCCGAAAGAGTTGTAGTCAGTCAATTAGTAAAATCGCCGGGGGTTTATTTCAATGAGAAACTGGACCTGGCCGGCAATTCATTATTTGGGGCAACAGTTATTCCCAACCGGGGTGCCTGGTTTGAATTGGAAATGGACAGCGCCGGGGTGATTTATACCCGTATTGACAAAACCAGAAAGATTCCGGTTACGGTGCTCTTGAGAACCCTGGGATACGAGACAAATGACGATATCATGGAACTATACAACCATGATGAAGCGATTCAGAAGACCCTGGAAAAAGATACCACCACCAACAAAAAAGAAGCCCTGATCGAGTTTTACCGCCGCCTGCGGCCAGGTGAAATGGCTACCGAGGATGCAGCTCAACAGCTCTTGAAGAATCTGTTCTTTGATCCCCGGCGTTACGATATGGCAGTTGTAGGCCGGTACAAGGTTAACAAGAAGTTGGGACTGAATATACCGGTGGATACCCGGTACCTGACGATTGAGGATATAACCACCACCATCGGCTATATATTAAAATTGATAAAAGGCGAAGGCAAGACGGATGTAATAGATCATCTGGGCAACCGGCGCTTGCGTTCTATTGGCGAACTGCTGCAAAACCAGTTCCGCACCGGTTTGGTGCGTATGGAAAGAGTGGTGCGCGAACGCATGAGTATCCATGATGTGGAGACGCTCACGCCCCAGGTGCTTATTAATATCAGACCCATTACCGCTGCCGTAAAAGAATTTTTTGGAAGTTCCCAGCTGTCCCAGTTCATGGATCAGACCAACCCCCTGGCGGAGCTGACCCATAAGCGGCGCTTAAGCGCCTTGGGTCCTGGCGGCTTAACCCGTGAACGTGCCGGATTCCAGGTTCGCGACGTACATCATTCCCATTATGGCAGAGTCTGCCCCATAGAGACCCCGGAAGGTCCCAATATAGGACTGATCGGCTCTTTAGCCACCTATGGCCGGGTTAATGATTTTGGTTTTATTGAGACCCCTTATCGTAAGGTGGATAAGAAAACCGGCCGGGTACTAAACGAGATTGTCTACCTGACCGCGGATGAGGAAGATGAGTTCATCGTAGCCCAAGCCAATGCGCCTCTCGATGAAAACGGGTTCTTTAAGAGTGACCGGGTAGAAATCAGGTATTTCGAGGAAATTCTCGAAGTCCCGGTTAACCAGGTGGATTACATGGATGTTTCTCCCAAACAGGTGTTCAGTGTGGCGACATCCTTAATTCCGTTCCTGGAAAATGATGATGCCAACCGTGCCTTGATGGGTGCCAACATGCAGAGGCAGGCAGTTCCCGTAATCAAAACCGAAGCCCCCATAGTCGGAACCGGTCTGGAATACAAGGCGGCCAAGGATTCAGGTGCGGTCGTTATTGCCAAGAAGGCCGGAACCGTCAAAAAAGTCAGTGCCTCTCGCATTATACTTAAAACCGATGATGGTGAAACCCTCACCTATCCATTGCTAAAATTTATGCGTTCCAACCAGGGTACCTGTTATAACCAGAGGCCGATTGTAAAGGTGGGTCAGCGGGTGGAAGCCGATACCATAATCGCTGACGGTCCCAGCACCGATAATGGCGAACTGGCCCTGGGACGCAACATCCTGGTAGCATTTATGCCCTGGGAAGGCTACAACTATGAGGATGCCATTCTGATTTCGGAAAAGGTTGTCAAAGAAGATGTTTTTACCTCCATTCACATAGAAGAATACGAATGTGAAGCCCGGGATACCAAACTCGGACCGGAAGAAATTACCCGGGATATACCCAATGTATCAGAAGAGATGCTTAAAAATCTGGACGACCAGGGAGTCATCCGGGTGGGAGCGGAAGTAAGACCGGATGATATTCTGGTTGGTAAAGTAACCCCCAAGGGAGAAACTGAATTAACTCCGGAAGAGCGTCTCTTAAGAGCGATATTCGGAGAAAAAGCTCGTGAAGTAAGGGATTCTTCCCTGCGGGTTCCCCACGGTGAAGCAGGAAAGATCGTGGCGGTTAAACGCTTCTCCCGTGAAAATGGAGATGAATTGCCGCCTGGAGTCAATCGGCTGGTAAGGGTTTATATCGCCCAAAAGCGGAAAATATCCGAAGGCGACAAAATGGCCGGACGCCATGGCAACAAGGGCGTTATATCACGGATATTGCCGGAAGAAGATATGCCTTTCCTGGCAGACGGAACCCCGATCCAGATTGTACTTAACCCGTTGGGCGTACCGTCCCGTATGAATATAGGACAGATTCTGGAATGTCATATGGGTTGGGTGGCCAAAGAATTAGGATTTAAAATTGCCACCCCGATATTTGACGGCGCTACGGAAGAAGACATCCGGGAGCTGCGCATAAAATCAAGGCTGCCCATAAACGGCAAAGCCCGGTTAAGGGACGGCCGCACCGGCGAACCCTTTGACCATGAAGTGACCGTAGGGTATGTTTACATGCTGAAACTGGCCCATCTGGTGGACGACAAAATTCATGCCCGTTCCATCGGGCCCTATTCGCTGGTGACCCAGCAGCCATTGGGAGGCAAGGCCCAATTTGGCGGGCAAAGATTTGGCGAGATGGAGGTATGGGCTCTGGAAGCCTATGGCGCCGCCTATACCTTGCAGGAGATTCTTACGGTAAAATCTGATGACGTGGTCGGAAGACTTAAAACCTATGAGTCGATCGTAAAGGGTGACAATATTCCTGAGCCTGGTGTGCCCGAGGGTTTCAAGGTTCTTATCAAAGAATTGCAGAGTCTGTCCCTGGATATAAAGATGCTGGGAGCCAACAACAGCGAGATTGAGATAAAGGATCTCGATCTTGATGTAAATGAGCAGGAAAAGGCCAGGGAATTAGGTATGGAATTGCCGGAAATGGCAGCTGTGAGTGCCGGTGGGAATGTGGCCAAGGCCTTAAGCAAGCAGATGAGCGGCGATGATTTTGATACGGCTAATGAAGATGGAGAAAATGAGGAAAGCGACCTGGAGGATATTATCGATTAAAAAGCCGAAAAACTTATTGATTTAACTATTCATGCAACAGGATTTAGAATCGGAAGAATCATCTGAAGGGAGAGTATGATTTGTCAGACGTAAATAATTTTGAGCGGATCAAAATATCCCTGGCTTCTCCGGAACAAATACGCTCGTGGAGCAGCGGAGAGGTAAAAAAACCAGAAACTATAAACTATAGAACCCTGCGACCGGAAAAAGAAGGTCTGTTTTGTGAAAAAATATTCGGCCCCGTAAAGGATTGGGAATGCCACTGCGGAAAATACAAGCGGGTGCGTCATCGCGGCATAGTATGCGACCGCTGTGGGGTCGAAGTTACTACTTCTAAAGTTCGAAGGGAGCGTATGGGCCATATCGAATTGGCGGCTCCGGTTTGCCATATCTGGTATCTCAAGGGAATACCAAGCCGCATGGGGCTTTTATTGGATATGTCACCTAAAGTGCTCGAAAAGGTAATCTATTTTGTAAACTATATAGTTATTGATCCCGGGGACACCCCGCTGCTTAAAAAACAACTCTTAAATGAACGCGAATACCGTGAAAACCGTGACCGGTACGGGGATAGTTTTGTGGCTTCCATAGGTGCGGAGGCAGTTAAGGACCTGCTGTCCGAAGTAGACCTGGAGAAAATGTCGCAGGAACTTAAGGAAGAAATAACAAGTACCACCGGTCAACGTAAAGGACGGGCCATCAAGCGCCTGGAGGTTACGGAGTCTTTCCGCTTGTCGACCAATAATCCGGAATGGATGATATTGGATGTTCTGCCGGTAATACCCCCGGAATTAAGGCCAATGGTACAGTTGGATGGGGGGCGGTTTGCAACCTCCGATTTAAATGATCTTTACCGCCGGGTAATTAACCGCAACAATCGTTTAAAAAGACTGCTTGACCTTGGAGCGCCTGATATTATTGTACGCAATGAAAAACGTATGCTGCAGGAAGCGGTTGATGCCTTAATCGACAATGGCCGGAGGGGAAGGCCGGTAACCGGTCCCGGCAACCGGCCGCTTAAATCCTTAAGCGATATGCTTAAAGGCAAGCAGGGAAGATTTCGTCAGAATCTTCTGGGCAAGAGGGTTGACTATTCGGGACGTTCCGTAATAGTGGTAGGACCCAAGTTAAAAATGCACCAGTGCGGTTTACCCAAAGAGATGGCCTTGGAATTGTTTAAGCCATTTGTCATGAAAAAGCTGGTGGACCGAGGCATCGCTTCCAACATAAAGAGTGCTAAAAAAATGGTGGAAAGAGGCCGGGAAGAAGTTTGGGATATACTGGACGGGGTTATCAAAGAACACCCGGTGCTGCTGAACCGTGCTCCCACTCTGCACCGTTTGGGAATTCAGGCCTTTGAACCGGTACTGGTTGAAGGCCGTGCTCTGCAGTTGCATCCTCTGGTTTGTACGGCTTACAACGCTGACTTTGACGGTGACCAGATGGCAGTCCATGTGCCGCTTTCAGCCGAAGCTCAAACCGAATGCCGCTTATTGATGCTGGCCAGTAATAATATACTAAACCCCAAGGATGGTAAGCCGGTCTGCACTCCTACCCAGGATATAGTTATCGGCATTTACTATCTTACCTATATGAGTGAGGCAGACTGGGCTATCGAGAGACCGCATGCTTTCAGCAGCGCGGCCGAGGCCCAAATGGCTTACGAATTGGGCGACATAAGCCTGCATGAAAAAGTACAGGTGAGGATGATGATGCCGCAAAAACCAGATCCTGATGCTATCCCCAACCGGCAAAAAACGGTTTATTGCCAGGAGTTAGTGGAAACCTCTGTAGGCCGGGTGATTTTCAATGAGATTATGCCGGAAAGTATGGGATTCTATAACGAAGTTATTGACAAGAAGAAATTGGGCTCCGTAGTCTATGAATGTTACCGCCGGGAAGGCAATGCCAAAACTGCGGAAATGCTGGACGGCATTAAACGGCTGGGCTATAAATTCTCTACCCGGGCCGGGATCAGCGTAGGGGTCACCGATTTCGAAACCCCGCCCGAAAAGCGACAAATACTGGCTGATGCGGATGCAGCCGTGGATGCGATTGAAGCCGATTTCCAGGTTGGTCTGATTAATGAGGAAGAAAGACATAGCCAGGTGGTCGAAATATGGAGTCAGGCTACTGATGATGTCACCGATATGCTTAAAGAACATCTGACGGAAGACAATCCGGTTTATATGATGGCTACCTCCGGCGCTCGCGGTAATTTCCAACAGATACGCCAGCTGGCGGGGATGAGGGGACTTATGGCCGATCCCTCCGGTAAGATCATAGACTTGCCGATCAAGGCTAATTTCCGTGAGGGTCTGACCGTATTGGAGTACTTTATTTCCACCCATGGCGCCAGAAAGGGATTGGCTGATACCGCCTTGCGTACCGCTGACTCCGGGTATTTGACCCGCCGTTTGGTCGATGTATCCCAGGATGTTATTGTGCGGGAAGATGACTGTGAATCAGTTGAAGGCATCTGGGTGGAGAAAATCATGGAAGGTTCCCAGTTGATTGAGCCGCTGCATCAAAGGATTATTGGCCGGGTATCCGTAGATACCATATTACATCCGGTTACCGGTGAGGTTCTGGTCGAAGAAAACGAGATGATCGATGATGATATGGGCTATCTGATTGAACGTCTGGGGATTGAGCGGGTTAAAATCAGGACCACTTTGACCTGCAAGACCCGCCACGGGGTTTGCACTAAATGTTATGGCCGCAATCTGGCCACCGGCTATGATGTGGAGATAGGCGAGGCTGTAGGTACTTTGGCCGCCCAGTCCATTGGTGAGCCGGGAACTCAGCTGACCATGCGTACTTTCCATACCGGAGGCGTAGCCGGAGAAGATATCACCCGCGGTCTCCCCCGGGTAGAGGAATTGTTCGAAGTGCGTAAGCCCAAGGGCCAGGCGGTGGTGGCTGAAGCTTCCGGCAAGATCCGGTTTGGCGAGAATAAAGGCCGGCGGGAAGTTGAAATATTGGATGAAAATGATGAAATAGTGGCTGCCTATCCGGTCCATTACGGATCCAGGCTCAGGGTTAAAGAAGGAGATATGGTGGAAATAGGTGATGCCCTTACCGAAGGCCCGCTGAACCCGCATGATATACTTAAGACCCAGGGTTTACAGGCAGTACAGAGGTATGTGCTCCAGGAAGTTCAAAAAGTATACCGGTCTCAAGGGGTTGACATCAGCGACAAGCATATAGAAATTATGATCAGGCAGATGCTGAAGAAAGTCCGCATTGAAGATTCCGGGGATACAAGTATGCTGCCCGGGGCCTTTATTGATGTCTCCTACTTTGAAGAAGAAAACATGAGAGCTATTGAAGAAGGCGGACTGCCATCGGTATGCACCCCCATGCTTCTGGGTATTACCAAGGCATCCCTGAACACCGATTCTTTCCTGTCGGCGGCTTCATTCCAGGAGACCACCAAGGTCTTGACCGAAGCAGCAATTAAAGGAAAGATTGATAATCTAATCGGTCTGAAAGAGAATGTTATAATCGGTAAACTGATCCCGGCTGGAACCGGTTATTCGGTTTACCGCAATATAGCCATGGAAGATAATCCGGAATTCGTGGCCGAAGAATAAAATATCTAAAAAAGCAAAATAATTTGACTGAATGGTAGCTGAATGCTAAAATATTAAGGCGCGCGACCAATCAGTCGGACTGTCGTCAATAATAAACCGGCTTCAATGTTCAGAAGGAGGTAACAGAATTGTTGCTTGATGAGATCGCGAACGGTAAGAAGGTTATTGGCAGCAAACAAGTCAGGAAGGCCGTAAGCAAGGGGATAGCTACCAAGGTTTATCTGGCTGCTGATGCTGAGCCTCATATTATTGCGCCTTTGCGGGATTTATGTCTTCAGCATGGAGTTGAAGCAGCCATGGTAGTATCTATGGAAGTTCTGGGAAAAGCCTGTGGGATTGAAGTGGGTTCGGCCGCCGTCGCGCTTGTCAAAGAGTAATTAAACGGGGAAGGAGGTGCAGGTATGCCGACGATTAACCAGCTTGTTAGAAAAGGACGCCAAAAAGAAGATAAAAAGTCTACAGCACCCGCCCTAAAAAGCTGTCCGCAAAAAAGAGGGGTTTGTACCCGTGTATATACAACCACCCCCAAAAAGCCTAACTCGGCCTTACGTAAAATTGCCAGAGTAAGGTTGACCAACAGTATAGAAGTAACCTCCTATATTCCGGGAATTGGTCACAATCTTCAAGAGCACTCCGTGGTGCTGATAAGGGGTGGCAGAGTCAAGGATCTACCGGGGGTAAGATATCATATTATTCGCGGAACTCTGGATGCTGCTGGAGTACAGAAGCGTAATCAGGGAAGATCCAAATATGGAACCAAGAGACCTAAGAAGAAATAGAAGGGAGTCAAGCTATGCCTAGAAAAGGGCCCGTTCCCAAAAGAGATGTTTTGCCGGATCCTATATATAACAGCAAAATATTCACCAAGCTGGTAAATCAAATAATGTGGGATGGCAAAAAGAGTTTGGCCGAAAAAATCTGCTATGAAGCCTTCGATAAAATTGAAAAGAAAGCTGGCAAGGACGCCATGCAGGTTTTTGAAGAAGCAATGAAAAACATAACTCCGCTGGTTGAGGTTAAGGCGCGCCGGGTAGGCGGTGCCAACTACCAGGTGCCGGTCGAAGTAAGAGCTGACCGCAGGCAAACCCTGGCCATTCGCTGGCTGGTAGGATATACCCGTAAACGTGGTGAAAAAACCATGGCCGAACGACTGGCGGGTGAGCTTTTGGATGCCGCCAACGGTACCGGCGGATCAGTGAAAAAGAAAGAAGATACCCATAAAATGGCTGAAGCCAACAAAGCATTTGCTCATTATCGTTGGTAGGCTGCAGGGGTGGTCAGATGGCTCGTAAAACCGATTTGGATTCGATTAGAAACATTGGAATAATGGCTCATATTGATGCCGGGAAAACGACCACGACCGAACGAATATTATTTTATACCGGCAAAGTCCATAGGATGGGGGAAGTTGACAAAGGTACCGCCACTATGGACTGGATGACCCAGGAACAGGAGCGGGGGATAACCATAACCTCTGCTGCTACTGCCTGTTATTGGCGTGATTGTACGATAAATATTATCGATACACCCGGCCATGTGGACTTCACAGCTGAGGTAGAACGGTCGTTAAGGATATTGGATGGAGCAATTGGTATCTTTTGCGCCGTAGCTGGAGTACAACCTCAGTCAGAGACGGTATGGCGGCAGGCAGATAGGTATAAAGTCCCGAGAATTGCTTATATTAACAAAATGGATCGAATTGGGGCGGATTTTAAGCGGGCCGTAAATATGATCAATAAAAACCTCGGCAGCAATGCAGTGCCGATTCAACTCCCGCTGGGCGCTGAAGAAGCATTTGCCGGAGTTATTGATATTACCAGGATGAAAGCCTATGTGTATGAAGACGGTGCGGGCGACACATACCTGGAAAGAGACCTGGATGACAGCGAACGCCTGGAAGCTGAAGGCTATCGCGAAAAGCTGCTGGAAAAGCTGGCCGAGCATGACGATGTCATCATGGAGAAGTACCTGGAAGGAAGTCTTATCTCCACCAAGGAGATAAACCGTTCTTTGAGAAAGCAAACGATTGCCAACCTGTTGGTACCAGTCTTATGCGGATCATCTTTCAAAAATAAAGGAGTGCAGATGCTGCTGGATGCAGTGGTTGACTACCTGCCTTCCCCTGTGGATATACCGCCTACCAGCGGTATCGAAGTGGCGACCGGCCGGGAAATCACGATTCCAGTAGATACAAAAGCCCCCCTCTGTGCTTTGGCATTTAAGATTGCAATTGATCCCTATGTAGGCAAACTTACTTATTTCAGAATATATGCAGGCAAAGTCAAGGTGGGCGCTCAGGTGGTTAACAGTGTAAAAGACAAGAAAGAGCGCATAACCAAGCTGCTGAAAATGCATGCCAACCACCGGGAAGAGGTGGAGGAAGCTGAAGCCGGGGAAATAGTAGCCGGAGTAGGGTTAAAAGATACGGTTACCGGCGAAACCCTGTGTTCGCTGAACAGCAGAATTATTCTGGAGTCGATGGATTTTCCCGAACCGGTTATAGATGTAGCGATTGAGCCCAAGACCAAAGCCGATCAAGACCGGATTGGGGAAAGTTTGAGGCGTCTGGCGGAGGAGGATCCTACCTTTCGGACCCGGTATGATGAAGAGACCGGCCAGACGATTATTTCAGGCATGGGAGAGCTTCACCTGGAAATCATAATTGACCGGCTGCTGAGAGAATTCAAGGTAAACGCCAACGTAGGAAAACCGCAGGTGGCCTATAAAGAAACCATTAGTGCTCCAGCCAAGGCTGAGACCACATTTGAACGGCAGACTGGAGGACACGGTCAATTTGCCCAGCTTATTCTAACGGTGGAACCTCTGCCGGAGGGGCGGGGTAAAAAGATTGTGGACCGAACCTCGTCGGGCCTGTTGCCCAAAGAGTTCGTGGCAGCAGCGAAAATGGGGGTTAAAGAAGCCCTGCAGGCTGGAATACTGGCTGGGTACCCAGTAGATGATATAGAAGTAAAGATTCTGGGAGGCTCTTATCACGAGGTTGATTCTTCGGAGCAAGCATTTAAGATAGCTGCCAATATGGCGCTTAAGGATGCCTTGGGCAAAGCCCGGGCAATTCTCCTGGAACCTATAATGAGTATAGATATTGTATCCCCCGAGGAATATGTCGGTGATGTGATATCAGACCTGAATGCTCGTCGGGGCCGGGTGTTGGGTTTGGAAGAAAACCGGGCAAACAAGATCATCAAAGGCACAGTACCCCTGGCCGAGACTTTCGGCTATGCCACCCATTTGCGATCGGCCAGCCAGGGCCGGGCCACTTTCTCGATGGAGCTTAAAAACTACGCTGAGGTGCCCGAGTCCAAGAGCAAAGAAATAATAGGTAAGCGATATGGTTCACCGGTAAAAAGATAAATTGAAAGCTTAGAAAGGAAAGGTGAAAGAGATGGCAAAAGCTAAGTACGAAAGGACGAAACCGCATTTAAACATTGGAACGATAGGACACGTAGATCATGGCAAGACGAGTTTAACGGCAGCCATAACGTTGGTATTGTCCAAGGTAGGCGGAGC
>JAYFPZ010000006.1:0-212033 GCA_034927445.1 Syntrophomonadaceae bacterium
ACGAAGGAATGTAAGGGCATAGACCCAGTGAGTTATGACAGGGTAAGTTCTTGGATGATATCGGTGCAGATCTGACTTTATGAAATACTGTGATTGACGGAGTTATCTGTTGAGATATTTCAAAAATTGAGACAGGAGTGAGTGCAATTGAAAAAAGCTTATATTATTTCTACCGGATCTGAACTATTAAGCGGAGCCGCCCTGGACACCAATTCCATATTTATTGCTTCACGGCTTCAGGATATGGGGATCAAGGTTGTTGGCAAAACCACAGTCGGAGACAACCGGGATCAATTAAGCAGGGCATTCAGTATGGCGGCGGAATCTGCCGACCTTATAATAAGCACCGGCGGACTGGGGCCTACCTTTGATGATCTTACCAAAATGGCAGCCTGCGAGCTAATGGACTGCAATTTGGTGGTTCGACCGGAAGAAGAAGAACGGCTGCGCAACTGGTTCGCCAAGCGGCAGCGCGCTATGCCTGAAATCAATCTCAAACAGGCTATGTTTCCGCCGGAAGCTGTTGTTCTCGCCAACTCCAAGGGCACCGCTCCCGGCATGTACTTGACGAAGAACGGCAAAACCGTGATTTTATTGCCCGGACCGCCCCGGGAGATGCAGCCCATGTACTTGCAGGAGGTTGAACCGCTCCTGTACCAGGAGTTTGCCGCTCATATACCCAAGACCATAAGTAAGAACATTAAAACCATGGGGTTGGGCGAATCCAATGTGGAGGAACGGCTGGGGGAACTGACGAATTGCCCGCAGGACATATCCATGGCCTTGCTGGCGGTCGAGGGCGAAATCCATATCCGGCTGGCTGCTGCCGCCGGGCAGGAACAGAGCCAATCGTTAAATGATTTTGTCGGCCGCATTGTGGAGCGGATGGGCAGAAATGTGTTTGCCTTTGATGATGAAACTCTGGCCGGCAATACGGCAGGGCTGCTCCAATCTCAAGGGAAAACCCTGGCCGTGGCGGAATCATGCACGGGCGGACTTTTGGGCAAAATGATTACTGATTTGCCCGGCAGTTCCCGGTATTTCTGGGGAGGGGTCATCTCCTACAGCAACGAGGCCAAAGAGCGGATACTGGGAGTCAGGGAAGAAACTCTGCTGCAATACGGGGCTGTCAGTCCGGAAACGGCCCGGGAGATGGCGGCGGGGGTACGCCGGCTGGCGGGGACCGATACGGCATTGGCGATTACCGGGATTGCCGGTCCGGATGGCGGCAGTGCGGAAAAACCGGTGGGTTTGGTTTATATAGCCCTGGCCCATGCCCAAGGCATTGAGGTTAAAGAGTTAAGACTGGGACTGGGCCGGGATCTTATCCGAGTATTGTCGGCCAAGTCCGCTCTGGATCTTCTGAGGAGAAAGTTGCAATACGACTGAAAATACTTTTAGGAGGAATCTGATGAGATTATTTGTGGCTATTCCGGTTCCGGACAGCGTAAAACAATATGCCCGAATGTTCAAGAATGATCTAAGCGCCAGCCGGGCAGATGTCAAATGGGTGGAGTATGCCAACTACCACCTGACGGTTAAATTTCTGGGGGAGGTTGAGAAGGCGGTTTTGCCGGCAATCAATACCAGTCTGGTCAGAGCTGCGGATTCCTGTCCGTCATTTAATTTATCAGTTGATAATCTGGGCTTTTTCCCCAGTCGAATGCGCCCACGGGTTATATGGCTGGGGCTGCGAGGAGAGTTGGACAAGGCCAAATTCTTGGGAGAAAGGGTAGACGCCTATCTGGCTGCGGCCGGCTTTGAACCGGAGAAAAATCACCGGTTCCATCTTACCTTGGGTAGAGTGCGGAGTGAGGCCAGGATCAGTGAAATGCTGCAAATTGTTGAACGGATGGCCGGGCAAAAGAAATTAGTTCCCTTCAAGGTGGACCATATCCATTTGATGCAAAGCAGCCTTTCGCCGGGGGGACCGGACTATACCGTGCTGGAAATGTATGAATTAAAAGGATAATACTGTATTGACAAAATAGTCGGGACTTCGTATACTTTTTAAAAGCGAACATATGTTTGAGGGAGGGAACGGCTTGGAAGCAAAGGACGTAACGCAAGAGAAACTTGAGGCTTTGAATAATACGATTAAAACCATAGAAAAACAGTTTGGCAAGGGTTCCATCATGAAACTGGGAGAGAATACCGCTATGAATGTGGCGGTTATTTCAACCGGCTGTATATCCCTGGACCTGGCCTTGGGCGTTGGGGGGATACCGCGAGGCCGGGTTATTGAGATTTTCGGCCCTGAATCTTCCGGGAAAACTACGGTGGCCTTGCATTCGATTGCCCAAGCCCAAAAGGAAGGGGGAATGGCAGCTTTCATCGATGCTGAACATGCCCTGGATCCTCTCTATGCCAAGAGATTGGGAGTCGATACCAGCAATCTGCTGGTATCACAGCCTGATAACGGTGAACAGGCTCTGGAAATAGCGGAAGCTTTGGTTAGAAGCGGAGCCATCGATTTAATTGTAATAGATTCGGTAGCGGCATTAGTACCCAAAGCCGAACTTGAAGGGGAAATGGGGGACAGCCACGTTGGACTGCAAGCCCGCCTGATGTCCCAGGCTCTAAGAAAACTGACGGCCCATATCAGCAAATCCAACGCGGTGGTTATATTCATTAATCAGGTGCGTGAAAAAATAGGAGTAGTATATGGCAACCCGGAAACTACCACCGGCGGTCGGGCCCTTAAATTCTATTCTTCCTTGCGGTTGGAGGTAAGAAAAGGGGAACCTATCAAACAGGGGACCGAGCAGATAGGCAGCCGTACCAAAGTCAAAGTGGTAAAAAACAAAGTTGCTCCTCCTTTTAAATCAGTGGAGTTTGATATCATGTTTGGAACCGGCATATCCAGAGAAGGGGATGTATTGGATATGGCCACCGACCTGGATATAATCCAGAAAAGCGGCTCATGGTATTCATTTGAAGGAGAGAGAATGGGACAAGGGCGGGAGAACGCCAAGGAGTATCTGAGGAATAACCCGGAGATATATAATGTATGCTCACAAAGAATAAGAGATAAGATAAGGGCTAAAAATGCCGGCCCCGATGAGATGAAGCTTGACACTGCCGGGGAAACTGACTAAAATCTTAGTAAGGCTCTAAAAGGATGTCTTCGCTTGAACTTGGCCATAGATACCTTTTAACATATATATTGTTCCAATAACTTGTATTAATAAAATTGTAGCTGTCCGTGCGGCAGTTTAAAATTATATGCTAGTTTTTGAATAAATATAGATGGTGAATTGGTTTTGGTTAAGATGGGTTATCGCGGTCTCACTAGGGATTGGTTGCAATATTTTCCGTTAAGGCGGGGATATACTGAGCTGGTGGGCAGATAACCGGAGATAGGGAAGATAGTTTTTAAGCCGAGTTTAATACTCGGCTTTTTATATGAATAAGAAAAGGAGGTGAAAAAGATAGAGATACAGGGTATTTTGCTCGTTGTATTGGCCCTGCTGGCAGGTATTGGGTGTGGATACTATTGGCGCAGAATTATTGCGGAAAGCAAAATTGGGCGTGCTGAGGAGGAGGCCGCCAGAGTCGTAGAGGAAGCAACCAGGGATGCGGAGGCCAAGAAAAAAGAACTGTTACTGGAAGCCAAAGACGAGATCTATCAGAATCGTCAGGAAGTGGAAAAAGAATTCAGGGACAGGCGCAGGGACCTGGACCGTATTGAGAGAAGGGTACTGCAAAAAGAGGAATTAATTGATAAAAAGACTGAGAATATGGAAAGAAAGGAACAAAATCTTCAGGAAAAGGAAAAAGAAATAGACAAGACCCAACAGGATCTACAGCTTATATTAACGCAGCAGTTAAAGGAATTAGAACGTCTATCCGGATTGACTACAGAGGGAGCCAAGGAATTGTTGCTCCATAACGTGGAACAACAGATTCGCCAGGAAACCGCTGTAATGATCAGGAACCTTGAAAATGAAGCCAAAGAGGAGTCTGACAAAAGGGCTAAAAATATTGTTTCTCTGGCAATTCAGAGATGTGCGGCTGATGTAGTATCGGAAACCACTGTTTCAGTAGTTTCTCTGCCCAATGATGAGATGAAGGGACGCATTATTGGTAGGGAAGGTCGTAACATACGTACCTTTGAAACCCTTTCGGGAGTAGATTTGATTATTGATGATACCCCGGAAGCTGTTATATTATCTTCATTTGATCCGGTTCGCAGGGAAATAGCCAGAGTGGCACTGGAGAGTTTAGTTTCCGACGGCAGAATCCATCCCGCCAGGATTGAGGAAATGATTGAAAAAGCCAAAAATCAAATTGATCAGCAACTCAGAGAAATTGGGGAACAAGCCGCCTTTGAAGTGGGGGTGCATGGATTGCATGCCGAACTCATTAAACTTCTGGGACGCCTCAAATATAGAACCAGCTATGGCCAGAATGTATTGAAACATTCGATTGAAGTATCACATCTGGCGGGTGTAATGGCAGCTGAATTGGATGTTGATATAATGTTGGCCAAGCGTGCCGGTTTGCTCCATGATATCGGGAAGGCCGTGGACCACGAGGTAGTAGGACCGCATGTGGAAATCGGGGTTGATCTGGCCAAGAAATACCGTGAGAGCAAAGAAGTAATCCATGGCATCGAGGCTCATCACGGTGATGTTGAGCCGCAAACCATCGAAGCTGTATTGGTGCAGGCGGCGGATGCTATTTCGGCTTCACGCCCCGGAGCCAGAAGAGAAACATTGGAGACCTACATAAAACGATTAGAAAAGCTTGAGAATCTGGCCAATAATTTCCCGGGGGTAGAAAAATCATTTGCCATTCAAGCGGGCCGTGAAATAAGAATCATTGTAAAACCCGAAGAAATTGATGATTTGGGGACTATAACCCTGGTTAAGGAAATTGCCCGGCAGATAGAACAGGAACTGGAGTATCCCGGCCAGATCAAGGTAATCGTAATTAGGGAAACCAGATCGGTGGAATTAGCAAAATAAGGGTGAACCAGACAGGCACCGAGCCATGATAGGACCGGTGCCTGTTTATCAAATGCCTCTTAAGATCCCAACCTATAGATAGAGGAGGAATCTAAGAGGCATTTGATAAACAAGCTCGCGGCGCGATGCACACAAAACGCGAAAGGAAGGCGCTATGGCGCCCGCGTTTTGGTGCGCAATTCACGCAAGAAGCGTGAATTGAATTATAAAAACGCCTCTTAAAATCCCAACCTATAGATAGAGGAGGAATCTAAGAGGCATTTGATAAACAGGTTCGCGGCGCGATGCACACAAAACGCGAAAGGAAGGCGCTACAGCGCCCGCGTTTTGGCGCGCAATTCACGCCAGCGCTCAGTAGAATAAACAACTGGTTTATTTTACATGGCATTTATTGCAGGATTTTTTGGTTCCAGCCAGAAAAGACTATTAACTTAATAAACTATTAACTTAATAATAAGGAGAGAAGATATATTTATGGTTAATGAGTCGGGTCTGGACACGATACTATCGGTATTTATACGGTATTCTGAATTAAGCGCGGTAAAATACGATGTTAAAAGCGATACGGTTAAAATAGAGACTGCTCTGAGTGATAAGGTTGATGAAACCAAACGCAATAATTTTATCGATTGCTGTCAGAAATCAATGGCCCTTTTTTATGAAATGACCAAGATCCAGCCTATTAAATTTGCTTTGAGTTTTATGGAAAATGCAGGTATTACTATTTTAAGGTTGTACCGGGACGGCAAGACCCTGCAGGAGCAGGAAATGGAGCTTTTCGTGCGTCTGCTGCGCCAGGAATTTGCATCTTTGCTTATAAAGGATGATAATGATATTGCAACCCTGGTAAATGGGGCGGGAGATATTAAAAAAACGCTGATGCAGAAGCTGCACCAGTCATATGATTCATATCATAATATATTTGCCTACCGTGATGAGGGAAGGGTATTCGTATTCAACAAATAAGCTTGGAGGAATCGTTAATTGAATATACTGGTTATCGGCGATATTGTTGGCAAACCCGGCAGATTTATGGTTAAGACTGTTTTGCCCCGGTTGCAAAAAGAAAATAATATCAGCTTTACCATTGCCAATGCTGAAAATGCTGCCGGCGGGCGGGGCCTCACCAAAGAAGTAAAAGATGAAATCCTGGGCAGCGGGGTTGATGTGCTCACCATGGGCAACCATGTTTGGGATAATAAAAACATATTTAGTTTCATAGATGATGAGCCCCGTTTGGTCAGACCCCTTAATTATCCCGGAGATTGTCCCGGACAAGGATATCATGTATACAACGCCGGCTTTAATAAAAAAATCGCGGTCATTAACGCCTCCGGGCGCATCTACCTTCCCCCGCTGGATTGTCCGTTTCAAACTGTAAGGGAAGTTCTTGAAAAGCTGCGGGATAAGGTTGATTATATAATTGTGGATTTTCATGCTGAAGCAACTTCGGAAAAATTAGCTTTCGGATATTATTTTGATGGAAAAGTAACTGCGGTTTTAGGTACGCATACTCATATACAAACGGCGGATGAGAGGGTAATGCCAAATGGTACCGGCTATATTACTGATTTGGGCATGACCGGTCCGGCGGATTCGATCCTGGGAATGGAGAAAGAGCCTATCATCAACAAATTTTTACATGGTCGTCCCACCCGGTTTGAGGTTGCCGAAGGACCGGCGCAAATACAGGGAGTGATATTAAAACTGGATGAAAACAGTTCCAAAGTACTGGAAATAACGAGATTTTCATATAATAATGGCTTTTAAAAATGTAAAAATAAATATTAATATGAAAAAATAACCATTCCTTTAGATGCAAAAGAAGGAATTACTGAAATCGTTTAGAATATACTTCTAAAGAGCAACCATTTTTCAATATTTATTAATTGTTATATATATAATTGAAGGAGGCAAACTTATGGAAGTACTAAAGGTTTCAGCGAAGTCAAGTCCAAACTCGGTTGCAGGGGCATTGGCCGGGGTGCTTAGGGAAAAGGGCGCTGCAGAAATTCAAGCTATTGGCGCTGGGGCTATTAATCAATCCATTAAAGCAATAGCCATTGCAAGAGGGTTTGTGGCTCCAAGTGGTATGGATCTTATTTGTATACCGGCATTTACTGATATTATGATTGATAGTGAGGAAAGAACGGCAATAAAATTGATTATTGAACCTAGATAATCTTTCAAAATAAAAAACAAGCCAGCTCTGATCTTTTAACCTGCTATATATAAACAGCAGGTTTTTTATTGAAAACAGACCGGCAAAAAAGTCGGATAGCGACATTAATTCGTGAGCAAAGCGAACATAGGTTGTGCCCTTTGGGTGTTTGTTGTTCAAGAAATCCCTTACTTATACAGTCTGACCGGGAGGGTTAGCGTGAAAACAACACGACCACCGAAAAATACAGGTAGGAGCTAAAAAAGGGCATACAACCCCCTTTGATAAACAAGTAAAAATTTTAAGCAGGTTGCAAAAATAAGCTTGGTATATCGGATTTCTTAATAAGGCCTTGAGCAATTAGAAGCTTAGCAGCCTTCTTTAAAGCTTTCTCCTTCTGTTTATCACGGAGTTCCAAAGGCATATTTACCTTGTGGTGATTGACGCCCCGTTTTAATTACTATTTGTATCGCCGTATGCGGCGAGATGGAGGTTAATATGAAAATCGTAGATTTACACTGTGACACGATTTCGTGTCTGACGGGGAAGGGCGGTTCCCTGTGGCGTAATCAAAATCAATATGATTTGGTGAGAGCCCAATCAGCGCAATTATATCTGCAATTCTTTGCTCTGTTTACTATGCCGGCCGATAGAAACATAGCCTTGCGCAGTATTTTTAAACAGGTTGAAAAATTTTGGCAGGAGATGGAAAGTTATGCCGACTGGTGCTATCATCTAACCAGTAGCCAGGATCTGGATAGAAACTATAATAACAACCGGCTGGCCTGTATTTTGCACCTGGAAGGGGCAGAATGCCTGGGAAATGACATCGAAATACTTCAGCTATTGTATCGCTTAGGCCTGCGGAGCCTGGGGCTGACCTGGAATCACCGCAATCTCCTGGCTGACGGCGGAGGTGAAGGTGAACATGCCGGAGGGTTAAGCCGTAAGGGGAAAGAGGTTCTCAGGCAAATGGAAAAGCTGAGGATTATTCTGGATTTGTCTCATCTTGCAGAGCCGTCGTTTTATAATGCTTTGGACCTATATTCACTGCCGGTGCTGGTCACCCATGCCAACGCCAGGTCGCTCTGTCCGCATTGGCGTAATCTGAGCGACCAACAATTGCGGGTACTGGCCGAGCATGGCGGTGTAGTAGGAATTACCCAGGTGGCTGACTTTGTGAAGGAAGGGCATGCCAACATTGATGATATGATTGATCATATTGTCTACATTGCAGATTTGATCGGGGTGGAACATGTCGCTCTGGGGTCGGATTTTGACGGGGCTGACAATATGGTTATGGCTGATGTGGCGGGATATGCCCAACTTCCGGAATTGCTTCTCAAGCGAGGTTTCTCCGAGTATGAATCAGAATTAATCTGTAGTAAAAATGCGTTAGGGGTAATAAATAATGTATTATGATTTGCATATACACACCAATGCTTCGGATGGCGAGGATGCACCGGAAACTGTAATTTTAAAAGCGGTTGAGGCAGGACTCAGCGGTTTAGCCATTACCGACCATGATACACTTGCCGGACTGGAACCAGCCCGGCATTTTATCGAGGAAAACCGGTTGGAGATTGATTTGATACCGGGGATTGAATTGAATACGGACTATGACAGCGATGACCTCCATATATTGGGTTACTTTATTAATTGCAGCAATGGCTGCCTGCAAAACCGGCTGGACGATATCAGGGCCCAGAGATACGCCCGGGCGGAAAAGATAATAGCCTTACTGCAGGATATGGGTATCAATATTACCTTGGCCCAGGTTCAGGCCACGGCTCAGGGTAAGTTGATCGGACGGCCTCATATTGCCCGGGTCCTATGCGGCAATGGCTATGCCAATTCCCAAGAGGAGGCATTTCAGCGTTACATTGAGCGGGGCCGGCCAGCTTACGTGCCGCGTTATAAATTTTCACCCCTGGAGGCGATCGAATTGATCAAACAATCGGGAGGAATAGCGGTACTGGCTCATCCCGGTCTGATTAAAGACCGTTCCAAAATATATGACAGCATCAAATATGGTATAGAAGGTCTGGAAGTATTCTATCCTGAACATACGGAAGCACAAGTGCTGGAGTTTGCCAATCTGGCCGGTGAGTATAATTTATTAATAACCGGAGGGTCGGATTATCACGGCGCAAACAGCGGCGCAAGTCGAGGCCGGCTGGGCTTGGCCCGGGTTGATAAAAATATAATTAATCGAATGAAGCAATACTATAGGGAGAAAAAACAAAAAGAATAAAATAATATCAAATTTATAGCAGGAAATTATCCCATGCCCGTAGAACTTACTAATTTATTGTCAAATTTATTGTCAAATTGTTAAGTTTTATGAAGGGTGGGGTAGAATGAGAAAGAAAGCATGGACATGCATACTAGCCTTGTATTTAAGCATGTTTGCCGGCATTGGCGCAGTCATGGCTAGTCCTGCTACATATATTGTCAAATCCGGTGATTGTTTGTGGACCATCTCCAATTCGACCGGGGTAAGCGTAGATACAATTAAACAGCTAAACGGCTTAACTTCGGATTTTCTGCAGGTGGGACAGGTCCTTGCATTGAATAATGCGACGACGGCTTCGACGGCTCAAGCCGTTGCCCCATCCGTTCCGGCGACCCAATCAACCTCGGTATATGTTATCTGTCCCGGCGACAACCTGTGGACTATAGCTCAGAAATTCGGGACTACGGTAGATAATCTAAAAGCATTGAACGGGTTGACCAATGATGCGCTTTATGCGGGTAATACCTTAATAGTGAGCGGCACCGCTCCTGCGGTTTCTCCGGTTCAGGTTTCCAGGTCAGGATCAAGTGTCACCGGATCCAGTATCGTGGCTAAAGCGGCTCAGTACCTGGGGACACCTTACCGGTACGGAGGGGCAAGCCCGGGAGGATTTGACTGCTCAGGATTTACCACCTACATATACAGTCAATTTGGCATTAGTTTAAACCGAACCGCGGCTGGACAATATAGTAATGGATTTTCAGTCAGCAAGGCCGGCCTCGCACCCGGCGATCTGGTATTTTTCCGCTGTTACAGCAGCAGTATCGACCATGTTGGGATATATGCCGGAAACGGTCAAATCATTCATTCAAGTTCACCCAAGAGCGGCGGAGTTATCTATTCGAATCTTAACAGCGGTTATTATGCCAACACCTATTATGGAGCCAGAAGAATTATTAGGTAAAGCAGTGCAGGGGGATTAATAATGCAGCACGATCTGTTAGGTATTCCTTGTTCGATAACTGATACGAACGAGTGGAAAGAGCTTGAAGCCCGGGAATATACGATTGGTCCGGATAAATTGATGGAAGAGATACTGGCCAAAAAGCTATTCAGTAATACGGAAATAATGTGGATATTGAGAAGAATGGTATTCTTCTATGGCAAAAAAGACAGTTTGCTTAAATTGGCGCCGCCTGAACGCCTGTTGGCTAATATGAATGATTTATTGAGAGCTTTTTATATTCTGTTTGATTATCAAAACCCGGATCTGGATGATAATATACGCAGTTATATTTGTGCCCGATTAACCGGAGCAACCTGGGGTGTAAGCGAAAGAACCCGTGAGTATTTATACAAGTTGAATTAAACCCTGGCTGTTCGAGGTTAATGGGATGCTATTGGTTCATGGTTCTTATAACTACTACGATACCGCCATAAGGCGGTATTATTTTAGCCAAACATGCTGGGAGAAAGTGGCCGCGGAGGTAATAGATGGATAAAAGGGAGCGGGGGCTGCAAATCAAATCAATAATTAAGCTCGAAGAAAGGATTGCCAAGTGCAGTCGCTGTCCGGAACTAATCAGATGTACGGGCAAGCCATCTCTCGGCAAAGGTGATATGGAGCCTCAGGTATTGCTGGTGTTTGAATGCGAAAACTACCAAACTAGCGATATTAAATGGATTATCGAACTTCGCAATACGATTAGAACGCATTTTAGGATTGAGAGAGTGTACTATACCTTTATGGTACGCTGCCATCCTAAAGCGTGTGTTTTAAATCAAGGAAATCCAATGTGTTCAACCGGTAAACTGGCCAACCCCAATAATACCTGTTTATTAAACGGGCAGCCCTGTGAGGGGATCCCGATTAAACCTACCAGTGAGCAGATAATTAGTTGTATGTACTTTGCCCTGGAAGAAATAGATATTTTGAAGCCGCAGTATGTAATACTGTTTGGCAGCCGGGTCGAAGAATTTATTTTAAAATCATACGGTATTTTCGATATTGGCAGCAATTATCCGGCTTATCGCTATGAGTCAACTACGATCCTGACCCTGGCCGACACCAAGGAATACAAAACTGACGACATTAAAAGACTTACCGAATTGGCTAATATTGTTGGATAAAATACCAACCACAAATATAAAATTAACGAAAGACAGGTAATTTGCCTGTCTTTTGTATAAACGCCTTTTTTGAGGGCTTGAAGGCAGGCAGCGGGCCTGTCTTCGGTTCTTTTGTGAGCCTCGCATGAATAATATTTTCTTTAGAGAGAAATCATGGAGGCGGGTAAATGTCGAAAGTTTTGTGGTGGAATATTAATGCTGATGACGTTCTTCAGCAACTGGCCAGCGACTCTCATGAAGGTCTAAGTTCGAAAGAAGCGGCCGCTCGCCGGGATCAGTCTCCCAACGTTATGGAAGAAGGCTCTTCGCTTAAACCGTATACAATTCTATTGAACCAATTTACTGACACCATGGTTCTGGTACTTTTGGGAGCTACGGTAGTGTCAGGCATTGTGGGCGACATGGTGGACGCCATTACGATAATGACTATTGTGGTGATCAACGCTATTTTGGGATTCATCCAGGAGTACAAAGCAGAGCGGTCACTGGAAGAGATCAAAAAGATGGCTTCGCCCTTTGCCGTGGTAATCAGAAGCGGGCAGCGGATGAAGATTGACGCTAAAGAATTGGCGGCCGGAGATGTGGTATTAATGGAGGCAGGTGACAAAGTACCTGCTGATCTTAGATTATTACAGTCATTTGGTCTGGAAATTGATGAGTCGGCGCTAACCGGGGAATCAGTTCCCGCGGAGAAGAGGGCCGATGCCCAGTGCAAACCGGATTGCCCGTTGGGAGATCGCAAAAATATGGCCTTTATGGGCACTGCAGTTACCAGAGGCAGAGGCCGGGGAGTAGTTGTCGAAACGGGAATGAATACGGTAATGGGCGAAATTGCAGGCATGATGAGAGAAGCTAAACCGGGTATGACACCGTTGCAGGTTAAGCTCGATCAACTGGGCAAAGTCTTGATAATCCTGTGTATTGTGGTATGTGCAGTGGTAGCGGCACTGGGAATTATAAGGGGTGAAAATGCTCTTACCATGTTTATGGCGGGCATCAGTTTAGCGGTGGCCGCCATACCGGAGGGACTACCGGCAATTGTTACCGTGGTCCTGGGCCTGGGTGTACAGAGAATGGCCAAACGCAACGCTATCGTCAGAAAACTTCCGGCGGTTGAGACCCTGGGCTGCACCACCGTTATTTGTTCAGACAAAACGGGGACGCTGACCCGCAATCAAATGACGGTCAAAAAAATAGCCACCCGGGACAGCGTTATCGAATTGGAAAACGAAGGGGACCGGCACCGCAAGACCAAAACCATGCGCTCCCAGGCGTTGCCAATAACCCATGACAAGACACTCCAAATGTTAATGGATATTGCCGCCAATTGCAATAACTCAGAAATAACCGAGGTCCAAGGAAGAATTGAGGTTCAGGGCGACCCCACCGAGGCGGCCTTACTGGTGATGGCCGGCAGAGCAGGGATCCAGGAGAAAAAAGGATTACTGCGGGAAATACCCTTTGATTCAGACCGCAAGCGGATGAGTGTAATAGTGGAAGACATCGAACCTTTGATATTAGTTAAGGGAGCTCTCGATGTTATTATCAATTCATGTTCCTTTATTATGAAAGATAAAAAGATCACCCGTATATCCGCTGAGGACATAAAATACTTTTTACAGATGCAGGAGACATGGGCAGCAGGGGCATTGCGTATCCTCGGCTTTGCTTTTAAAAATCTTCAAAAACAGGATTGGGAAAAACAGCCGGACAGCCAGCTGGAATCGGACCTGGTTCTGGTAGGCATGTGCGGAATGATCGACCCGCCGAGGCCGGGAGCGGCCAGGTCAATTAGGAGATGTATGGGGGCCGGGATCGTCCCTATCATGATTACCGGAGACCATCCTCTGACGGCAGCGGCAATAGCCCGGGAAATAGGGTTAAGCACCAATTCGACGGTAGTTACCGGCCCGGAAATTGACAATTTGGCGGATGATATTTTATATAAACGAGCGGTGCAGGAGCGTGTCTTTGCCCGGGTTTCCCCCCAGCATAAGAATAGAATCGTCTCGGTCCTTAAAGACCAAGGGCAGGTGGTGGCCATGACCGGAGACGGGGTCAACGATGCCCCGGCGATAAAGGCGGCCGATATTGGAATTGCCATGGGTATTAGCGGTACTCAGGTGAGTAAAGAAGCTTCAGCGATGATTCTTACCGATGACGATTTCTCGACTATCGTGCAGGCTGTATATGAAGGCCGGGCCATCTATGATAATATCAGAAAATTCATCAGGTATTTATTGGGATGCAATATCGGTGAGGTATTGGTAATGTTTCTATCGTCCTTGATGGGGCTGCCCTTACCTATGCTACCGATTCAGCTGTTATGGGTGAATCTGGTTACTGACGGACTGCCGGCCATGGCGCTGGGGATTGAACCTCCTGAACCGGGAATCATGAAACGCAAGCCCCGTCCGAAAAATGAGAGTATTTTTGCCCATGGCCTGGGTTGGATCATCTTTAGCCGCGGCTCCTATATTGCCGCGATCACGATCGCATCATTTTTAATAGGTCTTTTATGGAGCCGCGGGAACGGCGCAGAAAGTTTGGACCTGGCCCGTAGCATGGCCTTTACCACTCTGGTTTTCGCCCAGCTCTTTTATGTTTTTGAATGCCGTTCGGAAATCTATTCGCCCTTTGAATTAGGCTTCTTTAGCAACAAATTTTTGGTGGGGGCGGTATTATGCTCGGTTTGCATGCAGTTGACAGTCCTATATGTACCCTTTATGCAGACGGTGTTTAAAACCGTCGCTTTATCCTGGTGGGCATGGGTAGTTATTATTATACTGGCCGGGGCCAAACTTATATGGCGCTTGGTTAAGGAGAGCGGCCGTAGCTCTTTCGGCTATGTAAGGCTTAAACTTTAAGACATAGGAATAACCTCCGGTTGCATGAACCAGAGGTTATTCTTTTTAGCTATAAAAGTATAGGGGTGACCCATATCCGGGTCATTCAGGCAAATTTAGTTAAGGTGGGACTATTTATGGGTTGAGTTGTCAGGGGCAAGTAGGGTATGATGACTAATAGCAGAATTTATATACCCCAAGCAAATAATAGTATAAGGTTTCAAGGAGGCCCCCAATGACTCTTGGCAACGACGACAAGCGGCATTTTGCAGTATTACCGGATAATGCTGAATCCAGGGTGGACGGCAAGTCAGCCTTAAAATCACCTGGCTCTGACCATGACGAGTTGCAGTTATCAATCGTATACGAATCTGAGATAACCGCCCCGGATAGGCTGCAGCAATTAATACTGCAGCAACAGGCTCTCCCGATTCCAAGCGAAGTTTTTAAATCTAAGCTTGGTTCGGTAAAAAAATTTCTTGACGGTATAAAGGCTGCTCAGCATGAGACTGAAAACAAACTGGACCATGACATCTCCAAAATCTTCAATGATTTCGAAAAATATGCTTATAAACTCCAAAAATATGCGGTATGCAAGACAAATGGAATAATAGATGAAGCCTATTCTGAAAACTACCATAATTGCATGGGCGAGCTTCAACATGGGTTAAGTGTTCGTTTACAGGAGGGTCTGGCCGAGGTTATGGCTCCCCTTTATATTGATATGGCTGAATATATCCACGCTAAATTAGACCAAATCCTGCAAGGTTTTATTGAGGGTACTGAAGCCCTGATCGAGCAAATATACCGGCAGTCGGTTGATCTATTGGGCCTGCAGCAGGAAATCAAAGTAAAAATACCGCCCCTACGGAATGAAGCTCTTTATTATGCAGAGGTTAACGACGGCACTTTTACTGAGTCGTCCCCTGATTTCCCCACGGACAACCTGCCCGAATCATTTGTATATCCTTTACTCTTAAAGGAAATTAAAATGCGCATCCCGGTAGAAGTGGAAAAACGATTCCACGACTTCAACTTATATTGTTGGGACTACATTCAAAAAATATCCTGGAGTCTTAAAAATAATATGAAAATAATGGTGGAGGAATCTTTAATCCAGCTTAAAGCGCTACTGGATAAAGCCGCCATTCAAATGGAAAGCCAAGGGACTCGTATTTAAATCGTTTACCGGACCTTATTGGAAATTTATTAATGACCAAGACTAAAGGACGCGTTTATATCCATGGTAACAGTGGTTATAAACGCGTCCTTTTGGCATTATGCTTGAAGCTGTTCAAGCCCATGACTCCGGCAGATCTAAGCGAAGCCCTATATAAAGCGCTCCTTCAGCTTATTCATTACCTCCGGCATGGTGGTATACTCCATCTCATCCAGAGGCAGGCGATGGGGTTCAAAGGGTCCCATCTGTCTTAAATAATCAGCTGCTGCCAGAGATTTTTGCCGGGCCCGGTCGAAGGCAACATCGGCAAATAGATCTTGAGGGCCTATCAGCTTTCCATTAGCCAACTGGAACCCCAGGGCAATTACGCGAGGCGGGCCGTCAAACCTGGTCGGAACCGCATCCTTCTGGGACACTGGAATAATCGGGCCAAAATGGGAGCCCCGCATCCAACCCGCAACCAAATGCGGATTAGCAAAGGGTTCAAGCACTTCTCCCACCGCCGGCAATCCACTTTGACAGCGAATTATCAGCACCGGGTCATCTTTGCCTACATAACGGCCCGCCATCTGGTTCAATTTCTGAATGGAGGAAACAGAAGCTATTTCTCCCTTATGGGTATAGATTTTCCTGACCACATAACGGTTGGACGCTCCTAAAAAGATCAATAAGTCATAAATTTCCTCCGGACAGGAAAAGCTGACACATTTGTCTTCGATCAGATCCAAAACCTCAAAAACAAAGCCATCATGCATTTTAGGGTCTATTACCAGCCCGATGGTGTTGAAGGGGTCGGCAAATATCTTGTAAAGCGGGAGGTTCCAGGCGCCCGGTTCAGTTTTATCAGCCATAAATACTATTACCGGTTCACTGGGTCTCTCTTCAAATTCCATCTCCGCCATTCCCGGCCCCATACCTTTTATATTGCCGGAGAAGGCGTCAGATAGAAGATCCTGACCGGCCCCATACATTTTTAACTTCTTTGCGACCGCAGTACAGTTGAGAAAAGTATTCCAGGCCAGGGTATGGATCTTTTCGGCGTTGATTCCTTCCCGGTGGGTGAGTACCAGGTTTATGTCATCGCCCACATTGGTAACGAAGGAATCTATTAATATATCGGCTCCCTGTTCACCCAGACTTCTTTTCGCTTCCTGCAGCATATCGGGGTGGACGCTGCCATGCCCGACAAAACCACCTACATCTGCCTTGAATACTGAAAGAGTAATTTTTGCACTCATATAATTAACCTCCTCTATAAGCCCATTATGATATACTATTATAACAAAAAACGAAAAAAATGACACATAATAATTAATTTTATTGTCACAATTAATTGATGCAATTATTATTGACATATGCCCAAAAAGACCGTATGCTTATAATGAGCATATGACCATAACTGAAATACCGTTGACTGCCGGCTAAAACGGTGACGCTTGAGAAAGAGCTTGTGGTATGAGCTGAGGGTACATGAATTTTTTATTAATTTACTTAAGGAGGTAATCATTATGCCAAGAAGGAATGGAACCGGTCCGCTGGGACAAGGAGCTATAAGCGGAAGAGGCATGGGTATCTGCACCGGTGTAAATAGGGCAGGTCGTGGAATTGGATTGGGTTTGGGCCTGATGGCTGCTAATCGCGGCCTGGGTAACCGAGCTCTCCGCCATGGCACCGCCATGGGCTGGGGGCTGTGCCGGTGGATGGGAAATGGATTTAGAGGTGGGTTTTGGGCAGATCCCGGTGACGACTTATCCAGTGCCGGAACCCCAAAAAAATTGCTGGAAAAAGAAAAGACCCTATTGGAAAGAAAACTTAATATTTTAAACCAGCGCTTAAAAGACCTGGCTGAAGTTGACGAGTAAACTAAAAACGCCCATTTTATCTTAAGGTTATACTAGGTAGTCTGTAACACCTAAAACTTTAGTTCCCACCGGCCAAATTTCCGCAGGGCTTTGTTGTCGTCAATCACAATACGTCCAGTATTCCTCTTGCCTCCGCCTCGCCCTACGAAGATTTTTCTCGACGGATAACCTAAATTTTTAGATGTTACAGACTACTAGGCCCGGGCCGAATGAAGGGAAATATGCTCAACCATCAGGTAAATGCTTGGATATGGAGGTAAAGAAATGAAGATAGTTTTACCGGTAGGTGACAATTCAATAGAAACCAAGGTGTGCAGCTCCTTTGGCAGGGCGCCTTACCTTCTTATATATGATATTGAATCCCAAACCAGTTCATATGTAAGCAACCATGCCGCTATCAGCCAGGGAGGCGCCGGAATCAAGGCTGCCCAGATAGTGGCCGATACTGATGTCAGTGCTCTGCTTACGCCTAGATGCGGTGACAATGCTGCCCGGGTTTTTGCTGCCGCCGGCATCAAAATATATAAGACTATTAATGATTCGGTTAAGGACAATATCGCCGCCTTTAGCCAAGGAAAACTTACTTTGCTGACCGATATTCACCCCGGATTTCATGGTCAGGGAGGAAAATAGCCATGAAGATAGCGGTGCTGAGTGGAAAGGGTGGCGCCGGCAAAACCCTGGTGGCGGTGAACCTGGCCGCTGTCGCCGGCGAGTCCAGCTATATTGACTGTGATATAGAAGAACCCAATGGTTATCTTTTTTTCAAACCGGTAAAGGTTGAAACCGAAGAGATATCGGTTGAGGTTCCGAGTGTCAATGCGGACCTTTGCAATGGCTGTCGCGCCTGTGTCGATTTTTGCAAGTTTAATGCTTTGGCTTATATAAACCAAAAAATAATGATTTTTGAAGAGGTTTGTCATGGCTGTGGAGGCTGCGCCTGGTTATGTCCTGAAAAAGCCTTATCTGATCGGAAAAAAGGCATTGGCTGCATTCAAAAGGGAATTTCCGAAAATGTTAAGGTCATTACCGGAAGGCTAAATATTGGTGAAGCATCAGGCGTACCCATTATTAAAAAAATGCTGAGCGATATTCCTGCAGGGCGTAGTTTCATTGACTGCCCCCCGGGCAGTGCGTGTATAGTAATGGAAAGTATCAGGGACGCAGACTACTGCATGTTTGTAGCCGAGCCTACCCGGTTTGGGGTGCATAATCTCAATATGGTCTATGAACTGGCTGAATTATTCGGCAAACCGAATGGGGTGGTGCTTAACAAGTGCCAGAAAGGCGATAATCCGGCTGAGAAGTATTGCCTTGATAAAGGTATAAAAATTTTAGGAAAAATACCATTTGATAAAAAGCTGGGAACGCTTAATTCCGACGGGTTGATAGCAGCCCGAGAAGACTGTCGGTATCGGGATCTATTCGCTTCCTTGCTGGAAAGAGCGTCTAAGGAGGTGCGGCATGAAACAGCTTTTGGTTCTCAGCGGCAAAGGCGGTACGGGTAAAACTACGGTTGCCAGTGCTTTTATTAAATTAGCCCAGGCTAAAGTATATGCTGACTGCGATGTGGACGCCCCCAATCTAGATCTGGTATTAAATCAGCCTTCTGCGCCCCAAAGAACTGATTTTTACGGATTGCCCAAGGCGGAAATAGATCCCGACTTATGCCTGGAGTGCGGCCGGTGCCGGCAATATTGCCGCTTTGACGCGATCAAGGCCGATGGCATATATGAAGTCGATTATTATGCCTGCGAGGGCTGCGGGGTTTGTGAAGCTGTTTGTCCGGCCGGAGCTATCGCCTTTAATCCCGCGGTTGCCGGAGAACTTAGGTTGTATCGCAACGGGACGGTTTTTTCCACTGCCCAATTAAAAATGGGCAGCGGCAACTCCGGCAAGCTGGTAACCGCGGTGAAAAAACAGATGAGGTCGGTAATCACCGCTGCTCGCTTAGCCATTATTGACGGCTCGCCCGGTATAGGCTGCCCGGTCATTGCTTCACTGAGCGGAGTGGATATGGTGCTTATCGTTGCCGAGCCTTCTGTATCAGGTATAAGTGATATGGAACGTATAATTGAAACTGCGCGAATATTTAAGATCAAGATGGCGGCGTGCATAAATAAATATGATACCAATCTGACCAATACCTCCAAGATCGAAACATTTTGCCGGCAAAACCAATTGCCGCTAGTCGGCAAAATACCATTTGACCCGGAGGTAGTTAAAGCAGTCAATAGCGGTCAGACCATGATTGATTTGGATTGCACCGCCGGACAAGCTGCCCGGGAGGTTTTCCGCCAAACCAGGTTGTTATTGTTTCAGGACGCCCCAGCATAGTTGAAACTTAATGCTTGTATAAACGGCTGCAGACTCTATGGAATCAAATCAAAACCCCAAAAATAGAAGATTGAGAGGAAGATTAAATTGATTAAAATTGCGGTGGCAAGTGAAAATGACATGGTAACCGAGCACTTTGGACACTGTTTGAACTTCAACATTTTTGAGGCTGAAGATGCTCGAATTGTAAGCGCCGGTTCAGTAGCCAATCCCGGACACAGACCAGGATTTCTGCCCAATTTCTTAAACGACCGGGGGGTCAATGTAATCATTGCCGGAGGTATGGGAGCAGGGGCGATTGATATTTTTAATGAAAAAGGCATTGAAGTAATTGTGGGAGCGGTCGGCAGTGCCAGAACCGCGGCTGAACAGTATTTGCAGGGAAAGCTCAAATCAACTGGTTCAGTTTGTCATGAACATCAGCATCATGATGAGTGTTATTCAAAATAAAGAAAGGAATGGGTCATCATGAAGGCAGCAGTGGATAAGGAAAAGTGTATTGGCTGCGGACAATGCGCGGATGCATGTCCGATAGAAGCAATTCATCTGGAGGATGACAAGGCGGTTGTGAGTGATGATTGCCTGGAGTGCGGCATATGTGTTGATACATGCCCGGTTGAAGCAGTATCATTAGCTTAGAATTTTGCGGGGGACAATGGGCCTGTCCCGGACATGGGGACAGGCCCGAGACCACTGAAAAAGTACATGTTTTGTCATCCTGAGGAGCCGAAGCGACGAAGGATCTTATCAACAATACCGTATAGTTGGCATTTATATGATTGCAAGATGCTTCGCTAACACTCAGCATGACACATTTAAGAGACTTTTTCAGTGGTCTCGGATTTATTAACGTTACTGACAGATTTTGCTCAAGACGTTTATCAGGAGGTTTATATGAAATTAGGTATAATCAGATGTGCCCAGACCGAGGATATTTGCCCGGCCACTACCGATCTGGTATTTATTAAACGAAAAAAGGGGGCCTTTGCCCATGCTGACGGAGAAATAAAGCTTGTAGGTCTGGTCGGTTGCGGTGGCTGTCCCGGTAAAAGGGCGGTTATGCGTGCTGCCGAAATGGTCAAAAGAGGTGCCGATACGATTGCCTTAGCCTCTTGTATAACCAAAGGCACCCCCATCGGATTTGCCTGTCCTAATGCAGAGACTATGAAGTCGGCCCTAGCCAAAAAGCTGGGGCCGGACATCAAAATTCTGGATTATACTCATTAACCCGCAAAAATTCTTCAATAATTACCGCCGCCCACAGAGCGTGGATCTGGAATTTGTTCCATGATAGATTGGCTTTATTGAAGGTGGTTCCCGCTCCAAAATGCCTGCCGTATAAATAATATTTATAAATATTACTATAAAATGGGAATGGTTATAGACATACATTAGTTTAACCCATAGAATAAGAACGAGCATATGTCAATTAATAGAGACGCACGCCCAAGCTGTACGCCTTGAGCATAAGATCTATTAAGGCGGTCCTGGCGAGGTGGATTGCCTAACTATTTGGAGGTGTTGCCATGCTTCGTATTACCTGGTTTCCCCAGCGTATAATTATGTGGGCCTTGGTAGTTCTCCTGTTGCTGGGCTCAAGTTCCTGGGCTTATATAGAACAGGCGGCTGCCAGTCAGGGTTACTCGGAAACTACTGAACAGACGAACTCGAATACCGTAAATGACGCTGCTGGAGATCTCTCGGAGGAGACTAATACAGAGCCCGAAAAACCGCAGCGGGAACTCTATGAAGAGGCTTTGGTGCTTGACATAGAGGATATTGAATCGGTAGAAACGGAAGATTCTGACAGCGTTATAAAAGAACAAAAGGTTAAAGTCCGGGTTCTAAGCGGTGTATACGCCGGAAAAGAGCTGGTGGTTGTCAATGAATTGCTGGGATCAACGGGGATAGATATTCATGTGGAAACCGGAGACCGGGTGATAATCTGTTTAACCTTGGAATCAGGGGCCAATGGGAAAGAGTATATCAGGAGTGCTAATTTATCAGACCGTTTACGCAGTCCGGCCCTGGTGTGGTTGGGATTGTTATTCGCGGGGTTAATCCTGGTTTTGGGGCGTCTGCAGGGATTAAAAGCTCTTCTGGGCCTGGGGGCAACGGCTTTAGGAATCTACCTGATTCTGCTGCCCGGCCTGATGGCAGGTAAAAACGCCTTGCCTTTAACCATCATGGTCCTGATTGGGGTAACCTTGGTTACTATGGTATTTGTTGCCGGGTTTTCCCGTAAATGCCTGGCTGCTACTTTGGGCACCCTGGGAGGGCTTGTCATTGCCGGATTGGTGGCTTATTTCTTCGGAGATTGGGCTCATTTGAGCGGGCTTAGTACCGAGGAAGAACGGATGCTTTTATATATTGATATTGGCAATGTAAAGATCGACATGAAGGGATTGTTATTTTCCGGCATACTTATAGGAGCTTTGGGCGCCGTGATGGACGTGGCCATGTCGGTTGCTTCAACCATAAGCGAGGTGAAAAAGGCCGATCCGGGGATGAAGACCTTGCAGTTAATGAGTGCAGGTATGAACGTGGGACGTGATATAATGGGAACCATGGCCAATACGCTGATTCTGGCTTATACCGGCAGCGCCCTGCCCCTAATGCTCTTGTTTATGGCCTATAAGATGGAACCAATCAGGATAGTGAACTGGGAAATGATAGCTACCGAAATAGTACGGGCACTGGTGGGCAGTATTGCGCTTATTGCCTGCATACCGATTACCGCTTTTATAACGGGATGGCTGTACAACAGCACAGAATCTGCAAAAATCAGCCCTTCACGAACCAGAGATCAACTCTAATAGGAAACACACCTAAGACCTTCATGGTTATATTAATCAACGCGAACTTTAAGATTATGAAGATTCTTCTTCAAATCTTTAAAAAACCAAGCTGGCTTCAGCCAACCATTTTTAAAATATTTCTATATTCAAACCACAAATTCCTGCAAAATATTTCTGCAAAAGCCTGGCACTAATCAATTATAAACAATAGTCCAATCCTTTTTTGTTTCCTGGCTCATTAGCTTAGAAACATGCTTGGATTCGACCAAACCTGTATAAAAATAAACAATAATTAAATGAATGAGAAGGAAATGTGCCATAATGTAATGCCTTATGCTGAATCGCTCTAGTGAGAAGGGGCTGACACATTGCCCTGAAAAAGAATAAAACATAAAAATAAGTAATGAAAACTAACAAATAAACTGATATATATAACCGAATGTTATTTTAAATAAGGTTTTGTGCTAAGATGAATATGGTCATTTTTATTAGGACGACTATGAGTATTCCGGGGTGGCGTTGTAATAGAGGGCAGGATAAACGATGCCAGGGCAGTGCGCAGGAGAAGAACTGGAAGCGATCTCCCAATTAAGGAAGGAGGGTAGAATTAGCCTGAATATGTTACTACGGCACTGCAACTTTACAGCAACCATCTGATTTGAAGCAGGCCAATAAGCCGATTGTTTAAAGAATAATTAATTTAAAAGTTGCGTGGGAAAGGGGAGAGGTAGATGAATCGAATAAAAAAATTGAGCGCTTTATTGATGGCTATTTTAATGATTGCTGTGATTGGGCTGACCGGCTGCGGCCAACCAACGAGCAAAGTGGATAGTAATAATACAGTCTCAGCCTTGAAATATCAGGGCCAGAGCCTGCAAGTACATAGTGGGGCGGGTTTGAGTAAAGTGATGGACGCTATGGGGCAGGTTTTTGAAAAGAAATATGGCGCCACCGTGAATTTCAACTATGCCGGTTGTGCCCAACTCTTAAGCCAAATGGAAATAAACCAGCAGGGGGATGTCTTTGTGGGTGGTTCTTTGGGCGATATGGATGTTGCCAAACAAAAGGGCTTCGCTGACAAGTATGTGGAGGTGGCCTATCATACTCCGGCCATCGCCGTACCCAAAGGCAACCCGGCCGGCATCACCAGCCTGGCCGATATGGCCAAACCTGGGGTAAGACTGATTTTAGGTGACGAGCAAGCTAATGCCATAGGCAAAAAAGGTGCGATGATTTTTGAAAAGAACAAGCTGAAAGCAGCTGCTGACAAAAATGTAGTGGCCAGAGCGGCAACTGTAAATGAGATCGTAACGAAAATCGGGATGAAACAGGGAGACGCCGGTTTGATCTTTGAGGATAACGGGTTTGAGGCCAAGGACATTGAAGTTATCTTGATTCCGGCAGAACAAAATGCAATTGACAAGGTGCCGGTCTGTGTTTTGAGCTTTTCCAAAAATAATGAACTGGCCCAGGTCTTTGTAGATTTTGTGGCTTCCGAAGAAGGCAAAGCGATTTTTGTCAAGCATGGTTTTAAAGTCATTTAATCACTGAAGTCATAGAAGGGTGAACCAGCCTAAAGCAACGGCAACGTATGAGGGGATGCTGATGAAGGTAAACAATAATTTTGCTACAAGTAATAAATCGTCGACAATCAGAAAACATACCGTATTTAAAAATCGACTCTTTCAACTTCTGCTGGGACTCATTATTTTGATTCTGTTTATATTTATATTCTTTGCCTTGGCTAATATAGTATGGAAAGGGATTGCCGGGCTGGCTAACAGCATTGCCAGCCCGGAGATCCAATTTGCCATAAAGCTCAGCCTGTTTACCTCCTTTACTTCTACCGTGATCTGTGTCGTTTTGGCCATCCCGGTTGCCTATGGCTTGGAACGGTACAGTTTTCCAGGGCACAGATTAGTTAGTGTTGTTTTAAACATTCCTTTATCACTCCCGCCGCTGGTTTGCGGCGTAGCTTTGCTGCTTCTGTTTGGAACGACTGGATTCGGTCAGTTCCTGGCTGAGCGTGGTTTAAGATTCATTTTTTCAGTTAATGGTATTATTCTGGCACAATTCTTTATTATAATTCCTTACATGGTCAGAATCCTTAAGTCAACGATTGCTGATATCAATCCCCGTCTGGAATTTGTTGCCCGGACCCTGGGGTGTACTCAGTGGCAGGCATTTTATAAAATTACTTTGCCCTTGGCCAAAAACGGGATTATAGCCGGTTTAGTCATTAGTTGGGCTCGCGCCATTGGAGAATTTGGTTGTTCTTTAATGGTGGCCGGTGCAACCAGGATGATTACTGAGACTTTGCCAGTGGCACTCTATTTAAACATGTCGATCGGAGACCTGCAAATGGCAATGGCCTCTGCCACCGTACTGATCATTATCTCCTTAATCTCTCTTCTGGTCTTTGAAATGGCCGGCGGGAAGCAGCACGCTGCCTCGCGGATAAGCTGAGGGGTAACCGCCGGATGATTAAATTATGTAATGTCTCCAAACGCCTGGGCGATTTCAGCCTGAAGAGTATCAATCTCAGCATAGAGAATAATGAATATTTTGTTATCCTGGGTCCGACGGGGACCGGAAAAACGGCTATCCTGGAGGTAATTGCCGGGATGTACAAACCTGACCGGGGAGAGGTCTGGCTTAATGGCCGCAATGTGACGGCTGAATACCCGGAGACAAGGAATATCGGATTTGTCTATCAGGATTACATGTTGTTTCCTCATCTGAATGTAGAAGAAAATATTCTATTCGCCCTCAAACTGAAAAAACCGCCGGCCGCTATTATTAAGCAGAAGCTTGAATGGATTACAACGCTCCTCAATATCGGCCATCTACTAAAGCGCTGTCCAGCAACCTTGAGCGGCGGTGAACAGCAAAGAGTAGCCATCGCGCGGGCATTGGTGGCTGAACCTGAAGTTCTGCTGCTGGATGAACCCTTGAGTGCGCTGGATCCGCGTACCCAGGAAATATTTCAACAGGAATTAAAAAAAATTCATCAGCATATAAAAACCACCACCATTCATATCACCCACGATTTTAATGAGGCTTTGGTATTGGCCGACCGGATCGGGATCATGTATAACGGAGAAATCGTGCAGATAGGCAGTCCCGAAGAGGTTTTCCAAAAGCCGCAATCCCAGTTTGTAGCAGAGTTCGTAGGAATGGAAAATATATACAGCGGGGTTCTGGTGGATGAAGGCGATGGTAAGTATGTTAACCTGGGGCCAATTAATCTCCGGGTTATAACGGACTTGAAGGGAAAGGTCAGGGTGGCAATCCGCTCCGAAGACATTATTATTGCAGGGGACAAATTGTTCAGCAGTGCCCAAAATACGATTCCAGCGCGCATTGCTGAAATAATCCCGCGGGGACCATATTTCAAGGTGGTTCTCGATGCGGGAATTTCTCTGGTGGCAGTGATTACCAGGCAAGCCCTGGAGGAGATGAAGCTGGAGCCGGGAAAGAAGGTTTGGGCTGTTTTTAAAACCACCGCCGTACATGTATTTTAGAGAAGCGGAATAAAATATTAATCCATGCTCCAATCGGCTGCAAATACTGCTGAAAAATAGTTAATCCCCATAATCTTTTACCGTGAATCAAGTGTTATTATGTTTAACAGAGATTCAGGTCAATTGCTCCACTCGTTCCAACATGCGATCAAAGGCATCAATTATTGCAGGCTGGGGAATGTTCCAAACGAATTTCCTCTGTAAAAAGAGATCATGAATGCGTTCACAGTGGGGTAAATAATCAGCAATTTTATCATCTCCAAATGCTTCAGCCAACTCAAAAAGCCGCTGACTATTAACCGCCCACTCTCCGCTATGAATCTGCAACGGCAGCAGCAGATCAAAGCCCGAGTTATCTCGTCGATATTGCCTTATTTTGGACTGTAATTGAATTAACTCGCGGCATTCGTTCGGGCTTTGGAGGCGGGTACAGGCTATCAATAAATCCAAACTATATAAACTCTGCCCGCAGCAGAGCTTATTATTTCCAATATTAAGAATGGCATAATCATATTTCGAGGACAATTTTTCGGCCAATAAATGTATGTTATTGTCGTCAGGATATATAAAATCTATACCCCAGGATGAAGAATATATATGACCATAACATAATTCACCTGTTGTTGCAGTAGTATTAAGCCAATGAAAAATCCTCATGTTTTGGTTCGGATTAATGATTATAACCCGCCTACCATGTTGGGTTAAGCCCATAGCCAGGTTTGCAGCTACGGTAGTCTGCCCGGTACCGGACTCCCATGATATTAATCCTAACTTTCGCATGATCCACCTCTTTCCCTATCCAAACAACCAGCTATGGTTTCAGCTCCAGAGGAACCATGGTAACCTTTATATCCAAGGGACGGCCGAAGTACATCGAAGTGGTAACAATAGCGTCAATACCGCTTGCGGCATAGTCGGCAACATTCGTCTCAGTTATTCCTCCTGCTCCCAGGAGCAGGAGACCGGGATATTCTCTTCTGATTTCCTCCACATAGCGCCGCAGCTGTTCCGGAGGAACTTTGTCAAATTGGAGGCCGTCCACGCCGGCACGGGCAAGCATTAAGGCCTCGTCCAGCTTGGTTACTTCCACTATGACCTTCTTCTCGCACGCCTGCTGCCGCAGTTGGGGCGTCATTTGCACCAACTCCTGCATACCGCCAAGAAAATCAACATGCTGCTGAAATATCAGGATGGTTTCGGATAGCCCCAGACGGTGGGGAAGACCGCCCCCGGCCGCAACCGCTTTGACCGACAGCTCCCGGGTTCCGGGGAATGTTTTGCGGGTGGAGAGTATGCTTATTTTAGGATTGACCTGGCGGGATTTATCCAGCAGCGAGCGGGTCCGGCTCGCTATGCCGCTGCTATACTCCAGCAGGTTGAGGCAGACTTTCCAGGCCAGGTGCAGGGCGGAGGCCTTACCTTGGGCTTGCAGGAAGGGCTGATCCGGTAGCAGCTGAGTTCCGCTGGGAAGGAGAAATTCTATTTCAAGCCCCAGCTTTTGCATAATCCGGGCGGCTTCTTCCGTCCCGCACAGGATGCCTTTTTCTCTTGCGGCATAGGATATGCTGCCGTGTTTTTGACCAATGTCAAGCAGCAAGGTAGTCAGATCAAGATAGGGAGCATCCTCCCGGATAAACCGTTCTAGGATTTCGTCATTAATATACATCAACATACCTCCCGCAGTTAAAACAAATAAGGACCTATCCAGCATTAAGTGATTCTTGGGCTGGCAGTTCCAAGCGGCGTTTAAATGAATGGTGGTACTAAACCTCCAGATAATCAGTCAGTGCGCTTACGCCGACAAAATCTTTCGCAGTTCCTTATTCAAGAATTTTTGATAACCGCTCTGCCTTAGCTTCAAGCTCATCAATCGTGGCATAGATTTTTTTTAGCTGCAGCTTTTGCTGCTCAATCAAATAACTTTCAACCCCCGCATTTATATAATTCTCTATGATTTCTAATATAACCGGGACATTAAAATTTTTTAAATCGGCTATTTTTTTAGTGGTTTCTTTTAGAACCTCCAAGGTGTCTTCCTTTGCCATTCAATAAGCACCCCCATAAATCTGAAAACGCATTAACCTTAATGTGTGCAGGCGCCTTGAACCGGGTATTCAAGGCTGATCAGAGCGGCAGCCTAAAACCTGGTTTGCTTCTATAAAAAGGATTTAATTGAATATAAAATACCAAAAATTATGAGCATATGTCAAATAAATGTCCGGGGCGAGGCAGAAGCCCAAGCCGATTGTGCAGGTAAAAAATTTGCCCAGTAAAATTGACATTCCAAGTGAATGGAAATAGTATTTAAATGGACATATGACCATAAACTTGAAGCGACATTCCACTATATCTAAAAAATTGAGGCAGAATGGCAAGTAATCAATATGCAGGCAGAGATTGTAAAGGGATTGGAACTAAACGGGGTTTTACAGATCTATATCAAATTGGGAGGACTATTCATGAGAGACTATTATGAAGAATATCATAAGAAACTGGTCAACGCAGATGAGGCGGTCAAGGTTGTAAAATCAGGGGATTGGATTGACTACCCCTTGGTATTATGTGCCGCCAATGAACTGGAAAAGGCCCTATCGAAACGCAAAAATGAATTGCGAGATGTAAAGTTCAGATCTACCATGTCGGTGTGGCCGCGTTATTGCATAGAAGCGGATCAGGAGGGGCTGCATTTTTGCTGGAACTCATGGCATTTTAGCAATGCCGATAGGAGAAATGCTCCCAAAGGGCTGGCTTATTATATACCGATGAGATTCAGCGAACAAGTCGCTATGACTCGAAATATACGTACAGATATATTTATGGCTACGGTATCGCCGATGGACAAACATGGTTATTTTAGTTTTGGTGCAGCAGCCAGCGCTTCGTGGGCTTCGATTGCGAAGGCTCGATATGTGATCCTTGAAATTAACCGCAATATGCCGAGAGTACTAGGCGGCAACCAGGAGTGCATCCATATTTCCCAGGTTGATATGGTAGTGGAATCCAGTAATCAGCCCCTCCCCGAAATAATACCAGCACAACCCACATCGGTTGAAATCACCATTGCTGAGCATATTATAAACAGGATGAAAAATGGATCCTGTCTGCAACTTGGTATTGGGGGTATTCCTTCTGCCATCGGATCCCTGGTGGCCCAATCAGATCTTAAGGATTTGGGAGTACACAGTGAAATGTATGTTGATGCTTTTGTGGACATGACCCTGGCTGGCAAGATAAGCGGAGCCTGCAAAAATATAGACAAGTATAAGCAAGTTTTTAATTTTGCCTTCGGCTCGCGAAGAATGTATGATTTTATAGACGATAACCCCGGGGTGATATCATATTCGGTGGATTATATAAATAGTCCGGAGGTTATATCTCAAAATGATAAAGTTGTTTCAATTAACGCAGGGTTGGAAGTCGACCTGTTCGGACAGGTCTGTTCGGAAAGCATAGGCACCAGACAGATCAGCGGAACCGGCGGTCAATTGGATTTTGTAGAGGGGGCTTATAAGTCCCGGGGCGGTCAAAGCTTTTTATGCCTTCCTGCAACCTATGCAAGCAGCACTGGTCAGATAGTATCAAATATTAAACCCACCCTAACCCCCGGAGCGATTGTTACCGATCCCAGAACAACTACTCATATGGTGGTTACTGAATTCGGCATCGGTGACCTCAAGGGGAAAAGCACCTGGGAAAGGGCAGAGACTCTGATAAATATAGCGCATCCTCTCTTTAGAGAGGGTTTGATAAAAGAAGCTCAAAGGATGAATATTTGGAGAAAAACAAACCGTATTTATTAGAAGCTAGGTTGTAGCTGTAGATTATTGACATATGTTCATAATTGGTTTAAACTTTTCAGGTAGCGAGCAAATAACCACAATGATTTCTGGCACGACAGATTTGATGGCTGCCGCAATAATAGTGCAGGGCTGGAGCTATTATACCCGGATCAAAGTGTATCAGGTCAGTAGTTAACGCGTCTACAACAAAAGAGAAAAGGGGAAGAATGATGGTTAATAAAGGAATGGAGATCAAATTGCCTGAAGCCGAGCAGGAACAGGCGGTAGCGGGTTCTCTCAATGATGTCAGACATGTAATAGCGGTTATGAGCGGTAAGGGTGGTGTAGGCAAATCCACCGTTACAGCCTTGATTGCAAGTACTCTGGCCAAGTCCGGCTTCAAGGTCGGAATTTTGGATGCTGATATAACCGGACCCAGTCAGCCCCGAGCTTTCGGCCTAAAGAGCCAGGGATTAAAAGGAACCATGTTTGGCATCACGCCTCTATTAACCAGAAGCGGAATAAAAATGATTTCAACTAACTTCATGCTTAAGGAAGAAGATGATCCCATAGTTTGGAGGGGACCCTTATTAGCAGGCGCAGTTAAACAGTTCTGGGAAGAAACAGACTGGCAGGAGTTGGACTATCTGGTGGTGGACCTTCCTCCCGGAACCGGAGACGTTCCTTTGACAGTGCTGCAAAGCATACCGGTTGATGGCTTGGTTATTGTTTCATCTCCTCAGAATCTGGCCTATATGGTAGTTAATAAGGCGGTAAAGATGGCTAACCGGATGCAGAAGCCTATTTTAGGTCTGATAGAAAACATGAGCGAGGTTATTTGTCCTCAATGTAAAGAACCACTTAAAATATTTGGGGAGAGTCAGGGCCAATTTGTATCTGAGCAAATGGGAATTGATTTTCTCGGCAGTCTGCCCTGGGATACCCGTTTAAATGAACTGGTGGACCAGGGACAGGTTGAGCAGTACACTTCGCCGGCAATCAATGCTATAATCGAGAAGGTTTTGAACAAGACGGAGAAAAAATAAGTATTCTGGCAATACTATCAGCAGATGGGGGGCAGTTTATGGCCAGGGAACCTAAATGCCGGAGGGTGGAATTTATCCCGAAGGTAACTGCATTTAAACCGGATGGAACACCTCTTGCCCAACTGGAGGAAGTTGTGTTAAAACTGGAAGAATTAGAGTCAATCCGGCTTAAAGACCACCTGAGCCTGGAACAGGAAGAATGTGCTGAACTCATGGGGGTTTCCCGCCCAACCTTTCAGCGTATCCTGATGGAAGGCCGCGGTAAAATTGCGGCGGCTTTAATTGAGGGTAAGGCTATCCGGATTGAGGGAGGCAATTATTGCCTGGGACAGGATCAGTGCAGAAAGAACGGTGATTTCCAAAGAAGCAATAATTGTATTTACCGGGAGCTGGCAACCCCGCCGGGAGAACCGGACAGCGAGGCCATGACCGGTACGAAGATTGCCATTTGCACAGGGGGCGACTCGCCCTCAGCTTCCGTGGATGGACGTTTCGGCCGCTGTTCCTATTTTTTGCTTTGGGATGACGATCAACCAACCTTTGAGGTTATTAAAAACAGCGGTCCGGATATAAATCATGGAGCCGGAACCGGTGCGGCCCAGGACCTGATAAGACGTGGAACCGGAGTATTATTATGTAATCGCATCGGGCCGCGAGCCTTTACGATTTTTCAAAAGGCAGGGGTCAAGATATATAAGGTCGAAGAAAACTTGGATGCAAATACGGCGCTGGAGCGGTATCAAGCCGGGGAATTGCCTCTGCTGAAAGCTGCCAATAATAAATAATGGTCGTATTTCCTTTTGTTTTGGAATCATGGCGTCACGGGACAAAAACTTATTAAATGCAAATTAAATTAGCTTAAATGGGAGTGTATGTGTTGTTGAAAATAGCGATGCCTAAAAACGGAGACATGATTAATCAGCATTTTGGTCAGAGTAAAAGTTTTCTAATAGCAACCATAGAGGATCGGCAGATTGTAAGCAGGCAGGAGTTGAGCAGCGAAGCGTTGCAGCACAATCATACCGGCTTGTCCGGGCTGTTCAAGACCGAAGGGGTATCACTGGTTATTACCGGCGGAATCGGGAAGCCGGCCCTGGACGCATTGAAACAAAACGGGCTTGAAGTTGTTAAGGGAGCCACCGGCACATGTGAAGAGGTCCTTGAAAAATATCTGTCCGGCAATCTGAATGACCAAAACGTTACCTGCAACCATCATGGTGAACATCAGCATGAACATCATTTATAAGCTTGAATTACACTAAACCATACAGGGGCTGGTGTCCGACTATATCGGCACCAGCTCTCTCTTTCGGGTTGGCCGGCCGAGCTATCCCCAACCTTTACTATATTCCGCTCTTATATTGATGCCTGCCCGGGTTATATTGTATACTTGCCCGGGAGCTTTTTATTTCCTGGATTGATTATGTTAAAATTATTAGCAGACTATAATCTGGAAACTTATCAGGGAGGATAGAGATGGATTTTGTAAAAATGCATGGTTTGGGCAACGATTTTATAATCGTTGAGATGAATTCGTGGCAAGAGGCGGATGCCTTACAGCCCCATGCCCAAGCTGTATGTGACCGTAATTTCGGCATAGGGGCTGACGGCCTGATCGTTATTGGCCCAGACCCGGAAATGGATGTATTTATGCGCATCTTCAACTCGGACGGTTCGGAGCCCGAAATGTGCGGCAACGGTATCCGTTGTGTGGCGCGGTATGTCTTTGAACATAAGCTGGTTGATAAAACCAATTTTGTGGTAAGAACGTTGGCCGGGCCGATAAAACCCGGGGTTAAAGTACGGGAAGGAAAGGTTGAATCGGTTACCGTCGACATGGGCGAGCCTATTTTGGAGCGGGCCCTTATTCCTATGACCGGGTCTGGAGATAATGTAAAGGTCAAAACTGCCACCTCTCATGGAGAAATAGAAATAACCGCCGTATCCATGGGCAATCCTCACTGTATTATATTTGTCAGCGATGTTGATGAGGTTCCGGTTGCCCAGTGGGGACCTGAACTGGAGACCAGCGCCTTGTTTCCCGCCAAAACCAATGTCGAATTTGTTCAGGTGTTAGGCCGCAACGAAATGAAAATGCGGGTTTGGGAAAGAGGTGCCGGAATAACCCTGGCCTGTGGAACCGGAGCTTGTGCCACGCTGGTGGCCGGGGTTTTAAATGGTTATACGAACCGGGCGGCGGTGGTTCATCTGCTGGGCGGGGATCTGTCCATCGAATGGAGAGAATCGGACAACCATATTTATATGACCGGGCCTGCCGTGGAAGTATTTAGTGGAAATATTGAAATAAATTATTAAGGAGGTTCATGGAATGAAAGAAAGTCTGGCTATGCAAAATCTGCCCCCTTATTTATTTGCCAGAATAGAACAAAAAATTAGTGAGGCTAAAGAAGCAGGTATCGATATTATCAACCTGGGTATCGGCGATCCTGATCTGCCCACTCCCAAACATATTATCGACCAAATGGCAGTCAGTATTTATGATGCGGCCAATCATCAATATCCCAGCTCCGTAGGCCTGCTGGAATACCGGCAGGCAGTAGCCGAATGGTATAGGCGCCGTTTTGCAGTGGAATTGAATCCCAAAACGGAAATCGTAGCTTTGCTCGGTTCCAAGGAAGGTATCGCCCACATATCTTTTGCTTATCTGGATAAAGACGATATAAATCTGGTGCCAGACCCGGGCTATCCGGTGTACAGCATCGGGACTTTACTGGCCGGCGGCAAATCATATTTTATGCCCCTCAAAGAGGAGAATAAATATCTTCCTATATTAGAAGACATTCCGGCTGAAATCGCCCGCAAGGCCAAATTAATGTTTATTAATTACCCCAACAATCCCATCGGGGTCGTGGCTGACATTCCGTTTTATCAGAAGGTGGTGGAGTTTGCCAGAAATTACGACATCCTGGTCTGTCATGATGCCGCCTATTCCGAGATGGCTTATGACGGGATCAAACCGGCCAGCTTCCTTCAGGTTGCCGGCGCCAAGGATGTCGGCATAGAATTTCATTCCCTGTCCAAAACCTACAATATGACTGGTTGGAGAATTGGCTGGGCCGCCGGCAACAGCTATGCGGTTGAGGTATTGGGCCGCTTTAAATCCAATGTTGACTCCGGGGTCTTCCAAGCCGTCCAATATGCTGGTATTGCTGCCCTGCGCGGTCCCCAGGGTTGTGTGGATGAGGCCAATCAAGTCTACAGCGAACGCCGGGCGGTAGCTCTGGCCGGCTTGGAGAAAATGGGCTGGAAGGTCAACCCGCCCCAGGCCAGTTTTTATTTTTGGGCGAGAGTTCCGAAGGGGTATACCTCAGCCTCCTTCGCCGAGACGGTGCTGGAAAAAACCGGTGTAATCATTACCCCGGGCAACGGCTACGGTGAATATGGCGAGGGTTATTTCAGAATTGCTTTAACGGTAAATAAAGAAAGATTGCAGGAGGCATTTGACCGTATGTATGCCGCTATCGGAAAGGTAGAATTTTAATGATTAAAAGCATGACCGGCTTTGGCCGCGGTGAGGTAAATGAGCAGGGCTATGAGATCAGCTGTGAGTTAAAAGGCGTAAATCACCGGTATTTTGATCTGCATACCCGCATATCCCGGCGCTACAATTCCATGGAAGAGAAGATCAAAGAGGAATTGAAGAAAAAATTGAATCGGGGCCGCCTTGAAATCAGTGTTAATATTGAGAAAATCAACGATAGAGCGAGAACCATCAAGGTTGACAAAGGTCTGGCTATGGCTTATTATGAATCTTTGAAGGATTTAGCAGAAAATCTAGATATTTCATCGGATTTCAAAGCGGTTGATATTTTTAGAATGCCGGAGGTTTTCAACTTAACTGACGAGCAGGAGGACCCCGAGCTGGTTTGGAGCATTCTAAGCCAGGCTTTGAATCAGGCCGTCGACAGTTTGGTTGAAATGCGAAGCAAAGAGGGCGCCAACCTGGGTAAGGACATATTAGACCGCAATGCTTATATTTTATCAACGGTGGAAATACTGGAAAAGAGAGCACCGGTGGTAGCCCAGGAATATCAGGAGAAGCTGCGCAGCCGGATTAAGGAAATGACCGGTATGGGCATCCTGGACGAGGGCCGAATAATTCAGGAAGCAGCTATATTTGCCGATAAGGCCAGTATTACTGAAGAAATCGTCAGACTTAAGAGTCATATCAAGCATCTTAAAGAACTCATTCACGCCGACGATGCAGTGGGAAGGAAATGTGATTTTTTAGTGCAGGAAATGTTCCGGGAAATTAACACGATAGCCTCGAAAGCCAATGACATTGAAATGAGTCAAATTGTGGTGAGTGTTAAAGCTGAGTTGGAAAAAATACGGGAACAATTACAAAATATTGAGTAGGCAGGGGGTGAATCCGGTTCATTCCGGAAAGTATGGATATAAAGCTGGTGAATATAGGCTTTGGTAACATTGTGGCGGCCAATCGCATAATCGCTATTGTAAGCCCCGAATCAGCCCCGATCAAGCGAATTATTCAGGAAGCCAGGGAAACCGGAGTACTGATTGATGCGACCTATGGGCGCAGGACCAGGGCGGTCATTGTGGTTGACAGCGGTCATGTCATCTTGTCGGCGGTACAGCCAGAGACAGTAGCCAATCGCCTTAGTTCCAAAGACACAGTCAGTGAAGATGTGTAAAACAGGAAGTGTGATCGACAAATGACCAAGAGGGGAATCTTGTTTGTAATCTCAGGTGCGTCGGGAGTTGGGAAAGGAACCATTAACAAAAGGGTGTTAGCCAGGCTGGACAACCTTAAATTATCGATTTCGGCCACCACTAGAGCTATGCGGGCCGGAGAAGCCGAGGGCCGGGATTACTTTTTCCTAACCCCGGAGGAATTTGAAGAAAAAATCAAAAACCATGAGTTTCTCGAACATGCCCAAGTTTATCAGCACATGTACGGGACTCCGAAAAGTTATGTCCTGAAAAACCTGGAAAAAGGTTGTGACGTACTATTGGAGATCGATGTGCAGGGAGCCCTAAAGGTAAAAGAAGAAATGATGCCCGAAGGGGTTTTTATTTTTATCCAGCCGCCCAGCATTGAAGCCCTGGCCCAGCGGATCCGTCAAAGAGGGAAAGACTCACAGCAAAGCATTGAGGCCAGACTGGCTGCTTGTCATTACGAGCTGGCCATGGTAAAACATTATGATTATGTAGTGGTTAATGATGAACTGGAAGATGCAGTTAAAAAGGTTCAGGCCATAATTACAGCAGAACGCTGCCGGGTCAAAAATTGCATAAAGGAGTGATTAGTTTGATCCCACCTTCAACCCGAGATCTTATCAATATTGGTCAAAGCAAGTATGCAGTGGTTGTTGCTGCAGCCCAAAGGGCACGTCTTTTATCGGAGAAAAAGAAAAATGATGAGAATTACCGGTTGTCCAGTATGGTGACTGAAGCTCTGGACGACATAATTTCCTCTAAAGTAGTAATCTACAACAAGCAAACCAACCCGCCTCACAAGGAGGATTAAAATGGCCAAAACCATAGGCATCGGTATAACCGGGGGTATTGCCGCCTATAAAGTGGCTGATCTGGTCAGCCGGCTGAAGAAAAACGATTTTGATGTTTTGGTTATGATGACCGTGGGGGCTACTAAATTTGTTACTCCGCTGACTTTAAAGACCTTGTCCGGGCACGAGGTCCTGACTGACCTGTGGTCTGAATCCCAGGAATGGAAAGTTCAGCATATAGGAGTGGCTGAGCAGCTGGATCTTATGGTGATAGTACCGGCAACGGCAAATTTTATCGCTAAAATGGCCCATGGGCTGGCCGACGATCTGTTGTCAACCATAGTACTGGCCAATACTGCTCCCGTTTTGGTGGTGCCTTCGATGAATACGAATATGTTCGAAAATAAGATCGTCCAGCACAATATTCATATGCTCCGGGAATATGGATGCCATATTATGGAGCCTGACAGCGGCCGGCTGGCCTGCGGAGTGACAGGCAAGGGTAGACTGCCTGAACTGGACGATATCTATCAGGAAATTGTCAGGTTGGTATCCCCCCCAAATGACCTGATTCAGAAAAAGATCATGATCAATGCGGGGTCGACCTGCGAAGATATTGATCCGGTGCGCTTTATTACCAATCGCGGTACCGGCAAGATGGGATTTGCTTTGGCTCGTGAAGCGGCCGCCCGCGGGGCGGAGGTTATTCTGATCAGCGGGCCCTCTCAACTCCAGGTTCCGGCCCGGGTTGAGTATATTCCCGTCAGGAGTGCCCGGGAAATGTGCGATGTAATGCTGAGGCGCCAGCCTGAATGTGATGTTATCATAGGTGCTGCCGCAGTTGGTGATTTCCGCATAGCCAATGTTGCCGAACAGAAAATCAAGAAGAGTGAAAAAACTCAGCAAATCACCCTCCAGTTGATAGAAAACCCGGACATTTTGCAGGAGCTGGGGAAGAGGAAACATGAAAATTTGATTATGGTCGGCTTTGCGGCTGAGACCGAAAATGTACTGGCCAATGCCAGAAAAAAGTTGACAAAAAAGAATCTGGATTTGATCGTAGCTAATGATGTTACCGTGGAAGGGGCAGGATTTGCCACCGATACAAACATTGTTACGATTATAAATAAGGCAGGCGAGGCCCAAACGCTTCCCAAGATGAGTAAGGAAGACGTGGCCGCAGCTATTATTGACAGTATTATTGAATTATTGTAGTTTTCAGGGGAAGGAATGGTTAAAGTGGCAAAAAAGTTATTTACCTCCGAGGCTGTCACTGAGGGACATCCTGATAAAATGGCGGATCAGATATCTGATGCGGTCCTGGATGCAATGCTGGCTCAGGATCCTTTTGCCCGGGTGGCGGCAGAAACCATAGTTACTACCGGGGTTGTACTGGTAGCCGGAGAGATTACCACGGATTGTTATGTCGATATACCGAAGCTGGTTCGCAGTACCATCGGAGACATTGGTTATACCCGCGCCAAATACGGTTTTGATTGTGAAACCTGTGCCGTGCTTACTTCGATTGACGAACAATCTCCCGATATCGCCATGGGGGTTAATCAGGCTTATGAATTTAAAAACGGCGAAATGTCCGATAGTGAACTTGATGCTATCGGAGCCGGGGATCAGGGTATGATGTTTGGCTATGCAACCAATGAGACTGAGGTTTTTATGCCCATGCCGGCCTATCTGGCCAACCAAATGGCCTATCGCTTGGCCCAGGTCAGAAAAGAAGGCATTATTTATTATCTTAGGCCCGACGGCAAGACCCAGGTTACGGTGGAGTATGAAGACAATAAACCGGTCCGGGTGGATACGGTAGTGATATCCACCCAGCATCATCCGGATGTTGATCATCAAACCATCGAGAGGGACATGATTGAGCATGTAATTAAATATGTTATTCCCGCGGAGATGCTGGACAGCAAGACCAAATACTATATTAATCCCACCGGACGTTTTGTCATAGGCGGGCCCCAAGGTGACTGCGGTTTAACCGGCCGCAAGATTATCGTTGATACATATGGAGGTATGGCCCGCCATGGCGGAGGCTGTTTCTCCGGCAAAGATCCCACCAAGGTTGACCGTTCCGCTTCCTATGCCGCCCGGTATGTAGCCAAAAACCTGGTAGCTGCAGGGGTGGCCGATCGGCTCGAAATTCAAATTGCGTATGCCATCGGAGTAGCCCATCCCGTATCCATATCGGTCGAGACCTTTAATACCAATAAAATACCCGATGAGAAAATTGTGGAGCTGATCAGGGAGCATTTTGATTTACGCCCGGCCGCCATCATCAAAAACCTGGATCTAAGGAGGCCGATTTACCGTAAAACTGCGGCTTACGGCCACTTCGGCAGAAACGATCCGGATTTCACCTGGGAAGCAACTGATAAAGTCGCAGCTATTCGTAAATCGGCAGGATTATAGCCACCGCCGAAAACCAAATATACATGCAGGGCGGGTATTCCCCGCCCTTTACTTTATGAAGAGAACGATAGACGCGGATTACGCTGACCCTCCACCCTACGGGTACTCCTGATGTAAACTTGGTTTACTATTTAAGGTTGCGGGCGCGGATTTTCGCAGATCTTTTTGTGAAAAATAAGATTGAAAGTCGATAAACACGGGAAGCAAGGGGACAAAGACAACGTATTAAATTAGACGCGGACAACGCGGACTTATATGAATATCGCGAATCTTTTATTATTAATAAAGATAAAAAATTAGACACAAGGGACCTGTCCTGAAAAAGTCTCTTAAATGTGTCATGCTGAGTGTTAGCGAAGCATCTTGCAATCAAATAAATGCCAACTATACGTATTGTTGATAAGATCCTTTGTCGCCTTCGGCTCCTCAGGATGACAAAACATATACTTTTTCAGTTGTCCGGGCGGTTCTTAATTATTCTCTCCGCGTTCGTCTTATAAGTCCGCGATGTCTGCGTCTAATTTGTTTCTAAAACTTAGTTGGGGAGGAGGAAGCGAGTGAAGTGTGTTGACGTGGTTGTAAATCTGCCTACCAGCAAATTAAATACGGCCTATATCTATGCCGTCCCCGATCATCTTATAAATGAGGCTCTATTCGGCAAGAGAGTTTTAATTGATTTTGGCGGCCAGAAGCTGGAAGGATTTGTAACCGCCGAAAAAGACGTAAACGAGCCCGCCTCCATCAAAAGCCTGTTAAAGGTTCTGGATATTGAACCGGTCTTCGACCAGTCATTATTAGAATTGGCCCGCTGGATGGCAGCTTACTATTTATGCTCGGTGGCGATGGTCCTTGCCATGATGGTGCCTCGCATCCTGCAGCATAAGAAGGAACAGGTGGTCTTACCGGCAATCGATGAAAATGAGTTCAGCCGCTTAAATGCGCAGGATGCCGGTTTGAACCGGGACCTGTTCGCCGCTCTCTGGCAAAACGGCGAAATAAGCATCAGCCAGGCGTTGAAATATGTCACCCGGGAGGAACTGGTCCAGCTGGAATCCGGCAATTATGTGATCAGATCAGGTGTATACCGCCGGGTACGCACCTATAAAAAGGGCTATTGCTATCGAATTGGAAGTTTTGATTACCGGCAAGATCTGCCCGGACTGCAGCAGAAAGCCCCCCGGCAGGCTGAAATCATGCTCCGGTTCAAAGAACAGCCGGAGATCGAGCCGGATTATCTGGATAAAACCGTATCACCCGCCGCATTAAAATCCTTAATAAAAAAGGGCTTTATTAGAATGGAGCGCAAATCCGGGATTAAGGCCAATAATGATTGGGAACTGAGCGGGGAGCAAAAATTGGCCTTCAGTCAGGTTAAGGACGCGCTCCAAACCGGTGCTTATTCCGAACTATTATTGTTCGGAGTGACCGGCAGCGGTAAAACCGAGATATATCTTCAAGCAGCCGAAGCGGCATTGGCTGCCGGACGGGGAGTGATCATGCTGGTTCCCGAGATTGCCTTGACCCGTCAGCTGGTGGATATTTTTGCTTCCCGCGTAGATAATATTGCCGTGTTGCATAGCGGTATGTCAGCCAGTGAACGTTATGATGAATGGAAGCGGATTAAATCCGGCCAGGCCAGGCTGGTTTTGGGTGCCCGGTCCGCAGTATTTGCGCCGGTACCTGATTTGGGCCTGATTATCATGGATGAAGAGCAGGAGGGCAGTTATAAACAGGAAGAGCTGCCCCGCTATCACACCCGGGAGGTTGCCAGAAAAAGAGCCCAATTGGAAGCAGCGGTTATGCTGTACGGAAGCGCAACCCCGTCTATAGAAACCTTTTATGCAGCCCAATCAGGTTTAATAAAACTGCTGGTTCTGCAACAGAGGGCCGGGGGCGGACAGATGCCGAAAATTATTATTGAGGACTTGAGAAAGTCATTTAAACATGCATATCGCGGACTTATTTCTCCTATATTAAAAGAAAAAATAGAGTTGAATTTAAAACGGGGCGAACAAATCGTTCTGTTCATCAACCGCCGAGGATATTCACCGGTGACTATATGCCGTGAATGTGGTAATATTGCTTCATGCCCGTTTTGTTCGGTTGGTATGAATTACCATCAGGATATTAATCAAAATGTTTGTCATTACTGCAATTATCGTGCTCCCCGGGATAAGTGCTGCAGCCGGTGTGGCAGCCAGCATCTGCAGCTTATCGGCGCCGGTACTCAAAAGGTGGAGGAAGAAATAAGGCAGTTGTATCCGGAAGCGAGGGTAGCCAGACTGGATATGGACAGCAGCCGCAGCCGGGGTGCTCAAAAAACAATTCTTAATCGAATGAAACAACGCGACATAGATATACTTATAGGCACGCAAATGGTAGCCAAGGGTCTGGACTTTCCCTTTGTTTCCCTGGTAGGTATAATTGATGCGGACAGTATTTTATATTTGCCTGATTTCAGGGCCGGGGAAAGATGCTTTCAATTGCTGGTGCAGGCTGCCGGAAGAGCAGGGCGCAGCCATAGAAAAGGCGAGGTGGTTATTCAGACCTATAATCCAGACAACCCGGTAATAAGAATGGCACTTAATCAAGATTACCGCAATTTTTATGAAAATGAAATTAAATTACGCCAGCTCTTAAACTATCCGCCTTTTACCAAATTATTGAGAATTGTATGCAGCGGACCCAATGAAAAAGAGGTTCAGGATCACGCTGCGGCGCTGGCGCAGTATATCGAAGAGTTGATTGATGCCAGTGAGGAAGATATCATGTTAATGGGGCCCGCCCCCTGTCCAATTAATAAAATCAGCAACCGCTGGCGTTATCAAATAATAATCAAATGCCCCAATTTGAATTTGTTAAGGAGTATTGGCAGTCATATTATCAGCAGCGGGACCTCGAAAAATGTTAAAATGGATTTAGACCTGAATCCTATCACTACTATTTGAGGAGGTCGGCTATGGCCGTATACAAAATAATAACGGACCCGGATCCGGTTTTAAGAGAAAAATCAGCAGCAGTCAAAAATGTTAATACCGGGGTCTTAAGGGTATTGGATAATATGCGCGATACACTTTATGCAGCTGAGGGGGTAGGTTTGGCCGCACCCCAAATAGGCATTTTAAAAAGGATTATTGTAGTAGATCCCGGTGACAAACTCTACGAGATAATAAATCCGGAAATCATCTGCTCCGAGGGTGAGCAAAACGGAACTGAAGGATGTTTGAGTGTTCCCGGCAAGGTGGGATGGCTTAAAAGGGCCCAGAAGGTAACGGTCCAGGGTTTAAATCGGAATGGGGAGAATATAGAGATTGAAGCCATAGACTTTTTGGCCCGTATTCTGCAGCATGAAATTGATCATTTGGATGGAATACTGTTTCCGGATAAAGCAACCAGGATTAAAGTAGAAGAAAAATAGCTGGGGGAGGAGAATAGTTTTGAAAGTTGTCTTCATGGGGACATCCGAATTTGCGGTACCTTCATTGGCAAAACTGATTGACTCCCATTATGAAGTTCTGGGAGTGGTAACCCAGCCGGACCGCCCTCAGGGCAGGGGCAATAAAGTGGTCTTTTCACCGGTGAAGAAATTGGCGGTCGAGCATGGTCTCGAAATATATCAACCAATCAAATTAAGAAATGAAGCAGCTGTCGACATGTTGCGCAACTGGGAGTCCGACCTTATTGTAGTTGCTTCCTACGGGCAGATACTCCCAGCCGATATTCTCGATTTGCCCCGATTGGGATGTATAAATGTACACGCCTCGCTGCTGCCCCATTATCGCGGGGCTGCTCCCATTCAAAGGTCAATTATGGCGGGTGACAGGATCACTGGAGTTACTACCATGTTCATGAATATAGGTCTTGATACCGGTGATATTATTTTGCAGAAGCCGGTCGCAATCGATGAAGATATGGATCATGGAGAGCTGGAAAATATTCTGGCCCAGGAGGGGGCCGATTTATTGATAGACACTCTGGCGGTACTGGCCAGCGGTTCCAATCCCCGCAGGAAGCAGGATGATCATCGCAGCAGTTATGCTCCCATGATGACCCGGGAAGAGGAAAAAATTGATTGGAATGAGGCAGCGGCTGCCATAAAAAACAGAATCAGGGCATTAAGTCCTCAACCGGCCGCTTATACTTCATTTAACGGCAACCGTTTTAAAATATATAAAAGCCGCGTAGCCGACCCTGAAGCAACCGGTGAACCCGGTCAGGTAACCCGGATTACACCGGATGGTTTTGAAGTACAAACTGGACGAGGAACGCTTGAAATACTTGATGTTAAGCGGGAAGGGAAAAAGAGGATAGCCTGCCGTGAGTTCCTGAAAGGATTCAGCCTGGCGCCCGGAGATACTCTTACCTAGGAGGATAGGAATTGGAAACTAAAAAGCGTGTTTATGTTGGGCTACTGGTGGGAAGTATGTTCCTGCTTGCGCTTCTGGCAGCAGCTGTTTGGTATCTGTTCCGCAATAGAGATGTTATTATTGGCAGAGTGCTGCTCATAATTATAGTTTCTATCCTGGGAGCGGTATTTATTTTGGTAGGTACAGGTGTTCTGGCTATAGTTTTCATGCTGATCAAGTCAAAGACCATACCTACCTTGGAGACATTTTCCCGCATAGCCAATGATATAATGTTCCCGATCACCTTGATTACGGGAAGATTAACCGGAATAAATAAGGAGGAGATACTCCGCTCTTATATTGCGGTTAACAATAACCTGGTAAAGTCCAAAAAGTTGTTGCTGGATGGGCGGCAAGTCATGATCCTGCTGCCCCACTGCCTGCAGGACTCTGAATGTCCCCATAAGATCACCATGGACATTAACAATTGCAAACGCTGTCATAAATGCACCATCGCCGACATCATCGAATTGGGAGAGAAATACCATGCCGTCATAAAAGTTGCCACTGGCGGAACCTTGGCCCGCAAGTTTATTGAAGAATGCAAGCCTCGCGGAGTAGTGGCGGTAGCCTGTGAAAGAGATCTTTCCATGGGTATTCAAGATTCCAGCTATGTTCCGGTTATCGGTGTTTTGAACTGCAGGCCCAATGGACCTTGCATCAATACCAGGGTGGAGCTTGATAAAGTTGAAGAAGCTCTGAAAACTATTTGTGAAAGGGGATAAATATATGGGATATTTAATTTTTTTGATTCCGGCCCTTTTGATCTCAGTTTACGCTCAATTTAAAGTAAAGACGACTTTTAACAAATATTCCCAGGTGAGATCTTCCCGGGGAACCACCGGCGCCCAGGCTGCTTCCGTGCTGCTGCAGCGAAATGGAATGGGCGGGATGGTTCCTATAAGGGCGATTGCGGGCAGTCTTTCCGATAATTACGACCCCCGCAGCCGTACTCTTAATCTGTCGGAATCGGTATACGGGAGTAATTCAATTGCGGCTATAGGGGTGGCGGCTCATGAAGTGGGGCATGCTATTCAACACAACGAAAAATACGGCCCGCTGGAATTACGCCATGCGATCGTACCGGTCACCAATTTCGCCTCTTCGGCTTCATTCCCGCTCTTATTGCTGGGAATGTTAATGCAAAACACGAATCTGATTATGATTGGGATTATCCTTTTCTCGGCGGTAGTAGTTTTTCATATCGTAACTCTGCCGGTGGAATTAAATGCCTCCCGCCGGGCGGTGCTGCAATTGGCTGATTCAGGTCTGATAAGCAGCGACGAGGTTCCCATGGTCAAGCGGGTACTGGGTGCAGCCGCATTCACTTACCTGGCCGCAACGCTGGTAGCTATAGCCAATTTACTGTATTATATCCTGATATTTACCGGCAATCGCGATGATTAATGTAGTTAAAGCCTATGATATCGCTGATTTTTAAATAATTTAGATAGGAATATAAATATGGGAAGTCATAACCATGACCATAGTCAGGGAGATCCTCGTAAAATCGCGCTGCTAATAGTCCACCAGGTTTTGGAAAAGGGTGCTTATGCCAACATTGCTCTGGACCAGTATTTGCGAACAGCGAAGCTGATGCCGGAAGACAGACACCTGGTTACAGAAATTGTTAATGGGACGATACGCATGTTAAAGCACCTGGACTGGGTGCTTAATCTTTTTCTGAGCAAGCCGGTTGCAGCCCAAAACCCATGGCTGCGTGACATACTGCGGATATCCCTGTATCAAATGCTCTTTATGGATAATATACCCGATTATGCCAGTGTAAACAGTGCGGTAAAGCTCGCCGGCGCCCAAACCGGGGCCAAGCTGGCAGGGGTGGCCAATGGGGTTTTGCGCAATATCGCCCGTAATAGGGAATCACTGTCGTACCCGGATCCCGGTGACCTGATCAAGTACCTGTCGATTTACTGTTCCCAGCCGGAATGGCTGATACAAATGCTGCTGACGGTTTATCAAATCTCTGAAGTTAAGAAGATGCTGGCCTACTTCAACGAGCGGCCCGGACTGGTTTTGCGCAGCAATTCCCTGTTGGGCGGCCGCGGAGAATTGATTGAGGCTTTGCGGCAGGAGGGCGTCAACTGCGCAGCCAGTCCGCGCACCCCCTGGGCAGTCCTGGTTGAAGGGCTCAATAAACCGCTGGAGCAATTGGCAGCTTATCAACAGGGGCGCTTTTATGTTCAGAATGAGGCCTCGATGCTGGCGGTGGCAATTCTCAAGCCCGAGGCTGACCAGACCATCGTGGACCTAGGTTGCGGAGCCGGCGGTAAAACTACTTTTATGGCTGAATTAATGAATAACCGGGGCATAATTGAGGCTTACGATATTTATAAACATAAAATTACCCTGCTTAAGTCCAATTGTCAGCGTTTACGCATCTCGATCGTAAATGGATACAATGAAGATATTCTGGTCCTGAAAAACAAGGCCAACGCTGCTCAAGGGGTATTACTGGACGCTCCCTGTTCTGGTCTGGGGGTTTTAAACCGCAGGGCTGATTCGCGTTGGCGAAAAAACCAGGCGGATATCGATGGTCTAACTGCAATACAGTTGAGCCTCCTGGAAAAAGCCGGTCAGATGGCAGCCCCCGGAGGCACCCTGGTTTATTCGACCTGCACGGTCAACCCCCATGAAAACGAAGCAATCGTCCTGAAATACCTGGATCAAAGCCCGGGGTTCCATTTGGAGGGATTTGCCGGCGAACTTGGATTTTTTCCTTTGGATGAGGCAGACCGAAACCAGGCGACCGGCGGCATGTTGACTATAAGGCCCGGCAAATACGGAACTGACGGGATGTTTTATGCCCGCATGAGAAGGGGCTGAGGAGTAAATAATATGGAAACAACCAAAACCGAATTTTTAGGTCTTGATTTAAAGGCGATGGAACAGTATTTAATGGCTTGGGGAGAACCTCGTTTTCGGGCCAGTCAAATATTTACCTGGATATACCGCAAAGAAATCAGCTCATTTTATGAGATGAGTGATATCCCTAAAGAACTGCGCTATAAACTTGATGAAACAGCTGCAATTTCCATCCCCCGGGTGCTCAAACAACGGGTTTCCCGAGATGGCACCCGTAAATTTTTACTGGAGATGAAGGACAAGAAGAAAGTAGAAACAGTTGTAATACCCCAAAGCCGGGATAAAGATACCCGCTATTCCTTGTGCATCTCCACCCAGGTGGGCTGCCCCATAGGCTGCAGCTTTTGTGCCACCGGGTTGTCAGGCTTCCAAAGAAACCTGCAGGCTTATGAAATGGCGGGACAGGTATTGGGTTCAAGAAGAGAATTATCCAGAAAATTAAGAACGAATGGCGAGCCGATAATTACGAACGTTGTTTATATGGGCATGGGTGAACCCATGCTGAACTTTGACGAAGTTTTGAGGTCTATTCATATCCTTAATGATCATAAGGGTATTAACATAGGGCAGAGGCATATAACCATATCCACCTCCGGAGAGGTAAAGGGCATTGAAAGACTGGCTCAGGAAGATCTGCAGGTTACTCTGGCCATATCGCTGCATGCCGGCAACAATGAATTACGCGACCGGTTGGTACCGCTAAACCGGAAATATCCTCTGGAAATTCTGATGAGGGCGGTTGACGGCTACATCGAACAAACCAACCGCAGGGTAACTTTCGAGTATATACTGCTGGATGAGGCCAACATAAGCCGGGAAGACGCAGATGCCCTGATTAAATTAATTAAACCTCTACTGGCGAACGTAAACCTTATTCCTTATAATGAAGTAAGCGGGCTCGGTTTTAGAAAACCCTCGCTCTTAAAAATAAAGCAATTTTATAATTGGCTGGTGGATGGAGGCCTGAATGTCACCCTCAGAGAGGAGCGGGGAGCTGATATTGAAGCGGCCTGCGGCCAGCTTAGTGCGAAAAGGGAACGATAAAGAGTGTTTTTACCAAACATTCAAGTTCCCGAGTTATCGAGGTGTACTATGAAAGCTGCTGGTGTAACCGATATCGGACTATACCGAAAGAGAAACGAAGACCATTATTACATTGATACAGATAAGGGAATCTTTCTGGTCTGTGATGGTATGGGCGGCCACAAAGGCGGAGACGTAGCTTCGCAAATGGCGGTGGAAACAGTGCGCCAAAGCTTAGATTGGGAAGGGCCGGACGACCTGGTCCCCAGTCTGCTTAAAACAATCCAACTTGCTAATGAAGTTATATACAACAAAGGCCAGACCGACGAATCATTGCATGAAATGGGAACTACCCTTACCACTGCGGTTATCCTTGATCAAAATATGACAATTGCGCATGTAGGTGACAGCAGTTTGTTCCACTATCGGGCCGGCGTTTTAAAAAAGATTACCCGGGATCATACTTTGGCAGAACAGATGCGGGCAGACGGATTACTCAAACAGGAAGATATAGGGTCCAATGTTTACAATCATGTTCTTACCAGAGCAGTAGGAGTAGAAGATCATGTTGAGACTGATATCTATCATCAGGAGATAGCGGAAGGTGATTGGATACTATTATCCACCGATGGGCTGACAGATTTGGTCAAGGAGAATGAGATCTGCGAATATTTGGATTCGGCCCATGATCCCCAGGCAACAGCCGGGGCGTTGGTCGAATTGGCTCTGAGCAAGGGTGGATATGACAATATTACCATTGTACTCTTATCCATTTAATTAGGGAGGTAAAGACTTGAACGGCACGACATTAGGCGGTCGCTATGAATTAATTGAAATTGTTGGGGAAGGCGGAATGTCAACTGTCTTCAAAGCCCGAGACAAGATCCTGGACCGGATTGTAGCTGTCAAAATACTTAAGGACGAGTTCTCCAAGGACAAAGGGTTTGTAGAAAAATTCAAGACTGAAGCCCTGTCAGCCGCTAGTATTTCCCATCCCAACATTGTTAACATCTATGATGTTGGGCAGGAACAAGATGTTCATTATATTGTCATGGAGTATGTAGACGGCACCACCTTAAAAGATATTATTCGCAAGCGAGCTCCGCTGCCGGTAGAGGAAGCGGTTAATATCGCGATTATGGTTTGTGACGGGGTTCACCATGCCCATGAGAAAGGGATAATTCATCGCGACATCAAGCCTCATAATATACTGATCACCGAACAGGGTATGGTTAAAGTAGCTGATTTTGGGATAGCCCGGGCGGTAAGTGCCGGGACTATAACCTATGGCAATAATATTGTGGGCTCAGTCCATTATTTCTCGCCTGAACAGGCCAGAGGGGAGGTTATTAACCGAACCACCGATATATATTCGATTGGTTGTATCCTTTATGAAATGGTAACAGGGAAGGTGCCCTTCGACGCGGAGAGCCCCATAACGGTTGCCCTCAGGCATATTCATGATGACCCTCCCTCCCCCCGTTTAAAAAATCCTGAAATACCGGTGGCTTTGGAGGGAATAATATTTAGAGCTATGGAGAAAGTCCCGGGGCGGCGTTTTCAAACCGCCCAGGATATGCGCAATGCCCTGCTGAATATATCCAGGGCCAGCACCATAGCAGGACCGGAAAGGGATGTAGATAAGGTGAAAAAGCGGAAATTAAAACCTGCGGGTATAGCCTTGATAGCCATTGCCCTGCTGGGATTGCTTTCAGGGGTCATGTTTATGATGGGCGGCAATCTGTTTGGCAAAGAAGTGGTGGTACCTGATATTGTGGGAATGAATATGGCGCAAGCCGAGGCAGAACTCGACAAGCTTTGTTTAGTAATGAATGTTATCGCCAAGCAGAATGATCCGAACGTGGAAAAGGACTTGATAATATCCCAGGATCCCGGCAAAGACCGCAAAGTTAAAGCAGGCAGGCAGATTGATGTGGTGGTCAGTGCCGGTTCGGAACAGGTTAAGGTGCCTAATATTGTTGGCGTTACGGTCAAGGAAGCCACTACCCGGCTGGCCAATAAAGGCCTGAACCTGGGTACCCCCCAGGAGGTCTATGATGAAAAATATGAGGCGGGAATCATAATATCCCAGGACCCGCTGGCGGATACGAATGTTGATGCCGGCACCAATGTGGCTGTGGTCGTCAGTAAGGGCAAAAGCCCCAACAAGATCAGCATGCCTGATCTGAAAGGACTGTCTTTGACTGACGCCACCAAAAAGCTGCAGGATAATAAGCTGGTATTGGGTCAAGTATCCCGTCAGACCAGCAATAATTATTTCAAAGACCAGGTATCAAACCAGGATACTGCCCCGGGGGTTTTGGTGGATGAGGGAACCACGGTCAATATTACTCTAAGCAACGGACCGGGGCCGACGACCAAAACCAAACGCTTGCGATTTGAGCTGCCCGATGATCAACAGTACTACAATGTGGTCATTACCGTCAAAGACGCTCAGAATGAAAGGGTCGTGTATAATGTAATGCACCGGGCTGGTGAAGAAATTAATGTAGGAATAAACTACACGGGAACCGGAACTGCCCAGGTGCAGCTTAATGGGGAACCGTCCAAGACCTATAGCCTTCCATGATAATCGACTGCCAAACGGAGGGAAAGCATGACCTTGATGCAAGCGGAAGGTATGGTAATAAAAAATTACAGCGGGTTCTATTACGTTCAAGATAAGCAGGATGATATATATGAATGCAAAGTCAGGGGCAAACTCAAAGAAAAGCTGTTGAGCGGAGACCGGGTGGTATTTACCCCCCTGGAAAACCAAAAAGGTATTCTGGAAAAGGTGCTTAAGCGTGACAATCAGCTTTATCGTCCCCGGGTTGCCAATGTAACCCGGGTATTAATCGTAATGGCTTATGATCAGCCCCAACCCGATTTAATGTTGTTGGACCGCTTATTGTTCCTGGCCTTGTATAACCGGATAACCCCCTGTATTGTTCTCAATAAATGCGACCTGGCCGCGGATGAATCCGCCAACCGTATTTTAAGCTATTACCCCGCCTATTTCGAGGTGTTTCAAACCTCGGCCCGGCAGAACCTGGGACTGGAAAACCTGAGCAGTGCCATTACCGGTGAGGTTGCAGTTCTCGCCGGCCCCTCCGGTACGGGCAAGTCAAGCCTGCTAAAACTGCTTACGGGCAGGACCGAAGTACGCACCGGAGAGGTCAGCGCCAAAATCGGCCGCGGCAGGCATACCACCCGTCATGTGGAACTCTTTTCCCTGCCGCAGGGAGGCTGGGTGGTTGATACCCCTGGCTTTAGTGTTCTTGACTTGCCGGAAATAAGGCGGGAAGAGACGGTGCAATATTTTCCGGATTTTTCCGGGTATGCCGATGCCTGCAAATTTGGCGATTGTCTGCATTACCGTGAGACTGAATGCGGAGTAAAAACAGCGGTGGAGGAAAAGAAACTGCTGGATTCAAGATATCAAAACTATCTCAATATGCTGGAAGAAATAATCGCAAAGGAGAGGTGCTACTAATGGTTTTGATTGCACCTTCTATATTGTCGGCTAATTTTGCCCATCTGGCCGAGGATGTGCACCAGGTGGAAAAAGCCGGGGCGGATTGGCTGCATATCGATGTAATGGACGGCCATTTTGTGCCCAACCTGACCATCGGGCCCCAGGTCGTAGCCGATATCAAGCCAGAGACCGGCCTGCTGCTGGACGTCCATTTGATGATTGAAAAGCCGGAATTGATTATTCCAGCCTTTATTAAAGCCGGGGCCGGTTTGATAACCGTTCATGCCGAGACTTGTCCCCATTTGCACCGGGTGGTGGGCATGATTAAAGATGCAGGCATCATGGCCGGTGTAGCCCTTAATCCTGCCACCCCGGCAGCAGTTCTGGAGGATATTATCGGCGATATGGATTTGGTCCTGGCCATGAGCGTCAATCCGGGGTTTGGGGGACAGAAGTTTATTAAATCGATAACCGGCAAATTGACCAGACTGAACCATATGATTCGGGACGTGGGGAGGCCGGTCTATTTACAGGTCGACGGCGGGATTAATGATCAAACGGCGGCGGAGGTAGTGGCAGCCGGGGCCGATGTTCTGGTCGCCGGTTCTTACATATTTAAATCACCGGATGTGGGCCGAGCCGTGCAAAATCTCCGGAAAATCGACCCCGGTACCAAATAGAGACTATAGACAAATGTTAGTAAAGGAATATTGTTAATGAAAAACCCCAATGCAAATTTAAGTTTCAACGTGCTCACTTATGGCTGCCAGATGAATGTGAGGGATTCGGAGATTATTTCCGGTTTACTGCAGCAAAAGGGCTATGTTGAACAATCCCGGCCGGCCGCCGATATCGTAATATTTAATACCTGCAGCGTCAGGCATTCGGCTGAGAACAAGGTATACAGCAAACTCGGTGAATACACCAAACTCAAAAAATCCCGTCCGGGTATGATCGTAGCTTTCGGGGGATGTATGGCCCAGTTGCCGGAGGTAGTAACCAAGGTTAAACAACTGGGGGTGGACATTGTTTTTGGCACCCATAATCTGCACGAATTGCCCCGTCTCATCGATGAGTTTCAAGCAACCCGAAAAAGGGTGGTAAACGTCTGGCAGCAGCAGGGAGAGGTCATTGAAGATCTGCCGTCTTACCGCAAGGACGATTTGAGTGCATTTGTCAACATAATGTACGGCTGCAATAATTTCTGCAGCTATTGTATTGTACCCTATACCCGGGGAAGAGAAAGAAGCCGTCATCCCCGCGATATTATGGCTGAGGTTGAGCAGCTGGCCCGCTCCGGGTTCAAAGAGGTCACTTTTCTCGGGCAGAATGTAAATTCGTATGGTAAAGGCCTGGATGACAATTATGATTTTGCGGATCTCCTGGCCATGGCAGACCGGATAGAAGGGCTGGAGCGGATACGGTTTACCACCTCCCACCCCAAGGATATGTCCGACAAGCTAATCGATACCATCGCTGCCGGCGAAAAGCTCTGCGAACATATCCATGTCCCCTTACAGGCGGGCAGCAACCGGATTTTGCAGGGAATGAACCGCGGCTATACCCGGGAACACTACCTGGAACTGGCCGCCAAGATGCGCAGCCGGATCCCGGGAGTGGCTATAACCAGCGATCTGATTGTGGGTTTCCCGGGGGAGACCGAAGACGATTTTTTACAGACCCTGGATATGGTGGAAAAGGTCAGATTCGACGCCGCTTTCACCTTTCTGTATTCCATCCGCAGCGGCACCAGGGCGGCCCAGATGGAAGGCCAGCTTGATCTGGCCGTCAAGAAGGATCGCCTGCTGCGTCTTAATGATCTGCAGTACAGTATTGCCGCCGAGATCAATAAAGCTCTGGAAGGAACGGTCCAGGAAGTACTGGTGGAAGGTCCCAGCAAGACCGATCAGGGCAAATTAACTTCCCGCACCCGCACCAATCGTATAGTGATTTTTTCCGGAGCGGAGGATTTAATTGGCAAATTAATTAATGTTAGAATATGCAGAGGCAAAACTTTTTCACTTTTCGGGGAAACGATCTAAAAGCGCAAATGTGGAATATGGAAATAAAAGAAACGGAGGAAAACAAATGAGTACCGAACAGATCATTAAAATGGCAATGGAACTGGGAATTTCTATCGCCCAATCAGAGGAAATGGATTTGCTCAAAGCTATGCAGGCTAAATTAATGCTGGACCCGGAAGCTTCTGCTTTGATAGGCCGGTATCAAGAAGCCCATACCCAAATGGAAAATAAAATGCGTGACGGACTTCAGGTTTTGCCTAACGAAGAACAACATTTGGACATATTGCAGCAGCAGCTCAGCAACCAGCCCACCGTCAAGGAAATGATCGAGGTGCAGGAGCGGTTCAACAACCTCATGCAGAGCGTTTATTTTGCCATAAACCAGGCCATTTCTGGGGATAGCTGCTCGTCGGACTGCAGCACCTGCGGCGGAGGCTGCGGAATGTAGCCGGCCGGCTGCAAGGGTATCTAAAAAACCTTGGCATAAGAGGCAGAATGGTTGGGGGCCAAACCGCTTGGCGTATTTCCGAGCAATAGATGCAGTCAATGGGGACGGGCCGGAGAGGCCCGTCCCCAAAAGTTTAGATGGAATAGACGCTGATAGAAACGCGGACTTATATGAATGGCGCGGAGAGAGATAAGGATAAAAGACAGAATAGCAAATGCGATATCCGCGTCTAGTATCCTGGTAGATATAATCTTTATTCTTGGAGGAGGCATAGAGGCTTGGCTGGCTATACGCCCATGATCGAACAATACCTGGCGATAAAGCAAGAGCATAGAGAGGCTATTCTCTTTTTTCGCCTGGGAGATTTTTACGAAATGTTTTTCGAGGACGCCCAGACCGCGTCCCGGGAATTAGATATAGTACTGACGTCGAGAGACGGCGGAACCGATGCGAAAATCCCCATGTGCGGGGTGCCTCATCACGCTGCCAACAATTATATTGCCAGATTGATCAATAAGGGATTCAAGGTTGCTATCTGCGACCAAACCGAAAATCCCAAGCAAGCAGTCGGCATCGTTAAACGGGAAGTGACCAAAATCATCACCCCAGGGACTATTCTCGATGATGCCATGCTGGATGAGGGCAAAAACAACTACCTGGCCGCCATCGTAGATGAAGAGGGTTTGATTGGGCTGGCCTATGCGGATGTTTCCACCGGTGCTTTTGCCGTTACCGAATTAAAAGGAACAGACCGCCGCAGCTTGCTGGAAACAGAACTGCAGAGGCTGGAACCGGCTGAATGTCTGCTCCCGGCTGGAAGCGAGCTTGATTCTCTCTGGCAGGACGGTTGGGCCGATCAAGGGATGGTGATTACCAAGATATCAGAAGGGGTTGCCAGCCGTGATGAAGCCCGGCAGATTCTGCTGAGGCATTTAGGGGTGGTTTCCCTGGAAGGCTATGGCTTGGAAATTTACAGCGCCGGCATTAAGGCAGCCGGTCTTATACTATCGTTTCTGGACAGTACCCAAAAAACGAGCTTGAATCATATTCAAAGCATAACCGCCTATCAGAATAACAAATATGTAGAGTTGGACGCATTTACCCGCCGCAATTTGGAATTGACCGCTTCCTTGAGAGAGGGGCGGAAAGACGGAACCTTGCTCGCGGTTTTGGATTACTGCCGCACGCCCATGGGTAAAAGAACTTTAAGGAACTGGGTGGAGCAGCCTTTAAGAGATATCAAGCAGATAAATGACCGTTTGCAAGCGGTGGAGGAAATGGTCGGCAATATGCAGCTGCGTCAGACCTGCCGGGAAATATTGAATAAAATTTATGATCTGGAGCGCCTGGCCGGAAAGCTTGGCAGCGGCCTAGCCACCCCACGTGATTTGATAACCCTTAAACATTCATTGTCAGTTTTACCGTCTTTGCAAGGGGCGTTAAGCGGTTGTGCCAGCAGCCGTTTGCAGGAGCTGGCCGCTTTGGACCCGCTGCCTGAGGTCCATGACCTTATCGAAAAAGCCGTTAATGATGATGCGCCGCTGACTATTAAGGAGGGGGGCATTATTAAAGAGGGGTACAATCAGGAAATAGACGAGCTTAAATCACTGGCTTCCGAGGGAAAGGCCTGGCTGGTCGATTTCGAAAACCGTGAAAAGGAACGCACCTCCATACGTACTTTGAAAGTAGGGTACAACCGGGTTTATGGTTATTATATCGAGGTTAGCAATACCGGCCGCAGCTTGATCCCGCCGGACTACATACGCAAACAAACGCTGGTCAATGCTGAACGGTTTATTACCGAAGAATTAAAGAATTATGAAGAGAAAATCCTGGGCGCCCGGGAAAAATTATATGAGATGGAATACCAAAGTTTTCTGGAGATCCGGGACCAGCTGCAGCGATATATTGCTTCCCTCCTGGACACTGCCGGCGCGGTCGCCCATATTGACGTACTGGCTTCGCTGGCTCAGGCGGCTTATCTGAATGACTATGTAAAACCGGTGTTGAGTCAGGATGGTAAAATAGAAATCAAATCGGGACGTCATCCGGTGGTGGAGAAGGCCTTGCAGGCCTCCCGCTTTGTGCCTAATGATATAACCATGGACAACAGCCGGGCCCGTTTTGCTATTATCACCGGGCCCAATATGGGTGGTAAGAGCACCTATCTGCGGCAAACCGCCATCCTGATAATAATGGCCCAGATGGGCAGTTTTATTCCCGCCGATGATGCCCGTATCGGGATGGTTGATCGTATTTTCACCCGGGTCGGCGCTTCCGACGATCTGACCGCCGGACACAGCACCTTTATGATGGAAATGTTGGAACTGGCTAAAATAATCAACCATGCCACTCCGAGCAGTCTGGTAATATTAGACGAGATAGGCCGGGGGACCAGTACCTATGACGGGCTGAGCATTGCCCAGGCAGCCAGCGAGTATATACACGACAAAATCGGCGCCAAGACCCTTTTTGCCACCCACTATCATGAACTGACCCGTTTGGCCGATAGCCATCCCGGTATTATCAACCTGTCGGTGTCCGTACTGGAATCGGGGGACAATGTGACTTTTCTCAAAAAGGTACTGCCCGGCAAGGCAGACAAAAGCTATGGGATTCACGTGGCGAAGCTAGCCGGAATTCCGGCCAAGGTTATCGTCCGTGCCTATGATATTCTGGATACCCTGGAAAAAGAGGATAATACGGCTCCCGAATCGCGCCCGGAACAGATGAGCCTTTTCGGGGAGGAAAAAAGCCCTATCCTGGAAGAACTGGACAGCCTGGAAGTGGATAACCTCAGCCCGCGCGAGGCCTTGCAGATACTGTACAGATGGAAAGAACAAAATAATCAATAAAAAGGGGGGACAGCCATATGTTGATCGGTATTGATGTGGGAGGAACCTTTACGGATGGTGTTTTATTCAATGGCAATTCGGTAATTGGTGCGGTCAAACGTCCCACCGACAACCAGGATTTGCAGACCACCCTGCTCCAGGTATTGGATGAACTGCTGATCCAATGCAGGCCTGCAGATATTAACCGGATAGTGCTGAGCACAACCCTGGTTACCAATATGCTGGCTACGGGTAATGTGGAAAAAACCGCCCTCATGTTGTTGCCTGGACCGGGGTTGCCGCTGGATTCCTATCGCTTGTTTGACAATACCTATTTTGCCAAGGGCAGTATTGATTTTCGCGGGAGAAAAACGGAAACAATCGATCGCTCCGAGATTAAAAAAACAGCTGAACTGGTTTATGCCGAGGGAATCAGGAAAATAGCCATAGTGGGTAAATTCTCCAATCGCAACAGCGAACTGGAAAAAGAAGCCAGAAAGATCATATTGGACCTTTATCCTGATATGGAGGTCGCCATTGGCAGTGAGACCGCCGGACAGCTGAATTTCAGGCGGAGGATGGTAACTACCTATTATTCGGTTATGACCCAGTCGGCCTGGGAAAAATTTATCGGAGAGATAGAGAAAGCCATAGAAGCCCGGGGAATTAAGGCTGAAGTAGCAATATTGAAGGCCGATGGGGGAACCATGCCGCTTAATTTATCACGTTATAAACCGTGTGAGACTGTATTTTCAGGTCCGGCCGCCAGCACCATGGGGGCAGTGGCACTGGTCATGCAGCCGCGGAATACCGTGGTGCTTGATATAGGGGGGACCACCTCCGATATTTCTCTGCTCATTGAAGGCCGTCCGCTTTATGCCTCCAAAGGGGCTAAAATCGGAGGCAATTATACTCATATCAGTGCTTTTTCGGTTTGTTCATTGCCTTTGGGAGGGGACAGCCCGGTGATAATCACCCCGGGCGAGTTAACGGTCGGGGCCAGGAGGGAAGGCAGCGCTGCCTGTTTTGGAGGAGATCGGCCCACCGTCATTGATATTTTCAACCACAAATACGCGCTGGGCATAGGTGATCAAGCCCGGTCGTCAGACAAGCTGAAGGCGCTGCTGCAGGGATCAGCCCTGGACCTTGAGGAATTATGCACCAGGGTGGAGAATATTGTTTTGGAGCGGCTGCAGCAAGCCATTGGCGCAATGCTCAGGGAGTGGGAAAATGAGCCGGCTTACCGGGTCTGGGAAGTAGTACACGGACGCAAGTTCAACGTTCAGGATATTATAGGCATTGGGGCGGCATCCCATGCCATTGTTCCTCGATTGGCGGAGAGAATGCAGGTGGAATATACTATTCCGGCTTATGCTGCCGTTGCCAATGCCTTAGGGGCTTGTGTAGCCAGGCCCACCCTGGCACTGAAAGTTCACATAGACACGGAAAACGGCTATTATGTTTTGGATCAGACGGGCGCCAAGGGGGAGGTCAACCCCGGAAGAGGTATGCAGCTTCAGGATGCCAAGGCCTTAGCCCGGCAGCATCTGGAGGAGATGGCCCAAGCCAATGGCATAGATGATTATGCCGATGAAGCCGAATTTTATCTGGAGGAACAATTCAATGTAATAAGAGGATGGAATACCGCCGGCAAGATATTTGACATAGGCATTCAGATATCGCCGGGATTTATTAAAGAATACCAGGGGGTGAGCAAATGAAACCGACCGCACTTATTTTCTTCCCGGCCTTTGACTGGGCTATATCACCGACCCATCCCGAGCGTGAGGAGAGGCTGCTCTACACCCGGGACCAGATATTTGAGGAGGGTATCATGGACCTGCCTCAGATCAAAGAGCTAAAGCCGCGGATGGCGGAAAAAAAGGACATTGCCCGGGTGCATTTCTGTGTGCCGAACATCGAGGCGCAGATTACCGAAGCCCATCTGGTGTCGGCCGGCTCTTCCCTGGTCATTGCCGACGCGGTCATGGGGGGAGAGGTTGCCAATGGCTTTGCCCTGGTCAGGCCTCCCGGGCATCATGCCATGACCGTGGCCCATGGCAATCGAGGATTCTGCAACATCAACAATGAGGCAATCATGATCGAGTACCTGCGCAAAAAGTATGGATTACGCAAGCTGGCGATTGTTGATACCGACGTTCATCATGGGGACGGCAGTCAGGAGATATTCTGGCATGATCCCGATATACTTTTTATATCCTTTCACCAGGATGGCAGAACCCTGTACCCGGGCACCGGCTTTGTCGAAGAACTGGGAGGACCGCTGGCGCACGGAACGACCCTCAATATACCCCTGCCGCCCCGGACTACCGACGAAGGGATTCATTATGTGCTGGATAATCTGGTCATGCCGGTTCTGGATGAGTTCCAGCCGGAACTGGTGGTGAATTCAGCCGGGCAGGACAATCATTACACCGACCCGCTGGCCAACATGTGCTTCTCGGCTCACGGCTACGCGGTTTTGAACCACAAATTAAAGCCGGATATAGCCGTATTGGAAGGCGGTTATTCGGTGGAGACCGCCCTGCCGTATGTCAATATGGGAATAATCATGGCTATGGCCGGAATTGACTTTTCCAATTTGCGTGAACCCGATTATTCTCCGGCCCAATTTAAGGAATCCCCGCGCAATATGGAATATATTAAAAGATTGGTTGAAACCCAGCTCTCCAATTTCCGGAACCGGGAAGAAGTAGTTCAGGCCAACCGGCTGAAATATCCGGGAGACTATAAATACCACAAAAAGATCTATTACGATACCGACGGAATCCACGAAGAACAATCGGTCCAACTGCATATGTGTGAAGACTGTGCCGGGTACCGGGTGATCATATCAACCGCCCAGCATCCCCGCTGGAACCTGAACCGGGTATTCTGCATAAGCGTACCCACCTATGGGTGCGCCGGCTGTCAGGCTGAAGCTCACCGGATCTATGAGGAAATGAGCAAAAACGCCGGCAATTTTAATTATATATACCTGCAGGACCGGGTTGATGATGTATACCGGTGCGTCAACCCGCTTACCCGCCAGGAAACGGTGCTGTAAGATGGGCATCAGGCTGCTGGATGATAAATTGATCAATAAGATTGCCGCCGGTGAAGTCATCGAAAGACCGGCTTCCATCGTCAAGGAACTGGTGGAAAATGCCATAGACGCCGGCAGCACGATAATAAGTGTCTCGATTGCCGGCGGAGGCATTGACCGGATCGAAATAACCGACAACGGGTCCGGTATACCTAATGAAGAGGTGCCAATGGCGTTTAAACGGCACGCCACCAGCAAGATCGCCCGGGAAGACGATCTCTTCAATATTCATACCATGGGATTCAGAGGGGAGGCATTGCCCAGTATCGCCTCCATTAGCAAGCTGGAGATGTACACCCAGTACGGGAGTCAAAGCGGAGTAAAGGCCGTAATGGAGGGCGGGCGTGAACCGGAACTGGAGGCGTATCCTACGGCCCCGGGTACCAGGATTATAGTTAGGGATGTGTTTTTTAATACCCCCGCCCGCAAAAAATTCTTAAAATCACCTGTGGCCGAAGGCGTTAATATTCATGACGTCATGACCCGTCTGGCCCTGGCCCGACCCGATATATCGTTCAGCTTCGCCAACGAAAAGAAACTCTATTTCAAAACCCCGGGCAACGGGAGCCTGCGTGATACGGCGGCCGCCATTTACGGGGGGGAATATACCGAGATATTCATAGATCTGGAATGGAGCGGGGCCGAATACAACCTGCGGGGCTTGATTTCAAAACCTGAATTTCCCCGGGCCAACCGCAAAAATCAGCTCTTTTTTGTAAATCATAGATGGATTAAGAGCCCGATGCTGGCCCGGGCGGTTGATGAGGGCTACCGGGGCCTGCTGGTTACCCGGGAATACCCCGCCGTGTTTCTGTACCTGGACGTTCCGGAAAGCGAAGTAGATGTGAATGTACACCCGCAAAAAGCCGAGGTCAAGTTTAGGGAGGAGAAGGTAATATTTCGCATGGTCAATCATGCGATCAAAGACACCCTCGGTAAATCAAGCCCGATGGAAGCCGCGGCTGCGGCCGATAGATACGTCAGACCGACCCCGTTCGGCTCCATGGGCACTCCTGCGGCGTATAAGGAATTGCTGAAAACCCCGGCCCGATATATTGAGGAATCTACCCTGGCCCTGGACTATGGGCCCATAAGCAGCGTCATACCGGCTGACCAAAAGGCAAGCAGGCTGGAGCTGCCCTTCGAGGAAAATGGATTAGCCGTAATAGGACAATGCTTCGATTCGTATATCCTGGTGGAGAACGGCCAGGAGCTCTGGCTGATTGATCAGCATGCCGCCCACGAAAGGATAATGTTCAACCGTTTGGTAGAAAATACTAATAACAATGTTCCTCAATCCCAAGTGCTGGTTTTTCCGCTGGTATTTGACGTTTCCAGCACCAACCTGGATCTGTTGGAGGAAAAACAGCCGGTGCTGCGGGAAATAGGTTTTGATATTGAAGCCATCGGTCCCAACGCCGCCATTATAAGATCAGCCCCGCCCTTGCTGCAGGGGCGTGAAATAGAGGTTGTAAATGAATGTTTGGAGCTATGGGAGGACGAGCGCCAAGTTGATATAAACCGTGAAATTTTAGCCATGATTGCCTGCAAGCAAGCGGTTAAGGCGGAACACTCCTTATCCCGGCAAGAGATGGCGATGCTGGTCAACGACCTTGTCCAGACCGAGGATTTCAAGAACTGTCCCCATGGCCGGCCCACTATAATAAAAATCAACCGTATGGAATTGGATAAACGCTTTAAGAGGAAATAAGATGCGATTTGTAATCACGACCACCCAGTCCGTCAATACTATATCGGCGGCGATGGAGCAATTCATCAGCGAAACCCCAATAGACTACGTTCCCCGGCGGCATGGCAGCCTGTCCAAAATTGCCGCCGAAAACGGAGCTGACGGGGTAGTGGTCTGGGAAAACACCGGTCCGGTTCTTTATTACCGTGATGAGAAATTGTTTTTTCACCCCAGTATGGCAAAATGCCGTATCGCCGATTATCGCAAGCAGAAGCAGGAAGACCTTATGATCAGGGCATGCTGCTTGCAGCCCGGGGATAGTTTCTTGGACTGCACCCTGGGAATGGGGGCCGACTCCATTGTGGCGGCGTACTTTACGGGAACGGGCAGGGTAACCGGGCTGGAATCGCAAACCTTAATTGCCCAGATTATTAAATGGGGCATGAGCATGTACGCGGGGAATATGCCCTGGCTGGATAAAGCCATAAAACATGTAGAAGTAATAAACTGTGACCACCGAGCCTATCTAAAAAGCCAGGCGAGCGGAACCTATGAGATTGTTTACTTTGATCCCATGTTTATCAACCCCATATTGCACAGTCAGCCTATTTCACCGCTGCGCCATTTGGCCAATCACGATCAGCTTGACCGGGAGGTTGTTCAAATCGCCTGCCGGGTGGCAAGGAAACGGGTGGTCTTAAAATCCCGGGCAGCCGACGGTGAAATTGAACGGCTGGGATTTGCCCGATTGACAGGCAGCAAGCATAATCCCATTGCCTATGGTGTCATAGAAGTGGGATAAACAAGTGTTGGTGCAATAAACAAGCGATTAGAGGAATAACATGCTGAAATTAGCGGCCCTGGTGGGCCCGACCGCTGTCGGAAAAACAGAGCTGGCCATAAAGCTGGCGCAAAAAATAGGGGGAGAAATAATCTCCTGCGACTCCATGCAGGTCTATCGGGGCATGGATATCGGCACCGCCAAGGCCAGTCCGGCTCAGCGCGACTTGGTACCCCATCATCTGATTGACATTGCGGAGCCTGACCTTAATTTTACCGTGGCCGATTACCAGCGCCTGGCTCAGCAGGCCATATTCAAGCTAAACGGGAGCGGACGTATTCCGATGCTGGTCGGGGGAACCGGTCTGTATTACCAGGCGGTTGTCGATAACTACGATTTTTTCCCCATGGAGTCCCTTCAGACAATCCGGGCCCAATGGGAACAAATATGCAGCGATAAAGGGATAGAATACTTATTTAAACAGCTGCTGGCCATAGACCCTGCATATGCAGCTAAAGTCGGGGGCAATGATAAAAAGAGAATAATCCGGGCCCTGGAGGTATACGATTTAACCGGCCGGCCTTTTTCCAGCTTGCAGAACCAGAACAAGGACACCTACCGCCTGTGCGCCATAGGATTATATATGGACAGAACTGAATTATACGCGCGTATTGAGCAAAGGGTCGATGCCATGATAAAAGAAGGCCTGGTGGAAGAAGTAGCCCGATTGAGAGAGAAGGGTTACGACTTGAGTATGAATTCCATGCAGGCTCTGGGATACAAACAAGTATACAACTACCTGGAAGGCCTGCTTACCTATGCAGCCATGGTATATGAAATCAAAAAGGAAACCCGCAATTTTGCCAAACGCCAGTATACCTGGTTCAACCGAGACAAACGCATACACTGGTTTAATCTAACAGAATTTTCGAATTCTGAAATAATATTGGAAAAAATTTGTGATCTTATGGAAGGACAATTAATTAGAGTGTAGAATATAGGAAGATGGTTCAGGATCAAATATTTGAGTGGAGGGTCGTATCTTGATGACGAAAAACCAGTTTAATCTGCAGGACGCTTTTTTAAATCAGGTGAGAAAAGACAAAATATTGGTTACCATATTCCTGGTCAATGGATTTCAGATAAAGGGAATGGTAAAGGGGTTTGATAATTTTACCGTTATTGTTGAAGTCGACGGCAGACAAAAACTGGTATATAAGCACGCCATGTCCACCGTGGAACCAATAAAGGCCATCGGCATTATAAATATAGATGCCAAAATGGAGAATGAGGGCTAAAAGGGAGCGGAAATTTCAATCAGTGATACCAGCTCCCGGGACCAAGAAGCACGATTTAACCGGGAAAGTTTACCGCCTTATACCCCCAACCGATATAGAAAAGCAACAAGAAGGGCATTATCTCGCGAGAGACAGTGCCTTTTTTTGTGTGTCGGCCGGAGCCCAGCGCTCCGGAAAATCAAAGGAATTACATTATGAGGTAAGTCGAAGGGCAAAATGTGGTAAGATACCAGTAGCCTGCCTGCCCTGGAAATACTATATGCACAAGCGATCCAATGCCGGCAGCCTTACGCCTAGTCGCAGTGCTCCAAAGTGTAACCACTCTTGTCTGTTTTTCATATATATAGGATAGATTTGAATTGGAGTGGTGAGGGGAATGGAGATATCCATGAAATTCAAGAGTGCTGCCCAGGAATCCGAGGAGCGTGCGGTTGACCAGGCCGCTCCGCCTTCGTTTGTCCGAACTGATGCTTTTCAGGAACTCGAACAGTTGATAGGATTAAAGCAGGTTAAGCGTACTATTGCTGAGGTTACAGCCTTTTCCCTGATTCAGAAGCAAAGAGCGGAGAAGGGTCTAAAAGCCAGTCCGACCGTTCTGCATGCGATTTTCAAAGGGAATCCCGGAACCGGCAAAACTACGGTTGCACGTATTATTGGCAAGGTCTTTCATGATATCGGGGTTCTGTCCCGGGGGCACCTGATTGAGGCTGAACGGGCAGATCTGGTGGGAGAATATATTGGTCACACCGCCCTTAAAACTAAAGAAATATTGAAGAAGTCCATAGGCGGGGTTCTGTTTGTGGATGAAGCCTATACCCTGGCCCAGGGGGGAGAAAAGGATTTTGGCAAAGAAGCCATAGCCACCCTGGTCAAAGCCATGGAGGACCACCGGGATAACCTAATCGTTATTTTAGCCGGGTACTGTCATGAAATGGAATTTTTTATTAATTCGAATCCGGGTTTGAGATCGCGGTTCCCTTTACAGATTAGTTTTACCGATTATAGCAGCGAGGAGCTGTTTAGAATCGCCCTGCAAATGTATGCGGAACGGGATTATGAGTTGAGCAGCAGGTGCCGTTGGAAACTGAAAACCATGTTGGGCGAATTTGTAAAAAGCCATCATCCCCACAGCGGTAACGCTAGATATATACGCAACCTGGTCGAAAAATCAATCAGGCTGCAAGCCTTGCGCATCGTGGATAGGGATTACCTGACCCGCAAGGATCTAATGATCATAGAAGATGCCGACCTGCCCTGCGGAGTGAGCTAATTATAATAGACGCGGACAACGCGGACCCTGCGGGCGCAGACAGGCACAGAATTTGGCTGCATTAAGAAGAAATCTTATAGCCAGTGAATCGATGAGATTCTTCACTTCGTTCAGAATGACATCACAGAGTGATTTTGTTGTATTGTTGAATTATGCAAAATCCTCATATTGAAGTATTTTAATTATGCTAGGAATAAATCCGTGTTAGTCCGCGCCCGAAGGGTCAGCGATAGTCCGCGTCTATTAAACATTTAAATTATTTTGAAAGTGGTGGAGAATACAGTGGATGCCCTCAAACTAATACGCCAGGCGGAGACAAGCCTGCGCGATGTTTTCAGCCTATATCAAGAAACCGCTTATACCAATCAGACCAGGGTATTAAAGGCGTTGCAGCGGCACCGGGTAAGAGAGAGTTTTTTTGCTACCTCGACCGGTTATGGCTATGGGGATATGGGCCGGGACGAATTGGAAAGCATTTATGCAGAAATAATGGAAACCGAGGACGCCATGGTGCGATCCCAGATTGTATCAGGCACCCATGCGATTGCTGCCTGTCTGCTGGCATTATTAAGACCGGGAGATGAGCTGCTTTCCGTACTGGGCAGCCCCTATGACACTCTTTGCCAGGTTATCGGCAAGAAAACACCTGATAGGGGGACACTAATAGATAGAGGCATAATTTATAATGAGGTGCCGCTCAATAACTCATTACAACCAGATCCGGCCGCAATTGCCAGGGCTGTCAATGCCAATACCCGGCTGGTTCTGATCCAGAGATCACGCGGTTATAGCTTGCGGCCGTCATTGCGGGTCGAAGATATAGAAATCCTGGTGAAAACCATTCGGTCCGCCAACCCGGTTGCTATCATTTTGGTTGACAATTGTTACGGGGAATTTACCGATGTCTATGAACCATCCCGGGCCGGGGCGGACCTCATGGCAGGCTCACTGATAAAAAACCCCGGCGGGGGTCTGGCTCCATCCGGCGGATATATAGCCGGCAGAAAGGACCTAGTGGAAGAGGTGTCTTATCAATTGACCGCCCCGGGTCTGGGTAAAGCCCTGGGGGCCAGCCTGGTCAATAAAAGAGCCTTATATCAGGGCTTGTTCATGGCTCCCCATACAGTAATGCAAGCCATGCAGGGAGCGGCTTTACTGGCATATGTATTTGCCCGGCAGGGTTTTGAGGTATATCCCCGCTGGGAAGAAAAACGTGGGGATATTGTACAGGCTGTCAAGTTGAACAACGCTGAACAGGTAATAAACTTCTGTCAGATAGTACAGAGCGGTTCTCCGGTTGACAGTGATGTGACCCTGGAATACGGTCAGGTACCGGGATATACCGACCGCATAGTAATGGCCGCCGGGACTTTTATTCAGGGTTCGTCGATCGAGCTGTCCTGCGATGCACCTTTGCGGGAACCCTATGTGGCGTATTTTCAGGGAGGCTTGACCTATGAACATGTACGTTTTGTGGTTAAGGAACTAATCGAGGGATTGTTGGAATCATTTGCGAAAGGGGAATAGAGTATGAATACGGCAATAGTGATTATTACTGTGGTTGTCATCCTGCTGGGCATTGCCGGAACCTTTCTGCCGGTTCTGCCGGGTATACCGGTGATCTTTATAGCTATAGCCGCCTACGGGTGGTATGAAGGATTTCAGACAGTTACCCCCGCCTATTTGACGGTTATGGCGGTATTGACCATCTTGTCGCTGTTGGTTGATTATCTTGCGGTATATTGGGGGGCCAAATATTTCAAGTCAAGTAAAATGGGGCTTTATGGCGCAGTGCTGGGCGGCTTGGCCGGGCTCTTTTTTCCGCCGGTCGGGTTGCTGATCGGTCCCTGGGTGGGTGCGTTCATCGGAGAGCTGATGCAGGGCAACGACTGGAGCCAGTCGGTACGTTCCGGAACCGGCGCAGTTATCGGTCTGTTTTCGGGAATTGCTTTTAAGGTGATTATCGGGATGGGAATGTTGATATCCTTTCTTATAGTAATCTTCTGATTGATCGTAAAGACTATTTGTGGTAACCTAATTTGGTTGACAAACGCATAATTTACAGGAGGGGATATATTTTGAATAGCGACGATGTTATCAGAATAGTCCAAGAGGAAAACGTAAAATTTATCCGGTTAGAATTCACTGATATTTTAGGAGTTCTCAAGAACATATCCATCCCGGTTGAACAGTTGGGCAAGGCCTTGAATAATGAACTAATGTTTGACGGGTCATCTATCGAAGGCTTTGTTCGCATTGAAGAATCAGACATGTACCTTAAACCGGACGTCAACACGTTCCTGGTGCTTCCCTGGGTAAGCCCCACCTCATCCGGCAAGACTGCCCGTCTTATTTGTGACATATATGACCCGGACGGCAAACCTTTCCACGGATGCCCGCGTTATGCCTTATCCAAGGTATTGCAGGAGGCCGGGAAAATGGGTTATACTATGCAGGTTGGTCCGGAACCTGAGTTTTTTATGTTTCAGGTTGACGAGAATGGTGCTCCCAGCCTGCAGACCCACGATAAAGCCAGCTATTTCGACCTGCCGCCGGTTGATAAAGGGGAAGATGCCCGCCGCGATATGGTTGAGACCCTGCAGAGCATAGGCTTTGAAATTGAAGCTGCCCACCACGAAGTAGCTCCGGGTCAGCATGAGATAGACTTTAAATACACGGATGCCCTTAAAACGGCAGACAATATTATGACCTTCCGCATTGTGGTTAGAACCGTGGCCCAGCGTCATGGACTGCATGCCACCTTTATGCCCAAACCGGTATACGGTATCAATGGTTCAGGCATGCATCTGCATATTTCATTATTTAAAGACGGTGAGAATGTATTCCATGATCCCTCCTCGAAGGATGGGTTAAGTGAACTATGCCGCAGTTTCGTTGCCGGGGTTATGAAACATGCTCCGGCTATCTCTGCAATCACCGGACCTACTGTAAATTCCTACAAACGACTGGTACCCGGCTATGAAGCCCCGGTTTATATAGCCTGGTCATGCCGCAACCGCAGCCCGCTGATCAGAATCCCGGCCAAGCGTGGGCTAAGTACTCGCATCGAGGTGCGCAGTCCCGACCCCAGCTGTAATCCTTACCTGGGTCTGGCGGTTATACTTAAAGCCGGTTTGGAGGGAATTCGCCATCAATTGGTTCCGCCCCCGACGGTGGAGCAGAACATATATGACATGGATCTGGCCACCCGCAACGAACAAGGTATTGCCTCATTGCCGGAAAACTTGTATGAGGCCATTAAAGAGCTGAAGAAGGACAGAGTGATTCAGGAAGCACTGGGATATCACATATATTCCCGCTTTGTTACGGCCAAGACCAAAGAATGGGAAAGCTACAGTTCCAAGGTCTACGACTGGGAACTGAACGAGTACCTGGAGAAGTTTTAGTTTTATACGGCTACGGTAAAACGGAATAAGTCATGAATCCAAGGGGGAAGCAAAGGTAATTACTTTTTGTTTCCCTTTTTTTTTGTGTGCCCGGCGGCATGGATGCAGCATTTCATGAATATGCAAAAAATGAATTACTGAGTGCATAAATAGTACTTATTGTACAACTGTTCGATTTGGTGCTCAGAATTGGTATTAGTCTTAACATAAACGGTTATATCGTAAACAAGTACTTATTAACTACAATTACATATAGAGCAGAAGGGAAGAATGGAGTGAACTGCTACAACAATAACCAGATGGCAAAATTACAGGTGCAAAGGTGGTAATAATAAATGACGAAACAAGAACTTATTAATGAAATCATTTATTTAGAATGGGAAATGATGATTTCCATTACAGCTATTGATGATCCCGACGGCTGTAGAGAAGACCCTGCCACATTTAGAATCATGCGGGAATCACAGCACTTAATTTGGAGCGAAGAAACTCTGGCCAGTTATCTGGATGACCTAAAATCCGCCCAAAGTAAGAAAGTAAATATGGCGGCTGAAAGATATGCTCATATGATGAAAGTAACCCATCCGGATGAATACGAAATGATAAAAAAAGACTTGCGTCCGGTAACATATGATGCAGCCCAATTGGTGGAAAAAATTATGGCAGTGTTTACCAGGTGGAATAATGAGGTTGACCGGCTATATCCCAATGTGCGTTCATTTGGGCGTCCAGCCACCGAAAATGGAACCTGGACCTCGGTAGACACATATTTACGGGGGGAATTACTCACATATTCAGTCAAGACACTGAACTTGTGTCTTCAGGATGTTTACCAGGCAGAGGTTCAGTCTGTCAATCTCAGTGAGATGACCCTTGAATGCATGGCTCGTTTTTACGGGTTCAAGTCCCTGAATGATATGGAACACATTTTTTATAGGTAAAATGATTAATTGATGAAGGTCAGAAAAATCCAACAGTTGTGTTCAAGCAGCAAGAAATGATTTGGTGTCAGAACAGACAGTGTTTTCCTAAATCCCGGTAAAATCAACTATTTACCGGGATTTACTTTGTTTTGGGGCAAGAAGTTGCCATCGGACAAATTACGCTGAATAAGGCCTCCCCATTCTTGGTCAAAGTCAATTCCTTTATTTCATTCTTAAAACAACATGTCATGAAAATAACCATCAATGACAAATTCGGATAGGGAGTAATTTAATTAAACTTACCCTTATTTTAAGGCAAACCAATTTGAATAGGAAAATCGAGGTTCTGTTCACATGAGGTGATATCGCAAACAACAGCATTCCCGTAAGCTGTTGTCAGTTAAAACACATGCATCCATTCTCCTAAACGCCTTAAATGTTAAAGGAGGTGTGAATAAAAGACCGGCTAGTTTGTATTACAAAAATTTAACCTCAATAGTTTAGCAACATTGAAAAGGGAGGCTGCACTATGGAATTTACCCCACAACAGATATCCGATATCGTCAGTAATGTCATGCGCCAGATGCAAAACACTTCACAGACGTCTGCATTGCCCTATTTAAATTTTAACGATGAGCGGGCCAAAATTGGTACAGGCGGCAATGACCCATTTGACAAGGAGTACCCCAGCCAGAATATGAAAGGGCAGATAGACCTTTCTCCTTATCAGCGTACCAATAAGATCCTAAGAAGAATACACGCCCTTCCGGATACCATCGATTCCCAAAGAGCCCTCATGATTACCGAAGCGTTTAAAAAATATGAAAATGATGCGCCCATTATAAAAGCTGCCAATGTACTGGCCTATCTATTACGTAGCCTGCCGGTCGATGTTTATGAGGATGAGTTGATTGTAGGCGATATGGGTTGTCCTCCCAGATGCGCACCGCTCTATCCTGAGTTTTCGCTGGAATGGATTTGTGATGAAATGATCAACTTCCCCATTGAGAAACGTGAACAGGACCGTTTTGTCGTGACCGATCAGACCAAGCGAGATATTATGAGTATCCGTGATTATTGGCAAGGCCGTACGGTAGAAGATAATATCGCCAAGATATTGAGCGACGAAGAGAAAAAAGGATCCGTACTGCCCGGGGCAAGGCCGGTATTTCATCCCAATCTGCATCTGTCCGGTGGTATCGGCCACTTCATAGCGGATTACGAGACCTTGTTCAGAATCGGGTTCACCGGTATCCGTCGGAAAATTGAGGCCAAAATGGCTGAGTTGGTCCTTACCGATCCCAGAGATATTGAAAAGCGGGAATTTTATAGCGGGGTTCTGATTACCCTGGACGCAGTGAAGGACTTCTTCTGCCGTTACGGTACGATTGCGCGTCAAAAGGCCGGGACTGAGAATAATCCCGCACGCCGCCAGGAGCTTTTGAAAATGGCTGAGAATGTCGAATGGGTAGCAGAGAATCCGCCCCGTACCTTCTGGGAAGCCATGCAGCTTTATCATCTGGCTACCAATGTTATCGTAATTGACTCCAACGGGCACTCGATTGGTTATGGACGTTTTGACCAGATGCTTTACCCCTTCTATGAAAGAGATATGAAGAACGGACTGGTAACAAAACAGTTTGTAGCAGAAATTATCGAAAGCTGGTGCATCAAAACCTACGAACTCTTGAAGTTCCGGGACAGATTCACCGGGTTATTCCAATCTGAAGCCGGTATAGCAGGCACAACGGTGGTAATCGGAGGTCTTACCCGTGAAGGGAAAGATGCAACCAACGACCTTTCCTATCTCATGCTTGAAGCCCATGCCCATACCTATACGCCCGATCCCTGGCTGTCTGTACGCTGGCATGATAATACCCCCTGGGAATTCAAAGTCAAAACTGTAAATGTCATTCGCATCGGAACCGGACAACCCAAACTCTTTAACGATGAGGTCAATCTACTCTCTATGATGGAAGCCGGCAGAACCTTGGCAGAAGCACGCGACTATTCCATTGTTGGTTGTGTCGAGCCGTCTATCGCCGGTAAAGAGTACGGCGAACATGATGCCTGTTATTTCAGCGTCGGTAAGGTATTTGAGCTGTCAATCAATGACGGGCGCTGTATCGATTGCGGTTCCGCCTGTCCGCGTTGGAACATCTGCGGCGGCATCGGCGAGCGTCTGGGAATACGCACCGGCAGACTGGCGGACTTCAAGTCTTATGAAGAGGCAGCTGAAGCCTATAGTAAACAGTTGGCGTATTGGGTGAACAAGGCTGTTACCTTCATGAATGCTGAAGATATTGTTCACAACCGTCTGAAACCATTGCCCTATATTTCCGCGATCATAGATGGCTGTATTGACCAAGGTATCGACGCCTCCGCCGGCGGCGCCATCTACAATTTCCTCTGTCCCCAGATTGTTGGTCCGGCCACCGTTGCCGACGGCTTATGCACGATTAAACAGCTGGTGTTTGAAGAAAAGAAAACAACCGGAGCAGAGCTTTTAAAGGCACTGCACAGCAACTGGGAAGGATACGAGGCCCTCTATGAACTGGTCAACAGCGAGAAAGTGCACCACTATGGCAATGATGATGAATACGCCGATGAAATAGCTCATTTTGTGGTTAATTCTTTCATTAATGAGTTTGGCCAATATAAAAACGCCCGCGGCGGCAAGATTCTTGCCGGCTGTTTATGCGGCGGCGGCAATCTGGGTCTGGGTTCGTGTCTGGCAGCGACTCCGGACGGACGTCGTGCTTATGAACCGGTTTCCAACAGTATCAATCCGGTTTATGGCAGCAAATGCTGTCATGATTTCAATGGCCCGACGGCTGTACTTAAATCGGTTGGTAAACTGGACAGTCCGCGTATGGGTAACGGGACCCTGCTGAATCTCAAGTTTACCCCGAATGTGGTTTCAGGCGAAGTCGGCCGGGATAACTTGATCAGGTTCCTGGAGACTCTGGTTAAACTGAGAGTTCAGCATGTCCAGCTTACCTTGCAGGACAAGCAAACTTTGATTGATGCCAAAGCCCATCCGGAGAATTACAGCAGTCTGTTGGTACGCGTTGCTGCTTACAGTGCTTATTTCACCAGATTAAGTCCATTACTCCAGGACGAGGTTATTAACCGCCATGAGCATGATAGCTTTGAATAATAAATTGGCTCTTAACAACTATAAGGTTATATCCAGGTTCCAGCGGGTCTGGGCTTAAAGGATCCCAAAAAGACGGGATGGTTATCAGCAGCAGATGGCTCCGGCGAACCGGGGGAATATAAAAATTTAGATTAAAGGAGAAGGATATTATGGCACAAGATGCATTGGGAATGATCGAAACCAAGGGATTGGTACCGGCGATCGAAGCGGCCGACGCCATGTCCAAATCAGCCAACGTAGCGTTAGTAGGTTATGAAAAAATCGGTTCCGGCCTGGTAACCGTAATGGTACGGGGAGACGTGGGAGCCGTTAAGGCTGCCACCGATGCCGGCAGCGCCGCCGCCGCCAAAGTGGGTGAGGTTGTCTCGGTCCATGTTATTCCCCGGCCCCACACCGATACGGAAAAACTGCTGCCGAATATGAAGTAGGCTGGGCTTAAAAGGCATAGTCCGGATTCTATTAAATAATGGAGGTTAAGGATATGGATAATGAAATGATCGTCCAGCGGGTAATGGAAGAACTGATGAAACAAAGCGCCAAGCCTGCTGCTGACAGCAGCCCGGCTGGCCTATTCGGCAGTGAAAGCTTTACCGAATTTGTGGGGGTAGGCCCCGGCGACACCATCGGCCTGGTGCTGGCCAATGTTGATCCGGCTTTATTAAAAGCTTTGGAAGTAGATCCCAAATTCCGCTCCATCGGGCTGGTAGGAAGCCGGACCGGAGCCGGACCGCAGGCTACCGCTGCCGACGATGCAGTCAAGGCCAGCAACGCTGAAGTAATTCGCCTGGAACTGCCCCGTGACACCAAGGGCGGCCCGGGACACGGCATCATGATCCTGTTTGGGGCGGAGGAAGTCTCCGATGCCCGGCGGGCAGTGGAAGCCACCATGGCTAACCTGGAAAGGCAGATGGGCGGAGTCTACGTGAATGAAGCCGGCCACCTGGAAGTGCAGTATTCCGCCCGTGCCAGTTCGGTATTAAGCACTTATCTGGGCGGAACCGAAGGAAAGGCCTGGGGCATGGTAGGGGCAGCCCCCTCGGTAATTGGGATACTGGCAGCCGATGCGCTGCTGAAGGCGGCGGATGTAAAAGTAACGATGGCGATATCGCCCAACAAAGGCACCAGCTTTTCCAACGAATATATAATCTGCTATACCGGCGACTCGGGAGCGGTGAAGCAGGCCACCATCGTAGGCCGTGACGTGGCCTACAAGGCTTTGAAGGCCATGGGCAGCAAACCGGTTTGCGTCACCAAGCCTTACCTGGAACCCTTTATCGAGGATTAGCAGCAGAAAGGACTGGAATCGGATGGCAGATTCACAAGAAGAGATTATATATCAAGTCATAAAGCAATATATGGAGGCGTCCGGACAATCAGCAGCCCGGCCGGAACCGCTCCCCCCGACGGGGGCGGCTTCGGTCCCGGAGCCAATCAAATTAAAGGTGGGGGTTTCAAACCGCCACATCCATTTGGATCGCCAAGATCTGGACGAATTGTTTGGCCAGGGTTACGAGCTGAACGAACATCAGCCCCTTTCCCAGGCGGGCATGTTTGCCGCCCAGGAGACGGTCATACTGGCCGGACCAAAAGGAGCTTTAACCGGGGTGCGCGTACTGGGGCCTTTACGCAGTAACACGCAGGTTGAACTGGCGTTTACTGATGCCCGGCATCTGGGAGTGGTACCGCCTGTTATGCAATCCGGACAGACCGGAAAAACTCCGGAGATCACAATTGTTGGTCCCAAGGGTTCGGTAACCAACAATAATGCGGTAATGGTAGCCTGGCGTCATGCCCATATGGACACGGATAGGGCAGCCGCCTGGGGGCTTAAGGATGGGGATATTGTTACAGCACGCACGCCGGGTGATCGTGCCGTGGTCTTTGAAAACGTTGTGGTTCGTACCGGCAAGGGCTGGGTCAATGAATTTCATATCGATACGGATGAAGGGAATACGGCCAATATCAAGACGGGCGACACAGTGGAAATTATTCGTGGTTAAGTCTTAAAAGGGAGGGTTCAATCTTGGAAGTAAACCAAAAATTTGTAGAACAGGTTACTGCAGCAGTACTTGCGGTGATGGCAATTCAAAACGGCAATAAACCAATATACCCCGATATAATATCTGGGAATAACGGGTTAGCGTCCAACAGCTGCACGGGAGTATTTAACGATGTGGACAATGCGGTAGAAGCCGCCCGCACCGCTTATTACGAACTGGCCAAGTGCAGTATAGAAAAACGCGGCGAGATGATTGAGGCCATTCGCAATAAGATTCATGCCAATGTAACTATCCTCGCCCGGATGGAGCTTGAGGAAACAGGTTTTGGCCGTTATGAGCACAAAGTGAAAAAGTTTTACATGGCATTGGAAAAAACACCGGGGATTGAAGATGTAATGCCGCAGATTCTCTCAGGGGACCTGGGCATGACCATCATCGAATACCGGTCGTTTGGTATAGCGGCTTGCATAACCCCTTCGACTGCACCGGCCGCCACCGTAGTCCATAATGCCATGTGCATGATCGCCGCGGGGAATACCGCCGTGATCAGTGCTCATCCCAATGCTGTAAAAACTACGATCAAGGCAGTGGAACTGGTAAATGAAGCCATCAGTGAGATTAACGGGGTACCGAATACCTGCACGGTCTTTACAGATGCAACGATCGAAAATGCAGGGAAATTAATGAATCACCCCAAGATCGACATGATTGTAGCCACCGGCGGGCCGGCGGTAGTTAAAGCGGCTCTGTCCTGTGGCAAGAAGGCCATTGGGGCAGGTGCTGGCAATCCCCCCTGTTTGGTGGACGAGACGGCTGACATTAAGAAAGCGGCTCAAGACATTGTTAACGGTAATAGCAACGAGAATGGAATAAATTGTCTGGGCGAAAAGTCAGTTATAGCTGTGGAAAGTATTGCCGATGCATTAATTCAGGAAATGTGCCAGAAGGGTGCTTACTTGATTAAAGACAAACAAATTGACGATTTGATGCAGTTGGTTACTCTACCCAATGGCAAACCCAACGTAAAATATGTCGGCAAAAATGCCTGTTTGATCTTGAAAGATATTGGCATCAATGTTGATGACAGCTATCGTTCCATTATCTTTGAAGCACCGGCTGATCATGAACTGGTTATGGAAGAATACCTTATGCCGATACTGCCAATTGTACGTATAAAAAATTTTGACAGCGGTGCGGAACTGGCTATGAAGATTGAAGGCCACCGCCGCCATACCGCAGTTATTCATTCCAAAAATATCGATCATATGACTCGTTATGCCAAAATGCTCTCTACTACAATTTTGGTCAAGAACGGCTCTTCATACAATGGTGCGGGAATCGATGGCGAAGGTCATATGACCATGACCATTGCCGGGCCTACCGGAGACGGTTTGACCACACCCCGTACTTTTACCAGACCTATGCGTTGTGCACTAATTGGTAATGTAGGACTAAGGGGAGCGCTGTAATCAATAGCTTCGATGAAAAGAGGTGGATATATGAAATATTCCGGAGCAGTAGCGGTAGTTGAAGTAGCTGGTCTGCCAACCGCCATAGCCTGTGCGGATGCTATGGTAAAGGCAGCCAACGTGACCCTGATCGGTTACGAGATAACCAAAGGCGGACCGGGAATGGTAAATGTCAAGATCTGCGGAGATGTGGGAGCAGTCCAGGCTGCAGTCGATGCCGGCTGTGCCGTAGCCAATCAGATTACCCAGGTAATGAGCAAGGTTATTATGCCTCGTCCTCATGCAGACCTGGAGCAAATGTTGCTGGAAAGAAACAAAGAGGCTTTTTTCTCACGCAACTTTGATACTGAGCCCCAATTGCCATCAAAGGCAGAGCAAACTACAGGCCTGGCCGAGAAGGATGCGTCTGCGGAAAAAAACGATGCCGCAGCGGAAGAGGAACCCAAGATTAAGCCTGAAATTGAAGCAGAAGAGAATGCTGCACAGGATAAATCAAAAATCGAAGAACAACCCCAAGCAGCAGAGGAGCCCAAAAAAGCAGAACAACCAAAAGCTGCGGAGGAAACCAAAACGAAAGAACCGCTAAAACCCAAAGAGGATGCCAAGCCTAATACGACATCCAATGTCCATAAGAAAAATCCTAAAGACAATCAGGGGAAAAAATAGGTAAGGGTGAATTGAGATGACTGAAATTGACAAAGAAAAACTGATAACGCTGGTACTGGCAGAATTGGCCAAACAAAGCAGCCAACCTGCCGCCCAAAAAATCTTGGCTGTGTTTTCCGGCGGGATGATTGGGCTGGAAACTGTTCTCGCACAGATGCAGCAGCTTCAGCAGGCAGGTTATCAATTTGAGATCGTACTTACCCCCAATGCCACAACCGTGATTGCCCCGCAGAGCCTACGGCAATCTTTAGGCCCAGTGCCTGTACATGGCGAATCCGATGATTTTCATCAAATCACCAGGGTACTGGCGGAATGCGATGCGGTTCTGATTCCGGTTATGACCATGAATACCGCTGCCAAGGTCGTCAATGGCATATCTGACAACCTGGCCACGACCCTGATCATGATAGCGCTATTATCCGGAAAATCCATAATCGGCGTCAAAGATGCATGTGATCCCCGCAACCAGTGCCGGGAGCAAATGGGGCATAATAAAGCGGCCCAGGCTTACAGAGCATTGTTGACTGCCAATATAGAGAGGTTAAAGGATTATGGGATGGAACTGTGCGATTCCAAAGATTTGGCAATCACAGTTCAGCATCATTTAAATAAGCCGACGGCGATGGATGCAGTTATACCGGAAAACCAGCCGGCATTTACGGGGAAAATATTAAGCGTTGCTGATTTACCCGGTACCAGCAGCACGATTACCGTATCTCCACGGACCATTATCACTCCGGCGGCAAAGGACGCTATCAAAGAACGGGGTATAGAAGTCGTTATTTGTTAAGAGTGGAGGAGAAGCTCAATGTATATTGCCAAAGTAATCGGTCATGTGGTTTCAACCAAAAAAGACAGTCAGTTGACCGGGCGGCCGCTCCTGATGGTTGCTCTGATGAATGGAGTATCCCGGGAATTTGATAAAGATAAGCTGCTGGTTGCGGTTGATTCTGTAGGTTCAGGGGTGGGTGAGATTGTTCTATTGGTAACCGGAAGTACTGCCAGTCGCTTTGAAGACTCGGCGGGCGGTCCGGTGGATGCCGCAATCATTGGTATTATCGATGTAATGGAGATCATGGACTGAATCCATACCCGTAAATTAGTGGCGGAGGAAAATTATGCCGAAGACAATTGTTCAGATGATATCTGAAGAGGTATCTGGAAAATGCATAAATTTGTGTCATATCATAAGCAATCCTGATGTCCGGGTAGCTCAAAAACTGGCAATTGATGTTTCTCCCCTGGCAATCCTTTCCGTTTCACCAGGCGAAGCCGCGATTGTAGCGGCCGACTACTTCTCCAAGTCGGCAGATTTGGAAGTAATATTTATTGACCGTTATTTGGGTACAGTTTTGGTCACCGGTCAAATAAGCGCTTTAGAAGCTGCATGTACAAAGGTTGTTCGTCTGCTCGGTCAGGATCTGGCCTTTAAAGAAGCAGTGCTTACTCGCTCTTGATAAATAAAGGAGGTTGTTTAGGTGGTTAAGGAAGCTTTAGGAATGATCGAAACCAGAGGGCTGATTCCGGCTATAGAAGCAGCTGATGCCATGGTTAAATCCGCTAATGTTTATTTATGCGGTTATCAAAGAACCGGCTCAGGTTATGTTACAGTTATGGTCCGCGGGGACGTGGGAGCGGTTAAGGCCGCTGCCGATGCCGGGGCTGCGGCCGCCCGCAAGGTGGGAGAATTGGTTTCTGTATATGTGATACCACGTCCGCATGATGATACGGTATTCTTCCTAAAAACTTTTAGATAGGGCGGGGGTGAGGAGCAATCTCCACCTCCGGCGTCCCTGCAAGGAGGTATATAAGTGCAATTTCGCATAATCAGCGCCCCCAGCCCCGGGATTAAAGAAATGTTGCTGCGCAGAATCAATGTCCAACCGCACCTGAAGGAAGATATCATGGTTAACTGTTCTGCGATAGGTTTGTTTCAGACTTCATTACCAGATTGCTATTATTTCGCCGATCTGGCACAAAAAGCAGGGGATGTAGTCGCTTTGGAGATCAATGGCACTTGCCCCCAACGCATAAGCATGATGGCGTTATTTGGAGATATTGCTGCAGTTAAAGCCGCCATAACGGCAATTAGGAATGATACAGGAGGCCATGATTGATGGCTGCAACCAAATATCTTTTGGTCGGTTCCAGCGGCTGCGGCAAAACTTCACTTATCTTTGCCCTACTCGGACAATATGATCCCGATATGCGCATTGCCCCAACCCAGGGCCTGACTTGTTGTGGCCCTTATATCGATCTGCCCGGGAATTATTGTGACAATCCTGATTGTTATTCAATCCTGTCGGTCTGTTCACAACAAGCTCAGTTTATTATTTTGGTTATGGCAGCAAATCAGCGTTCAATGTTGGTACCAGAGGGATTCGTCCGTTTGTTTATCCGCCCCGTAATTGGAGTGATTACAAAAATAGATGAATTGAATGCCAATTGTGAAAAAGCTGAATTGTGGCTTCGTCGAGCCGGAGTCACTGGGCCTGTTTTTAGGGTTTCAGCCCGTACGGGCGCAGGGATCCCAGCTCTTCGGCATATCCTGCAAATTGATTGATTGAATGAAGGAGGATAAAAGTTGGACGACAACCACTTGCTGCAATCAGTAAAAGACCAAAATATGATGAGAATTATTCAGGAAACAGTACCGGGGCGACAAATTACATTGGCCCATATTATTGCCAAACCCAGAGAAATCGTTTTCAGAAAGTTGGGCTTGAATCCGAATGTGGATTACAACAATGCAGCCATTGGGGTACTGACCATGAGCCCTGGGGAAATGGCAATAATCGCCAGCGATATTGCTACCAAGTCATCCAACATAGACTTGGGTTTTGTTGATCGTTTCAGCGGTACGCTTATCATTACCGGTTCAATATCCAATGTGGAAACAACTTTGAAAGCTATTTTGGATTATAGCCAGAGAACCTTGGACTTCACTATTTGTAAGATCACGAGAACATAAAGGTGATAATTGCATGCGCAAGATTATGCTGGTTGGCCGCAGTGGATGCGGCAAGACTACTCTGACTCAAGCCTTGAATGGTCAAGCAATTGACTACCATAAAACTCAATCCGTCAATTATTCTGACGTGATTATTGATACTCCGGGAGAATATGCCGAAACCAGGCATTTTGGGTATGCCCTGGCCCTATACGCTTTTGAAGCCGACGTGATAGGACTGCTTCTATCCGCAGCTGAACCGTATTCTCTATACAGCCCTAATATTACGCCGTTGGCCAATCGCGAGGTGATTGGCATCGTTACCCAAATTGATCATCCGCAGGCCGATGTCGGAATGGCCAAGGAATGGCTCAAACTTGCCGGTTGCACAACAATTTTCTCCGTTAGTGCGGTAACAGGATCAGGGATAAAGGATTTGAAAAATTATCTGGGCAAGCCGATTGGTTTTGAGGCAGGCTAATGATTTAAAGATCTTTTATTAATAGCGGTCAAAGAATCTCTATTGAGTTCTGATACTTATTTGAAATGATTGCAAAGTCTTGGCTGCCCCAATTTATTTTCCGTTAACGATATTTATTTCTATATTTAATTGCAAAATGGAGGCGAGGATTAGAAATGACAATGTTGTTCGTAATCAACCCTGGAGCTACTTCGACTAAAGTGGCTGTATTCAAAGATGATTATAAGGTCTTCAGTGAAGCTATCGACCACAAATCCGAGGACATGGCTGCTTTCAACCGTATCTATGAACAGCGTGACTATCGGGGAAAATTACTACGCAACTGGTTGGCGGAAAAAGGGATTAAAATTGCTGGGTTGGATGCCATTGTAGCCCGCGGAGGGATCTTAAAACCTATGATTGGCGGTACCTATTCTATCAATGAATTGATGATCGATGATCTTAAAAAAGCAGAATATGGAGAACATGCCGCCAATCTCGGAGCCGCCCTGGCTTGGGATTTGGGTGGGGAATATGGATTGCCGCTGTTTATCGTTGATCCCGTATCGGTGGATGAATATTGCCCTGAAGCGCGCTTTTCCGGGCTCAAAGAAGTACCGCGCAACAGTCTGGCCCATACCCTTAATTGCAGAGCCGTAGCTATACGCCTGGCAGCAGAATGGGATCGTCCTTATAAGGAGCTGCGGCTGATTGTAGTCCACCTGGGGGCGGGGATTTCCGTTACGGTTCATAGGGCCGGAAGAATCATTGACAATAACAATCCCTATGAGGCCGGGCCCATGTGTCCCGACCGGGCTGGCTCGCTGCCCACCAAAGGTCTGGTTCATTTAGCTTTTTCCGGTAAATACGATGAATATAGTCTGATCAAGAAAATCCATCGCGAAGGAGGGCTGTATGACCATTTAGGGACCAAAGATATGCGGGAAGCTGAAAAAATGGCAGCCGATGGTAATGATTATGCTGCATTGGTATTGCGGGCCATGATTTACCAAATTGCTAAAGAAATCGGAGCGATGTCTACCGTTTTGGAGGGAGTGATCGACGGAATTATTATTACAGGCGGTATGGCCAATTCAGAGTGGCTGCAAAGGGAATTGTCTAAACGCATCTCCTTTATCGCACCAGTTATTTTCAAACCTGGAGAAAAAGAAATGGAAGCTTTAGCTGAGGGCGCATTCAGAGTACTGTGCGGTGATGAGAAAGCTCATATTTATCAATAATTCAGGTTAGTGCAGGGGAAAGCGCTGATCCCTCAAAACGGAACTAAAAATAATAAATAAAAAACCATTAAAACCTCTAACTTAATTAACAAACCCTGGAATTATAAAGATGGAAAGCACTAATTATTGAAAGGATGGTTGACATGAATAAAGACAGTTTTGCCAGTGCAGCCCCCGCTGAAAATATGGTACTTGCCTTTTTCTTAATGGTATTGTTTATTATCGCGGCAGGTTACACCCCCCCGGCTACCGCTATGGTTTTAATTCCTTTGGGATTTGCGGCATCCATCGTCCAGACGATTACCGGTATTATACAGCTTAAGAATAATGATATTCTGGGTGGTAATATCAATCTTGCCTTCAGTGTGTTCACTTGGATGGCCAGTATTGAAACCATGTTTAAAGCGCTGCAGATTATCCCGGCTGATACTGCTTTTGTTGATGGCTGGCTCTATCTGATGATGGGCTTGGTATTATTGGGATTTACCCCCATTTCGTTCAAAGTTAACACTGCGGCCGCCATGTTTATAGCCGGTGCAGATATCTTTTTCCTCGGGACTACCTATGCCTCGTTGTTTGGTTCAGCCTCAGTAGGTTTCTACGCTGCTTGGGGACTGATCTTATGTGTCATATCCTGTCTCTGGCAAGGTGTCGGGGTAACCTTGAATACGATTTACGGGCAGGAAGTAATAGGATTTGGACCGGCACTTGTAAAAAGCAGCAGTACAAGTGAGGCGGCTTAATAGACAGATTTTAAATTAATTTCTTAAACAGGGGCTGATGTCAGTGAACCTGCGCGTTCATTCCATCAGCCCTTATTACTTATAAAATAAATTACCGTGGTGATATTATGAATAATAACTATTGTGACATCTGGTTAACAGATCGGTATTCAGTGGCTGACATGCCAATTTTGCTTTTAAAGAGCCTGCGGAAGGAATTGGCGTTTTCATAACCGGTTTCCTGGGCAATACTGTCGATGGTGCGGTTGGTAGAAAGCAGGAGGATCTTGGCTTTTTCAAGACGACGGTCAATCAGGTAATCACTGAAGTTCTTGCCTATCTCTTTTTTAAACAGGCGGCTCAGATAGGAGGGTGTAAAGTACATTTCTGCAGCAATGCTTTCCAGGGTAATATTATCGTTTAAACGAAATTCAATTATTTCCTGTATCCGAGAAATTACTTCAAACCGATAGCTATGATCTTCTTGATTATACAACGAAGCCGACTTCTGAATATAGTTATTAAATGATGAAAGCAGACATTCGATCTGCTGCGCTTTGATAATATCCGATAAGAACTCCTTGTACACTATGGTCAATACTCCGTTAAGATTGGCATTTTGTTCAGCTGAGGTAATTTCTGTGGCAATATTAATCAGCTGAGATCGGATTTGATTAAGCTCTCTATCGGTTTTTATCGACAACTCACTTACGATGACATCGGTCAGATTGAAGATTTGTTCGATAGTACCGGTTTTAAACAGTTTTAAAAGATCTTTATAGTATGCAGGGAGCGGGTCGGTATGCTGAGGTTGAATCGGCCGGGAATTGCTGTTCAAATCAATAAGATTGTCTATTACCGAGAGCAAATCTTTTTGGCTGATCGGTTTGAGCAGGTAATCATTTACCCCTATACGCAAGGCTTTATCCACCAGACAAAAATCATCCATAACGGTTAGAACTACGACCAGAATCTGGGGTAATAATTCTTTGAGTTTCCTGGCCATTGATAACCCATCTGTACCCGCAATATAAATCTCAGCAAAAACTATATCGGCATGGGTCTGCTGAGCCAGTTCAATACCGGCCTTCCCCGAGAATACCTGCCCTACGTACGATATATCGGGGCGGTTTTTTTTAATTATGTGCTCGAAAGCCTGCCCTTGCAAAGGGCTTGGGTCAACCACCATAAGATTAACCGTTGTTGATCCCTCCTCTTTCTTTGGGTAAATAGGGAATAACAATATCTATGGTTGTGCCCTGATTCTCATAGCTTTTAATATCCCAGCTAAATTCGTCTTCGAAGTAATGGTTCAAAATTTTGATAGAGTTAATCAGGGGAAAGGATTCCGTATTGGAAAAATCTGATTTTTTTAGGGCCATTAATTGAGATTTGGTTATGGTGGACATGCCGACTCCATTATCGGATACAATAATTTTTATTTTGCTGCCTAATTTGGAAACTTCAAGGTAGAACGTCCCTCCTCGGAGTTTTGCTTCCAGGCCATGTTGGAAGGCGTTCTCCACAAAAGGTTGAATGGAAAAAGGCGGAATGATTGCATCCATACAATCTTCACCTACAGAGGTTTGAATAGAAATCTTGTCTTCTGAAGATAATTGCTGGATTTTCAAATAATCATGGATTGCTTCGACTTCTTCCCCGATGGTTGAAAACTGGTCGGTATGCCTCAGGTTATAACGCATGATTTTGGAAAGCGATGAAATTACCTCGGAAGCACGCTGGGGATTTTCCAACAGTATCAGATTATTTATGGTATTGAGAACATTGAATAAATATTGCGGTTTGAGGCTTCTTTCCATGCTGTGCACTTCTTTTTGTTTTAAATTCCTTTCCAGCTCGATTTTGGAATGTTCCTCGTGCTGGATGCGCATACTTAGCTGATTGTTGGCATCCTTCAAAATGCTGTTCAAACTGATTTCTGCAATATAGTTGGCAATGCTGTGCAGCATATTGGCTAAAGCACGTAGTTTTTCTAAAGGAATTAACGGACGTTCAATTTGTGATTTTTTATAGATGCTTTTAAGCTCCGGATTCGATTCGAGGTCTATGTTGGGAGAAATGTTTTTAACTATGGAATTGTGTTCATCTTCTTCAACCCGTACCTGACCTATCATAATAACACCCAGATATTGATTGCTTATTATTATTGGGACTGCAACTTCTACAAAATCCATGTGACAGCGGTATATGAACGGAAGTCCTTTATGGAAGGCGCTGATTCCCCCGAAAGCATCGGATTTTTCACATTCTAAACTAGTGTCGAGATTGGCCCGCATCCGGTCGCAGAAATCGCAATAAAGACCACTGGGACAGTCTGGCCAGATCAATGGTTTACCGAGATTGTCGGTAATCAATGTCTTAACTCCGGTTGCCTCGGTAAAGCGGTGCAAAAGGTCCTTGAGAAAGTCAGGCGGTACTACATCCAAAAGGTTTAAGAAATGACCAGGTTCTGGCATAATAACCCCCTCCCCGTCGAGAACGGCAAAACTGTAATGTTGCTTTACAAAGGGTTAACAATTTTAACAATAGTATATCCGATTTTTACATTAATAATATAATACTGTATTTCTGACAGTTGTACCGAAAATGTCAAAATAATCACGCAACAGGTAATACAATGAATTATCTGGTTGAAATGATAGAAAACAAATCGGTTTTATACAAGCAAAAAGAAAGTGGAGCAAACACATACCGGTCTCTAAAATTTATTGTTATAAATTCTAATATCCTCGTTAAAGCTCCAAGCATTTATTGCTTGGTTTTTATATTGAATGTCACTGTATTCCTTCAGATTAATACCTGGTTACCAAGCAAAATCAGCATTTTTCAACCCTCTTCTGCCTGCCCGGGTTTTGCCGGCCATTATCCGATAAGGTCATACTGGGGAGAATTTCCTGGTCACATAAAGTGCGCAAATGGTCAAAATGCGTGCTGAGCATTCATATCCCTGAAAAGCGGTCAGCCACAGTTTCAAATAAGGTGCGGTATTATGCGGCTGGAGCAATATTCAGAACCTGGACCGTTTCTTATACTTTAGGAAAGTATTCTTCTGGTCATATTCATGATTAGAGCAAGGAATAACTTAAAAGAGCACTGGGCAGGAATCAAACGCAGCGAGCTGACTGCGTAAGTTGCTGCGAACTTAGTCATTTAATTGATTTAATAGAGCAAGGATGGTAATGGAATGAGCAACCGTGTAGCTGAGTTGGCATTACAGGCAGGAATTGTCGGTGCGGGCGGCGCCGGCTTTCCTACCCAGGTAAAGCTGGATGCGCAAGTCAACCATGTCATTGTAAATGGGGCTGAGTGTGAACCTTTAATTACAGTCGATCAGATGCTGATGCTTTTTCATGCCAGGGAATTGGCCCAAATGGCTGAGAAGGTGCGTCTGGAGCTGGGAGCGGCCCAAGTAACCTTTGCGGTCAAGGCCAAACATGCCCGGGTTATAACAGAACTGAACCGGGTTTTTAAAGACTACGGAAGCCTGGCAGTATTTTCGCTGGGGGATTTTTATCCGGCCGGGGACGAGGTGGTAACAGTATATGAGGTTACCGGCCTGTCAATACCGGAGGGCGGCATTCCCCTTGATGTGGGAGTAGTTGTTTTGAATGTGGAGACCTTATGGAACTTGGTTCAGGCGGAGAAAGGCAGCGTAAATACACATAAATGGCTGACGGTGGCAGGGCTGACGGATCATCCAGGCGTATACCGCGCACCTCTGGGTATTGCCAAACGCGTGGTTCTGGAAGCTGCCGGGGTTTGCCTGACAGAAGATGTATCCGTGATTGACGGCGGACCGATGATGGGCCGACTGGTTGAGGATCTGGACGAAGCGGTTACCAAAACCACCAAAGCGCTCTTAGTATTGCCTAATGATAATCCGGTCATTGTCAATGCCCGCCGGGATCTGAAGACCATGCTCCGGCAAGCGCGGTCCTTATGCTGCCAATGCCGTATTTGCACCGATCTGTGTCCCCGCAGCCTGTTGGGCTACAATTGTGAGCCCAACAGGACCATTTTAGATGCTGCTTATGGCTGGTCCGTCAACAGTGATAACATGACCCAGGCTCTGGCTTGTTCGGAATGCGGCGCCTGCGATATGTACAGCTGCCCCATGGGACTGTCGCCCCGGCGCATCAATGGCTTTATCAAACAGCAATTGAATAAAGCGCAAATAACCAATCCCCATAAAGGCAGTAAGCCCCAGCCGTCAGTCTGGAGGCCTTATCGTCGTATTCCCACCGCTAGGCTGCGTTCAAGATTGAATATTGACCAGTACGATAGTCCGGTAATAGTAAACGACTATCAATTTATCCCCGACCAGATTTATTTGCCCTTAAAACAACATATCGGAGCTCCGGCAACGCCGGTAGTAAAGGCGGGGGATTCAGTCCGGGCAGGGCAGCTGGTTGCTGTGATTCCCGCGGGAACAAGCTTTTCCAGCAACCTTTTCAGCAGTATAGACGGCAAGGTGACCGTAGTGGATGCCCAAGGTATTAAAATTGCGAGGTGACCACCATGAAAAGTATCAAGAAAATTGATTGTATCGGCCTGATCGAATATCGCAGCGTTGCCAAAGGCTTGGCGGCCGCGGATCTAATGCTGAAATCCAGTGATGTTGATTTAATATTTGCCGCGGTGTTATGTCCGGGAAAATATGTGGCGATGGTAGCCGGTGACGTCAGTTCGGTTCAGGAAGCTGAAAGAACTATTTGTAATCGTGACGGGGAAAATATTTTATCTTCAATCGTACTTACCGATGTGGATTCCCAGGTTTTTTCGGCGCTTAGCGCGACCAGCCATTATGGCCGGCTGGATACGCTGGGAGTGCTGGAGACCATGGATGCTGTTTCCGCCGTGGCGGCGGCCGATAAAATTGCCAAATCGGCCCGGGTGGATTTGATGGAAATACGTCTGGCGCGAGGTATGGGCGGCAAGGCTTTCGTTTTCTTCAACGGCGAACTGGCCAATGTGGAAGAAGGAATGCGGGCTGGGATGCATGAGATCGCTCAAAACGGGACCTTGATTGCAACCTCCATCATTCCCAATGCCAGGACCGAGATTTTGTTATAGGTGAACTGCAATGGATCATATAGCCTGTACAGATCAACGAACGCATCTGCTAACTGAAAAGATGCTGCATCCCCAAAAGGTTGCACCTTCGGACCACGTCTACTTAGGGGTGGATGTCGGCACTGCCAATGTAGTGACAGTGGCCGTAGACGAAGAAGGCAATCCGCTGGGAGCTGAAATAGAAAGCGCCCGGGTGACGCGGGAGGGAATCATCGTCGATTACCTGGGAGCTGTAAACATTGTCACCAGGCAGGTGGAAAGCCTGCGCAGCAAACTGGGCCACCCCCTGTTGGTAGGCGCATCGGCATTTCCTCCGCAAACCGAAACCGGCAACATGCGCATAACCGCCAATATTCTTGAGGCCGCCGGTTTAAATGTCATAACCATGGTCGATGAACCCACTGCCGCAGCCAAGGCTCTAGGGATAAGCGAAGGCGCTGTTATCGACGTCGGCGGTGGTACCACCGGGGTATCTATCCTTATGGGAGGCGAAGTTGTAGCGACGGACGACGAACCTACCGGAGGATTTCAGTTTGATTTAGTAATTGCCGGGGGTTTAGGTATCTCTATCGAAGAAGCCGAAGCCCTGAAGCGTATTCCAGAAAAACAAAGGATTTTGCTGCCGGTGGTTCGGCCCGTTATGGAAAAGATAGCAACAATTGTGACCCGGCTGATTGGTGGCTATCCGGTTGAAAATCTTTATCTGGTGGGGGGGAGCTGCAGCTTTGAAGGCTTCCAAAGCCTGATCCAAAATCAATTGGGGCTGGCTGCTCATTTGCCGCAAAAACCGTTGCTGGTGACTCCCCTGGGTATTGCTCTGGCGGCTGCTTCGCACAGCCGGAAATGAGCTGAAAATATGCGAATGTCCAATCAACAAATTATAAAGAGGTGATGCGGGGCTTAGTTTAACTCAGGGAACAACCGATTACACTGAAAGAATTAACTAGGAGGTCGATTATAGTGGAATTTTCGGCAGAACAAATTGCACAACTTGTCAGTCAGGTAATGAAGCAGTTGGAAAACGAACCGAACTCTAGTGCAAGCCAGAGCGATGATTATTTTAATCAGCTTGGCAGCGGCGGTCTTGAGCCTTTTGACATGGCTTATAATTTGATTGATTATAAAGGGAAAAAAGAGGACATTTCGCCTTTCCCGCGCATCAACCGCATTCGCAAGCGTGTTTTTGACACCGTTCAGGAACTGGAAGCCGACCGGGCGATTTTGGTGACCGAAGCCTACAAAATGTATAAGAACGACCCGCAGGTGATTAAATGCGCCAAAGCCATAGCCTATATCTTGCGTAAAATACCCATTCATATCATGCCCGATGAACTTATAGCCGGTGAAACCGGGTGTATGGGACGCCATGCGGCAATCTATCCGGAATTCTCTTATGACTGGATTTGCGATGAACTGCGCGGCGACAGAATTTGCCGGCGTCCGGAAGACCGCTATGAAACCCCGGAACACGTAAAAAAAGCCCTGCTGGATTTGGAGGAATATTGGATCGGGAATACGGTTGCCGACGAAATTACCGGGTTATTGACCGAGGAAGAGCTAAAAGGCTCCACGGTAGGAGGCCGGCCGGTATTCACCCCCAATCTTTTCTATTATTATGGTTCCGCCCATACCATGCCCCGGCATGAACTGATTTTGGCCGACGGTTTCGGCGGACGCAAACAAAAAATTACCGCCGCCCTGGCGCAATGTGATACTACAACCGGTGAAGGCCTGGAAGCGCGGGAGAACTATACCGCCCAGCTCATTGTTTTAGAGGGTGCCAGTGATCACATGAGACGTTATGCGGCCTTGGCCCGGGAGCAGGCTGGCGCAGAAAACAACCTGGCCCGCAAGCAGGAACTGTTGCAGATTGGCGAAAACTTCGATTGGTTGGCTGAAAACCCGCCTCAAACCTTCTGGCAGGCCCTGCAGCTTTATCAGATGACCAACTGTCTGGGATATATTGAAAGCAACGGCCAGGCTCTATGTTTTGGACGTTTTGACCAAGTACTCTATCCTTTTTATGAAGCTGACATGAAAGCCGGCAAGATCACCAAGCAATTTGCGGCTGAGCTTACTGAGGCCTGGTCTATCAAAACCTGGGAAATGCTGAAACTCCGCGATGAGATTTCAGCCACCCTGTCATCGGAAGCCGGCATGGGCTCAACCGTTACCGTTGGCGGTCTGAAACGGGATGGCTCGGATGCCACCAACGATTTAACTTATCTATTGCTGGAAGCCCATGCCCATACCCAGTTGCAGGAGCCATGGCTTTCAACGCGCTGGCATGTAAATTCACCCTGGGAGTACAAGGTGAAAATTGCCAGTATTTTGAGAATCGGAACCGGGCTGCCCAAAATATTCAATGATGATTCCTGCATACTGGCCCAAACCGGATCTTCCGGCAAGGCCCTGGAAGATGCCAGGGATTATGCGGTAGTAGGGTGCGTAGAGCTGGATATTCCGGGTAAGGAGCTGGGCAACCATGACTCCGCTTATATGAGTCTGCCCAAGGTATTTGAAATGGCCCTGAATGACGGCAGATGTTTGGATTGCGGTCCCGGCTGCCCGCGTTTCCAGAAATGCGGCGGTATCGGCGGACGGCTCGGCCCTCAATACGGCGGCTTGAAAGACTATACCTGCATTGAAGATTTGATGGAAGCCTACCGTAAGCAGATGGATTACTGGGTGGACCAAATGGTAGCCGTCATCAATGCCACCGAGATTGCCCATAGACGCAAAAAACCCCTGCCCTTCCTCTCTGCCGTCTTTGAAGGTCCGCTGGAGAGCGGCAAGGACGTTACCGCCGGCGGTGCGGTTTATAACTTCAGCGGTCCCCAGGGTGTGGGAATGGCGACCGTAGGCGACAGCTTGAGTTTCATTAATGAAGTTGTATTTAAAACCAAACAGGTAACTCCGGAGAAATTACTAGATGCCATGCAAAAGAACTGGGTCGGCTACGAAGACCTTTATGCGCTGTCCAATTCCGAGAAAATACCGCATTTCGGCAATAACAACGATTATGCCGATGAGTTTACCAAATTTGCCGCCAAATGCTGGATAGACTCGGTGCATGGACATATGAACACCCGGGGCGGCAAGATTGTACCCGGCATGTTCTCCGTATCCGCCAATGTAGGTATCGGGCTGTGGCAGACCGCCACTCCGGACGGCAGGCTGGCGATGGAGCCGGTATCCAATTGCCTGGGGCCGGTCCATACCAAAGTCGGTTTCCATGATACGACCGGCCCTACCGCCATGGCTATTTCGGCCGGCAAGCTGGATCAACAGCGGGCCAGCAACGGAACTCTGCTTAATGTGCGTTTTTCACCCAATTGCGTAAGCGGCGACATAGGCCGGGAGAACTTGATCAGGTTTATTGATACCTACTTCCAACATAAGGGAATGGAAGTTCAGTTTAACATCATCGATCATCAGACCCTGCTTGATGCGCAGGCCCATCCTGAAGACTACCAGGGGCTCCTGGTAAGAGTTGCCGGTTACAGCGCATTGTTTGTACGGTTGAGCAAGGCCTTGCAGGATGACCTGATTGGGCGCAACGCTTACAGTGCCTTCGATTGATGAGGATTAAGCCAATATAGCAGCAGACCTGCAACTGTCAGGAAGGGAGGTGTAACGCTGGCCCTGGGCCGGCGCGCACCATGAAAGAGAACACATCCAAAGAAGCGGTTATCTTTAATATTCAAAAATTTACAGTCCATGACGGTCCCGGTATAAGAACCACCATATTCTTTAAAGGGTGCCCCATGAACTGCCTGTGGTGCAGCAATCCCGAAAGCATCAAGCCTTATCCCCAGGTGGGTGTTTTCAAAAAAGATTGTATCGGCATCGATGTTTGTGGTCGCTGCTTGCATGCCTGCCCCCACCAGGATGAAAAGGTATTGCAGGTGGAAAACGGGTACGTAACTAGCATTGATAGAAGCAAATGCCGCAATTGTTTGTTTTGCGCCGATGCCTGCCCGAACGAAACCCTTAAGGTGTTTGGTCGCAAATATACACTGCGGGAAGTACTGAACATTATTATGGAAGACCGCCAGTTTTACAGAGAATCAAATGGTGGAGTAACATGCGGCGGCGGCGACCCCATGCTGCAGTACCAATTTATCCGGGAGTTGTTTAAGGAATGCAGACGTTACGGAGTTCACACTTGCCTGGAAACCGAACTTCAATGCAAACGGGAAGCATTGGAAGAGGTTTTGCCGTATACAGATTTATTGATCACTGATATCAAAATTATGGATTCCCAGAAGCATAAGCAGTATACGGGTGCTAAAAACGAACTGATCTTGGATAATATTATATTTGCGGTTGACAAAGGGGCCAAGGTCATTATTCGGACTCCGGTGGTTCCCGGCTACAACAATGATGAGGCAAATATTCATGCCATAGCCCGATTTGTGGCTGAGCGTTTGAAAAACCGGATAGTTCAATATCAATTATTGCCCTATCGTTTGCTGGGACTCGAAAAATATGAGGCTTTGGGAATACCCTATCCTATGGGCGAAATTAAGCAGCCTGCCCGGGAGGATTATGAACCTAATATACGCCATTTAGTCTCAATTATGGCTTCATACGGGGTCCCGGCTGCAGCCGGTAGCAATGTTAAATACAATTACTAAGCAAAGGGGAACAGCCATGGCAGAGATGAAACAGCGCATAATCCAGGAATCCGTTCCCGGAAAACAAGTGACTCTTTGTCACATGATTGCACATTGCGATGCTGCGCTTGTAGATAAGCTTGGCATGGCGGAAGAATCAGCCGCCGGGATAATGACGATTACGCCTTATGAGGCAGTAATCATTGCCGCAGACCGGGCGGTAAAAACATCAGAGGTTGAACTGGTGGTAGTGGACCGTTTTACCGGATCTTTATTGATTACAGGCAACGTCAGCACAGTGGAACCGGCATTGCGTGAAGCGAACCGTTATCTTACGGACGTTCTGCATTTTGATTCGACTGATTTTACACGATCCTAATAGATTAGGAACTAATTAACTCACTAAATACTTTAAGGAGGGTTTTTATATGTCACAGGAAGCATTGGGAATGATTGAAACCAAGGGATTGGTACCGGCGATAGAGGCGGCGGACGCCATGTCCAAATCAGCCAACGTAGCCCTGGTAGGTTATGAAAAAATCGGTTCCGGACTGGTAACCGTAATGGTACGCGGAGACGTGGGAGCAGTCAAGGCTGCCACTGATGCCGGCAGCGCCGCCGCCGCCAAAGTGGGAGAAGTTGTATCCGTCCATGTTATTCCCCGGCCCCACACCGACACGGAAAAACTGCTGCCGAATATGAAGTAAGCCGGGATTAATAGCATAGTCCGGATTCGATTAAATAATGGAGGTTAAGGATATGGATAATGAAATGATCGTCCAGCGGGTAATGGAAGAATTGATGAAACAAAGCGCCAAGCCTGCTGCTGACAGCAGCCCCGGCGGCATATTCGGCAGTGAGAGCTTTACCGAATTTGTGGGGGTAGGCCCCGGCGATACCATCGGATTAGTGCTGGCCAATGTTGACCCGGCCTTATTGAAAGCACTGGAAGTTGATCCCAAATTCCGCTCCATCGGACTGGTAGGCAGCCGGACCGGGGCCGGACCGCAGGCGAGCGCCGCCGACGACGCAGTCAAGGCCAGCAACGCTGAAGTAATACGCCTGGAGCTGCCGCGTGACACCAAGGGCGGGCCGGGACACGGCATCATGATCCTGTTTGGGGCGGAGGAAGTCTCCGATGCCCGGCGGGCAGTTGAAGCCACCATGGCTAACCTGGAACGGCAGATGGGTGGAGTCTATGTAAATGAAGCCGGCCACCTGGAAGTGCAGTATTCCGCCCGTGCCAGTTCGGTATTAAGCACTTATCTGGGCGGAACCGAAGGAAAGGCCTGGGGAATGGTAGGGGCAGCCCCCTCGGTAATTGGGATACTGGCAGCCGATGCGCTGCTGAAGGCGGCGGATGTAAAAGTAACGATGGCGATATCACCGAACAAAGGCACCAGCTTTTCCAATGAATATATAATCTGCTATACCGGAGACTCGGGGGCGGTCAAGCAGGCCACCATCGTAGGGCGTGACGTAGCTTACAAGGCTTTGAAGGCTATGGGCAGCAAACCGGTTTGTGTGACCAAGCCTTACCTGGAACCCTTTATCGAGGACTAGCAGCAGGTTAAAAATCAATATAATGGCATGTGCCATTGAAAGTACTGGTAAAGAGAGAACAAAATCAACCTATCAACATAATGCAGCATTAGGCATGACAGATTCAATGCAATGGTTCACCCTGACCGGCAGCCCTCCAAGTATCTGCTTGGGGGGCTGTCAATAGATTATACGATAGCAGGTTTATGAATCGATGGACATGTTTGGCCAAGTATAGATAAACCTCCGATTTTAGCTTATCTTTGCAGCCGGGAGGGTGTACATGAGAATCAAGGAGCCAAACAAGAATAACAGATGCATTAAAGGAGCAGATCTAAATGGAATTAACGCTTGAAACCATTGTCAAAATGGTGGTGGAAGCATTAAAGCAATCAGTCGGAGAAAGAAGAGAATATATACCTCGAGGTATATGTGCAGAAAAAATATCATACAACATCCATGACGGGAAGATTACGAACGTTGAATTTGTTAAAGGGTGCAACGGCAATCTGAAGGGTATTGCCAGGCTGATCGAAGGAATGGAAATACGTGAAGTAATCAGTAAATTGAAAGGGATCGATTGCAACGGCAAAGGTACTTCCTGTCCCGATCAATTGGCATGTGCCCTTGAAACTCTGAACGCGGAAAAATGATGATTGCACCGGTATAACAGTGTAAGAATGAGTGGCTTTTAGCCAAAGAGCAATGGGGTTATGGCATTTATTACCGGATTAAACCCGGGGCCCCCGAAGCCAGCCTCTACACGGTTGCCCTGGACCGCATTTATGAAGCCGACTACGGCGGCAACTTGATATTCCACATGGAATCTCACTCTGTAAATTCAATGACTTTTTTACATGCTTGGATATTTGAACTTACATATGTCGCAGGAGTCCGGTAACTTTGCCCAGAATAGCTACATCGGGCGCAATTATAGGCTGCATCGTGCTGTTTTCAGGTCTCAATTCGATGTAATCATCGCGTTTGTAGTATCTTTTGACGGTTGCCTCGTCATCCAACATGGCTACGATAATCTCACCGTTGGCTGCCTCCGCCTGCTGCCGGACGATCAGATAATCCCCATTCAGAATACCTGCTTCGATCATACTCTCACCTTTGACCTGGAGGATATAGTGATTACCGCGGCCTACAAAATCGACCGGAATGGGCATATAGGTCTCAATATTCTCGGTTGCCAAAATAGGCGTACCAGCTGCCACATTTCCGACCAGGGGAAGATTTATGGTATTCAAATCGGCTTCCGCCTCTGCTGCCAGGGAAGTTGGAATAATAGCCCGAGGTTTGGAGGGGTCTTTCTTAATGTAACCTTTATCCTCCAATTGAACCAGATAGGCATGAACCGTAGAGCTGGACTTAAGGCCGACAGCCTCGCCAATTTCCCTGACCGAGGGAGGGTACCCTTTGGTCTTGATTCTCGCTTCAATAAAATCCAGTATCAGCTTTTGCCGCTGATTAAGATTAGTGGAACTGTTCATGTTTCCACCTCCGATTTTTGTTAAATTATAACATAAAAAAGAAGAATAAAAACAGATGTTCGCCAAAAAATCATTTGTTTAGGAAAAAGAATAGCCATTCTGCAAGCTGTTTTCGCACCGTCTGAAAAAAGAAATTATTGACAAAAAATTAGAACACATTTATGATAATGATAATCATTATCATAAATGTGTAAATGATTTATTATTAGGGAAACCAATTTTTATGCGGAGGTGAATTCGAGGGAGCTGTTATTTTGAGTTTTCCCTGGTCATTTTATATTTTAAATCCAGCGATTTTTTAATCCTGCCACAGGGGATTTATAAAGTTGCTTGAAGCCGCGGTAACTATCGCGCTTATAAAAACGATTCTTCGGGAAGGAAGTTAATATTATGGATGGCTTAAATATTAAAAACCCGGTTAACCAACTGCAATTGGTACCGGATAAAAGCAAGAAAAGAAAACGAGCGTGGGAAATACCCAGTGATTTATTCTGCTCGGTTTGCGGCACCTGCCTGGACCTTGACGAGCAAAGAATGATTCTAAAAAAACTGAATATAAACCACAAGACTTTATCTGACCATGAAATTCACGCCTTTATGGTGCAGGGCCTATACTCTGAAAACAAGATATCACGCCGCTTGGACAGTCATTTAAACGATAAGTATAGCTATGAAATCTCGGAATTCGGCAAATATGATGAAGACCATTTTATGAAGGTATGGCAGGAACAGGTGAAATCAGGCGATATTTGCGGCCTGTACTGGGCAGCCGTTACGCACCAAGGTTTGTCTGAAAAAGCTATGCACAGGTTTTTTTGCGACGTTCATATGATGTCTCATCTCAATGGCGGCAAAACGCGCCAGGAAAAAAGCGAATATGAGCGAATGTTACGTGTAAAATCTGAGTTGCTGGACAAACTCCGGCAGGAAAAGAAAAAAAGCAAGGGACTGGCTAAAGAGCTGGCTTTATTAGAAAAAAACTACCGGACTTTAACCACAAAGCTGCAGAGCTTGGAAACGACTCCGCCCGGATCTCAGGATTTGCCCAAGGTAAATAGTCCTATAGACAGGCTTGCTCAAGAAAACCGGGATCTGAATGCCAAGCTCAAGCAAACTGAACACGATTTAAGTGATTGCCTGGAACTTGTACATAATTTTGAGAAAGAAAAAGAACGACTGGAATCGGATTTAAGGGTACAGAAAGAAAATAATATGCAGCTATACAACGAGATAGACAGCCTGATTCGCAGTCTTAGTTGGGATAAGCAGGAATGTTTGCAAAACGAATGTTGTTCCGGTTTATGTGAGAAACGGGTTTTGATTGTCGGAGGGCTGACTAAACTAAGAAGCTTTTACCGTGATTTGATTGAAAACCTGGGTGGGAATTTTGAGTACCATGACGGATATCTTCGCTCAGGAGAGAGGGAGCTGGAAGGTCTTATCAAAAAGTCCGACATAATCCTGTGTCCGGTTGACTGCAACAGTCATGGAGCCTGTTTAAGCGTAAAAAAGATCTGCAACCGTATAAAAAAGCCTTATCAAATGCTGCCAAGCTCCAGCTTAAGCAGTATTTCGCAGGCCCTAACGGTTGTAAGCAAAACCTGATTTATAAGGATGGAGGCTCTAGTGAATAAACAATCGTCCCTGGCAAGGGATCAAACTTTTAGGCCCAGGTGTGCCAAAGTGGGTGTAAGACCACTGGCAAAACTGAATATAAGCCTTAACGAGTTTGTCACCGCTTTATCATCGGCAATCGACTTGGCGGAAAAAGTCAATCGGGGCCATTCTTTGCGCACCACTTACGTTGCAAGCCGAATATCCGAAATGTTAGGGCTTTCAACCGACGAAACCAGGGAAATATATTTTGCATCCTTACTTCATGACATAGTGCCGGTGGGAGGAGTTTTTGACGAGCAAACCGCTTTGGCAATTCATAATAGTTTGTTTCCCCTGCATAAAGGAATAGCTGCCCGGGTAACCGATATTTGGCATTTAAAAAAGCGGATCAAATATAAAAATCATATTCCCGATAATACGCATTTTATTACCAAGATAATTTATATCGGAGAATTATTTGAATCAATGTACTCGACTATAAGTGATGAGCCCGAGGATCGCAGCCGGATTCGAGGTTGGGTTATAAAAGAGGTAAAACATTGTGATGTGCAGATTGCGGCCGCGTTGCTTTTATGCATCTCAAAAGAGGCATTTTGGCTAGATTTACGAGCGGATAGAATAAAAACAGTGGTAGAAAGAGGTGCCCCTGACTACAGGCAATACCTTGATATACATGATGTAGGACAGATATGCAAAGCATTTACAGCCATAATCGACCGGAAAAATCCTTATACCGGTTCTCATTCAGAAAAAGTCGGCCAAATTGCCCATAAGATAGCTGTGGAATATGGTTTTGACGATTTTACCATCCAGTTAATCGAGATAGCCGGGTATCTTCACGATCTGGGAAAATTAGCAGTACCCGAAGCAATCCTTAATAAACCAGCAAGTCTGAACGTCAGGGAAAGACAAATAATCCAGTCGCATCCATATTACACTTATTCCATTTTAGGAAATATTAAAGGGTTGGAAGACATTGCCCAGTGGGCCGGTAATCATCACGAACGCCTTGATGGTTCGGGGTATCCGTGGGGAAAAAGGAATCTGACGGTTATGGACCAAATTGTAGCCGTATCCGACATATTTGAAGCTCTTACCTCCGCGAGGCCTTACCGGGTGGCGGTTTCAAGCCATCAAGCCATAACTGTTTTAAAGGACATGGTGTTAGCAGGTAAAATTTTAGGGGATGTCGTTGAGGCTTTGGAAAATTCTATAAGATAGAGACACAGGGGATCTAAGCAGGGGATAAATACATTGAGAAAGGCTGGTCCTAATCTAAGCCAGGCCAGCCGTATATATTGCTATTTTCTTTAGACAGCGATTATCCCCGCTAACTTTTGTAGCTATGGCTTAGCAGTTCCACGGGATGCACAACCCGCGCCTTTAACCCCTTCCGCCTGACCCCGTAATTAAGCTGCATCATGCAGCTGGGGCAACAGGTGGCAATCAGGTCAGCACCGGTGGCGGCAACGTTATCCATCTTTTTATCAAGTATCTGCATCGACAGATCATAATGGGTAAGGCTGTAGGTACCGGAGCCACCGCAGCACCGGTTGGCGTCTTTCATTTCTACCAGTTCGGCGCCGGGTACGCGCTTAATCAGTTCCCGCGGCTCAGCTTTGATCCCCTGGGCGTTGGCCAGGTGGCAGGGATCGTGATAAGTTACCATGATGTTTTCAACCCGGTTGCCGTCCGGTATTTTTATATCAATAATATTGACCAGAAAACTGGTCAGGTCTACCACTTTATCTGAAAATTTTTTGATTTCATCCTCAAGGCCGCAGGAACTCAGTACAAATTCCAGATTTTTAGCTGACAGGGCCGATGAACACGAGGCGCAGTCAGTGACAATATAATCGAAATCGTAGGAATTAAATACTTTAAGGTTGATTTTGGCCAGCGCTTGGGCGGTTTCCAGCTTGCCGTTGGCAATATGGGGCAACCCGCAGCACTTCATAGCGGTGGGGATAATCACCTCGCAGCCGTTACGGGTAAGAACGTCAATCGTAGCCAAGGCAACGCCCGGGTTTAAAAGATCGGTGGCGCAGCCCAGAAAATACCCGACCGTGTATTTTTTTTCCCCACGGGCTTGGTTTACGCTACTGAGCTGGGAGCGGGCCGAACGGAAGGGTACGTCGCTCAGGATCTGTTCTGCCTTGGGTATATCCCCGGGCAGGATTTTGGTCAGGCCCAATTGGCGGGCCAGTTTTTGAGCCCCGGATTTTTGGACTCCCCACATCATGCGGATGGTATTTTTGAGGAGGGCCGGCCTGGTCCACATAGTATCAAAAATCAGATTTTTGGCCGGGTTGGAATTCCTTTTATAGACATACGAACGGGCGGCGGCATTTAATTCATGGATATCAATTCCGGAAGGGCAATTGATACTGCAGGTTTCACACATCAGACAACTGCTCAGATGGTCATATACATTCTGGTCGGTATTTACTTGGCCGTCCCGTAACATCTGCACCATGAATACGTGACCGCGGGGAGCGGTGGTCTCGTTTTTTACTTCTGCAAAAACCGGGCAGACACTTCTGCATTTGCCGCAACGCACACATTTCATCAACTGTTCTTTGACCGGTGGTAATTCTTTGAATTCCATTATTAATATATCTCCTTCCTAAAGAACTGAACTCCTTATCCTAAATAAGCTTTCCGGGGTTCATAATTCCTTTAGGGTCAAATGCTTGTTTGGTTTTTTGCATATAATCCAGGGCGAGGCCATGTTCCAACTGGGCGTAACGCCGGCGTACCGCACCCACCCCGTGTTCGCCGGTGGTTGTTCCTTCCAGTTCTATAGCCAGCAGGTGAATTTCATCGACCAGCTTTAGTACCCGCTCCACTTCTTCCGGATTCTCAGGGTTGATAACCGGGGCGGTATGAACATTACCGTCGCCGATGTGGCCATAATTGACCACCTGAATGCCGTATTTGTCGCCCAGAGCCCTGATAGCCCGCAGCGTGTCTGCCACCTTGGCCAGGGGAACACTGATATCCTCGCCGGCGAAAATCCTGGTGCCATCGGGGCGTACCCGGGCAGCGGCAGCTGCAGTTACACTGCGGCCTTCCCACAATTCCGCCATACGTTGGGGGTCGGTGGCCCATTCAACTGAACGGGCTCGTTTGCCGGCCATTTCCTGGATGACATTGCCCTCAAACTCAACGCTGGGGGGATTGCCGTCCACCTCAAAAAGAAGAATGGCTTCCGCATCAGGCAGGTTTATATGAGGTTTAAAGTCGTTTACCGCTTTAATGGCGGAGCTGTCTAAAATCTCGATCCCCGAGGGCAGAATGCCAGCCTGGTAAACATCCAAAACTGTAGCCGGGGCATCGTCCAATTGGTCAAAAACCGCCATGGTGATCCCGCGCGCCCGGGGCTTGGGGAAACATCTCAAACGGATTCTGGTGATTACCCCCAGGATGCCCTCTGATCCCACCATCAATTTAGTCAGGTTCAAACCGGAAACATTTTTAATCGCCCGCGACTTCATGCCTCCCGTTATTATGACATCCCCATTGGGCATTACGACCTCCAACCCTAAAATGTACTGCTCGGTGCAGCCATATTTTACGGCTCGAAGCCCGGAAGCATTGTTGGCAACCATTCCACCGACCGTGCACATCAAACTGCTGCCCGGATCAGGCGGGAAAAACAGGTTGAATTTGGCCAGTTCTTCGTTTAGTTTGGCATGGATAACTCCCGGACGCACAATTACCTGCATATTTTTTTGATCTATCTCCACGATCTCGTCCCAGGTGGACAAATCCAGTACAATCCCGCCTTCGACCGCGACGCAGCCGCCGGTTTCCCCGGTACCGGCCCCCCGGGGGATAACATTAATATTGTTTTGCCAGGCCAATTGCATTATCTTTTGAACGTCCTCCGTTGACTTCGGAAAAGCCACCGCATAGGGCGAAGTTGTTTCCAGTTTAGTCAGAAATGAACTATCGTATGAATAGTACAGCAAATCCAGGTCTTCACTTAGAACTTTATCTTTGCCGATAATCTTAATTAATTCCTGTTGAATTTGTGCCCTCTCCAAAATATCACTCCCCTGTTAATGTTGACATTATAACCAATGGCTATCAGCCCATTATAACACAAAAAAAATAGATAACTTTTGTCTAATTAGTGGTAAAATATAGTAGAGTAGATTAAGAATTTAATAAGGATTAAAAACAGTGGAGATACATATATTTTGAAGGCTGAGGTAAAATATTCGTTTAATGCATGCGTGCATTAAACGATGCAAATATGCATTAAAAATAGAGAAAATTCAATGGGCACAGGAAATTGCATTGAGTTGGGGATGCCCAAATATTGGGGATTTTAGTTGTGCCGAAGTGAAGTCGGTTATGATGGCATATATATTGCTAGTTAAAAATAACGACGCTAGTAATATAGGATAAGTATATCCACTCCAATTTTACATATGCTGCTGCACGTAAGTTAAAATAGATTCGATTATAAAATTAAATACGAACATTATACAAGCTTTGTGATTTGCGGAGCAGTTATCCTTTCATGTGCATAAAATTGTTTTTCCGTTGCAGATTCCACATAATGCAACGTGCCAATTTGCTAATTTACTTGATTTCCATATAAGTTTTCTGATATTTAATACTAATACAGTCCTCTTTGTATTAGCGAAAGGGGGGAGACGCAGAGTAGTAACTGCTTAGGTATACTTAATATAAGTAATCCCGAGGTGAGTGTAATCCATGGGTATTACACATGATTGGAGGGAGGAAGGTTAATGGCGTACGAAAACGTACTGCTGGAAAAGGAAGACCGGGTCGCCATACTAAGTATAAACAGACCCAAAGCCTTAAACGCTCTGAACAACGATACCTTGTTGGAAATCAGGAGCGCTATTGTAGACATTAAGGAAGACGCCGGTATTGATGTTTTAATCATTACTGGTGCCGGTGATAAAGCCTTTGTAGCCGGTGCAGACATCAGTTTCATGCAGCCTCTTTCGGCGGTTGAGGGAAGAGCATTTGGTGCACTGGGACAGGAAGTATTTCGTATGATAGAAGCTATGGAAAAGCCAGTTATCGCAGCCGTTAATGGTTTTGCACTGGGTGGAGGTTGTGAATTGGCTATGTGCTGTGACTTCCGCATAGCCTCAACTAAAGCCAAATTTGGGCAGCCGGAAGTGGGGCTGGGCATCACTCCAGGATTCGGCGGAACCCAGCGTTTGCCGCGTCTGGTGGGAAGTGGTATGGCTAAACAGATGCTATATACAGCAGACGTTATTGATGCCAACGAGGCTCTGCGGGTTGGGCTGGTTAATAGTGTGGTGGAACCGGAAGAATTAATGGACTTCGTTAAGAAAATTGCCAAACGCATTATAAGCAAGGCGCAGGTTGCCGTTCGCCTAAGCAAAGCGGCCGCCACTGAAGGAATGCAGACCGACATCGATCGGGGCATGACGATTGAGGCTGATGTGTTTGGCCTTTGTTTTGCCACTGCCGATCAAAAAGAAGGTATGTCTGCTTTCGTTGAAAAGAGAAAGCCCGGATTTATCGGGAAATAATAATTGATCCCCAATCATTACCTTAATTTTAAATATCTATAATTATTTATTATAAAGAAAGATGAGGTGCTTGTATAAGTGAGTAAAGAAGTTGTAATCGTAAGCGCATGCCGTACCCCGGTGGGTTCATTTAATGGAACTCTGAAAGACACCCCCCCCATTGCTCTGGGCTCCTTGGTTATGGCCGAAGCCGTAAAACGTGCCGGCATTTCTCCGGATATAGTTGAAGAAGTAGTATTCGGTTGTGTTATACAGGCCGGATTAGGCCAGAACATCGCCCGCCAGTGCGCAATCAAAGCTGGTCTTCCCGAAACCAGCACTGCTTTTACTATCAATAAGGTATGCGGTTCCGGCCTGAGAGCGGTCAGCCTGGCTGCCCAGATGATCAAAGCCGGTGACGTGGATATCATGGTAGCCGGCGGTGTTGAAAATATGTGCATGGCTCCCTTTGCTCTGCCCAACGCCCGCTATGGTTACAGAATGAACAACGGCACTCTGGTTGACCTCATGATCAAGGACGGCCTGTGGGAAGCTTTTAACAACTACCATATGGGCATCACCGCAGAAAATGTCAACGATAAATACGGCATAACCAGACAGGAACAGGATGAATTTGCCCTGAGAAGCCAGGAGAGAGCTGCGGCTGCAATCGCTGCCGGCAAATTCAAAGATGAAATCGTACCGGTCGTGGTTAAGCAAAAGAAAAAAGAAATCGTTTTCGATACCGACGAAGATCCCCGTGCCAGCACCCCCGAATCCCTGGGCAAGCTGGGCCCCGCTTTCAGGCGTCCCGACGGCACCGTAACCGCCGGCAACGCCTCCGGCATCAACGATGGCGCCGCCGCCGTGGTGGTAATGTCTGCCGATAAAGCCAAAGAACTGGGAGTAAAACCCCTGTTCAGAATCGTCAGCTATGCTTCCGGCGGTGTAGATCCCAAGATCATGGGCGTAGGACCTGTTCCGGCCAGCCAGAAGGCTCTGGCCAAAGCCGGCCTGACCGTTGCCGATCTCGATCTTATCGAAGCCAACGAAGCCTTTGCCGCTCAGTCCATCGCAGTCGGACGCGACATGGGATGGGGCGACATGGAGAAGGTCAATGTCAATGGTGGCGCAATTGCTATCGGCCATCCCGTGGGTGCATCCGGTTGCCGTATTCTCGTTACCCTGCTCTATGAAATGATGAAGAGAAAATCCAAATATGGTCTGGCCACCCTCTGCATCGGCGGCGGCATGGGTACAGCCCTTATTGTAGAACAAGTACTGTAATACTTTATAGTATTCCTAATAACCTGAGCATTTGAAATTCGGTTTTGGTTGCGTTGGCTAATGATGGCCGGCGCAACCATAGTTATGCTAAATAAAAGCTTAATTAGAAATGGAGGGACTTGTATTGCCGAGTAATCAATTTCTTATGAACACCCGCGACATTAAATTCGTGATAAAAGAATGGCTTCCCATGGACAAACTTTTAGCCACGGATGCTTACAAAGATTATTATGGGATCGACGACATCGATAATTTCCTCGATGTTAACTACAAAGTCTGCCGTGACGTTATTGCTCCGGCCAACAAAGATGCCGATGAAATCGGTTGTACCTTTGTTGGCGGCGAAGAGCATGCCGTTATAACCCCCGATGTTTACAAAACTGTTTACAAAACCATTCAGGATGCTGAATTGGGCCAGCAGTTCGGATATCGCGGCGATGGTAAAATACCTCTGGCCTGGTATGCTCCCATACTGGAAATGCAGTCTGCTGCCTCTGCAGCCATAGTAATGTTCTGGTGTCTGACCCAGGGCGCTACCACCGTGCTGCAGGACTACGGCACCGAAAAACAAAAAGAGTTGTTCCTGCCCAAGATGTTTACCGGCGAATGGGGCGGCACCATGGGCCTGACCGAACCCGGTGCAGGATCCGAGGTTGGCGCATGTGCCAGCAAGGCATTCCCCACCGAGACTCCCGGCCTCTATAAACTGAAAGGGCAGAAATGCTTTATCACCTCCGGTGACCATGACCTGGCGGAAAACATCATCCATCTGATGCTGGCCAAGACCCCGGGCGCCAAGGAAGGCACCGCCGGCATTTCCCTCTTCATCGTGCCCAAGTTCTGGATCAATGATGACGGCTCCTTAGGCAAATGGAACGATGTAACCTCCGTGGGCATCGAACACAAGATGGGTATCCACGGTTCTTCCACCCTTACCCTGTCAATGGGTGAAAACAATGAATGCTATGGCTATATGGTAGGCGACGTAGAGGTGGTAGACGGCCGCGCCAAAGGTATGTCTCAGATGTTCGCGTATATGAACGAAGAACGCCTGAACACCGGTCTGTTCACCCTGGGCTGCATAACTGCCGGATACTATGCAGCTCTGGAATACACCAAAGTCCGCGTACAGAGCAAGCATTCCACCAATCCCAAGGGACCCAGCGTCAGGATCATCGAGCACGAAGACGTCCGTCGCATGCTGATGTATCAGAAAGCCGGCATGGAAGCCATCCGGGCTCTGATCTACACCTCCTATTTGTATCGCGATCTGGAAGTCGATGCTCCCACCCCGGAAGAAAGAGAATACTACGGCAACATGTTTGCGATCAACAACCCGCTGTGCAAGGCCTATTCATCCGATATGTCCAGAATTCTGACCGGCGAATGCATCCAATGCCACGGCGGTTATGGATTCATGGAAGAATATGCCGGAGCTCAGTTATACAGAGACTGCGTTATCCACGGTATCTGGGAAGGCACCAACTTCATTCAGTCCCAGGACTACACCGGCCGCAAGTTTACCATGAGCGGCGGCGAACCCTTCAAGAAATGGGTACAGGAAATCGATGATTTCGTAGCCAATGAGAAGACCGATGAATTCGCAGCTGAATTCGCCATGATGACAGATGTCATGGTTGCATTCAAAGATATTGTGGAGATGAATGATGCCTGGACCAAGGGTGACAAGCAAATGAAGCAGCTCTTCGCCACCCGGACCCTGCATTCCGGCGCGAGAGTCTACTGCGGCAAGCTGCTGCTCTCCCAGGCCCTCCTGGCTTCCAAGAAGCTGGCCGAACTGGGCGAAGACCACTTCGACGCCAACTTCTATAAAGGCAAGATCGCCAGCGCCAAGTTCTATATCATGAACCATGTCACCGATGTGTTTGGATTCGAGAAGGCCATGAAAGCCGCTGACAGAAGCGCTATCGATGTTCCGGAAGAGGCATTGCTCTAATCCTTATGAAACCTGCCAGGGCAGGAGTCGGGTTAAATAAAAAAATAGAAGCGGAGCTCATTGAGTTCCGCTTTTTTTATCAAAAGCCTCCTCAGACTGAGAGCCGTTTGATAAAAACGCTCGCGGCGCGATGCACCCAAAACGCGAAAGGAAGATGCTGCGGCGCCCGCGTTTTGGCGCGCAATTCGCGCAAAGCGCTCATTGATTTTGATTTTGGCTAGTGTTTAAACGGAAAAAAGTCAGTGCCGGCGGACTGATCATTTGGCCTGGTAAGGCTGCGGGTAATACCGTACTTGGCCGCTTTGCGAACCACGGTGGATTGGTTTATCTCCAGTACCCGGGCTACTTCATAGGTGGATTTATAGCGTGAAAACGCATATTGCAGGAGTTTGCGCTCAGTATCTTCCACGGCGCAGCGCAGGGAAATATTTTCTGAAGAGCCTGTATTATTGGTCTTGGACTTGTCCAGCCAGGGGGGGAGATCACTCATTGATATATAAGATTGAGCCGTGGTTACGATCAGACGCTCAATAAGATTCTCCAATTCTCTGACATTGCCGGGCCAATCGTGTTTCATAAAACAGTCTACGACCTCGGGAGCCAGCTTTTTATGAGTGCCGCTGGCGAGATATTTATGGTTGAAGTATTCCAGGAAATAATTCGTCAATACGGGAATGTCTTCGCGGCGCTCGCGTAAAGCGGGGACATGAATGGGTACCACGTTCAGGCGGTAATACAGGTCCTGACGGAATTGCCGGTTGTTTATCATTTCAGTGAGGTTGCGGTTGGTACCGGTTATTATTCTTATATCCACTTTAATGGGCCGTATTCCGCCGACCCTGATAATTTCTTTGTCCTGGAGCACCCGCAGGAGCTTAACCTGCAGATTTAAGGGCATATCCCCGATTTCATCAAGAAAGAGGATGCCCCCGTTGGCAAGCTCAAACAGTCCTATTTTACCCTTGCGGCTGGCACCGGAGAATGCTCCCGGTTCATAACCGAAAAACTCGGACTCCAGTAAATTTTCGGGAATGGCTCCGCAGTTGATTTTTATCAAAGGACCTTTGCTGCGGGCGCCATGAGAGTGGATGACATCAGCAATTAATTCCTTGCCGACCCCGGATTCACCTTGAATTAAAACGGTAGAATCAACTTTGGCCACCCGGATAGCCATCTTGGTAAGCTCTTTCATACAACCGGAATGAACGATAAACTGTTTGGGGGCCAAGGTCTTTGCCGGAGGCAGCTTGTCATTGGTATCAGAAAACTGACCAGATTCAGCTTCCGGGGGATTATAGATCAGGTGTATCCTTTTAAAATCGTTTCTCAGTAATTCTTCTACCGGGGTTGATAAAGGCATTTCTTGGGCGATAAGATGCAAAAGATGAGTGCGGGTAATAAAACCCAGGGGCTTGCCTTCGTCATTGACTACCTGGACACCGTCGATGTTTTGCTCGATAAACAGGCGTGCAACCTCGATAGCGGTTTGGTTGGATCTGATTATCATCGGATTAATGGATATTAATTCGTTGATCTCCATAAGCCTCACTCTCAATGATCAATTTAAGGTTAAATGCTAATCCAATCCTCATTCATAATGTTAACACAAAATTAAGACAGTAGTAAGATGGGTTGCTTTTCTTCTTAATGAGAAATAAACTAATATTTGTATCGATTATGTTAAAAATAAGGAGCAGGTGGTTGTTTTATGAAAACAGAGCTGGCCTACGGGAATAAATATCTCCCCCTGGAATTGGACCCGGACTGGACCATCGAGGTATTGGCCGCCCCCTCCCTCAGCCCCGAATGGTCAGGGACGGAACTGATTGAAAAGGCCATGCAAAACCCGTGCGGCACCCCGGTTATTGAAGAAATCATCACAACCAGATCAGCCCAAAATGCCGTAATAATTGTCAATGATATAACCCGCCCGACTCCATATAATTTAATATTGCCGCCTTTGTTGGAGCGAATCGAAAAGGCGGGAATCAAACCCGAAAACATAACCCTGATAATAGCCACAGGTATTCATCGTCATCATACCCCGGCTGACAATATTGAGGTTTTTGGCGAAGATATCTGTCAGAGGTATAAGGTGGTGAACCACGATTGTGATAACAATCTGGTGTCGATCGGTATTCTTTCCAACGGTTTGGAATTGGTCATCAACCGGACGGTGGCTGAAGCAGATTTATTGGTAAGTACAGGGGTAGTGGGATTGCATTATTTTGCGGGCTATTCCGGAGGAAGAAAATCCATATTGCCAGGGGTGGCTTCCCGGCCGGTGATTGAGGCCAATCATAAAATGATGAGTGATAATCGTGCCCGCCTGGGCAACTATGAGGATAACCCCGTCAACGACCTGATGCTGGAAGCAGCCCAAAAGGCAGGGGTCGACTTTATCCTTAATGTCGTAACCCATGGTAAAAAAGACATAGCCTTCTGCGTAGCCGGGGAGGTAAAAGCGGCATGGCTGCAGGCGGTCAGATTTTGCGAGGAACAGAATACCGTCAGGATCACGCAGCCGGCTGATGTAATTATAGCCAGCTGCGGCGGCTACCCTAAAGACATCAACATGTACCAGGCGCAAAAAGCGCTGGATGCGGCCGTACTGGCCGTTAAACCGGGCGGAACCATTATTTTGGCCGCCGAGTGCCGGGAAGGCTTGGGCGAAGAAACTTTTCAAAAGTGGATAGAGAGTTCCCGCTGCCCGCAGGATATATTCGACCGGTTCCAGGCGCACTTTGAGCTGGGAGGTCACAAAGCCTATGCGATCTGCCGGATTCTGGAGCAGGCTCAGGTATTATTAATAAGTGCCTTGCCGGATGAAGTTGTGACCAGCATGTTTATGACCCCGGCAGCCAGCCTGGAAGCGGCCGTGAAAATGGCGAAGGCCAGACATGGCGCCGGAGCCCGTCTGGTTATTATGCCGGAGGCCCCGAAGATAGCCGTAAAAATTGCTGAATAAGCATATTTACAGATTCCGGGCCATAAAATGAGCCATGATTATTTCCCGAGGAGAATCATATAGCCTATGTATAATGGATTGAATGAATTGCTCGGCGCCGACAAAATCAAACAGAATGAACCGATGAGCAACCATACCACCTTTAAAATCGGGGGGCCGGCGGACGTTATGGTCCTGCCGGTAACTATCGCGGACATAAAAACTACCATTACCTACTGCCGCCAGAATAACCATCCTCTGTTTATATTCGGACTGGGCAGCAATCTGGTGGTCAGAGACAAAGGCATACGCGGTATTGTTGTTAAAATTGGCAATAACCTCAAAGCGGTCAACGTATCCGGAACGGAGATCTATGCCCAGGCCGGCATAAGGCTCTCAGAATTGGCCCGCAAAGCCGCCGATAATGCTTTGAGCGGACTGGAGTTTGCCGAAGGTATTCCCGGAAGTCTGGGAGGAGCGGTCGTTATGAATGCCGGTGCCTATGACGGTGAAATAAAAGATGTGGTTACGGAAGTCGAAGCCATTAGTGCTTCCGGAGAAGAACGGGTATTCGCGGCGGCGGAAATGGATTTCAGCTACCGCCGGAGTGTTTTTCAACATAATGATTATATCATAGTTGCGGCAAGGATGAAGTTGCGGCCGGGAGCCAAGCCGGAAATCCAGAGCAGGATGCGGGAGTATGCCCGCAGCCGGCGCGAAAAACAACCGCTGGAGTATCCCAGTGCCGGCAGTGTTTTCCGGAGACCCCCCGGTTATTTTGTGGGACCTATGATTGAGAAAATGGGGCTCAAAGGTTATAGCATCGGGGGAGCCCAGGTATCCGAGAAGCATGCAGGATTTATCATTAATACCGGCGACGCTACCGCTGCGGATGTACTGGATCTTATCGCCATGATAACCAAATCCGCCCGTGAGCAGTTTGGGGTGGAGCTGCAGCCGGAAATCAGGGTAGTGGGAGAACCATAAAATGTTGTTTGCTTACGGAATGCGGCAGGTGCTCCTTTGCACCCTGAACGCCAAGTATATCCACAGTTCCCTGGCTTTGCGCAGTCTTGGTACTTATTGCCGGCAGCAGACTGCATTCGAAATGAAGATTAAAGAATTTACCATTAATCAAAACCTCAGTGATATTATGGCTGAGATTTATATGAACCGGCCTGACGTACTGGGTTTTTCTTGTTACATATGGAATATCCGATTGATTCTGGATTTATGCAGGGATTATAAGAAGATAGCCCCTCATACGGTTATAATTTTGGGCGGTCCCGAAGTGTCATATGATGCCCATCAGACCATGCTTGAAAATCCGGAAATTGACTATATTGTGCGGGGCGAAGGGGAAGAGACCTTAAGACAACTCCTGCAGGCGGTTAGCGGAGCCATAAATGTGACCGGGGTACTGGGCATCACCTACCGGGACGGGGAAAATATTCACCATAATGCTGATCGGGCCTTGATCAGCCTTGATGACATCCCGTTTCCCTATGAAGATGAACTGGACAAGCTGAGTGACCGCATTGTCTATTATGAAAGCTCCCGGGGCTGTCCCTTTCAATGCGCTTATTGCCTTTCCGCCAACAGCGGGGGAATACGATATCTGTCCATGTCCCGGGTTAAAAGGGATCTGGCCCTGATGCTCCGTTATAAGGTCAGAGAAATCAAATTTGTGGATCGCACATTTAACTGCCATGAAAAAAGGGCGCAAGCAATCATAGATTTTATTGTGGCCCATCGCGGCTCGACCAAGATTCATTTTGAAATCGACGCGGGCTTGTTTTCCGACTCCATGCTGGAGTATCTGGCCTCAGTTCCTCAGGGGTTGCTGAATTTCGAAATCGGCATTCAGTCCACTTATGAACCTGCGCTTAAGGCGGTAAGCAGAAAACAGAACTGGGAGAGGCTAAGCCACACTATTAAAGTACTTAAAGCCCATAACAACATTCACCTGCACCTGGATCTTATCGCAGGTCTGCCGGGAGAGGACTGGGAAAAAATAACCCGGTCCTTCAATATGGTCTTTAACCTGCAGCCGGATGTGCTTCAATTTGGTTTCCTGAAAATTTTGAAAGGTACGCCTCTGTGGCGGGAAAGCGGGAAATATGATTATCTCTATCAATCCCAATCACCCTATCAGATTTTATCCAATCGGGATTTGACCTACGCCCAAATCATAAACCTGAATCAGATCGAAGCTATGCTTGACCAATATTACAATTCCGGGGATATGCCGCATACCCTGGCCTATATAAACGAAATGATTTATAATACCGACGCTTTCAGCTTTTTTCGCGATTTGGCCGCTTACTGGCAATCCCACGGCTGGTTTGCCCGGGGGCATAAAAAAGAGGCTTTGTACAGTATGCTCCAGGCCTTCATATTTGAATATCATCCCGCTTATGCTGAATTTGCCGCCGAGATCTTAAAATATGATTATCTCTGCCATAATCATAAATACGGGCTGCCTCAGGGGCTAACCAGCATCAATCCCCCCAATATAAACAACCTCATCTATTCCTACGCGAAAGACCCTAAGTTTGTCGAGCAAAATCTGCCCCAATTTACAGGCAGAACCGCCTATGAAATCAAGAAGCTGGTTCATATAGAATATTTCAAGATAAATCCGGTTGCATACAAGGAAAAAGGCAAGGCAAAACTAATGTTTGTCTATGATCCGGTGGCCCGGGTTGCCAATAAAGTGATTGATTTATCCGAGACCGGTCAGGGCCGGGATATTGCCGGCAATGAACCTAATTGACCACCATCCGTAAAATACCATGAAATATGGGGCCATAACAGCTGGTAAAGATTCGACTCCCTTATGCTTAAGCGTTTGCTTAAATTTCCGCAATAAAACTAAAATCACACAACCGAACAAGCGTTCTGTTACAAAATAAGCATATTTAAGCTAAAATAATTTAGGTGAAACAGCAATCGTGATTTTGGTATGCAATCAACTTTTTCAAATATGAATGTGATAGGAGCAAAGTTATGAATCACTCGGAACCAGTTGCTCGTGAGGGATGGATTTTTGTTGTTCTGGCCGTGCTATTGACGCTGTTATTGTATTTTACCGCGGGTTATGGCGGGGCAGTCCCGGGGGTTGTGCTAACTGTATTCTGCCTTTTTTTCTTCCGCAATCCCGGACGGACCATTCCTGAAGAACGGGGAATCGTAGTTTCACCAGCCGATGGCAAAGTGATGGACATAACCACTATGGCTGAAGACAAATATATACAGGCCAATACCCAAAGGGTAAGAATCTTTCTTAGCCTGTTCAATGTGCACATCAACCGCAATCCCATAGCGGGCAAAGTGGAATGGGTGAAAAAGGTGTCAGGTGAATACCTGCCGGCCTATAAAGATGAAGCAAGTTTTAAAAATGCACGCAACTATCTGGGTATCTCAACGGCATGGGGCCGGATCATGGTGGTGCAAATTACCGGGCTGATAGCCCGCCGGTTGGTATGCTGGGTCCGCCCCGGCGACATTATGAGCACCGGAGAAAGGTTTGGACTTATTCGTTTCGGCTCTTGCACTGAGATCTATTTGCCCGATGAAGCTGTTATAAAGGTCAAACCCGGTCAAAAGGTGAAAGGAGGGGAGACGATAATTGCTAGATTTCATGAGTAAGCGCAGCGCCAATACAGTTACCTTGATAAATATTGTCTTCGGGTCTTTATCGCTTATTCACACTCTGCACGGCAACCATAAAGCGGCTGCTTTATGTATTCTGCTGGCAGTTGTAATGGATGGAATGGACGGCAGGATAGCCAGAAAGTTCGGAGTAAGCTCGGAAATGGGTAAAGAACTCGATTCTCTGTGTGATCTCGTATCATTCGGGGTGGCCCCGGCGCTTTTGCTCTATGCCCAGGTGATGTATATATTCCCCCATATACTCGGACTTATTGTCGCTATATTATACATTGTATGCGGGGCTTTCAGGCTGGCCCGATTTAACGTCCTGAATATAAAGGAATATTTTATAGGGATGCCTATAACCCTGGCGGGAACGATACTGGCGTTCGTCTCTCTGTTGGCTGCATCAATACCGGTAAATCTAATATTAATTACGGTCGTCTTTCTGGCCTATATGATGATCAGTAATATTAAGGTGCCTAAATATTAGGACTCGGTGGGCGAAAATCGCTCAGGAAGGTGACTGATAATTGCTGGACCAATCAATCGAAGCATTGCGCGGACGCATTCCCCATATTCTTGAACATGAAAAAGCAGTTAAATCGGCTGTGTTGCTGCCTCTGGTGCAATATCAAGGAGAAACCTGTGTTCTTTTTGAAAAAAGGGCGTCGACTTTAAAACAGCAGCCCGGTGAAATATGCTTCCCCGGGGGGGCCATAGAGGCCGACGATGAGGGCAAAGCTGCCGCCGCCATACGCGAAACCTGCGAAGAACTGGGACTCCAACCCGAAGATATTGATTTAATAGCGCCCCTGGATATCATGATTACTCCTTTTAATTTTATTATCTATGCTTACGCAGGTTATATTGAGGATTATAATAAAATCAGCCCCAATCAGGATGAGGTGGAAGAGGTATTTTGCGTTCCCCTGAACTATCTGTTAAGAAACAAACCGATATTAAAAAAAATGTCACTTAAAATGGATGCTCCTGCCGACTATCCCTATGAGTTGATTCCCTATGGAAAAAATTATCCTTTCCGGCAAGCTACTTACCCGCAGCACTTCTTTATCTGGCATGAATACGTCATATGGGGAATGACTGCCCGCATACTGAATCATTTTTTAGAGCTATTAAAAGAGGATGCCCGGGAAACCTGTTAAAATTACAGGAGTTTACAAACCCTTTGCAGTAATTCACCGGTCCGGTTGGTATCTATTTTAAGAATGGCAGCATGATCCAGAGCGGTATACCCCTGATTGATAATCACTAGATCCTGGGTAAAGGTGCTGAATTCTTTCACAAACCCGGCCAGAGGATATACCATTAAAGATGAGCCGATGACAATCAGCAGCCGCGCATTTAAAACGCTCTCATGGGCATCCATGAAATTCTGGATTTGTTCTCCGAACAGCACCACATCGGGTTTTAAGATATGACCGCACTTGGCGCAGGTAGGGACTGTTTCCCGGCAATTGGAGGCGTAAGCTCCGTCATAAACCGCCCGGCAAGTGGGGGCTGTACATTTAAAGCGGTCGGCGTTGCCATGAATAGCAATTACCCGTTGGCTGCCGGCTTTTTGATGAAGGTTGTCTATATTTTGGGTGACGATGGCCTTGACCAACCCCTTTTTCTCCATTGCGGCCAGCAAGTAATGGGCCTGGCTGGGTTCAACCGGAGGAAACATAAAGTACTTCCGGTAAAATTCGTAGAACTGTTCGGGGCATCTTCTGAAAAAATCAATATTGACCAGGTTCATTACCCGGTTTTCGCCTAATTGGCGATAAATGCCATTTTCACCGCGAAAGTCGGGGATGCCGGCTTCCGTGCTGATTCCGGCGCCGGTTACAACCACGGTGTTTTTTGAATTTCTCAGTAAATCAACCAGCCTGTCTATTTTTTTCTCCAAACCTATCACCTCAGAATCATTATAGCAATTAATGGATATCAGCCCAAATGAAATAAACAAACCAGCCCGACAAAAAAAGTCCTCAGCAACTGCGGCTGAGGACTTTTTAGAAATCATTTTTAGAGAGGTGGCGGAGAAAGACATTGAGCCTCTTGCTTCCAAGAACCAAAAACCTCTTTCAAACTAGATGTGACTCGATACAAACCACCACGATGTGAACCCATTTATTTAAAAAGAACCATTTAATTAGTGGGAAGGCAACCAAGTGTCAATTGACCCAAGATACTAGGAAATCCTAAGCTCTCCGCCACCCTATATTTATTATAGGGCTTTGCCGGGAAAAACGCAAGGGAGACTGCCTTAATCGGGTCAGGAAAATTAAACCAAATTTAAAATGACCGCCATTATTCGACAACCCTCCAGTATTGCTTTTCATCACCCCAGTTGCTCGTTTGTAAAAATTGGCGGGGAGGACGGGCAACGGCCGCTTCACATCTGGCTGTAACCTTGCCGTCGGGCCGACGAATTTCGGCGCCTACCCGGGCAAAGCGACTGCTCCGTCGGATAACCCAGCCAACGACCCGCAGGGGTACAGCGGTGGGGGTAGGCAGGTGGTATTTAACCTCCAATTTGGTGGTGATAAATAAGCCGTCCTGGTCTCCATCCAGCATAAGCGCCCGTCCGGAGGTTTCATCCAGCAAAGCCGCCACAATCCCTCCATGCACGACCCCGGGATAACCATTGAAACCATCGGGGACCACCACCTCCGACCACACTTGCCGGGCCGCGTGATCGTTGTACCAGTTCATTTTTAACCCCATATCATTGTGACGCCCGCACAGGAAGCATCCGCGTGAGGTAGGTTGTTTTTCCACTCCAAATCAACTCCCATATTTTAAGGATATAACAATTCAACCGCAAAATAGGTTATTATTTAATAAGTTTAACACAAGTAAAACCGACTATAGGATTATTAATCCCCAATTAAAAGAAATTCTAGGGCGGATCAGCCGCAGAAAGCCAGTCGGTCTGCCAAAAATGCCAATTACTAATACAGGAGGTTTTGGATGAGCATTAAAATAATTACTGACAGTACCTCATATATTGGAATGGAAGATCAACGGCGGTTGGATATAAGAGTTATACCGCTCAGTGTGAGTTTCCCTGACGAAACCTTTCGCGAGACTGAGATAGAATATGATTATTTTTACACCAAAATCGAAAAAGGAGGGATAATCCCGATCTCTTCCCAGCCGCCCCCGGGAGAGATTGAGCAGGTTTTTACGGATCTGATTGCGGAGGGTCACGAAATAATTGCCATATTTCTGTCGGCGGAAATGAGCGGAACTTACCAATCCGCTCTGCGGGCCAGAGACCATCTGCTGCAGACCCACCCTGAAGCCCGGATAGAGATCGTAGACTCGCGTACCAACTGTATGGCGATGGGACTGGTGGTTCTGGCAGCCGCCCAAGCCGCGCAGGCGGGCAGATCATTCCCCGAGGTGGTCCAAACGGCGCATGGGGTCATGCAGCGCACCAGATTCTATTTCGTACCGGCCGGTTTGGAGTATTTAAAGAAAGGCGGGCGGATTGGCGGCGCCGCAGCTTTATTAGGATCGCTGCTGCAAATAAAGCCCATACTATATGTAAACCAGGGAAAAACCGCTTTATTGGAACGTACCCGGGGGACGCAAGCCGCAATTCGGCGCATGGTAGCCTTACTGGATAATGACCGGCGAAAATACGGCCTTGAAAAGGTTCTGATTCATCATATATTTTGTCAGGAAAAAGCCGAAGAGCTGGCTAGTATGATAAAAACCAGCTTCGGTTTAATAACGGATATCCTGCCCATAGGTCCGGTAATTGGACTCCATGTTGGCCCGGGCACGCTTGGCGTAGTCTATGTTACGGAAAACTAGCAGGATCATGTTATAATTACTCTGAACAGTCCCAAGCACTGATTTTAAGGAGGTAGTGGATTGAAGAAAACTTGGATTATCGTTGCAGCGATATTAGTATTATTAGGTATTTCAGGTATAAGCAGTTACAACAATCTGGTCCAGCTTAACGAATCGATTAACGGCAAATGGAGTCAGATCGATGTTCAGTTACAGCGCCGGGCTGATCTGATCCCCAATTTGGTAGCCACGGTTAAAGGCTATGCGACGCATGAGCAGGAAATCCTGGACAATCTGGCCGACGCCCGCAGCAAACTGGTGGGGGCTCAAGGGGTTGCCGACAAAGCCGCTGCGGACGCGGAGCTTTCCAGTACCTTATCCCGTCTGCTGGTGGTAGTGGAAAATTACCCCAACCTGAAGGCGGATGCCAATTTCCGGCAGTTGCAGGATGATTTGGCCGGCACTGAAAACCGCATAGCGGTTGCCCGCAAAGATTATAATGATGCGGTGCAGGGGTACAATACCAAGATCAAGTCTTTTCCAACTTCGATATGGGCTGGCATGCTAGGGTTTGCGCCCCGTGAATATTTCCAGGCGGAGGAAGGGGCTAAGTCAGCTCCCCAGGTCCAGTTCTAGGAACAGAGGAGCTTTAAAGCATGAGCAGAATTTTAATGCACCCGGAAAAGAGGGCCGCAGGGTATCGTTCCGGCCTACTAGCCCTGGGGATAATCTGGCTGGTTTTGCTGGCAGCCGGGATCGGTCCCGGCATCAGGCAGGCAGCAGCCATACCGGACCCTCCGCCGGAGCTATATGTACTTGATCAGGCCGGAGTCATGAGCAGCCCGACCAAATCCATGATATTAAGCACCAGCCAGGAATTGGCCCGTCAAACCAAAGCCCAGGTGGCGGTCGTTACCTTGAAGAGTCTGGATGACCAGCCGATCGCAGAGGTGGCCTTGCAGATCGGACGAAAATGGCAGTTGGGTGACAAAGAGCTTAACAACGGGGTATTAATCCTGGTGGTTCCGGATGAACGCCAAGCGCGGATTGAAGTGGGGTATGGCCTGGAAGGGGCTCTCCCCGATGCTAAAACCGGCCGCATTCAGGATGATTACATGCTGCCCGCATTCCGGCAGGGCAATTATGACCAGGGCTTAAGCAGCGGCTACAATGCTGTAGTGGCCGAAGTAGCCAAAGAATATGGCGTAACCCTCGCCAATATTCCGGTTAACCAGCCGGAAACTTCAGCCGAGCCGGCAGCCCAAAAGGCGCCCGCCTGGGTCAGCATCTTAGGGATGGTATTGATTATATTGCTTATCTGGGCGGATCAGCGGTTCCTTAATGGCTTCCTGCTGGGAGTTATTCTGGGGATGTTCTTCCGTGGCGGAGGCCGGGGTGGCGGTGGCTTTGGCGGCGGCGGTTTCGGCGGAGGAAGCTCCGGCGGGGGCGGGTCCTTTGGCGGGGGCGGCAGCAGCCGCGGCTGGTAATAAGGGGCAATAAAAAGGCCATTCCGAACCCCGCCCGCCTAAATGGCATAACCAGTCTTAATGAGGTTCAGAATGACCAATATATTAATTAAATCTCCTGCAGGCTGATGTTGACCTGCAAGTTGGAGCCCGCAAACTTTTGCGAACCCAGAAGCAGTTGGACCGTTTCATTGATAAACGAAGCATTGCCTTGAGTTTCAAGATACAGAGAGAATTTGGCACCGTCTTTAATATCAAACTCAAGCTCCGCCGGCAATGAACCGGATCTTCTGGCTCCTATGCTTCCAGGGGCAGAGGATGCTTCCGCTGAGGATGTTGAAGCCTCGACCGCGCTTTTAGGCTTGGAGGCTTCGGTTGTTTTGGCCGGCCTTTTGGGTTTTAATTTATGTTTGGCGGCACTGACGGCAATATCGTACTCATGCAGCATGCTATATATTTTTGACCTAGATACATTCCATTCTTTAACCAAACCGTTGACCCCGATTTCTTTTTTTAGGGATTCTAGGGTTTTTTTCTTGTCCTTTTCAGATAAAGTGTTGAAATCTGATAAAGAAATAGTCATGATCAACCTCCTATCATTATTTCCTTCCATAAATTGTATCCAAATACAATTAAAAATATTCAAGCTATTCCTGATTAAAGACAAAAAACGCTGCACAGTACTGCAGCGTCCAGATTGTCAAAAAAACCAATAGGGGATTCAGATCAACTGTAGCGCCGGAGGTTAACGGGCCTATTTACAGGATTTGCGGTCTGTGGCTTCGTCCTGGATTTCTGCCCTCATTGATTCGAGAGCTTCGCCTCTGCGCTTGTTTTTTTCTTTGAGATCTTTTTTAGTTTTGTCATTATCAGTACGGTCGATCATTTCACGGGCGGCTTCCATGTTTTGCAAGGTATTATCGATATTGTTCTGTATTTTTTCAACATTGTCCCTGCGGTCATCAGGATGGTTTTTCATGATTCAATGCTCCTTCAATAATTTAATTTGGTTGTTACTAACTATTCTTTGAAAAAGGCTAAATATTATGCATTGATTAGACGGCCAGAATAAATACGATACAGAATCCTTAACTACGTGAATAAACTAAATAAACTTTTATCGGGATTGAAAGGCGGAGACCGGTACTGGAGAAATGGAGGCAATGCCTGGTTGACCATGTATTAGAAAACTGCTATATTAACAGCATACCCCTATAGGTATGAGGGAGGTGCTGCCATGCGTCAATGTATGGATGCCGATAATCTGCACAAACGCCTGAATAAGATTATGGGACAGATCAGGGCAATTGATAAAATGGTCGAGGAGGATATTCCCTGTGAAGATGTCTTGATACAGATCAATGCGGCTAAAAGTGCTTTGCATAAGGTAGGCCAAGTGGTCTTAGAGGGTCATCTGAATCACTGCGTCCGGGAAGGGATTGAGCAGGGAGATGCAGATAAAACGATTGCGAATTTTGCCAAGGCAGTCGAGCATTTTTCAAGAATGATATGACAGGTTAAATTCGTAAGAAAATAGACGCGGACGACGCGGACTTATATGAATGGCGCGGAGAATAGATAACCAGATCCTTCCCTGCGTTCAGGATGACAAACGCCACACATTTTCATCGGTGGTTACGGCCTCCGGCCATCGTGGTTAATATAAAAAGATAAAAGGCAGTTGCTTAACTTTATAAGCTCCCCTTTGAATAGAAACCTGAAATAACAAAAATTCAGGACTACACGGAGAGGAGCTTATAAAGCGTGGGTAACTGCCTTTTTTGTTGACATAATATATCTGTATGGATACAATATACGTGTACCCCTATAGGTATATAAGGGAGTGAATATATGATCAAATTCCTTAAGGATAAGGAAAAAAGAGCGTTCTTTTTTCTCAGTGCGTCTCTGCCAGCGCTGATTATCAGTTTTTTTGACAGTGGCAGACTTCCGGTTGATGCTGCCTGGATTGCCATTGCGCTTTGCGGGATTCCGATTGTGCAAGGAGCTATTGCCGGCTTGGTGACGGAATTCGATATCAAAGCGGATGTTTTGGTATCCATCGCCCTGGTTGCATCAATCATTATCGGAGAGATTTTTGCTGCCGGTGAAGTTGCTTTTATTATGGCCTTGGGTGCTTATTTGGAAGAACGAACGGTTGCAAAGGCTCAAGCGGGAATTGAAAAGCTGGTTCATCTGACTCCCAACACCGCCAGAGTAGTGCATAACGGTGAAGGAACAGTAATCCCGGCCGAGCAGGTAAAGCCGGGGGATATTCTGCGGGTGTTGGCCGGAGAGATAATTGCTGTGGATGGATTTATCATCAAGGGACAGACCTCCATTGACCAGTCGCTTATGACCGGAGAATCCCTTCCCGTAGACAAAGGCGAAGGCGACGAGGTATATAGCGGAACTGTAAATCAGTTCGGCACCTTCGATATGATTGCCCAAAAAGTCGGCGAAAACAGCTCTTTGCAGCGCATGATCCGCCTGTTGGAATCTGCGGACGCAGGCAAAGCCAAGATCGTGGGAATCGCTGATCGATGGGCGACCTGGATTGTGGTGATCGCACTGCTTGCCGCTACGGCAACCTGGATCGCAACTGGTGAAATCATTCGGTCCGTAACTATTCTGGTCGTATTCTGCCCCTGCGCTTTGGTGCTTGCAACTCCGACCGCAATCATGGCGGGCATCGGAAATGCAACCAGACAGGGCATCCTGGTCCGGGAGGGAGATGCGCTGGAAAGGCTTGCGCAAGTCAAACGTATTGCCTTTGACAAGACCGGGACCCTCACCTATGGCAAACCCGCGGTGGTTAAGATACTAAGCTGTGATTGTGCTCTGGATGAGGGTACCCTGTTGGAGTTGGCGGCAGCAGCGGAAATGCGTTCCGAGCATCCGTTGGGCAAAGCGGTGGTGGCCTGTTATAAGCTGAAAAATGGAAGGCAGCCGGAACAGCCGGAAGAATTCAAGCTGCTGGCGGGACGCGGCGTGCAAGCTCAATGCCGAGGTCAGGAGATCTTGGCCGGCAACGAGGCATTTTTAGCGGAACAAAACATCTCAATTCCCCCGGAACTAGGTCAGACCGCGGTCGAAGCCAGGGCTGACGGAAGTACCGTGATCTATTTCACGCGAAACGGAAACGCTTCCGGCATGATCGCATTATCCGATACATTGCGTCCGGATGCGCCGACAACAGTCGAAGCCATTCATCAAACCGGAATTCAAACCGTTCTTTTGACCGGAGACACGCAGCCGACAGCCTCCCATATCGCCAAAATTACCGGTATCAAAGAGGTACGGGCCGGCTGTCTGCCGGAGAGCAAGCTGGAAATGATCCAGGCTTATCAGCGGCAGGGCGAACCGGTCTGTATGGTAGGCGACGGGATCAATGACGCTCCGGCTTTAAAAACTGCCCATGTGGGTATTGCCATGGGCGGCATCGGCAGCGATATTGCCATTGATGCTGCGGATATTGTGCTGGTCGGTGATGACATCAAGGAAATACCTCACCTTTTGTATCTGGCTCAAAAAATAATGCGCACCATTCATATAAATCTCGCGGCTTCCATGGCCCTCAACTTTATTGCTATCGGCCTGGCTATGGCAGGTATATTAAATCCGGTATTGGGGGCATTGGTGCATAATACCGGATCGGTTGCCGTGATTGTCAACTCTTCGTTATTGCTGAAATGGAGGAAAACCAAATAAAAGCATAAATATCAGGTGATCACTGGACCTCAGCTTATAAGCGCCCGGGCCCAAGTTGTCTTATCCGGTTGTGATCAAATAATTTAGAAATTACCTCCGGCACAGTGGGGAAAATGCCCGTTTTTTAAAGATAAATATAAACATATATTTTTCTCAGAATCCTCGGGGTTTTGTATAGAATTTATATAAATATCGGTGTCAGCGGCCAAGTCAATAATTATATCCCGGTTATAAACCTGTTGATCACCGTTAAACAACAATTTTACCTGGGGAAAGTGGCCGTCAGCATGATTTTCCTGGGTTACAACCGCCATATCTCCGGTAGACAATACCACCACGGTACCGGGTGGATAGAGCTTGACATGATTATAAAGCATATCGACGAATTTGGCGGCCAGCTGGGTATTTTTGTTTTGTTCAACGATCCGCATGGCATCTTGATTGCTAAACCCGCGCCGATAAGGACGGTCGGATACCAAAGCGTCAAATATGTCGGCTACGGCTACAATCAAGCCATATTCATGGATGTTCTCCTGCACCAGACTACGAGGATAGCCTTTCCCGTCCACCCGTTCATGATGTTCGAGGGCGATATGGGCGGCAAGCAAAGGGATCTCTGAAGAATCCCGGATTATTTTAAAGCCATCCAGGGAATGTTTTTGAACGATCATGTATTCCTCATCAGTCAGAGAGCCAGGCTTGTTAAGTATCTCCAGCGGTATATTTATTTTGCCGATATCATGAAGCAGGGCTCCGGTACCCAAAGTCTGGAGCTGAGCACGGTTATAGCCATTGCTTATGCCCAATATTATAGAAAGCACACACACATTTACGCTGTGCTGATAGGTATAGTCATCATGACTCTTAATATCGGACATGCCGATTAAAATGTTGCTATTAACTAAAAGATCATCAATAATATTGTCAATCTGTGACTGCATAGGCGCCAAATTGGCTTTCCCGGTTCTAGAACATGCTTTATAGGTGTTTTTCAAGGTCTTCGTCGCCCTGGAAATAACCACAGGGCTGACCGCCGCCATGGAATCTGCTATTCCCAGATCCTCTTCTATATACACCGTGGTTAATTTCAATTCTCGGATTCTTCTGATATATCTTGCGTTTAATACCTGTCCCGCGGTAAGTAGTACCCGCCCTTTGTAATCAATAATCGACCTTCCTACAATCATTCCGGGGGTTAATCGTTGCGTAGCTAAACGCAGCATATAATCACCACCATATAAGGAATAAATATACAGTAAATATTATACATTTATTATATATCGGTAATAAGGGATTTTATTTTACAAAATTATCAATGTTTTTCGTTTAATTATATAGATTTTGTCGGATAATACAAATAATTAAGCAAGAGATTATACGCAATTCATGGCTAATAACGTTAATTCCCAACGCTGATCCGACTGTTCTGATATAATAAACCAAGAATTGTTCAGCGTTCCGGGAGCCACCCAGGCAAAAAATTATGGAACCGCCCGCGTTGTATTTATCTGCCGTAATCGTTTCCGGGCCGGCTTTATAAACTCTTTAATTAAGGAGGACAATAATGTTCGAGCAGATAATACAGGAATTCAAAGATAATGCCAATGCCGAAAATGCACTTCCCATGGCCAAATACATGAAGAACCGGTTCCCCTATCTGGGATTGAGCCGGCCGGCCCGCAACCAAATTCAGGCGGAGTTTTTGAAAAAGGCCAGGAAGCTGCCGGAGCTCAACTGGGAGTTTGTTTTCCGGGGCTGGGAGCTGCCGGAAAGAGAATACCAATACCTGGCCCTGGACTATTTAAATGCATGTGCCCGCTTACTCCGGCCCGAGGATATAACCCGGATGGCGGTATTAATATCGGCCAAATCCTGGTGGGATACGGTCGACCTGATAGCGGCCCGGCTGGTGGGCGGGCTTTGCCTAAAATACCCAGGACTCAGGGATGAATATATTTTGCCCTGGGCGGCTGATGACAATATCTGGCTGGCCCGTACGGCGATTCTGTTTCAATTGAAATATAAACAAAGCACCGATACCGGGCTCTTGGCTCAAATTATTGGCTTGAACCTTAATTCCCCTGAATTCTTTATTAACAAGGCCATCGGCTGGATCTTGCGAGAATACTCCAAAACCGATAAAGAATGGGTCAGGGATTTTATTAAAAACACCTCCCTTCAACCTCTCAGTGTGAGAGAAGGCGGCAAGTACTTGTAAAACAGCTGGAGAACTGCCTCTTGTTGCCGGTGCCGGCTGGGGCGGCGTAAATTTATTTTGGTTCCGGTTTATGATCGGGTATCGGCTTGGGCGCAGGGGCGGTACGCAGGGGAGCATAACGGAATATGAAAAATAAGGCTGAGTAGAGCGCTATTAATACCAGGCCGGCAAACAGGCCCGCACCCTGTCCGGGGATTAGCGGCATGGTCACTATGGCAACAACCAGGCTGATGATGCCGATCCAGGTGCTGAAAGGGTACCAGGCCAGCTGACAATTGCCCCGGGGGGGACAGCCATGACGGCGGCGGAACCTGAGATGGGTCATCATTATCACCAAATAGGCAAACAGCAATGAAAATCCTCCGGAACTGATCAGGAAAAGATAAATCTGATCAGGCAATACGTACGCCATGCTTACCCCCAGCAGCATTCCTATGCCCGACATCAGAATGCCTTTTAAGGGAACGTCGCCTTTGTCCGTCAGGAACCCGGGGGCATCGCCATTATCAGCCAGAGCACGAAACATTCTGCCCAGACCAAAGGTTGAAGCCAGCATGGTTGACAGGATGGCGGTGATCAATACAAAATTAACCACTCCGGCCGCTACATCGAGACCTCGAAAGTTCAGGGATGCGACCATGGGGCTTACCTGGTCCGACAAACTACCGGTTCCTATCAAAGGCAAAATTAAAGCAATTACTATGATATAAAAGCTTAACAGCGCAATGACAGTATAATCAATCGCCCGCGGTATAGTATGGTGGGGATCCCTTGCTTCAGAAGCCGCCAGGCCGATTATTTCGAATCCGGCATAACCCAATAACACTATCAGCATACTCCCCGCCAGTCCGCCGATGCCGTGGGGAAATATCGCGGCACCCTGCAAAGCTCCCCATCCAATGGGCGGTTTGCCGGGCAGCAGACCGAATATCAACACCAGCGCTATAGCGATAAAAAGCAAAACCGCCGCCAGTTTAATGGCCGCCAGGGAGGTTTCCAAGCGGGTAAGCAGACTGGCCCCGAGCAAATTCAGGCCGGTTATGGCAGCTACTATACCGATTGACAACAGAGGCAGGGACAGGTAGGGGAACCAGGTTTTTATAAATAAGGAGGCTGCGGTAGCTTCACTGGACATGGCCAGGACCAGCCCGGTCCAATACACCCAGCCGACCAAAAAACCCCAATAGGGACCATAAGCCTCGGCCGCGTGGGTGCGGAATGAACCTGGACAGGGATTGGCCACGGTCATTTCGGAAAGGGCGTTGAGGATTAGATATACCAGTATTCCTCCCAGTATAAAACCTATAAGGATTGAAGGCCCGGCTGCATTGATGGCGATAGCCGTACCCAGAAAGAAAGAACCTCCTACCACGGTTCCCAAGGCCAGCATGGTCAACTGAAAAGCAGACAGACCTGGTTTACTCATTCATATTCCCACCTTTAAAGCTATTAACTTTTATAGTATTCCACGGGAATCCTGAAAAATATGTGAGGATACCACTTCCTATTGGGGATGAGGGCGAACACTGGAATAATAATAAAAAGAACGTCCCCTGGTTGGCAAGAGACGTCCGGCTATCGCAAGTCAGGAATTTTATTTCGAGTTTTCAAACCTAGCAACGAATGATTCCAATTCGGCAATTGTACGTTCGCGGGCCTTTTTGCCATGAGACTCTTTGCGCACCAGAATGTTCATATAATCCCAGAAGGCAGCGGTCATGTTGCTTTCCCGGATGGCAAAAATCACTGACGGCGGTGAGGTCTTGCCCACCAGAACACCTACGTCCTCTTTTACACAAACCATGCTTCCCTCCAGGTGTTTATCAGCGGTTAAATATACATGGTAGTTGTCATAGGTCTTAAGCAGGCGGATTACATTATGCAGGTGCTGATAATATTCCTCCGGAGTATAAAATACTTGAATTTGATGGGGAATATCCCAAAAGTTCACTCTAACTTGCCCGGCCAATATAGTTTCCGGTCTTGGCAGGGAGAATATTTCCGCATGGGGATTGGTTGGGAGTCTGTCATAAAAGTTCCTTATTCTATGGTGCTGAAGCGCCAACAACTGCCTGCGGTCAGGATCATCCAAGCGTTCCAATATACTGGCTACAACTTCGGGGGGCATAGTAATATTGGTCAGCCCATCGGAACTGATGATGGTGTGCCCCGCTTCTTCTTCAAATTCTATTAAAGTTCCCAAATAGTTCTGTTGGTTGAAGGAATTGAATATACGCATCAGAGGACGGCAAAGGTCCAGAAAATCATGGAATTCCGCGACTAAAGCCCGAATAGCCTCTTTTTTGGTGAAGAGCAGATTAGCCACCCCCAGGGTTTCGCTGCGGACCGATGAAGAAGTTACCGCTGCGGTTTCGGGGGCGATAAATAATGTACGCCGGAATAGACCATCACGGGTTTTGGAATAGTAATAGGGTTCTATATTCCCGGTCATATAAAGAGGAACCCACCGTTTTATACCGTCCAGCATTTCATCCAGATTACGATTTATGGTATGAATCATCTTGATGCGATTGCCATTCTGCAAAACCCGGACCATCAATGCGGCCCATTTGGCAGTAAATTCAGGATTAATCATCCAGTTCATGTCTTCGTCACTATAAAGCAGAAGGGTTTGCGGTTTTTTATTTTGCACTACCAGGGATAAAAATTTAAGCGCCGCAGTTTGCCGGCCTTCCAACCCATAAAACATTTCCACTTCCGCCGCAGCCTGGCCATAAGCTCCATCTACTGCTGCGGACGTTGCCGCCGCTTCTATTTTACTAAATTGAAAATGGTGGATCATTCCGTTCAAAAGGTTATCAATGGAATGGATGGCCGCTTCTTGTGGTTGCCGAAGCCATTGAAGTATAAGGTCGGCTGTCGTCAGTGATGGCTGGGGCTGAATCGGAGAGCTGTTTTTTATGGCTTCCCAAAGGGCGGCTTTTTGATATTCAGCCTGACAGCAGTGGGCAAAATATTCGCTCATTGCCTGAATATAGCTGACGTTCTTGGCGGGGATGCGGACCCCCCGGCGTAAACGGCTGATAAAAGACGCATCAATTGAAATTTTACGAGCCAAGAGGCTGTTGGAGGTATTGGTGATATTCATCAGCAGATCCAGCTTCTCAGCAAAGGTCATAAATGCCACCTCTTTCTAGAGGATATATTAGCAGATATTTTACAATACCGCCATGGCTTCGGCACAATTTGTGCCAAGAAATTGGCAATGCCAATACCATGACAAGTCATTACTTAGCCGATCAAATTTAATAAAATTAGGAAGAGGTGCTTTTTATGACCTTTGCCATTAAGCTTCAAGCCGGTTTCTTTAAAACTATATTATATTATCTAACCGTTGAACCCGGGCTAATAATTATGCTATCACAGGAAAATCAGGAAGATAATGAAAGCGGTCGACTGGTAATTCAGGACGAAGACTTGCTTTCAGTCAGTATCACTAGAAGGAATATGACATGTGGCGAACTTGAAATCATTACCCGTGACAAAATTTATATCGGTAAATTGAGTAATCAGCCTGATCTGGAGAAGGCAGTGCAGGTCTTTACGGATGAATTCGGAGACAAATTCAATTATCAGGAATAAGATCTGTAGCTGATAAAAATCAATTGCTTTATAAAATTAATTGCCGGCCAAGAGGAAGTATTTATTATGCCAAAATTTGACGGGAGGGATTAGCAAATCTATGGATACGGCAGCAACAACAGTAATACCACGTTGGAAAACCGCACTTAACATGATAATAAATCCGGGTGAAGTGGTAAAAAACCGGATGACCAAGGTGCCCTGGCCTTATTCCCTGATGGTCTCCGGTTTGTCCTTCACTCTTTTTTTCCTGCAAACCGGGTTGGATTTACTGCGGAGCGGACAAATAGAAGCATCCACGGTTATTCTGATCTCCATGCTGGGCCTTCTTTACGGTACCGCGGGCATAGCTCTGCTGGCGGTTATGGTCTGGGCTTTGTCCCAGGCGGCGGAACGAAATCTTTCCATGGAATGGGCCATATCTTCCTTTTCCCTGGGTTATTCCGCCACTTTGGTTTATGCCTTGACCGGACTTGTATTTTCTTTGGCCTTGGGCTGGAAAACAGCGGTTGCATTTGGCGTTACCGGAGTCTTATGGGCATTAAGGCCGAATCTGTTTACGATCCGGCAAATGTCCGGGGAGCGGACCGCCTTCAGTATAGCCATGACTACCTTGTGTGGCGCCATATTGCTGTTGGGATGGGCTTTATTAGGAAAATTCGGGGCTTAGAATTAATTATTACAAAGATAGAGGAGGCTGACAGAAGTGGAAATGAGACTGGGTTACGCCGGGGGGGCCGGACCGGGAGGGGTAAAACTCTGGCCGGTATACCTGTGCTTTATAATATTTGGCCTTATTATTCCTTTCAGTAAAGAAGAATGGAAAATTACCACGCTGTTATTATCGTTGTTTATTGCGCTGCTGGTGGGATTCCTGGCAGTTAATCTCCTGATTGCCGCTTTTAACAGCGGCAATACCGCTTTACGGCAGGCCAACGGACAGTTTGCCCGGGAAGCGGTGGGGAACGGCATGTTATTCATGATACCTTTCACCGTACTGGCCGTACTGGCTCAGTTCGTATTAGGCTGGGATGCGGTTATGCCTTTTGCCTCGGCCGCAATTATGACGGCGGCGGCTACTGCCGGAACCGAAGTTATGAAAAAAGGCGCCCGGGGCGCTAAAAACGTTATGATACCGTCGGGGCTGGCTTTTGTACTCTCTACCGGCTGGATGATGCTGGTGGGTATACTGCCTTAAGGATGAAGGGGGAGATAAGCTTGTCGATATTAAAAATCGCGGCCAGCCGAAGACGCATGCAAAAACCTTTTTTGACGGTGGTGACAGTTGCTGTTATTTTAATGTTATTTATGACTGCAGGTTTTCCCGGAATTGCCCGGGCAGGTGGAATAGGCGATGTAGTTACCGCGGTGGCCAATGCTAATTTTTCCTCAACTGACTTTGAATTTGGCAATGAGGATGAGACCGGGCTGAATATAAAAATGCATCTGGGTTTGGGGGAATTTGGCAATGGTTATGGCGGGATAACGGTTCTGGGTCCCACTGATGCTGCGGGGATGAAAACTATGCTTAATTACGTGGACGGGGAAGCTAATCACACCAGTATTCAAACTAAACGGATGAAAGGCTGTGAAGTGCGGGAATATACCATGTCCGATGGAGCAGGGGTAGGGGTGGTACTGCCGGATTATTTTGTTACCGTAGAATTATATCAAACGGGCAAAGGCACTGCCGCTGATATTCAAACCGCCTTGAATATCGCCCAGCAGACTTTGGACGGACTGGAGCGAGCCGGCCTTTTAAGTGAGGCCGCCCCTGACATTGAGGTTGCCCAGTCGGCCAACCCAGAGGAGGAAAAAGCTCCGGCAAGCGGGGCGGCAGTCACCGGTAAAGCCTTGGATGAGCCGGTAAAAGTATCCGATACCAATAATATTGCCGGAGTATATAACGGTCCGACCTCACCCACTACTTTTACTTTAAGCTCACCTCATTTGATCACCTTTATTAGTAATTACCACTGGAATAAGGCCAAGGGGGCGAATCCCGGGACTATTGCCCTGCAGGCTCAGAATGGAACTGTTTATGGTCCCTGGAAGGTTGCCACCCGGCCGGGTCAGGGAGGGGTTCCCAACGCTTATTGGGAAGTATCTCCCAATATCGTGGTACCGGCGGGTACTTATACGGTGATTGACTCAGACCCGGCCACCTGGGCCCAGAATGCGGAGTCAGGAGGCAGAGGAATGGGAGAAGTTCGTGCTACTCCCCATTTTGAAGTAACCAGCGGCTCAATCGCTAATTTAACCGATAATACCAAGAGCGGAAAGAATCCGGCTGCGGCAGGTTATAAGGAAAGCCCGGCCGGAGTCGGTGCTGCCGGAAATATACCGGGCCCCGCCAATACTACGGAAGCGGTAGTCGGCGTTGTGGTTCCGGGATTGATTGCTACAGCCCTTGGTGCTTTGGGCGGCTTGGGCGGAGGCGGAGGATTGGTCCCGCCCGCTTCCGGAATCCCCGGGTATCCCAATGGCGGAGGGCCTGGACCCGGAACTGCAGGAACTCCAGGGACCGGCGGCGGGACAGCCGGCATGGCATCGGCAACCAACCAGATAGGGCGGCGCCGCAATGAAGAAATCTATATTGACACAGTTGAAATGTTTGAAAATAATCAGATCTTGACGGGAAAAACTCCTTCAGACAGTGATATTCTCATTGAGACTGAAAACGAAGCCGGAATATTTGTACAGCCCGAAGCGGGGATAATAATCGATACGGCCCACGAGGCAGGAGTGTTCGTACAGCCCGAATCCGATCCATTGATCGAGACTGCTCAGGAAGCCAGTGTGATCAGGCCTGACTCCGGCACTTTAGTTGATGGTTCCAGTGATGAAATACTCTTCGATTTCAAAGCCCTGGAAGATCATGGCACGGCTGAGACAGAGGCTGCTAGGGCTGGTGGCGAAGCTGGGACAGCGGCACCGGGTGCAGACGGTGCTCTTGACAAGGAGGGGTTCGATAAGGAAGGGTTCGACGCCAAGGGCTTCGACAAAGAGGGATTCGATAAGGAAGGCTTCGACGCCAAGGGCTTTGACAAAGAGGGATTCGATAAAGACGGCTTTGATGTCAAGGGCTTTGACAAAGAGGGATTCGACAAGGATGGCTTTGATGTCAAGGGCTTTGACAAAGAGGGATTCAACAAGGATGGCTTTGATGTCAAGGGCTTTGACAAAGAGGAATTTGATAAGGACGGCTTCGATGCTAAAGGCTTTGACAAAGAGGGATTCAACAAGGATGGCTTTGATGTCAAGGGCTTTGACAAAGAGGGATTTGATAAGGACGGCTTTGATGCCAAGGGCTTTGACAAAGAGGGATTTAATAAAGCCGGCTATGATAAGGAAGGTTATGGGCGTAATGGATTTGACGGCGAAGGCTTTGACCGGGAGGGTTATGATGTAAACGGCTATAACCGCAATGGCTATAACCGTCAAGGTTTTGATGCTAAAGGGTATGATCAACAAGGCTTTGACAAAGCGGGATTTAATAAAGACGGTTTTGACCGGGATGGTTATGATCGTAATGGTTTTGACAAAAACGGCTGGGATCGTGAAGGCTACGATAAGAACGGTTATGATGCCGATGGTTACGACCGTGAAGGTTATAATCGGGAAGGCCAATCCCAGGAAGGTTACGATGCGGAATGCTATGACAAGAAAGGTTTTAATGAGCATGGTTATGACCGTGACGGCTTTGACCGGGAAGGGTTCAACTACGAAGGCTACAACCGCAGCGGGTACGATCCCTGGGGCTATGACAAACAGGGATATGCCAAGGACGGCTATCACTGGAGCGGCTATAATGCCGACGGATATGATCGATCCGGGAGACATTGGACCGAAAACCCGTACAAGAAGGATAGTCCTTTTGATGTAATAAGCGGGGGAGCGGGTAATCCTTTTGATGGGGATAGGGAAGTTATAGCAAGTACGAGCGTAGAGATGGATGCGGAAGGGAATATTATTGGCGGAAAAAATCTGGCTGATAGTTGGAAGCCGACCAAACCACCTTTAGGAGAACCCTATCAACGGATAGTGGAAAAATATGGAGCCAAACCCTGGGATGATGAGAGCCCGGCGCCACAACCGGAAAAACCGACCATACCTTCAACCGAGGATAGCGGAGTGATCGGACCGGAAGATCCCATGAATACCCTGAAGAATCATAATCCGGGTGAAGAAACCCAGGCTGCCCCCGGAGGCCCGGCCGAAACCGGGGCGTCCATACCGGAAGCAGACATTCCCGGGAAGGATATACCTGGATATGAACCAGTGGATGACATTCCTGGTGATCAGTCTGCCATTCCCGACTCAAATACATTTGATTATACTGACCCTGTAACCGGTGAAACTTCAACTTATGAATATGAACCCGGTTATACCGGTCCCCGTCATGGCGACAGGCAAATCCTTCAGGGATCAGGCGACGGGCAAACTTATGAAATTGAGTTCAATGCCGTGACCGGGAAATGGGTCAATAGCGAGACCGGAAATGAATTCGATCCCGACCGGTTTCAATCCTGGCAGGATCAGGTGGCCGAAGACCAGCGCTGGTCTGCCGCCGAGCTGGAAAAGATGGCAAACCGCCAGGATGCCAACAGCCGGGCCATCGACAAGAATCTGGCGGACTGGAAGCGTTTGGAGCAGATGCAGAAAGCGGCGGATAAATATAATGTTGGCGAAGAAGGCGGCCCCGGCGATGTTGACAAGGCGATCCAGGATCTAAAAAACGATATGCTGGCCGGGAAAGAAGTCGACCAGGGCCGGCTGGAACAAATCAATAAAATCATAGACAACCGCATCCAGGGAAAAACGGCTGCGGATAACGGGCAGCGCTGGGAAGAAGAACCATGGTACCAGGACCTTGACGCCATGGCAAAAGCGGCGGCTGAAACCGGGCGTGAAGTAGTTACCGGGGAAGACGCGGAAGGCAACCTCTCTTGGCTGGGAATGGGCGCCAGGGCAGCTATCGGAGCAGCCACCGGCGGAGCTTCCGAGAGTTTGTTCACGGTGGCTGAAGCCATGCAAAGGATAAAAACTGCAGTTGACAGCGGTAAAGACGGAGTGGAGGCTTATACCGACGCCATCAAACAGCTGCTGCTGGAAGAAGCCGGGGGAGAACTGATCGGGGCGGCCGGGGGTAAAGTCAGCAAAGTGATCGCGGATACTTTCCCGGATCTGACTAAAAACGCTGCGGAATTAGTGGAAAGGAACATGTTGAAAATAATGAAGGCAGACCAATTGGCCAGCCGCGGGTTAGGCCTGGTCGGGGCCGAAAGCGCTGAAAATGCCATTAAACAAATCGAAAAACGATTGGCTGAATTAGGCGGCGATGCCGCCGGCGAGGCGGCGGAAAAAGCCGCCCGGGCAGCTAAAAGGAGCGGAGCCGGGGCCGGTGATGATGCGGCCGGCCTGGCAGCTAAGGGCAGCACTGATGATATGGCTGCAGGTACCGGTAAAGCCGCTGCCGGCGGCAGTGACGAAGTGGCTGATAGTGTACGCAAAGGCCGAGGTGACAGCGATGCAGCTCAAGGCGCCAAGGGGACCGACCGCCCGGACAGATCTGCCATAGCTGGTAAAAAAGGAGCTGATGCGGTTGATGAAGCAGCCGACGCGGCAGGTAAGCAAGCACCCGAAGCAGGGCTGAATAAAAATGCCCGCTCCGATGCCGAGGTTTTAAGTGATCCCAAAGCAGTAGCCCAAGCCGAGCAAGCTTTAAAAGACAAGATGCAGGACTTTGACAAGCTGCCGGAAGCTAAAAAACAGCAGCTGATCAATGACCAGGCCGTATATGATGAATACCGGCTGCAAGCTGAAGGTAAAAATTGGGAGCTGGCCGATAAGGTACAGCGGGGTGATCCGGTTACGGTTAAAGACGTACTGGACATGAAGGCTGACCCGGCGGCCATGCGGAAACTTAAAGATATTGGTGAAATAGACGGTCTGGGAGGAGAATTGGGCCAGGGCGGAGCCATAAACGTACAGAAGAAGTTTAATGAAACTTTGCAGACCAAAGTATATGAACCCAGCTATGAGGAAGTCAGCAAGTCCCTGAAAGGCAAATACGGGGAAGTAAAGGTAGATACGATCCGTACACCGGGCAAGGAATACCATGCCTGGGATATCAATACCGACAATGACATTGTGGCCAAGTACAAGGTAACGGGGCCTGACGGCAAGGTGGAATGGAAGGAAATACCCCGCAGCGAATGGGAAGATACCTATTTCCAAGCCTATGCCAAAAATACCGGCTTTGATCCCCAGGATGCCGCCCAAAAATTCCCCCATGAAGACTGGGGCAAAATGACCCCAGCGGAACAATGCCGCAAGTGGGGCGAACTGCACGGAGAAAGCCCTACAGATGTATATCATCCCGAAGGCGCCCGCGATTTCAGTACGGAAAGGACCGGCATCTTAAACGGCCAGGCGCCGGATAAAGCGGCAGCGGCACAGGCTGCCCAAGGGGAAGGCTTATTGATGGATTCCGAAGGTTTGGGGCTGATGGAGAAGAATAAAATCAACCATTACTGGGACCAGGGCGGTATAAAGAACCAGACCGAGGCCATGGAACAGCTCAGAAAAGCCGCGTCTCAGGCGCAGAAGCTGGAGAATGGCTATAAATCAATGGGTTACAAAATAAATGATATGCCGGACAACATGCAAGACGCTATCAAAGCGGTCAATGACAGCAGTATGTCGCCGGCCTCCCGGGCTGCCCGCCTGGCGGAGCTGGGTTATGACAGCCCCGGTGATTTTGTCGATAAACTTACCAGCCGGATCGGTTCTTTAAGAGCCGCCCGGAAATAGCGGAATAAGAAGCTCCCAAAACTGTCAAGCGATCAAGGAGGTATTTGAATGGAAATGAATCAGGATAAATTGGCTCAGGTCGAGGTTTTTAAATTGCAGCCCGGGGATATAGATCATTTATTCCGGCGTTCCGGAGTCGCCGGCAACAAGTTGTCCGTTTTCCAATATAATGCCGAACAGGCGGCAGTAAGCAGTCCGTCGCCCTGGTTTAAAGCTCTGGCGGAAAGCCCCTTGTGCCGCAAAATCGGGAGGAATTTGCTGGAGCCGGATGTCAGGATCTCTTTCCATACCGGCGGCAACAATGCCGCCGAGGATAAATATCATGCTATGCTGACCCGGGAGGATAATACGGTCTTAGCCCAGTTTATTAATGCCGAAGGCCAGCTGCTGCTGCTGTATTTCCCCGACGGGGAATCATTTATCCAGTGGTGGGCAGGGATATATGCGGCGGCGGGAATGGAGAAATATCCGGTCGTATTTGACGGCGCCCTGGAAACTGAAGTACTGATATGCGCTCTGCATTGTGTGGATATATATCGCCGCTTCTATCTGGAAAGCATGCTGGATTACCGCGGTTTAGTCGACTTATCGATAACCACTGCCGATTTTGTGCAGTTATTAAAAAAATCACTGGCCAGCGCCGATAAACGCTGGCTCCTGCCCACCTTGTTCGAAATTACCCCGGGGCTTCGCCGCAGCAATATAGCCCTTAAGCCAGGACACCTGAAAAAGCTTGAAGAATTGGGTTTTGTCAGCAGCCAAGATTCGTTACTTACCTTGGCGGAACGTTCGCGGCTTATGGGAACCGAATTCATATCTTCCTGGATGAATGCCACCGGGTGGCAGGCGACCGCTTTGATCAAAGGCGAGGAAAAGAGCCTTTCCCGGGTATTTTTGGCCGCTACTGCCTTTGCCAATCATCTGTTTTCGTTTGAAAGCCTGGCCGGCGGAGAAAGCCGGTTTCGGCATAAAGCAGTGACAACCCGGGAACTGACCGTCAATCTGCTTAGCTGGCTGGAGGCAGTTAAAAAGGTGACCGGGGATAATGCCCCGCCGGCGCCAAATACCGGAAAAAGCGCGGCTAAAACTAAATTCTGCGGCCAATGCGGGGCCGAGTTCAAACCGGGTAAAAAATTCTGTACCAGTTGCGGAGCACCTTTATAAAGGGAAGTGAAATTGTGGGTGACTTAAAGTTCTGCCCCGCATGCGGGGCACAATTAGCGGCAAATGACAGCTTCTGCGGGGAATGCGGTTATGATATCAATTCCCCGGCTGCTGCAACTGCAAATCAGCCCCAGGAAAATGGTCCGGTGTCAGCAACGGCCCCATATCCTGCTGAGCGGCAGCCACCGGTAATGACAGATCCTTATACCGCTCCGGTAATGCCGGCACCGGCAGGAAATATTGCGGATATGGGTGTTAAAAGTTCCTCCAATAAAATCGCATTGGTTATTATGGTTTCCCTGCTGGCATTGTTATTTATGGCGAGCGGCGGCTTATACTGCTGGATTTCCCGGGGTGAAGAGCCGGGCACCCAAGCTTCTTTGCCAACGGCCGGACAGAATCAGATTGCGGCTCCCTCTAAACAGACTGCTTCTGATAGATTAGCCCAGCTTGATTTGACCCGGGCCTCCACCTATTTATCAGAGCCGGGCTTGAAGTGCACCTTTTTTGTTAATTACCCGGATGGAACAGCCGGAGTTGTGCAAAGGATCAGCGCTCAGATAGTTTCCAATGAGGCGGTGCGGGTAAGCGAAGTGGAAACCGGGGTGGATCAGGGGGAAGACTTCGGTTATGGGTTTCATTATGTGGAGCGGGCGGATGGAACGTATTATATTCTTGATGAGACTCCTAATGAGATATTTCCATTGCTGAAAAACAGCATGACAGTCGGACAAAGCTGGAATTATCAGGATGAATACGGGCAGGTTACCTGGACGGTACTGGATATGGGCGTTGATTTAAATCTGGGTTTTACATCCTTTGAAGATTGTCTGCTGGTAAAAGAAGACAATCAGGCGGTGGATTTCCAATCCATTACCTATTATGCCCCGGGCCGGGGAAGTGTATTGGTTATTGATCCCAGCGATAAAACTGAGTACTACAAGCTTACTGCCATTGAGAAAATTGATCTGGCCCAGACGGCTGAATCTCTGAAAAAGTGGTGTCCCAATTACTACGATATTAAGGACGACCGAAACCAAAGTTATTAATTAAGGGGGCTTTTTCATGCCGGCTGCTTCAGGTGCTGTGGAATTATGGCGGCGCATGGCTTTATTGTTGGGGGCATTGATCGGGACGGCCTTGTTCTTTTATGTGGCACCGGCCATGGTCGGTGTTAGCGTCGTGGACTGGGAACAGGAGCAGGCTGATGAATTGAAATCCTACAGCGGCTATGTATCGAAAGAAGATAAAAGACTCAGCCAGTTGCCCCTTACCGAGTATATCCGGGAAAAAACCGGCGGGCAGGTTACGCCGGTTGACAGCGGTCAATGGCATGAGTTTTTTCAGCAAGTTCAGACCGCCAGTTATGGCCATTACGAGAGCTCAATATACGGTGACCGGGTGAGTGAAGAAGATAAAGATGATTTTTGGAAGCCTACGGGTACGGTAGCAGTATTTTTCAAACCGGAGGAAATGCCTTTTCAAACATGGGGCTTTCTTCCCGAGGACGGGAAATCGATTTATATCAGCACCACTCAAAACGGCACAACCGCTTATTTGCAGCTGAGCTATCAGGATTACCGCACAAGTATAAGTGCTATGTCAACCCCTTACCGGGTAGCGCCGGACTGGCTCTACCACCCCTATCGCAGTTTGGGAACCGGTATTTTGATATTGGGCCTGCTGTTTTATATATTTCTGCCCCGCCGGAAAACGCAACCGGAAGACATAAGGTATTCTACCGGCAGCATGCTGGCCGGGGATCTGGCGGCGGTAATACTCTTGGCCCCTTTTTACGGACTGCCTTTTTTGATCAACGGAGGCACTGTGCAGGCCTTTACCGGGATGTGGCCGGTTACTGCGGCTATGTGGCTGCTGGCCCTTATAGCCATAGTGCTGTTCTGGTATAATGCCTGGAGCGCTTCCTACCGGATTGAGCTGACCCCTCAAGGGCTTTATCTGATTACTTTCAAAGGGGTCAGGGAATGCCGCTTCGATGAAATAACGGCAGTGGATTTGGTAACCTTGAGAAACCCGGGCTGGTTCCGTAAATTATTCCTGGCCCTGGCGATATTGTCATTAGCCGGCGGCGGCAGGTCATCACAGCCGGCGGGCAGTGCTTTGCTGGCAGCTACGGCGGCCTATGGGGGCCTGCAGATCAAAGGCCGAAGCGGGGGCAAACCTTTATATATATGGTTTACGGATCAGAACGGCGGAGTGATCATTAAAAACTTCGACCGAGTGCCGGACGCCATTGAGTCGGCCGGGATAACCATCAATCAGGAAACGCGTGAAATTGAAGGGTTTTCCATGTTTATGTAAACTAGATGTTCCTGCAGCCCGAAAGACCGAAAAGGGATTTTTATCTGCTGCATGAACAGGAATCGGTCAAATAACCGGCAAGATAATAATTTTAATAATTATGTATGCGGAGGAGGCAAAAAGAATGGTTGGACTTATAGCTATCGGGGTAATCGTGGTATTATTGGCAGTCTTTTTAATCAGCATCTACAACAGCCTGGTGCAGTTGCGGCAGCGGGTACAGAATGCCTGGTCCCAGGTGGATGTGCAGTTGAAAAGACGCTATGATTTGATCCCCAATCTGGTTAACGCGGTCAAGGGCTATGCCCAGCATGAAAAAACAACGTTGGAAAACGTGACCCAGGCACGGAATATGGCCATGGCAGCAGGAAATGTAAAAGATCAGGCCCAGGCAGAGAATATGCTGAGCGGAGCGTTAAAATCTTTATTTGCCATAGCGGAAGCTTATCCGGAACTGAAAGCCAACACTAACTTTATCCAATTGCAGTCAGAACTCAGCGATACCGAAAGCAAGATTGCTTTTGCCCGTCAGTTTTATAACGATACGGTGCAGAAATTCAATATAAAGATAGAAATTTTCCCCAACAACCTGGTGGCAGGTATGTTGGGATTTTCCATGGTTGATTATTTCACCCTGCAGGGAGAATCTGAGGCACGACAGGTAGTTAAAGTAGAATTTTAAAGGAGAATACCGGATGAAGAGAAATAGCTTGGTCCATAGATTGAAAACGATATTTTTAAGTCTTTTTATGGGATTGCTGATGACCCTGGTATTTTTACCTGGTATTGCCCAGGCTCGTACCCTAACGATGGAAAAGGTAACGGTAGATGCCCAGGTCCTGCCGGATGCCTCCATGCAGGTTACGGAAAAAATTACAGTTGATTTTTCCGGGCGTTGGAACGGCTTTTACATTAAAATCCCGCAAGGCAGTACCCCTATCAAAGAAGTTACGGTGAAAGAAAACGGCAAACCCTATGTATTCCATCCTGGCACCGGATATGGACCTGCCGGAACCTATCTTACCAAGGTCGAGGGTAATCAAATGCTGATCGACTGGAGCATATCTGCTGCCGATGAAGTCCGTACCTTTGAGGTATCTTATCGGGTTATAAACGCGGTTAAAATCCACGATGACTCGGCTGAGCTATACCGAAAATTTATTGGCGAGGCGAATGGAAACAAGATAGCCGAAGTTCAGGTGAATCTTAAGCTCCCGGCCGGAGCTGAAAAATATAAACAGGGAGAAGATATCAAAATCTGGGGACATGGGCCCCTGACCGGAGCAGTAAACTTTACCGGACCGAATACCGTGGCCTGGTCGGTCAAAAATCTTCCGGCCTATACTTTTTTGGAAGGCCGGGTAGTCCTGCCCACTGCTTTATTTGCCGGGGCACCGGCGGAAGCTTATACCAATCAGCCGGCACTAACCAACATCTTAGGCGAAGAACAAGGCTGGGCTGATCAGGCAAATAAAGAGCGCATGAAGGCTCAAGCAGAGCTTGCCGGAGGGGCAGGTATAATTGGCGGTTCCCTAGCCGGAGTTTTCTTGCTGTGGCGCAGATTCGGCCGCAAACACCCCACTATTTTTGACGGCGATTATTATCGGGATTTGCCGGCCAATTACAGTCCGGCCGAATTTAGTGTACTTTGGAATTTCAAAGCTATGAACGCCAATGATATCACAGCGACCATCATGGACCTGGCCCGACGGAAATTCCTCTTTTTGGAGGAAGATACCCTACAGGTGCACAGATTCTTGGGTAGCAAAGAGGTCGCCACCTTCCGGCTCAGTTTCATGCCGGCTCCGGAACCGGCAGCATTGCGAAAACCTGAGGAAGCGACATTAAGGCCTCATGAAATCGAACTGATCGATTTTCTGAAAAATGATATCGGCGGTGGCAAAGATTATATTTATCTGACTGATATAGAAGAATACGCCAAAAAGAATGGCGAAGCATTTTATGCCTTCTGGAGCGGCTGGACTTCCAGTATCACTGCCAAATGCGAAGCGTACAATTTCTTTGATAGTAACGGCAGTATGTCGCTATTGACCGTGTTAGGAGGAATCGCGCTCTTTGTTATAGGTTTTGTCCTGGCCGCCCGGATCGGGACTATCGGCTGGGCTATGATCATTGCCGGAATCATCATTTTCTTCGTCCCGCGCTTTTTTAAACGTCGTTCAGTGACTGGGCAGGAAGATTATGTGCGCTGGTCAGCGTTTAAAAAGTTTCTGGAACATTTTTCAGAAATACAGCGGCATGAGATCCCCAGCCTCATCATTTGGGAGCATTATCTAGTTTATGCGGTCACATTGGGGGTAGCCAAAGAAGTTATTAAACAACTGGAAGTGGTCTTTCCCAATATGCAGGATGGTGATTATCGCTTCGGTTATGGATGGATGATGTATGGAACTTATCATTCCGGCATGAATGCGCTGACGAATTCCTTCGATGGGATCGGCAATTCTTTCGAGCGTTCCTTGGCATCAGCACAGAAAGCAGTCAGCAAGTCTTCATCCGGCTCTGGCGGCGGTGGAGGATTTTCCGGCGGCGGAGGCGGCGGCAGCAGCTACGGAGGAAGATAAAGGAGGAATGGTAAATGCTTTGCCCTAATTGCGGTTCGGACTCTGAAAAAAATATTAAATTTTGTACTGAATGCGGCAGCGTTCTAATGCAGGAAGTGGAAAAAGCGGAAGCGGAAGTCAAAAGCCGGGTCGGTTATTCTGCCCTTATAAATGATCCCGCTTTTGCCAGGTATATGCGGAATGCCAAAATATGGTCATTTACCTTTGCCCTTATTATAGCGGTTGCAGCTATAATCGGATTCTTTATATATGGAGAAACCAGCTCCGAAATGGATAACCCCGAAGCCCTTTATATCGGTATGGGAATTGGGGGAATGTTCTTGCTGATAGCTGTCTTTCAGACGATTGGCCGGAGCAGAAGCAAAAATTGGGACGGGGTAGTAATAGATAAAAAATTTGAGAAAAAAAGGCGCAAACGGGAATCCGGCACCTATAAATTATATACAGTAGTCTTTCAGACTGACAGCGGCAAGGTCCTCGAAAGAAGTGTCGAAGATGATGATACCCTTTATAATTACTATCAGATCGGGGATAAGGTCCGTCATCACAAGGGCTTGAATTCAATCGAAAAATACGATAAATCAGGCGACAGCATTATATTCTGCAGTGCCTGCAGCAGTTTAAACGACATCAATGACGACAAATGCTTCCGCTGCTCCTGCCCCCTGTTGAAATAGACATCTCTGTTCTTCTATTACCTGATTTATTCTGACTGCCTTCGGTTTCCCCTTTTACTTTTTGGACATTTTCATATAGCCTTGCGTCCCCCGGTTGCTTCTCGCACCGTTATGAATACAAGATTTGGGGGAGATTTAAGCAAATCGATAGAGTATAATTAGTAAGGTAAGCGCGCTAGTCTGGACCCGCCGCAGACGGTGAAATTGGGCGCTTACCTTAAGATATGAAATCAGAAATGGGGAACGGTTTATGAAGAGTTTCAAGAAGGTATTGATTGCAAACCGGGGTGAAATTGCAATACGTATAATAAGAGCATGTCATGAATTGAATATCAGAACGGTGTCGGTCTACTCCAACGAAGATAAACTGGCATTATTCAGGACCAAATCAGACGAATCTTATTTGATTGGCAACAATAAAGGACCGGTAGAGACCTACCTGAGTATTGAAGAGATAATCGGCCTGGCTGTCAAGAAAGGGGTGGATGCTATTCATCCGGGTTATGGGTTTTTGGCAGAGAATCCTGAGTTTGCCAGTAAATGCATTGAGTCCGGCATAGAATTTATCGGTCCGACTCCGGAAATGATGGAGAAATTAGGCGACAAAATCCAATCCAAGCTGATTGCCCATAGTATCGGGGTGCCTACCATCCCCGGGGTCGAAAAGGCAATTAGAACTGACAAGGAAGCCTTAAAATTTGCCCGGCAATGCGGCTACCCTATCATGCTCAAGGCATCCGCCGGCGGCGGCGGCAGGGGCATGCGCATAGTGAGAGACGAAGCGGATTTATTAAGAGAATTTCACAGCGCTAAAAACGAAGCCTTAAAAGCTTTCGGTATTGATGACATATTTATTGAAAAATACTTGGAAAGGCCCAAACATATAGAGGTTCAGGTTCTGGGCGACAAATACGGCAATGTAGTCCATTTGTACGAAAGAGACTGTTCTATTCAAAGACGCCATCAAAAGGTGATAGAATTCACCCCGGCATTGGCCATCAGCGAAGAGCAGAGGAAAACCATATGTGAAGATGCTGTAAAAATAGCCCGTTCGGTGAAATACAGAAGTGCGGGCACAGTTGAATTTCTGCTGGATAATCAGGGCAACCATTATTTTATAGAGATGAATCCCAGGATTCAAGTGGAACATACGGTTACCGAAATCGTCACCGGGATAGATATCGTTCAAAGCCAGCTTCTTATTGCCCAGGGTTATAGGCTAAATTCCGAGAAAATAGGCATTCCCCGCCAAAAATCAATTAAAGTAAGGGGATACGCTATTCAATGCCGGGTCACCACGGAAGACCCCTCCAACAGCTTTGCTCCTGATACCGGCAAGATCGATGTGTACAGAACCGGAGGCGGTTTGGGCATACGTTTGGATGGCGGCAATGGGTATACCGGGTCCATCATCAGTCCCTACTATGACAGTTTGCTGGTGAAGATTACCTCGTCGGCACGAACCTTCGAAGATGCTATTAACAAATCCAAGCGGGCCATCCGGGAGACAATTATCAGTGGGGTCAAGACCAACGAGGCATTCCTGCTTAATGTGCTGTCTCATCCCACCTTTGTCAAGGGTGAATGTGACACTGGTTTTTTGGATTCAACCCCGGAATTATTTGACATTACCCCGCGTGAGGATCACGAGGCCAATATACTGAGATTTATTGGGGAAAAGGTGGTAAATGAAAGCAGAGGAATTAAAAAGGATTATAATGTGCCCCGGGTGCCCAAGATCAACCCCGGCCACAAACTTAGCGGCACCAAACAGATATTGGAGCGGAAGGGTCCCGAAGGGCTGGTAGCCTGGGTCAAATCCCAGAAAAAACTGCTGCTGACGGATACTACCATGCGTGACGCGCATCAATCTTTGACCGCCACCAGAATGAGGACCGTCGACATGTTGAGGATTGCCGAGGCCGGCGCTCATTTGGCCCAGGATCTGTTCTCACTGGAGATGTGGGGTGGGGCTACTTTTGACGTGGCTTACCGCTTTTTATACGAGTCCCCCTGGGAAAGGCTGACCGAACTGCGCCAAAAGATGCCCAATATTTTATTCCAGATGTTGTTCAGAGGGGCCAATGCGGTGGGCTATACCAATTACCCCGACAATGTAATCAGAGCATTTATTAGAGAATCTGCGGATGCCGGCATTGATGTATTCAGAATCTTTGATTCGCTGAACTGGCTGAAGGGAATGGAAATAGCCATCGATGAGACGGTCAAATGCAATAAAATTGCCGAAGCCTGCATTTGCTACACCGGGGACATCCTGGATGAGCGCCGAGACAAATACTCCCTGCAGTATTATGTCAAAACCGCCAAAGAAATAGAGAAAATGGGGGCGCATATGCTTGGGATCAAAGACATGGCAGGGCTTTTAAAACCATATGCGGCGGAAAAACTCATCAGAGCGCTGAAAGAGGAAATATCACTGCCCATCCACCTGCACACCCATGACAGCAGCGGCAACGGAGTTGCGACCGTACTTATGGCGGCCGACGCCGGGGTGGATATTGCCGATACCGCTTTCAACAGCATGTCCGGACTGACCAGTCAGCCCGCCTTGAATTCGGTAGTGGCCGCCCTGGAAAATACCAACCGCGCCACCGGCATCGTACTGGATGAGATTCAGGAAATCGCGGATTACTGGGATGATATAAGGCCCATATACAGTCAATTCGAGTCGGACCTCAAGTCAGGCACGGCTGAGGTATATAAATACGAGATTCCCGGCGGACAGTATTCCAACCTCAAGCCCCAGGTGGAGAGTTTCGGCCTGGGACATAAGTTCAAAGAGGTCAAGGAAATGTACCGGACGGTAAATGAGATGCTGGGGGACATCGTGAAAGTCACCCCCTCATCCAAACTGGTGGGGGATCTGGCCATATTCATGGTCAAGAACGACCTGACCCCCGCCAATATATTGGAAAAAGGCCGGAGTATGGCCTTCCCGGATTCAGCCATAGCTTATTTTGAGGGCATGATGGGTCAGCCGGTAGGGGGATTCCCCGAAGATATCCAAAAGGTAGTTTTGAAAGACCGGCAGCCGATTACCGTGCGTCCCGGGGAATTACTGGAACCGGTGGATTTCGACGTCATAAAGAACCATTTGGAGGTTAAATACAATATGAAACCCTCCATGCAAGATGCTCTGAGTTATGCCCTTTATCCCAAGGTATTTGAAGACTATTTGGCCTTCCGCAAAACCTATGGCGATTTGAGCAGGATGAACAGTCCGGTTTTCTTCGATGGAATCAGCGAAGGGGAAGTATGTGAGGTAGAAGTAAGCGAAGGCAAAACCTTTATTATTAAATTGGTCGGCATAGGTAAAATCGACAAAGAAGGCAACCGCAAAATTGATTTTGAGGTGAACGGCAACCAGAGAGAGATAGCCATCTTTGACAAGCAGTATCGCAACAAGGCGGAAATGACCGCTTCAACAATCGTGATGGCCGATCCGGACAACCAGAAGGAGATCGGGGCCAGCATTCCGGGAACCGTTGCCAAGATACTGGTGCAAGAAGGGGATGAGGTCAAAGCCGGTCAAAGTCTGATCATTATCGAGGCCATGAAGATGGAGACCCGGATCATAGCTCCGGAGTCCGGCATCATAGTCCAAATCAGCGTCAGGGAAGCTCAGCAGGTCAAAAATGGAGAGTTGCTCATGAAGATCGAATAGCATATCGGTTTAGTCATGACCACTCGTAAAACGGGTGGCATGCTCTAGGCTATAAGCCTCTGTTACCGGCCAGCGCCTAAAGACGCTGGCTTTATTTCGTTCAAGCCACGATGCCTTTGCCACTTTTGCCGTCCCTAAAGGGCTGTTTGGTATTACTTGCCACCCTTAAAAGGGTTATAGCACTGAAATATTAAAATAAATGAAACCCTTAAATCAAATTATATATGAACCCGGATTTCTACCAGCCCCATCCGACTTGACACCTTGTCAATTTGTCAAATTGTCAAGTTTGATTGACATAATGATTGACGGAAAATATATTGGATATATAAGAGATCATAAACAACAGCAGGATTTATATTAAGGGAGGGATATCCATGAAAAACAATCCGGACCGACCGAGAAGTGTGGAAGAAATAAACGGTATTACCGATATCCAGTATCTGTACGATATCGCACTGGGCGAAACCGATTACAGCATTCAAAAAGCCGCTGTCCAAAAACTGAACGGAATAAAAGATACGGAGTTGATCGGTGTATATGAGTGGCGAAAATGGACCTATGACGAAAGCGATGAACCGGCGGTAGACGAGTACTGGTATGGTTCCGACCGTTATGAGGACTTTCCCAGTGTGCGCAAGAGTGCGGTTGAAGCGTTAACCAACCAGAGCATACTGAAAAAAATCGTGTGCAAAGATCCTAACCACTACGTACGGATGGCTGCTCTGCAAAAGATCACGGATATCATATTTTTAAACGCATTAAGGAAGTATGACCGTGTGACTGAATATATGCAAAATGAAGGTGCCGAGCGGCTTTGCGAGGTACTGAATATACCTGCTTTTTCATTGGATGAAGTGATGAGCGAAGAGTATCTGAACGTATATGACGAGCTTCGCCGGCCGGTGGGAATCATGCCGCGCAGCATCGTTCACCGGGACGGGCTTTGGCATGAAACCTTTCACTGCTGGTTTATGCAGCGGGAGTGCATTGACGGAAAAGATACGGCATATCTCTGGTTCCAGCAGAGAAGCGCATCCAAAAAGGATTATCCGAACTTGCTTGATATCACAGCGGCGGGGCACCTTGGCTATCAGGAAGAACCCGGCGACGGCGTAAGGGAAATCCAAGAAGAACTGGGCCTTGGCGTTGCGTTTGAGGATCTGCGGCCGCTGGGCATCCGGATCAACATTGGCAGAACGGCGGTACTGACCGACAATGAATTCAACCATGTGTATTTATACGATTGTCCGGACGGCATGGATCGAATCCGGTTCAAGGACTGCGAGGTTCAGGGGATTTTCCGCATATCCGCGGAGGACGGTATCAAGCTGTTTTCGGATAAAGAAGAACAAATTATCGCCGCCGGGTATGTGCGCGTGGGAGATAAACTGGCCGCCACGAGCCTGCCGGTCGATATCGGTTGCTTTGTTCCGCGGCCTGTCGGCGGCTACTATCTGAAGATGTGCATTATTGCCGATCTTGCCGCCAAGGGATATCCGTATTTGGCAATATGACGGCGTAAGATGTCTATTAAGGGTGGGATGCTTATGAGAAGAAATAGTGAAAACCTGCGCACCGTGCTGGAGCGCTTTGAAATAAAAAACAAAACGGTCGCAGCCGCGCTGAATGTGCATCCGTCCATGATTACAAGATGGATGAACCATGAAAGGCTGCTGGGTGTGAATTCAAAGTATTTGGAACCCTTGGCGGATTATATATTCTCCCGTAAACTTACGGCGGAAGATATGGAGTGGTTTAAGAAAAGGTTTCATGAATACGGCATTAAGGGAGATTTTTTATCCGTTGCGGAGATGAAGCGCGCGCTCAGGATATGGCTGGTTACGGATCCAAACGACGATATCTCCGGCTTGCTGAATCCGCCGCTTGCCGGAGCCAATCAAAACAGGATTTACAGCGGCGATTATATGGCAATAGCCGGAATAACAGACATTACATTGCGATTAAGCTCGCTCCTGGCCAAGCTGGAGCAAGGCGCGCTCGTATATATGCGCCTATCGGGTGAAAGCGTGGCGGTTTGCGACTCTTTCGCTCATGCTATCAAAAACGCGATGGATACCTTCGGTATTCGATTCAGGATACTGCTGTCATTGTCAAATAAAAATATACAGCCGTCAAAAACGATTATCAGCTATATTACCCAGATCGTCAATCAGGATATTGAGGTGTCCGTGGCATATGAAGATACGGTTCCTTTTTCGGAGGAGACAATGGTGATTATACCGGGGCGCTGCGTAATGACAATCACCATACTTGCGGATTCTTCAGCGCCTCCGGCCGCATTGCTGATAAAGGAAAAGACCTATGTCCATGACGCTGGGAGGAATTTTATAGAAACCATCGCCCGTTCCCAGCCGCTGTTTGATTTGCCGGCCCAAAGCACGAGCCGGCGGTTCCAAAGCATGTCGCAAGAAAGTTATGAGAAAGGCGGGGGATTGTCGATTATACGGGACGGGCTCAGCCCGCTGTATATGTCGGCGGGCGGATTTGAGCACTTTCTTGTAGCCCAAGGGTATGAAGGGGAAGCGTTTGACTGGCGGTTAAATGAATTCTGTGAACGCAAAGAGGCAATGGACGGTAACCTGAAGTACGGTATGCCGTTACGCGAGTTGATACCCCTGCCGCTGCTGGACGCGGTAGCGGAGAAGGGAAGCTGCGTGATGTTCGGCGAGGATCTTCTGGAAACAGGGGCAGTGCGGATCAATACAAGCATATGCCTGGAGATGCTGGAGGGATATATGCACTATTTAACCGTATTCCCTAATTTCTCAATCCGGGTTACAAACACCTTTCCCCTGGCTTTCAGGCATGCTCATTGCCTGATCAAGGAGGACCGTCATGTGCTGATCAAAAGAAGACGGGACGACACGGAATCCTGTCTTATTTCTCAGCAACCGGTGCTGTTGCAAGGCGTTTCGAGGTTCTTTGACGATATCTGGGAAGGACTGAATTATATGAACCGCGGCGGTGAGGCGACATTATATATGCTGAAAAGATATTACGGCGAGATAGGCCGTCATTTATGAAACCACCTATAGACGGCTTCAGGAGGCGGATCTGCATTTTCATTATTATCGCCTATGCCATCTGTTTGGTATTGACTGCGGCTGCGGCTCGATCAAGTGCGGAGCTCGAAAGGCTCAGGGGAAAAATGACGGTCACGAGGATGGAAAATGTAATTTTTATCCCTTCCTTTTTTCCGCAGGATATTTTTACTGAGGGCACCGCGGGGTTTGACCACGAATATGTGATTATAGATGAAGATAACGACAGGGAGTGATGAAAATGGTGATATGGGATCGTATCAAAAAAAAACGCGAAGAGCTATGGCTTACCCAGGCGTTGAAGCTGAATAACGTACAGGAACAATTATGGGCAATCCAAAAAATCAATAATCCCGATAAACTATTGTATATTGCCCACCAGCTTGATTACTTTGTTACCGTTGACGCCGCCTTGAATAGAGTAAACGATCAGCGCTTACTGGCGGAATTTGCACAAAGCAGCACCATAAAATGGAAAAAAATAGCGGCGGTTCGAAGAATCAGCAATCAAGGTTTGCTCGGCAAGATCGCGTCAATTGAGTCGGATACTGATATATTGACAGCCATACAGTGCCAATGCACAGGCCATCATTTTGTCGGTTGTATCTGCGGCCGCTGCGGATTTGAACAGCATGATTGGGTTGAAACGCGTCATTACGATGAGAAGGATGATGGCGGCGTAATCCTGCTGAGCAGCTGGAATGAAACCGTCTGTGCCAAGTGCGGCAAGAGCCGGTGATATAAAAATGGAGGCTGTACGGATGAGCACAATCGAAAACGTTACGGTAAAATGCGCCCTCTGCGGGAAAAACAGCGAGCAGGCTAAAATGATGTCGGTAAGTGCTTTTGATGAACCGGATCTTGATTTCCGGCCCTCGGAGATGCTGCGTTCAACGATGCGGCTGTGGCTAATGGAATGTCCGCATTGCGGATATGTCACGAATGATATACGTAAAAGGCCGCATATGAAAAAAGAAACGCTGCTGCGGATATATGGCGGGGCAGATGCCGATCTGCCCGGAATTGCGCTGATCTTTCAAAAACGCGCGCTGTATTGCGAGCATACAAAAGACACGTCCGGTGCGATCCGCGCGTATCTTTGCGCGGCGTGGGCCTGTGACGATGAAGAAGATTATACTCACGCGAAAATGCTGCGGGTAAAGTGTCTGGAACTGACCCAACGCTATTTAAAACGTTGCTGGCGTAAAAAATGGCGCAGATATACCCAATTAGCGGCGGATTTGCTGAGGCGTACGGAGAATATAGAGACGCTGAGGCAAATGGATACCAACGACAAACGCCTGGATTACGCCACGCGCGAGCTGCTGCTGTTCCAAAAGAGGCTTGCGGAAGAAGGTGATTTTTCCGCTCACAGCAGAATTGAGGTCGATTTGAACCCCTACGCTGATTTTTTCGAAAAGCGGATAAGCACCCAAACAGACCATTGGCTTTGTACTGAAGAATACTTAAAACAAGCGGTATCGGTTAATGATGATATCCGGGCAAAGGCGCTTGAAGCGCTGGACGCATTTCGCCCGCGCGAGCTCAACCTGCCGTATCATGAATTTGACGGGGCTCTGCTTTTGCACCGGGGGGGTCCGCCAGACGAGGAGCATCCGTATAGAACAAGGGAACTGGCCCAAGCCGTAAACCAGGAATTCCTCGATGTGCTTGAAACCTTCGTTGTGCCGGGCAGTTCAATCCGGGAGGCGGTTACGCCGCAAAACAAGGTCTGTATGACGATGCTGTACCAACTGTACACAAGCCCTTACCTTGCCGATGATTGGAAGGATTACGCCGACGCGCGGCAGAGGCTATATTTGATGCGGGTGGATGATCCGTTTTCGGATGACAGTTATCTGATCGGGTTGATTGAACCGAGAGCAAGCCAAACTGCTCCTTAAGTGCACTTTGAATATAGAAGGGGAGTTGTTTCTTCAATGGTTTTTGAAAACGAGGATTACAGAAAAGGGAAATATATAGGCCAGCGGGATACCGGCGGGAGGTTCTATCGAAGCCCCAGCCTTTTTTGGGATAAATACCAATGTCTGAATTATCCTGAACGATGCGGCTGCTGTATGAAACGGAACGAAAAATGTGCCGACAGCGGCTATTATGAGATTTGCTACCAAAAAGGCAGCGACGGTGGGTATGATCGTTTTTACGAGGAAGGATATGACCAAGATAGCATTGATTAGCCAAGGCCGGCAACTGTAACGGATGCGATAGGAGGAAGACGATGAAACTGACTTGTATGTTGACGGGACATAAATGGGAAAAAGATTATAGGAACGTGAATGCCCCTCTCTATGGCGCAGCTCATATTTGCAGCCGCTGCGGTATCACGCAGAATCATTCCTGGGAACGCATTGAGAACCCAAGGATAATATAAAAAGCGGTATCTGGGGAGGTTGGATCCACAGGTACCGCTTTTATTTGGAGTAATTATTGCCACTCCACCGGAATAACTACTTTGTTGCGGTCGCTGCCGTCTTTCATGCTGACTTCGAAGACTTCAAGCTGTCCCTTCCCGGGCTCGGAGGTTGTAAAAGCCAGTTGTCCCTTGAAATCACCGCGACCGGGAGCACCTTGGGAGGCGTTGGCATGTCCCTCGGCCAATACATTGCCTTGGGCGTCTTTCAGACGATAATTTACGGTTGCCTCAAATACCCGGGCATTGCCGCTGATCTCAACCGGGCTGGTAATCACCTGACCGGTTGCCGGAGATGTTACCCAGATGGCCGGTTCATTGACGTTGGCCAAGTCGCGTTGGAAGGGCTGCTGGGAAAGTCCGACATGTCCCCACCAATCCATGGCTTTGTCGACCTGCCCCTCTACGGTAAAGGAAACCCTCTGAATATTGGGGAATTCGGTCAGAGTATTGACAATGCTGGCTATTCCCAGAGCTTCACCGCTGGCCCCCACATTGGCTTTAAGTACATCCGCGGAAAAGTCAACTGTAGCCAGACCTTGGTTGATCTTGATCCCCAGGACTTTGGTCTCGGGCGGCAGCACCCGGGCAGCCCCAGGTGTAACCGGGTTGCCGTTTATTAATTCGTTAAGGGCTGCCGCCGCAACTTCCGTAGTTTTCTCGACCTGGTGCACCTCGCGCACCAGATATTCCTCATTATCTGTGAATTTTAAGTAGTAAACCGCTATCGGGGTCGTCGGGGAAACCTCCGGAGTTGTGGTGGTCGTATTATTATCGGGAGTAGTCGGTTGACCGATTTTGGTTCCGCATCCCCACGATAACAGCGCCAAAGCCACCAGCAATACGATTGCGGTTAGATTTTTTAGCCTTTTCATAATCATACCTCCGCTTAATTTAATTAATTAAGAGCCGAGTCTATCAATATTATAAACCAATTTGAGTATATCTTCAGGCGAATCAACTATATAATCCGCCCCGGCTGCTTCCAGTTCACTCCTTTCTCTAAAACCCCATGTCACTCCGACTGCTTTTAATTTGGCATTGTGAGCAGTGTGGATATCTATATCGGAATCCCCAATGTACAGGGTCTCACCGGTTTTAACCCCTAGTTCCCGCATGACATTTTCCAGTGAGGCCGGATCCGGTTTGTGGGCAAATTTATCGGTCTTACCCTGGATAACCGTAAAATCTGTATCAGGGAACAATTCCTTGATAATAACCTTTACAAAACCGTCGGGTTTATTTGACAGCACCGCCAGCTTTAGGCCGTGTGCCAGCAAGCTCTGCAATAATTCAGGGACTCCGTTATACGGGAGCGTAAATTCGGAATAATGTGAACCGTAGTAAAAGTTAAAATCATTAACCAGCAGAATACCGGCCTCGGTGGTATAATTAGGCCCTAATACTCTCCTTATGAGTACCTCCAAACCATCGCCCACAAATGAACGGTATTGGTCGACCGGGCATGGTTGATAGCCATTGTGGGCAAGTGCATAATTGGTGCTATTGGCAATATCTTTTAAAGAATTTAATAGAGTACCATCCAAATCAAAAACACAAGCATGTATCATATAAAACCCTTTTCTCATATAAAATCAAACGGCGATCAAATTAATTATGTATTACATTATAATACAGTTCTGCCTATGCAAATATTGCAGTTAAACGGGGATAGTACCAAAATAAATTTAAAAAGAAGGTTAGGGGTATCCCCAAGGGTTAGGTTTGAAATCGGTGTAAGAAAGGCAAAACGGCAGTTTGCATGGGATATTCTCAATGATAAAGCCCTTATTTCACAATTATAGTTGATTCCAACCATTAACCTGGTTTAGATCGGGTTATTTCCAGGTTCACCAGTAGGGGCAAGATCGATATGGGGTGCCGCCGGCTAATTTATTTTGAGTATGCCATCGCGATTGACACTGATAGAATCTGGTTTGATAGGATCGGCCAGGGTCTCATATTCTCTGTAACCGCCCTTTATCGTACCCTTCAATACCGATGCTGTTAATCCGGACTTGTCCAGCTTACCGATATATATATTATCGTATTTATCTGCCCCGATCAGAGAATACTTGCCGGTCTTGGGTGAGATAACCTTTATCTGGCCGTTATGGGTACGGGCATTTATTACTCCGGTCTTGCTATTGTCATAGAGCAGGGTGTCTACACTCTGCAGACACGCAATTCTGAGACCGGGCAGAGCGCTCAAAACCCGGGTCAGGTTATTGTCGGCATCGGTCCGGTAAACTAGATTAGAGGACTTATTGCTGACAAGTATATAGGTTACATTAACCTGGGGTGAAAAAACAACGTTGGTGATCTTGGCATCTTGGGTAAGTCCGCTGATTTTAGGCTCCACCGGCAGGCTGTTGGTGTCCAGGTTTACCGGTTTCAAGGTTACGGTGGCGCTCTTGGCTCCAACATTGCTAATCCCGATCAAGGCAATATGAGTATCAGGCACCCAGGTAAAATAGGTCACAGAATCATTGTCCTCCAAGGGAAGCTCTTCTATAACCTTGCTGTCAGCATCTAAAAAACTAACTTTGGAATCTTCTACATTTGCGTAATATAGGCGATCCGAAGATATTTTATCAGATTCTGAGGCCAGTTTGCTGCCTTCGGTAATAACGCGCTGAGAAAAAGAAGCGGCCGGGATTAAAAGCACCTGATCCAGATACAGATATACACCTAACTGGAATATAACCGCAATTAAAAAAAGATTCTTATATTTTCTTTTAAATTTTTTTATGTTTCGCTTCATTGGCATCCCCTTTAAATAACCAGGATTGCGGTCGGAATACAGCGTTCGCCCAAAAGATCACAAGGACTGTTTACAATTTTGCCCTGGAAATACATAGTGGTGCTGGATCCTCCGTCAAGATTGGCGGCGGTTACGGCGCCGTTTTCATAAAGAATATTCTGAACGTCAACCAGGGTAGCTCCCAGCATGGGAGGCTGACGTCCGTCAATAACCAGCAGCAGGATGTGGCCGTCCGCTTTTTGGCCAATGGCGGTACGGGGGGCAATGCCCCAGCCGCCGTCGCCACTGGTAATTTGCTTTTTACCGTTTAGTATCAGGGGCGGGTAGAATGAGACTCCTTCCATGATCTGCATGTCTTTCATTTGTTTAGTCGTATATTTGCCGACAAACAGCACTCCGTCCTGGTTGAATCCAATCAAGGGTACCGGAGCGGTAAAATCAGTCTCATTTAACATGGTGCCGTTGTGAAACAGAACTCCGAAGGGACTGCTGCCGTTGCCGGTGCCGTTGGCATCGTTGAAACCCCCGCCGTTGACGGCGGCAATGGCGCCGTTGGCTTTGGCAATTTCACTGGTGGTTTGTCCGGATTCGCCCAGGTTTTTGGCTACCCCGATTTTTACTCGGGTAGGATCGCTGATCTCCATAAGGTAACCCTGAAAGCGGGGGCTGCTGATGTCGGTCAGTTTGATGTCGCTGCTGTGGCTGTTGGTAAATGAACTGATAATGTCACTGTGGGCGAAATTATCGCTGCCCTGGGCATCAGCCACCAGTTGGCTCCATTTCTCATCACTCATAATGTAGCGCAGCCAATAGGAATGAGCAGATGTCCCGACCGCTCCGATCACCGTGTTGCGGACATTTTTGAAGGGACCGTAGAGAACGATAAACGGGGACGTAGATACGAAAAGCAAAGCGCTGATTATTGTAAAACGCATAATTACGGTTAGTAGCTTGTTCAAATCATAATCCTCCTGCCGGAAAGTGCAATTAGGCTTGTCTACTCGACAAACAACTACAGTTTATTTTAATATAAAACCGGAAGACAAATAAAGCCCCAAAAACCGCTATTAAATTGGAAGGACTTAGAAGTTATGAAGAAAATGCGGCTAATATTCATTGTATTGGTGGGAATGGTCTGTCTGCTGGGCTTGTCAGGCTGTATAAAAAAAGCCCAACCCGTTGTGGTTGAGGAAACCCCGCCGGCGGTCGAGGCGGTTCAGGCAGTGGACCCGGCCGTGGCGGCCGAATCGGATCAATATTATGAACAGGGTTTGCAATTGTATCAGCAATACAAATACCCGGAAGCGATAATCGCTTTTGACCAGGCCATCGGGATTAGTCCGGAGAATTATAAAGTTTATGCAGCCAAGGGGATTACTTTATGCTTTCAAGGGGATTATACCGGCGGCAAGGCGTTGATTGAAAAGACGCTGGCCCTGCAGCCTGATTTTTTGCCGGCTTTTTACGATATGGCGATGGTATGCAAGCTGCAGCGTGACTATGATAATGCTTTGCTGTGGTTCCAAAAAACCATAGAGGGGGATTCCCGCAATACCTGGAGTTATTATGGCATTGCCACCATATATGCGGATCAGGGGAAAACCAAGGAATCTTTATCCTATCTGGGAGAAGCCATCGCTTTGGATCCGGGGGTCAAGGCGGTGGCCCGGCAGCAATCTCATTTCGCTAAAATGCGGAGCTTAACTGAATTCCAGGAACTGGTGCGTTGATTTTTCGGTTATTTGACAAGTACCGCGAATTGTTCCAGGGAATCACCTTTATAAATTCCCCAACGGGGCAATAACAGCAAATCGTCCTTGGAAGATGCCCGGCGCTGAACCATGGTAACTGCCGCCTTATATCCGGCGGTTTTGACCTGCTGCTCTATCTCGCGGTTGTATTGGCCGGTAGGGTAACAGAACATGGTGGTCGTAAGGCCTAAACGGGTATCCATTGCCTGTTTGGCTCCGCTTATTTCCTCGGCCGATTGGGCTGGGGTCAATGTCGGCAAAAGGGGATGAGTTTTGGTATGCCCCCCGATTTCAATGTTGTTATCCGCCAGGACTTTAATCTGCTCCCAACTCATGTACCCGGGCTTTCCCACCAACTCACTTATAATAAATATGGTGGCTTGCTGGTTGAATTCCTGCAGGATCGGCCAGGCGTTGGTATAAAAAGTATCGTAGCCGTCGTCAAAGGTTAGTACTACTTTGCGGGAAGTATCATAATGGCCGCTTAACAGCTCTACTGCCTGAGACAGGGTTATGGTCTGGTAGCCATTATCATTCAGGTATTTCATTTGTTCATAGAAGTCCGGGGTGGATACCCATAAACAATCCGGGCCGGTGGCGATCTCATGATACATCAGGATGGGAATGGAGATGGCTTGTCCAGGGGGGACCGGGGTCTTGATGAGTTCGGGCGGCTGCACCGCCACTATCTCCACACTGCCGCCGGGACTGGCGGTCTCCGGTATTAAATCGGCAGCCTGCTGCCGCTGGTAATTATGCAAGCCGCTGATCAGCTGGGGCGTAAACAAAATAATGATGAAGGCTATTAAAACAACCAGTTTATTTCTTGGGCTCATAAATAAATTCCTTTCTGCTTAAAGGATTCGGAATCAGCCCCGCTGGAGGCCGGTCTTCAGGTAGCGGCAGCCGGTGATTTATCTATACCTGCAAATTATGCTTGCATATGGTTGGCGCAAGCGGTTGCTCCGCCTTACCCTCTGCGCGCTGGCTGAATCCGAATCCAACCCTTAAATTTGCTCTCTACTCAACCGGGCTGGTTGGGGTCGGGGATGATCCTTCCCGCAGGTTGTAAATGCCCAATACCAGCATACCCATCGCTGTACTTATGATGATTACGTTTAGGAAGAAGGACAAGATAGGTATCTTGGTTATTAAAATCAAGACTAGAAATGTGACCAGGAATACGGCCAAAAAAGGACCGCCTTTTTCCCAATTATAATGTGCGGCCAGATAACGGCTAATCGCATCGGCAGTTAATATTTTGGACAGGCCAAGTATTATAATGAAGGCAGCAATAAGGATTAAGGCCAAAGGGATGCCAATGACAGTCAGCATCAGCACCAGAGCGGCCAGAGGTAAAAGTAAAACTGCCAGGAACCCCCAACCTAGGGTAGGCCAGGGGCGGTCAATTGTGTTTTGGGCCAGACGCGGAAAAAGGCGGGGAAAGAATAGTCTGAATACTCCCCATATTATAGTTCCGGCTGCCAATGACCATAATACTCCCAGCCAGGGGATACCCTGCCGGGGGTGATTGGGGGCAGGCTTAACCGGAGGATTTAAGCGGGCCATTGAGCCGACCTTGGCCCGAGCGTCGATCTGGGCCTCATTGGCTGAGTTGTAGGTAACCATGCCATTAACGGCTGCGGCAGGTCCCAGAGTTAATTTGTCTACGTCCCAGATACGAACGTCATTGCCAATTGGGCCGTTCAAATTTATTTGCTTGGCTCCGCCCATGGCCTGGCCCGAGATACTCCCCGAGGCATCTACGGCGTTGCCGAACAATAAAGCATCGCGTTTGATTATGGATGCTTCCCGCAGATTTATGTTATTACCGGCTCCAGTCACGCTTCCCTCAATCTGCCCGTAAATATCGATGGAGTTGGCAGCGGCCCTGACATCGCCTTTAATGTTGCCATTGATTCGGATTGTATTGGCGCCTGCTATTATATCTCCGTTTATATTGCCGTCAATGATAATTGACTGTCCGGCAGCGAAAATATCTCCATCGACATCGGCTTTAACGGTTACATTGTTGCCGGATACAAATAGAGGCCCTTTTATTGTGCCGCTGGGTACACTGACCATATCACCGGTGCGGATTTCAACGGCACCGGCTGCAGGAGCGGTAAATATTACCAGGAACAGAGTGAACAACCCGGCCAGCCATCTTAGGGTTTTATGGTACATCGTAATCCTCCTTTGGTTTGACTTATTTTGGTACTAGAAGACCAAAGTGCAAAGGGTTATAACCATAAATTGAACCAGCATACGATCATAATACCATTATATACCTTGCCGGCAAAAATTATTTAAAGCAATCATAAAATTTGAGTTAAAATAGGGTTATATCTCAGTATTTTGTAATAACCCCAAATACTATGTTTAGAATAATAGTTGAAATAGTTGTTATATCGTGTGCTGTTTAAATAATAGAAAAGGAGAAATATCACATGCAACCAGCAAGGAATAAGAATGAAGAGGTAGTTAAGGAATATAGGACCGATGACCTGATTGTCTACTGGTATCCCCGGCAGTGTTCTCATGCCGGCAAGTGCTGGCAGACTTTGCCGCAGGTTTTTAAACCTCAGGAGAGACCCTGGGTAACCATGTCCGCTGCCGCGCCTGAGGAAATAATCAAGACTATAGACCTGTGTCCGACTGATGCTCTAAAGTACGAAATACCGCCGGGTTCTAAGGTTGATCCCGCTTTGGCTCATGGACCGGGAGCGAAGGATGCTGCCGTAAAGCCCACTGAATTTATAAATATCAAAATGGTAAAAAATGGCCCTCTCGTAGTTAAAGGGTCTGCTCAGATATACGATCCTGAAGGCAATTTAATCAGGGAATCTGATCATATTGTGCTGTGCGCCTGCGGCATGACCTCTAATAAGCCTTTTTGTGACGGCTCCCATCTCCGCCGGAACTAATGAGCATTATCGGGTTGATGTAGGCTTCGGATTCAACCCCGCTAGAGGCCGGTCATCAGGTAGCGGCAGCCGGTGATTTATCTATACCTGCGAATTACGCTACATATGGTTGGTGCAAGCGGTTGCTCCGCCTTACCCTCTGCGCGCTGGCTGAATCCGAATCCTTATCGGGTTATGGAGGCTCGGAATCAGTCCCGCCGGAGGCCGAATCAGAAATTTTTCATGGCAATCAGCTCTATTATTCTTGCAATAACCCCCGCGGCTGCCTCCATACTCTCGAGGCAAACAAATTCGTACCGGCTGTGGAAATTGTGGCCGCCGGTAAAAATATTGGGGCAGGGCAGTCCCATAAATGAAAGGCGCGCCCCGTCGGTTCCCCCTCTTACCGGCTTGATAACCGGTTTGACTCCCATATCAAGCATGGCCTGTTGGGCCAGATCCACTATATGAAAAACCGGTTCGATTTTCTCCCGCATGTTATAGTATTGATCCTTGATAGTGAGCTTAAAAACTGATTCTCCGTATTTTTGATTAAGAAAATCGATACAGTTTTGCATAAAATCTTTTTTTAAATTAAATTTGCCTTTATCATGATCTCTTATAATGTAGCTCATACGAGCCTTTTCAACTGTTCCCTCGAGTTTGGTAAGATGATAAAAGCCCTGGTATTCACGGGTGAATTCAGGGCGTTCCTGAGCCGGCAGCATAGCATTAAATTCCATCGCCAGCAGCATTGCGTTCTTCATGCGCAGATAAGCCGTACCGGGATGAACGTTGATACCCTGAATATCGATTTGGGCCATTGCCGCGTTAAAGGTTTCGTATTCGAGTTCCCCTAAAGGTCCGCCGTCAATGGTATAAGCGAAATCCGCCCCGAAACGGGCCACATCGAAATAATCGGCTCCTTGGCCGATTTCTTCATCCGGAGTGAAAGCTACCATTATTTTGCCATGTTCAAAATCAGGCTTATTGGCTATTCGGGCCAGGACGGTCATGATTATGGCGATGCCGGCCTTGTCATCAGCCCCCAGCAAGGTGGTTCCATCACTGGTAATAATAGTCCGGCCGATATAATTATTCAGTTCAGGATAATTTTGTGGGCATAAAAGTAATGATTTGCTCTGGTTAAGTACCAGAGCGCCGCCGTCATAGTTGTAAAAAACTTGAGGTTTGACATCTTGGCCGGATACCTCCGGACTTGTGTCCAGGTGAGCCAGAAATCCTGCTGCAGGCAGGGCTTTACTGGTATTGGCGGGCAGTTCCGCCATAAGATAACCGTGCTGGCTGGTGGTGATATTGGTAATACCCAAATCCTGAAGTTCTTGAGCCAGGATACCCGCTAAAGCAATCTGGCCCGGAGTACTGGGATGATTGCCCGAAACATCGTCGGAAGCGGTATCGATCTTAACATAACGTAAAAACCTGTCCAGTAATTTATCCATCTTAACCTCTCATTCACAAATAAAGTGGGTTAAATAACTATCATAATTTTATCCCGCTTTGCAAATATTATAAATGAAATTTACCTTGGAGGTGCAGTCGATGGACAAAAGGATCATTGGATATTTCGAAGATAATGGACAGGCGGAACAAGCATTAAGGGAGTTGAAGCAAAAAGGGTTCAATGAGATTTCAATTTTAGGCAATGAGAAAGGGGGGCAATCTGGCGGCGGAGGCAGGAACAACAGCACATCCTTTGCCGGCAATCTAACCAACGGAACCATGACCGGAGGAGCACTGGGAGGACTGGCAGGGCTTGCCCTGGGGGCTGGAGCGCTTTTTATTCCGGGAATTGGCCCGATCCTCGCGCTAGGGCCTATCGCCGCCGGTTTGGGCGGTGCCTTGACCGGGGGTATTGCGGGTGCTTTGGTTGATTATGGTATTCCTCAGGATCGCAGTGATTTTTACGAGGCCAAAATAAAAGAAGGAAATACCATAATGGTTTTAAAAGCCGATGAGGGTAAAACTGATGAAGTCGCCAAAATAATGAGAGACCACGGCGCCAAAGACGTACGGGTACATTAAAGTTTCATTCCGTTATAGGAGCAAAAGAGAGGCCTATGCGTCAAACGCATAGGCCTCTCCGGTATTGGGCGATTCATGGCTGGGGATATAAAAGTGCAATCACTGCCTTTAATCAGTATACTGTTAATAGGTTAAAGGATTGGATGAATCGTTGCAAAGGAAATGTTAAGGATGAAACGGATGAAAACGATAGCCACCCTGATGTTTGGACTTGCCCTGGCCGGCTCGGTTATGGCCTGGCCTTTTAGGGATGGTTTTATGGGAGGGCTGTTATTTGCCGCCTGTGAGGCGGCGCTGGTGGGGGCTCTGGCGGACTGGTTCGCGGTGGTTGCTCTTTTCCGGCATCCCCTGGGGTTAAAATTCATACCCCACACAGCTATTATTCCCAATAACCGCAGCCGCATAATTGAAGGCATAGTCTCCATAGTTGAAAAAGACTGGCTGAGTCTTGATTTTATTCGTTCCAAGCTCCTGGCTTATCCGGTAATTGACGGAATAGCGTCAGCCCTGGAGACCGACCAGGGTCGGCAGGGACTGGAGAGATTGGCGCAATCGATAATTATCCATATGATTAAAAACCTCAAGCCTGAGGATGCCGCCCGCTTCAGCCACCTAATGCTGGCTGAAAATATAGACCGGATCAAGATCTCTCCCCAGTTGGTGGAAAGGCTGGAGTCATCTCTCAAGAGCCTATACGGCGAAGATGTAATCCGCATGATGCTGGATTGGGCTATTATTTCCACCCGGGGGGAGGAATTTGAACGAGCGATCTATAGAACCCTGAAACGGGCAGCGGCTGATTATTCGAACCAGGGCAATTTTATACGTAGAATTGGCAAGGGTTTGGGGGAGAGTCTTGATATTTTTAACTATGAAGAAGCCGCGGCGGTTTTGACCGGCAGGATCAATCACTTTCTGATGGAAATGAAGGATCCCGATAATCATTACCATATCAAAATCAAAACGGAATTGGAGCATCTCCAAATAGCTGACCCGGATTCAGTTTCAGATTCTTTAAGCGATATGCTTAAGAAAATAATTGGTACCGAAGCTGGTCTTTCCGCCACCACGGAATTGTTTGCCGCCATTAAAACCCAGATATTGAACGACAGCGGTAAGGATATTCCGATTGTGCATTATTTTACCACCCTGACCCTGCAGCAGATCAATTTAATCAGACAGGATGAAGCCCGCAAGGCTGCCCTGGAAGAGTGGATAAAGCATGAAATAATGGGGCTTTTGGAACGCTATCATGCCCTAATCGGTCTGATAGTCCGGGAAAAACTGGATAGCCTGAATGACGCGGGGTTGGTCCGTTCCCTGGAGGACAAGGTGGGAGACGATCTGCAATGGATCAGGATAAACGGCACGGTAATAGGTGCTATGGTTGGGATAGCTCAGTATCTGCTGCTGCACTTGTTATAATCGATTATGGGTATTTTCAGGCCGGTAATAAAGCATAACCGCTAATAGAGGGGCCAAGGCTATCGGCCGGTCGCATGGACCTGAGCTGAGAAAATGAAAAGGGGGATGACCTGCATGGGAAAAGCCAATGGGCGCAATTTAGCCGGTTTAATCATTATTCTTCTGGGCGTAATCGGGCTGCTCAATAACTTTGGCATAACCGCCGTTAGTTTTAGCTATGTGCTTAATCTGGCCTGGCCGCTGCTGCTGATAGCGGCCGGAATAAATCTGATAATGTCTCGCAGTCCTGGCAATATGGCGACCGGAGCAGTTATGCTGGGGCTGGGAGCGCTTTTTCTGGGGCGCAACGCCGGCTTGTATAGCCTCGATACAACTAATTTCTGGCAGATATTTTGGCCGGTGCTAATCATCCTGATAGGTTTAAATATTTTGTTTAAGAACGATCACAACCGGGGGGGCAATCTTGCCATAATGGGCGCGGTGGACAAAAGCAAGGAGGCCTGGGATCTGAAAAGCGGTGATTATACGGCCCTGTTGGGCGGAATTGATTTGGATATCCGGAAAGCCCGCTTTATTGAGAAAGAGGTTACCTTGAACCTCAACGCCGTTATGGGCGGTATAACTCTGGTGGTACCCGATGATATCGCCGTTATCTGCAAAGGTACAGCTATTCTGGGCGGGATCGATCTTTTGGGCAGAGGCACGGGAGGCATCGTGGGCAGCAGTGTCTTGGAAGTTGGCGGCTCAGGAACTGCGGCTAATGTTCTGCGGCTCAATTGCATCTGTATCATGGGGGGCATTGAAATAAAACACTAGATCAGGCGCGGCTGATTATACCTCTTCGCGGCCGACCTGTACATGGCTAATGCCAGGCTGCAATAAAGCAGGTGCTGAAAGATTCTGTTTTAAGAGTTATAATTAATTGTTACTTATCTATTTTGTGGGAAAAATAAAAATTAAGAGATTTTCTATTTCCCATCCTAAGAAATGATCAGAGAGGCAGGTTTAGCATAATGAACTGGAAACACTCCAAAACTATAATCGCAATCGTTTTAGCCCTGGCGGCAGGATACTTGATAGGCTATGCGGTATATGGGGCCAGGCAGAATACGGTAGCCAGTGTCAACGGAGAGGAAATTACCAAACAACAATTATATGATGAAATGTTGAGAGCCAGCGGTGAAGACACTTTAAATTCTTTGATATCGCAAAAACTGGTGGCAATGGAGATAAAAAAACAGAATATAACCGTATCCGACGAAGAAGTTCAAACTGAACTGCAGAAATATTACGACGCCTATGGCGGCGAAGACGGCTTTGGCCAGACTCTATCAGAGAATGGATACACGCTGGATGAATTTAAAAAAGAAATTGTCACCGAACTAAGCATTCGAAAGATTCTGGAACCCCAAATCACCATCACTGATGAGGAACTAAAAAGCTATTTTGAAGAAAATAAAACTTTATTTACCCCTGAAGGCCAGACCGCTGATTTTGAAAAAAGCAAAAATGATGTGAGAGATGCGCTTATGCAGAGTAAGCTGGAGAATGAATATTCGACCTGGCAGGATAACCTTTACCAGCAGTATTCAGTCAAGAATTATTTGTATGGTTAAAAGGGATAAGGGAACCTCAGAAAAACTAACTACGTTTCGGCTCTGAATTTGTTAAAATAAGATAGTATATATTGGCTTCAACAGCCCCTTGTTGAGAAAATAGGCAAGTAATTTATCAACAAGGGTTTGTTATTTTAAAAAATGATTTGGGGTAAACCTATGGGGAACCGTCGGCTCGACTGATTTCCGGGTGAGATAGAGATCGAAATGGCCGTCAGAAAATAAGCCAAGTCTGCATATGACAGGTGATGGAAAATGTTTGCTAACCTAGCCAATCAAGATTTTGTAAACCTGGCATGGTTTGTAGTAATTTACGCCTTTATGGGCTGGCTGCTCGAAACCGTCTATGCCAGTTGGGAGGAAAGACGTTTCGTAAACCGGGGATTTTTAAGCGGCCCCTTTTGTCCTATTTATGGTTTCGGTTCCTTGCTGATGATTGTAATATTACATCCGCTAATAAATAAACCATACCACTTGTTTATCGGAGCCGTTTTGCTGGCATCAATTCTGGAGTACCTGACGGGCTGGCTGCTGGAAAAAGTATTTGACCATAAATGGTGGGACTATAGTAACCAAAGCTATAATCTTCAGGGCAGAATATGCCTCCGTTACAGTATTTACTGGGGTATCCTAGCCGTGGTCATGCTGAAGCTGATCCACCCGGAGGCAGTTCGTCTTGGGGGGATGATTCCTTTTTCCTACCGCCTGCTTGGTTTGTATGGTATAAGCTTTTATTTCCTGGCTGATTTTATGGATACAGTCCTGACCGTATCCGAATTGAAGGCGGTGCTGGCAGAAATGCAGCACCTGGCAGCCGAAGGACGGGAGAGGCTGGAGCAGATTAGAGAATCCTCGGTTGAAGGTTTTGAAGAAACCAGTGCTGAACTTAAAGCTAAATACGAAATATTGCTGAACCGACTGACAATTCGTAATCAAAGATTGCTACAAGCGTTCCCCAATCTGAGAAACAAGCATCACCATTTCCTAAGGATTACCAATCCGGATGGAATAATTGATACGATCCGGAAGGCCTATATGATTTATGAAACCAGGATAAAAAGGCAGTGATAAAAGGTATGAACCGAGAAGAAATGCCGGAAGATATTTACGAGGGTAAAGGCAAACCGGGCTGCTGGTTAAAGTTGACCGCAGTTTTGCTGCTGGTGGCATTTACTTTGCTGGCGCTGCCGGGGCTGTCGTATCTGTTTACCGATAGATTAAGATTTTTGGATCAGAACCAGGTTCTGCAAGAGGATCAGATTGTTTTGCAATGCAAGCCGGCCATAGTAAGCATTGCCGCCGTCTCCATGAATGATGCTTTTCTCCGAGCAGTACACCGCGGTACCGGATTTAATATCGCTCCGACCGGCACCATTATAACGAACCGGCACGTGGTGGAGAATGCCGGCAAAATTACCATTACTTTCGACGATGGTACCAGATTTTACGTTAATCAATATGAAACCGTGCCCGGGAACGATATTGCCGTCATTCATCTTAAGGGGCATGATCTCCCGACCATTGCCCTTGACCCCGATGATAATATAAAAAGCGGAGATATGGTAACCGTTATCGGCAACCCCCTGGGTTTTGAAAATATCGCCCAACGCGGGGAAGTGGACGGGCGTTTTACGGTAGCGGACAGCACCGCTCCGGTTTGGGCGGTAAAACTAGAGGCCAATCCGGGCAGCAGCGGAAGTCCCCTGATCAACAGTCAATCCCGGGTAGTAGGAATCGTTTTCGCCGCTGCCGCCTTCGAATCCAATAATCAAACCGAATCACGGGCCTTGGCTATTCCGGTACAGGTCCTGCCGGACTCGCTGTTTTAGATGGCGGCACTGCCTTCCTCCCGGGTGCTTATACGTATGGCCCGCTCCACCGGATAGACAAATATCTTGCCATCTCCCACCTGGCCGGTTCTGCAAACACTGAGAATGGTTGAGATGATATTCTCCGTAAATGATTCCTCACATATTATTTCAACCTTGGTCTTGGGGAAAAGGTCGACCTTATGTTCCTGTCCGCGGTAGTACTGCTTTTGCTCGTGCTGCAGACCTCTGCCTTTGACGTCATAGACAGTCATGCCGCGAATGCCGATTTTATCCAATTCCAGTTTCAACTCTTCCAATTTGCCCGGCCTGATAATGGCTTCTATTTTTTTCAACCAAACCTCTCCTTGTCCATTTAAGCTGATGATCCCAATGGGCCTATTTTTTAGTATACCCTTAACGAGGCCGGGCCGGCAATATTAACTTTCAGGTCCTCATCGGCAGCCTATCGGCCTTATCCTATAATTCTGGTTGATCATATTTAATCAAGTATACAGAATGCTTGATAAATACCTCTTGTTTTTTGACGGTGGAGGTATAAAATAATAATCATATTTTATAATTCAAGACAATGAAGTCCTCGCGGTTTGCAGCGGGGATTTTGTATTTTCATAACGGTTTGCGCCCCGTTTTAAGGAATAAAGGTTTTCCTGAAGCCGGGGCGTTTTTAATTCGCACCGGCGCTCATTGAATGGAAAGGAGGGTTTTCGTTATGGTTAATATTTTGATACGACTTTAAGAGACGGTGAACAAGCCCAGGGTGTACCCTTTTCCATTATGGAAAAAGTCAGTATTGCCAGATTGCTGGACACTCTTGGGGTTTATCAAATTGAAGCGGGGATCCCGGCTTTGGGGGAATCGGAACAGGTAGCTGTGTCAGCCATTGCCAGGCTGGGGCTTAAATGCCGGGTTAGTACCTGGAACCGGGTGTTGCTGGGTGACTTGCGGGCTTCGCTGCAATGCGGCATAACTGATCTCCATATTGCCGTTCCCGTGTCTGATACGGCGCTGCAGGATAAATTTGATCATAGCAGGCTATGGGTGGTTGATTGTCTCAAAAGAGCCTTGCGTTATGCCGACGATCATGGCTGCCGGGTTACGGTCGGGGCCGAAGATGCTTCACGGGCGGAGCCCGCGTTCCTTATGGAAGTGGCTTGCCTGGCTGAAGCGATGGGGGCGGAGCGCTTTCGTTATTGTGATACTTTAGGGGTCCTGGATTCTATGACGACATTTGAAAGACTCAGGGCTTTGCAAGCAGGGCTTTCCATAGAGCTGGAATATTACGGACATCAAGGCTCCGGAGCAGCTACCAACAACACTTTGGGAGCTATTGCCGCCGGTATTCAGTATGTGGATACTACGGTCGGAGAACCCGGTATGCGGGCGGGTAATGCGTCATTATTGGAATTGGTGGCCGCCCTTAAGCAGAGCTACGATATGGATTTGTTTTTCCAAAAAGATTTACTGGTTCATCTGAATGGTTATGTGGACCGGGTGACCAGGTCCTTAATCAGGCAGAAAATCATGAAATATCCCCGCCGTCGATCATTAAGGCTGGTCAAAGGTCAAAGCGGGTGTTAATGACGCTCGGATTTTAAAAAATGTTATGAAACGGAGTGAGAGAATTTGCATAAACCTAAATATCATTTGTTTATATGTTCAAGTTCAAGAATCAACGGGCAGCAAATGGGAGCTTGCCATTCTAAAAAATCAGTGGATATTATCAAGACATTCATAGATGAAATTGAAGACAGAGAGCTGTCTGACGAGGTTATGATCACCAACTGCGGCTGTTTTGGCCTATGCACCTCCGGGCCCGTAGCGGTCATATATCCTGAAGGCACCTGGTATGGTGATATTGCAGCGGAAGATGTGGCGGAAATTGTTGAAAACCACTTTGAAAACGATCAGAAAGTGGAACGCCTGGAGATAAAATAGCCAAATATAATCCAAACTTAGATAGGCAGACCGAACAAAAAAGTTCACCTAAGGGCACAACCTATGTTCGCTGCGCTCACGAATTAATGACGCACCCAAAGGGCACAACCGATGTTCGCTGCGCTCACGAATTAATGACGCTATTGGACTTTTTTGACAGTCTGAGGCGCCCTCCGGGGCGCCCTTTTTTTGCGGTCAGGGCGCGTTTACGGTACTTGGGCCTTAATCCCATAAAAAGTAATGCCTATAACAATCATACAGCGATTGCAGGATATGCTTAATGGATATAGAACATTACGTATATGAAAACCTAAGTGCTGTGCTTATATCAGGGGGTGAAACTATTAATACCAAAGATTATTTGGCTAATTTTGAAACAATTTATTACTCTCCGAGCAGCATTATTTTTAAGGCCGTCAATGTCGCAACCCATGCCCAAGTAATTGTTAAATCCCTGAACCGGGAGATCTATGATTCCCGCAGCTTATCCAAACTAAAGCATGAATTTGCATTGCTGCAAAAACTCCAGAGTGAGTTTGTAGTTCATGCTTATGATATTGTAAATTTGGAAACTCGATTCCTAATGGTCATTGAAGATTTTGGAGCCGTATCCCTGGATAAATATCTAAATACCAAGCACTTGGGAATAAAGGAGTTTTTAGATATTGCCGTGGCCATAGCCAGATGCCTGGATTATATCCACCGGCACCGGGTTATCCATAAAGATCTGAATCCCTCCAATATCGTATATAATCCTGATAATAAAATATTGAAATTAATTGATTTTGGCATTGCCACTGAATTTTCCTTTGAAACCATGCAGGTTCTTAATCCTAACAAACTTGAGGGCCGACTGCCCTACATATCGCCGGAACAGACCGGAAGAATGAACCGCCCTTTGGATTATCGGACCGATTTTTATTCACTGGGTGTTACCCTGTATGAGCTGGCCAGTGGACAACTGCCCTTCGTATCCTCCGATCCGGCTGAGATACTGCATTGTCACTTGGCCAAAACCCCCCTCCCCCTGCATTTGATTAATCCTGAAATCCCCCGGGCGGTATCTGCCATTATTGATAAACTTATGGCCAAAATGCCGGAAGAAAGATATAAAAATGCGGCAGGTATTATATATGATCTTAACCGTTGCCTTGAACAGCTGGAATCGTTCGGCCTGGTCAAGGAATTTGAGCTTGGTACCAGAGATATATCGAATAAGCTGGAGGTCCCCAAAAAACTTTACGGCAGGGAATATGAACTGAGTCATCTCCTGGCGTCATTTGAGAATATAAGCCAGGGCGAGCCGGAATTTATTCTTATTGGCGGATATTCCGGAATAGGAAAGACCTCCTTGGTCAATGAACTCCACAAGACCACTATTGAACAGCATGGTATGTTCATTTCCGGCAAATATGACCAATACAGCAGGAATACGCCATATTCGGCGTTTTTTCAGGCCATAGAGCAATTTTGCAGCTACGTTTTGTCTTCCCCGGAAACTGAAATACAGCGCTGGAAAACCCTCATAAACGAAGCTCTGGGCCTCAATGGACGTTTGCTGACGGAAGCGGTTCCCAGGCTGGGACTGATTATTGGAGAACAACCTCGTTTGGGAGAACTCTCCGCCATCGAAGAGCAGACCAGGTTCAAACTGGCGCTTAGAAATTGGGTAACTGTGATCTCATCCCCGGAACAACCGGTCGTTTTTTTTATGGATGATATCCATTGGGCTGATATTGCATCATTGGAACTGTTTGAAAGTTTGTTTGTCAACCCTGGCATTCGAGGATTTATGTTTGTAGGTACCTACCGTGACAATCATGTCAATGCCTCCCATCCCCTGGTCCGCTCGATCGAGACCATAAAAAATAACGGCAGGGTAAGTACGATCAAACTGGAAAACCTTGATGTTACCGCAACATCACAGATAATCTCCGACATTACGAAGCGGCCTGTCCAAGAAGTATGGCAGTTGAGCGAGTTGGTTCATTCTCGAACCATGGGGAACCCGTTTTATACAATTGCGTTTCTTAAATATTGTAACGATAGAGGAATATTGTATTATGACCAGTCTGAGATGAGGTGGGATTGGAACAAGGCCGACCTATTCAACAGCCCCATTTCTGATAATGTGGCTGATTATCTTATCGATAAAATTAAGACTTTGCCGGAAGCGACTCAAGCATTGGTTAAAATCGCGGCTTGTATAGGCAATCATTTTGAGGTTGAAACCCTGGCGGTAATAACCGGCAAGGATGCAGAGCAGATCAAGGACGAACTCAAACCGGCAATTTATGAGGAAATGATCTATGTGGTCGAGGAGTCCGGGGGCCTTTACGAAGGGGGGCAGTTTGAATTTTGTCACGATAAGTTCCGGCAGGTAGGCTACCTGTCGCTGCCAGAGCAATCGCGAAAAAACACCCATCTTCATATTGCCCGCTATTATGAAAAAACCAAGGTTTTGGACGGACCTTATCTGTTTATCACCGCGGATCACTATGCCAAGGCCCTGGATTGCCTGCATAGCGATTATGAGGTGACCGGCGCCCTCAGAATATTCTTTAAAGCGGCCCATACTGCCAACCTGGCTTCGGCCTACGACACCGCCCGGCAGTATTTGCAGCTCATTATGGAGACAGCGCCGTCGGAGCTTAAAAATAAGAATTCCTTTTTACTGCCTGTTTACAAGGAATATCACCTGGTACTTTTTAGTTTGGCCAGGTTTGCTGAACTCGACGAAATCTACAATAGTATAGAAGAAATATGTACAGATCCGTTGGAACTGGTAGACTGCTGCTGCCTGCAATTGGTCAGCCTTTCCAATCGCAGCCGCTATCAGGAGGGTTTTCAACTGGGAGTCAAGCTCTTGGAAAGATTGGGGATCTGCTATCCCCAACCTAACCTGATAGAGGTGGTGGAAGCCGAGTATGGAAAATATTGTAAATATGAGCAAAACGGGGCGATAGAAAATATTGCGCAAAAGGAAAAGCTGGTGGACTCCAGGGGTAAAGCGATTGCCAAATTATTAAACCGGATTGTGCCGGCCGCTCAATTTTTTGATCCCTTGGCCGCGTTTTGGGCGACTCTGGTTAACGCCAATCTTATGATCGAAAATGGTATTACCGGAGTAGGGTTGGAAATGGCCTGGACATTTTTTATGGGGGTAATCGCTTTCAAGAATGATTTCCGGCGCGGCAATTTACTGGCGGAAAAAGCCATGGCAATTGTGGAGAAGGAAGGGTTAATGGCTGAATCATATAGAATATTTCATGTTAACGGCCTGGTAAGATGTCATTGGTTCGAACCCGTTGAGCATGATATTGAGTATGCGCATAAAGCCTTTAAAGGCAATCTGCAGAATGGTGAGTTTGAATTTGCCTGCTTTAGTTATTTCACTTCACTGACAGCCATACTGGAATCCGGCGGCACTATTGCCGAAATGGAGCAGGAGGTTGAGGCGGCCCTGGCCTTTGCCGGTAAAATGGGAAATCTATATGGCCTGGAATCATTCGTCAGTTTTAAGCAACTGCTCCGGGCCTTAAGAGGAGAAACCCAAATTTATGGCGCTTTCGATGATGATGGTTTTAGTGAAGCCCAACATATTGATGAGATCCAGCATAATGCGATAGGATTGGCCTTTTTCAATATATACCGCTCCCTTTCCGCCGTTTTGTTCGGCGATTTTACCACCGCTCTCCATCTCACTGAGCACACTATTATACTGGTGCCGTATTTTGCCTCTTTCTATATTGCCGCCCTTTTTCGCTTCCTTCATTCTTTGGCCATATGCCGGACGCTGGAAAATGTACCGGGCTATGAAAATAAACATAAATTGCTGCATATAGTCCATGAGAACCAGGAATGGATGTATCAAAGAGCCAAGGCTGCACCCTGTAATTATCAGCATCTGTATGATCTGATCGATGCTGAGATTAAAGTCCTGGAAGGAAAGTACGATCAAGCTTTCCGGTTGTTTGAACTAGCCATCCTGGGAGCCAAAGACAATCATAGGCCTTACCATTATGCCTTGTTCTGCGAGCTGGCGGGCCAGCGCTACCATAAAATCGGAATAGAAAGGGTGGCCAGCGTATATCTCAAGGAGGCGCATGCGGCCTTTTTAGGCTGGGGAGCTACCGGCAAAACTGAAGCGATGAAGAACACCTACCAGCATATTATTTTTTCCGGTATTGAGGGAGCAAAACTGGTGGAAATTTCTGCGGAAACGGCCTCCTTATCCAATTCCGTGGATATGATTGCGCTGACCAATTCGATTGATATAAACGCAGTGATTAAAGCGACCCAGACCATTTCGGTACAGATGAGCAAAAAGAAATTGCTGAAAACCCTGATGAATATAATTATTGAAAACTCCGGCAGCAATCGAGGCTATATTTTGTTGGGAGAGGAAAACAACTGGGTTTTATCCGCCTACGAGACGGTAAATAAATCCGTGAAGACCATTATTGACGGACAGAAGATTATACTGGAAAATAAAGAGCCGCAGCCTATTCTCCCGATTTCCATGATTACCTATGTAGTGAATACCCGAGAACCTATTATTATCGGTAATATGCAGGAAAGCCACTTTTGGACGGATGAGTATTTTCGGCGGCATGATACCACCTCGGCTATGTGTTTCCCGGTCTTGTTTCACAACCTGTTAAAAGGAATCATATATTTGGAAAACTATATAACGGCGGACGCCTTCAGTCAGGAAAGGCTTGAGGTCCTTAACATATTTGCCTCCCAGGCGGCCGTCTCCCTGGAAAATTCGATCCTGTATTCCGCCCTTGAGGACAAGGTAAAAGAACGCACCAGCCAGTTGGAGAAGGCCAACCGGTCTCTTAAAGAAAAAACGGCGGAATTGGCAGTAGCCATGGAAAAGGCCGAAGAAGCCAATAAAGAACTGGAAGTTCAAAATCTTCAGCTGCAGCACGAAATTATGGTGCGGAAAAGAGTAGAGGAAGAATTGAATCTCAATTTAAAACAATTACGCCTGTCAGAGGAGCGGTTTTATAAAGTCTTTTATAACAGCCCGATAATGATGGCTTTGAGATCAACCGAACACGGAATTTTTATCGATGTAAACTCCAAATGGGAGGAAATAACCGGTTACAGCCGCCAGGAGATAATCGGCCGGTCTTTTGCGGAGCTGGATATTTGGGCGGATCCCTGTTGCAATACGGAAGATTGTCTGAATGGAAAAAATATAAAAAACAATGCCGAAAAGGCTATCCGTACCCGGTCCGGTGAAATCCGCACATTTATAATTTCCCAGACTGCGGTAAACCTTAACAATGAGGCGTGCTGGCTGACTACCTGCGTGGACATCAGCGAACACAAGCTGATGGAGCAGGAAATAGCCCGTTTGGACCGGCTGAATCTGGTGGGTGAAATGGCCGCCAGTATCGGGCACGAAATCAGGAACCCGATGACTTCGGTACGCGGCTTTCTGCAAATGTTTGAGAACAAATACAGTGAGGATAAAGAATTCCTTAATTTAATGATTGAAGAATTGGACCGTGCCAATTCTATAATTACCGAATTCCTTTCTTTAGCTAAAAACAAGATTGTAGAGCTCATTCCCGAGAACCTGAATTCGGTTTTAAATAACATATTGCCTCTGCTCCAGGCAACCGCCACCATTCAGGACAAGAGTATCAAGTTATATATGGAAAAATTGCCCGTGTTGCGGTTGGATAAAAAAGAAATCCGGCAGTTGGTGCTTAATCTGGTCAATAATGGGCTCGATTCAATGCCGCCCGGCGGGACCATTGCCATACGAACGCTTATAGAGGGCGATACCGCGGTCCTGTCGATTAAGGATCAAGGCTCAGGCATCTCGCCTGACGTACTTGACAAACTGGGCACCCCATTTTTTACAACCAAGGAAAAAGGCACAGGTTTGGGCCTGGCCGTCTGTTATGGAATTGCGGCCAGACATAACGCCAGTATTGAAATAGAAACAGGCAGCGGCGGCACTACCGTATCAGTACGCTTTCCGTTAAATCCTGATGACGAGTAACGCCTTCCTCTCTCGATCCCAATTATAACCAGCTTTTCTCCGATGACATGAAATTCCATCACCTAGGAAATATAAAGAGATCTTAGAATTGGATAAAATTCCAGAGACCATCCAATCATAGTTGAACTTGTCCAATTCAGACAGCTTATAGCCTGTTTGAACAAAAATGGGCAATCTCTTAGACTTTGATTATGTACTACCCCTCAGACAGTTCCAACCGACGATGGAGCAAACCACATGTTCTTTGAAAAGCAAATACCGTTTTAGAAAGGAGTAATGATGTTAAGCAAAAGAATTTTTGTGCAAATGTTTGTTTTTACTTTATTAATCACGGGCATATTCCTGGCTCAAAGCGATTCGGCCATGGCAGCCTCCAACCTTTCCTGGGGCTCACGCGGAGCCGAGGTAGTACAATTGCAGGAAACCCTTAACAGTAAAGGGTACTGGTGTGGAACGGCTGACGGAATCTTTGGCCCGAAAACCTATCAAGGCGTGGTCAGTTTCCAACGGGCTGCTTCCTTAAAAGTAGACGGAATTGTTGGACCGGCAACCAGACAAGCCCTGGGATTAAACGCCGCAACATCTACAACCGTATCCAGAGCGGGAAGCGGCAGGGTTCTGACCATGGTAGCGACAGCCTATTGTGGCTGTTATAAGTGCAATTATCCATATTATGGAGCACCATCGTACATAGGGCTTCCCTTGGCCAAGGGAATCGTAGCCGTAGATCCCAAGGTTATTCCAATGGGAACCAAACTTTATGTTGAAGGTTATGGCGAGGCTATAGCCGCGGATCAGGGCAATGCCATTAAAGGCAACCGGATCGATCTCTACTTTGACAGTCATCAAGCAGCATTGAATTATGGGATGAAAACAGTAAAAGTTACGATTCTGTAATTAATGCAGGAAGCGCCGCTGTAATTTGGCGGCGCTTCTTTTAATTGAGCAAATTATCAGCTATTCGCTCTCTGGATTTTACAATTCCCAGTTTTCGCAATTCGTACACCAGAACCCCGGCAGTTATAAGAGCAGATATCAGGTCTGCCACCGCCGGGGCATACCAGATTCCATTCAAGCCCAGGAAGCGGGGAAGGACCAGCAATAATGGGATGAGGACTATTACCTGGCGCAGCATGCTTAGGATCATGGAAATAAGCGCTTTTCCAATGGCCTGGAAAAAATTGGCGCTGACAATCTGAAAACCGGCCACCGGCAAGAAGATCAAGAATATACGTATACCATGGGCCCCAATCTGGATAAGTTCTGTATTGGAGCTAAAAGCGCTCATAAGGGATTCAGCAAACACCTCCGCCAGAATATAGCCTGCTGCTAGGATTACGGTGGCCCATATAATGGATTGCTTGAGGGTTTCTCTGACCCGTTCATAATTCCTGGCGCCAAAGTTATAGCCGATTATGGGTTGGCCCCCCTGGTTTATACCCAGGACCGGCATAAGAATAAACATGGTAATCGTATAAATAATGCCATAAGCCCCGATGGCGTTGTCTCCCCCGTAAAGGGCCAGCCCCTGATTAAACAGAATATTGATTATACTGGCAACCAGCTGCATGGAAAATGGGGCCATCCCGATGGCAAAGATACCGGTAACCAGATGCCGTTTAATACGGAGATTCTTTAACCTGAGCTTAAGGACACTGGCCGGGCTCAGATAATGCCTGATTACCATCAGGGCTGAAACAGCCTGGGCAATAATCGTGGCTACTGCGGTTCCCGGCATGCCTAATTTGAGTATATACACAAAGATAAAATCCAATAGAATATTTAACCCGGCGTTAACCAGCATAATATTCATGGAGATGCGCGGATTACCCTCCGAACGAATCGTGGACCCCAGCCCAAAACTGATGAACTGGAAAATTGAACCCCACAGAATAATACTGATAAATTGACGTCCATAGGGCAAAATTGCGGGACTGGCGCCAAAGCTTTTCAGCAGAAAATCCAGGGAAAGCAGCAGGCCCGCTGAAATTACCACGTAAATGATAAAAAAGAGGGTAAGGGCGTTGCCCAGAATATGTTCGGCCTCTTCCAGTTTGTGCTGGCCGAGACGAATGGAAATCAGGGCGCCGCCCCCAATTCCAACCAGCATGCCAAATGCCATAAGCACAAAAGAAATGGGCATGGTTACAGACATCCCGGAGATTGCATCTGCGCCTACCACGTTTCCGACAAATAAGCGGTTTATGATCATATAAAGTGAGTTGGACAACATCCCAATGATGGCGGGCACTGAAAACTGCCACAAAAGCCGGGTTATTTTTTGTTCTCCTAATTGCTGAGCTCGTTCATCCATAATAAAAACCTTATCCTAAATCTTAATGGTGATAAAATCGTTCGCGTGCTGCTTTGATTATTAGCGGACATAGCAAATTGTACCACGATAAAATTTAATAATATACCATATTATAAAAATCACTAAAATTTGGCAGGGCTTGAGCGGGGGAGATGCCGGGGGACCGGAGGGGACAATGGATATGCCGATTGATGCATGCATTTCAGGATCTTGCCATGAGTTCCGCCAATTCGTTTAAATAAGTCCACCTCTCCAGCAAGTGGTCCAGGCGCTGTTCGATTTCCTTGCGGCTTTCCAGCAATATTTGCAACTGCTGATAGTCCTGGGCGGCCTGGTCAATTTTGGCATCAAGCGCTTTTAATTCGGCTTCTGCCCCTGCAATATCATCATCAATTTCGGCAAATTCCTTTTGTTCCTTAAACGAAAATTTTAAGGGCCGGGCGGCTGCTTCCCGTCTGGGTTTGGTTGGGGGTGCAGGAATGGACGAAGGGGCGGCGGACTGGTCTGGGTCCCGGGGTACGGACTGGGACAGGTAGTCGGTGTAATTGCCGGGAAATTCAACCAGCACTCCTTTTCCCGCAAAGGCCAGAATGTTGCTGCAGATGCGGTCCAGGAAATAACGATCATGAGATATGGCCACCACTGCGCCCTCAAAATTATCCAGGTAGTCTTCCAGCAGGGTCAAGGTTTCAATGTCCAAGTCGTTATCGGGCTCGTCCAGCAGTAAAACATTCGGGGCGGTCATCAGGATGCGCAGCAGATGCAGCCTTCTTTTCTCTCCGCCGGAAAGCCTGGCGAGAGGGGTCCATTGGGCCGCAGGCGGAAACAGGAAGGTTTCCAGCATCTGAGCGGCACTTATCAGCTTGTGGCCATCAGATATATATTCACCGGCCTCGCGAATATAATCTATAACCTTCATATCCTCCGGCAGCTCCCGGCTTTCCTGAGGGAAATATCCTATTTTTACCGTTGCGCCTATTTCCACGGTTCCTTTAGCCGGAGTAATTGACCCGTTCATTATGCCTAAGAGAGTCGATTTGCCGATCCCATTAGGACCAACAATGCCGAGGCGCTCTTGGCGGTCGAGAACATGCGAGTAATCGGCGATAATCTTCCCAGACTGATAGCTGTGTTCTATGTTTTGAAGAATAATAGTCTTCTTGCCCAAACGGCTGGCTGCGGACGATAAATGCAGGCTTTCAATTTGGTTGGGGTGCTGGTCGGCCTGCAGCTTTTCAAAACGCTGTATGCGGGCTTTTTGCTTGGTACTGCGAGCTTGAGCGCCTCGACGTATCCAGGCCAGCTCTTTCGCCAGCAGAGTTTTCCTTTTAGTAGCGGCAACAGTCTCTTTTTCTTCCCGTTCCAATTTTCTAGCCAGATAAACATCATAGTTTCCGGGATAGCTGTACAATTGGCCGCGGTCCAATTCAAGAATGCGGCTACAGACCCGCTCCAAAAAATACCGGTCATGCGTAACCATAATTAAAGTTCCGGCAAATCTTTGCAGATACTTTTCCAGCCATTCAATCGCCAGGTTATCCAAATGATTGGTAGGCTCGTCCAGGACCAGCAGGTTGCCGGGATCAAGCAGGGCGGCAGCCAGGGCTATACGTTTGCGTTGCCCCCCGGAGAGATGTTTCATCAGGGTCTCAAATTCGTTTATGCCCAGCCGGGTTAATATGGTCTGAGCCTCACTCTCCCATTTCCATGCTTCCTGCATATCCAATTGCTCACTCAGCCGTATCAGTTCATCGGGAGCAACGGCAGAGTTTTCCAGCTCCCGGATCCCGGCCCGGTAATTTTCCCAGGCCTGCAGGGAAGGGGTACTGCCGTTTAATACCATATCCATAACCCCGGCCTCGGGATTATAGACTGGGTTTTGTGCCAGATATGAACACCGCAAGCTTTTATTTCGGGTTATGGTGCCCAGGTCAGGTTCATCCTGTCCGGCTATGATTTTTAACAAGGTTGATTTACCCGAACCATTAATACCCAGTACGCCGATTTTTTCCCCTTCGTCTATTCCTAGGCTGATGTTCTGCATAAGGGCTTTTTCCCCATAAGTTTTACTTACGGAATCTATTACCAGCAAATTCATTTCTGCTATTCCTTCATATTATATTTTCTTGCTTATTATAGCCTGGGAAAGCAATACAATGCCAGTGTCAAGAAAAGAATTCAAACTTGGTTATACAAAAGACGGATTAATCTTCAGCTATTCAGAAGCAGGCGGCTGGCTGCAGTCATTTTATGCCATTCCGACTTAGGAATCAAATTTTGTCTGTGGGCAACATTATATATGGGAATAACCTTTAGCAGGAGGCAGCGTGTTTAAATTATTAAAAAAGGGGCATTGCTTCATTCCTGACGATACCGGTATAAAAGACATTTTGATCGCTTACGACAAGATTTGTGAGGTTAAAGATGAGGTCCCGGCGGATAAGCTTTGGGAGGTTGAAGTGATTGATTGTCAGGAATGCCTGGTTTGCCCGGGATTAATCGATCAACATGTTCATATTCTCGGTGGTGGAGGAGAACAGGGTCCGGTCAGTCGGATTCCGGAAATTATGTACAGCGAGGTGGTTGAAGCCGGGGTATCAACCCTGGTAGGGGTGCTGGGCTTCGACAGTGTCACCCGCAGCATAGCCGGACTCTTAGCCAAGGCCCGGGGCTTGGAGACTGAAGGGATTACTACGTATATTTATACCGGCAGCTATGGAAGCCCGACCGAAACCCTGACCGGCAGAGTACTGACTGATATTGTTCTATTGGATAAAGTTATTGGGGTAGGGGAGATCGCCTTATCCGATTATCGTTCCAACCACCCTTCCCTGCAGGATTTACGTACGCTGGCTTCTGAAGCCAATGCCGGAGGTATGCTGGGAGGCAAGGCGGGTGTTATACATTTGCATATAGGCGATGGTCAAGAAGGGCTCGAACCCCTGCTGCGCTTGATCGATGAGTCTGATTTCCCTATCAGTATGTTTGTCCCGACTCATATCAACCGCAATCCCCAGCTCTTTGAACAAGGTCTGCAGCTTTTGGCCAGGGGCGGAAACATTGATTTAACCGCAGGTGAAACGGTGGGTTACAGCGTGGCGCAAGCCTTGTCAATATTGACTGCCCGAGGTATTAAACTTGACCGGGTTACCGTTTCCTCCGATGGCAACGGGAGTTCGCCGAATGACGCCGGCATAAGCTACATGAACCAAATGCTGAAAGATTTGAGCATGGCAGTTACAGAGGAAAAGCTGAGCTTTGCCGAGGTAATCAGGACAGCCACCTCTAATCCTGCCCAGGTTTTAAAGTTATATCCGCAGAAGGGTTGCCTGGCTCCTGGCAGCGATGCCGATATTATGGTTTTGAAGAAAAATGACTTGAGCATTTATCGTTTGCTGGCCAAAGGACAGGTAGCGGTAGTTGACGGTCAAGCTGTCAGAAAAGGCAGATATGAAAAATAATTCTATGCATAAACGGGAGGATGCTATGGGACACAATAAGGGGAATTTGATCATAATCGGCGGGGCCGAGGATAAATACGGAGAAAGCCGGATACTTGAGGAAGTAGTCCAAATAATTGGCGGAGCAGAAGCCCGGGTCGGGATAATTACCACCGCTACCCAGCACCCCCGGGAAGTTGGGGAAGAGTACCGGGATGTTTTCATGCGTTTGGGGGTCAGGGAAACCGATATATTAAACATTGATACCCGGGAGGATGCCAACCGGGAAGAAAATGTACAGAGGATCGAAGATGCCACCGGATTCTTTTTTACGGGCGGAGATCAGCTGAGGATTACCAGCATTTTGGGCGGAACCAGAGTCTATGATGCCATCCAGCGCTCGTATAATCATGGAACGGCGGTTATCGGCACCAGCGCCGGCGCTTCAGTCATGAGCAGTACCATGATCGTCGAAGGCAATAGCAACGACGCCGCCCGCAAATGCACTTTAAAAATGGCCCCGGGTTTAAGGTTGCTGGAAGGGGTGATCATAGATCAACATTTTGATCAACGCGGCAGGTTGGGCCGGTTATTGTGTGGTGTAGCAGAAAATCCCGGTATTTTAGGTATTGGTATCGATGAGGATACAGCCATTAGAGTATATCCGGAGGAATATTTTGAGGTAATCGGCAACAACGCTGTTACCGTAATCGATGGCTGGTCTATTAAAAGCACCAATGTTTCGGAATTAAAGCCCGACGAAATTTTGACTATAACCAATGCCAGCCTTCATGTTTTATCACGGGGTCACGGTTTCGATTTTAAGAGACGGGAAGTTATAACTTTACATTAATAAGACATTCAGGGGGATAAATTCATGGAGATAGTCAATGTATGCAGTTACAGCGGCAGAAATATTTTTAGCCATAAACCAGTGGTTAAGATGATAGTCGATCTGGGCGGTCTGGCCGAAAAAACCACTAAAGAAATTGAAGGATTCAATGATAAATTATTGAGTTTATTTCCAGGATTATATACCCATCATTGTTCACCGGGGTATAGCGGGGGATTTGTGGAGAGGTTAAGGGAGGGGACCTTGGTTTCCCACGTTACCGAACATCTTGCCCTGGAATTGCAATGTATCATGGGTTATGACGTATATTACGGCAAAACCAGGGTTATTGAAGAACCTTATTTATATGGCATTGTCTACGAGTACATTAACTCAAGCTGTGCCCAAGAATTCGGGTATGCGGCCGCTGAAACCGTATTTGCCCTGGCTTCCGGGCAGACCGTCGCACTTGACGAAATATTGGAGCGGCTTTATAAAATTGCCTATGATACGGATATGGGTCCAAGCACGCAGGCCATTTATGATGAGGCCCGCCGGCGTAATATACCGGTACGGCGGCTGGGGGAGAACAGTTTATTACAACTGGGTTATGGCTGTAACATGCGGTTTATCCAGGCATCCTTGCCTGACGCCACCAGTACCATAGCGGTTGATCTGGCTAAAAATAAGCAGTTGGCCAAGGAACTGCTGCGCGAACAGCGCATCCCGGTTCCCGAAGGCGGGATTGCCGAATCAGAGGAAGCCGCTGTGGTTATGGCGGAACAGTTGGGCTATCCCGTGGTGGTTAAGCCCTTTGATGCCAACCAGGGCAGAGGGGTTACCGCCAACATCGGTGATGAAAAGCAGCTCAGACTGGCTTATCACTTGGCGGATTTATATACGAAGCGGATCATTATAGAGAAATATATCAGAGGCAGAGATTATCGCATTTTAGTAGTTGGCAACCGGGTTGCAGCGGTGGCGGAACGAAAACCTCCCATCCTGGTTGGGGATGGGGTTCATACGATAGCGGAACTGGTGGAGCAGGAAAATCAGAATCCCCAAAGAGGGAATGGCCATGCCAAAGCCCTCACCAAAATAGAGCTGGATGAAGTTGTCCGGGAATATTTGGCCCGGGCAGAATACAGAATCAATGATATACCGCCTGGCGGTGAAATCATCCGGCTTAGAGAAAATGGGAATTTAAGCACCGGCGGGAGTGCCCGGGATTGTACGGCCGAGATTCACCCCGGGAATAAAGCTTTGGCGGTTAAGGCAGCTAAAATAATAGGTTTGGAAGTAGCCGGGGTAGACGTTGTAATCGATAATATTTCCAGGCGGCTGACCCCTCAAAATGGCGCAATCATTGAGGTAAATGCGGCCCCCGGGCTTAGAATGCATCTTAATCCGGCTCAGGGAGAAGGCAGAAATGTGGCGGCAGATATTCTGAACCATATGTACCCCAGCGGAACGAATCCTTCAATTCCCATTGTTGCCATAACCGGAACCAATGGCAAGACGACGGTAACGCGAATAATCCGGCACGCGTTGTCGCTTACGGGCAAAAAAGTCGGAATGACCTGTTCCAGCGGCACCTACCTCGGCGAAGAATGCATCTCCCAAGGCGACCATACCGGACCTGTTAGCGCCCAATCCATACTTTATGACCAGGAATTGGAAGCCGCGGTTCTGGAGACGGCCAGGGGCGGGATTATCAGAAAAGGCCTGGGCTATGATCTGGCTGATGTAGGCGTTATTATCAATATAAGTGATGATCATTTGGGGATGGATGGCATAAATACCCTGGAGGATTTGGCCTTTGTCAAAGCCCTGGTCGTAGAGGCAGTAAAGCCGGACGGCTATGCGGTTCTCAACGCTGATGACCCGATGACTGAGTATATTATTCCCAGGGTAAAGTGCCGTATGGTATTGTTCTCTCAGAATCGCAACAACCTGAAGATCAGAGCCCATATCAACCAGGGCCAGCCTGCCGTAATTGTAGAAAATGATGCGATCTGTTTGTATAACCGCAATAAGAAGACTACAGTAATCGGAATCGATGAAATACCTATAACCTTTGGCGGAAAAGCCATATGTAATATAGAAAACTCTTTGGCGGCGGCGGCCGCTCTGTTGGCCCTGGGTATAGGCGAGCATACGGTAAGGCTGGGGCTGATGTCTTTTAAACCTGACCCTGTCGCCAACGCAGGCAGATTCAATCTGTTTGACCTCGGAGATTTCAGGGTATTGTTGGATTACGGCCATAATCTCAGCGGTTATCAATGTGTCAGCCAATTTATAAGGTCTTTGGAGGCGGAACGGCTGGTAGGTTTGATAGGAATGCCCGGCGACCGGAAAGACAGTGCTATTTTTGAAGTAGGCAAGCTATCGGGCCAGGTGTTTGCCAGAATATTAATCAAGGAAGATAAAGATTTGAGGGGGAGGGACCCGGGTGAGGTGGCGGGCCTCCTGCGGCAAGGGGCCTTAAGCGCCGGCGCCGCCCCGGACCAGATTGAGAGTATGCTTTCTGAAACCGAGGCCTTGCGGAAAGCTATGGATGAAGCCCACCCAGGTGATTTAATCGTCATGTTTTATGAGGACTTTGAAACGGCCTATGGCCTGATCCGGAGCTATACTGATGCAGCCGGGTCACCTGTGTTCCTCCCGGGGGAAAATTTAAGCCAGCCGGATATTGCAAAAGTGACGGCGGGGTATATTCAATAAGAATCAAGGTCGGCTGTAAAAAATCATTATTGTATCTCCAGTGCAGCCGGGACGATTCGTATAAGCCTGATATCAGGGCAGGGCTGGTTAGTCGCCAGTTGTTATGCCCTTCATCTGCAAAATGCCCTGCCAGCCCTCAATATTTAACCGTAAAAATACAGGTCCTTCTTCCCGGGGCCACTTGATGCGGCCGTCAAAAGGTATGGCCGCACCGGCAATATGGAGAAAAGCAGGCCGCGGCTGACGTGCAAGCCGGCTGGTAAAATATAAATCATCATAAAGCTGCCTGCATTCGGCAATTTTGCTTTCCGCCAGGCTTTTAATCAAGTTAAAACTTTGAAAATAGGCTTTAAACGCCCCGGCCCAGCCCTGAATCGCAGCCATGTTCAGGTAGTCGCGCAGCTTCTGACGCCCGGCCGGCTCCAGTACATTATAAGGCAGTTCCACCTCCATGCCCATGCCGAAATCACGGGCAATGCGCCCCGCGTTTTTCAGAAGATAATACCAGGGATAATGCTCTGAGTGCCAGAAAGCATGGGATGGCTGCAGGGTCACACAATCAAATCCGGCCCGCACAAACTCGGTCATAGACGAGGAGAAAATACCCGGAATGGCAAAGGAACGGACCCCTAATTGATGACATAGAGCAGGAAACATGTGCTGCACCGGATCGCCATAAAGACCTTGCTCGGTCATATAGTAGAAACCGGCCAGTTCAAGGTGCTGAAAATTAGCCCGGCGCCAGCGTTTGGTTAACTCGGCTGCGGCCCAGCGGGTCACTTCTATGCGGTTGGCCTCCCCGGCGAGGGAAAATCCCGCATTATCCCAATTGTCACAGCGGGGATCGGGGGTGGGAATGCTTAACACAACCTTTACCGGCTCGGGGGTGGGTTTATACAGGGTGCGGCTGATCTGGGCGACGCATTCATCCAGAGCCTGGAGGTTAGACTGAGCCTCGAAATACTCATCGAACAAGGCCAGCCAGTCTTCCTTCAGGGCAGGACTTCCGGTCAGATCAACCGCAAAAGCTCTCCCGTTCAGGAGGGGGGAGTATTGCGCCAACATTAGAAAACCATCCATAAAGAAATCCGTAATATTCCCGGCCGGATTTATATAACCAGCCAGGGGCAGCAGTTTATCCAAATCATAACGGTGGATTTTATGATTGCCTTCGTCTCCGATATATAAAAGACATAAATCGTGGATACCGGCAGTGGAGTCGGTACCGGGATCAAGATAACCGGGGTGGCGGGGGGATAGAGCCAGTGCGCTCTGCGGCTGCATAAAATCCGCGGGGTATAAGGTATGGAGCTGCTGGTGTTCCAGGTCCAGAACCAGCAGATTATTATGCCGGTAATTAATTGCAGCTATGGCCACCTCAGGCGGCAATAAAAAAGAATGGACCAAAGCGCCGCCCTGGCTGTACAAAAACAACAATCTGGAAGTATGCATAAGCTCCGGCTGTACGATAGCCCAAAAGTGCTGCCCGTCAAAAACCAGTCCTGTAAAACAGGTTATAAACCTGGCCAACCGCTCTGACCAGGAACTGCAGGCGGTGAGTACGCCATAGGCAAATCGGTAATATGGTGGTGCATCCAGGCGGGGAAGTTTTAAGCGACAGTCAGATTGCACAGAGATTCGACCCGCCTTGCGGGTCTGAGGGGACAGGGGGGCAGGGCGGAGCTGCAGCCCATATACTTTTCCCCTCCGGGTTAGGCCCCAGGCTGAGTAAAGATCGTTTTCAGCGAGAGCTATCAAGGGCGCCGGTACGGATATACGAGCCGCCGGCAAACAGCCGGAAAACGACCCGGGGCCGGCACCTGTTTCGATAATCTCCAAGGTCTGTTGAGCGGTCAATCCCAGCAGATATTTTCCACAACAGACCAAGGAGATAATGGGAGTGGCAAGCTTAATCTCGTTTAACACCTTCAGATTTTCCTGCAGGTGCGCATCCAGCAACAGCAGACTGCAGTCGGAGGTGGCGGCCACCAAATAATCCTGATTTAGAGGGTGGCGGGAAATACAGGTAATATTTGCTCTGGGTAAAGGCCGGGTACCAACCGGGAAAAGCTCCACGGGGGTTGGTAATGACTGACCCGGCAGGGTTTCAAGCTCTATCCAGCCTGAATATGAATTTGACTCCGGTCGGGGATAAATAGTACCCTGCAAACGGAGAGATGGCTCACCCATATGGGGGTTGCACGGATATTCTCCCGCAATTGCGCAGAAACTACCTTCCCAGGTTAATCCGGATTGCTCATGATTAAGCTGACTCCGGTTCAGTTCTTTTCTGCCTTCCAGGGGTGCAATATCACAAATGAGGTTTTTCAAACAAATTTTCATGGCTTCCCCGACCTTTTTAAGAACTTGTGCCAAGATTGCCTGCAATCAATGTGCACCTAATAACATATGGGCCGGGGAAGCAAAATATTCGTGGTTTATGGATGCACCCGGTCGGCTAGTTCCTTGCGGCGCCAAGCTAAAATAAACCGGTTGAATTTATTATTCAAAACCTTTAAATAAGTGCGTATGTAAAACGCCCTAGTGACATTTAGTTTAAATTTTATATTCCAGATGAGAGGAGGCATCGCATTGCTGTAGCTTAAATCGGAATTATTTCAAGGCTTTGGCCAGGGCGGCTGTATAAAGCTTAAAAGAACTGCTGTTGTTGGACAACTTCGTCCGCATAGCTTTGGTCAGTTCTAGCTGAACTCCTTTATGAATACTATTGCTGTTGCATATATTGGCCCGGGCTGTTCCCGCCAAACGGGAGGGAGCCGTCGCCACATTGAAACCTGCCGCCTTTAAAGCGGTTTTTACCTTGGCGGCCAGGGTCTTGTCCAGTCCGCCCACGTAAGTTACCTGGCTTGTCCCGGTACAGCCATGAACTGACAGGGTTTTAGTTGATTTTGCTACTAATTTGCGGGCCGTAGGCTCATCAAATTTGGTAGCGGTAATATGCAGGGTCGAACCTGACTTGAGGCCTTCAAAGGCATAAAAGTCATACCCGCCTTTGGATGCAACCGCATCTGCAATTTCATCCGTTTCGAATTCAATTACGCCGCCATGAATGGCAATAACTGCAGTAGATGAAGCGGTGTCGCGACTTTTAATCCTGTAATCTTTATTTATGGTTTTATGTGATTTCAGAGAGCTGTAGCTGGAATAAGTATCCGCTGAAGCCGGGCTGGCTAAAGCTCCGATGCTTAATACGGTTATTAGAAATGTCATTATAACGGATATTATCTTATTCTTCAAAGTAAATCTCCTTTCCGACGGTTGTTGAAATCTTCTGCAAATCTGGTAAAAAGCATTATCTCTGGAATACATCCAATGCTGGCGCCTTTATTAGTATTTGCCTCCAAAATATTCAATCGCACCTCCTTGCCCTAACAATTCGCTGCTTTTTGCCTCCTACCTTTTGGTAAATTTGGGCATTAACTATCAGATATGGATGCAGAGTGTCTTAATGGGCGCTATATCCTGTGTTTGCAGCGACAGGCAGGAAGACCATGGTAAGTTATGGAAGGCCAGATGATAAATAAAATATTCTCTATAATATGTCAGGCCTGAAAGGCTGTAAAATCCCTAAAGAAAGGAAGTAGAGGAGAATAATTGTCAGTGTGAGTTTCAGAAAACGTAAAATCAAAAACATACCATTATAAATAGCCGTTTTGAGGAGAAAATAGAAAGAGACTAATTTTAAGGGGGTTAATTCATGAAGGGTTTTTTTGGCATGTTTAATGGTTCAGCAGATGAACAGAATAAGCAGGAAATGAAAAACAACGGAGAACCAACCGTCAATCAGGGCGAAGAGCAAAAACTGAGACTTCGCAAAGAAGAACTTGACATCGCCAAGAACAAGGTTGATATTGGCAAAGTGGAATTTGGCAAAGAAATCATCGAGGAACAACAGACAGTCAATGTACCGGTAATCCACGAAGAAGTAGTTATAGAAAGAAAGTCCATCAACGAACCCAGTGATAAACCTATTGGTGAAGACGAGGATGAGCATTTCATCCTCTCGGTTAGTGCAGAGAAGGTTGACGTTGGCAAACACACCGTGGTAACCAGCGAAATATCAGCTTACAAACGTGATATCGAAGAGAACCAGGAAATAAACGAAACGATCAGACATGAGGAAGCCCGGATTAACAAGGACGGCGATGCCAACATCATCGATGACAACGGTCAACTCCAATAGAGTTCAGTCTCTGGAACACCTTGCAGTTGTGAGGTGTTCCTCTCTATTTTAACAGGAGGTTTTAAACCATGGGAAAAGAACCAAAGGATAAAATAAAATTCTATTTACGGGAAGAAAAATTGGACGTGATCAAAAAATGGATTAATACTGGCGAATGTCAATGGCATAAAGAGATAATAACCGAGGAAAAGAATTATTCTATACCCCTAAAACGTGAAGAACTGGTTGTCGAACAGAATTATCCAGATCCAGCCTCTCCGGGAAGCCGTATTGAAACCATACGTATACCCCTTCGGGAAGAAAGGCCTGATATAAGCCGGCAAACCTTTGATTTGGAAGAAGTGCAAATTTATAAAAAACCAGTGCGGCAGCACGAGACTGTTCGCGAAAATTTGAGAAAGGAGGTCTTGGTAATTAAATCTTCGGCCGGTCAAGAACCTTGATTCCGGAGAAGGTAAGACGCAACCTCTCTTTCCCAGCTATTTCATCAAAACGTATATTATAGTGAAAGTTTTAACTATTTACTTAAGTTGCTTGAAAAAGGAAAAGGAATCGATAATGGCGAAACCAATCTGAGGGTTTTATCGAAAATTTGTTTGTATGAAATGGTTGGGTTGGGGAGGTAGGCGGATTGACTGATGAATACAGCAGCAGAGAAGATTTATTAAATGAATTGGACCGACTCCGACAGGAAAATAATGAACTGCAAATTCAGAACCAGGCTTTGGTTAAAGCTATGCACGATTTATACGGGACTAATCATGGAAATATAATCAAACCCGTCATGCAATCAGTCAATGAACAATCATATCTGAACTCTCGGGCTAAACCCGGCCCAATGCCGCCCGGCAATAAAAAGTACCATATCTCCGAACTGATAGATGTCGATTTGCTCCAGCATCTGCTTGATTCTTTTTATGGATTAACCGGAATAATGCACGCCCTCCTGGATGTTGACAACAATATTCTGAGCCGGACCGGCTGGACCGATATCTGTCTCAACTTTCACCGAGAGTGCAAGGAAACTGAGCGGAAATGCAAAATAAGCGATAGTTATATTGGCGGTCATTTGCAAAATGGGCCTTATATCAAATACAAATGCCTGAACGGGCTGATTGATTATGCCACCCCCATTATAGTAGAAGGCCAGCATTTGGCTACCATTTATATGGGGCAATTATTGAACGAACCCCCGGACGAGGAATATTTCAGAATGCAGGCGCAGGAATTTGGCTTTGATGAAGAAGCTTATATGGAGGCACTTCACAAAGTCAATATCGTCCCTGAAGATCAAATCAAACCTATCATGGAATTCTATTCCAAACTGGGACAGGTGCTTGCTTCTATTGGCCTCGAACGCCGGCGAAGTATCGAAGCCGCCGAAGACAAGTTTTCCAAGGCTTTTCATTGCAGCCCCGCCCCTATTACCATCACTACTTTAAAAGAAGGCAAATACCTGGAGGTAAATGATGCCTGGGTAAAACACACCGGATACACAAGAAACGAGGCCATAGGTAAAAACGGTATCGATTTGGATATTTGGGTTAATAAACAAGAAAGAAACCTGTGGATAGAGCAATTAAGCGGCCAGGGCAATATTGTTAACTTTAAAGCCGTATTTCGCATGAGATCCGGAGTGGAACGCAATTATTTAATATCAGCGGAACTGGTTGAGATGAATGGAGAAAAATGTATAATTTGTGTGCATAACGATATTACTGATCAGATACAGGCCGAACAAGCTTTGCGCCGTTCGGAAGAGAAATTCTCCCGGGTATTTCACGGCAGTCCTATCATGATGACCTTGTCCGCGTTGGAAGAATCCGCCATTTTGGATGCGAATGAGGCATTTTATCGGGGAATGGGCTATACCCACAACGAGATCATCGGGCAGTCTATTCCGGATGAGATCAAAATTTTCGTCAACCCCCACAGCCATAAGGATTTGGGCGCGGTAATTCATGAGGAAGGCAGGCTCGAAGGGGTTCAGATCGACTTTCGCACTAAATCCGGTGAAATTCGCCATGGCATACTGTGGGGACAGTTGCTGTATTTAAATAATAAGCTTTGCCGGATGACGAGTCTGATTGATATAACCGAACAAAAACATATCGAACAGGAAATGGCCCGTTTATCAGATTTAAACCTGATTGGGGAAATGGCAGCCAGTATCGGGCATGAAATAAGAAATCCCATGACGTCCGTGCGGGGATTTCTGCAGATGTTTAAGGACAAGTATGTTGAGGATAAAGAATTTCTTGATCTGATGATTGAGGAGTTGGACCGGGCCAATGGGATTATATCGGAATTTCTGGGCATGGCTAAGAATAAAATAGTATATCTGCAGCCTCAGTATATTGATCAGGTGGTAAAGGCCATTTACCCAATGCTGGAAGCTGATGCCAATTATAGAGGGATTAAAATAAACCTGGAATTGGGCAAACCTCCCATGCCGGTAATTGATCAGAATGAAATCCGCCAGGTTATCTTAAATCTGGCCCGCAATGGCTTGGAGGCCATGGAGTCCGGCGGCACTTTGACCATCGGTACAACGGCGGAGAAAGGTGAAATAATTTTATATGTGAAAGATGAAGGCCCCGGACTTAAACCGGAATTTATCGATAAGATAGGGACCCCTTTTTTTACTACCAAGGAGAAGGGCACCGGTTTGGGGCTGGCAGTCTGCTACAGTATTGCGGCCCGGCATAAGGCCAAATTGGAGTTTGAGTCCAGCTTCCGGGGCACTACTTTCAAGATGAGATTTCGGGAGCACAAAGAAGAATAAAAGCGATAAGAGCTGCTTTAAACCTGAGCCGGGACCAACCAGTTGATTTAACGCCTGGAAACTTAACCTATGCTCCCGATGATGCGGTAGAGCTTTCCCAGATTAAGGGGAACGGATCAAAATTAGAATAATTACTTGTCATCAGTGGCGGAACCGTCGCCAAATACGGGTATAGGCTCACCCAGGAAGGTGGGCTGAGGTTTAAACACCGTCATCCAGAAATCTTTGTTCCGGGCTACCAGTTCGCGGGTCTCATACCCGGTCATGATCGGGCCGTAGTCATGCAGGTCAGAAGCGACCCCATAGGCCTCCAGCCCTAATTGCCGGGCAATATAAACCGCCCTCAGCAGATGGTAGTGCTGGGTTACGATTATAACCTTTTTAACCTGAAATATATCCCGGGCCCGGTAGATGCTTTCATAGGTACTAAACCCGGCATGATCCATAAATATATCCTGACCGGCTGCTCCCTGGGCCTTTAAATACCCCTTCATAGAGTTGACTTCATCATAATCCTTGCGTCCATGATCCCCGCTGACCAAAATCTTGGGGGCCTTGCCTTGTTTATACAGCTCATATCCTACCGTTACCCGGTCCCGGAGCATATCCGACAAGGTTCCGTCAGGCAGAACATAGGCCCCCAGGACAAGTACGGCGTCAGCCTCCGGAATGTCACTTGCTGGGTAAATATATTTAGCGCCAACCTGCTCGACATGGTAATTGGCAGCCATAAAAACGGCTGCCGCCAATATAAATAAAACCAGAAAGGCGCCGGCAATATACCTGTAATTCTTATGTAAGCTGAATTTCATATTTCCGCCTTCATCCTAAAAAATGTATATCCCTCAGGATCATTGGTCATGCAAAATAGTTAGCTGTAATTCTTATCCTACTATATCTGACGGTAAAAAGAACCCCGTCAGCTAAAAATTACGCGGATGTAATTCATTACTTATCTCCCCTTCTTCTAGGCCTCATAAATTCGCCATATATATTTATAAATACTGCCACAGCAATGGCAAACTTTCCATGAGGTCAATTAAAATTGTATTTAAAATTTTCAGGGGAGCAGGTGAGTTATGCAAAAAATAATCGACAATATCAAGCAGGGTATGCTGGAAGCGGGATATGTCTGTGATAATAAAACAGCCACCGTACTATACCTGGCTGAGGCCTTGAACAAACCCATAATTGTTGAAGGTCCGGCCGGAGTGGGCAAAACCGGTCTTGCTCAGGCCTACAGCCGGATGCGAAACACAACCTTGATAAGGCTTCAATGTTATGAAGGTATAGATGAGTCCAAAGCCTTATATGAGTGGAATTATAAACGGCAGCTGCTCCATATTCAGGCTATAGCCAATAAAGAGGTTGATATTGATGCAGTTGAACAAGACATATTTACGGAAAAGTATCTGCTGTCCCGGCCTTTGCTGCAATCAATAAGTTCGCCAACCCCATCAGTTCTTTTGATCGATGAGATTGACAAGGTGGATTTTGAATTTGAGGCAATGCTGCTGGAATTATTATCCGAATATCAGATGAGTATACCGGAACTGGGGACGGTTAAAGCCCGGAATATACCATGCGTATTCCTTACCTCCAATGCTACCCGGGAACTGTCCGAAGCGCTGAAGCGGAGGTGCTTATGGTTATATCTGGACTTCCCCGATTCAAACCTGGAAAAACAGATATTACTCTTGCAAGTGCCGGGACTTACCGCTGATATGGCCGGCAAAATAGCTGCCGCCGCTCATCAGATACGTCAACTCGAACTTAAAAAGCACCCTAGTATTGCTGAAACCCTGGACTGGGCCTATGCCCTGCTAAATATGGGAATTGAAGATTTGGACGTAAATGCCACGCTGCAAACCCTGAATATTATCGTTAAACACCGGGAAGATGCAGACAAACTGGAAGGCTTGCTAAGAAGCCGCAATGATCTTAGTTTTCAGCCTGGTCCGGCTTCAACCCGGCCCTGGCGCTAAGGAGGAATTGCGCTATGGGCTTTCTCGCAATTTTACAGGATTTCTGGGCCGACCTGCGCCGGGAAGGGATTCCGATAACCATAAGCCAGGCGGAAGATTGCTGCCGGGCTTTAAAACTGGTGGATTGGTCCATAGAGGAGTATTTCTATATGGCCCTTTACAGTACTCTGATCAGAGAGCGGAGCCACCAACCTATCTTTGCCAATGTTTATGCATATTACTTCAAGCCGGGGGCAAAACCGAAAACAACCCCATCACAGTGGAAGGCCCCGATTTATCGCGAGTCCGATCTGATCGAAAATGTTAGTGAATACGCCAGCGAGGCCCTGCCGGTTCAGGGAATGCAAGCCTTGCGCGGAGGCCTTTCCCAGGGAACGCGCAACCCGCTTGATCAGAGCTTTCAGTTGGCTGATCTGCATGACATCCGCAAAATGGAGTCCTTGTTTCCGCTTATAGCCAGGCGTCTGGCGGCACGCATGATCAAGCAAAACCGGCGGAATGATCGGAATATAATAAACTACCGCAGAACTGTCCGCAATAGCATGGGTACCGGGGGAGTGCCTTTCAATATCATAACCTGCCGCAAACACAAGGAAAAACCGGTAATAATCGCCCTATGTGACATATCGGGATCAGTTATGACCTTCAGCTGTTTTGCCCTCGCCCTTTTGGCATCTATCCAAAGGTTTTTCAGACAAGTGCGAACATTTGCCTTTATTGAAGAACTGACCGAAATCACCCCCCTGCTAACTCAAGCTGACCCCCTTAACCTTCGCAATCATGTGTTGCATGAAGCGCGCCAGGTGATGGGGGTCCGGGGCTATACCAACTATGGCGCCAGCTTCAGGGGGTTTATTCAGCGTTATCGCCATATACTTTCCCCCCGCGCCAGCGTTTTGATCTTGGGGGACGGACGCAACAACTGGAACTATGATGAAGCCTGGGCCCTGGCGGAGATCAGTAAAAGGGTCAAACGCGTATATTGGCTCAATCCTGAACCAGAGTTTAATTGGGCGAGGGGTGACAGCCGCATGGTGGAATACTGCAAATTCTGTTATAAATCCTTCTCCTGCCCCAGTTTATCCAAACTGGAACACGCCCTGGCCCAACTGTGATTATGATTGGGCCTGCACCCGGGGAGGTTACCAGTCCCCGGCGTTAAAGCTGGCTGATTTTCATAAAATTAGCAGCCTATCACCTTAAAATGCCTTATTACATATGATGATAAAAAGCCCAATATGGCATAAGCCTCTTGAGAGACCTATTTTACGGGAAGGTAAGGATTGAATGATAGATCTGCAGATGTTTCATAAGTCGAATCAAGATGGTGATAAGCTGCTGAATTTAATCAGCAAAAATTTTGAACAGGTCAATTCGGAAGTTACCCCTATAGATAATGTATCTTTCCTCAATATAACCATTAAAAATAATGATTCAAAATTTAGCAGGGTCATCAACCCGCTGCAATCACAGCTTAATTGTATTAACAAAGAAACCATGTTCAAAATCCTAAGCCGGAACCATATTCCGTGCCGAAAAAATTCCCGGGAGTTGATATCAAGATACTATGAAATCCTGGTATTTGACCTAGCCGTAATATCGGTCAAACAGAGACATAAAGCTCGAACCGCCAAAAACATAAGTTATATTAGGCCGAGCCAGTGTGAAAAAGCTGCCGAATTAAGCAAAAAGGCAGTTTATCATTTGGGCCTTGACTGGGCCATGGTTAAAATAGCCCTTACCGTCGGTAAAAAATACCTGGTGGTTGATGTGGAGCCTTCCCCCCATGTCAAGTCAATAGATTTACAAAAGTTAATGGTTAAAATAAGCAAGCTGCAGCAGGAAGATGAATTGACGGCCGGCAGAGAGGTAAAATTAGGCGCTGACCCCGAGTTTATGCTGTCCAAAAGCCGGAGAATGATACCGGCTTCAATCTATTTCCCGCGTCACGGACGGGTAGGGTGCGACAATATCAGGACCAGAGACCGGCAGCAGCATCCTATCGGCGAACTAAGACCACGGCCCAGCGTTTCCCCGCTAAAGCTGACCGAAAATCTAAAGGCGACTCTGCATAGGGCTTTAAAATTGGCCCCTTCCCGTAAATTGAAATGGATCGCGGGCAGCAGCCCGTTTAAGGGTTATCCGATCGGGGGACATATTCACTTTAGCAATATCAAGCTTAATTTTGCCGTTTTAAGATCATTGGATAATTTTCTGGCGATCCCGATACTTATGTTGGAAAACTCCAGAACCGCTGCTTTACGCAGGAAAAAATACGGTGCTTTGGCAGACTACCGGGTCAAAAAATATGGCAGATTTGAATACCGTACTTTAAGCAGCTGGCTTGTATCTCCGGAGATAACCAGAGCCGTATTGTGTCTGGCCAAAATTATCGTGAGTCATTACCTGGAATTGAATCAGAATTATTTAAATACGCTGGAGGCCCAGAAGGCGTTCTATAAGGGTGACAAAGAATATTTTAAACCCGTATTTAACGATTTATGGTCAATGCTAGTCCAAACCAATATGTACAGCCTGTATAAGGATGAAATACAGGTGATTCAAGACATGATAAACAATGGCGCAAGCTGGCATGAGCAAGACAATTTGCGCAGAACCTGGGAATTACCGGGACATTCAAAAAATAAATCCACAAGCTGATTGCCAGCAGTAAAAACTGAACCAATACTTTAGGGTTATTGAACTTTAAAATATAATATTATTAAGTATATAATCCGAATCCTTCTAAATGAAGTTGTATATACACTGCAAATTGCCACCACCGGTCAGAAATCAGCAAATCTGAAAGCAAGAGGTGTTACATATGAGAATATCAGATCATGTAATTCAATTAGGAAACCGCCATTTTAACTATTTTATTGTAGGCCAGAAGGAGGCGGCGGTTATTGAATGCGGTGTAACCGGGGGCGTGGCCAGCCTAAGCGACCAATGGGAAAAAATAAAAGAGAAACCGGAGGTTCGTTATCTGGTCGCTTCCCATGCTCATTTCGACCATGTTTGCGGTATCCCTTCGCTGCGCCGATTATTCCCGGAAGCTAAAGTAATGGCCAGTGCTGAAGCTGGGAAAGTCCTCAGTAAAAGCAAAATCGTACGCAACTTTTTTGAGCAAGATGAGGAAATGTCTTCAGTCCTGATAAATGAAAGCGTTTTGGATTATGCGCCGGCGTCTCCACACCCGGAAATTATTGAAGTGGACCGGATAATTGAGGGAGGCGAGGATTTGTCTTTGGCTGGGGGGATCAACCTGCAGGTGATTGAAGCCCCCGGGCACAGCCCTTGCAATTTGGCCTTTTATTTGCCCCGGGAGCAGATCATGTTCGTATCTGATACAGCTGGTTTTCAGATATCGGATGACAGCCTGTTCCCGATATTTTTTCAGGGATATGAGTTGTATATGGAGTCCCTGGAAAAGTTAAAGGGGTATCCAACCAGAGTTTTGGCGGTCCCCCATGAAAAAATATGGTCTGGCAGTAAGGTTGAAGCCTTCTATGATAGAGCGATCAGAGATGCCCGGACCGCCTTTATTAATATTGAAAAGAGGCTGGATAGCGGTTGGGATGATGAGGCCATCAAAAGCGATTTATTTGCCTATTACTATCGCGGGAATCTCAGGATCTACAATACCGCCAACATCAGCCTCTGTGTTGAACTGCTGCTCCGCCGGGTTAAGGAATGCTTGTAATAATGCCGGTGCCAAGATATGACTGGCTAAAGCCAATTATGCTATATAACTAAGGATATATTCAGACCAGTATGAGATAAGTGAGGAGAACCAGTGGAGAGCTATAATGCGCGAAAGCGACCGGTAATTGAATTGCCTTGGACTACCAGTGAAAAAATTCTTGAATTTATCGGGATACTTGCCCTATGTACAAGCTTTTTTCTGCTTGCCCGCTATTGGAGCATGCTGCCGGACAAAATACCGACCCATTTTAATTTTGCCGGAAGGCCGGATGGTTGGGGAGGGAAAGAATCCCTTTTTATGCTGCCGGTTTTAGGCACGTTCATGTATATAATAATGAGGCTGCTGAGCAAATATCCTCAGATTTACAATTATCCGGTTGAAATTACTGAAAAAAACGCTGCTTCTCAATATTTATTAGGAAGAAAGGTAATCAACTGGTTAAGGACCTTGGTGGTTATATTGTTTGGCTATCTGGAATGGAAAAGTATAAACGTGGCCTTGGGCAATTCCGCCGGACTGGGTGCGTGGTTTATTTTCGCGGTTTTAGCTCTTACCTTGATACTGCCGATTTTATATATTATGAAGGCCAGAGCGAATAAAGCGTGAAATTTATCACCGGGCAGGTTAATTATCAAGGATTATGAACATTCAACAAAAGACGGGTGATAACCGGTTAATATCCAACTGCAGATACCGGGTCACGAACCGGGCTGTGTATGGAAGGGGGTAAACATTGATTTTTACAGAAGGATTCTATAAATAAATGTCGAAATTTACAGAGTAAAACTCAATAATTGCTCTCAGAGCAGGAAAGGTTAAGCAATTTGCAAGTTTTACTCAAGTTTAGGAGTTGGAAAAGCCTCATCCGGTTGATTGTAGTTATGTTGTTTTGGCTGGGGTGCGTCAATCAGTCCGCCAGCGCTCAAACCGGGCGGGTTAATTTTGATATTGTCAATGTCCGGTCAGGACCAGGAATGGCATATGAGGTGGTCGGCAACCTTAACAATAACACCAGCCTAACCATACTGGAGCATTCCCAAGGCTGGATAAAAATGTCGTCAGGAGACCTCACCGGTTGGATCGCAGCAACCTTAACCGACCAGTGTTTCCCAACCGCCCCCCAACCTCCCCTCGAAATTTATATTAATGGTAAATTATACGATGATCTTGACCCGGTTTCAGCCCACGGATATACTCTGGTTCCGCTCGCAGCAATCCTTGATGATCTCGGTACTATTGTTACGATCGATCCCGACCCCCAAACCTTAAGCGCCCAAAAATCCGGGATAACTATTAAGCTGACGGTTGGAGCGCAAAATGCGGTTGTCAATGATCAGCCCAGGAGTTTGGAGGTTCCGGTTACCGTTATAAATGGCCGGACCTTTGTGTCTTTGCGCTTTTTGGTGGAAACCTGGGAATTAAAGACTACCTGGGAGGGGGAAAACCGCAAGGTTTATATTGAATGCCCGCCAACGACCACCGTATATAAATATGCGACCGGACCTGCAATTATCATATCAGCTTCAGATGTGAATGTACGCAGCGGTCCTTCCACCGCCAACGCCGTCATCGGCCTGGTTCCCAATGGCACTTGTCTGGCTTATATAGGCGAAAAGGATGGCTGGTATCAGGTCCGGTATCAGGGGCAATGTGCCTGGGTAGCCGGCTGGTTGGCTGCCGGACCGGTCATGGCCGAGTTGCCCCCGGATACCGAGCCCATATTATTGCCGATGCCCTCTACTCATTACGGTTTTGTAGTGCAGATGAAGCCATATGCCGAGACAGTCAGTCAAGGCACCGGTTTGCCGGTGAATTTTTTATTGGCTCAATGGGCTGAGGAATCAGGCTTTGGGACCTCCGCCCTGGCACGATATTATAATAATTTTGGCGGAATCAAAAACCCCCATACAGGGGGATTCAAAAAATATCAGACTGCTGATGAATTCGCCCAGGATGTTATTAATCTATATACGAGGAATTCAAATTATGGAAGACTTTTAGCTGATGCCAGAGCCGGGGCCTCGATCCAGACCCTTTTAAACGATTTGAATGCCTGCCATTATGCGACCTCAAGCAGTTACGGACAAAAAATCAAAAACGCCTATCTGCCCGAGGTCGATGCGGCGCTGACCAGTATCTGACCGTCAATTATCCAACTGATTTATAAGCCGCCAAGCAAGGTCAGAGGAAAGAAAATATTATTCCGGGCAGGGTTTAATCTGGCAGCAGTTTTAAATAACAAGACCGTTGACGGGGACCGTCGAATTCACAAAAATAGATACCCTGCCAGGTCCCCAGCAGAAGACGGCCGGCTGCTACCGGTATGAACTGACTGGAGCCGATTGTACTGGCTTTTAAGTGAGCCGCCGAGTTTCCTTCGCGATGGCGGTATTCGGGGCAGGTATGGGGGTACACTTTATCAAGGGCCATCAGTATATCATGCACAACGTCAGGATCAGCGTTTTCATTTATGGTAATGGCAGCGGTTGTATGGGGGCAATAAACCAGAACGGCCCCTTCCTGAACCGCATTATGACGAACAAACTGTACCACCTGATCGGTAATATCGATCATCTGCTCACGTTTGCCGGATTGTACTGTAATTTTATGAACCATTGCCTCACCAGCCTTTCAAATGATGTAAAAATCAAGCAATAACAGCGTTAATTTGGTTGCATGCCGGGTTAACGACGCTGATGGGGGCAAGCCCTCCCCCGATACATAACTTTATAAGTAATACCGAATCGATTTACACTCTTTATTTTAAATATTAAATCACAATTTATTATTTTTAACAAAGTAGGCACCGGAATATTTCTCTATATTTTTTGATGCAAATCTCTGATGGTAAAATGTTTTAGGAATCTATGCTGTAAAAAGGAGACCTGCAGGTGGTAATCCTGGGTTTAAAAAGATGAATACTGAATTGGTTATTCTGGTCCATGGATTTAACAATGGCGAAGCAGATATGTATCCTATGCAACAATATTTGAAAAAGAGAGGTTATATAGCTGTAACCGTAAACTTACCCCTCCGCTTTTTATCCCTGGAGAAAGGGATTGCCGAATTTGAAAACCAGTTCAAACAAATAGAAATGGAGTACGGGTTCTGCGGAAAAATTCATCTTGTAGGCTATAGTATGGGTGGTTTGGTGGTCAGGGCTTATTTAGCCAAGCATCTTGTTCCTAAACTCGGGAGGTGTTTGCTGATAGCTACCCCCAATAACGGTACCAAATTAGCTGATTGGGCGCATAAGTTTCTTAAGCCCATGGTGCATATTTTCAAGCCGCTTATAGCTTTAAAGTCTGGCGCCCTGACTATAGGCAAACCTGTAAACCTGCCTCATCCTGATATTGGAGTCATTGCCGGAAATACTAGCAAGTACATACTGGGTATGCTTTTGGCAGGGGAAAACGATGGAAGAGTTGAGGTGGATTCAGCCCGGTATGATGACATGGCTGATTTCATTATTAAGCCTTATGGACATAAAGAAATCCATCATAAACAAGATATTGCCGATTTGGTTGAAATATTTCTGAAAAGCGGACGCTTTCCCCATGACCAATAATTATGGAAACTGCTAAACCTCGAAACATTTCGCGCATACGTCTTCGACCGGGCAGGCTGGGCACAAAGGGGTCTTTTTACAATGCTGTTTAGCGTGTTCGACGATCAAGGCATGAAATTCATTGTACAGGGGCACGGCTTGAGGAAGGCTGTTTTCTATGACGACGCGCAGTTCATCATAGGCTTGCGGCAGCGCATAGCCGAGCCTTGCCAAGAAGCGCCGGGTATACGCGTCAACTACAAAAAAAGGTTTGTCAAGGGCATACAATAAAATTGAATCGGCAGTCTCGGGCCCAACCCCCTTTACGGCTAAAAGTTCGTCTCTCAGCAACTGGCCGTCGATCTGTCTGGCTTGTTCCACATCATAAGAGTATTTTTTAAACCATTCGGTCAAGGCTTTGAGTTTAAGCACTTTTTGATTGTAGTATCCGCTGGGGCGGATTATGACGGCCAAATCCTCATTACTGGCTGCAGCTATGTATTCCGGTGATAAACGCTTACCAAGATTATTTATGGCTTTTTCCACATTCAACCAGGTTGTATTTTGGGTCAATATGGCCCCGACCATCATTTCGTAAGCAGTGTCAGCCGGCCACCAGTGACGTTGACCGTAAGCTTTTAACAGTGTATTATATATATCCAAAAGTCCTCTCATAAGTACCTCCGTTAGATTTAACCGGACAATTTCTAATTTATGATATAACTGATGCAAGCAAAATAGCAAATATAAACTCTATAGGATGTTGGTAGAGGCGGGAGTGAAATGATGAAACTGAAAATGATAATAACCATGCTGATATTGCTGGTAATATCAGCATCAGCCGGATGCGCAGGGATAAAGTCTGCCAATACCGCTCCTCCGGCCAACCCGGAACCGGCCCTCCCAGCCACTGCTTCAACCGATGGCAATGATTCCTCCGGAATTTCCATTGGGCCGCCGGTAACGGAAATCTACGATCCCAACCAAACCCAAAAGAATATAGAAATGGTTTATGTGACCGGCGACGGCGGACTGAATTATCACCGTACCGGCTGCAAGTATTTGAACGGTGAAATAATAGCCCTGGGTTTAGATGAGGCGAAAGAAGAGGGGTATACCCCATGTCCCTACTGTAAGCCCACCCCGTAAAAACAAATGGATTAATCCAATAAAATGGCATTATAGGCTTTGTTAAAAAGGCGATGACTTTTTAACAAAGCCTTTTTGCTGCTTATCAAATGTATAAGCTAAAAGCATTGATGGCTTATATAAATTTATTGAATATTGCCGATATAAATAATAGATAATTATATATTGCATAATCGTCATAATCGTTATCGCTTAGTCCTGGCATCGCTTATGGAAATGTGGATTTCGGCGGTTTAACCCCCGGATAGCATAAATGCTGAATCGAATTGAATTTTAGTCTAATATTATAGACGCAATTATAGCAGCAGGAATGTTATTTATAACATAAAAAAGGGGAATATGTTAGGTTATGGAAGAAAAGACAACCATACTGGTGGTGGACGATGAGCGGGCGAACCTGAATATTTTAGCCGATATTTTAAAGGAGAAATATAAAGTGATATTGGCTAAAAATGGGAAACAGGCTTTAGAGCGAGCGCTAATTCAATTGCCGGATTTGATATTACTGGACATCATTATGCCGGACATGAATGGTTACCAGATTCTATATGAGATTAAAAATAATGATTTGCTTAAAGAGATCCCGGTCATATTTATATCCGCTCTGAGTAATGATAAGGACGAAGAAAAAGGATTGGTGCTCGGAGCCGTTGATTATATCACTAAACCCTTCAATAAGGCCACGGTTTCAGCCCGGGTAAACAACCATATTAAGATTGTGAGGCAACGCAAGCTGATTGAAAACATAGCGCTGCTGGATGGTTTGACCGAGATCCCCAATCGGCGCAATTATGATAAACGCATCAATATGGAAATGGCTAGGGCTGTACGGGAAAATACCCCCCTCTCTCTTCTAATGGTGGATATAGATTTTTTTAAACAATTCAACGACTATTATGGACATTCCAAAGGTGATGAAGCTCTAAAATCGGTCGCCGGCGCCCTTATCAATACGATTGTCAGGCCCACGGATTTTGCCGCCCGTATAGGCGGAGAGGAATTTGTCATTTTGCTGCCGAATACCTCCCCGGAAGGAGCACGTCACACGGCGGAATTAATCCGGGCTGCGATCGAAGCCCTGGGTATACCGCATCAGTACTCAGCAGTTGCCTCAGTGCTGACGGTAAGTATAGGGGGAGCAAGCTGGCTGCCGGACCAAGACAGCGGGCTGCCAAATCTTCTTGATACCGCTGACAAAATGCTTTACCGGGCTAAAAACGAAGGACGCAACCGGGTGGCCTGGAATCAATCAAGTATCCTTTTATAGCAGCAATCGGGTTATTTAAAGACCATAGCGCTTAAAATCTGTTAAAACCGGCGCTGGTTATGAGAGAATTACGGGAGAGGGTGGGGGATTATGGAAGACTTAATCCAGATAATAGGTATTAACGAGCAGAATTGCACCAACTGTCATCAATGCATTGCGGTGTGTCCCATAAAAATCTGCAGTGATGGCAGCGGTGACGTGGTCAAGTTTAATAACAATTTATGCATCGGCTGCGGCCGCTGTGTGGAAGCCTGTCTTAAAAGCCACCGGGGAATGATTGAAAAAAGTGCTCGCTTTATCATCGACGATGCCTCCCAACTGGCAGAGGATATTTCCCATAAGGAGATAGCAGCCTTGATTGCACCTTCAGCCCAGAGCAGTTTCAACTTAAAAAAATTGATCACTGCTTTGCGAAAGCTGGGTATAAAGTATGTGTATGACGTATCGCTGGGAGCGGAAATAACCGTAGCCTGTTATCATGAAATTATCGGAAAAGGCAGTGCTAAAACTCCGCTGATTGCCTCCCCCTGCCCGGCGATCGTTAAATATATTGAACTGAATCATCCCGGCTTGATCGAGCATCTGGCTCCGGTGGGGAGTCCCGCTCACAACCTGGCGGTTTATGTAAAGTCATTGCATCCGGAAGCCGAGCTGGCTTTCTTTTCACCCTGTCTGGGCAAGCGCCGCGAGTTTCAGAGCCAAAATATTATTAAATACAATGTTATCTACCCTTCCTTGGTGAAACTTTTGCAGGACCATGACATTAATCCGGATTTACAGGCCGACGGAGAATTTGATAATATTGTCCGGGCGGGAATTGCCACCAATTTTTCCACCCCGGGCGGGTTGAAAGATTCGTATCTCTACCACTATGCCGATACCCCGGCCAGCTCTATTGCCAGGGTTGAAGGGTCTATCGTGTTTGAGAATTATCTGCGCGACCTGGAAGAATCGATAAAAAAAAGCAGCCCCCGGCTTCCCCTGCTGGTCGATATCCTGAGCTGTGAAAAGGGCTGTAATATGGGGGTGGGATGCCTTAATAAATCGATCGGGGAAATAGAATATGCGGTGGCCATCCGATCGGAGCAGGGGATAAGCGATAAAGCGGCTAACGCCCAACTGGATGAATTTTTAGCTGATGTCATTGCAAAACATGATTTTGCCTGTCATGATTATAATGACAGGTCTTCGCTCAACCGGATTAAAATACCTGATAAGGCCGAACTGCAGCAGATATTTCAGGATATGCACAAAGTGGAAGAGAAGGACTTCAGGAACTGTGCGGCCTGCGGATACAATTCCTGCTATCAAATGGCCGTAGCGGTATTTAACCGCCTGAATAAAGTTGAAAACTGTCATCTCTATCAGGAGAAAGAACTGCGCATAGATACCTATTCCCTGCAAAAATCAAATAAAGAATTGAAGCTGGCACGAAAACAAGCCGAAGAAGCCAATCAGGCCAAGAGCAGTTTTCTGGCTCGCATGAGTCATGAAATCCGTACGCCGATGAATGCGATTATCGGGCTTTCCTACCTGGCCTTATGCGGCAACCCGCCTGCCAGCACCGCCAGTTACTTGCATAAAATCAAGGATGCCGCCAATAATCTGCTAAGGATCATAAATGATATTCTTGATTTTTCTAAAATCGAAGCGAATAAGATTCATCTGGAGAAGTTATGTTTTAATCTGGAAGAAGTATTTGATTCTTTTTCCAACTTAATTGTATTAAAGGCGGAAGAAAAAGGCCTGGAGCTTATTATTGCCATTGATCCGGAGATACCCGGCGCTCTGCTGGGAGATCCCTTAAGACTGAGCCAAATCTTGAACAACCTGGCCAGTAATGCGGTGAAATTTACGGATACGGGAGAGATTTTTATCAGTGCCGAGTTGATAGAAAAAAAAGCAGACCAGGCCACCCTTCGCTTTACGGTAAAAGATACGGGAATTGGTTTATCGCCGCGCCAGATCGAAAAATTATTCAATGTCTTCACCCAGGCAGATGAGAGCACTACCCGCAAGTTTGGGGGCACGGGTCTGGGATTGGCCATATGCAAACAATTGGTGGAGCTTATGGGAGGCGAAATATGGGTCGACAGTATTCCGGGCGAGGGGAGCAGCTTTATCTTTACGAGCAGTTTTGAAATAGCTACCGAGCCCCTGGCTGACCGGGATGTGGGTTGGCTTGATTTGCGCAAAATAAAAGCTTTGGTAGTCGATGACAATGATACGGCCCGGGAGGTTCTGGCCGATATGGTTAAAGCTCTCAGTATAGAGGTAACTACAGCTTCCTCCGGAGAAGAAGCTTTGCGTTGTATCGAATCTACCGGCAGTGATGAAAAGCCGTACGATCTGGTAATTATAGACTGGAAAATGCCTGGATTAAATGGGATTGAAACCGCCCATGCCATAAAAAGCCGGGAAAAAACCTCCAAAGTACCAGCCATTCTCATGGTTAGTGCCTATGATATCGATTATGCCCAGACCAATGAAAAAATATATGGTATTGACGGATTTTTGACCAAACCCATAAAACCATCGGTGCTTTTTGATACCATCGTAAAAATATTTTCCCAGGAAAGGACCGAGGAAAAACTTAGACAAGAATTAGAAGAACCCGAAATAGAGCTGCCGGCCTTGCATTCCATAGCTGGTGCAGAAGTGCTGCTGGTGGAGGACAATAAAATCAATCAGCAGGTAGCCACTGAATTACTGATGCTGTTAGGGGTAAAAGTAAGCATTGCCGCCAATGGCTATGAGGCTGTGGCGGCAGTTGATAAAAAGAAGTTCGATTTAGTTTTAATGGATATACACATGCCGGAAATGGATGGCATAGAAGCAACCAAAAGAATAAGAGGCCAGCTGCAATATACCGATCTGCCCATAGTTGCAATGACTGCCAATGCCATGGTGGGAGACAAGGAGGCCAGTCTGGCAGCGGGGATGAATGACCATATAACCAAGCCCATCGATCCAAGCAGGTTAAGAAGTACCCTGGTTAAGTGGATTAAACCCAGAAATGCCGGGGAAGAACCTTACCAGCCCCCAACCCCGGTAATGGCAAGTGAGAACCTCTCATTTAATTCAATCAATACTGACCGGGGAATGAAGAATCTGGGAGGAAATATTAAGCTTTACAAAAAGATTCTGCTGGATTTCGCCGCTGATAATAAGAATGTTACCAATGAAATATACAATAATATTGTGGTCAGCGATTATGACAAGGTATTTATCGAGGCCCATACCGTTAAAGGGGTAGCCGGAAATATTGGCGCTCTTACCTTGTACGAAGCCGCCGCCCAACTGGAAACGGCATTACGCAATGAATCATATGACCAAGTTGCATCATTGTATCTGCCTTTCAGTAAAGCCATGAATGAAATATTGGATGAACTGCAGGAATGGGCGGGGAATCAGGCCAGCCAGCCTCAGCCCCTGAGCAGCAATAACGACCGGGCCAAGTCCCAGGAAATTATAAATAAGCTGCGTCCCTTGTTAGCCGAGGCCAACGCCGAGGCGATGGGTCTGATAATTGAGATTAGTGAAATTTTGGCAACTCCTCAAAGTGCCGAATTGGTGGACCTGTTAGTTAATCAAATAGACAATATGGACTTTGAGGAAGCGGTTGAAACCTTGAATCAAGTATGCGCGGCCTTGGATTTAAACCGAGGATAAGCAGGGTCTTGGAGTTGCATGGAAATCAGTCTATACTTATAATTTTTATCGAGCTTTTTAATTTCCCAATTGAGGTTTAAATTTAAATAATGATATATTTGCCGGCGGTGATTATTTAACAAAAAATCACTGCTTTTTTTATCGGTAAAAGCCAGGGACTGCGCTTTATTCATGAAAAAATGAAGAAATATGCCCAAATATTGCCATTTAGATAAGCACAATATATTTTTGCAGACGCATATATATACATATAGCAATTAATAGCTAAGGTTGCCATGGATCAACCGAGTGAAAGGGGATAATTGTTATATGACAAATGATTTTCAAGATCTAATCAAAAAAGATCGTGATTCCAAGCAACGTGAAGCATTTGAAGGAACTTTCCTGGATTATTTGAAAATTGTTAAAAAAAATCCGGAGTTGGCTGCGTTGGCGCATGAGCGAATGTACCGGCTCATTACAAATATGGGAGTAGAAGCCGTTAAAACTGAGGATAATCAGCGGTTAAAAAGGATTTATGGCAAAGAGACCATTAAGAAGTATAAATTTTTCGAAGATGAATTCTATGGCATCGATAAAACCATAATGGAAATTGTACGCTACTTCCATTCTGCGGCCATGCGCGGGGAAGAATCCCGGCAGGTTCTTTATATGGTGGGACCGGTCGGTTCCGGCAAATCTTCCCTGATGGAGAGCTTGAAAAGATCCCTGGAACAGCACCCGCCCATTTATGTACTTAAAGATTGTCCTATGCGGGAAGAGCCCTTGCATCTCGTACCCAAGCATTTGCGGGCGGAGTTTTCGGAACTGCTGGGGATTAATATCGAAGGGGATCTGTGTCCGGCTTGTCGATATAGATTGATTCATGAATATAAAGGCAGATATGAAGATTTCAAGGTGGTCAACAGCGACTACTCAATCCGCGCCCGTAAAGGGATAGCGGTGGTACCTCCGGTTGATCCCAACAATCAGGATACTTCGGTTCTGGTCGGTTCGGTGGATATATCCAAAATGGACCTCTATCCCGAGGATGATCCGCGGGTATTGTCATTAAACGGAGCTTTCAACGCCGGCAATCGTGGCTTGGTGGAATTTATTGAAATCTTCAAGAATGACGTTGAATACCTACATACCATTCTTACAGCGACCCAGGAAAAATCCATTCCCTCGCCGGGAAAAAATTCCATGATCTATTTCGATGGGATTATTCTGGCTCACTCCAACGAGTCAGAATGGAATAAATTTAAATCAGATCATACCAACGAAGCTATTCTGGACCGTATAGTAAAGATCGAGGTGCCTTACTGCCTGGAGCTGGACGAAGAGGTTAAAATCTATAAAAAAATACTCAAAAAAAGTAATTTTAAAGCCCATATCGCGCCCCATACCATTGAAATGGCTTCCATATTTGCCATCATAAGCCGCCTGACCCGCTCCGCCAAGGTGAATATCGTCACGAAAATGCATATCTACAATGGTGAGGAAGTCCTGCAAAAAGACGCCACCCAAAGGGTTGATATAAAAGAGTTGAGGGAAGAGGCCGGCAGGGAGGGTTTCACGGGAATCAGCACCCGTTTCATTATGAAGGCCATTGACAATGCCTTTTCCGAATCGGAGCACGATTGCATAAATCCCATAAATCTGCTGGAATCGATAACCAACTCGGTTAAGGCCGGAGATTTCGGGGAAGAGGAAAAGAAGCGACTGCTCGGCTATTTGCAGGATGTAGTCAAGAAGGAATATAACCGGATCCTCGAAAAGGAGGTTACCAAAGCCTTCATTTACGGCTACCGGGAGCAGGCAGAATCTCTTTTTAATAATTATCTGGATCACGCCGAAGCATTTGTAAACAAGGTGAAAATCAAGGATATTAACACGGGGGAAGAACTGGATCCGGATGAAGTATTCATGGAATCAATTGAAGCCCAACTCGGTTTAACCGGTAGCGCCGCTCGGGGATTCAGGCATGATGTAACCGCTTATATGTTTTCTTTGTTGAGAAACAATAAAAAAATCGAATATGAGAGCTATGAACCTCTTAAAGAAGCCATAGAGAAAAAACTCACCTCTTCAGTACGCGATCTGTCTCGGATAATCACCAAAGCCAGGGTACGAGACAATGAGCAGAACGAGAAATACAATCTTATGATTGAAGAGATGAAAAGAAACGGTTATTGCGAGCATTGCTGCAATGTGATTTTGAAATATGCGGCGAACAATTTGTGGAGAGATTAGACCTGTGCGTTCACCGCATTTTAACGCAGTAATTGACGGGGAGTGATAGCATGACCATATTTCGCGATTATGACAGCGGCGGCAGAGACAGAAGTACTGAGGACCGCAGGCGTCACCGTCAACTGGTGGAAGATTCAATTAAGAAAAACATCGGCAATATAATAGCCGAGGAAAGTATTATAGGTAAAAGCAAGGATAAGGTAATTAAAGTTCCCATAAAAGGTTTGAAAGAGTACCAGTTTATCTATGGCCAAAATCAACCGGGAGTTGTACCCGGTACGGGTGAAGAAAAACGCGGGGACCGCTTTAAGGAGGCCGCCGGTGCCGATGGACAGGGAATAGGTGATGGAGCAGGTTCGGCTGAGGGTGATGATGTTTATGAAACCGAAATCACCCTGGAGGATTTGGTCCGCTACCTGTTCGAGGATTTAGAGCTTCCTTATATGGAAAGAAAGAAGTTTTCCTATATAGAAACCGAAAAAAGCAATAAACGCTGGGGAATCCAACGCAAAGGAATTCCGCCCCGGCTGTCCAAAAAACGCACCATGCAGGAAAAAATCAAACGGCAAAAATCAGTGCAAAGATCTTATCAAGAGATGGGCCTGGAACCGGACCTGGAGCGATTTCCATTCCGGGAGGAAGACCTGCGCTATCACCGGATCAAGGAGGAGATGCGCCCGCAGTCCAATGCGGTGGTCATATGCATGATGGACAATTCCGGGTCTATGTATCTAAATAAAAAATATCTGGCCCGCAGCTTTTTCTTTCTGCTTTATCAATTTGTCAAATACCGATATGTCAACGTAGAATTGGTGTTTATCAACCATACCACTACCGCCAAAGAAGTAAATGAAGACGAATTTTTCCACCGGGGTGAATCGGGGGGAACCTTTATCAGCAGCGCCTACGAGAAAGCCCTGGAGATAATAAGAGAGCGCTATGATCCGGAGATATGGAATATATACGCATTTCATTGCAGCGATGGCGACAATTGGAAGGAAGATGTACCCAAAGCGATAGCCAAGGCCCAAGAACTTTGTGAACAATGCAACTTGTTTGGATATGGTGAGATTAGTTTGATAGTGGGGACCTATTATACCTCCAGCAGTATGATCAACGAATTTAATGCCAGGGTAGAGGCTGATAACTTTATAGCGGTTTCGATTGACAGCAAAGAAGATATCTGGCCTGCTTTCAAGCAGCTCTTAACCATAACGGACAAGGAGTGATCAAGATGGCCGAATACACGATGGCCGATTTGGAGTGTTACAACGGGTTTATTGAGGAAGCCGCGGCCCGGTTCGGGTTGGACTGCTATCCTCAGGAATTCGAGATCTGTAATTATGAAGATATGTTGTGCTATGAAGCCTATCAAGGTATGCCGGCCCGTTATCCCCACTGGAGTTTTGGCAAGGCCTGGGAAAGAAAAAAGACCTTTTATCGTTACAATTTGACCGGTTTGCCTTATGAAATGGTGATAAATTCCAATCCCTGCCTGGCCTATCTGATGAAGGAAAACAGCCTGGCCCTGCAGGTGCTGACCATAGCCCACGTTTACGGACACAATGATTTTTTTAAGAACAACCGCCTGTTTAAAGACGGAACCCGGGCGGAATATGCTCCGGAGATGTTTAAATCTCACGCCAACCGGATTAGTGATTATATAGCCGACCCGAGTATAGGCTATGCCAGGGTGGAACGGATACTTGACGCCGCCCATGCACTGCGCTTTCAGGTGTACCGGATTACCAACGCCAAACACCTGTCCCCGGAAGAATTAAAGCATTACCTTATGACCAAATACTACCGGAAGGATCAAAACCCTGACGCCGCCAATGAGCCTAAAGATCTTCCGGATTGGAACAAAATACCTCTGGAGCCGGAGGAGGACATACTGCTTTTTTTGATTCGTTATTCCCGCCTGGCGGAATGGGAGAAAGATATTATCAATATCGTGAGAGCGGAAGCCCAGTACTTTATTCCCCAAATCGAAACCAAAATAATGAATGAAGGCTGGGCCAGCTTCTGGCATTATAAAATACTGAATCATCTGGATTTACCGCAGGCATTAAAATTAGAGTTTATTAAAAGGCATAATCAGGTAATAGCTTCCCATCCGGGTACTTTGAACCCGTATCACCTAGGTTTTCAGATATTCTCCAAATTGGACCGGGAGTCGGATGACAGCAGGCTTATATTCGATATCAGAGAACAGGAGAGGGATGTTTCCTTCCTGCGGCGTTATCTGGATGAAGAATTATGCCGGGAATTAAACCTGTTTGAATACCAAAAGGAAAGCCGGGATTATGTGGTGACGGAGGTTGCGGATGAGAGCGGCTGGAAGCAAGTCAGGGATAGTTTGATTACGAATGTGGGGATGAATACTGTACCCATAATCAGAGTCACGGATATCAGTTCAGGCAACATCTTAAATTTGGAACAAGAATGGGATGGACGGGAACTGCTCCTTAATTATACCTATCCCACGCTGAAATATGTTGCCGGCTTGTGGGGGAATAAGGTCAGATTGCGCATTAACGTAGATGGAGCCTGGCAGATGCTGGAATCTGACGGAACCTGATCAAGCCGGTGTAGGTGGATTGCCCTGATCTTCAGAACCCGCTTCAGGCCCCCATAGCTGATTAATACAGGAAGCCCGTTCAAGCAGCGTAATTCATGCCTCAATCCCAGGCTTCCTGATTGCCTTGATCATAACCGCCCTGGCCGAGCGCATATTATGTTTTCGGCTTACGATTCCTTCGGGGCTGTAAGCCGGCGGTTAAGTAAGGTCCTAATATTGAGGGGGCTGAAGATAAACCTTTTTTGGACCCAATAGCTCGCTAAAAAGAGAACAGCCTCAGTAATTACTTTGGCTGCGGCCAGGGGAAGGCCCAGTAAATTTGCGAAGACTGAAAGCAGCAGGTAATTGCATCCCAAAATTGCAAGCACCAGGGTATAGTATCTGAAGAAAGAATGCCTATTTTCATTGGACTTCCGGTTAAAAACGAAATATTTGTTGAACATGTAATTGCAAAGGGAGCTGCAGGCTCGGGCTCCTACCACCGAAGCCAGCAGGTTGCCGGTTTTTGCCTGTAAAAACAGCAGCATAATGAAATCTAGAACTGCCGCTATTATTGACGAGCCGCTGAATTTGACAATCGGCAGGTACACGCGTACAGAATCGATAATCGGATGAAAATGGGATGACCGATTATTATCGTCATAAACTGTGGCAATAGGTATCTGACAAATCGGGTAGCCATCCCTCCCCGCCTGGATTAATATATTCAATTCATATTCAAAGCGGTTGCCCGGCACCCCGGACAGCCATCCCAACATTCCGGCCGGATATCCCCGCAAGCCGGTCTGGGTATCATTTATGCTGTACCCGGTGGCCCATGCAAAAACCGACCGGGTAAGGGTATTGCCCCAGCGGCTCCGCCACGGGACCTTGCCCACAAACTCCCTGACCCCCAGTACGATATGGGTATCCCAGGTCCTGGTCACTGCCGCGACATTTAGAATGTCGGCCACCGTATGCTGACCGTCACAATCAGCACACACCACTCCCTCCGTTTCACCATGGGCTGCAATATAGCGGAAGCCGGTTTTTAATGCCGCCCCTTTGCCCAGGTTGAAGGGGTGATGCAAAACTACACACCCCAATTGTTCGGCAGCATAAAAAATATGATCATAATCGGGACCGCTGCCATCATCTACCACCACAACAACATCATTGGTTCTCATTTTTAGGTGAGCGATCAAATTCAGCATTTTTTCACCGGGTTCATAAGCCGGTATCAGTATTTTCATATCTGTTTACATCCAGCCATCTTATTTAATATATAAGATATCACTGGTACCCCTTTCTTGATTTTTGCCCAGCGGATTATTTACCACCCTGCCCATAAAATACATCTCGGATGAGCCCCCGCCGTCCAGATTGTAGGCCTCGGCACATCCCAGACCAGTAAATACCGCAGCGAACTCTTCCAGGGTCATTCCTTTGCTGTAGCCGCTCATGCGGCCGTCCACCACGACCAAAACATAATGGCTGGGGGCGATAATTCCTATCCCCGTACGCGGGTTGGAACCCTGGATCGAGCGGTTCCCCCAGTTGGTATCGATCTCAACCCTGCCGTCATTGTCAACAGTTTGATAATTGCTGACCAGAGCCGGTCCGAAGGACAGGGTTTGAACCACCCCTTGAGCAAGCAGGGTTTGCGCATCGGTTTGGGTTTCGTCATATACCTTCATATCACCATCGGCATAGATGGCTAATCCGGTCCTCGCCGGGGAATTGCGGTAAATCACCCCGTTGCGGATAAGAATGCCGTTATTGCGAAAGCCGTAATAATCCCCGTTAATTGCCAAAATGGCGTCATTATCTTCGGCAATCTGAGAGGTATACTCGATAATGTTGGTGCCAAACTGGTTTTTGGCAAAAGCGGACTGCAGGCTGGCGGACTCTTTTAACTCAACCTCCGCCACATAATAAGTAATCGTATTATTGCCCGAACCCGTAACGACTTTCTTAATGGAAATGGTTTTGCTGTCGCTGCGGTAGTTCCATTGATCACTGGTATAGGTTTCATCACCGGCCGGTCTCTGGGTACTGCCATTTGTTCCTGCGCCGGTACCACTGCCTGATATCTGGGCGCTGGCGGTACTTTGCACGTCGGCGATTTCGACATGTTCGATGAGATAGCGATTGGCCAGGAGCAATAAAATGATTCCCACCCCGATCATCGAAGTCAGGATAATTATGAGCTTGCGTGATTTAGCTTTCCCCCCGTGAATAAAAGGATTTTTCATTATGGTGCTTGCCTCCTCAACCAGGAAATATTATCTCCGGTTGAGTCAAGTTTATTTTACCAACCTTAAATCGCTCTTAAACCCGGAGGAAAGCAATTGTTATTACAAGTTTTATAATAAAACGGAGTTACAAAATAGAACTGGATAATATATTAATGAAGCTTGATTTTCGAGATATATTGTTATTTATAGCAGATAGTTTGCATTTGGTACGATTATTGCACTGATATAATAAACAGTCAGTTTTTCGAATACAGCATTTAACATTATTTCAAATAGCAACTAATATATAGAGAAATATAATGTTCGACACAAATCGTGAAAATAGTGCATCGAAAGGTTACAATAAATATATGAACAATAATACAGGGAGGACTAAATGTGCTTGGTATTGATACCTTAAAATGCGGTTCTTTTTCTAGTTCAGAAGAAAACTCGGCACTAGGTATTATTAGCAAAGAAAGATGGGACGGTATTATAAAATGTAATCAACGATTTTTGTATGATGCCACATTTTCTCTCTATGATTGTCCATATATCAGCAAAGAAGTGGCTGATTCCTGGATACGAAGCCGTGAGTTGGGGGTTGACCCTGACGTTTGGGTTATGGAACATAAACTGAGTGATGAAGAATTTAGGGAGATTCAAGAAGTTAATCGAACCTTGCTTGAAGTAGCCCGCCCATTATTCAAGCATTATCAAAACCTGATGGCAGGTTACCATATGACCCTGATAGATAATAACGGAGTTGTTTTGCTGTTTGAAGGGCAGGTTTCATCGGATTACGGCCTGGAAAGGTTTGGAGGAGAGGGGTTATGCTGGAGTGAAGAGAACGTTGGCACTACCTCTTTTTTATTAGCTCAAAAACTAAAATATCCCGTACAGCTATTAGGGGCGGAGTATTATAGCTCTTCCTTCCATGAAGTCTTGACCTCTTCGGTAGCTCCCATAATGGACCAAAATGGTGAGGTATTGGCAACCTTAACCCTTGTGCACCGGCCCAAAAGAATTGTATGGGATGATTATATAAAAACAAAGTATCCTCGTAATGACCTGGCATTAATTACCTCACTGGCTATGGCGATTGAGACCCAGGTTAAACTAAGGGATAGTTACCAGCAGCTTGAGGTACTCAACGACAAGCTCTATTTTATAAATGGACTTTTGCAGACTACAAATGATACCTTGGATACCACGCTGGCAGGAATTGGCGAAGCGATTGTAGCCATTGATAATGTTGGCAAGATTGTCAATATCAATCAAGAAGGAGCAAGAGTATTGCATTTGAGCAACCGAAAAAATCGGGGCCATAATATTCAAGATTTTTTGAATGAAGATTGCCGACTTATGGAAATTGTAGCAGCCAAAGAAAAGGCCATAATTGAAGGAACGTTGTTATCAGATGCAACCGAAAAATCTTATATGATACATGTGTGGCCCATTGTAGATAGCCGCTCCAGTGTAATTGAGGGTGCCATATTAAAATTCACCGCTGAGGAAAGTATAAATAAACTTGTAAATAAACGGACCGGAGCTACTGCGATATATAGATTTGAGGATATCATCGGCGAAAGTTTGGAAATAAAAAAAGCGATCAAATTCGGCCAGCTTTTTGCTGCATCGCCCGAGAATATACTGCTTACCGGAGAAAGCGGTACAGGTAAAGAGATGTTTGCACAGAGTATCCATAATATATCAACGCCACGGGGCCCTTTTATTGTGGTTAATTGTGCGGCTATGCCCCGCAGTCTTATTGAAAGCGAATTGTTTGGTTATGAAGGGGGCAGTTTTACTGGTGCTGACCGCAGTGGACGGCCGGGAAAAATTGAACTTGCCAATGGTGGTACTTTATTTTTGGATGAGATCGGGGATATGCCTTTTGAGGTACAGGCTATATTACTGCGCGTTTTACAGGACAAACAGGTGATGCGCATCGGCGGTAGTCGCTATAAGAGGGTTAACTTCAGAGTTGTTGCAGCAACTAATAAGAATCTCTACAAAATGGTCAAAGAAAATTTATTTCGGGAAGATCTTTTTTTCAGGTTGTCTGTTTTATGCATCAAGCTGCCTGCATTACGCCATCGCGATCAAGATGCTCTCCTGTTCAGCCGCTATTTTATTGAAAATTACTGCCATAAACTGGGGTGGCCGGTACCAGAATTAAGTCCACAAGTATTGGATAGAATCAATGAATACTCCTGGCCCGGTAATGTAAGAGAATTGGAAAATGCGCTTATTTATGCAGTAAATGCCTGCCAGGGAGAACTGATTGAATTGGAGCATTTGCCTAACACAGTGATTAACGATGAAAGCTATCATAATGGACAAATTGATTTAAATGCCACGTCATTTAAAGACTATGAGATTAATGCGATAAAATCTGCCTTGGTTCGTTCGAACAACAATATCCCCAAGGCAGCTGTGTTGCTCAAAGTAAGTAAATCGACTCTTTATCGTAAAATGCGAGAATATGATATGGAATTTTAATTATATCTTTTTTAAAATTTCACATAACAAACAGCATAATAATTAAATATACTTCCAGATGGAACCTAATCATAAATAGGGTTGTTCTGTGCAAAAGGAGAACAACCCTATTTTTTCGTGCGCCCGGCATGGGCGTAGTCTAACGGGTGAAAGTCCCGAACACGCCCGGTGGCGGGAAGTGTATAGCTAAGGCCAAGCGCGTCCATCGCGAGATGGAGTGTGAAGGAAGGCGTCGGCAAATCTCCGGCCT
>JAYFPZ010000041.1:0-10368 GCA_034927445.1 Syntrophomonadaceae bacterium
GCTTTTATTGCGAATTCTTTACTGCGTACCGATGACATAGAAAAGCAACTTGCGCTAAACCGCAATGATTTCCACTATACATTAAGAATTTCTAAAAACGAAACCGCCGCTATTCTTTCTTTTATCCTATTTCTATGCTTGGTTTTTGTATAACCCCCCATGCTTGCGGGCACAATTACCTATGAAAATAAGATGATTGCATAAGGCGTAAAGCTTATACCGCCGAAGGGCGGTGGGATTAGACCCGCGAATTGAAATTAAAAATTCCTAATATTGCGACAGACTTTGTACTGTTTATGCGACAAATAATGACTAAATTCACTAAAAGACACAAAAGTGGGCGATTTTGAGATAGTGAAAGAAATGGCATATATATTGCATTAACAAAATAATGGAAATATTACCTTGGTTGGCCCAAGATCATTTTATGAGGAAATAAGATTTTGTCCTATTTATAGGATATGGGCATCTCAACAGCTGTCCAGGAGAATAAAAAAGTTAACTTCATTGGAACAGCGAATCAGTGAATAGAACCGAACATTGGCGATTTAATAGTCCACGATTACACAGGCATAATTTTTACACGTTTTATGCCTGTGTACAGTGAAAGGAGGTTGGGATTTATACAATGGCTACTTATGTTAATAAAATTAGTAAATGGAATACCCAGCCCAACAAATTATTTGATGTAGATGGCAAAGTCGTCCTCGTAACAGGAGCCGCCTCAGGAATCGGCCAATCCATCGCACTGGGATTTGACGCACTGGGTGCCAAAGTTGTTTTAGCTGACATTGATGTGGAAGGGATGGAAGCTACTTCTGCTGAAATGACCGGAGATAGGTTAATGGTACCATTAAATGTTACTGATCTGGATAGTGTGCAAAATGTCGTAAAAAAGACGATCCAGAAATACGGCCGTATAGATGCATCATTTAACATACCCGGTATTAATATCCGTAAACCAGCGCTTGAACTTACCTATGAAGAGTTTAATCGTGTTCTTGCTGTAAATTATTTGGGTGTATTTAAGTGCGCCAAAGAGGTCGGCAAAGTTATGCTGGATCAGAAAAAGGGCAGCATGATTAATGTGGCATCGGTTTTCGGCGAGATAGTGATGCCCCGCCAAGTAGCGTACGCCTCTACTAAAGGCGCTGTAAAGCAAATGACTCGAGTGCTGGCTGCCGAATGGGCACCTTATGTAAGAGTTAATACGCTTGCTCCGGGATATCTTGAAACAGCCCTAATTAAACAAATTATGGATGATAAAGATTGGTATGAGAAAATACGGTCGCAGAATCCATTCCAGAGGTTTGGGAAACCGGAGGAAATTGTAGGCGCGGCTGTTTATCTGGCTTCAGAAGCCAGCAGTTATACTACGGGACTTATGTTCTTAGTCGATGGTGGTTGGCACTGGTTTGGTGGCAACGTGTAGTCAAACTAGCTAAATTGGTGGATATGCCCATACAGGAACTAAAGCAAATGTGATCCCGAATTTCTAGGGTAGAACTTTTAAGTCCCGTTTCCAGTTTGTGAAGGCTGGAAACGGGACTTCGCTATAAAAGAATGAATAAATTTTAATGTCAAACTATACGATAGCGACTTAATGGACGCATAATAATTTGGGGTGGATATGATTAAAATAGCGATCCTGGTGAAATTGAACCAGTTTTATTTTAAGCGAAGACTTTTGTATTTTAATCCTGTCATTATTAACCAAGTTAATATATTCCCTTCCATCAATTGATAGGATACAACAAGGATGAAAATCTCTACATAATATCTCCAAATTATGTTGGGCGCTTAATACCATTGAATTCATTAAATTGGCCCGTGAGCAAATGGGAGTAAGGGTAAAGGCGTCCAGTGCTGGGTCAACAATAGCTCCGCCGGCTGAAAGGGAATAGGCCGTGGATCCAGTTGCCGTTGCACAAATAATCCCATCTCCTTCATATTGGGAAAAGAAAGTTCCATCAATGCGAAGTGCCTGCCGGGAAATTCTTGGGACGACTGATTTAACCACCACGTCATTGAAGGCATGATCAGAAAACACTTCGTTTTGCCCTCCTCTAAGCACTGAAACATACATGGATATTCTCTCCTCAATACGGTAATTTTCTTTAAGAATTAAAGGTAGATATTGAAGAAAGTCATCAGGCTCAATGGTACTGAGAAATCCAATATTGCCAAAATTAATGCTAAGGTAGGGAATCTCCATCTTCCCAAATTTATGAAATGCCCTTAACAGGGTTCCGTCTCCACCCAGAAGCATTAATAGATCTGTATTTGTAGGGTCATATCCAGGATCTTGTTCAAACCAAACCTCGATATTTTCTTCACGCAACTTTTTTGAGACAAATTCGCTAAAATGTATTGCATCTGTTCTGTGATTATTTGTCATTATCCCAATTTTTTTCATAAACACCATCCCTGTATTAAAAACACTTCTCTAATTGTATAAGCAAATAATATGCCAGGTTTGAGATTAAACTAATAATAGAGCTAGCCACGGTAGAAGCTGGGGTACAACATTAAAAAAATATCAGTGACAAAATATATGTGTCAAAATTGAGACGAATTTTGTCGCTATTGTAGAACGGATATTTAAAGTTACTAGCAGTTGTACTCATCCATCATGTTGGAAGAGACTTTAGGTCGTTTAGAATAAGTGCTGACCGGATCATAAACAACCGTTATCTTACAGCCAATAAAGTTAAGACCAACTTCATTTTTTTGCTGGCAAAACTAACGCACCCAGCTTTATCTACTTTTTGTTCCTCGGCATGTAAAAAGGCATTGGCTATTATTTCAGGGTTCAGGAACTTAAGGGTTTTCTTATCACTGCGATAAGCAGTTTCCGGGCTATTGCTATTTAGTCCTGAGTGAACCTTCTGTAGCACTCCGTTAGCCAGACCTGAAGCAACTCATTTATCTTTCCAGGGTTTGTGGTTTTTTGCTTTCAGCATGGGTCTACCTTCTATCCATCAGGACATAAATGCAAAACGGGTATGTAACCAAAGATTGAATTAACTATGGGGCAGACAAGTCTTGTTTTTTGGCAACGGAAATCGGTTAAGTCGGAGAATTTTGCCTTGGGAACCATCATTAACCAGGAAGTATATGGAGCCAATGCGCAAAAAGCTTCCGACGAAGTATCATCCAAGATAAAAGAACTGGATGCATTATGAGACCATTAACAGCCCGGGTGGAGATGTCAATAAACTTAATCATAACGCAGGTCTAGGATATGTTGGACTAACCCCGGAAACAATAGCATATTAAAGGCGCCCGTAAAATTTCGGACTTAAGTGGCGGGGCTGCCTTTGATATAACCGTGGCCCCGCTGCTTAAAGCTTGGGGTATTTGGTGTAGATAACCCGCAGATACCAAGCCGATGATGTCCTGAAGAAGCTCGTTTCTCTAGTCAATTATCAAGACGTTCTGGTTGATAAACGACCAATTCCGCCAGTTTTAAAGATGACGGGCCAGATGGTTGACTGGGTGGAATCGCCAAGGTGTATAGCGGCGATAAGGCGATTGAAATAAATAAGAAAAATGGAATAACTTTTGTATTCGCGAATCTAGAGGGTAATTTGTGGTGCTGGCAACAAACCCGCTGGAAGTGCAAGGGCAGTGGGATTAGGCCCCGCGAATTGACATTAAAACTTCCTAATTTTGCGACAAATTTTGTACTGTTTATGCGACAAATGATGACTAAATTCACGAAAAGACGCAAAAATAGGCGGTTTTGAGATAGTGAAATATATGGCATACATATTGCATTAATAAACGACGAACACATTACCTTGGTTGGTCAAAAATCATTTTATGAGGAGGTGCTAAGTTTAATACGGCTTTAGGGGTGTCCTGCTTTTAAGAAGGATATCCTGAAGAACAATCCCCAATTAGCTAACTAAAATATAAAAATCTGAGGTGATTTCATTATGGCAGAAAATTTATTTGATTTAACAGGAAAAGTCGCAATAGTCACTGGGGGTACCAAGGGATTAGGCTATGGAATGGCCAAAGGCCTTGCCAAAGCAGGTGCTGATATAGTGATAGTCAGCCGGACACCGGCTGATTGTGAAAGGGTCGCAGCAGAAATCGCAGCTACTGGTCGCAGATCAATCGGCATTCCTACCGATGTTTCTAAAGTTGAGTCAGTTCAGAAGATGGTCGACCAAGCCGTTGCAGAAATGGGTCATATCGACATTTTGGTTAATAATGCAGGTACTGCGGTTACCAAACCGGCGCTGGATCTTACCGAGGAAGATTGGGATTATGTCGTAGATCTTAATCTAAAGGGGCAATTCTTTATTGCGCAGACAGTCGGGAAACTAATGGCGGCACAAAAATCAGGTTCAATTATTAACATTGCTTCAGTTTTTGGCGTTATAGTTGACAAAAATGTTTTACCTTATCATGCCAGCAAAGCAGGGTTAATTCACATGACCAAGGCTTTGGCATCAGAATGGGCCAGATATGGTATTCGGGTAAACACTGTCAGCCCCGGATATGTTATTACCCCCATGAATGAAAAAGAGTTCAGTGACCCCAAAGTAATGGATCACTTTGTCAAAAAGATTCCTCAGCGTCATCTGGGAGAAATCGAAGATATAGTTGGCGCAGTGGTATACTTTGCATCTGATGCATCAAAATATGCAACTGGTTCAAATCTGCTGGTCGATGGCGGCATGAATATTTTATAAGCAAAATTAAGCTCGAAGGAGGTTAGAAAGTTGAGCGATTATAAACAGAAACCAGACAAAAGGATATCCTTAAAAGAAGCCGTAAGCACTTTTATGTTTGATGGATGTTCGGTAGCTTTTAGCGGAATGGGCGGTTCCCAGGTGGTTGCTCCAGTACACGAGATAATTAGACAAAATATTAAAAATCTAACCTTGATGGGTGATAGCCCGGTTGAACCTGGCGATTTAATGACTGGTATGGGCCTTGTGAAAAAAATGGAAATTGGTTGGGAAGCTTATGCTTTGGCCGGACAAGCCCCTAACTTTAGGAGATCCGTTGAAAAAGGCATACCACTTAAGGTTGAAGTAGAAGATTATTCTAATTTCACTATGGGGCTAAGATTTATGGCCACGGCTATGAATGTACCCTATTTACCCACCAGATCATTAAGAGGCTCGGATATAGCTAAACACAATAAGAACATTATTGAAACCGTTGATCCCTATACCAATAGTCCAATTGCCCTTGTACCCGCTGCTAATCCGGATGTTTGCTTTGTACATGCTAATAGAGCGGATATTCATGGTAATGCTCAATTTTTAGGTTTTAGCGCGAATGCGGAAAATATAGCTCGTGCCGCGAAGCATTGTGTAATAACTTGTGAAGAGATAGTATCAACCGACGTAATTAGAAGATCGGGAAATCTGACTATCGTTCCTCAATATGTAGTTGATGCCGTGGTCGAAGTACCATTTTGCTGCCATCCCTGGAATTTCCCGTATGCCTATGCTTATGATATCGTATCGCACCTTGATCAATTAAAGATCTTTAAGACTCGTGAAGGTTTCCTGCAATGGATTGATGAGTGGGTTTTAGGTGTTCCAGACCATCAGGGCTATCTGAAAAAGGTTGGTTTAGAGCGGCTCAATGAATTAGCCAGAGTTGAGAAAAAATTCTGTAACGCACCTTATTAAATAATAGATCTATGTAAGGAGTGATAAAAAAATGCCAAAATATTCAACCGATTATGTATTATCGGAGTTTTTTGCCGTATGTTCAGCCCGCCAGATTAAAGATGGCGAGGTTGTCTTTGCCGGGATTGGATCACCGCTTCTAGGTGCAATGTTAGCGAAGCAGACCCATGCTCCAAATTGTGTTATCGTAACTGAGTGTGGTGGGATCGGACCCCAGACTGATCGCACATTTCTTGGCATTGGCGACAATGTGTGCATAGAAAATGCTATATCTAACAATTCACTTTGGCGGCTTTTCGCTGACCAACAGAGAGGTTACATTGATATTGGTATGATCGGCGGAGCACAGGTGGATAAATATGGAAACCTTAACAGCACATGCCTCTTTGGCGATGGGGATTATTATTCTCCTAAGGTAAGGTTCCCTGGTAGTGGCGGAGCCAATGATATCGCTAGTTCTGCAGGAAGGTTTATTGTAACCACACCGCTTGATAAAAGAAGGTTTGTGGAGAGAGTTGATTATATTACCTCACCTGGTTATATCGATGGCCCAGATGGCCGGAAGAAAAATGGGCTTCCCGGAGAAGGCCCGGCAGCTATCATTACTGACAAAGCCATATTTAAATTTGATAAGGCAACCGGAGAAGCTTATCTGGATCAAGTAAAATCCGGTGTTACGGTTCAGGAAGTTATTGATAATGTTGGCTGGGATCTCAAAGTTGCATCTAACGTCACAGAAATTGAAGAACCCACTGTTAAGGAGATTGAGGTTGTCAGAATTCTTGATGAGTACAAGATCTTTACTGGAGATGGAATGTCCAAGCTGACATTCGAAAACCTAATGCAAATGAATTATAGAGCATTTGAAAAGAAAATACAGTCTATGTAATCAACAAAGTATCAAAGCTTTTTAATGGAAGTCATTCACAGCCAGAAAATTGCTGCGATATTCAAAGAACCTGGATTTTCTAAAAATTATTTCATAAAGATGGGAGGTTTAGGATGAGGACCTCAAAGGAATACCTGGAAAGACTAGCTGGAATGAAAAAGAATATTTATTTGGATGGTAAAGTCATCGGTCGTGATGATCCTGTGGTTGTTGCCAGAAGTAAGGCTATCCAATTAACTTTTGATCTAGCTAATGATCCTGATTATAAGGATTTGTTAACTGCTACTTCGCATATTTCGGGTAAGACCATCAATAGATTTTGCCATATCCATCAAAGTCCGGAAGATTTGTTGAAGAAGCAAGAAATGACAAGAAAGTTATGCAATTTGACTGGAGGTTGCATTCAGAGGTGCATGGGCATTGATGCTATGAATGCCCTATCAGTTGCCACCAAGAATGCTGATTTAAGGTATGAGACTAATTATTATGAGCGATGGTTAAAATTCCTTGAATATTTCCAGGAAAACGATTTAGTATGTGCTGGTGCCCAGACTGATCCTAAAGGCGATAGAAAATTAAGACCAGGAGAACAAACAGATCCCGATCAATACGTCCACGTTGTAGAGAGAAGGGAAGACGGGGTTGTAGTGAAGGGAGCAAAACTCCACAATACTATGGCGCCTTATGCGGATGAAATAATAGTCCTTCCAACGCGGGCCTTGAAAAAGGACGAACAGGATTATGCCATCGCCTTTGCACTTCCGGCGGATACCGAAGGTATATATCTGATTGGCAGGGATGGCGGTTACAGTGATCGTGCGCCAGGGCTGGAAGCGCCCATAGCTGAAATAGGCGACATTGAAAGCATGACCGTGTTCGACAATGTATTTGTACCTAACGAAAGGATATTCCTTAACGGAGAAACCGACATTGGAGGGGGACTAGCGCTATTTTTCGCTCTATATCATCGTCACAGCTATACGGGATGTAAACCTGGAACTGGTGATGTACTGACAGGTACTACTGCTCTAATTGCCGATTATTTGGGAATAGAAAAATTAAGCCATGTTAAAGAGAAGTTGGCCGAAATGATAAGTGTCACCGAATTAGTTTATGCTGCAGGGATAGCCGCAAGCATAAACTCGACCAAATCAGCCTCAGGGACCCAAATCCCTAATGTTATTTATGCTAATGTCGGCCGAAGACATGCGGGACACAATATATTCCATGAATTTAATACCTTGGTTGATATTTCAGGCGGATTACCAGCAACTTTACCTATGTCGAAAGAGTATAACAGCGCTCAAGTAGGTGATTTCATCAGAAAGTATGTAACGAGGAGGGATGGTGTTTCAGCAGAAAATCAATACCGTGCTAACCATTTGATTAGTGATCTGCTAACTTCGGAGTATGCAAGCATAATGCAAATTGCTGGAGTGCACGGTGGCGGATCGCCCGTAATGGAAGATATAGCTATTATGGGTAATTATGATCTGGAATCAAAGAAGAGTCTTGCCAAATATCTGGCGGGGATTAAGGAAGATTAGAGAATCTTGTATTTTTTGGCCGCTAATCAAGGGAAAAATTAGTACCATCAAAGACAATCGAAGTTAAATCTCCTCCCCTTTTGTGTTTGGGCATCTCACTGTAAATGCCCAAACAGATAAAGGCAGAATTAACCTGTAGCTTCAGTATTATTACTTTTATAGTAATTAAGTAGCTTTAATGGCTAAAGACTTTTGGAATGTAATCAGGTAGAATTATTGATTTTGTTAAAAAATTTGTAATTTGTAAAGGAGAGGATAATTACATGGGTCAAAACAATACAGGCACTCTTCTAAATCAGCCCAAAACCAATTATCGTTGGACGATATTAATCGTTTTATGGCTGCTTTATTTAATCAACTATTTTGACCGTACAGCTGTTCTAACTTTACTTCCGTTAATTAGTGCAGAGATAAATTTGACACATGCGCAGACGGGTGTTGCTGCATCCATATTTTTCTTTGCGTATGCAATCGCACAGGTTATAGCCGGCTGGTTGGCAGACAAAATAGGCCCCAAAAAGGTTATGAACATTGCAATTTGTACCTTTACTTTTGTAACCTTTTTAACTGGACTAACCCACAATTTTACTCAGTTCGTTTTAATTCGTTTTGGCTTAGGTATCGGCGAAGGACATCACTTTTCGCCTGCTAACCGCGCTATAGCCGATTGGTTCCCGACCAAAGAAAAAGGCCGTGCAACCAGTTTCTTTTCCACAACCTGGGCGGTTGGTCCTGCGATTATTCCGATCGTAGTTACTTTTCTTGCAGCTGCGTTCGGATCGTGGCGCCCGGTGTTTTATGTTCTAGCTGTTCCTGGTGTTATCGGTATATTTATACTCCAGCGTTGGATGATTGACACTCCGAGAAAAGCAGTCTCGGAGGGTAAAGTAGATCAAAGTGAAGCCGATTACATTAATGATGGTAAACGTGCTGCCCAAGGTGACGAGGCAGTGGTAAAATATGAAACCAAAAAAGCGTTGGCTTTTCTTTTCAAAGACGGAAGCTTTATTGGCTATTGTATCATGCTATTTTGTGCCCTTGGTATTTATTGGGGCAGCACTACCTGGATTTCATCTTTCCTGTACGAGCAACATGGTTTTAGTTTAAAGAGTATGGGAGCATTAGTATCGTTGCCTTATGCTATCGCTTTCATCTCCATGATGCTGGGCGGTACAGCGATGGATAAATGGTTTAAAAGTAAGGCTAAACCAATACTAATGGCGTCTTTCCTTCCGGCTATACCAATTTTGTTCTATATTGGAGCAGTACCAAAGGGGCATATTGCAACTCTTGTAGTCATGCTGATGCTCAACGGATTTTTCGTAAACCTGTTCTGGGGTGTAATATATGCATATCCGCAAGTCCGTTATCCTAAAGAAATAGTCGGAACTGCAATCGGTGTATCCAATGGTTTCGGCCAACTGGGTTCATTTGTTGCCCCACTTGTAGCTGGTTTTCTAGTTGTAGTAAACGCTTCCGGAACTTTTTATACCAAGGCGTTTATTTTCTTTGCTGCACTTGCATTAGTTGCGGCAGTGTTTGCTTTCTTCCTTGATGAAAAACCGATTGATCCTGTCAGATTTGCCGAATTTACAAATGCAAACGCAAACGAATGATTTTGATGGAAAGAGAAGAGGCTCGATAAACGATCAAAGTTTCTTGAAAGAACTTAAGCAAATGTGATTTCGGGTTACTGGGTTAATCCTTACAGCCCCGTTTCCAGTTCATTAGGCTGGAGACGGGGTTGTTTGTGAAAAAGTAAATGTACTGCTATAAGCTTTATTAAATTTATATTCACATTATGATTTATTAATGGGATTTTTCTTAATTATGAGACAGTATTATGTCTCAATACTAAGACATGATACTAATAAAAATTGAGGAGAAGCAGAATGAGTAATTGATCTGAAATGATTAACCTAATGAAAGTCCGAGGCGAGGCCATTCTGTAAAGGTGTGCAAATCTCCTCTTATAAGATATTCTCTCTGGCATGATATTTGCAATACATAAAAAAGTAGGAGATTTTGGTTTTTTATATTTCCATATTTACCAAATGAATCTACTAGGGGTGAATAGTCGGAGGATAAAAAGTCTAATGGGCTCACCTACATTAGTAAGGTTTAAACTATCAAATTTTATTAGGAGATGATCATATGAAAACCGGGCAGGAATATATTGAGAGCCTAAGAAAGATGAAAACCCAAATTTATTTTATGGGAAAAAAGATGGAGAACTTTGTGGACAATCCTTATTTACAGCCCCACATCAACA
>JAYFPZ010000030.1:0-16914 GCA_034927445.1 Syntrophomonadaceae bacterium
GCTTTTATTGCGAATTCTTTACTGCGTACCGATGACATAGAAAAGCAACTTGCGCTAAACCGCAATGATTTCCACTATACATTAAGAATTTCTAAAAACGAAACCGCCGCTATTCTTTCTTTTATCCTATTTCTATGCTTGTTTTTTGTGAATTTATAGCAGTTGGCTTCATGCAGCGATCAAGAATTCGTCTTGCTTGATGCCGGCCGTAAATTCTTGAATGGACCGGCATCGCTGCCCTTTTTTACACCACAAAAATGGTAAAAGCTATGCTGCATAATAATTGCCATGGACTGATTGATAATCATATTTAAATATTTGATAACGCCGTATGAAGGGGCGTTTTGTTATTTCGTATAAATTTTTATATTTATTTGAAAAGATGGCATGCAAATTGCATTAATAAATGCTATGGTTTTTATCCTTCCCCATTTAACAATTGTTTTCTATTCTTCTTTATACTTTTCGAATTGAAGGGAGGGTTTATTGGCAGTGGTGCTTGAGGAATAATAGCATCTTTATATGTTGCATTGTCGGGAGTTTATTTCAGGAATTTAGACGCATTGGGGATGAGGAAGGTTAACCGCGTATGAAACATATCGCTGGATTAGAGGAATAGGGGAACTATAATTTTGATTAACACCCGAGGCTCTCAATACTCTAAATCAAGATAGGTTAGAGAGATAAAGAGTGCAGTATTAGAAAGCCAAGAAGACGAACATTATTAAAATACTAATTAAAGCGGATGCCGATGTCTACGCTCTACATCGCGTCTTGAGAAAATTGCAATAACCTAGGGCTAAAATAAATTAAATGTAGAAAATACAATAAAATTTTAGGAGGAGTTATTTTGCCACATAATAATTATCTATATCAGACGCGAGATATTAAATTCCAGATAAAAGAATGGCTGGATATGGATAAGCTCTTATCCTGCGATGGTTACAAAGAATACTACGGAGTTGACGACATTGATGGGTTCCTTGATGTTAACTTCAAAATCTGCCGCGACGTGATCTGCCCGGCCAACAAAGAGTCCGATGAAATCGGTTTCAAGTTTGTCGGTGGCGACGAACATGCAGTCGTCAGTCCCGATATTTTCAAGACGGTTTACAACACGGTTTGCGAAGCCGGCCTGGGCCCGCAGGCTGGCGACCGCGAAGTCGAAGGCCGCATGCCGCTGGCCTGGTACGCTCCGATTCTGGAAATGCAGGTCGGTGCATCTCCGGCCATGGTTATGCTGTGGTGTTTGACTCAGGGCGCCACCACCGTAATTCAGGATAATGCTTCGCAAAAGCTCAAAGACCTCTACCTGCCCAAGATGTACTCTGGCGAATGGGGCGGTTCCATGTGTCTAACCGAGCCGGGCGCAGGTTCCGAAGTTGGCGCAGTTTCCACCAAGTGCTTCCCTACCGATACCCCGGGCTTATACAAGGTTAAAGGCCAGAAGTGCTTCATTACTACCGGAGACAATGACTGTGTTTCAAACATTATGCATCTGGTGCTGGCCAAGACCCCGGATGGAAAAGCAGGCACCGCCGGCATTAATTGCTTAATCGTGCCTAAGTTCTGGGTTGACGATGATGGCAACATGACCAAATGGAATGACGTAACCACGGTCGGTATTGAACATAAGTTGGGCATCCACGGATCTGCCACCTGCACCCTGGCCTTCGGCGAAAATAACGATTGCTATGGCTGGATGCTTGGTGATGGACCGGTAGACGGCCGTGGTAAAGGAATGGCGCAGATGTTCCAGATGATGAACGAAGAACGTATCAACACCGGGATTTTCTCTCTGGGCGCCTTTGGTGCAGCCTACTATGCAGCCCTGGATTATGCCAAGGTACGCGTGCAGAGTCCTCATGCCTCCAATCCGAAGGGTCCCAGTGTCCGGATCATCGAACATGAGGACGTCCGCCGCATGCTGATGCTGCAGAAGTCTATGATGGAAGGGTGCCGGGCACTGCTCTATTCATCCTACTACTATATCGACATGTCCAAGGAAGCTGCCACTGAGGAAGAGAGAAAAGAAGCAGATGACTTTTTCATGATTCAAAATCCGCTCTGCAAGGCCTATACGTCTGACATGGCATGGCAGATGACCGAACAGGCGATCCAGTGCTTAGGCGGTTACGGCTTCATGGAAGAATATGCTCCGGCTTCCCTGGCTCGGGACTGCAAGATCTACTCCTTGTGGGAAGGTACCAACTTCATTCAGTCGCAGGATTTCACCGGCCGTAAGTTCACCATGAAGAACGGCGAACCGTTCAAGAAATGGCTGGCTCAAATCGCTGACTTCATCGCTGTGAAGAAAACCCAGGAATTCGCGACTGAATTCGCCGTGTTAGAAGAAGCCTTTGCCGCTTTCAACGCAATTATCGATATGAACGCTGCCTGGACGACCGGCAATAAGACCCTGAAACAGCTGTTTGCGACCCGGATCATGCATGCGGCCGCTAAGGTCATTATCGGCAAGCTGTTGCTCGACCAGGGCCTCGTCGCTGCTGCGAAGCTTGCAGAACTAGGCGGCGACCACTTCGATGCGAACTTCTATAAGGGCAAAGTCGCCAGCGCCAAATTTTATGTCATGAACGTTGTCCCCGAAATCTTGGGAACCCTGAAGGCTATGCAGAATGCCGACACCAGCGCCGTTGATTGCCCCGAAGCGGCCTTTATGTAATCCAGGTGAGTCCCAAGGGTGGAAGCCATCGTTAACGCTCTGATCATTATCAGCCGCGTCTCCCGGGCGATGTACTGTGCCATGCATCCGGAGATTCAGGTTTACCAAAGGCCGACCCTCACTAGATGCTTGAAAAGGCGATAAATGATTGAGCAATAGGACTTTAGAAATGTAAACTCAATGAATAAAGCGGAGCTCCGGTGAGTTCCGCTTATTAGAAAATTATATTTATTGTAAAGGAAGAGTGGCTTACTTGAGTTTTATGGATGAATACCAGAAGAAGCTGGTAACTGCAGAAGAAGCGGTAAAAGTTATTCAGTCTGGAGATTGGGTAGATTATGGCTGGTGTGTCGGCCATGCCTTCGCTACTGATAAAGCACTGGCAGATCGTGCCGCAGAACTAACCGATGTCAAGGTAAGAGGCGGCATCACTCTTTGGATGCCTGAGATATTTAAAATTGATAACCCTGGAGATCATTTTACTTGGAATTCCTGGCATTGTAGCGGTGTAGACCGGAAGATTATTGATATGGGATGCGGTTATTATATTCCCATTCGCTATTCTGAAGTGCCAAGGTACTATCGTGAAAATGTAGAGCCTATAGCTGTATCCATGTTTCAGGTAGCCCCTATGGATGAGCACGGTTACTTTAACTTTGGTCCCCAGGCCTCTCATCAAATGGCTGTAATTGAAGCATCCAAAGTAGTCATAGCAGAAGTTAATCAAAACATGCCCCGTTGCCTGGGAGGAAAAGAGGAAGCGATTCATATATCGCGGGTAGATTTCATTGTTGAAGGACCAAATCAGCCTCTGGGGCAGCTAGGTGCTGCATCTCCCTCCGATGTTGATAAAAAAGTAGCTGAATTGATTATGGAAGAGATCCCCAACGGAGCCTGTCTGCAGCTGGGTATAGGTGGAATGCCTAATGCTGTAGGAATGATGATAGCGGAATCTGATCTGAAAGATTTGGGTGTACATACAGAAATGTATGTAGATGCTTTTGTAGATATTTCTATGCAAGGTAAAATTAATGGGTCCAAAAAATCTATCGACCGCGGCCGTCAAACCTATGCATTTGGAATGGGAACTGACAAACTATATAAGTATATTCATAATAATCCTGAATTAATGAGCAGCACTGTAGACTATATCAATGATCCCCGTACGGTTGGGTTAATTGATGATTTTATGTCTATCAACAATGCGGTGGAAATCGACTTGTTTGGCCAAGTCAGTTCCGAGTCGACAGGATTCAAACAGATTAGCGGCAATGGAGGACAGCTGGATTTTGTAATGGGCGCTTATCTATCAAAAGGCGGCAAGAGCTTTATATGTTTATCTTCAGCTTATGGCAAAGCTGGAAAGCCTAAGTCCCGTATTGTACCTACTATGATTCCAGGCACTATTTCAACCAGCCCTCGCAGCTGCACACATTGGGTCGTGACCGAATACGGCAAGGTTAACCTTAAAGGCAAAGCTACTTGGGAAAGAGCGGAGGCGCTTATTTCTATAGCTCATCCGGATTTCAGGGATGGATTAATACAGGAAGCTGAAAAAATGAATATTTGGAGAAAAACTAACAAAAAATGATATTTATTCATGTTAATCTATAAAAATTAAAAATTGCGTTGTTTTAAGTAATAGTCGCATGAAAGACATTCATGAAGTATAGAGCAGTGAAAAATATAATGGGTAAATTAATGACAACCCCAGGTCTTGCCTTGGGTTTGTCATTAATAGCCTTTATTACTATGTAAACACCATAAACATGAAAACCTATTTTAAGTCACAGGTTTTTATAAGACTGTTTTGATTCACAAGCACATAAATGCACTATAATAGAACAAGTTGACCGTCCTCACCAGAGCCGTATTAGAACATTTACATAAATTTTGCTACTCGGAACTACAGGCACAACAAGGCATCTAAAGTTTTTTTGCTGTAAACATTTTACAGTGCTGGTTCTTAGTTCAGCCCATACATCATAGGTTAATGCTGTCTATTGACAGAAAATCCGAGTTTGGCTAGCAAAGCCTCATTACAATATTGATGGAGGAGGGTGGTTAAAATGAAAAAGGAGATTTTTGAAAAGGTTATTAAGTCGGCTGATTTTTTGATACCATCTATTTTTGTTTTTATTGGAGTGACTGTTTATTATTTTTATGAGTTTTATACGAACAATTATGGAGGAAGCATGGCCGACCAGGCCGGGTACTGGCTGGCCTATCTGCTAATCAATCTATTCCTGCAATATGTAGTTTTTGTAAATGCCAAACGCCAGATACTTAACCGGGAGAAGCAGAAAAAATAGAGCCGCCGTGGGTCACGAAATGTTAACGGCTGGCTCTATCTATGCGTTGCAGGGAGGTTGCTTAAAGAAGCGTGCACCCTTGCAAGTCCAGGTTCATTCCAATATTTTATATTTGGTCATCTTTCGATATAGGCTGCTTCGCGAGATATTAAGAGCTTTGGCGACTTCACTCTTGTTATCGCCAAACTTCATCAGATAATTTCTGATCAGTTGCTCTTCCATATTCTCTTTCGTAGGCGTTTTCTCCCAGACAGAAATATTAGAGCCAGAAGGAAGACTGCTCAATTCCGGTGGCAACATATCGGCCGTAATAGTTTCATTATGGGATAGGTTTATGGACCGCTCTACGATATTGCTTAGTTCCCTGACATTACCGGGCCAATCGTAATTAAACAAAATATCCAGTACGGCAGGCTCGATCTTAGTAATTTTTTTGCCTACTCGGGAGGAAGTAACGCTTACGAAGTATTCGAGTAAAATCGGGATATCTCCTTTTCGTTCTCTAAGGGGCGGAATATTTATCGATATGACATTAAGCCTAAAATATAGATCATTACGGAAGTGATGGTCTTTTACTTCCTGGAGCAGATTTTTATTGGTAGCACTGATCAGGCGAATATCAGTTAATATCACATCCCTGCCACCAACGCGCATGATCGTTTTATCTTCCAATACTCTTAATAGGGAAGCCTGTAGATCGAAAGGCATCTCCCCAATTTCATCCAAGAAGACGGTTCCCTGATCGGCCAGTTCGAATTTGCCGGGTTGACCTCCTTTACGAGCACCGGTAAAAGCCCCTTCCTCATAACCAAATAGTTCGCTTGAAATCAACTCTCGGGGGATAGCGCCACAATTTATGGTAATAAATGTTTCGCCTTTTCGACTACTGGCGTTATGAATCGCTTGGGCAAATAACTCCTTACCAGTTCCACTTTCCCCTAACAATAAAACACTGGAGTTTGTCTGGGCAGCCATCTTGGCCTGTTCTACAACGGTCTGAAAAGCACTGCTTTTTCCTATCAGGCTATCAAAAGTTATCGTTGATCTGGGCTTGATAATTTTATTGACGATATTATGCAGCTCATGTAACACAATAGCCGAGCCAGCCGTTTTATTTTTGTCATCATCACGTAGAGGACTGCAATTCATCAGAAATTTCTTTTTTCCATTTGGGGTTATCATTTGTACAGTTTCACCAAAAATACGTTTACCAGAGTTTATTATGTTCAATACCTTATTATTGTCCGGTAATAAGGTGGCAAAATATTGACCAATACACTTATCGCCATTAAGGCCCAGCAAGTCGCAACCCTGCTTATTTATATAGAATATTTGACCATTGCCGTCCAAGGATATAATACCTTCGGAAATGGATTCCATAACGGCTTCTTTTAAGCTATTGGCCAGTTGTATCTCGGTATAGGCCTGGCGCACCTGAAATTTGCGCTCGATTGCCCGGGCGGAGGAAAAAACCATCCCCAAGGTATGGTTGTTCACATACTTGTAAGGGCCGGTTAAATCCAGCACCCCGACAAGTTCGCCTGCGGGGTTGTGAATAGGAGCGGCCGAACATGTGGAAAGCACGGCGCATTTACAAAAGTGTTCATACCCAAACACTTGAACTGGCTGATCGATGGCCAACACCAAGCCTACTGCATTTGTGCCCATAACTTCTTCGGACCAGTTGGCTCTTTCAGTAAAGTTGCTGTAATTGGTAAATGCGAGTTCTTTTTCATCACCGATCATTTTTAAAATGATACCATTCTTATCACTTAAAGCTATGGCAAAGCTGGAGTTTTGGGTAAAATCAAAGATGTCGAACATTGAGGGAACAGCTAAATCCAATAACTCTTTATTTTCAGCCAGCACCTGCTCAAAATCCTTGGTATTCAGAAGATCGGGATTGGTGGGTTTTAATGGGTCTACCCCATATTGCCTGCTTCTTTCCCAGGATTGACAGATATAGTCATGGATAGAGATATCAATATACCCCTTATTAAGTTTCTCCCAACGATGAAGCATATCAAATCGATTTTCAATGTTATTCGTGGTGAACTCCCCCATTCCTACCGTGACCAAAACAACAATTGTTCTATATCAGAATTCTCAATAAAGTTGTAATTTATACGGGGTGACATAAGTATCAAGAGTATTTTATAGGATTTAAGCAGTGATTTACTCTCTGCCATTCCGGTGGCAGTGGCTTTGCAGAAGGTTATTCATGCATACGCAGCGAACACGATGCTACCACGGCTTGCTCCAGTTGCTGTTCCTCAATGGCCTTTCAGATGAGTTCTTGTCCCGGATCTGAACACATGGGGTGGGTAACCTTTGCTGCCATGGCCTCGGTTCCTATTTTATTGGCCAGGACATCCGGAATCGATAGAATTTCGCTGGTTCTCTGCAGTTCCATATCTAAACCTGTTTGCTCTTTTTTTCATTTCAGGGTCATGCTGCACTCCATGCTCTGCTGTACGGAAACGGTTGTAGCAGGCTGCACAAGCTACAATCATCATATTAAGACCTCGCCTCATCATATTCATCCATGAGGCAATATCCACATCTCGCGGGCATCTAGCTGAACAGGTTTCACAGGAAGCACAAATCCCATGCTCTTGGCATTTAACGCTTCTTCCGTAAAGCCAAGCTGCCGTAATCGTATTCTTATGTTAAAACCCGAACTAGCGAATAAAGAAAACATAGTAGTAGCCGAAACTGATAACAGCTAGCACCCAGATTACAAACACGATAATCTTGACGACCCTGTCGTGACGTTGAAGGCATACGTCACAGAGACCAGGAGCATCTATTGCGCAGTTACAACTTTCGCATCTATACGGTGTTTGGTTGCCTATTCTTTTCCCCTCCTTTCCGGTATTCTTAAAGTCAACTCTTCCTGCTGCAGATATTACCGTACTCGCAGCAATTTTGATTGCAGTAGATTGAAATATCGATCCTGATCAAATTGTACCAGTTTAATTTTAAGCGAAGATTTTTTTATTTTAATGAGATCACGGTTTATAAGTCTAACCGGTTCATTTCCATCAACGGCAAAGATGCTGCAAGGATATATGTCATTGCAGAGTATCTCGATATGATGCTCCGCGCTTATCACAATTGAGTTCATCATATTGGCCCGTGCACAGATCGGGGTGATAATAGCGGCTGCCAGACGGGGATCAATAATAGAGCCGCCCGCCGAAAGGGAGTAGGCGGTAGAGCCTGTCGAGGTGGCACATATAATTCCATCCCCTTCATATTTGGAAAAGAAATTTCCGTCAATATTCAGTATTTGTCTGGATATTTTCGGTATCACGGCTTTAACCACTATGTCATTAAAAGCATAACTGGAAATAACAACATCCTGTTTCTCCCTGCACAATGAAACCTGCAATACATTTCTTTCGCCTATCTCGAATTCTTTTTTGACTATCGCTGGCAAATATTTGATAAAATCATCCGGTTCAATGAGGCTTAAAAATCCGATGTTACCGAAATTAACTCCTAAGAAAGGAATCCCCATTTCCCCATATTTATGAAAGGACTTTAACAGTGTCCCGTCCCCACCCAGAACCATCAGTAAGTCAGAATCAGCTGGATTATATTCAGGACTGCTGTCCAGCCAAACCTCGATATTTTGCTCTCTAAATTTTTGAGCGATAAAATTACTGCCGGACAGTACGTCCATTCTATTGCTACCGTTCATTATAATTCCTATCTTCATCATCAAGCGCCCATCCTAATAGTAATCAAAAAACTCTGTTACTGTATATTCTCGCAAATAATATGCCAATTTTAGTTTTTGCGGCCACAGCAAACCACAATTTAAATGCCCGTGTCCTATAAACCCCCCAAACATATGACGTGAGGCACTTATAAAATAGGCCCTATAAATTTTGGCACAAAAATTGCTGAATATTGAGTCTAATGATCGATCACTACTTGATACAATGTTATTTTTGGTTGAAAACGCTAGGAGGGAATGTAATGGCCTACATTATTACTGATGAATGTATCGCATGTGGTTCATGTGCGGACGAATGCCCGGTTGAGGCAATTAGTGAGCAAGGAGAAAAATATGTAATTAATCCTGAGTTATGTACAGATTGTGGGACTTGCGCCGACACATGCCCGGTCGAAGCTCCCGTTCCATCGAATGAAAATAAATCCTAAAAGGGATCACGGGTGCAGGAGACCTGATGTTCTGTTTGAAAATGGTACAAACACCATGCCGACCACTTGTATTGTTATGGGACATTGCGATAAAGCTGCTTTATTGTGGATTGGAAGAAATACCTCCAGGCAAATAAAGATTTAATGTTAGGTGAGTAAAGTATATTCCAATTTCAAGAGAATAGCCCACAAATTTTATGGCCTCCCCAATTTTACTGGCATGATTTTTGCTCTCTACGAATTACGAGCGGCAAGCGACTCCAGATCCATGAGCTTACTACATGAAAGGAAGGTTAATATGCTTGGGAAGACGGTAGAGGAAATAAATGTTGGTGAGACAGCTAGTTTTACTAAAAGTGTAACCGAATTTGATGTCTATTCTTTCGCAGGCGTTACTGGTGACATGAATCCGGTTCATATTAATACCGAGTTTGCTGGAGAGAGTGTTTTCGGTCAGCGAATTGCCCATGGTATCTTATCAATCGGATTTATATCCAATGTACTGGGTACTCAGCTCCCTGGTCCGGGTGCTATCTATCTGAAACAGGAATGTGCGTTCTTAAAACCAGTTTTTATTGGTGACACCATTTCGGCAACGGTGGAGGTAACCCGTAAAGATGAAGCCAAGAATCGGGTTTGGCTGCGCACCTATTGTACCAATCAGAGGCAGGAAGTTGTAGTGGATGGCGAGGCTTTGATGATGCCAAAAAAAAGTGCCTAAGAGAGTATTGCAGGAATAATACACAGTCAATGAGGTCTTAATGCAATCAGGAAAGGAGGTGTAAGAGAGTGGATTACACTTTTAAAACTATCACATGCCAGCTGGACGGTAACATTATGTTGTTAACGATCAACCGGCCTGAAGTAATGAATGCTTTAAATGAAGAAGTCTTCCGCGAATTAGAAGCAGCATTTACCAGGATGCGAGATGACAAGGATATTAAGGTTGTGGTGATTACCGGTGCAGGAGAAAAGTCATTCGCCGCAGGTACAGATATAACGAACATGGCAAAATTTCCGTTAGTTGAAGCGCGGCGTTTTGCGGGTGAGATAGTTTTTGGAGGGCAACAGGCCATTGCTAACTATCCGCGCCCTGTGATTGCAGCCATAAATGGGTTTTGTTTTGGCGGCGGCTGCGAAATTGCTATGTGCTGTGATATCCGTGTAGCATCAGAAAAGGCGAAATTCGGACAATTGGAGATAAATGTGGGAATTATTCCAGGCGGTGGAGGCACCCAACGACTCCAGAGGCTGATTGGAATCGGACTAACCAAGGAGATGGTCTATAGCGGTCAGATTATCAATGGAGAAAGGGCTTATGAAATCGGGCTGGTTAATCACTTAGTACCACATGACCAGGTTCTGGCTAAAGCCATGGAGATAGCGAAGACAATTAGTGAAAAATCCGGATTTATCTTAGAACTTGCTAAATCTGCTATTAACAAAGGGTCTGATGTAGATTTGGAGACAGGTCTGAAAACTGAAATAGAACTGTTCGCAGAATGTTTTGCTACTCCGGATCAAAAGGAAGGTATGGCGGCATTCATTGAGAAAAGAAAAGCCCAGTTTACGTTATAGCTTTAAATAATAAAAAGAAAAGGTGGTTTGATTATGGATGTGAAAACAATAGCAATTATTGGTGCAGGGGCTATGGGAAACGGCGTTGCTCAGGTGAGTGCAGTCGCCGGATATAATGTCATCCTGAATGATATCGCAGAAGCTCCGTTGCAAAAAGCCCTAGCCACTATCAGTAAGAGTTTAGGCAAAATGGTTAGCAAGGCCAAGATGACTGAAGCCGAGATGAATGCCGCCCTGGCAGGTATTAAGACCACTACCAGTTTGGAGGAAGCCTGTAAAGAGGCAGACTTGGTTGTAGAATGTGTATTTGAGAATCTGGAGCTAAAAAAGAAAATTTTTGCGGATTTTGAAAAGTTCTGTAAACCCGAAGCTATTTTAGGAACCAATACTTCGGCAATTCCGGTTACAGAAATTGCGAGCAGCACCACCCGGGGAGATAAAGTCATTGGTATTCACTTTATGAATCCGGTTCCTCTGATGAAAGGTGTCGAGATCATTAAGGGACAGCTCACCAGTGAAGAGACGATGGAGACTACTCTCGCCTATGTAGAGAAAATTGGCAAAGAATCAGCGATTGCAGTAGATTTTGCAGGATTCATTGTAAGCAGACTTTTAGATGTATTAATGAATGAAGCAGTAAAACTGGTTCAAGAAGGTAATTCACCGGAAGATATTGATAAAGCCATGAGGCTTTGTGCCGGTCATCCCATGGGCCCATGCAAATTGTTGGACCTGGTTGGAGCAGAGATTGCTATGCATGGGATGGAGACTATGGAAAGGGATTTTGGCGATAGATATAAACCCCATCCTTTACTCAAGAAGAGAGTTTTGGCCGGCTTATTGGGAATGAAGACGGGCAAAGGCTTCTATGACTACGAATAATTAATAATTCTCTATTAACAAAAAGGAGGGTAATTAATGAGGCATAATAATGAACTTTTCAATTTAAAGGGACAAGTGGCCATTGTAACCGGTGGAGCAGCAGGCATAGGTGTACAAATGGCATACGCACTTGGAGAAGCGGGCGCCGATCTGGTTATTGCAGCCAGGAAACTGGACAGGTGTAAGCAGGCTGCCGAAACCATGCAATCCGAACTGGGGGTAAGAGTTTTACCAGCCAGAGTTGATGTCAGTAAACCGGAAGAAATTGATGAATTTTATGATGTAGTAATGAAAGAATACGGTCGGGTGGATATCCTGGTAAATAATTCGGGAGCTACCTGGGGAGCGCCTTCGCTGGAATTTCCACTTGACGGCTGGAAAAAAGTAATCGATACCAATCTTACCGGCTCATGGCTTATGGCCCAAAAAGCAGGGCAGATAATGGCCAAACAAAAGTACGGGAGAGTTATTAACCTGGCTTCCCTGGCGGCGTTTGTAGGCGCACCGGCTGAAATTATGGACGCAGTTGCTTATCAGGCAAGTAAGGCGGCCCTGGCCGGATTAACGAAGGATTTGGCCGTTAAGTGGGCAGAACACAACATTACCGTTAATGCCATCGCTCCCGGCTGGTTTCCTTCCAAGATGACTTACGGCACTCTCGACAAGAGTGAAGAAATCATGCTGGGATGTATCCCCCTGCGCCGTTTCGGTTCTGATGATGAGCTAAAAGCAGCTACCCTGTTCCTGGCTTCACCCGGAGCAAGTTATTGTACCGGTGTCGTACTGAGCGTTGACGGCGGTTGGGTGGCTCAATAACAATTGTTGGCCAGTTTAAAAAACGATGTTTAAAGGAGTGTAGAAAGATGAGTTTTAAAAAGAGTAAAGACGACATTGTTTGCGTAAGTGCAGTGAGAACCCCGTATGGTCGCTTTGGCGGTTCCCTGAAAGATATCGATATTTATGATCTGGGTGCCATTCCTATGAAAAATGCTATGGAAAGGATCAACCTGGACCCCAAACTTATCGACGAAGTATGGTGGGGAAATGGAGATACCACCAACTGTAAAGACCCTTTTACCCCGGTAGTTGCCCGTCAGACCATGCTTAAAGCTGGAATTTCACCTGAAACTCCGTCCTTAGCTTTTGACCAGGCCTGTACCTCCGCAATGGCTTCAGTCCATTATGGAACCAGAAGCATCAGGTTGGGAGCAGCCAAAATAATCATGACCGGTGGGTCTACCGGCTTTAGTACCGTTCCCTTCCTGCTGCGCGGGATTAGATGGGAAGGCAAAAAGCACAGTTCATTCATGGTGGAAGATCCGATTATTCCCTTAGGATATAAAGACTATGCACCTGTAGCGGTTGACTCCGGTAATATTGCCATCGAATATGGTGTATCCAGGGAAGAACAGGACGAACTGGCAGTAAGCAGCCATACTAGATATGGCGTAGCCTGGGAACGCGGTTTCTTCAAAAATGAAATGGTTCCTTATGAAATCGTTAAGACTGATAAAAAAGGCAATGTCATCTCCAAAAAGGTACTCGATATCGACGAGCAATATCGTCCTGACATAAGTTATGAAGGCTTGGCTAAATTAAAACCCATGTTTGGCAACCCGACTTGCACCGCCGGCAATTCCCCGGGAATGAATGATGGAGCTACCGCCCAGATCTTTACTACTAGAGCAAATGCTGATGCACTGGGACTGCCTGTACTTTATACCCTGATAGCAACTTCCGCCATTGCCCTACAGCCGAGAATTATGCCAGTTTCCCCGGCATTTGCAATTAAGAAGTGCATGGACGATGCTAAATTAACGATTGATGATATAAAAGTCATTGAGATTAACGAAGCGTTTGCTTGTGTTCCGCTGGTTTCCTGTAAATTGCTCTCCAACGACAGATGGTTGAAGAGCGATTATCAAGCTATGGTGGATGAAGTCTCTGTGAAACCAATTCTTGATAACGACCCGGCTAAATATGAGGAATTAAAGAAGAATAAATTGAACCTCAATGGCAGTGCCATTGCCGTAGGCCATCCCAATTGCTCCAGCGGGGCTCGTATCATGATGACGGCTGCATACAATCTGAAAGAAAATGGCGGCGGTTATGCGGCCTGTGCCATATGCGGCGGTTTGACTCAAGGTGCGGGATCAATCATTTGGGTTGAGTAAAAGACAATTATATGGATCCGATGGGGAAATTCTGTTCACGCTCAGAATTTCCCCATCCCCTCCTTGGTGAAGAGATAACTCTGACATGAGAATCGTTAAGAAGACCAAATAATAAGGAGGCAGGTAATAATGGGCAAAACAAAAATTCTTGAAGGCGTTAAGATTGTAGATTTAACCAGAGTATATACTGGACCATATTGTGGACAAATACTGGCTGATTTGGGAGCAGATATAGTAAAAATTGAAGATGCCGGTCCCAACTCCAATGAGAGAAGCTGGCCCCCATTTGCCGAGGGGACCGAAGAAGCAACTTATTTTATCGGTCTCAATCGCGGCAAGAGAAGCATTGAATTAAATCTTAAAGAGGAGAAAGCCAGACAAATATTCTTTGAGCTAGTAAAAGATGCGGACATTGTCATGGAAAATTTCGCAGCCGGTGTAGCCGATAAATTAAAAGTTGGTTATGAACCGTGCAAGGCAGTTAAATCCGATATCATCTATCTCTCCACATCAGCTTTTGGACAATACGGACCATTAAGCAAACTGCCGGGATATGATATGCTGGCGCAGGCCATGGGTGGATTGATGAGTATCACCGGCTACCCGGATATGCCGTTGCGGGTCGGTTCTTCTCTGGGGGATGCCATTGCCGGATTATATGCGTGTATAGCGGCATTGGGTGCTCTTCACTACAGAGGTCTAACCGGAGAAGGCCAATACGTCGATATATCCCTGGTAGATTGCATATTCACTTGTCTTGAGAATAATGTACCGGCTTATACCATCGCCGGCAGAGAGCCTCAGAGAATGGGATCCAGACATCCAGACGGCGGACCCTATGATGTTTATGTTTGCAAAGACGGTTATGTGGGCGTGGTTGCTTCCAATGAGAAATTATGGGGAAATATGTGCGGCGCTATGGGCGTACCCGAAATGGCCACAGATCCTAAATTCAACAGTAATGTAGCCAGATTGCAAAATATAGAGGAAATGACCGCATTTATTAATAACTGGATGAAAGATTACACCGTAGACGAAATGGTGAAGATATTACGCGATGTCCGGGTAGCTGTAGCCCCTATTCTTGAAGTTCCTCAAATCTGTCAAAGTGAAAATACCAAAGTTCGCCACATGTTATTGGAATATGATCATGCAACAGCTGGAAAGGTCTTAGTACCGGGCAATCCCCTTAAGTTTAGTTCCTATGAAGCGATTGCTGAGTTGCCGCCCCCATTTAAAGGCCAGCACACTCCAGAAATATTAAAAGAACTGGGATACAGCGACGACGATATTAAAAAGCTCCTGGACGATGGCATTATAGGTGATGGCTACATTACCAGAGCCAAAAAAAAATAGTATTTTAGTTTGCAACTGAAATAATTTACGGAGGCGAAATGTTGTGATTAGTTTTGAACTTACAGATGAACAAAGAGAAATGCAGACTATGGTCCGTAAGTTTGTGAAAAATGAGATAATTCCCGTGGCAGACGAGTATGATCGGGAGAATAAAATGCCCTGGCCCATTATCAATAAGGCTTTCGAAATAGGGTTATGGAATTTTAATTTACCTGCTCAATACGGCGGCTTGGAGCTTGATCATATGACTGAGGCTATTCTTATTGAAGAATTGTCTTACGGATGCCTGGGCGTTAGCGGGGCATGGGACGGGAATACGCTCGCACTTACGCCCATCCTGCTTGCGGGTACGGAAGAACAAAAGGACCGGTGGCTGCCGCAATTCTCTGAAAGCCCCCTGTTGGCAGCTTTTTGTCTGACAGAGCCCGGCGCCGGATCTGATGCGGGAGGTATGCTAACCAAGGCTGAGAAGGTCGGGGATGAGTATATCTTAAATGGGAGCAAATGCTTTATTACGCATGGTGGTATATCACGCCTGAATACTGTATTTGCTAAAACCGAAAAAGGCAAGGGAACCAAAGGAATCAGTGCATTCCTGGTATCTGGAGATACTCCCGGGGTTTCAATGGGCAAGGTGGAAGATAAACTGGGGGACCGTGCTTCCCACGTTGCTGAAGTAATATTTGAAGACGTAAGGGTTCCGGCCAAAGACCTCCTGGGTAAAGAAGGGGAAGGTTTTAAAATAGCCATGCAGACCCTGGATCGTACCAGAATGAGTATAGGCGCGGCTGCTGTTGGCGTAGCACGTAGAGCTCTGGAGGAGTCTATCGAATACGCCAAGACCAGGAAGCAGTTTGGAAAGGAAATCGGGCAGCACCAGGCTATCGCTTTTATGCTGGCGGATATGGCTACCAAGGTAGAAGCGGCCCGCGCACTGGTATGGCTTGCGGCATCGGAAATAGACGCTCATAGAATTAATCCCAAGCTTGGAGCGATGTGCAAATTGTATGCCGGGGATATAGCCATGGCAGTTACGGTAGATGCGGTGCAAATACATGGCGGTTATGGGTATATGAAGGATTATCCGGTGGAAAAGTTGATGCGAGATGCCAAAATACTCCAAATCTATGAGGGCACGCAACAGGTTCAAAGGATGGTAATTGCGGGAAATATATTGGCTTAATAGTCTCCGTGGGACCGCTAAATATGAGTCGAGGATGCAACGAATGCATAACGGCCGGCTTAATCACCCTCATATGCATTCGCTGCAAATCCCGCAGACTAAAAGGTGTTATTCAAGAGAGGGAAGTGGTGAGATGTTCCCAATATTAGATAAAGTGGTATTGGCGCCTAATATAAAACAGTTTACGGTAAGTGCTCCTGATATAGCCCGGAAAGCCCAACCGGGTGAGTTTGTTATTTTACGGATTGACGATAATGGGGAGAGAATACCGCTTACTATTGTCGACTTTGACCGGAATAAAGGGACCATTGCGTTAGTTTTCAAAGAAGCTGGAAGATCAACGTTCGAATTGGGAGGCTTGGCGCAAGGTGATTACATTAGGGATTTAGCTGGACCATTGGGGAGAGCCTCCGAGATTACAAAACTAGGGAAAGTGATTTGTATAGGGGGCGGCGTACAAATTGCTTCAATATATCCGATAGCCCGGGCATTGAAGGAGATGGGCAACGAAGTAATTTCGATCATCGGTGCGGACAATAAAAACCATTTAATTTTTAGCCAAGCAATGAAGGC